>JBCLTK010000003.1:0-336430 GCA_041226025.1 Corynebacteriaceae bacterium 6-324 | reverse complement strand
ATAATCCTCATCCACACAACACAGACAAAAATAATATATCTAGTACATTGGCACACTATTGAGTTCTCAGACAACAACCGCACAAGTTAATTCCTGCTTCTTTTAGAAGCAATCATCGTTCTTGGCTGGAGTTTCTACCTTAGACAATCCGTTTAAAGTTTGTCAACCAGGTGTTAACTTTTCTGTCACACGCTCTCTCGCGGCGACTTCGACAAAGTTACACGGGACTGAGATTGTTGACAAATCGCCAGGGTAATCGTGGTTTTTAGAATTGCAAGCAAAATGAAACCCCGCTATCTCCACTCCTCGGACTCACTAACGCAAGGTTAATTGCTTCTGGTGAGTACTTGGAGGCTGAGATAGCGGGGTTTTGCGCTTTAGTTCAGCTGCTGGCCAATCGCGTTCGGCAATTGAGTTGGCCAATGGTGCTTGGGCTAGGAGCCGGTGCGGCGGATGGCGGCGAAGTTCTTCTTGCCGCGGCGCATCACTAGCCATGCACCGTGGAGGAAGTTGTCTTCGCTTGGCGCCCAATCCTCGGATTCGATGCGCTCGTTGTTGACGTAAGCGCCGCCTTCCTTAATGGTGCGTCGTGCAGCGCCCTTGGAATCAGCAAGACCGGATGCCACGAGAAGGTCAACGATGTTGAAGGATTCTTCCGCTCCAAGTTCGGCAACGTTGGTCTCCGACAGTGCGCCTTCGAGGGTCTTTTCATCTAGTTCGGTCAGTTCCGCGCGGCCAAAGAGTGCCTGGGCGGCGAGCTCAACAGCCTTGGTCGCGTCTTCACCGTGAACCAGGTTGGTCATTTCCTGTGCAAGACGACGCTGAGCGGCACGCTTGAAAGGCTCTTCCTCTACTGCCTTTGCGTATTCAGCAATTTCTTCCTGAGTAAGGAAGGTAAACCAACGCAGGTAATCAATGACTACAGAGTCACCAGCGTTGAGGAAGTACTGGTACCAGGAGTAAGCAGAAGTCTTTTCCGGATCCAGCCAAAGCTTGCCGCCGCCGGTGGACTTACCAAACTTCTGCCCCTGGGCATCAGTAACCAATGGGCAGGTCAGTGCATGAGTCTTCACACTGTCGGTGCGTCGGTTTAGGTCAACACCGGAAACGATGTTGCCCCACTGGTCGCCGCCGCCGACCTGCAAGGTGCAGTTGTACTTGCGCTGCAGCTGCACAAAGTCATTTGCCTGCAGGAGCATGTAGGAAAACTCGGTGTAAGAAATGCCGTCGGTTTCCAGCCGGCGCTTGACGGTGTCGCGGTCCAACATGGTGTTGAGTGAGAAGTTCTTTCCCACGTCGCGCAGGAAATCAATAACGGACATGTTCATTGTCCAGTCCGCGTTGTTCACCATCGTTGCAGCGTTGTCGCCCTCGAAGCTGATGAACTGTCGAAGCTGCTTCTTAATAGCCTCGAGGTTCTTATCAATTTCTTCCTGGGTCAGCATGGAGCGCTCCCCCACATCACGTGGGTCGCCGATAAAGCCGGTAGCGCCGCCTGCGAGAGCCAACGGGTTGTGGCCGGCTTCCTGGAAGCGGCGCAACATAATCATCGGTACCAAGTGGCCGGCGTGCAAGGAGTCACCCGTTGGGTCAAAACCAACGTAGAGGGTGATTGGCTCCTCGCATGCCTCACGCAGGGCATCGATATCTGTGGACTGGTTAATTAGCCCGCGCCATTGCAGTTCATCAATGATGTTCATGTTTACCTCGTTTAGATTGTGTGTTTATGCCTGTGGCCATGGCTTGGCGTCGTCGACAAGCATGACTGGGATTCCGTCTTCAATGGGATAGGCAATGCCCAAGCGCTCATTGACTAAGACCTGGTCGTTGACCAGATATCGCAATGGTCCTTTGTCCTGCGGGCACACAAGGATTTCTACTAGCGCGGGATCTAAACTCATGGTTGCTCATCATACCCGTCGGTATCTTCAACTACTGGCATGACCCCGTATTGCAGTTTGACGGCTAAAGTGCGCTCGCGCAGCGCGGATACAGAGTCGTCCTCGGCGGCTTGTCTTATCCGTTTGGCTTCCTTCTCAAAGATATCCAAGGTGTGGTTGACGTCCGAGATGTGAGCTCCATTCTCACCGTTGATGACCTGCAGGTAAGCATCCATCACATCCGGAATGTGCTCTTGGATAATGCTTTCTACCGATGCCCGCGCTGCCCAGGAATCGCCATAGCGGTCCCAGCGCTCAAGCACCCATTGCAAAGCTTCGTAGACATCCAGAAACTTGTTTTGCACAGCGAGAGACGCGACATTGCCCACCATGCCGAGCTGGTCATACAGGATTTTCTCCAGGTTGCGTGCCTGTTCAGCCGGAGTTTGAGACTCGAGCTGGGGTTGCTTCTTCTCCGACTGCTCTGGGGTCAAAAGGGCAAATCCTCCATAGGATGCGGCAGCCACCACAGGCCACAAGAAGCCACGGCCGGCAACAAAGTGCAAGGCGATGACGGCTCCCGCTGCAGCCATGCAAAGGATATTCTTGCGCGAGGTGAAATAACTGGTTTCTTTTGCCTGAGGCTGTGGCGTGGAATATATGTCCGCCAGGTTGCGTGGAGTGCGGCGGACAATATCTTTCGAGCCTGTGTTGATTCCCCTCGGATTGATGCTATTGGTAGGCACGAATCTCCTTGAATACCTCATTGAGGTCGCCTTCGAGCGCATCGAATACGCGGCCGCCCGTGTAACCGGCGAGCTCGCTCAGTTCAGCCACGTCAGTTGCGCCATAAAGGATGACGAAGACTGGAATCCGCTTCTTCTCGTCGCTGAGTCCGTCGTAGTATTGCTGAAACTCTTCGTAGCTGCGCCCCGAGGTGTTTTCACCATCGGTCATCAGCACGATCGACGGAATCGCGTCATCGTTGCTGCCGATGGTGTTCATGGTCATCGCGAGTGCATCGTAGATGGCGGTGTAGCCAATTGGGTTGAAGCGGTCCACGCGGTCGGAGAGCTCGGCGTGGGTTGCTGGGTCATCCACGCTGTAGGTCACCGTCGATGGGTAATAAGGTTCAGTGGCAAAAGGCGCCAAAGTGATGGTTTCGCGGTCGCGGAATCCGACGTTGCCGGTGGTGGTCGCAGCGGAGACATCGATAAGCGAATGCATCGTCTCCGTGAGCAAGTCGAAGCGCTCGCCTTCCATAGAGCCTGAAATGTCCAGCACAAACGCTCTCTCGCCCGGATTTCGCAGCTCATTGCTATAGGCACCCACCAGTTCCGTGACCGCATCTTTCGATGCTGGGAACGGCAGTTCATAGATTGTGTTTTCCTGCAGCTGCGGATCGTTCTCTCCATTATTTATACGGCGAAATGAACTAGTCAGCTCCTCCGGGTTGGCTTCGAACCAGCCCACCAGCTGCGCTACTTGGTCCTGTGCGCCCTCGTGCAACGGATTCGCCAAGGTGGATAGCGGGTAGTCCGCGCTAATCACACCATCATTTGGGATGATGACCTCGATATCCGCACCATCGGATTTGAGCGTGTGCAGCACCGACTCATAGTTGATAATGGCATCGGCCTTGTTCGGATCATCCAAGAACACATCAGACAACCAGCCAGAAGAGCCCGAGGTCAACGTCTGGTTGGCAAAGAAGCTTCGCACCTGCGGGGTGACTCGCTGGATATCGGCTTCCACAATCGCATTTCCGGTATCCGCCATCGCGGTGGATACGGAAGCCACAGCGCTAAAGCCGGAGTTAGACGTTGCCGGATCCGTCATGCCGAAGCTCATACCGGAGTCCGCAATCTCCTGCCATGATGGCGGCGTCTGCGTCCACCCGTTGCTTTCTGCCACTTCACACTTCACGCCGAGGGCTACGGGTGAACGGGCGATGGAGGTTTCATCGGCAAGCTTGTCGCCTGCGCCTTCCAGGGTGAGATAGCGGTTGGTGGCAAACCAGGTGGCATAAAAGTGGCCATCGAAGGTGCCTTGCGCAAGCTCATGGGTATTCGCCAAGGTGCCGTCTGGAAATTCCATCTGGATGTCAACACCTAAGCCAGCCGATGCCGCAGCGATTGCAGGTTCCAAGTCTTCCAACTCTGTTGCGGCAGCAATAACTAAAGGCTCAGTGCTTGACGATGCCCCATCGTCACCACCATTCCCCGAGCCGCCGAGGTTGGACCCGAAGTCAAATATTCCCCCATCGAGCTGCAGGCGACAAGTACAAGACCGGAAAGAAACACCATTGCGGTGGTCATAAGCTTTTTCATTTACTTCAGCATTCAAGTACGCCGGCAAGTTGCGTGATGTCTTCCATGGTTGGAGCCGGGGTCAGATACTGCAGGTTGTGCGGGAGGATATCCCGAGTTCTTTCTTTAAAGGCTGAGCTGTAATGGGAGCTCGCCGCCGGCGCGAAGCCATATTCCATCATCACGATGAGAAGATCCTGTTCTTCTTCCATCACCCGGCTGAAGTTCTCCGCTTCTTCCGCATCCACGTAGCCGGAATTGACCACCAGCTCGTGCTGCACCCGCACCGTGGGGTTCAAATTAATCATCGCAAATTCCGCAGCCTGTTCGGGCTGCTGGTTAACCAACGCCACGAATTGCGAGTCATAGGCCACCGTCATCGGTGTGCCCAGCCCGCTACCGGCAATGAATTGACTAAACGAGTCCCCACCGGAACCTTCAGTCAACCCTTGCGCCTGGAATATGGGCGTAATCCGGCTGCCACCTTCCGCGAGATTTGAAGTGGAACGAAGGCTTCCACCCATCCCGGAATCCGCCATCAGGTAGGCGAATTGTGCGGAGGAATAAGAGCACGTGGGGTCTGAGGTCAGCACGTCCACGGTGCGTGGCGAAAGGTAGGTGTTGGTGACATCGCGCCTGGCCACAATCGCGATATTGGACTCCACATGCAGTCCCTCCTGAGATTGCGCGCCAACGTAGCTTTTGAACTCAGCGTTGCCATCACTTGCCGGGAAGTAAAAGTCATAATCTGGAAGCGAACCATCACTGGCTCACTCCGCCGTTACCAATGAACCCATGGTGCTAACACTGATGTTGAAGCCCTCGTCACGGAAACCCTCGACTACCCGCGGGTCCTTGAGAAAGTCCTTCTTTTCTGAGCCCACCAGCAGGCTCACGTCCACCGGGTCCCCTTCCGGCAGAACGGAATCAACGAGCGAATCAAACCTCGCCTTATTTCCATCATCGCGACCAATAATGATTTCTGCGACTGCAATAAACAGCAGCACCACCCCGAACAGCAAGCCAAGCTTTCGCCCGCCTGCCCCGTGGCCACTAGTTCCGCGTCCCACCGAAGGATTGCCCGCCATAACCTCATTCTAAGACGCGTTTTCACCGTTCAAAGCCTTATTGAGTAAACGATAGTCAACAGTTCACCTGAATGTCGACCAAACTTCACGTGCCCAAGAAGCCGAACCTTCATGGAAGAGAAAACCGCACTATCGCCGGCAGTTGCTCCAATGCAACGAAGGGCGATAGTGCGGGTTACTGCACACAACTAGAAACTAGTGCAGCACGTCTACTTGAAGGTGTCAGCTACGGAGGTAGATGGACGACCAATGAGATCTTGCAGGTCGGTGCTCTCGGAGTAGAGGGCGCCCTTCTCAATGACTGGGTCAGCGCCTGCGAGTCCAGCTGCGAAGTCAGCTGGAAGGCCAGCCTCAACCAGAGACTTCTCATACTCTTCGACGGTCAGGTTGACGTACTCAACGTCAGTGCCAAGAACTTCGCCGACCTGAGCCGCGATTTCTGGGTAGGTCAGCGCTGGTGCGCCAGCGAGTTCATAGGTCTTGCCAGCGTGGCCGTCGGTGGTGACTACTACAGCGGCAGCTTCTGCGAAGTCCTTACGGGCTGCGCCGGAGACCTTTGCCTCACCAGCAGCGGAGAAGAACTTGCCCATTGCCTTGCCGGTCTCGAGTGCTGCCGCGTAGTTCTCCCAGTACCAGCCGTTGCGCAGGTTAGCGTGATCAATGCCGCTTTCTGCGAGCATCTTCTCGGTCGCCTGGTGCTCAGGAGCAAGGAAAAGCTCAGAGGAATCCAGGTTGAGCAAGCTGGTGTACGCGATGAAGGAAACGCCAGCTTCCTTCGCTGCAGCAATGATGTTGGAGTGCTGCTCAACACGCTTGCCAACCTCGGAAGCGGAGACGAACACGAGGCGGTCAACACCGTTGAGTGCAGCCTTCAGGGCAGCTTCATCATCGTAGGCCGCGACAGCAATGTTCACACCACGAGCAGCCAGGTCCTTAGCCTTCTCCTCGTTGCGAACGATGGCAACAATGTCGGATGCTTCAACGTTCTTGTTCAGCAGGCTATCAATAACGAGTCCGCCAAGGTGGCCTGTAGCGCCGGTAACCGCAATACGCATGTTGGTAAATCTCCTAAATCAAAGGGTCGTTTAAATACGTTGATAAATATAGCACTTCCCAAAAGTTAGTGCAATACTTTATTTAGGCCATTTTTAGGGCTAAGGTAATGAGCATGTCCACTAGCAATGATTCCCCCTCGAACGGATTCCGTGCAGATGTCTTTTCTTCCATGTGCACCTCCCGTGGCGCGCTGCAGCACCTCACGGGACGTTGGGGATCGCTGACCATGGTGGCGCTTTTAGAAAGCAGCTCCCCCATGCGCTTTGCAGAGCTACGCCGCAAGATTGACGGCATCAGCGACCGCATGTTGTCACAAACTCTTAGCCAGCTCGAGCGCGACGGGATGGTCAATCGTCTGGTCCGCAGCTCCATTCCCCCGCACGTGGATTACTCTCTGACAGAGCTGGGCACCAAGGTCGCGCAACCGCTCAAAGCCCTGACCACCATCATTGAGGCCGAGCTCGGCAACGTGATGGAAGCCCAAGATCGCTTCGACTCAGCGCAGTAATTTCCTTTCGTCAATTACCGCGAGGCAGACTTGAGCTAGCCCGGAGGGCAAAACAATGAGAGCCGATTTCCACCCTTAATATCTTGGGGAAATCGGCTCTCTTGTTGGTTGATGCTAAAGGCTTAAGTCAATGCCTAGCTTTGTGCCTCCGGGCGAACTGGGGTCTGCGCCCATGTGCGGAACTCGGAGTTGATTGCGTTCACGGTCTCGCGCTGTTCGTTAACGCGAACAGCAGCAGTACCGCCCTTGGTGGAGCGGGATGCCACCGCACCATCGATGGTCAGCACGTCACGAACCGCAGGAGTCAAACGCTCATCAACACCCTTGAGCTCATCATCGGTGAGGTCCACCAGGTCAACGCCGCGGGACTCGGCTAGACGAACGCATTCGCCGGAAGCCTCATGAGCTTCGCGGAATGGAACACCTTCGCGCACCATCCACTCGGCTAGGTCAGTAGCCAGGGTGAAGCCTCGCGGCGCCAGCTCCCGCATGCGCTCAGTGTGGAATTCCAGAGTGGAAACCAGACCAGTCATCGCAGGAAGCAGCAAGTTCAGCTGCGCCACGGAGTCCACGATTGGCTCCTTGTCTTCCTGCAGGTCGCGGTTATAAGCCAGCGGCTGCGCCTTCAGGGTTGCAAGCAGGCCAGACAGGTTACCAATCAGGCGGCCCGTCTTGCCGCGGGTCAACTCAGCCACGTCAGGATTCTTCTTCTGCGGCATGATCGAAGAGCCCGTTGACCAGGCATCACTAAGCGTTATGTAGCCAAACTCAGGGGTGCACCAGTAGATGATCTCTTCAGCAAAGCGCGACATATCCACGGCAATCTGAGCCAACACGAATGCAGTTTCAGAGGCGAAGTCACGGGATGCAGTGGCATCCAGGGAGTTCTCCGCAGCCGCATCAAAGCCCAGCTCTTCCGCAATAGCTTCAGGGTTGAGCTGCAAAGAAGAACCCGCCAAAGCACCGGAGCCATAAGGAGAGACAGCCAGACGCTTATCCAGATCCTTCAGGCGGTCAATATCACGCAACAGTGGCTGCGCATGCGCCAGCAGTGAGTGCGCCAGAAGGATTGGCTGCGCTGCCTGCGAGTGCGTCTTGCCCGGCATGATCGCATCCGGGTGCTTCTCAGCCTGTCCGGAAATTGCTTCCACCAGGTCGCTGACCTGCAGTGCGATATCACGGATTGCATCACGCACCCACATGCGGAACAACGTCGCCACCTGGTCATTACGGGAACGACCAGCGCGCAAACGCCCGCCAACCTCAGTGCCCACGATGTCAATGAGACCGCGCTCCATGGCGCCGTGCACATCTTCATCACTTGGTGCCGGACCGAATTCACCCGACGCTACCTTCGCGCCCAGCTCGTCCAATCCCTTCAACATGGTGCCCAAGTCGTCATCGGAAAGCAATGCCGCTGCATGCAGAACCTTTGCGTGCGCCTTTGACGCTAGAACATCATAAGGTGCCAACACCCAGTCAAAATGAGTGGATACGGACAACGCAGCCATGGCTTCTGACGGTCCGCCGGAAAAGCGGCCGCCCCACAGTGCGCCTTCATTCGTCTTATGTGGCTGCATAGTGCCTAACTATCCTCCGTGAATCAAAGAGACGTGGTTGAAAGAAATTTACTCAGATGCGCTGGTTGGGAAACCGCCATCGCGGTCACGCTTATTAGAAATCTGAGTGGACAGACCGTGCAGCTGAACAAAGCCCTTCGCAGCGGTCTGATCGAAGGCATCACCGGTGTCATAGGTAGCCAAGGAGAAGTCATAGAGAGACTGTGGGGAACGACGACCGTTGACAGTGATCTGGCCAGCGTGCAGCACCAGACGGATATCGCCGGTGACGTGCTCTTGGGACTCAGCAATGAACGCGTCCAAAGAACGCTTCAGCGGGGAGTACCACAGACCGTCGTAGACTTCCTCGGACCAACGAGCATCAGTCAGGCGCTTATAGCGTGCCAGCTCGCGCTCCATGGTGACATCTTCCAAAGCTTCGTGTGCACGAATCAAGGTAATTGCACCCGGTGCTTCGTAGACCTCGCGGGATTTGATGCCCACCAGGCGGTCTTCGACCATGTCCAAACGGCCAATGCCCTGTGCACCCGCGCGACGGTTGAGCTCTTCAATAGCCTGCAGGACGGTGACCTGCTTGCCATCTATAGCTACTGGCTTGCCCTTCTCAAAGGAGATGACAACCTCATCCGGTGCGTTGCCCAGTGCTGGATCCTCGGTGTAGGCGTAGACATCCTTTGTTGGTGGGTTCCACAAGTCCTCCAGGAAGCCGGTTTCAACCGCGCGGCCCCAAACGTTCTGGTCAATGGAGAAAGGCGAAGAAGCAGACTGCTCAATTGGCAGGTCAATCTCTTCAGCGAAAGCAATAGCCTTGTCACGAGTCCATGCGTAGTCACGTGCCGGCGCAATGATGTCCAGCGATGGGTCCAGCGCGCGGAAAGAAACCTCGAAGCGGACCTGGTCATTGCCCTTACCGGTGCAACCGTGGGAGACGTGGGTGCCACCGAATTCCTGAGCAGCCTTGACCAGGTGCTTGGTAATCAGCGGACGAGAGATAGCAGAAACCAATGGGTACTGCTTCATGTACATGCCGTTGGCCTGAATGGTTGGCAGGCAGTACTCTTCAGCGAATTCATCCTTTGCGTCAATGACGATGGACTCCACCGCACCGCAGTCCAGTGCGCGCTGGCGGACAGATTCCATGTCCTCGCCGCCCTGGCCCAGATCCAGCGATACTGCGACAACGTCGCCGCCGGTCATCTTAGACAGGTAAGGGATGGCAACCGAGGTATCCAGGCCGCCGGAGTAAGCAAGCACGACACGTGCGTTCATAGTTTCAATCTCCTCTTAATCCAAACATGTGGCCGTGAAAAAGTTTCAGCCACACAACAGGTTTTATTGTCCCATGGTACGTCTACTTGCGTAGGCAGTACGTGATGAAATCATCTACTGAAAAATATACACGAAGGTACATAATATACAAATTCGACATGCATAAGCCCTCTAATCATGAGGACTATGCATGCCGATTCTGCTTATACGGTCGTTTAAAAGTTAGGCAATTAACTTTTATACCGTTGGCTCTTCTGATGGTTCTTCGCGGTGGCCGGTCAAACGCTGTGCCAGTTCCTTGCCGCTGAGTGGTTCGCGGGCCAGGACGAAGATGGTGTCATCACCAGCGATACAGCCCACGACGTCATCGAGGCCGACGCGGTCAATGAAGCTGGCCAGGTACTGCGCGGCACCAGCTGGGGTGCGCAGCATAGCAATGTTTCCGGAGTTGTCCGAAGACACCACCAGTTCATCTATCATGCGGCGCAGCTTTTCACGTGGGCCGTTGATTTGGTCCACGTACTGGTCCATTTCACCGCCGACGGAGTAGAAGGAACGCCCTCCGTCGCGCTTTACTTTCTTGGCGCCAAGAACGTCAAGGTCACGGGAAAGAGTCGCCTGGGTGATGTCGATTCCTTCGTCCAACAGCAGATCAGATAGCTGCACTTGGCTGGTAACACGTGTCTTCCCTAAAATTTCCAAGATTTTTGCTTGGCGTGCATTTCGGGTCTTAGGCATGGTCATAGTATTTACTTTAAACTTTCGAAGCGTTGTTCGCGGAGGCTTCCGCGGCCTTATCTAAAAGCCAGCACATCAAAGCTTTCTGTGCGTGCAGACGGTTCTCAGCCTCATCGAATACGCGGGACTGTTCACCGTCAATAACTTCAGCGGTGACTTCATTACCGCGGTAAGCCGGCAGGCAGTGCAAGAAGATGGAATCAGCGCCGGCCTTTGCCATCAATTCTTCGTTGACCTGGTACGGCATAAATGGCGTACGACGATCCTTGCCGTCATTTTCTTGGCCCATGGATACCCAGGTATCGGTGATGATGAAGTCCGTACCTTCAACCACATCCAGGCTGTCAGTCACCGTGATAGTTGCACCGGTCTGGTTTGCACGGTCTTGTGCGCGATCCACGAAGTGCTGCTCGGGCTGGAAATCAGCCGGCGCGCAAATAGCAATGTCTACACCAGCGGTTGCAAAACCGATGAGATAAGAATTCGCCATGTTGTTGTTGCCATCACCCAAGTACACGGCCTTCTTGCCCTTGAGCTGCTCTACTCCACCGTATTCTTCGGCGCAGGTGACCAAGTCCGCCAGAATCTGACACGGATGCAAGTCATCGGTCAAAGAGTTGATGATCGGCACGGTTGCGGTCTCCGCCATGTCGATGAGGTTTTGGTGCGCGAAGGTCCGCCAGATAATCATCTCCGTAAACCGTGACATCACCGCTGCGGTGTCCTGCAGTGTCTCCCCCTTGCCCAACTGCGAGCTTTGGTCAGTTGCCACAATCGCGTGACCGCCCATCGCTGCAATACCGGCCTCGAAAGAGAAACGCGTACGAGTAGAAGACTTAGAAAACAGCAAGGACACTGCCTTCGGGCCCTCCAATGGGCGAAGCTTGAACGGTTCTTGCTTCAACTCCAGTGCGAGCTCCAGTACTTCCTTTTGCTCCTCTGGCGTGAGGTCATCATCTGCCAGGAAGTGACGAATGCCGCCCAATCCAACCTCTGGTGGGTGTGGGATTGGCTCTGGCCTCGTGGTCGTGCTCATCAGGTGTTATTCCTTACTGTCTTATCTGACTAATCTGTCTTAGAAATTTTCAGGGTCTCTAAATCGGCCTCAGCAATTCTCAGGCCATTTGCCGCGAGTTTTACTGCGCAACCGTGTTGAAAATGCTGCTCAGTTTGAAAGTGGCATCAGCAATATCTTGCTCAGTGATAACCAGGGGCGGCGCAATACGCACCACATCATCGCTCGGAGCGTTGAGAATCAGCCCGTTCTTCAGGCCTTCGGCTACTACTGCTTTGGCAACCGACTGCTTGAGCACAACGCCCAACAGCAAGCCTTGGCCACGCACATGGTCTACCAGTGGCAGGTTGGATAGCTCCGCGGTGAACTTATCGCCCTTGGACTGAACTTCCGCGATGAACTTCTCGTCCACTACATCCAGCACAGCATTCGCTGCGGCACAGGAAACAGGGTTGCCCCCGAAGGTGGTTCCATGGCTGCCTGGTCCAAACAATTCCGCGGCCTTGCCCACGCCTATGCAGGCGCCAATTGGAAGACCCGCGCCAAGGCCCTTGGCCATGGTGATGACATCCGGCACAATGCCTGCTTTCTCAAAGGCGAAGAAGCTGCCGGTTCGGCCAACACCGGTTTGGACTTCATCCACAATCATCAAGATTCCGTGCTCATCGCACAGCGCGCGGATGTCCTCGAGGAATCCCTCTGGTGCCGGCACCACGCCGGTCTCACCTTGGATTGGCTCCAGGATGATGGCCGCGGTATCAGTTGGGTTGATTTCCACCAGCTGGCGTAGATACTCAATATCGCCATACGGGTAGAACTCCACCCCACCTGGTAGTGGGCCGAAAATGTCACGCTTGGAAGGCTGACCAGTCATGGCCAAAGAACCCATGGTGCGGCCATGGAAGCCGTGGTTAGCCGCCAAGATTCGGCCACGGCCAGTTAGACGTGCCAGTTTGAAAGCCGCCTCATTGGCTTCCGCGCCGGAGTTGGAGAAAATGACTCGCGCGGAGTCATCCCCTACTTTCTCCTTCAAGCGCTGTGCCAGCTTGACCGCAGGCGGTGACGCAAAGAGGTTACTGACGTGGCTCAAGGTGGAGACCTGCTCAGTCACAGCGTTGACAACCGCGGGGTGGTTGGTGCCCAAGGAGTTCACGGCAATACCGGCCAAAAGGTCCAGATATTCATTGCCTTCCTCATCTACCAAGTATGCGCCGTTCCCAGAGACAATTCCCAGGGGCGGAGTGCCGTAGTTGTTCATCATGGCTGATTGCCATGCGCTGGTTAGCTTTGATTCCTGCGAGGTTTGCTCTAGCTTGCTCACTGGGCGTCATCCTTCCTGAACACGGTGCCTTCTGGGTACCGCGAGCGTTCATAATTATCTGGTAAAACCATGGTGCCAATACCGCCCATGGTGAGAAGTTCCAGCAGGACAGAATGCGCCAGGCGGCCATCAATGACGTGGGATGCTGCAACGCCACCCTTGACGGCATTGAGCGCGGATTCCATCTTCGGGATCATGCCGGCATCGAGCTGCGGGAGCATCTCTTCTAGCTTGGAAGCTTCGATCTTGGAGACCAAAGATTCCTTATTGGGCCAGTCGGTATACAGGCCCTCAACATTGGTCAGCATGACAAGGCGTTCCGCACCAATCGCTTGGGCAAGCTCACCAGCAGCAACATCGGCATTGATGTTGTAAACCTCGCCGTTGGTACCTGGGGCAATGCCGGAAACCACCGGAATGCGGCCAGCTTCAATGATGTCCATGACAGCAGATGGGTTCACGTCAGTAATGTCGCCCACCAGGCCGATATCGGTCAGTTCACCATCGACGTTGACTAGGCGCTTCGTTGCGGTAAATAGCCCGGCATCTTCACCTGAGGTACCCACGGCATAAGGACCATGCGAGTTGATCAGGTTGACTAGGTCTCGGCCGACCTGACCGAACAAAACCATGCGTACTACTTCCATGATTTCGGGGCTGGTTACCCTAAACCCGCCCTTGAATTCACCGGCGATACCAATCTTGGCCAACATCTCATTGATCTGCGGTCCGCCGCCGTGCACCACCACTGGCTTCGCGCCAACGGCGCGCAGGAAAACCATGTCAGCGGCAAAGGCACGCTTGAGGTCTTCATCGATCATGGCGTTGCCGCCGTACTTCACCACCACAATCTTGTTCCGGTAGTGCTGCAGCCACGGCAGAGCCTCAGCTAAGACCGCCGCGCGATCCGTGTCAGTCATTCCTTGCATCATGTCTATTCCCCCCTTTGTTAAGAGCTATACGCTGAGTTGATTTCCACGTACTCGTGCGACAAATCAGTGGTACGCACGAAAGCCGTGCCGTCACCGCCGGTGCCTAAGTCCACCAGCACGTCAATGTCCGCGCCGGACAGGTCTACTTCGCGCGCGCCAGGGGCACCGGTGGATTGCACACACACAGGTTGGTCGTTGAAAAAGACCGAAATATTATCCGGGTCCATGTCGGCATCAGCCATGCCCACAGCGGCCAGCACACGGCCCCAGTTCGGGTCGGAGCCAAACATTGCACACTTGAACAGGTTGTCACGGCCCAAGGTCCGGGCAGCGTTCAACGCCTGGTCATCAGAGGCAGTGCCCTTGACGGTGATTTTCACGCGCTTGGTCACGCCCTCAGCATCAGCTTGCAGCTGGTTGGCCAAGTCGGCACAGGCCTTTAGCACGGCCTCGTCCAATTCTTCCTGGGTAGGTTCCACACCAGATGCACCGTTGGCTTGAATAATCACCGTGTCATTGGTGGAGGTAGAACCATCCACATCCAGCGTGTTGAAGGTGACATCGCAGGCCTTGCGCAGGGCTTCATCGAGCGCCGCAGGAGATGCAATGGCATCGGTGGTGAGGCTTACCAGCATGGTGGCCAAAGATGGCGCCATCATGCCGACGCCTTTGCCCATGCCGCCAATGGTCCAGCCTTCGCCGTGCACAGCGGTCTGCTTCGGCACGGTATCAGTGGTCATAATCGCTGTGGCGGCACCAACTCCAAAGCTTGGGTCCGCGCCAAGGTTCTTTGCTAGGTTTTCGATGCCCCCGTGAACCTTATCCATCGGCATCAGCTCGCCGATGAGACCGGTGGAACACACGGCAATCTCATCGGATGTAAGACCGAGGGCCAGAGCGGTGTCTTCGGCCATCTTCTTCGCATCCGCCAACCCCTGTGCGCCGTTGCAAGCATTGGCATTGCCGGCGTTGAAAACTACAGCCTTGATCTGATTCGGCTCGCCTTCGACCAGTGCCGCTTGGGAAACCTTGACCGGTGCTGCGACCACGCGATTGCGGGTAAAAACGGCTGCCGCATCGAAGCGTGGGCCTTGGTTGACCACCAATGCCATATCGGAATTGCCCGAAGGCTTAATGCCTGCGGTGGTGGATGCCGCGAGGAAGCCCTGAGGCAGGGTCACACCCAGTGGCAGGGAGGCAGATGATTTAACTGATTCAACTGACCCAGGGTTTTCTGAAGGAGTCATGGTGGTTTCCTTTTCTTTCAAGCTACTTTTAAGGCGCGACGGCTGCTTGTGGCAGTCCTGCGGTTTCATCAATACCCAAGCTTAGATTCATGCACTGCACTGCGGCACCAGCCGTGCCCTTGGTCAGGTTGTCCAACGCAGAAGTGATGATCAGCTTTCCTGCTCGCTCATCCACGTGCGCCTGAATGTGGCACATGTTCGAGCCAACCACGTATTGAGTCTGCGGCTGCTGGCCCTGTGGGAGGACGTGGCAGAAGGGCTCATCCGCATAAAATTCATTGAAGATCTTCGTAACCTGCTCTTGGGTTACGCCTTCCTTCAGCGGTGCGGTGATGGTTGCCAGGATGCCACGCGGCATCGGTGCCAGTACTGGAGTGAAGCTGACATTGACGGTCTTTTCCGCAAACGGGGTGAGGTTCTGAATGACCTCCGGGGTGTGACGGTGGGTTCCACCAGGTGAATAGGCCTTAACGCTGCCCATGGTTTCCGCGCCGATGAGCGGAACGCTCGCCTTCTTTCCTGCACCAGAAACTCCGGTGACGGCGATGATGGTCAGGTCTGGCTCAATGATCTGCGATTGGACAGCAGGTAGCGCACCCAAGGTCATGGTGGTTGGGAAACAACCTGGTACCGCTACCCTCTTCGAGCCTTTGAGCTGCTGACGGTTACCTGGCAGCTCCGGAATGCCATAAGGCCAGGTTCCCGCATGCTCAGAGCCGTAGAAATCTTCCCAGTCCTGGGCATCTTTCAGACGGAAATCAGCCGCACAGTCAATAACCACAACGTCTTCGCCCAACGCTTTAGCAATAGGACCAGAGTGACCATGCGGCAACCCCAAGAAGACCACGTCGTGGCCCTCCAAATTTTCCACGGTGGTATCCACGATGGTGCGATCTGCCAGCTGCGGAAGATGCGGCATCAGCTCCGCTACGGATTGGCCAGCATTGGAATGGCCGGTTAAAGCGCCAATTTCCAAGTCGCCGGACGCATACGCCGGGTGGTTAAGAAGGAGGCGGAGAACTTCGCCACCGGCGTAACCCGTGGCGCCTGCGATTGCAACTTTGTAGGTCATGTGAAACACAATAGTAAATTATGCAGGCAACCGCAAACTATTCATAGAATTTCGTCCGAAATTCTATGTAAAGGACAAACCAGGGACCACACAACAGAGAAGGCCAATGCAGGCACCGCACAGCAGAGAAGTACGAAGCCGGGGCCACACCACAGCTAAGGAGCAAGCTGGAAGCCCCGACGTATCAGCCGGTGCAGTGTCGTAGCTAAACTCGAGCAATCCAATTGATCTGAAAAAGGCCGCGTTCCTACCTGTAAATCTAGTAGAAACGCGGCCTTGTTGTCAGCGAAAATGCGCGGTAATTAGAGAAATATTATGCGCGCATCTCTGCGCCGAGGCGCTCACTCGCAAGCTCAGCTGCGGCCAGACGGTGAGTGTTGACTTCCTCATCGGTCAAGGTGCGCTCCGCTGCGCGGAAGAACATCTTGAACGCCAAGGACTTCTTGGACTCGCCGAGCTTCTCGCCACGGAAAACATCGAAAAGCTCAACGCTTTCCAGAAGCTCCCCTGCGCCCTCTTCCAAGGTGCGGCGAACGGTCTCTGCTGGAACGTCCTCATCCACCACGAGAGCGATGTCCTGGTGCAGGGATGGGAAAGAAGACAGCACCGGTGCTGGCAAGTACTCAGTAAACGGCAACGCGGTGATATCCAGTTCCATCGCGCAGGTGCGCGCTGGCAGGCCCATGGCCTTAAGGATCTGAGGGTGCAGCTCGCCGGCGTAGCCGACTACTTCCCCGCCAACCTTGATGGCAGCACAACGGCCTGGGTGCCACGGCTTTACATCAGCGTTTTCAACCTCAATCTCAACACCAGCAGAACGTGCTACCTGGCGTGCAGATTCAATAGCATCCGCGTAAGTGTAGGCACGGCCTTCACCCCATGGACCTTCGAACTCTAGGTTGCCGGTGCCAACGGTGGCCACGTGCAATGGCTGCGCTGGCAAGGTATTGACCAGCTGCTCAATCTCTTCATCCGATGGACGCTTGGACACGTCCGGCATTGGAGTGGAATCGGCTCGCTTGAAGGAAACCTGCTGCAAGCCAAACAGGGAGACATGATTACGACCACGGGCTACGTTGCGCGCGATGGCATCAAGCATGTTCGGCAACAAGGTGCTAGACAGCACAGCCTTGTCAGCTTCCAATGGGTTCTGAACGGATACTACGTTGCGGCGCTCATCATCAGCTTCCAGTTCCCAGGTGTTGAAGATTTCTGCGTTCACAAATGGGCTTGGGATGACCTCAGCGTAGCCGGCGTATGCCAGACCATGCCCAATGGCACGACGGCGCTTTTGTGCCGCGGTCAAACCAGTGGAACCAATGGTTGGGATTGGCAGGATGGAAGGAATTGCTTCCAGGCCTTCGAGTCGCAGGATCTCCTCAATCAGATCAACATCTTCAGCGATGTCGGTGCGCCAGGAAGGGATAGTCACATCCACAGCGTTGCCGTTGTCGTATGCAGACACCGAACAGCCAACCTCTTCCAGGCGGGCAGTGATGGTCTCACGGGCGTAGTCCACGCCGGCGTAGCGCGATGGCTTGGACACATCCATGGATACAACTGGTGCTTCTGGAACATCGCCCACGATGGTGCGACCTTCCTCGACGTGGCCGCCGCCGTACTGCACGAGCAGTTCGCACGCCAGGTCCAAGGAATATTCAACAATCGCTGGATCCACGCCGCGCTCGAAGCGACGGGATGCTTCAGAACTCAGCTTATGGCGGCGCGAGGTACGCGCAACAGTGATTGGATCCCAGGTTGCGGACTCGAAGTAGACATCGGTGGTCTCATCAGAGATCTCCGAGGTAGTACCACCCATGACACCAGCCATGGACTGGATTCCGTTGTCATCACAGATCACTACGTCTTCGGCAAACAGCTCACGCTCGACATGGTCGAGGGTCTCAAACTTCTCGCCGGCTTGTGCATTGCGAACAACCAGGTTGCCTGCCACCTTGTTGGCGTCGAAAGCATGCATTGGCTGGCCCAGGAAGAACATGACGTAGTTAGTAACGTCGGTTGCCAGGTTGACTGGGCGCTGGCCAGCCAGCATCAAGATACGCTGCATCCAGAATGGCGAGTCAGCATTTGAGTCAATGCCGGTGACTTTACGCAGACCGAAGCGGATAGCCTTGGTCTCCTCACGCAGGTCAATATCAATCAGGCTGCCGTTGGCTGCGGATGCCTCACCGACTGGGTCAACGAACTTCAAGTCGAATGCGGAGGCAATCTCGCGGCCCAGTCCACGCATGGACAATGCGTAACCGCGGTCAGGGGTGATGTTGACATCGAATACGGTGTCAGCGCCGCCGAGCAAAGGCAGGGCGTCTTCACCGATGTGCTCTGCATAAGACTCATCAAGAGTGATGATGCCTTCGGACTTCTCAGTCAAGCCCAGCTCGGATGCAGAACAAATCATGCCGTTGGAGATGTGACCGTAGGTCTCACGCGCGGCAATTTCGAAGCCGCCAGGAAGAACTGCGCCTGGCAGGGATACTGGGACTAAGGAGCCTTCTTGGAAGTTGCGAGCACCACAGATGATGCCCTGCAGCTCACCCGTGCCGTTGGCCTGGCCAACGTTGACCTGGCAGTAGCGGATTGGCTTTTTGAAGTCGGTGAGTTCTTCAATCTTCTCAACGCGGCCGATGACCACTGGGCCCGTGATTTCAGGCAGTGGTTCATAGCCTTCGGTTTCAAAACCGACGCGGACGAAGCCGGCATCAAGTTCTTCGCTAGTAACGGTCCAGCCTGGGTTGTGCTCACCGAGGACGCTGTGGAGCCAGTTTTGTGAAATAAGCATGTGGTTTTCCTTCCTCGGAATTTAAGCCTGGACGCCGAATGGCAGGGTGAAACGTACGTCGCCTTCGACCATGTCGCGCATGTCAGAAAGGCCGTTGCGGAACTGCAGGGTGCGCTCAATGCCCATGCCGAAAGCGAAACCCTGGTACTCCTCTGGGTCTACGCCAACAGAACGCAAAACGTTTGGGTTGACCATGCCGCAGCCGCCCCACTCGATCCAGCCTGCGCCGCCCTTCTTGTTTGGGAACCACACGTCCACCTCAGCGGATGGCTCGGTGAATGGGAAGTAGTTGGTGCGCATGCGGGTCTTGGTGTCAGGACCGAACAGCTGGCGTGCCAAGTGATCCAGGGTGCCAAGCAGATTTGCCATGGTCAGACCCTTATCGATGGCCAAACCCTCAATCTGGTGGAACACCGGGGTGTGCGTTGCATCCAGCTCATCGGTGCGGAATACGCGGCCCGGGCAGACGATGTATACAGGAACATCTCGGTCCAACATGGTGCGAACCTGCACTGGTGAGGTGTGAGTACGCAGAATCTGGTTGGAGCCTTCTTCACCCACGTAGAACGTGTCCTGCAGGGTACGTGCTGGGTGATCAGGCTTGAAGTTCAACGCGTCGAAGTTGAAGTATTCTGCTTCCACCTCTGGACCTTCGGCGACTTCCCAACCCATGCCGATGAAGATGTCGGCGATGCGCTCGTTCAGCGCGGTGATTGGGTGCAGCGCACCGGTCTGCTGGCGGGTAGTTGCGACAGTGACGTCGACGGTTTCGGCAGCAAGCTGCTCAGCACGAGCCTTTTCTTCCAGAACCTGGTTGACTTCCGCGAAGTGCTTTTCCGCCTTGCCGCGCGCCATGTTGACCATGCGGCCGGCGTCCTTGCGCTCATTTTTAGGCAAGGTTCCAAGTGACTGGCGTGCCTGGGATATAAAGCTCTTGTCTCCCAGATGCCCACGGCGAGCTTCTTGCAGCTCCTCGAGGGTGGTCGCCGCATCAAATGCTGCAACGGCCTCATTGGCTGCAGCTTCTAATGATGCCTCGTTAATTTCTATCTCTGGGGTAGCAGACACGTGTCCTTCAACCTCTTTAACTCGGACGAAAACTTCAGTTTGATAACGCAACCATCCTACAGTCTCCCCTCACTAAGCACGCAGCTAACCCCACCAAAGAGTGAGACGGACTGCGATCGGATTTCTCGACGCTCAGTCCGTCTCACTCTTTGGTCACAATCAATGGGAAACTAGCGGTTCTGTGCCTTCGCGGATTCATACAAGCAAATGCTCGCCGCGGTTGCCAGATTCAAAGACTCGGCACGGCCGCGTAGTGGAATGCTGACGCGGATATCGGCGGCATCGAGAAGCTCTTTGCTCAAACCATGTGCCTCGTTACCAAACAGCCATGCCGTTGGCTTTGACAAGTCCACCTCATCGAGTGTTGCATCGCCCTGCGGTGCGGTGGCAAGAATCTGCAGGTTAGAAGAGCGCAGCTTACCCAGCACATCTTTGATGTTGGTATCGCGTGCGGTTGGGATGTGGAACAGCGATCCTGCTGATGCCCGAGCTACCTTTGATCCCAGTGGATCCACGGTTTCACCGGCAAAGATCACGCCATCCGCGCCCATAGCGTCGGAGGTGCGAATCAATGTGCCAGCGTTGCCTGGCTCAGAGGTCTCCACCGGAACTGATACCAGCTGCGGCTTGCCGTTGAGAATCTTGCCCGGGGTCCACAACACAGGGGTGCACAAAGCAAAGATGCCCGTGGTGGTTTGGGTATCAGACAGGGACTTCGCTGCCCTATCGGTAATTGGATGAACATAAACGTCCATGTAGCCCGCCGCAGTGACAATATCCGCGAACTTCTCCGCGGCACGCTCGGTGACAAACACATCCGTGGCCGCACCGGTGGAGACAGCCGCATCAACGGAGTTGTCTCCTTCGACGATGAAAGCATTCGCCTTCTTGCGCGCTGAGGAGCGGTGCAGCTTTGCCGCGTTAACAATGCGCGGGGTGCGTTCGGTAAATGCTTGTTCAAAATCCAATGCCATGCCGTTTAATCTACCAACCACTCTTGCCTTATAAGCATTCGCGCAAGAACCTCTTCGCCACCAATCAACTCACCATCAACGACCGGGGTATGACAAAGCCCGCTGTAGCCGAAGCAGACAGCGGGCAAATACAAGAATCAATCAGGCTAACGAGGACTAGGTCAGCGGTACGCCATCAGCGTCCACACCGTATTCGCCGCTGCGCAACAGCACGCGAACAAAGTCAACAAATGCCCATATCGCAACGGCGCCAAGCAAGACGAAGCCAACCAAGAAAATAGCGGTCAAATAACCAACCAGGGTCATTACCAGCTGAGTGATCGCGCGATTGCGGTAACCGAGGTAGAAGTTGTGAGCGCCCCAGGTTCCAAGGAAACCAGTGAGCAACACCGTGGCAACCCATGACTTTGGTTGGCCGGGATTACGAATCAGTCCTGACTGCTGGGCATAAGGTGCCGGTGCAACCGCCATTGGCTGCTGCTGAAACGGGTCATAAACCTGCTGCCCGACATTTCCGCGGGGGTCAGCAAACTGCTGCCGCTGGTTTGGCTGGGGATTTTTTAACGACTCCTGGTACTCGGCATAAGACTGCGGCCGCGGTGCTTGCTCTTCATTTGAGTAGGAGTCGTCGCGTCCTTGGTCAAATGAATTATAAGGATTCGTCATGCAAACTCGCTCTCAAAAAATATTTCAGGTTCTAGCCGGTGGTGACCAGCTTAGGTTGCACGCGCAGCAACTACCAGTGCGCAAACACTTGTTTATCAAAACATTATGAAAGCCCAAGCTCTTCGTAATCTGAGATTCAGATGAAGAACTTGGGCTTTCAAGTAGCCGTATGTTTAAGGCTTAGACTTAGGCAGCCTTAGGAGCGTTAACGTCCTCTGGCAGTGCAGCCTTTGCAGCCTCGCACAGTGCGGAGAATGTCTCGAAATCGTTGACAGCAAGCTCAGCGAGGATCTTGCGGTCTACCTCGATCTCAGCCAGGCGCAGGCCGTGGATGAGACGGTTGTAGGTGATGTCGTTCATGCGAGCTGCAGCGTTGATACGCTGGATCCACAGCTTGCGGAACTCAGACTTACGCGCGCGACGATCGCGGTAAGCGTAGGTCATAGAGTGCAACCACTGTTCCTTAGCCTTACGGTACAGGCGGGAACGCTGGCCGCGGTAGCCCTTAGCGGACTTCAAAATCGCGCGACGCTTCTTCTTGGCGTTGACTGAGCGCTTTACTCGTGCCACGGTGTTACTTCCTTAACTATCTTTGACGAACTTATTGTGGGTGATTAGGCGCTAATTATGCGCGGCCAAGCAGGCGCTTGATGCGCTTGGTGTCTGCCTGAGCAACATCTTCGGTGCCCTTCAGACGACGGGTGCGCTTGGAGGTCTTACCTTCCAACAGGTGGCGACGGCCAGCCTGCTCACGGCGCAGCTTGCCGGAACCAGTCACCTTGATACGCTTTGCGGTGCCCTTGTGGGTCTTCTGCTTCATGAGATTCCTAAATCCTTGACGAGTCGATAACGCGGTGCAGCGCACCCCAACAGGAGCGCACGGTACAACCGTCGAATTGAACTTTTCGGGCTACTTCTTACCCTTGCGGTTTGGACCCAAGACCATGGTCATATTACGACCATCCTGCTTAGGGCGGGACTCCACGATGCCGAATTCTTCGACATCTGCAGCCAGACGCTCCAGCAGACGGTAACCAAGTTCAGGACGTGATTGCTCACGGCCACGGAACATAATGGTTACCTTTACCTTGGAACCCTTTTCCAGGAAGCGAACAACGTTTGCCTTTTTGGTCTCATAATCGTGATCATCGATCTTAGGACGGAACTTTTGTTCCTTAACCACAGTCTGTTGCTGGTTCTTACGAGATTCGCGGGCCTTTTGAGCCTGCTCGTATTTGAATTTGCCGTAGTCCATGATCTTGGCTACAGGCGGCTTAGCGTTAGGGGCAACCTCGACCAGATCCAGATCTGCCTCAAAAGCGAGCTTTCGTGCGTCGTCAGTATGTACGATGCCTACTTGTTCGCCTCCGGGACCGACCAGACGTACTTCTGGTACTCGGATGCGCTCATTAATGCGAGCTTCAGAGCTGATTGTGTGTCTCCTAAGTGAGAAGGGATAGATTGTTCACCTACCAGCCACAAACGAAAAATCCCGCCTGCCTGATATTCAAACCAGTGCAGCCGGGAGCTCTCAAAAGTTGCCAAGCAAAATCACCTTTGAATCCAAGGAGTGGTCTAGCTTGGTTACCTTTTTACCCGTATCCTGCACAAGTTGCCTTGTACGGAATGAGGTGGGAGATGCTCCGCTTGCGACCCGATGCTCCTGAAAAATGGCGCTACGGGCGGTAGTGCAGCTAACTTTAACACCACCTTATCCAACATCCAAATCGCAACACCCCAAGTCAGTCTTGCTTATTCGGCGGCCTCATCCGAAGGCTCTTCGGTGGGTTCCTCGGATACTTCCTCGGTGGGCTCTTCCGTGGATTCTTCTTCGGCCGGCGTTTGAGAGGTTGAGGTGGCGAAGCAGTCATCGACTGGTTTGAGTTCGCCGATTTCGAGCGCTTTGTCGATTAGCGTTTCTAGGCGGCTGGCGATCTCGTCGAGCGCGGCAGCAGAGATGTCTTCCACGGCGTCATATTCAGTGTCATCCAAAAAAGACATGTCGTCATCCCAGGTCATCCAGGAGGTGGAGATGGCGATGCCGACTTCCCCACCGTCAACAGGCATCACGCCCATCTGCCGGGAGGTGTACTCACCATCGGAGTCATCCAGACCCCAGCCACCCTTGGAATGGACGTCATCGAGGCCCGATAAACCCCACTTTTGCCATTCCACAATGTCGTGCATGGCGTCATAGACGTATTCAGATTCAGGTACACATCCCAGACGGGAAGCAAAGCGCGCTTGGTCGTTGACTTTCCAGGTGGACATGCCAAAGGCTTGGTCCATTTCAACATCGGATTCAAAATCTTTGAGCAGCTTTTCGATGCTCTCAATCGCGCTGCCCTCAGTCCACTCGACCTGCTGCCACAATGCATAAGCGGCATCATTGTCGGACTCTTTAATCGCAGCATCGACGAGAGACTCGTCCGCACCGTCACGCAAAGCAGCGATGGCGATGGGAACCTTGATGGTTGACCAGGCAGGTTCAGCTCCCTCGTCACCAGCCAGGTGTTCATCGGTGTCACCGACTACCGCCAGCGATACAGTTGCGCCGTATTTCTCCTCAACATCGGAGACAATCTGCTCCATGGCTGCTGCCAGGTTCTCATCCTCGAGAATCTCAACGTCTTCTTCTTGAACAAAACCTGGAGCGGCAGACGACGTGGTAGCAGTCGGCGCGCCTGGCCCGCCCGGCATCGCACAGCCGGTGAGCAACGCGATGGAAGCAGAAAGCGCCACCGTCAGTGAGGCTCCCCGGGACATAGCCTTCCCGCGGGGAGCCCTTCTCTTCGCACGTGGCGAGTTCTGATATGAAGTCACGTCAACAAACACTAGCCCAGGAAATTACCTGGGCTGCAACTAGCTCTCCAGAACTGGCTTGAGGAACTGGCCCGTGTAGGAGCCTTGCACTGCAGCGACATCCTCAGGTGTGCCTTCAGCCACTACCGTGCCGCCGCCGCTGCCGCCTTCCGGTCCCATGTCCACAATCCAGTCGGCTGCCTTGATGACATCCAGGTTGTGTTCAATGATGAGAACCGAGTTGCCCTTATCCACCAAGCTCTGGATGACCAGCATCAGCTTGCGGATATCTTCGAAGTGCAAACCTGTGGTTGGCTCATCCAGGATGTAGATGGTGCGACCATTGGTGCGCTTTTGCAGCTCAGACGCCAATTTCACGCGCTGTGCCTCACCACCAGACAAGGTAGTTGCGGCCTGGCCCAGTCGGACATAGCCCAGTCCCACATCCACCAGGGTTGCTAGGTAGCGGTGAATGGAGGTGATGGGCTCGAAGAACTCGGATGCCTCAGAGATAGGCATGTCGAGGACCTCTGCAATGTTCTTGCCCTTGTACAAAACCTCCAGGGTCTCGCGGTTGTAGCGTGCGCCGTCACAGACTTCACACGGAACATAAACATCCGGCAGGAAGTTCATCTCAATCTTGATGGTGCCGTCACCCTGGCACGCCTCACAGCGCCCGCCCTTAACGTTAAAGCTGAAACGTCCTGGCTTGTAGCCGCGAACCTTGGACTCCTGGGTCTCAGCGAACAAGTTACGGATCTTGTCAAAGACACCCGTGTACGTTGCCGGGTTGGAACGTGGGGTGCGGCCAATTGGAGACTGGTCTACCTGCACCAGCTTGTCCAAGTGCTCAACGCCGTCGACGCGCACCGCACGGCCCGGTACCTGGCGTGCACGGTTGAGCTTATTCGCCAACGTCTTGGCCAGAATCTGATTGACCACAGTCGACTTACCGGAGCCGGACACACCGGTGATACACACCAGAACGCCCAGTGGGATCTCCACGTCGATGTTCTTCAGGTTGTTCTCATGCGCACCCACGACCTTCAGCGTGCGTTCTTTATCAATCTCACGGCGTGAATCCGGTACTCCAAGCTTCTTTGCGCCCGTTAGATACTGTCCGGTCAAAGACTCCTTGGACTTCAAGATGCCCTCTGGCTCGCCCTGGTAGATGACTTCGCCACCGTATTCACCAGCGCGTGGACCGATATCAATGAGCCAGTCCGCTTCACGGATGGTGTCTTCATCGTGTTCCACCACGATCAGGGTGTTGCCGATATCGCGCAGACGCTTCAGCGTCTCAATCAGACGGTGGTTATCACGTTGGTGCAGACCAATGGAGGGCTCATCCAGGACGTAGAGCACGCCAGCAAGGCCCGAACCAATTTGCGTTGCCAGACGAATACGCTGTGCCTCACCACCGGACAAAGTGGACGCGCCACGGTCCAGGGTCAGGTAGTTCAAACCAACGTCCAGCAAGAAGCGCAGACGTGCCTGGATTTCCTTCAGCACGGCACCGGCGATGATTTGTTCACGGTGACCAAGGACCAAAGAATCCAGGAACTTTGAGGCGTCCTCAATCGACAGACCAGTCAGCCCCGCGATAGACAACTCATCAAATCCTTGCGCTGCCAAACGCACAGCAAGAATCTCTGGGCGCAGGCGCGAGCCCTTACAGGTAGGACAAGGAACCAGACGGGTGTATTGCAGCAGGCGATCCTTCGCCCAATCAGAATCCGTTTGCTCGAGCTTGCGCTCAA
Source organism: Corynebacteriaceae bacterium 6-324 (assembly GCA_041226025.1). Classification (GTDB taxonomy): domain Bacteria; phylum Actinomycetota; class Actinomycetes; order Mycobacteriales; family Mycobacteriaceae; genus Corynebacterium. The sequence continues at coordinate 310,345 of JBCLTK010000003.1, read as the reverse complement.
GGAAGCCGATTGCGCCCTCAAAAGGTGCAGTCCAGTTGCGCTGGCGCCCATACCGGTTCTTGTAGCGGACGTTGACTTCCTCATCAGAACCATAAATCAGGGCATCGCGCTGGTCCTCGGTGAGCGAACTCAACGGCGCTTTCGGATCGAAGTCCATCGCCTTACCAAGGCCCTCAACCAGCTTCACAAAGTACTTGGAGTTCGGCGAAGAACTCCACGGCTGGATGGCGTCGACTGCTGGTGCGTCCTTGTCTGGAATCAGCAGATCCAAATCCACTTCAGTCTTGGTACCAATACCGTCACAGGCCGGGCAAGAACCAAACGGCGCGTTGAAGGAAAAGGCGCGTGGCTCATATTCCTCAATCGTCAGTGCGTGACCATTCGGGCAAGATGCCTTCTCCGAATAGGTGTGGGTCAACTCCTCGTTGTCCACGTAATCAATCGTCACCAGGCCATCGGCAAGCCGCAGCGCAGTCTCCACCGAATCCGTGAGGCGCTGCTTGGCAGAGGCCTTAACCTGCAAACGGTCAACTACGACGTTGATGTCGTGCTTAATCTGCTTCTTAAGCTTCGGAGGCTCATTGAGCTGAATCAGCTCCCCATCGACTGTCGCGCGCACAAAGCCCTGCGCCGCCAAATCTTCGAACAGATCCACAAACTCACCTTTGCGCTTGCGCACAACTGGAGCCAAAACCTGGAACTTTAGCTTTTCTTCCTGCCCTAAGACGGAATCCACAATCTGCTGCGGAGTCTGACGCTCAATAATCGCATCACACTTCGGGCAGTGCGGAGTGCCCGCGCGGGAGAACAGAAGACGCAGGTAGTCATAAATTTCTGTGATCGTACCTACGGTTGAACGCGGGTTATGGTTGGTGGATTTCTGGTCAATGGACACCGCTGGTGACAGACCATCAATAAAGTCCACATCGGGCTTATCCATCTGGCCCAAAAACATTCGGGCATAGGAACTCAAAGATTCAACGTAGCGACGTTGACCTTCGGCGAAAATAGTGTCAAAGGCCAGCGAAGACTTGCCGGAACCGGACAGGCCGGTAAATACCACCATTTTGTCGCGCGGGACATCAATGTCCACTCCTTTAAGATTGTGCTCACGTGCACCGCGGACTACTAAACGATCAGCCACTTGTTGGTTTTTCTCTTCCTCTGATGACTTTTATGTTCTACTCTTCATCGAACATACCCGTAAGGTGGTGAATATGACGAACGATATTACTCTCCATCACATCTCAGTTTCTGAGATGGACAACAATTGCTACCTGCTCGCATCAAATGGTGAAGGCCTGCTTATTGATGCCGCTGATGATGCCCAAGCCATCCTGGCCATGGCTGAACAAGCCGGCGTGAAAATCACCAAGGTTCTCACCACCCACCGCCACTGGGACCATGTCCGCGCGCTGCAAGAAGTCTTGAAAGAAACCGACGCCACGCACTATGCAGCATTCCTAGAATCCCCAGCGTTGCCATCGTCTGTCGATGTTGAATTGCAGCACGATGACACCATCGAATTCGGCGGCCGGGAACATGACGTCATTATCTTGCGCGGACACACTCCAGGTGGCGCGTGTCTGGCCGTAGACATGGACGGTGTGCCGCACCTGTTTGTTGGTGACTCCTTATTCCCTGGCGGAGTAGGCAGGACCACCTCGGAAGGTGACTTCGTGCGTCTTTACAAGGATGTGACGGAACGACTCTTTGACATCTACCCCGATGAAGCAGTGGTCTGGCCGGGCCACGGAAAGGCCACCACGCTGGGCGATGAGCGCCCACACCTGGGCGACTGGTGGGACCGCCGCTGGTAGTCGCGAACCGATAACAATTTCACTGGAAACATAAAATTTCAGTCACCTGTGCTGACAAAATGCGTACACTGGTTGACTAGAAAAGTTTGCGAACTTTATTTGAAGGAGCTAAAAAATGCTACGTAAAATCGCCCGTCCAATGCTCGCGTCCTTCTTTGTCTGGGATGGCATTGACACTCTGCGCAACACCGACCAGCACATTGCGGAAACCGAAAACATGCTGGAGCGCCTGCGCAAGGTGCTGCCACGCGAGTACGCCGGCTACATTCCAAATGATCCTGAGCTGGTAGCGCGCGCACTTGCTGGTGCACGCGTCGGCGCAGGTTCCCTGTTTGCAATTGGCAAGGCTCCTCGCACCTCCGCTGCTGTTTTGGCTGGCACCACCCTGCCAGCACTGGTGGGCGCGAATGCATTCTGGTCTGCTGACTCTGAGAAGGAAAAGACCGAGGGCCGCAATGCGCTGATCACCAACACCGCATTGCTGGGTGCACTCTTTATCACCACCCAGGACCGTGAGGGCAAGCCATCTTTGACTTGGCGCGCACAGAAGGCTGGTGAGCGCACCAGCAAGAAGGTACAGGCTGCGCTGCCAACCAAGTCTGAAACTCAGAAGCTGACCGGCAAGGCCACCGACTGGTTTGAGGACACTTCCGACCGTGTGACTTCATATGTGGATGACCACAAGGATGAGTGGCAGGACACCGGCAAGGACTTGCTCAACACCGCTAAGTCTTATGTCGATGAGGCACGCTCCTACGTTGATGACAACAAGGATAACTGGCAGGATGCCAGCAAGGGCCTGATCGCAAACGTGCGTGACTCCGCTAAGGACTACACCGAGACCGCACGCGGCTTTGTCAATGACAACGCTGGTGACTGGTTGGCTACCGCGGAAGATAACGCAAAGACCGCCCGCAAGGCAGTGGTTAAAAATGCTTCCAAGGCACAGAAGAAGGCCGACAAGGCTTTGATCAAGGCTGAGAAGTCTTCCGGTGGTTCCGTCAAGAAGTGGAACAAGAAGGCGAACAAGTTCCAGAAGGAAGCTGACGAGAAAATTGCTAAGGCAATCAAGAAGGTTGGCAAGAACATCTAGTTCGTCACACGCTCTACCCACAACGGCCCAGCTTTTTGTATGCTGGGCCGTTGTTCTATTTTTTACCCATCACCATCCAAGGAAGTTGATGCCCTCCGTGACCTCGCCGTCAACACCTAACCCCTCCTCCCCTAATTCTCCAGCTCAGACGGAGAAATATTCCGCTATTGCAGCGGAGCAAACCTATGTCGACATGCTCTTTGACCGCTTGGACAAGGAAGTCGCGGACGCCAACCAGCGCCTGAACGAAGTCCAAGCAGACGTTGACCCCGCTAACCCCGACTCAGACGCCTTGGTTCGCCGTGAGACCGAGTACCACTTGCTCCAGGGCAAACTGGACCGCCTCAACCTGGCGCAGCTCGGCCTAGTCTTTGGCCGCATCGACGTTGATGCCCCAGGTGATAATCCCACCGCAGATGGTTTGGACCGCCGCTATATCGGCCGCATGGGTTTGGATGCCCGCGAAGATGACTACCGCACCTTGTTGCTGGACTGGCGTGCGCCGATGGCGCGGCCTTTCTACTTGGCCACTACTGCGCAGCCTGAGGATGTTGCGGTGCGCCGCCATATTCGCACCAAGGGACGCACGGTCACTGATATCACCGATGAGGTGCTAGCCCGCGAGCTCGCAGCCGCAGCGGTTGATGTTGATAATGACGCGAGCATCACCAGCGAATCAGCGCTGCACCAAGCGATGGAACGCGCGCGTACTACGCACATGAGTTCCATCGTGGAGACCATTCAGCGTGAGCAGGATGAGATCATTCGTGATGAACGCCGCGGTGTCATGGTGGTTGACGGCGGCCCGGGTACAGGTAAGACGGCGGTGGCGCTGCATCGAATAGCATATTTGCTCTACAACCACCGCGAACGCCTAGCCTCGACCGGCGTGCTCATCCTGGGTCCTAACTCAACCTTCTTGGACTATATTTCCCGCGTTCTCCCGGAGCTCGGTGAAACCGGCGTGGTGCTATCTACCATTTCAGAACTATTCCCAGGTGTTACGGCAACTCTGCAGGATTCTTTGCTCACGCGTGAAATCAAAGGCTCGGACGCCATGGTGGATATCTTGGGCGAAGCACTGCGCGCTTATCAGGTGGTGCCCGAAGATTCGGTAACCATCAAGGTAGAGCAGCTTTATCTGACTGCCACCCCGGATATGGTCAAGGCGGCACGCACTCGTGCGCGGCGTTCGCACAAGCCGCATAATGATGCCCGCGGCGCGTTCATTGAGCATTTTGTGCAGTCACTCGCGGAGCAGATGGCTGACAAGATTGGTGCGGATCCGTTGGGCGGCAAGAACTTGCTTTCGCGTGCCGATGTCGACCAGCTTTTTGATGATCTTTCGGAGACGCCTGCGGTGCAAGAGCTTATCGATGCCTTCTGGCCGACGCTCTCCCCGCAATTCGTCCTGGCGGAGTTGCTGGGTTCTGAGGATGCCATTGCTCATGCGGCTTATGCCTATGACGATGAAACCCGTGAGGCGCTATTCCGTCCGACTCAGTTTGACGGCATTGAAGCCTGGTCCGCTGCTGATGTAGCGCTACTCGATGAGCTAGCGGTGCTCATCGGCATGCCCGATGTTGAAGCCCAGGAAGAAGCCGAGCGTGCAGCCTGGAAAGAGCAAGTCTCTGATGCAGAAGACGCGCTGGATATCCTGTCTTCTTCGATGTCAACGGATAATGATGACGACATGTTTGAAGCGGAGATACTCTCCGCGCACGACGTGATTGACGCCGAAGCGCTAGCGCGCCGTCAACAAACCTTGGACCATCGTTCCACTGCTGAGCGTGCCGCCGCCGACTACACCTGGGCCTATGGCCATGTCGTCATTGATGAGGCCCAAGAGCTCACCCCGATGGAGTGGCGCATGGTCTTTCGCCGCACGCCTTCACGCTGGATGACGGTGGTTGGCGATACTGGTCAGACCAGCTCCCCAGCTGGCGTCGATGCTTGGGAAGACACCCTCGGTGAATTCGTGGGCGAGCGCTTCCGCGTTCACCACCTCACCGTCAATTACCGCACGCCACAGCCCATCGCGGACCTGGCGTACAAGGTGCGCAAGAGCGTGGATGACACCGCGCAGCAAACCGAGTCGATCCGCGACGGTGAACCAGTCCGCTTCCTAGACCACTCCGATGAGCCGCTGGAGGTTGGCATTTTCACCGACGACAACGGTCGCCTCAACGCGGTCATTGACGTCAGCAACGTCGAGGAAGTCAAGGGCCTGGAGTTCGACCACGTGACTGTCATCAACCCCGTGGACATCATCGAGCGCAGCCCGCTGGGTATCAACGACCTCTACGTCGCACTGACCCGAGCTACGCAAACTTTGACCATTATCGGTGAGTGGCCCGAAGAGTTCGCTTAGCTCTACTCCCCGAGACCTTCGCTGACAATGTCCAGCGGGTCTGTCTTCAACTGTGTTGCAGGCCTAGTTCGAGCTGCTAGTTGTTCACAAACAAACAGCAGCTCGACGCGGGAGGCGTGATAGATTTCATCGCGGAAAGAGCTATAAGCCTTCGGAATGATCAGGCTATGGTCCGTAATTTCCGTCAGTGGTGTGCGCGAAAAAGAAGTCAGCGCCACTACTTTTGCGCCTGCTTTATGTGCGAAAGACGCTGTGCGAAGGGTGGGTTTGTTTACTCCGGAGCCTGATATCGCAACACACACGCTGTCCTCACTCAGGCCCGCTGCCGCAATGTTTTCGGTGGTGTGGTCCGCGTGCATCATTGCAGGAATCCCAACGCTGACCAGGCGCGCAACCAGAGTGGTTCCCAGCGGCGCGGACATGCCATGAGCGACGACAAGCACGTTTCGGGCATCCCCCAGCAATGCTGCGATGCGGTCCACTTCGTCCTCATCCACGACTAGGGACTGCAAGTTAGCTGCAACAGCCGCAGCCGCGGCCGCAATACCCTCCGCCTCATTTCGAGTTTGGGGAACCTCACGCGCCAAGGCGACGCGAAACTGCGGGAAGCCATCATAGCCAAGAGCTTGCGCCGTCCGAACTACAGTTGCTCGGCCAACGCCTACTTTCTCGCTGACTTCCTGTGCCGTCATGTCCACAACGGCTTGCAGGTTCTCAATAGCGAATTGCGCTACTTTGTACTGATTTGGCTTCAGCGAACGTGCTGCGGAAGCCAAGCGCGCTGATGCAGTCAAGTCCGCAGGGAAAGACTGGCGCTGCGATTCTGAAGACTGGTTCATAGTGCTGTGTCTTTCTACTGTCAGGCTTGTTGCATGATGGACCGGCGCAGACGCCCAGAGATGGCGTCAATGATCATGGTAATACCCACCATCACTATCAAGAGCACACCGACCGTGTCCCAGGCACGGTAGTTGGTGTAGTTGGCCAACATGCTGCCAATACCGCCTGCACCAACAATGCCGAGCACCGCGGAAGTACGGATCGAAATTTCGAACCGGTATAAGGCAAAAGACAAGATGGCGGGCAAGCAGGCTGGCCACAGTCCCCAGCGCACGATTGTCGCCGTGGTGCCACCAGCGGCGCGAATGGCCTCGGGCGCAGTAGTCTTTGCAGATTCCACAATTTCATAAGTCCACTTGGCTTGTTGGCCGATACCTGAGATACCCAGTGCCAATGCGCCGGTAAATGGTGTCAGGCCGGTGACAGTGAGCAGAATAATCGCGATAACAACTTCTGGGAATGCGCGGATGACGGCGAATAGTGCCTTAAGCGCCTGTCGCAACCACAGCGGTCCCACACCGAAAGCTGCGAGGAATCCGAGCGGGATGGAAACAATGACGCAGATTAAAGAGCCAATCCATGCCATGGCGATAGAGCGCCACATCTCCGCGAGCGCACGTGGAAGTCGTGACCAGTCAGGTTCGGAGAACATCAACTGCAGGTAATGCCACACCTGACCGGGTACCTCCGGCAGCGCGCGCCAGTCGATACCCAGAGTCAAAAGTGCCACGATGAGCAAGACTGCCGGAATGAGTTTTCTTAAATCTAGAGCTCGTTTGATCATGAAGTCCACCGCCGGCGCAGATAATTGGACAGCAATTCGATGGCGATGACCACGATGAGGATCTCCAGGATGATGACGGAGACGTCACTGTAAGCGTAGAAAGAACGGCGCTCGTCCAACAAACGTCCGATTCCGCCAGCACCGACAATGCCCAAAATGGCCGAGATACGGACGTTGAGTTCCAGGGTGTAGAGCCATTGGTTCATAAACAGCGGAAGCACCTGCGGCATAGTCATCGAACGGTTGATCTGAAACTGGGTTCCGCCCGCTGCTCGTCCGGCTTCCATATAGTCATGGTCGCCGGAGTCGATAGATTCTGAGACCAGCTTGACCACGATGCCGATATTGAACAAGATGAGGGTCATAACGCCTGGCAAAGCGCCCACGCCCACCATGGCGACCAGAACCGTTGCATAAACCAGATCCGGTACGGCGCGCACCACGTTGATGATCGTGCGCACCAAGAAACGTCCGACCCCGGATTGGTTGGTAGCGCGTGCTGCCCATAGCGTGAGTGGAACGGAGATGATGGCCGAGATTGCGGCACCAACCCACGCCATCTGCAGTGCTTCGAGCATCGGGCCAATGGTTCGCGGAATGAACTCAGAGTTAGGCTGAAGCATCTGGAGCAACTTGTTGTAGCCATTGCTCCAGTTGCGGATGAGCGAGCGTAGGTCGATCTCTACCCCGCCTAGTCCTGGAGACGCCGACAACACGGTCATGACCACGACGCCCGCAACCGCGAGCCACATTTTTGTCTGTCCGGTCTTCGCGCTTTCCGGCTTCGATGTTGGAGCAGCTGAAGTCTTCGACGTCATAGTGCGTCCTGTTCGGCCACATCATCAGCCATGATTGGGCGATCATAGATTGTTTCGAAATCCGACTGTGTGGCACTTGCGGTGGAACCATCGAAGACGATTTCACCAGCGCGCACGCCAATGACACGGTCGGTATATTTCTGAACCATGTCCAACTGGTGCAGGTTCACCACCACCGTGATGCCCTGCTCCCAGTTGATGCGTTGAATATCCCGCATGACCGTGTGCGCGGTTGGCGGGTCAAGGGAGGCAATTGGTTCATCGGCAAGCAAAATCTTTGGCTGCTGTGCCAACGCACGAGCAATAGCCACGCGTTGTTTCTGCCCACCGGACAAAGCACCAGCGCGAGTTTCTGCTTTGTCTGCGATATTGACTGATTCCAAAGCACGCTGCGCGAGTTCTTTGTCTTCGGCCGTGTGAATTCCGAGGACTGACCGCCAGCCCGGGGAGTGCGCAAATCTACCTACCAGGACGTTGTCCAAAACACTGACTCGGTCTGCGAGGTTGAAGCTCTGGAAGATCATGCCAATATCTCCGCGGGCTTGACGCAATGACCGGCCGCGAAGCTGGTCAATCTGGTGTGGCCCCACAGAAACATGTCCCGCGCTGATCGGGTTCAAGCCGTTGATAGTGCGAATCAATGTGGACTTACCGGCACCCGAGGGTCCGATGATTCCAACCATCTCACCCGGTTGAATTTCCATGGACACGCCATTAATGGCCCGCAGGCCCCCGGGATAGGTCACGCTCACCTGGTCTAGCGCGATTGGCCAGCTCTCGTGTTCAATCACTTAGAAAAGTACTCCAGAATCTCGCCGTAACGGTTGATCTCTTCTTCCTGGGTCTCCGCAGTCCAGTCAGACAGACCAACCAGGTCATACATGACATCCGCGGCTTCATCGGAAGACTCGGCGTAGTTGTCCATCGCCTCGGCGAGCTTGTCCTTGAGCTCTGGATCCATATCGCTGCGTACTGCCACACCGCCGTTTGGAATCTGCTCTGTGTAGGCAAAAGCAACCACATCGGTTGCGATGTCTGGGTTTTCTTCAATCACTGAGGAACGCGCGTCCCAGAAACCGAAAGCAACTTCACCGTCGCCGTTTGCCAAGGCGAGCACAGCATTGTTATTGCCCTCGACTGGAATCTGGTTGACGTCATCAACATTGACGCCTTCTTCTTCCATGGCAACCACTGGGTACTGGTAGCCCGCTGGTGAGGTAGAGCTTTGCAACACGACTGAGGTATCACCGGTGATCTCACCCAACTTCTCCACTGCCCCAGGGCCTTCACCCGTAGCGGTGTCACCAGATTCGATGCCGTTGCAGTACGCCAGTTCCGTATCAGCCGCAGCGTAGGTCGCCATCACTGGCTCATCGTCGCAGTACTTATCAGGGTTGTTGGTGTACGCCACCGATGAGTAGCTGGTGGCACCGAAGCGGACGTCGCGCAGGATCAGCTGGGCGTTATGCTGCTCCATCGCGTTGTAAAGGGAGCCAGCATCGGTGATGATGACATCGGACTGTCCCGCACCAAGCGCTTCGACGGTTGCAGCGTAGTCGCTGGCAACAACGCCTTCCACTTCCACGCCGAGTTGCTCGGAGAGGTATTCGGTAAGTGGGCCAAGCGCCTCAGCTAGGTCTTCACCTTCGGTGGATGGGACCAGGGAGATGGTCAACTTGTCGTCTTCTGCCGCACTGCAAGCGGTCAGGCCTAAGGTCAGTGCCACGGCGCCTACTGCTGCGAAGATCTGCTTATTCATGGTGGTTTATTCTCCTTGTTGCGCCCAGGAGATGATGTCTTCAAAGGCATCATCGAGGGTGTGATGTGGGGTTACGAGTAGGGTCTGCGCGCCCAGCTCTGCCGCTGGTGCGAGGTCGTTTTCAGCGATGTCGCCTATCGCCAGAATTCGCTGCGCACCAAGTTCTTCAATCAGTGAACTCAAGCCGGCTGGCTTTCGGGTATTAAAACATAGTTGGTCTACAAAGCCATTGACTTTCCAATCTGCGAGCAGCTTTTCGATGCCATCCTTCGGCGCGTTGGTAGCAAGCACCACCCAGACGTGCGGGGCAATGGTAGCTAAAAGTTCTGGGAGCTTTTCCGGCATTTGGACCGGGGCTTGCTCGGTTCCTAGTAACCCTCGGCTGGTTGAATAGGCTTGAGATAGTTCTTGAGTGTCTATGCCTTGCGCGATGGCGAGCTCTGCAATTGCGTGATAGCCATCGCGGTAGGGACTTTTCATGTCATCGATATCGGCTAAAGCAACTTCTACTTGTTCGCCGAAGGCAGCGGGATCGGACAGTAATTCCTCGGGGATAGCTTTCGCATATGCCCGAACTGGCCCATGGCCGAGAGCCACGGTGCCATCGAAGTCGAAGATGATTGCCGCCTGCGTACGCAGTACCTGTCGTGAATGCATAGAGTTCCTTGTGCCAAGATCAACACCCACTGTTGTGGACGCTACGTTCAGGCTAAACTACATTAGTGAACGTACCGTTCTGACGAGATGAACTCTTTGGAAACTTCGTTCTTCAAACAATCTTCTTATGCACTTATGCCCCCGGGAATTCCACTAGAATTGGCAACCATGGCTTTTAGTGACATCGTCCGCAAAACAGAGCAATCCATCAATAAGACCGCAGTTAAGTTCGCATCGAAGCGTGGATGGGTTCCTGCTATTAGTGGCTACACCGGATACGGTTCGAAAAACAGTATCCGCATCTTTGGACGTGTTCTGGCGGTGGATCCGGAAAGCCCGCCAGCGAAGCAGCCAGGTGCACATCCAGATGATCGCCCGGAACAGCGCGGGTGGCGGCAGTTTCTGACGGTGCAGCTGACAGATTTCCCGTTTACGGTCACCATTGGCGATAAGGAAGTCCACGCGCAGACGGATGCGAATGGCTATATCGATATCAGCATGGATAACCCCGGGCTTGCGCCGGGCTGGCACACGGCCAAGATTTCTATTGAAGGCGCGCAGGACGCCACCGCTGATGTAATGGTGGTAGATTCTGATCGCCCGGTCGGCATCATCAGCGATATCGATGACACCATCTTGGTCACGTGGCTGCCACGTGCGCTGGTCGCGGCGTGGAATTCCTGGGTTAAGCGCACCAACACGCGCATGCCTGTCGATGGCATGGCGGCCTTCTTCCGCCGCATCCAGGAAGCACATCCGGAAGCCCCGGTCTTCTATCTCTCCACCGGCGCGTGGAATACCTACCGGACGCTAAACCGCTTCGTGCGCCAGCACGGCTTCCCGCGCGGACCAATGCTGCTGACAGACTGGGGCCCAACCGATACTGGGCTGTTTCGCAGCGGCATGGAACACAAGAAGGTGCAGCTGCGAAACCTCATCATTGACTATCCCCACATGTCCTGGATTCTAGTCGGCGATGATGGCCAGCATGACCCGCTGATCTTTTCAGAGGTGGTTAAAGAACACCCAACACAGATCAAGATGGTTGCCGTGCGTACTCTGACCCCACGTGAGCATGTGCTCTCCCACGGCACTGTGGCACCGCTGGCGGAAGTGGCGAAGAGCGCGCGGGCAGCCGTGCCGTTCATCCACGGCGAAAACGGGCATGAGTTAATCGAGGAATTCGACAAACACCCGAAGATTTAAAAACGAAATACGCCGCTAAGTGAGTACTTCCCACTTAGCGGCGTATTCATTGTGAAGATTTAGTTCACGGTGTGCACAATCATGACGTCGCAGTCGGATTGGCGCGCAACATCCGCAGGAACCGAACCCAGCAGGCGTCCGGTCAGCGAGTTGATGCCGCGGTTACCAACAACCAGCAGGTCAGCGTTGTTATCATTCACAATCGCCATCAGTGCCTGAACTGGGGTGCCAGCGCGCACAGCGGTTTCAACCTTGGTCACGCCGAACTTCTCTGCGTGGGCCTTGCCCGCAGCAAGTTTTTCAGAAGCAATGTCATCACCCAAGATGGTGACAGACTCCTGGCGCAGGGTCTTGGATGCTTCTTCCTTGTTCTCGTAATAAGCGCAGCCGATGATCAGCGTGGCATCAAATGCCGCCGCGATGCGTGCAGCACGCTCTACTGCCAGAAGGGACGACTTTGATCCGTCGGTACCCACAACGATGGTGTCATATTCGCTCATGTTGACCTTTCACACGCGTTAATTTGTTGATATCAGTCTAACAATAGAATTAGTTAATTGCGCTCAGACGTGGTGTTTACCACTACAACGTCTGCCTGTGCCTTACGCGTTAGTTCCGTTGCCACGGAGCCAAAGACGCGGCCACGCACGGAGTTCATGCCGCGGTTACCAACCACGAACATGTCCACACTGTAGTCCTTTTCCACTTCCAGCATCGCCTTGACTGGGTCGCCGGACTTGCCGATGACCTCAATCGCCTTCGCGCCTTCCTTCTGTGCGATGGACGCCGCATCATCCAGATAGGACTGCGCATCAGAACGGTCGATGACAGGAACGCTTTCGGAGTCAGGAGCACCGAGCATCGCGCCAGGCTGGTTGTAGAAAGCAGAAATGATGATCAGCTTGGCCTCATAGGCACGCGCCATGCTGGCAGCAGCGCGGACCGCACGCAGGGAGGTTGGAGAACCGTCAGTACCCACAGCGATCGTGTCATAAGTAAGCATTTAAATTCACTTTCTTCTTTGAGGTCGGAAATTTACCTATTGAATTTATTATTGCACTAAATTCCCGCGTCTTTGAGTCCTCTGCGTTCTTTCTTTAGATCTGCAATCTCGTCGCGCAGACGCCCCGCCAATTCAAACTTGAGCTCACGCGCGGCAGCAGCCATCTGCTTCGACAAGTCATCAATGAGCTTTTGCACCTCATCTGCCGCCATGGTGGACACATCGGGCTTGTCCACAATCGATGCCGGATCGGACTCGCCGTCACCCTCATTCTCATAGACCTGGTCCAGGATGTCCGCGATCTTCTTACGCAAAGGCTGCGGGTCAATGCCCATTTCTTTGTTGTACGCTATCTGCTTTTCACGGCGACGCTCAGTCTCATCAATCGCGCGTTCCATGGACTCCGTGACTTTGTCCGCATACATGATGACTTCACCGGAGACGTTACGAGCCGCACGACCAATGGTCTGAATCAACGAGGTGGTTGAGCGCAGGAAGCCCTCTTTGTCCGCATCCAAAATAGCCACGAGCGAGACCTCGGGGAGGTCAAGGCCCTCACGCAGCAGGTTAATACCGACTAGCACGTCATATTCGCCCAAGCGCAGCTGCCGCAGCAGCTCAATGCGCTGCAGCGTATCAATATCTGAATGCAAATAACGCACGCGGATGCCGTGCTCCAGCAGATAATCCGTCAGGTCCTCAGCCATGCGCTTGGTCAAGGTGGTGACCAGCACACGCTCGTTCTTCTTCGTGCGCTCGCGGACCTCATCAATGAGATCATCAATCTGGCCCTTGGTCGGCTTGACCGTGACTTGTGGGTCCACCAGGCCGGTGGGGCGAATGACCTGCTCCACGTACTCGCCGCCGGCAGCCGCCACCTCATAATTACCCGGGGTTGCCGACAAGTAAACGGTCTGGCCCACGCGCTGCTCAAACTCATCAAAGGTCAACGGCCGGTTATCCACTGCTGAAGGCAGGCGGAAACCAAATTCCACCAGGTTGCGCTTGCGTGACATATCGCCTTCGAACATGCCGCCAATCTGCGGCACGGTCACGTGCGACTCGTCGATGATGGTGAGGAAGTCTTCCGGGAAATAGTCCATCAACGTCGCTGGCGCGGTGCCCGGACCACGGCCGTCCATGTGCCGCGAATAGTTCTCAATACCGGAGCAGAATCCAACCTGCTCAATCATCTCTAGATCATATTCGGTGCGCATGCGCAGCCGCTGCGCTTCCAGCAGCTTGCCGCGGTTTTCCAAATCAGCCAGGCGTTCCGCCAGTTCTTCCTTGATGGCCTGCACGGCTTTTTCCATGCGCTCCGGTCCCGCCACGTAGTGCGTTGCCGGGAAGATGCGCAGCTCGTCGACCTTTTCAATCATGTCACCGGTCACCGGGTGGATGTAGTACAGCGCATCAATATCATCACCAAAGAACTCAATGCGCACGGCACGTTCTTCATAGGCCGGGATGATATCGACGATGTCACCGTTGACGCGGAAAGTACCGCGGGTAAAGCCCACATCATTGCGCTGATACTGGATATCCACCAACAGGCGCAGCAGCTGGTCGCGCTCTACTTCATCATCAATGTGCAGTAGCACCGAGCGGTCCAGATAAGACTGCGGGGTACCCAGACCATAGATACAGGACACGGAGCTGACCACCACAACGTCGCGGCGCGACAGCAGCGCGGAGGTCGCCGAGTGGCGCAGACGCTCCACGTCCTCATTAATCGAGGAGTCTTTTTCAATATAGGTATCAGTCTGCGCGATGTACGCTTCCGGCTGGTAGTAGTCGTAATAGGAGACGAAATACTCCACCGCGTTATTCGGCAGCAGCTGCTTTAGTTCGTTGGCAAGCTGCGCCGCCAGAGTCTTGTTCGGGGCCATCACCAGCGTTGGACGCTGTTGCTTTTCGATGAGCCACGCCGCCGTCGCCGACTTGCCCGTACCGGTAGCACCCATCAGCACCACATCACGGTCGCCCTCATTGAGACGGCGGTCTAGCTCCGCGATAGCCGTTGGCTGGTCGCCGGCAGGTTGATATTCAGAAACTACTTCGAACGCCCGACCGGTGCGTTCAATTTCACCAACCGGTCGGTGCTCGGACTGAGAATATATCGGGTGTTCTCCTGCAAAAGCCATAACGGCTATTCTACGCTGCTAGGCAAGCCAGGGCGCATCCGAAATCAGTTGGTCCACCTGTGGTTTGAGGTTGTCAATCGCAGCGTTGTTATCAATCACAGAATCCGCTGCTGCCAGGCGCAATCCATCTGGGATCTGCGCCTTGACGCGGCGCTGAGCGTCTTCTTCATCCAGTCCGCGGTATTCCACCACGCGGCGGATGCGCTCTTCAGCCGCCACATCAACAACGATGACCCAATCCATCGCGCGATCCAGACCATTGTCTACCAACAGCGGCATGTCAAAGATGACGGCTTCAACGTCCTTTTCGCGGTATTCATCGAAAAGCTCTTGCGTGCGCTGTTGAATACGCGGATGGGTGATCGCGTTGAGCTTGTCCGTGGTCTCTCGATCCGCAAACGCGCGCTGCGCGAGCAGCTGGCGGTTTAACTCCCCCGATGGCTCTAGGATATCCGCGCCGAAAACATCGGCAAGCTCTTGCAATGCCGGTTGGCCTGCGGCGACGACTTCGCGTGCGATGACATCGGCATCGATAAGAGGAAAGCCTTCCTCCACAAAAAGCTGTGCGACCGTGGACTTGCCGCTACCGATACCACCTGTTAAACCAATGATTTTCAATGCTTTCCCTCAAGTCGTGCAACGTGCAGCGCAAGGTATGAAATCTCATCATCTGTGAGCGGATCATCCATGCGCAGCTCGATGATATTGGCCAGAATCTTCGCGCACTCGCTCGCGCGCGGGTACGCCTCCACGATAGCGCGGCCAATCGCCGAATGTTCCGCACTTAGCTGTTTATTTTGCTGCATGCGCACGAAAAGATACCGCAAATGGGTAATGAACCTGGCCACGGTGACTTCTTCGGAATCAAGCTCTGTGCCCAAAAATTCACCAATGATTGCAATCAACTGCTGGATGAGGCCTGTCATCCGGTAGGTCTGTGACAAGTCCCCTGACGCAAAGCCCGCGTTGACCAAATGAAGCGCCAAAGCGATAGCCTCTTCATCTGGCAACGGAGTTTCCAACTCGGCGTTAATGAGCGCCAACACCTGGGTGCTGCGGCGATAGTCCTCCGGGTACAAATGCTCCACCTCAGCGCGCAATGGGTAGCTGATGTGGTGGCCTGCCCGGGTGCGCTTGACTGCGGACTGGATGTGGTCTGCCAACGCCACGACCAGCGTGAGCTCTGCATCCACCCCGACCTTGCCTAGTGCTGCGACAACCTTGTCGATGTAGTCCGGGCTCAGCGCCGCCAGCATGATGGCCAAGTGGTCTGGGTCGCGGCCCAACGAAGGCGTAAACACCTGCGCCACGCGCGCGGGTTCAATGTCATCACCGTGGTGAGCTTTGAACCCCAAGCCGCGCCCGGTCACAATAACCTCGTCGTTCCCGCGGCGTGCGAGAACGACGTTGTTATTAAATACTCGAAGGATTTGCATCGATAACTAGGTTAGCGCTTTACGCTGACCACTGCCTCGCCTGCCTTAACTGCGCCTTCTGCGGTACCAGCAACCTCAGCCATTGCCTTGGTGTTGGTCACCGTCATGACAACGGTGGAGTCGTAGCCTGCTTCCTTGATCTTGTCCAAGTCAACCTCGGCCAAAGCGGTACCGATTTTGACGCGGTCGCCCTTAGCAACCAGTGGCTCGAAGCCTTCACCCTTCATGCGAACGGTGTTGATGCCAACGTGGACAAGAACCTCTACCCCATCATCGGTCTTGATACCGAATGCGTGGCCGGTCTTGGTCACCGTCGCGATGGTGCCTGCAACCGGGCTGAGGATGTGGCCGTTGATAGGAACAATGCCCACGCCCTGGCCTAAGGTGCCGCCGGCGAAGACCTTGTCATCAATATCTTCAAGCTTGACAGCCATGCCGTCTACTGGGGAGACCAGGTCAGCGGTTGGTGCTGCCTCTTGCTTCTCCTCAGCAGGAATGAGGCCAGCTGCTGCTGCGCGCTCACGGGACATTTCCTTTTCTTCTGCAGTGCGGTAATCGGTGAAGTAAATCAGCACGAAAGCTACAGCGAATGCGACGGCAACCGCGATGGTGTAGGTCAGCATTGGGGAGAATACCGGGATGGTGAGCAAGGAAGTGAACACGAATGCGTTGGTGGTCACGCCGCCGGACGCGGTGCCCAAGATGGCGATGGTGAGACCACCTGCGAAACAACCGACCAGCATGCGTGGGTAGATACGCTTGAAGCGCAGGTGAATACCGTAAAGCGAAGGCTCCGAAATACCACCGAATAGACCAGCCGCCAGAGCGGAACCGGAAGTCTGACGCATTTCTGGGTCCTTCTCACGCATGGAGATAGCCAGAACAGCTGCGGTAGCACCGAAACAAGCGAAGTTCCATGCGCCCATTGGGCCCTGGATGAAGTCATAGCCCAGTGCCTCAATGTTGACCAGCATCAAAGCGTTCAGGGGCCAGTGCAGACCCAGTGGAACCAAGAATGGGTAGAGCATTGGAATCAGGATTGCGAAGACAAATGGTGCGTTGCCGTTCATCCATGCCAGGCCTTCACCGATGATGCCGCCGAGCCACACGCCGAATGGGCCGATAAGAACAGCGGTGACTGGGATAGTCACAACCAGGGTAAGGAACGGTACGAAGACCATGTGGACTGCCGAAGGAATGATCTTCTGGAAACCCTTGTACACGGCTGCTGCAACCAACGCCATCATCAAAGGCACGAAGACGTTTCCGCCGTAATCAGGCAAGATAACGTTGATACCCAGCAAGGTGATGGAACAGGATTCCGTACCCAGTGTTTCATCAACAACACACTGTGCGATCGGGTTTTCCTTCAGGTTCATGAACTCTGGGGTAAACAGCGCCAGCATGACTGCCGCCGGTACCCACGGGTCGATGCGGAGTTTATTACCCGCGTTGTATGCCACCATCACTGGCAGGAAGAAGAACACCGAACGCCACATGGCGTCGATGAAGAACCAGATTGCTGCCTTATCTTCCGCACGGGTATCCACCACGCCGAAAGCTTCCATCACTGCGGTAAACGCAATGATCAGCGAGGCGCCAAGCAACACGCCCAGGATTGGGCGGAAGGAATCAGACAGATACTCAAACGCGGTGTCCAGCCATGGCATCTTGCCCTTGGACTTCGCGCGGTTGGCTGCCTTGATGTCAGCGTCGCTCTTTTTGACGCCCGGCAGCTGAATCATTTCGTTGTACACGCTGGCAACATCGCCACCGATTACAACCTGGTAGTTGCGGCCTCCCTGTGGGACAGCGCCCATGACCTTCGGGATCGCGTCGAGCGTATCCTTATCAGCCTTTGAAGCATCCGCCAGCTCAAAGCGCAGACGCGTCGCGCAGTGAGTAAAGGATGTGATGTTCTCCGCACCACCAATGCCTGCGAGGATTTCCTCCGCAGCGGTGCGCATCTCAGTCTTTGACATGAGATGTACCTTCTTTCCGTCTCGGTAAAACACGAAAAGACCTGAGCGGCAATTCACAATAGAAAAGCCACTCAGGTCTTGCCTCCATTACGAGTAACAACCCTGTGGGTGTTGTAGGTTACATCCTAAGCAGAATGTGCCAACAAAATCAACTACTATTCAACGTTTAACTGATCCTTAGGCTTTCTCAAGCTTCCCGCGCCAACCAGAAGCAAGCCCACAGCAATCCAGCACAGAAGCACAGTAGCGGGCATAGCCACGGCATTTCCGTTGAAGTACTCGATGGAGCGAACCAATTCACCGGTTGCGCCAATCGGCATGAGCTGGCCAATAAATCCCCACGGTTTTGGCAAAATCCACCAGCCGGTAGCCAGCCCGGAAAGCGGATTAGAGAAGAAAATGACCACAATTGCGGTCAGACCCAAACCCGCCAGGCCGATGAGTTCACCCAGTCCGACCGCCACCAGGGAGATGGATGCAATACCAGCGGCGATAGCAATAGTGGTGCCGAAGTAGTTGGCGTCAAGAAGGCCGTAGCCGGCATAGAGGATCCCTGAAACCACGAACGAGCCGACAAAGCTAAGCAACAAGGAAGCAGCCACCTTCATCCGCGGACGGCGCTTCAGCAGGAAAGTAATCAACGCACCGGAAATAATTCCGCCGAAAGCCAAAGTCAAGCCAATCAGCGCCAGGCCAGTGCCGTTAGTATCCCCCTCAGCCAACGGCGCAAGGTCTTCCACGTTGACCGTCATTCCCTGCGCGGACATGTCCTGCGCCATGCCGCTGAGAATCTGGCCATATGGCGCACCATTGCCGGATGCCTGGTAGATGGTGATGGACATATCCTGCTCCACCACCAGGCCACCGATGTAGTCACGGTTTTCAATGCCATCTATGACTTCATCAGCAGACGCAAGCTCAGTGACCTCAATGGCGTCGCCTGCTTGTTGCTCCAGTCCTCCAACAACCATTTCTTTCGCCTGCTCCGGCGCCGACACCGCCAATGGCAAGTGGTCTGGCGCCGAGTTCTGCGAGGGCGCGAGGAACGCAAACAACATCAGCCCAATGACAATCGGCAGGGCAACAGACAGCCCCAGAACCCGTGCCCAGGAAGGCTTTGAGGTGTCGTTTCGCACCATCGCCAGCACGGCCGAAGTCGGCGTCGCCACCGTGCACCGGCACTTCCCCGACCGCTTCGACCTAGTTATGGCGGTGGCAAACAACTTCTGGGATGAGATGGAGGGGATCATTCACCGTCGCGATAGTGAATGGGACAGAGACGCCGAGCAGACACTGTTTAGCATCCTCTCTGAGCTCGCGGAACTACATCCGCTGTCTTTTATGGCCATGAGTGAAAGCGTCATCACGTCCCTTGAAGTGCCCCTGGATGAGACAAACCCTATCTACAAACGCGCCCTAAAAGTCATTGGTCAGCTCGCAGACAACGCTAAGAAGCATGCCTTGCTTGCCGATGACATCGCCCCCTGCGCCATTCATCGGCTTCGCCATCATTTCCCGCGAAGTACTCGGCGCCACCCAAAGAGCTGTCCCCGATTACATGGAGTGGATGATCCGCACCTACCTGCGCGGTATAAAACCATAAAAAGAACGCGCCCACCGCAATGAAGCGGGGGCGCGTTGCTTAGTTAGCGGTGAGAATTAGTTCTCGCCACCAGCAAGCTTCTCGCGCAGAGCAGCGAGCTGCTCATCAGACGCGAGGGAACCTGCGGACTCAGCCGGTGCCTCAGATGCCGGAGCTGCATCGTTGGACTCGGAAGAGTAGTTGGAGGAAGCTGCCTCGGTCTCAGCTGCTTCTGCAGCAGCCGCACGGTGGCGCTCGATCTGAGCGGTGTGCAGCTGGAAGCGACGCTCGGACTCAGCGTAGCGTGCCTCCCAAGCCTGACGCTGCTCGTCGAAGCCTTCCTTCCACTCGTTGGTATCTGCGTCGAAGCCCTCTGGGAAGACGTAGTTACCCTGCTCGTCGTAAGAGTCAGCCATGCCGTACTTGGATGGATCGAACTCTTCGGTGTAATCCTCGTCTGCCTGCTTAACAGACAGGGAGATACGACGACGCTCGAGGTCGATGTCAATAACCTTGACCATTACCTCTTCGCCGACACCAACAACCTGGTCTGGAACCTCAACGTGGCGCTGTGCCAACTCGGAGATGTGAACCAGGCCCTCGATGCCTTCTTCGACGCGAACGAACGCACCGAATGGAACCAGCTTGGTGACCTTGCCTGGCACGATCTGGCCCACAGCGTGGGTGCGTGCGAATACGCGCCATGGATCTTCCTGAGTTGCCTTCAGGGAGAGGGATACGCGCTCGCGGTCCAGATCGACGTCCAGAACCTCAACGGTTACTTCGTCGCCAACGGTGACAACCTCAGATGGGTGGTCGATGTGCTTCCAAGACAGCTCGGAAACGTGAACCAGGCCGTCTACGCCGCCCAAGTCGACGAAGGCGCCGAAGTTGACGATGGAAGAGACAACGCCCTTGCGGACCTGGCCCTTCTGCAGCTGGTGCAGGAACTCAGAGCGAACCTCAGACTGGGTCTGCTCAAGGAATGCACGGCGGGACAGAACAACGTTGTTACGCTGCTTGTCGAGCTCGATGATCTTTGCTTCCAGCTCCTGGCCAATGTATGGCTCCAGGTCGCGGACGCGACGCATTTCAACGAGGGATGCTGGCAAGAAGCCGCGCAGGCCGATATCCAGGATGAGGCCGCCCTTGACAACCTCGATAACGGTACCGGTAACTGGCTCTTCCTTCGCCTGCAGCTCTTCGATGGCGCCCCAAGCACGCTCGTACTGAGCACGCTTCTTGGAGAGGATCAGACGACCTTCTTTGTCTTCCTTGGTCAGAACCAAAGCGTCGATCTGATCGCCGACCTCGACAACCTCATCTGGGTCGACGTCGTGCTTGATGGACAGCTCGCGGGACGGAATGACACCTTCGGTCTTGTATCCGATGTCGAGCAATACCTCGTCGTGGTCAACCTTAACCACGGTACCTTCGACGATGTCACCATCGTTGAAGTACTTGATGGTTGCGTCGACTGCTGCGAGGAAGTCCTCAGCGGTACCGATATCGTTAATCGCTACCTGAGGGGTGTTAGAAGTGGGCATATTAAAGTGTGCTCCGAATTGTTAGGAGATAGAAAATGGACAGAAACGCATCTCTTGTACTCGTTGTATCAATCTCACCGCGCCAACGAAGTCAACCCTCCTATACTGATTGAAACCGCTCGCGGGCACAGACACGCCTCATTAACACTACATCCTTGCTGCAGGCAGTGCAATATTTGACACGAGCCATGTAACGTACTTTTCATGCGCTACCGCTTGTCTGTCCTTGTTCGCCGCGCCATCGGCTTTTGGATCGACGGTTTTGCCGTCGGCGCAGTCATCCTCATCATCCAGTGGCTCATCAACTTAACTACCGATGCTCCCCTGGTCGGCCACGCCGCGACCTTGTACCAGATTTACGCATTCTCGCTGGTCTTCTTCATCTACCGCACCATAGTGGAGGGCCGCTGGAATACCTCCTTGGGCAAGTGGTCTTTAAACCTGGATCTCATCTCCATTACCCCGGGCTATAAAACCGCCGCGATTCGCAACAGTTGGGTGCTGCTGACCATCCTCGCCGCCTTTGGCATTCCTTATGTTGAGCCCACCATCGTGGTGATACTCGGCCTATCCATCTTCGGCTTCGCCCAACATCCCTTTGATTACTTCGCTAAGACCATGGTGGAGAAGAAATTACACAGCCCATCTGACCAGGTAGACGACGTTTCAGAAAAATAGCGAAAAAGTTATCCACAAGTTTTATCGTCACTTTACAGTTGCCCTTGTTGGTTCCGCACGCTGTTTCTAATCTATGAAACATGACATCGACCAACGTGTACACCGCATACCAAGCAGCCCGCAACAGCGGCTGGGACCTGGTGGCAGGCTTTAAAAATCGCGTTGGCACCACTCACCCAGAAGTTGTTGCGCGCGAGGACAACCTCAGCCAGGCCGAAGTAAACCTTTTGCTGCGAGTGTATAAGCGGATCAAGCCGCGTCAGAAAGTCGCAGCCGAGCTCGGCCTGTCCTTCGACCACCTGAAAATTGTTTCAGTCGCGGTAGGCAAAGTTAATCAGAGCCTCAATAACCCGGGCCAGGTTTCGGAAGTAATGCTGCGCGCCTGTGCGAATAACACGGTCGCGGATGCCGCCGTGCACCTGAAAACCATCCTGAGCAAGTGCAACCGCCCAGACAAGCCTTCCCGCGTCAATCGCGTGAATTTCGATAAAGAAGCCAACGAGAACGGCATGATTCATATCCAAGGCGTTCTACGGGAGCACGATGCCCGCGAAATCCAGGCACTGGCACAGGGCTACATTGCGAGCAGCAAGAAGTAATATCCGCACCTGCCGTATGACCAGCTGTTCGCGAACTGGATGATGAAGACCCTCAAGTCCGGTGGCAGCGAAGATGATCAAAAGTATCAGCCGATGTTCATCATTACCGGAGATCCCAATGTGGACTATGCCCGTGGGCACGTCAACACACTATCCGGAGGCTCCATGCCGATTGAAGAAGCCGTGAACCTCGCACTCGCGGATACCGGGTATGTGGCGCACACCAGCGTCAAAGATGGCCGCGCGCAGCTCAACTTCATTCACCCGATTATTCGCACTCGCTTCTCCACTGGCGAACACCGCCTGGGAGTCATGCTCGAGACCTTGACTTGCACGCGCTGCGGGCGCCCCGCGACTACGTGCCAAGCGCACCACATCGACGCTTATGCCTATGTGCGCAGGAAAGAGCACAGGCGGGATGACCTCGCCAACGCATGTGCCCCGCATAATGCGGCTAACGATGACAATCCCAATGCACCGCCGAAAAATGGCCGCATCATCCGGGATGAAAACGGATGGCCGGGCTATCAACCTCGCCCTGGCGATCCGATTTCCAATAATCCGCGGCCGATATTTTATGAAGGCTGGCGCGGCACTGCCCACGATATGGCTAATAACCAGAAGGGCTAGTGCGCGGCAGCATCCCAGTTGTCGCCGGTGCCGGCAGAGACCTCGAGTGGGACGCGCAAGCTAATCGATGCATCCATCTCCCTCTCCACAATCTCCTGCACCTGGTCGAGCTCACCAGGAGCAATTTCGACGACCAATTCGTCATGCACCTGCAACAGCACGCGGGACTTGAATCCCACGAGCGCTTTGTCGACGCGGATCATCGCGACCTTGATGATGTCCGCTGCGGTGCCCTGGATTGGGGCGTTGAGCGCTGCGCGCTCGGCGTTCTCGCGTGCCAGGCGGTTGTCAGAGATCAACTCTGGCAGGTAGCGGCGACGGCCAAAGACCGTTGCGGTGTAGCCATCCTTGCGGGCTTGCTCGACAACGTCCGCCAGGTACTTCTTCACGCCACCAAAGCGGTCGAAGTAAGCATCCATAGTTTTCTTCGCCTCGCCGGCCGGAATGGACAACTGCTGCGACAGACCGAACGCGGATAGGCCGTAGACCAGACCGTAGGACATGGCCTTGACGCGGCGGCGCAGTTCGGAAGTAACTTGATCAACCGGCACGTCGAAGACGCGGGAGCCGACGTAGTTGTGCAGGTCCTCGCCTTCCTTGTATGCCTCAATCAAGCCTGGGTCCTGGGACAGGTGCGCCATCACGCGCATCTCAATCTGCGAGTAGTCCGCCGTCAGCAAAGTCTCATAGCCTTCGCCGACGATGAACGCCGAACGAATCGTGCGGCCAGATTCCGTGCGCACTGGAATATTCTGCAGGTTTGGATCCGTCGAAGACAGGCGTCCCGTGGAAGCCACAGTCTGGTTGAAGGTCGTGTGAATGCGACCATCAGGCTGGACAGTCTTAATCAAGCCCTCGAGTGTGGTCTTGAGCTTCTGGTACTCACGGTGCGCCAGCAAGTGGTCCAAAAATGGGTGTGGGTGGTTGATAGCCAGCTGCTCAATTTCTTTCGCGGCTGTGGAGTAACCGGTCTTGGTCTTCTTCGTCTTCGGCAAATCAAGAGTCTCAAACAGAACTGTTTGCAGCTGCTTCGGGGAGTTCAGGTTCAGCTTGTCGTCTCCAGCCAGCTCACGCGCGGCTTTTTCTTGCGCTGCAACCTGGTCCGCGAAGACCTCCTGCTGGGTTTCCAAGATGTTAACATCGACCGCGATGCCCACGGCTTCCATCTTGGCCAAGATGGAGACCAATGGAATTTCGAGCTCCACGTAGAGCTGGTAGGAATCAATCTCCTGCAGTGCCTTGGTTAACTCCACGGTGAGCTCCATGATCGCTGCCGCGGAGTCGATTCCGCCGGTGTCATCGAGCAAAGACAGCTGCTCACTGGAGGAATCCAATGTCTTGCGCAGGTGACGCTGATAAACATCGGTGAGCTCATAAGTGCGCTGTCCAGGTCGCAGCAGGTAAGCCGCAAGCGCGGTATCATGCGCGATACCTCCCAAGCTGATGCCACGACCCTGCAGCATGTGGTACGCCGCCTTGGCCTCGTGCAGGAACTTCTCTGCATCCGATTCCAGCCACGCTGCCAGCGCCTTATCATCCTCAGCAGATAGCTCGGCGAGTTCAACGTGGATGCCCTCATAGGAGGAATCAACGAGCGAAATGCTCGTGGCATCACCTTGTCCTGGACGGCCATCGCCAGTGATGAACACAGCCACACCAGTCTTGCCGTCAAGCCACTTGACTAGACTTTCCTCACTAACAGTTGCTTTGACGTCACTATCAGACTCCGGCACTGCGCCCGCGATATTCGGGAAAGCATCCACGACGCGCTCGCGGAGGTTGACGCCGAATTCGAGTTCATCGAAAAGCTCTGCAATCGTTGCCGTCTCCACGGGCTTGAACGCCAAGTCCTGCGGACCGACTTCCAAGTCCATGTCGGTGATCATCTGCGTCAAGGTGCGGTTCAAGCGCACCTGCTCAATACGCTCGCGCAGGTTCTCACCCACCACGCCCTTAATCGCATCCGCGTTTTCCAGCAGGTTTTCCAGATCGTTGTACTGCAAAATCCACTTCAGCGCAGTCTTCTCACCCACCTTCGGCACGCCCGGCAGGTTATCTGAGCTATCACCGCGCAGCGCCGCATAATCCGGGTACTGCTCAGGGGTCAGCCCGTACTTCTCCTCCACTGCGGCCGGGGTAAAGCGGTGCAGCTTGGACACGCCTTGCATGGGATAGAGCACCGTGGTGGAGTCATTGACCAACTGCAGATAATCGCGGTCGCCGGTGACAATCAAGGTGTCAAAGCCAGTCATGTCACTGGCCTGGGTGGCCAAAGTTGCCAGGATGTCATCGGCCTCGAAGTTCTCCCGTGACAAGGTGGTAATACCCGCCTTGTCCAGGATGTCGCGGATTATGGTCACCTGGCCCTTAAATTCTTCGGGCGCCGATTCACGCTGCGCCTTGTATTCCGGGAACATGTCCGTGCGGAATGTCTTGCGGCCCACGTCGAAGGCAACGGCGATGGAGTCTGGCTTTTCCTCGCCTACCAGCGTGGCCATCATGGACATGAAGCCATACACAGCATTGGTGTGCTGCCCGCCCGAGGTTGAGAACTTATCTACCGGCAGGGCGTAGAAGGCGCGAAAGGCCATGGAATGGCCGTCAATGAGAAGTAGCTTTGAAGTCACGTCTACCAGTGTAGGCATGGTGATTTTAATTTTGCGAACTACTTACGCTACTATCTCTTTGTGCGCCCCTGTAGCCCAATTGGCAGAGGCAACGGATTCAAAACCCGTCCAGTGTGAGTTCGAGTCTCACCAGGGGCACAATTTAGAAAAAGCCTTCGCAGGATTTATTTTCCGCGAAGGCTTTCTTCATTTTATTTTCCTATATAAGCACCGATGGCTGCGACGCAGGCGCGCACGCCGGTGACAAGGGTCGGGTCTTCGACGGGCAGAAAGCGCGGCGAGTGGTTCTTGGCGGGGTTGTCATCGCCAGCCGCGGCGCCGCCGAAGAACCAGAACATGCTGGGAACGTCGATGGCTTCGGCGAGGTGGCCGAAGTCCTCAGAGCCCATGAGAGGTGGGGTTTCGATGACGTTGGCATCGCCAAGCTCTGCGCGAAGTGCTTCGGCAACCTTGACGCCCTCTTCAGTGTCGTTCTTGAGCTGCGGGAAAGTATAAATCTCTTCGATGTCCGGCTGAGGCGCGCCGGAAGCTTCGGCCTCGGCGTTGACAATGCGGGTAATCGAGGCCAGCACGTGCTCGCGCACATCCGGGGTCAGTGTGCGGATGTTGAGCTTGAGCTCCGCGCGGTCCGGGATGATGTTCTCCTTCAGCCCGGCGTTGAAGGTGCCCACGGTGACCACGGCGGCGTCGAGCGGCGCGATTTCGCGGCCCACAATCGTCTGCAGTCGGGTGACAATGTGCGCACCCAGCACAATCGGGTCGATGGAGTCTTGCGGTTGGGAGCCGTGGGATTGCTCGCCGTAGAGGGTGATCTTCAGCGAATCGGCCGCAGCCATCGCGGCGTTGAGCGTGTAGTTGATGGTGCCTGACTCGAACGGGAAGACGTGCTGACCCATCACGATGTCCGGCTTTGGAGCCTTGTCCCACAGGCCGTCATCAACCATTGCGCGGGAGCCTTCGGCGGTTTCTTCCGCCGGTTGGAAGATCCACACGATGGTGCCGGACCAGGCATCGGCTTGCTCGTGGATAAGGCGTGCGGCCGTGAGCGCCGCGGTCACGTGCGAGTCGTGGCCACAGCCATGCATAACGGGCACGGTGACACCATCTAATTCGCCAGTGCTTTCCGATGCATACTCCACACCCGTCGCCTCTTTAATCGGCAAAGCGTCCGTGTCAGCGCGAAAAGCCACCACGGGGCCATCGCCGTGCTTATCAATGGCCACCACGCCAGTGCCGCCGCAACGGAAGTGCTCCAGGCCGATGTCATCGAGTTCCGCCTCGATGAATTCCTGGGTCTTGTGCTCCTGCATGGAAAGCTCAGGGTTCTGATGCAAGTGACGGTAGGTTGCAATCATCTTGTCGGTTGCTTCTTTGGACAAAGTCGAGTTCAACATGTGGCCCAAAGTACTCTTTCTTTCACATTGAAAGGCGTGGTGCAGTACCCTAATGAAAGATAATTCCAACCATCTTTTCAGGAGATACACTATGCGCACCAAGCTCGCCGCCCTGATCACTGCAACCGCAGTTGCTGTCGCGCCAGTTTCGATCGCCAATGCCCAGGATATTTCATCCGAAATCAGCGACACTCTGGAGCAGTCCTCCGCAGAATCCTCCCAGGGCGCAGAAAGCTTGGAAGTTCCTACCTCTTCTCAAAACGGTGATGGTACCTCTTCCCTGCCAACCTTTGGCATGGGTGATTCCCCTGAGCAGAATTTCCTCATTGATGTTGTGGTCTCACTTGGCATCTGGGCTGTGATCGGCTCCATCTACGGTGCAGTTCTTGCACCTAACCTGCCATCAATCAACATTTATGACGTTTTGCCGTTCCTACGCGGCTAGGTTTTTATGCGCATATACGTGTACGGTGAAGCGTTGATCTATACACGTTAAGGGGTTTACTTTTGCAGCATATTCTCAACTTGATTCGCGGTGCTTTGATTGGATCCGCGGAGCTCGTACCGGGTATTTCAGGCGGCACGGTGGCGCTGATCGTCGGCATTTATGAGCGAGCCCTGCACAACGCCAACTTGCTTATTAAGGGCAAGATCAAAGAGGTTGATTGGCTGTTTCTGCTCACGGTTGGGGTCGGCATGGTGGTTGCCGTATTCGGCATGTCCACGGTGTTATCCTCCTTCGTGGACAATAACTTCTCCATCTCCCATGCATTGTTCATGGGCATGGTTGCTGTCTCCATGCTGGTCCCTATCTCCATGATGAGTAAGGAAGACCGCGCGAAGCCGCAGTACTGGATTTACGCTCTGGTTGCGGCCGTAGTGATTTTCGTGATGACGGGCTTTACGTCCGAAGCAGTAGAAGATCCGAATCTCATTGTGATCTTCTTCGCCGCCGCTGTTGCTGTGTGCGCGCTGATTATGCCGGGCGTTTCAGGTTCCCTCATCTTGTTGATGCTCGGCCTGTACCAGCCAATTATCGCCGCTGTATCTGACCGTGATTTCACCGTCATCATCGTGTTTATCTTGGGCGCCATTTGCGGCCTTGCTGCTTTCGTGCGCACCTTGAATTACCTCTTGGACTCTCACCGCGGCGCAACCCTTGCCGTCATGACTGGTTTCATGCTCGGTTCGCTGCGCGCGCTGTGGCCGTGGGGTGAGGGCCAAGATGCTGGCTCTGCGCCAATCATCGCTATGTTGGTTCTTGGCGGCGCAATCGTTGGCGGTTTCATTTATGCAGATGCGCAGATTGCGAAGAAGAAGGCGGCCGCCTAGATGCGCTATAAGGTTTTAGCCGCGTTGGCTTCAGTCGGCGTGCTCAGCGGTTGCGTAACCAACTCGGAGCCTGTACTCCCAGACGGTTGGGAAGAAATTACCCCAGACAAAGTCGATGAGATCGCCGCAATGGTCGATGACGAAGATGGAGTTCTCACCGCCGGCACCAACCCACCTTTCGCACCTTTTGAACTCAAAGACGAAAATGGCCAGATTGTGGGCGTGGAAATGGACTTGGCGCGTGCGATGGCTAGCGTGATGGGCCTAGATTTCCGTCCCGTGGAGCAAGACTTCGCCATGATTTTGCCGTCCATTCAAGGCGGACAGGTTGACATTGGCGTTTCGGGCTTTACCGATACTGAAGAACGTCGCCAAAACTTTGACTTTGTCAATTACCTCTATGCCGGCATTCAGTGGGCGCAGCCAACCGCTACCGAAAAAGACGTGGATCCATCGAATGCGTGCGGTTTAACCGTCGCGGTGCAGCGCACCACCGTTTCTGAAACTGATGATGTACGGCCTAAGGCTGCAGAATGCGACGGCGATCTGGAGATCTTGAGCTATGACACCTCAGACAACGCAGCCATCGCTGCGCTGACTGGCCGCGCAGATGCACTATCCGCGGACTCACCTGTGACGGCTTATGCCGTCAACCGTTCTGAAGGCAAGCTGGAGCTCGTCGGCGACATCTTTGACGCTGCACCTTATGGCATGGCTGTGCCGAAGGATTCCGAATACGGCCCGGCGATGGCCGCTGCCCTCCAACACCTGATCGACACCGGCGATTATGCCCGCATTCTTGCCCAGTGGGGTATTGAAGACGGCCTCATCGACACGGCAATGATTAATGAAAGGCCCATTTCATGAGTACCCCTGAGAGGATCAAAGCTAAGCCACTGCGCCATCCCTGGCGCTGGGCCTTCGCCCTAATTGTCCTGGCGCTAGCCATCTGGTTCGTAATTTCCGCGGCCCGCAATGAGGCCTACGGTTGGGACACCTACTTCGCGTATGTTCTAGACACCCGCATTGCCATCGCGGCCCTGCACACATTGGCTATCACGCTGTTGGCGATGATCATTGGTGTTGTGGGCGGCGCCATCTTGGCCGTGCTGCGCATGTCCCCTAACCCGGTGCTGCGCTCTATTTCCTGGGTATTCCTGTGGGTCTTCCGTGGCACCCCAATCTATGTCCAGCTGGTGTTCTGGGGCCTGCTCGGTGCGCTGTATCAGTCCATTAACCTGGGCTTCGCAGAGATCTCGCTCGAGGGTGTGCTCTCTTCCGCATTCTTCCTGTCTGTTATCGGCCTGGGTCTGAATGAAGCAGCATACATGGCGGAGATTGTGCGCTCCGGTATTTCTTCGGTGCCGGAAGGCCAGAAGGAAGCATCGAAAGCTTTGGGCATGGGCTGGTGGATGACCATGCGCCGCACGGTAATGCCGCAAGCCATGCGCATTATCATCCCGCCAACGGGCAATGAGTTCATCTCCTTGCTGAAGACTTCTTCCCTGGTTGTCGCGATTCCTTATACCCATGAGATTTTCGGCCGCGCAACGGATATTTCCGCTGCACTCTTCGAGCCGATTCCACTACTCATGGTCGCAGCAACCTGGTACCTGGTTATCACCTCCATCTTCATGGTGGGCCAGCACTACTTGGAGAAGTACTACGAAAAGGGCGCCACCCGCGAGCTGACCGGCCGCCAGCTGGCTGCTTTGGCTGATGCCGAGGGCAATATCCCCCGCAACGTTTCCGTGATTCCGGAGGTAGACCGCAATGAATAAACCAATGGTCGAGGCCATCGACGTGTACAAGTCTTTTGGCCAGCTCGAGGTGCTCAAGGGCATTAACCTCGCGGTAGAGCCAGGCGAGGTCATGTGCCTGATCGGACCTTCCGGCTCGGGTAAGTCCACATTCTTGCGCTGTGTGAACCACTTGGAGAAGATCACCGCGGGACGTCTCTACGTCGATGGTGACTTCGTGGGTTACCGCGAAAAAGACGGCACGCTGTATGAGATTTCGGAAAAGGATGCCTCGCTGCAGCGCCAGAACATTGGCATGGTCTTCCAGTCATTCAATTTGTTTAGCCACCGCACCGCGCTGGAAAACATTATTGAGGCACCGATTCACATCAAGGGCATTAAGCCCGAAGATGCGAAGACGAAGGCCATGCAGTTGCTGGACCAGGTTGGCCTTGCACACAAGGCGAATGCTTACCCGGTACAGCTTTCGGGTGGTCAGCAGCAGCGTGTTGCTATCGCGCGTGCGGTGGCCATGGATCCAAAGCTTATGCTTTTCGATGAACCCACCTCCGCCCTTGACCCTGAGCTTGTCGGGGAAGTTCTGCGCGTGATGAAGGACTTGGCTTCTGGTGGCATGACCATGATTGTGGTTACGCACGAGATGGGCTTTGCCCGCGAGGTCGCGGACAAGGTTGTGTTCATGGCCGAAGGTGCCGTGGTGGAAATGGGCACTCCGGAGCAGGTGCTGGATAATCCACAGCAGCCGAGGACCAAAGAGTTTTTGTCTTCGCTTTTAAAGTGATGTTAGACCGCGGATAACAGCCGCGGCAGCACCGGCGGCGGCCACGAGAAGTGAGAACTTTCGGGCCGCCGCTTGGTCGATCTTGTCGGCGATGAGCCCGCCGACGCTAATGCCAATCAGCATGCCGATGAGGCCGGCTGGCCACACCATCCAGTTAATGCTCGTGATGGCGGCCGCGCCGAGGAGTGCTTTGACAAGGAAAGAGATGGCGCCGCCGAGCATGAACAGCGGCTGCATGGTGGCGGCATAGTGCGCTTGGGACCATTTCGCGGCGGAGAAATACACCGTAAACACTGGCCCGGCGATACCGGCGAGGGTGTTGGTGAATCCGCCCACTACCCCGGCGGTCAGCGCGGGCGCACGGCCGGTAACGGGTGGGACGAGGTCCTTGCCAAAGGTGACCACCGCGAGCGCGATGAGCAGTGCCACGCCGACCAGGATGAGCAGCGGTGCGGTGTCCATCGCGGCAATGAGGAAGGCTGCGGGAACCGAGCCGAGGACCATCACTGAGCCGATGAGCGCGAACTGTGACCACACCACGTTCTTGCGCACCGCCACGGTGGTGGCGCCGGCGTTTAGACAGGCTAGGATGTTGAGTACCATGATGCCCTCCACCGGTCCCAGAATGAGCGAGAGAATCGGGCCCGAAATCAGGCCCACGCCCATGCCAGAGACACGCTGCATGCAAGAGCCCACAGCGATGGCGAGAAGGACAGCAAGGGCAATGATCATTCGCGGTACTTCTCCAGCACAGCCTTGCCAACTGGTTCTGGGAAGAAACCGGAGATATCCCCGCCGTATTTGGCCACTTCCTTGCACAGCGAGGATGAGATGTAGCCGTATTTTTCATCGGTAAGCAGGAGCACAGTGTCAATGCCTGATAGGCGCTTGTTCATCTGCGCCATAGGCAGCTCATATTCGTAGTCCAGCGAGGAGCGCAGACCTTTGACAATCGCATCAATGCCGCGCTCTGAGGCATAATCCACCAGCAGGCCGGCATGGAAATCGACAGTGATATTCGGCAGGTCGATAGACGCTTTGATCAGGTCCACGCGCTCGTGGATGCTAAAGAGCCCGGATTGCTTGTTGGGGTTGCCGGTGACGAGGATGGTGACTTCATCGAAAAGCGCTGCGGCGCGGTGAAAGATGTCGAGGTGTCCCAACGTCATCGGGTCAAAAGAACCCGGGCAAACTGCTTTAGTCATTGCTATCCCCTTTCAAAAATGGCCATGTCCATGCGCGCGATACCGTAGGTGCGCTTCTTCAGCTTCTGCCCCGTCGGCGTGAATTCTGCCGGCCACTGTGGCTCCGGGCTGTCAATGTGGCGTTCAATGACCACGATGGCATGATCCGCCAAGGTGGGCGTGATTTTGGCGATGAGACCATCAACATCATCGAAGTCATAAGGCGGGTCCGCGAGCACCATGTCGAAGAACTCCCGCGGTGCTACGCGGTCCAGGTAGGTGCCGGCTTTCATCTCATGGATGGTGACCTTCGGGTGACCCACTACCTGCGCGTTGTGCTTGATGTTTTTGACGGCCTCAGCGCTGGCATCAACCAGGTGGACTTCCTCTGCCCCACGGCTCGCAGCTTCTAGGCCCAGTGCGCCAGAGCCGGCGAATATGTCCAGGACGCGGGATTGTTCAAAGCCCCAGCGGACTGCAAGCGAAGAAAAAAGCCCCTCGCGGGCGCGGTCTGAGGTGGGGCGGGTACCTTCGGTGGGCACGATGATGGTTCGACCGCGTGCTTGGCCGGCGATGATTCTGGTCATGGCATCTAGCCTAACGCATGACCGGTTTAGGATTTGTCTAAGTATTCCTGTTCTTCTTCGCGGATTTCCACGGTGAGTTCAAAGGCCAGTTCTGGGTCTTCATCCACCAGGACATAGGCGTCTTCATAGGCACGTTCGATGATCATCAAATCCTGCGACAAGTCCAGCAGCTGCAGCGTACGTTGGCGCCCAGACTGGCGCGTACCCAGCACGTCGCCCTCGCGGCGGTATTCCATGTCCAGCTCCGTGAGCTCAAAGCCGCTAGAGGTCGCAGCAATCTTAGATATGCGCTCAAAGCTCGGCGAATTCGTCGCCGCCAGGGTGTGGAACAGGCACAGGGAAGCATTGCCGCCACGGCCCACGCGCCCGCGCAGCTGGTGCAGCTGGCTCACGCCAAAGTTTTCTGATTCGCGGATGAGAATCACCGTGGCGTTGGGAACGTCCACGCCGACCTCAATGACCGTGGTGGAGACCAGCACGTCGACTTCCCCGCGCGCGAAGGCCGCCATGCGGTCATCTTTATCATCCATGCGCCCGTGCAGCACCATAATCCGCAGGCCCTCCAGCGGGCCTTCCTCGAGCGCCTCGGCGAGCTCCAGCACGCCTCCCTCGCCCTCGATGCGTGGGCAGACCACATAGGCCTGGCGCCCGGCATCGACTTCCTCGCGAATGCGCTCCCAGCCACGACGCACCCACGACGCTTTCGCTTCCGGCAGCACCGAGGACTGGATAGGCTTACGCCCGCCGGGCAGCTCGTGCAGAGAGGAGACTTCCAAGTCACCGAAGACCGTCATGGCAATGGTGCGCGGAATCGGCGTCGCGGTCATCACCAGCACGTGCGGGAACGTACCCTCTGGCGCTTTCATGCGCAGCGTGTCGCGCTGTTCCACACCGAAGCGGTGCTGCTCATCGACTACCACCAGCCCGAGCGAGTAGAACTCCACGGTCTGCTGGATAATCGCATGCGTGCCCACCACGATGTCTGCCTCCCCGGAGACAATATCCAGCAGGGCCTGGCGCTTTTCCGACGTCTTCATCGAACCAGAGAGCACCGTGAGGCGAATATCATCCGGCAACATCGCCGAAATCGAGCGCGCATGCTGGTGCGCGAGCACTTCGGTGGGCGCGAGAAGGGCGGCTTGGCGCCCGGCATCGACAGCAGAGAGCATCGCCGCGACTGCCACCAGCGTCTTGCCGGAGCCGACCTCGCCTTGCAACAGCCGCGACATGGGCACGGCTTCAGAGATATCGCGGTCAATATCGCGCAGCACCTGCTTTTGCCCCGCGGTTAAATCAAAGGGCACCTTGGCCAGCATTTCCGCGCGGTAGCCATCATCTGCCGGCGGCATGGCAAAAGCGCGCCAGTGGCGGGTATCGCGCCGGCGCAACGCCATGACCAGACCGATGCCCAATGCCTCATTGTACTTCAACCGGTCAATCGCGCGCTGCGGGCCTTCGGGCCCTGGCTCATGAATCTCGCGGATGGCCTTGTCAAAGGTCAGGTCTGAGATATCCAGTGGATCTTGAATCGGCGGCAGGGTTTTCAACACATGGTGGATAGCCGCCATAATCGTCCACGTCTTGAGCGTGGAAGACGCCGGATAGACCGGCAGCCATTCCCTATCGCGCAGCAGCTCTTCCACGTCCACGAACTGCGAAATCGCCTTGAGCGTTCCACCCCAGCGCTTGGACACGGAGGTTTCCCCACGTGGAGCATTAAGAATCAAAAACTCCGGGTGCTGCAGTTGCGCCTGGCTGTTAAAGAATTTCAGCTTGCCCGAAAACAGCACCCGCATGCCCGGGTACAGCACACGCTCTTGCCACACGCCGTTGAAATACACGGCCGTGTAGGTACTATCCACGGTCACATTGAGCACGAAACCATTGCGAATCGGCCGTTTGGACACATTCGTTACCGTGCCGGAGATTGTGATGAAAGAACCCTCGGGCGCCTCGCGCTCTGCAAAGGCCTGAAAGTCGCGGCCCTGGCGGATGTAATCACGCGGATAGTGGTTCATCAGCAGCTGCCCGCAGGTGGAATATCCGAAGCTCTTGGTCAGCGCCTTCGCAACTTTGCCGGGCAACACTTCTGTGAGCGGCCGGTCATCTTTCCACCCCAACATGGCCGCTTATTCTACCCCGATTTCGGTGCGCAGGCCGGGGATGGTCACCGCGATGACTTCCACGCCCAGCTGGCGCTGCAGCTGGTCTGTGTCCAACGTCAGGGAGGTCAAGATAGTCAGCTGCTCCCCGCCTTGTTGCAGCAGGTCATTGCAGCAGGCAATAATCGCGCCGACAGTTTCATCACTCGGCCTGTCCACGCGCATACCTCTAGCAACTTCGGCCATGGTGCTCGCTGCATCAGGGCCGGGGGCATACACGGACAGCGCCGCGATAGCTTCAACATTGCTGGATACAGCCACCACCTGGGCATCCCCCAGGTTCAGCCCGCCGGGTTTGCCCACAAAGATGTCGTCTTCGCCCAAGCTCATCCCGGCGGAGTACAAACTCGCACCGACGGAAGCAAAAAGCATCGCCATTTCCGTGTCCCGGGTGGCAACGTAGACCTTCGGCGTAGCATCGGCAAGCTGCTCTTGCTGCGCACCGCGGGCAGGCAACACCTCAAGGCGCAAGTTGCTGACCGCACCTGTGGCAAAAGCCTTCTCAATCACTTCACCGGCGCGCGGGGAATGAATGTGCACATTGGCTTCCTGGTCACTGGCGCGCGCAATGACCAGGCTGTCGCCCAAGGAACTGATCGCAGCTTCCAGCTTGTCGATGTCCCCGCGATAGAAAAACACCACCTCCAACTCGAAGATGGTCTCCGGGATGGCCACGCCTTCGCGCGGCTCAGTCTCTGTGACCTCCGCGAGCAGGCACTCGAGCAAGATAACCAGCCCTGCGCCCCCGGCATCTACTACCCCGGCATCACGCAGGACTTTGAGCTGCGATGGCGTGTTAGCCAATGCCTTGGCTGCTTCATCGCAGGTGGTGGTGAGCACATCCACCAGCGCATCGGAATGTTCAAAAGCTTCTTCGGCGGCCTCTGCCGCAGCCTTGAGCACGGAAACCACCGTGCCCTCCACAGGCGTGGCAATCGCGCGGTCCACCAGCTCCACCGCGAGTTTTAAGGCATTGACCAGGGTGTGAGAATCAATCAAAGAATCTGCCGAGGAATCCGCCACCGCGCGCAATACCTGCGATAGCACCATGCCGGAGTTTCCGCGCGCACCGCGCACCGAACCCACCGCGAGGGCCTCTGCAACGTCGCCGCCTTTGTCGGCTTCTGCCACTGCTGCTTCCATGGTGTGCGCCATATTAGAGCCGGTATCAGCGTCAGGTACTGGAAAGACGTTGAGCTGATTAAGCTCGGCGCGGCGTAGGGAAAGCTCTGCCACGGATCGCTTCGCCCAGCTATGGAGGGCTTTTGCGTCAATGTGGTTAATGGCCATGGTGGATAAGTCTACAATTCCCACTGCACTGGCTGCGACCCGGCCTTGACCAATGCCTCATTCGCTCGCGTGAACGGCCGGGAGCCGAAAAAGCCCCGGCGCGCTGACAGCGGTGATGGGTGCGGTGAGGCGATGATGGTGGCATCGGGGATAAACCGTGCGACGGATTGTGCGTCTTTACCCCATAAGATGGCTACAAGCTCCGGGCGATTAAGCGCCCTAATGGCTGCTTCAGTGACGGCTTCCCATCCCATGCCGCGGTGTGAGCCGGCGTTGCCGGCTTCCACGGTAAGTACCCGGTTGAGCAGCATGACGCCTTGGTTAAACCAGGCAGTCAGGTCTCCATCGCCGCGCCCTTGCGCACTCAACTCGATACCCAGATCGGATTCGAGCTCTTTGTAAATGTTGATCAGGGAGCGCGGCGGGCGCACTCCGGGCTGGGTGGAAAAGGAAAGCCCCATGGCGTGGCCTGGTGTGGGATACGGGTCTTGGCCCACGATGAGTACTTTCACCGCTGAGGGTGCCAGCTCAAATGCCCGCATGACGTCATCACGCGGCGGCAAGGTATTGGGCCCATAGATATCCGGGCTGATGTTATCCAACGCTTCTTGGATAATCGGCTGCCATTCCGGGTGCATCAAATTCCCCCAACTCCGTTTCGTTCTCAGTTACCCCAGTTTCCCTACAATCCCTGCGGGAAAGATTCCCACCCCGCGTTATAGGGCGTGGGTTTGCCGTCCACGGTGACATAGTCAGAGCCGTTGCGGCGGGTGACTTCGCCAACGACCCGGAAACCAGACGGCGGGTCCTTTAGGGTGGTGCCCAGCAACGTGTGGTCTTCCCCGCCGGCAAGAACCCAGTCCCATGGGTCATGCTCTAGAAGCTCACCCGCGCGCACGAGCAGTTCATCGGGCGCAATGGCATCTGCAAAGACGTTGATGTGCACGCCGGAGCGCTTAGCGATGCTTGCCAGATCATGCATCAACCCGTCCGAATTATCCGTCATGGCGGTAGCTCCCGCCGCGCGCGCAATCACGCCACGGCCCGGGTCGATCTCTGGCGCGCAGTGAAAGTCCACCAGCGGCTGCACGGCTGGATCTGGCAGTTCCCGTCCAAAGCGCTCAAGCAACGCCCATCCAGCGCCAGACCATCCGATGCGCCCGTGCGCGACTAGTTTCTGCCCGGCGCGCGCGGAGCTTAGCGCCAGTGGTTGCCTATCCCCGCCCAAAGCACCAATCGCAGTAACAGAGACCGTTATCTTCTCAGCTTGGGTGACGTCCCCGCCGACTAGCTCTGTGTTGTAGTCACCGGTGCGTTTAGCTATGCCCTCTGCGATTTCACGCACGACCGACACTGGCGTGTCCAAGGGCGCGCCTAATGCCATGAGCGCTCCCAAAGGACGTGCACCCATGGCTTCGACATCGGCATAGTTCTGCGTAATGGCTTTCATGCCGACTTGGAAGGGACTGGACCAGTCGAGCCGGAAGTGGCGTCCTTCGACCAGCATGTCTGTGGTGGCTACCGTGCGGGAGTTGGGTGCCATGGGTAAAAGCACAGCGGCGTCGTCTCCGTTGAGGGAGCTGGGGGCAGCGGCGATGATTTCTTTGATGACGCCGTGTTCGCCGACATCGCGGAGGGTCGGAGTGTTTTTCACGCAGTGCCTTTCAGTAACATGTGGCTTTATGAATACCCAATTTAATCGCACGGCTGTTTTGATATCACTTGGGCTCTCTATTGTGCTGGTGGTTGGCGTGCTGTTTGGTACGAAGTACTTCTTTGATAATGTCGCCCGCCAGCCGGTTTCGGTGTCTGCGATTGATTCGCCGGAGTCTTCCTCCCCGCTGTGTGAGCAGCTGGTGAGCAATCTGCCGGAGCGGTTTATGGGTGAAAAGCGTTCAGAGCTTGTTGAGCCCGCACCGGATGGGGTGGCCGCCTGGGCCGATATTTCTTCCATGGCCACGGTCCTGCGCTGCGGGGTGTCTATGCCCCTGCAGTACACCGACTACTCCGAGCCAGTAGAAATCGATGGCTCTAACTGGCTTGAGGTCCGTGACATGACCGAAGGCTCCACACTGACCACATGGTACAACGTGGACTACTCCCCAGCGGTTGCGGTGACCACCCACGGCGATGAGCAGCCTGAGGGCCTGTCTGATTCCCTCAACGCGCTCGAAGCCCGCGCACAAGAGCCTCGCCCCGCCCCGCTGTCACAGCTTCCTGCCGCCGACAGCGCCAACTCAGACGCCAACAGCACAGACGAGGTATGCGCACCGCTTGCCGATGTCCTCCCCGACACCCTCGGCGAAGACTACCAACGCATGGAAGTACCGGAAGAAAACACCGCCGCCTGGTCCGCCCCTGGCTTTGAGCCAATCGTCATCCGTTGCGGCGTCGCCCCTCCCGCCGGATACGAACCCGGCGAGCAACTGCAGCAGATCAATGACATCCCGTGGTTCCAGGACACCACCTTGGGCGAAGGCACCACCGCCGGCACCTGGTACGCCCTGGGCCGCGCCACCGACATCGCTGTGTCTGCCCCACAAGG
Source organism: Corynebacteriaceae bacterium 6-324 (assembly GCA_041226025.1). GTDB lineage: Bacteria > Actinomycetota > Actinomycetes > Mycobacteriales > Mycobacteriaceae > Corynebacterium. The sequence continues at coordinate 271,734 of JBCLTK010000003.1, read as the reverse complement.
CGTTGCCAACACCGCCCTGGTGGAACTCGGCGACCTCATCTCCGCCAACACCGCAGAGCAAAGCTAGCCCAACTCCACACGAAGCAAAAAGTTCTAGACACAGCACCAGAACAGCCCACATAAACGAAGGCACGCTCGATCCGACAAGGATCAGCGTGCCTTTCGCTTTCTTCGACACGAGCACAAAAGTAGGTAGACTGGGCTACCTATTTAGGAGGAAAGCTATGCCAACAGCACGCGAAAAGCTCTTGCACACAGCAGAAAACCGTTTCTACAACAACGGCATCAATGCCACCGGGATTGACTCCATTACGACAGATGCAGGCGTTGCCAAAAAGAGCCTGTACAACAACTTCTCCTCCAAAGCCGCGTTGGTGGACGCCTATATTGACCAACGCCACCAGGAATGGCTTGGGCTCTACCACGCCCGCGAAGCACAAGCTGCCACCGCTACCGAGCGGATCCTTGCGGTCTTTGATGCCTATATCGACCATGCCGCATACAACTACGCCAATGGCTTTCGCGGCTGCGGACTACTCAATGCTGCAGCTGAGTTTCCCGCCGGCTCCCCGGCGCGCGAAGCAGTCAAAGAGCACAAGCAGGAAGTCGAGGGCATCCTAGCCAGTCACTTGGCCAAGACCAACGGCGCGGATGCAATCGCAGGCATTGACACCGATGAGCAAGCCCAAGCCATCGCGGAGCACTTAAGCTTCCTGCTCGAAGGTGCGGTTGCCCGTGCAGGGCTAGAAGGCACCCCGGAGCGACTACATAATGCCCGCGCCATCGCCGCACGAATGATCAACGACGCATGACTGCGCATTCGAATTCCGCAGCGCACACGCTAGCTCCACAAGGCACCCTGCTGGGAATCTTCGCTGTCCTAGGCGCGGCAGCCTTATGGGGCACCACTGGTACTGCCGCGACCTTTGCCCCGGAAGTCGGACCACTGACCATGGGCGCCGCCGCACTGGGTTTCGGCGGTCTCCTCCAAGCACTCATTGCACTGCCAGCGCTGTATCGCGCCCGGGTAGCACTGCGCGCCAATCTAGGCACTGTCATCGCTGGGGCGATAGGTGTGTTCATCTACCCCCTGGCGTTTTACAGCTCCATGTATTTGGCCGGTGTGGCCGTTGGCACCGTGGTCTCCCTGGGCTCCGCACCGATTGCCTCAGGGCTATTAGAGCGCATCATTGAAAAGCAGAAACTCAGTCGCTGGTGGATGCTCGCCGCCACACTCGGCATTGCTGGCAGCGCCATCTTGTGCCTAGCCAAAATGCACAGCGCACCTGCTGAAGTATGGCCCACCATCGCCGGCATCATTTTAGGACTCGTAGCCGGCACTACCTATGCGCTGTACTCCTGGAGCGCGCATAACCTGATTGGCCACACCATCGGACGTGCCGCCGCTATGGGCGCCATCTTCGGCCTTGGCGGACTAGCCCTCATGCCCGTTCTCATCATTACCGGCGCACCACTGATTGCCAGCACGCAATCATTCGCCGTCGGCGCATATATGGCGCTTGTTCCCATGTTCATCGGCTACCTGCTCTTCGGCTACGGCCTCACCCGCGTTACCGCCAGTACCGCCACCACGCTCACCCTGGCAGAGCCCGCTATCGCCGCCATCTTGGCTGTTGTCATCGTCGGCGAGCGCCTGGCACCCATCGGCTGGGTGGGCATGGCCGCCATCTGCGCATCACTACTGGTCCTGTCATTGGGCCCTGCCACGCGCAGCCCCCACAAGAAAAAGAAGCTCACCGCAGGGCGCGAGCCCGTCTACAAAGAAGCATAAACAGACCCCCACACCACGGTGAGCCTCAGAAGTATCTAAACCTTTAGATACCCGCAGACTTGGCAAGAGCCGTAGCAATGAGCGTGTCCAGCAGCTCTGGATAGCTCACGCCGGAAGCGAGGAAGACCTGCGGGTACATGGAGATTGGGGTGAAACCAGGCAGGGTGTTGATCTCATTGATCATCGGGCCTTGTTCGGTGACAAAGAAGTCCACGCGGGATAGGCCTTCGCAGTTCAACGCCTGGAAGGTCTCTACAGCGAGGTCCTGAATGGCCTTGGTGGTGGACTCATCAAAAGATGCCGGGATGGTCGCGGTAACAGTGTTGTCCAAGTACTTGGTGTCAAAGCCATAGAAACCTTCATCGGAATCTTCCGTGCCATTGAGCTTCGCCGGCACCGATGCCACGAGCTCACCGTTGGGGTATTCCAAAACGCCCACTTCAACTTCAGCGCCGAGCAGTTCAGCTTCCACAATGACCTTGTCATCAAAAGAAGCAGCCTCCGCAATCGCGCCGTCAAGCTCCTCCCAGGTGCTGACCTTGGACACACCAATGGAAGAACCGCCGCGTGCCGGCTTAACAAACACGGGCAGGCCCAGGTGTTCCTTTTCCTCATCAGTGAGTTCCGTACGTCCACGCAAAATCACGTCGCGCGTCACTGGCAGGCCCTCAGCCGCAATGAGCTTGCGCATAAATTCTTTATCCATACCCACTGCAGAAGACATGACGCCGGGGCCGACATAAGGGATACCAGCCATCTCAAACACACCTTGGATGGTGCCATCTTCCCCGTTAACGCCGTGCAGCGCCGGGAAGACCACGTCAACTTCCGCATGCAAGGTGCCGCGGGTGACGTTGTGAAACTGACCCGGGCCCACCGGGTTCAATGAAACGGTCAGCTCATCGGCTTCTTCGACCTCAGGCAGCTTGCCGTCAGTAATCTCCAAACCTTCCGTGACACCAATGGTCCAGGTGCCCTCACGAGTAATGGCGATGGGAACAATCTCATAGCGCTCAGGGTCTAGATTGCTCATAATGGCGCCGGCAGTTACGCAAGAGACAGAGTGTTCAGTACTTTTGCCACCATAGATGACAGCTACGCGCGTCTTTGAAGTCATAGCGATTAAGTGTAGCGATTAAACTTCTGACTTCTTACTGCGACCCATCAGTGCGGTAGTCATATCATCCACCGACAAATCCTTATGGCACACGCCAAACACAGCCTGAGTCAGTGGCATATCCACGCCATGGTCCATGGCCAAACGGTACACCGAGGCCGAAGAGAACACGCCCTCTGCCACCTGACCATTGGTAGCTGCAGCGGCTTCTTCTAGGCTGCCGCCTTTACCCAGGCGGTAACCGAAGGTGCGGTTGCGGGAAAGCTCCGAGGTACAGGTGGCCACCAAGTCACCCAAGCCGGCAAGGCCAGCAAAAGTGCGTGAATCCGCGCCGAGTGCCTCACCCAGGCGGGTAATCTCCGCCAGGCCGCGGGTAATCAGAGTCGACATGGTGTTGGTCCCCATGCCCATGCCGGTGGCCACACCACAGGCCAAAGCAATCACGTTCTTACACGCGCCACCAATTTCACAACCAATGACATCAGTGTTGGTATACGGGCGCAGATAAGGCGCGGACACCGCGTGCTGCACAGCCTTCGCGCGGTCCTCATCCGGACAGGCAATCACCGTGGCAGCGACCTGCTCATCAGCAATCTCCCGCGCCAGGTTCGGACCAGACAACACCGCAACACGGTCAGCGGACGCGCCAGTGCATTCGGCGATGACTTCACTCATGCGCTTGAGGGTTTCTGTCTCAATGCCTTTAGAGATGGAGACCAACGTGGCATCGGCAGGCAAATGCTTCGACCACCTGGCCAAGTTATCGCGCATGGTCTGCGATGGCACTGCAAAGACCACAATGTCTGCCGCCTCCAAGGCCTCTTGAGCATCAGTGGTGGTGGCAATGGCCTCAGGCAGCAAGATATCTGGCAGGTAGTCAGCGTTAATACGGGTGGTGGCAATAGTCTCAGCCAACTCGGCGCGACGTACCCACAGGCGTACCTCGCTGCCGGCATCAGCAAAGACCTTAGCCAGCGTGGTTCCCCAGGAACCCGCGCCCATCACTGCAACCTGTGCCATTAAACAACCTTTCACAAACGTATCAATCGCATCCCATCATAAAACATGCAAGCCCTTCACCCGGTCACAACTGCTGACAGGGTTTAGGATAAGTAGGAACCAACCACCCCAAAGGAGCACACTGTGGCCAAGACACCCAAGGTTAAAGACATGCACGAAACCGATAAGGACATCCAGTGTGACACTTTCATCTCCGGCCGCTTGCAGCAAGTTCCCGTGGATCCCAATGCCGAATTTGAGCGCACCACCCTTGCCGCGGGCGCTGTCTTGTGGCGCGGTAACCCCGCTTCCCCGGAGGTAGCCCTTATTCACCGCCCCCACTATGACGATTGGTCACTTCCCAAGGGCAAAGTGGACCCGGGCGAGTCGCTTCCGGCGACCGTGGCGCGTGAGTTGTGGGAAGAAACCGGCTATCACGTCAAGCTGGGCAAGCTGGTGGGCAAGGTGACCTATCCGGTGCAGGGCCGCACCAAGGTGGTCTACTACTGGCTGGCACAGGTACTTTCAGGTGAGTTCACCGCCAATGAAGAAGCAGATCAACTGGTGTGGATGCCCATCGCCGAAGCTCGTGAGCGCGTGACCTACAAGCTGGATGAGGACGTGCTGGATAAGGCGCTCAAGCGCTTGCAGCTGATGCCGGAGACCATGGTTTTGTACATTCGCCATGCTCGCGCGCATGACCGCAAGACGTGGAGCGGGGATGACAATCTGCGCCCGCTGGATAAGAAGGGCCGCCGCCAGGCGGAGATGCTCATCGCGGAGCTTTCCCCGTATCAGCCCACCGCGATTTATTCCGCAGCACCCGATCGTTGTTTGCAAACAGCTGCGCCTTTAGCGGATGAGCTCAATCTTCCTGTTCACGTTGACGCCTTGCTTGGCGATGACGCCTGGTTGGACCAACCCACCAAAGCCCGCTTGGCCTTCGATGCCATCGTTGCCCGCGGTGGCACTCCCGTGGTGGTCTCTCAGGGGCTGACCATTCCATCGATCATTGAACAGCTAGCACCGAAATTCATGGACACCGACGATCTCAAAGTTAAGAAGGCCTCTGTCTGGGTTCTCAGCTTCCACGGTGGTGAGCTCACCGGCGCCGACTACCTCGCCTCACCACTGCCAGTTCGTTAATCGAGTCCTTCGATTATCCCGCGATTCGTGAATCGCGTTTATCGCGAGATCCGAACCACCAAAAAGCGAATCGCACCACGCACAGCGTCCAATTAAAGATCAGCAGCGCCAAAAAGCTTTGACTAACCACGTCGAAAATATGGTGCTGGGAATTCAGTGCCACAAAGTGCGTGCCCAGACTCATGGTGCCCACCGGGAAGGTGGCACCCCACCACGCAGGGTTATAGGGCGCCCAAGCGCGCACGGTGCGGATCTCATGAAACAGCGCGTAGATGCTCGCTGCCACACCCAGTGGCAGCATCACTGAGGCATACAGCAACCCAAAGTCATGCGGGAACAACAACTGCGCGGCAGCCGTGGATTGGCCAATCACACCGACTGGAATCCACGCCGTATTGCCCAGCGGCACTGGGATGGATGCCCGCCCCCGCATCAAAGAGAAGTACACGTAGACAAACACCGGCACGCCAATAATCCACACCAGGGTAAATCCGAAACGACCCAAGTTAATAAAGCCCAATTGTGCGGCGCTGGTTGACGCCACCATGGGCACCACAAGGGCAAGGCCCCACTGGAAGTTTGGCGAGCCGACAAATTTGCGCCACTGGTTAATGGCGATGACAAAGCCGCCCAACCCACCGGTGATGTAGCCAATGAGCTGATAGATCATGTCACCGGTGACCACCGACCACGCGGATCCCAAAGAGATAACACCCATGGCGAACATGCCCCACGGTCCCATGTGTTCAGGGATAAAGCGCGGGGTGCGATAGCGCACCAGGCCATAAAGTGTCACGGCCAATATGCCAGTCGCGATGACTGCGAAGAACACGGCAGCATAGTCCACGCCGTGGATTTTGAGCAACGTCGAGATAATCGAGGCCCCCATCAACGAGCCAGTCCACGCTGGACCCGCTGGTGGGATGATTGATCTCTGAATTGGCACGTCACTCATAGTAGTACTCGCAACAACGAGTGCCCCAAGAAGGCTCAGAATCTAATCTGAACTGCTCCCTGGGGCACTAAAGGTGGCTGAATTTAAGCCTCAGTTACCGGGCCGGAGCCTGGTGCCACTGCTGGCTTGAATGCTGCGCGCGCTGACTCAAAGCTAGAAATAGCGTCTTCATCGCGCAGGGTCAGCCCGATGTCATCGAGGCCTTCCATCAAACGCCAGCGCGTGTAGTCATCAATGTCGAAGCTGTAGACGTTGCCGCCGACAGTCACGGTGCGTGCTTCCAGGTCCACGGTGACCTCAACATCGCCGGATTCCAGCTGCTTCCAAATCAGCTCAATGTCTTCTTGCTCCATCAAGCCAGTCAGCATGCCGGCCTTGCCGGAGTTACCGCGGAAGATATCTGCGAAACGCGAGGAGAACACAGCCTTGAAGCCGTAATCTCCCAAGGCCCACACCGCGTGCTCACGTGAGGAGCCGGTGCCGAAGTCAGCACCAGCGAACAGCACGGTGCCGTTCTTGTATGGCTCCTGGTTAAGAACGAAGTTCTCATCCTTTCGCCAGTTGGAGAACAGGCCATCTTGAAAGCCCGTGCGCTTGACGGACTTCAGGTAAACCGCTGGGATGATCTGGTCAGTATCAACATTGGAGTAACGCAGTGGAACGCCAATGCCAGTGTGCTTGGTGAACTTTTCCATGTCTTTTCCTTAAAACTCTTCCTCGCCCGAACCTTTAAGAAGCCTTATCCTGCTCAACACCAGCAGCACCGGTGCCAGCAGCCGCAGGATCCACCGGATCCAAATCAGCCGGCGAGGACAGGTGACCAGTTACCGCGGTTGCCGCAGCAACCAGTGGGGATACCAAGTGGGTACGTCCACCTGGGCCCTGACGGCCTTCAAAGTTACGGTTGGAGGTGGATGCAGAGCGCTCACCTGGCTTCAACTGGTCTGGGTTCATACCCAAGCACATGGAGCAGCCTGCGGTGCGCCACTCGGCACCGAACTGGGTGAAAATCTTGTCCAGTCCCTCATTCTCAGCCTGCTTCTTCACAACCTCAGAAGAAGGAACCACAATCATGCGGGTATCGGCTGCGATGGTGCGGCCTTCCAGAACCTCAGCCGCTGCGCGCAGGTCTTCAATACGCGCGTTGGTGCAAGAGCCCAAGAAGACGGTGTCAATGGAGATATCACGCAGTGGCGTACCTGGGGTCAAGTCCATGTACTCGAGTGCCTTAGCAATAGCGGACTTCGCGTTGTCATCACCAGCTTGTTCTGGGTCTGGAACAACATCGCCCAAAGGCAGACCCTGACCTGGGTTGGTACCCCAGGTAACAAATGGGGTCAGCGCATCAGCGTCAATTTCTACAACGGTGTCGAATTCCGCGCCTTCATCAGTAGGCAGGGTCTTCCAGTATTCAACAGCTGCGTCCCAGTCCTCACCCTTCGGCGCGAACTCACGGCCCTTAACGTATTCGAAGGTCGTCTCATCTGGTGCAACCATGCCCGCACGTGCGCCTGCCTCAATGGACATGTTGCAAATGGTCATGCGTGCTTCCATGGACATCTTGCGAATCGCTTCACCGCGGTATTCGATAATGTGGCCCTGGCCGCCGCCGGTGCCAATTTTGGCAATAATCGCCAAAATCAAGTCCTTGGCGGATACGCCTTCTTTTAATTCACCCTTGACTTCAATAGCCATGGTCTTAAAAGGCTTCAACGACAAGGTCTGGGTAGCCATTACGTGTTCCACCTCGGAGGTACCAATGCCCATGGCGATAGAACCAAAAGCGCCGTGGGTTGAGGTGTGCGAGTCACCGCAGACAATGGTCATACCTGGCTGGGTAATGCCCAGCTGTGGTCCCACAGTGTGGACAATGCCCTGCTGGGCATCACCCATGGAGTGCAGGCGCACTCCGAACTCTTCACAGTTATCGCGCAGCGTTGAGACCTGGGTACGGGATGTTTTGTCCAGGATCTCCAGCAGGTCACCGGTCTTAATGCCCAGGGTGGGGACATTGTGGTCTTCGGTCGCGAGATGCAGCTCGGGGTTGCGCATCTTGCGGCCGGCCAAACGCAGGCCATCAAAAGCCTGCGGGCTGGTAACCTCATGCAGGAGCTGGAAGTCAATATAGATCAAGTCAGGGGCGCCATTTTCACCTGGGGTTACCACGTGATCGCGCCATACTTTCTCAGCCAGCGTCAATTTCTTAGACATTTCACTACTCCACTTGAAATCTCACTAATTGGGACGTATGTTTCAGTATATGGGAGATTATAGCGCAGTGTCTGGCATTAAGGTACTCGATCGCGCAGTTGCGATTATGATGGCCGCCGCCAGCAAACCATCCACGCTCAATGATTTGTGCGAAACCACCGGCCTGCCACGTGCAACTGCACACCGCCTGGCCACCGCATTAGAGGCTCACCGCTTGGTAGCCCGCACCCCGGAAGGCAAGTGGACCATCGGCCCCGCCTTCCCTGGCAACCGTGATGATTTGCTGACCACAGCAAAGCCAATCATGCAGGAGTTGATGGAAGATACCGGGGAATCTATTCAGCTGTACCAATGGACGGACACTGCCCGTACTTGCGTCGCCACCGCTGAGCCAACCCAGGGATTGCACAACGTTGTTCCCGTGGGCAGCCAGCTACCCCTGACCTCTGGCTCCGCTGCGCATATCATCGCCGCTTTCGCTGACATCACCGTGGATAATGCAACATTCAGTGAAGCTGACGTCCTCGCCGCCAAGCAAGCCGGTTACTCCGAATCAATGGAAGAACGCGAAGCCGGTCTCGCCTCTGTCTCAGCCCCGATTACCGACGCAAACGGCAACCTGGTCGCAGTCCTATCCATTTCTGGCTCTGTGGACCGCTTCCGCCCATCCCCCGCCGAGAAGTTCGGCGCCCAGCTCAACCAAGCCGCCCAGAAACTTAGCTCCGGACTCTAACTTTCCACGCAAAGAAGCTGCTCACCACACGCTATGTACGGTGAGCAGCTTCGTTAATTTTAGTGTTCCAGAATTAAGAACGCACTTAACAGCCCGAATTTCTAGGCGGGGATGACCAGCGCCAGAATCATCACGAACGGCAGTGAGATGACCGAGGACAGCGTGGTTGCCATGGTCATGGTCTTCAGCGCGCCCTTGGTGGTCAGACCAAGCAAGGACTTGAACATCCAGAAGAAGTTACTGTTGACCTGCAGTGCAAATAGTGCACCAGAGGCAATGGCTAGACCCATCGCGATAGGGCTGACGGCAACAGCACCCAGAACTGGTGCGATGATGCCGGCCGCTGCAATCGCAGCAACAGAGACGGAACCAATGGCCAAGTGAAGTACTGCTGCCACGAACCATGCCAGCAGAATGATGGCGATGGTCGGCATGTTTTCATTCGCGGTAAACAGGTCTTCCAGAACCTGGTCCAGACCAGAGGCACCAATGACAGCACCCAGGGAGCCACCGACACCGGTGATCAGAAGAATCTCACCAGTTGTGCTGAAACCAGACTGCATTGCATCACCAGTGGTCTCATTTCCATCAGTGGCACGGGACAAGATGTATGCACCGAGCAAACCAATGAACAGCGCGATATTCGCATCACCGACGAACTCAATGACCGGGTTAGCAAAGCCGAACAAACCAGCAAACGCACCAAAGCCGATGAGCAGCAGCGGCACCAGAATTGGCAGGAACAATACCAACAACGGCAACTCACGTGCCTTCGACTGCTCGCTCTCAGCACCACCTACCGGAGTCGCTCCACCAGTACCAGCACCACCGTTACCACCAGCTCCAGCTGAGCCAACAGTGCCCACAGAACCAGATTCGGATTCCGCATGGCCTTCACCGACAGCAACCTCAGCGAACTCAGATTCAACTGGCTCGCTCTCATCGGACTCTGGCTTCCAGTAGTTGGTGCGCAGCATCATCTTCATCACGAAAGTGGTGAGCACCGCGGTTAGTGGTCCCAGGACAAGGCCGAAGAGCAGCCAGTTACCCAGTGGAATGTCCATCAAACCGGTAATGGAGATGGCGGCAAGACCAGGCACAACAAAGACGTAACCGGAGAAAATACCGGTACCGATAGCTGAAGCCATCAACGGAAGACCACGCTTGCCCAGCGCCGGTGCTGCGGACCGTGCAACAGGTGCAGCAAGAACAACCTGCACGTCGACGTAAATCGAAGGCATGATCATGGACAGCAACAAGGCCATGGAATATGGCAGGCGATGAGCGCCGACTTTATGGACTAAGACTCTGACAAGTCTTGTAAACGCCCCGGTCGATTGCATCAATGCGCCGATGAGAACACCGAAGCCAATCAGCAGACCGACTTCAATCATGATTTCGCCGAAGCCAACTGTGATGGCTTCAATCGTTCCGCCCAGGCCAACGCCGGTGGCAAGACCCAAGTACAGCGAACCAAGCACCAGACTAATAACCGGGTCCACTTTGAAACGGATAATCAGAAGCACGACCACGACGATCGCGATAAGTGTATGAGCGGCTACCAAGGTGGCCCCTTTCTAAAAATGTGGAGTTGTCATTCATGGGCACACCCGAATGGCCAACAGATTTCCAACTGGGAATTGTAACAATCTTGTGAAGTACCACATACAATTCATTGCAAGTGAGGCCGCGCGCTCGATGTCAGATCTGCAGCCGCTCTCACGTCTTGATCCATTAAGTAATATGTTTTCCTGCCGAGTAAGATCTGATAATCATTCGTGAATAAAATGATTGCGTTCCGCACAACTTCGTCCGGAACGCGAACACTCCAGCCCAAAGTCAATCGCCACCCACGGTTGAACGCACACACATATGCCCCAGTCCCATACAAAGGGATCGGAGCAAACATTTGGGTTGGCGCTACGGCGCCGCAAAGCAAGTCAACTAGACCGGGATGTCTCCCGAGTCTTCAAACAGTTCCTCAAATCGGTCCAGCAATGCGCGGTACCGATGCAGAATCGGCAGGTCCATAAGGTAATCCTCGCGCAGGCGCCTTTCGATTTTCGCGTAGACCGCGCAGTACCACCACCGCTGGGATTCTTTCCCTGAGTTGAAGCGCTGCCACAGCTCCTCGCCCACCTCGTCATAGTCGGCAAGTATTGAACTCAGGTTATGTACCTTGTCGCAGGCAGCAATCACTAGTGGTGGCGCCGAAATGAGATCCAGACGCGACAGGTAATCATCCGCCCGCTCCTGCCAGGTATTCAGCGATTTATCTTTGCTAATCATCCGGACGTATGTCGTGGCCTGTTCGCCAAAATCGCGTTCCATGTCTTCGATGGAATATTTGTCCGAGGCGTCTTCGAGAACATCATGCAGAACCGCCGCGATGATGGTGTTTTCATCAACACCGGGCTGCTGGCTGACAAGGTGCATCACGCCATAGACGTGGGAGACATAAGGAAGATCCGTGCCTTTGCGCAGTTGTCCATCATGGGCCCAAGCGGCGGTGTTGATGGCACAAAGTACTCTCTGGCTCATAACAATTGAGTCTACCGAGAACAATTTCCATGTGAACGCGATTACACTTGGACCCCACGAAGGCCGTCGGCGAATCTACAACCATCGCTTCGACTGAAAAATAGCTTCAGAGTTGTCTCCCGAAGTTGACACCCCGGGAATTCTGAGCGATGTTCTAAGTAAGGGACGTCGAAACCAACTGACATCTACCCGGCGAGATCTTCGAGGCGCCCCGCAAACTACATACCAGGAGAGACATCCATCGCGCTCCCTCCCTTGGGAGCAAGAGTAAGGACCTCATCATGAAACGCACGTTTGCTACATTCGCCGCGGCTACCGCACTCACCCTGAGTGCCTGCGGTGCACCTGCCGAAGACGAAGCTGCGGCAACCTCAGAAAACGCCGCTGAAACCACCACTGTTACTCAAGAAGTCACAGAAGAAGCCACCGATTCCCCAACTGAGACCGACGGCTCCGATGACAGCGCCGACGGTGAAACAGAAGCCGCGGAAGGCACTGCCCCTTCAGGTGACGGCACTCCTCCACCGCCAGTTGGTGAAACACCACAAGAGCCGGAACAGCCTGAGCAACCAGATCAGTCCGCGGAAGAATTTCAAAACATAATGGCTGAGGAGATGCGCAACAACGGCAACATCGGTGACACATTTACTATCGATGGCCAGCCAACCGAACTATGCGTCCACGGCGATGGCTACGGCCTCAATGTTGTCACTGCCGGTGCGAATACCTCATGTGAGTTTGCCAAGAATGTCATGATGGCAACCACCGGTGACACCGATCCAACGCAGGACAATGTCCGCGACAGCATGCCACAAACAGTCAAGGCCGGAAGCCCAACTACCAATCGCGCCTACACCATGGACTGTGCTGCTGATGAACGCAATCTGATCACCTGCGTAGGTGGCGACAACGCGGTCGTCTACATGTACTAAGACCAGCACCTATCTCGCACCAGCGAGATAGCCCCCACCGCCAAGAGGCGCTTTCGCACAAGCAAAAGCGAAAGCAAGCTTTGCGGAAACGCCGCCGCGCCGTTACCCAAAAGAAGCCTGGTTGCCAGCTTGATGGCATAACCTAAGGTGTTATGGACACGGAATTGCGAAAGACTTCAAAGATTCTGCTCGCAGGCATTGTCGCCGCGGGGCTGAGTGTTCCTGCGCTGGCCGGCGCCGCAGAATCCGATTCAGTCAAAAATGATCCTGTTGCGACCAAGGCGCTGTACGGCCAGATCTATGACCAGTTCAAAGATGGCAAGGTTGGCCAAGGTGACGCATTCAAACTTGGTGAACGTGACGCCACCTTGTGCATGATGGGTGATGGCTACGGTATCCGGGCCCTGGCCGTAGGCCCCAACACCAGCTGTGAATTCGCGGGCGAGGTCTTCACCGAACTCATCGGAGATGCCACCCCGAAAGACAACCTGCGTGACTCCACGCCAACCACCGTCAATGCGCATAGTCCAGTGACCAAGCAGGACTATGACATGAAGTGCGTAACCGGCCAGGATGATCTGATTACCTGCACCGGCGGAATCGGCGCAGCGATCTACCTTTTCTAATCCACTTTAAGCACTGGCGAACGGGTACGCCTTAAAGCGCGTCTGCACTTGCTTTGCGCGAGTGGCACTCAGAGGCTTGAATTCCTCGATGACCAGCTTGCGCTTGGAGGCGGAGCCTTGGCGCTTCCAGAAGCCCACCACCTCGCCGGAGGCGTAAACCGCTTGGCGGAAGACGCCGTTATTGCCCGGTACGAGGGCGGCGTGGTGGTCTTCGGGGACAATATACATGCGGTCTTGGTAGCCCAGGATGATTTCATCAAAGGCTGCTAGCAGGCGTGGCTTGTTTGCATCCTTTTCGTGTTCAGCAATAAGTTCTAGGGCGTCTTCGCGCACCCAGTGTTCTTCGCCGGGAGTAGCACGGCCCGGCGCGCCCATCACCGCGTCCCAGGAGACGTAGTCAGAGGCAATGTCAGCGAAGGCTTTGCGGATTTTGCCCAGGGGTAGTTTGGACCACCAGGCAAAGTCACGCAGGCTTGCGGGACCGTGGCTGTCCAGGTAGCGGCGAAGTAACTCGGTGATGGCGGCGTGCTGGTCGCTGTTAAAGGTGCTTTCAAAGTCGGTGCCGGCGGGAAGCCAGTCTTTCGCGAGCATCACATGGTTTTCAACGCGGTTGGATTCTTCGGCAATCGGTCCGTAAACCACGGTGCCGGCGTGCAGCATGGAGCGCACGAGGTGGTAGCCGTTGCCGGGTCCCATGGGGATGCCGGCCGCTTCAAAGGCTTCAAAAAGCTCAGCGCGGGTGATGCCGCGTGAACCGGCGGTCTCATGAACAATCTCTGCTGCTTGGTCAACGTGTGAGTTATCCAGGCCCAGGTTGAGGCGGTTTCGCTCCATGGACTTGAGGTTCTGCACGCCGCAGAGCTGGGTTATCCAGGCAAGGTCGTGGGCAGAGGTTACAAAGACTGTGCCGCGCATGGGATAGCCGCGCACAATCAGTCCCTTGTTGAAGGCTTCACGCACCGCGTCCACAGCGCCGGGCGTACCCATGCGGTAGGCCAAGGAGGAAATCGCGCCGGGAAAGTCCTGGCCTTGGGTCGCAGCGAAGCGAGCAGCAATCGCTTGGGCGTGCTCCGGGGTTCCGGCATTCGCACCAAGGTCAAGGGGCGCCGCAACGCCTTGGGTCACAAGGCGGGCGCGGGCAAGCGGTTTGTTAACCATGCGGCAGATTCTACCGAACACCTGACCTAGTCGCGGGCTGGTGGCCGGCCAATCTGTAGTCCGCGTTTGCGGGTGTGCACGCTGAAGTACCGCAGGCCATTCTCCCCTGCGATAAAGCGGCGTACGGACAGCTTCGGTAGCCACACCATGGAGCCGTTTACCAGGTCAATGGAGTCGGTTTCGGTCTCCAGCACACCGGATCCGTCCAGGACCACAATCACCACATCTAGGTCGGGGCCTTCGTGGCGGGAGATTTCCTCCCCAGGTGCGATGGCGATGATGTTGCAGTCCAGTCCACGGGTGTGCGGTTCCAGCTTCCAAATGGAGCCGGAGGCATCCGCAGGTGCGGAGAGGACTTCGGCAACGTCGCCTACTACTTGTGGGAACTGCTTCTGCGTCTGCTCAGTCATAATGCCTACCCTACCCAGGCATACAGCTTCAGAAATTAACCCTTTGCATCTCTACCCCGCCCGTGTAAAGTAGTGCCCTCGAAGGGGAGTAGTTCACACCCATTTTTATGGCGATGAGTGGTCGACATACTGGCGAAAGCCCGGCCACCAGCTCACAGCGCTGAGCGAACGAGACCTTCTGCCCGTATTCCTCGTGTCGGGCAGGAACTCTCCCGGCACCCGTTTTGCATAAGGTCTCGCAATGACAAATCATGCAAAAGAGCAGAAGATCATTGAACGCTTCCTGCTCTTGTCCATCGCTGCTGCAATTTTGACTATCGCGCTGAAAAGCGGCGCGGCTATTCTTACCGGTTCGGTGGGTTTCCTTTCGGATGCCCTGGAGTCTGGCGTTAATCTCATCGCGGCGGTCGTGGCGCTTATCGCTATCCGTATTGCCGCAAAGCCTGCCGATGCCAACCACAACTTCGGCCACGGCAAATCCGAGTATGTCTCGGCGCTGGTGGAAGGTGCCATGATTTTCGTGGCCGCCGCCCTCATCATCTACACGGCTATTGGTCGTCTTGTGGATCCCACTCCCCTGGAGCAGGTCGGCGTGGGTCTGTTCCTGTCCATCGTGGCTACGCTGATTAATTTGGGCGTGGGCTTGGCTTTGCTCCGGGCGGGCAAGCAGTACCGCTCGGCAGCGCTTAATGCCGATGGGCATCATTTGCTAACCGATGTCTGGACCACCGTCGGCGTCGTCGCCGGCATCGCAGCGGTCGCTATCACCGGCTGGGTGTGGCTGGATCCGGTTATCGCGCTGCTGGTTGGCGTCAACATCTTGTGGACGGGCTATAAGCTGCTGAAGTCCTCGTTGAGCAATCTCATTAGTGAGGCTCTCCCGCCGGAGGACGTGGATGTGCTCAAGGGTGTGCTTTCTGATTTCGAGGCGCGTTACGGTGTGAGCATAGAGGATGTGCGCACGGTTGCCTCTGGCCGTCAGAGCCACGTCTATCTCACGATGACCGTGCCTGGTGATTGGACTGTCGAGTACGCGCATGAGCTTGCCGATGCCCTCGAGGCCGCCATCTTCAAAACCCTCCCGAACTCGGAGTCGATGATTCACACGGAGCCGCGCACGGCCGCGAATGCTTAGCTGCGTTTAGGACTCCCGCACCAGGGTTCCGATCTCTAGCCCTGCACGGTCATATACGTGCAGGGCATTTCCATGCACGCGCGCGGATGCTGCGCCGCTGAGCCAGGTGTCCACACCTTCGCAGTACATCATCGTGGAAATCATCTGCTGGAAAATGACGACTTCATTTTCCAGGGTCCACTTCCCCGCCAGCCGATTGCAACCGTCAGTACCGCTGACGCTCCCATCCTCCACAAACCGCAACTGCGGCTGGCCCGGCGCCGCGCTACCCCAGGTTCCTACAACTGATTCCATGCTGTTCATGCTTCAACCCTATTGAAAGTCAGCAACCATCATCGCGGCTCCAACAACAAGCGACTCCCGCGCCACCTGATTGACTCGGTGGCGCGGGAGCTATAAGTGCGAAAATGGGTAGACACCCCGCGCGCGCTGTTCAAAACTCGGGGGGGATTTTTGAAAGGGGCAGGGTGTCTACTGATGACAACTATAGCAGAGCCTCAAAGATACGCAAGCCCTTGTCCAAAGATTGTTTTCAAAGCGCCCAGAATTTCAACAAACATACAGGTAGATGGTTTGAATATAATTGGCAACCTTTTTGAGGCAGTAAGAAATTTCCACCCAACACTCTTCTAACTCATCGCGTTGACAGCCCGTGAATCCAGCATTACTGTTGCCGTAACAGTTGTTACGAGAGGAGGAACATGGCTGAAAATGCATCTGACGCTACAACAGCGGCGACCAACCTGCGTCTTTCGCAGGCCGTGTGGGAAACGGTTGCGAATGATGGGATTGAGGCGACGACGGTTCGTCGAGTAGCTGAGCGCGCCGAGTGCACAACTGGCCTTCTTATGCACCATTTTGGCACTCGCACCGCGATGCTGGCTCACGCGCGGGAAGTTCTTTACAAACGAACGGCCGCTCGTGCTAACAACGCGGAGAACCTCGGGCTTAATCCCCGCGAGACTTTGTTCGAGGTTCTTTCCGGCACGCTCACTCTGGATACTGAGCGACAGCAGGAAGCTCGCGTGTGGATGGGTTTTGCCGCCGCTGCACTTCCGGATAGTGACATCCGCAAACTGCACGTTTCCGGCAATCGCGACTGGCTACAGCGCATCACGCGCCTTGTCGCAGCCTGTGAGTTGGCCGCATCACCTTATGCGGCGCAGGGTTTCGCTGTAAGGCTCATCGCCTTGACCGAGGGGCTTGCCACACTCTCTTCGCTGGATCCAGAAACTTACAGCGCTGACATACAACGCTCGATGCTTACCGCGGAGATTGATTCACTCCTCGGTGCCCAACACTCTTAAGGAACTTGCTATGACGCATAAATTCTTCCACGCAAACATCTCCGCGATGGACCCGATTGTCCTGTATAAGATTCTGCAGATTCGCACCGACGTCTTCGTCGTTGAGCAAAACTGCCCCTACCCCGAGCTGGATGGCCGCGACCTGGAGCCCGACAGTGAGCAGGTGTGGGTTACCGTCGACGACGAAATCGCCGGCACCATCCGTATTCTGCGCGACAGCGATGCGCTGCGCATCGGACGCGTTGTTGTCGCTGCGAAACACCGTGGAACGGGCGTCGCACGCGAGCTATTCACTTATGCGTTGGAACGCTGCGCAAACATCGATCCTGACTCGAAGTTGGTTCTCGACGCTCAGGCACCGTTGCAGGACTGGTACGGTTCATTCGGCTTCAAACCAGTCGGCGAGATTTTCATGGAGGACGGCATTCCGCACATCACCATGGAACGCTAAGCCCATTTCATCCAGTCATTAACGCAAGCCGCTAAACAAAAAGTGAGCCCTGCAATTGCGGGCTCACTGAAAACAAACTCAGAATCTGTGTGCAGCAGACTTACTGTGACATCTGTTTCTCCAGCTGGTGACGGAAGCCTTCGGCTTGGGAGATGGCATCGAGACGCTGCTCCGTCGCCGGTGCTTGCTCGACCAGAACAATCATTGCATCGATCAGGCGGCGGCGGTCTTCTGCCAGGGCAGGATTCAAGCGAAGTTGGTCTTCCAATTGCGTACCGATGCCCCGTGTAGTGACCGCTTCAGCCCAACGAAACTGCAGGTTCCGCAAATCTTGCGCGCAGTCCTGCGCCATGAGCTCCACAACTTCAGCGGTGCGTGCGCTTTCTTTCTTATGGGCCACACCGTACCATGCGTACACAATGCCGGCAATCGCCATTACTACGGAACCTAGAACAATCAATCCACCAAGGAGCCAAACAGCAATGGCTGCTGCCCACACCACCGCCGCGATGAGGAAGATAATACCGATGACTGCCGCGCAGCCTGATCCACCTTTACCCATGACTTAGCCCTCTCCCATCGAAGTGATCCAGTCACCGGCAACCACCATGATGAAAATGCCGAGGGACAGGCCCAGAAAGCCCAGAACAATCGCGCCAAGAGTCATGCCGATTGCAGCTCCGATACCGTGGCCCTGACTGTTCTGGAACGACGTTACCGCTTCAGCCAGTTTGTCCTGAAACGCCTTGAGTTCCACCTCGCCATTGACGGCGGAGCGTTGTGCGCGTAGCCATTGCGCATCGACGAGACGGAATCTCTTGCCCATAACCTCGTCTGATTCTTGCACCTGCGGTGCCTCTATTCTTTTATCAGTTGTCATGGTTCAGAACACTAATCCTGGCACCGGACATGAATGACGGCACGTCGAATATACATGCGCTGTTACGTCATGACTGCTAAGCCAATTGAGCCGGCAACAGAAAAGGCAGCCAGTAATAATACTGACTGCCTTTTGTTTGTACCCCGTACGGGATTTGAACCCGTGTTACCGCCGTGAGAGGGCGGCGTCCTAGGCCACTAGACGAACGGGGCATGTGCCTTTCGGACTAGCTAAGAATAAACTACCGGTAACCTGCTAAACAAATTTGCAGGTTACCGGTAGTTTTATGCGTTTGAAGAATTGAAAATCCCGAATCATGCGGCTCAACTTGCGGTGTGCTACGCTGCGGCCGGGGTGCGGATCGAATCAGTGGTTATTCCGCTTCTTATCTATAGGATAATGATTGACCGGTTAGAACTGTGCTTGCTGAGGATGATTCGGGATGACGCTGTTCGCGCTGTGCATCCTTAGTAGCTCCTCTACTTCGACTATTGTTGGTGTGCTAGAAGTTGTGGATTATGGCTATGCCGCTTCTATTTTTTTAAGGATGCTCACCGTCGTTGCGTCGGGAAAAATGATGTGTAATTTCTTTCATCTAATCTCCTTTGCTGTAGGTAACTTTGTTATGACTGCAGCCTAACCCGAACCCACTTTGTGGGGAAGTACTTTGCGTGAAATCTCGGTGGTCTCAACCCTGGTATTGTAAGTGACGCGCGTCTCAACTGGGCGTATGTGGCACTGGTGAGGGGTGGGTAGATACCAGTTGGTTAATTTCCCCCGGAAACTATCGCTGTGCTGCACAAACGTTAGGAACTGTACAGGACATCGCAAGAGATTGCTAGTCGATGCTATCCGCGCGGGCGGATGGTGAGGATTTGGGAGCAGGTGCCGATAGGACCGGAGGCGTCGTGAATCACGGAGTGGGTCTCGCCTATGCCGGAGGCGCCGAAGCTGACGTGGGTGTCGGTGCCGAGCCAGGGGCCATCGGGAAGCTGGAAGAAGTGCGCGGTCAGATCAAGGTTCGGGTAGGCGACTTTGCGTGGGTCTTCGCGGACGACAACACCGTTGGCCATATCCAGAAGGCTCATGAAGTAGGCGAGGTTGGAGACGGTCTCGCCTTCAATAAGCGGGGTGTCTGTGCGCCACCATGCGATACCGCGGCCGGGTTCGGATTGTTGGCGGAAGCCGGTGATGGACTGGACGTATCCCCCTCCCCAATCGGTGCCGAGGGCAGGAAGAGCTTCTTCATTCGGGCCGGGGATGGACGCAAAGGCAGTACCGGCGATTGATGCGGTGTCGGCCGCAGACATCAACCAGGTGCGCATGCGCACGGTAGGGCGGCCGTTTTGGATGCAGACGGCCTCGACAAGCTCGATGGTGCGACCGGGACGGATAACTTCAGTCTCGATGTGAAACGCATCGAAGCTCAGCGTTCCAAGTATCTCTACGTTGATGCGGCCAGGAAGCATTACCCCTTCGGTATCACGCCGCACATGGTCTAACTCAGTCAAGTGAGTCATAAGGCCCATCATCGGTGCAATATGCTGCTCTTCGGTATTCCAAGCACCACTTGCAGCCCCAGCCGCCGTGAATTGATTCTCAACCTTGCGAATGAAATAAGCCATATACTTCTATCCTTTGACCACTATTTCCTATGAGATACCCAACCTGGCTAGGCTATCTCAATCTCCGGTGCTAAGTATCCAAACCCCAGTTTCTTTTCAGTATTATGGCCGTGTGAACACGACAGATCACGATGAAGAAATGCAGCTGATTCAGCATATTCACAATTTGTCGGCGCTACTCGCACAGGGATACAGAGCTGAGTTCGTATCCCCGAAACGCCTCCACGACGACACAATCCAGTTGGGTTGGTACAACTATGATCCGCAAATCTGGGATGGGATTGAAGCGGCGAACATGCTGCTCGGAGCGGACTATAACTATCAAGAGAACGTCGATGCCGTCAGGGACAAGAGCGTATCGTCTGCTTTGCCAGATGATTTGAGTACTTGGTTCACTTGGATGTCTCGCGGCGAACGATTCTGCGACGGCTTTCTAGCAGAACAAATCTCCGATGGTGGGTTATACGCAGTTGTGAAGCGCCTTGAAGAACTCATTGCCGCGGGTGCGGTTTCTTATCCGCCAGAACCCACGCGGAAGCAATAGGTCGACGTTTACGAGATCGCTAAGGATATGGTCGCTCCCTGCTGAATTCCCAGAAAGATTTCCTCTACGGCTCGCAAGGCCTGCAGCGAGCGGTTAGAGAATGATGCAGCGTAGGTCTGCTGGCGACCGACTGCGTTAGGCTATCGCGATCACTGGTGCTCGGCGTGTGCTTCAGCTTTGTCTTCCTGCGACTGCTTGCGGGCCAGGATGATACCGCGGACGATGAGACCACCCGCGATGGACCAGATTGCGGCGCCGATTCCGAAGATGGTCACACCGGATGCGGCGATGATGAAGGTGACGGCGGCCGGCATGCGGGAGTGTTCGGCGGGGTTCTTCCACGCGCCGGCTACGGAGCCGGCGAACGTGCCAACGAGGGCGAGGCCGGCAAGGGTGCCAAAGACCTCGGAAGGTGCGGCGGAGATGATGACCACAACGGCACTGCAGAACAGGCCGATGGTGATGTAGGTGTAGCCGCTCCACATGGCGCTGCGCCAGCGCTTGAGGTGCTCAACACCGGATTCGGAGCCCGCGGATATCGCTGCGGAAATCGCGGCCAGGTTGATGGTCAGGCCGCCCAATGGCGCGATGATAGAGCTCATGAAGCCGGTGGTGACCAGGGAACGCTTCCACGGCAGTTTGTAGTGGTACGCCTTCAAGATGGCGAGGCCGGGCAGGTTCTGCGATGCCATGGTGACCAGGTATAGCGGCAGCGCGATGTTGACAATCGCTGCGCCGTCGATGGAAGGCGTCACGAATTCGAGGTGTGGAAGAATGCTGATTCCCTCGACGGCTTCGGTGTTGAAGTTCAGCGCGATAACCACACAGGAGGCGACGAAAGCGGCGGGAATGGCCCAGCGCGGTGCGAGCCACAGGGCGATGAGCCAGATAACGATGACAGGCCCGGCGAGCCACGGTTCGGTGGCCAGCACGAGTACCGGCTCGGTGCAGTAGGCAAGCAGGAAGCCGGCGAGCATCGCTTGCGCAATCTCACTGGGGATGCGTGATACCAGGGCGGCCAGGGGCTTGATTAGGCCAGTGGCAATGAGCAAGACGCCAGCGACGATAAACGCACCCATGGCGCGGGAGAACATCTCACTGTCGCCCTCGCCGGCGGCAAAGGCACCAGCAATCAGTGCGGCGCCTGGGGTTGACCACGCGATGGTAATCGGTGCTTTCGAGGTATACGAAAGAAACAGCGTGGTAATACCAATGGCAAAACACACCACCAGCAGACCGCTGGCGATTTGTCCGTCGGTGGCCCCGAGGTTCTGCATCATCGCAATGACGATGACAAATGAACTTAAAAAGCCCACCAGGCCGGTCGTGATTCCGGCGATGGCAGACAAAGAGCTTTGCGATGCCCCTGGCTTAGGCAAATGAATCCCTTCCTCGTTTGTTCGTTAACCTCTATACATTCTAGCCATTTTTGCTGGTGAGAGCATTCGCGAGGAAAAGTGAGTACTCGCCGTCTTCGCGTTGGATCTTTCCTGCATCGTGGAATTGAACTTCCGTGAAGCCGGCACCGAGCAAAGATTGCTCGAAAGAATCCCGCTTGAACCCGTCATGTCCGTCATAGTGGTCTATGTGGGCATGGAACTTGCCACCCGCATCATCTAGTTCGATAATGCACGCTACTCCCCCAGGCACCAGGATGCTGGAAAATGCGGCCAATAAAGCTGGGACATCCGCTACATGGTGCAGCACTAACGACGCCACCACGATGTCATACTTTTCCTCTGGCAGTTTGCCCCCGACGAGGTCGGATGCGGAAAGGTGGGCACCGATAAGCGTGCCTGCTGAAATCTTCTGCGTGATTACCTCACGCATGCCGTGGGAGTTATCCGCCAACGTCAGTGTGCCCACGTGTGGCGCGAGAGTCTGCGAAACCAAACCGGTGCCCGCGCCGAACTCGAAGACGCGCTCGTTTCCTTGCGGTTGGACGGTATCCACAATCAGCTGTGCTGTACGACGCGCGCGCTCTATCTTCTTAGGGTCTTTATCCCACTGCGCTGCTTGTTCGTCAAAGTGATGGCGATGATCAATCATTCTCGCAGTTTACGCTTTGAGCGCTTGCCACGCGCAATACCGCGCGAGCTCAGGCGATGGATCCACATGCTGGTGAAGCGGATCGAGGACCGTTTCCAAGGCCTCGGTAGCCATTGTCACGTGATAGGAATTCGGCGTCACTCCATCAATCATCCAACCCATAGCGGCCAAACATTCGGCAACCGACTCGCGTAACTCACGGCCGTCCACCCTGCTGCCCACAGGCAGATAGGCTTGCGCGCCGGTGGCAATGAGCATGAGGCCCAGCACCATGGCATCACGAAAGAAGTCATCTGAATATCTAGCAAACGACGCTGCACTAAGCCGCCTTATCAACTCTGGCGGATCATTTCGGGCAGCTTTCCCGGTACTGCTCAAACGCAGTGTTGAGCGATACTTGCGCGTGAGCTTCGCCGCCTTGGAGACCTCATGAAGCCGCCACATGTGCGGGATATCAACTTCCCGTAGCGACTTCGTATGAGCATTAATCTTCCACTTCTCCACAAAGCCACCGGTAAATTTCGGCGCGAGGTAACCCGACTTTGTCAGCGGAATCTCCCGCTCAGCCTCATCCAGAAAGTCCGCCCACGGAGCAAGATCTTGAACAAGTTCTTGTTGTAGTTCCGGGGTCAGCTGCGGAACCTGCTGCTTCATCAAAGCGACACACAAGTCATTGAGTTCCTGATTTCGCGCATCAACTATCCTCTCCCACGTAGCGCCAAAAATCGGCCCAACGCGGTCGCCGAAGACCAACGCAACATCAGCAGAAACCCGCGGATTAGATCTTGCCTCAATTCTGGCGTTGATTTCAGCAAGGGCGTCACGAGAAAGCACATGCACCGGCAGCTCCTTATCGGTCTGCCTGCCGCGGCTATCTTCCTCCGGTGCCTGCCCCGCTCCTTCGATGACATAAGCAAAGTCCGCGGGTTCAGCCTGACCTTCAAGTTCTAGCCGATGCACCCAACTATCCCCGAAGTCATATTCGTAGTAGCAAAAATCCCCTACCTCGCGCAGCACCTCACCAATGCTCACGTCAGTCTCTGGATCAGCGAAGCTACCCACCTGCAGCATGTCTGGCTCCCAGTAGGGGTAGATGAAGAACTTCCTATCTTCTACCCTGCAATTGCGCTGCGTGAACTGATGCAGGTGACTATTAGACCAACCAAACGCTGCCTGCAGCACCGTATGCACACGGTCCAGCGTCAACGTCGGATCGATGGCAACAAGACGAGTCACCATCGGCTGCGCGGTTTCTAGGCTCACCCGGACTGTGAGATACATACCCGTCAATCTACCGTGCGCACCCTATCGAGCGCCGCCACAAACTACGCCCACAGACAGCGCACCACCAAACGCCACATCCAGCGCACTACGAACAGAACACCACAGAAAACACACAGCTGATTGCTATAAAACGCCGATGTCAGGCTATATTTATATTTGATTCCCCGTATTTGAAAGGTGACCCCATGCGTCTTCTCCCCGCGCTGGCCACAGCAGTTCTTGCGTTCTCCCCAGCGCCAGCTGCTTCTGCACAATCTAGCGTAAATTCGAACAACTGGATGTCTTCTCTCGGTTCCTCCGATGGTGAGCTCTCCAGTGGCTTATCCCAAGGACTTTCATCCGGCAGCTTGTCTTCCAATGGTTCTTCACTGGCTGAGACCCACCAGGACTTTAGCCGCGATTACGGTTCTTCCCTGGCGGCAGTGGACGCAACCTTCGGCATCCTGGGACTGTTTGGCAGCAATGCGAACATCTTGACGGATATGTGGAAGTCCGAGCAAGATGTCTACCCGTTCGCCATTGATGAAACAATCACCACCGCGAGCCTTATCTCCCGCACCCCTACCGCGGAAGAAAACCGTGAGCGCTGGGTTGTCTCTTCCCCATCAATGGGCCGCAATATTGGCGTCGACGTTGTGGTTGGCACTGGCGGTCCCGTGGTCTATTTCCTTGAGGGCATCGATTCCCCTGAGACCTCCAACTGGATTAAGAATGGCCACCTCCAGCCGGTATTCTCCGATACCAATGCCACCGTGGTCATCCCCGCGCAAGGTGCTGGCTCCATGTGGCAGGACTGGGACATCGATGACCCCAAGCTTGGCCGGCACAAGTGGGAAACCTTCGTCACTGAAGAACTCGCCTCAGTTATCGAAGATGAAGTCACCCACAACGGCAAGCGCGGTCTCATCGGCCTCTCCATGGGTGCTTCCGGCGCTGTCATGATGGCAAACAACAACCCCGGTTTCTTTGACGGCGTTGCCGGTATCTCCGGCTGCTACTCCACCACTGACACCATCGGCCGCGGCACCGTGAATCTGACCGTGGGCAACCTCGGCGGCGACCCCAACAACATGTGGTCCACCCCTGAGTCCTGGGAGCGCAACGATGTAGTCTCCAATCCTGAGGGCCTCCGCGGCACCCAGCTGTACCTATCTGCCGCCACCGGTGAGATCACCGACGAAGAGCTTGAGTACTACGACGGCAAGCCCATCACCGACCAAATTGCCGGTTCCCTTCTGGAAGCCGGCTCCCGCCAGTGCACTGAAGACCTCTCCGCCGCACTCACCGAATCCGGTATCGACCACACCACCGACTACCTCGACCAAGGCGCCCACGGCTGGCCCATGTTCGGCCCTCAGCTACAACCCGCCTGGGACGGCATCAAGTCCGCCCTCTACTAACGCCAGCTCCGCGCACTAACGCTAGTTCTCCGAACTAAGACAAGCGCCCCACAGTATCCACTACTGCGGGGCGCTCACTCATTCGTAAGCCGCACTCGCTAGGCACCCGCACCATCACTAAGCAGCGCAGCCACTTCATCAATCACGCGTATATCCTGCTCACTCAGCTCGTTGAGAAAATACGACGCATGCTTCTCTGCCTTAGTCGATAAAGCATCATTCGCCGCCTCCAACGAGAAGTCACACACGAAATCTCCATCCAAGCAGTAATCCACCCTCTTGCCCTCCGGCAGCGCCACTCGCTCCATCATCCACGGATACTTATGCAACGGGTTACCAATAGTTACCGCGCCATAAAGACGCCCAGTATCCGCCAGGTACTTCTCCACACTGGTCGTTATCAACGCCCCCTGTGAGAACCCCGCCACCACATACCGCGGCTTACAACCAGTAGCAGCCTCGTACTCCTCCACAACCTTTGGCGCATTGGTAACACCAGCACGAAGACTATCCACCAGCCCAAACGCTACCGAATGCAGCAACTCCCCCAATCGGATACTGCTTTGCAATACCGACCGCCCGCTGCACTATTTCAATAGCCGAAATGTTCTCACCATCTTCAGCCAACGGCGGCAAATCCATATTGGCCGGGTAAGCCTCATCATCCAAGGCCAACACGTACACGCTATCCATTGTCCCCGGATGCCGCTGCTCTACAGAATGAAACAACGCCGTAAAATTAGGCCCCTCATAACCATTAGACAGCTCAGCATTCGCCGAGTACCGCTGCGGCCCAAAGTACTCCCCATATTCCTCATTCTGGTCGGACCCCCGTGCCGCCAGCACCACCATATCCGGGCAAACCCGCTCTTGCGCCACAGCATCCCCCGACACCGGGCTCAACCCAGCAAGAACGAAGCAAGACACTAAGCTCAACACACTTCCCCGGCGGTAACTCCTCATGCATTAAAGTTACGACAACAGGTATCTGCCAGCAAGCTAACAGCGAAAATTAATGAACAGATTTTTGCCCATAGCCTCAGTCCTAGCCGAGAACTGACCTCAGTTCCGAAGACGCGGATGCACAAGCATTGCGAAGGTCTATATCCCACATCCGCGAAGCAAACAGATTGAGAAGTTAGGCAGCCTCGTCTTCAGATTAAAGACCAACGAAGCGATCAAAGAACCTTTGCAGCTTTTCGATAACGTTTTTCCGTTTCTCCCCATTTCGTCCCGCAGCAGAAAACCGTGAAACGGGTTTCATGATCCCAGTGACTTCGATGCCGTTGGTTGCGACGGCGCCATCACGAAACGCCCTTTCAACGAAGTTTGTAGCCTCTTCAGGTCGAAGGTTTTCTTCCTTGATGATGTTCTGAAGTTCGACTTCCTTTTTACCGATGATGAACCGGCGCCATTCTTCTTCAATCTCACCGCTCGTTGAAACGGAGTCTACAAAGGCCTCTACGAGGTCACGCTTATTACGCAAGCTGGGGCTGGCATCGACAGCACGGGTGATCTGCGCACGAATTTCTTTGTCTTCACCATCACCTCGCTTTTCGCAGTATTTCTCAACCAGCATGAGGATGTAGTCAACATTGATCTCAGCCTGTTTGATGAGTTCGATCTCAAAGACCACATCATCGTTGATGGTTTCTTTATCGGCATCACGATCACTTTTGAACTCGGCATAGCACTCGAGGTAGATGCTGCGATAATCCTGATCTTGGCGCTCGGTGAGTATTTCATTCCCAGCAAACTCATCAAAAGAGGTCAAGATATTCAGCAGCCGCAAAATCGAGCCATAAAGGGCAATGAACTCTTTCTTCCGAGCCTCGCCAATAATCTGCGTGTTTGCAGGAAATTCTTTGAGCAGCTGGCTGGCCTTATCGGCGTACTCGTTGTAGTACTCGTGGTATGGCTTTAGCAGCACGACACCACGCGCATCTTTATTGCCGAAAAGCGCTAAAGCATCGTTGGTTTGTTGCTCTAGGTTGCGGAAGCTGACGATGTTTCCATAAGTCTTTACAGAGTTCAGAATGCGGTTAGTTCGCGAATACGCCTGAATCAATCCGTGCGATTTTAGATTCTTGTCCACCCACAACGTATTTAGTGTGGTGGCATCGAATCCGGTCAGGAACATGTTCACGACAATGACCATGTCTATTTCGCGGTTCTTTAGCCGAAGAGATAAGTCTTTGTAATAGTTCTGGAAGCTATCGGAAGACGTGCTGTAGCTCGTGCCAAACATCTGGTTGTAGTCACAGATAGCTGACTCCAGAAAATCGCGTGAAGGGCCGTCTAGACTACCGGTATCGAATCCTTCTTCGTCGAGATGATCATCTGATTCAGCTTCGTTCGCTGCATAGGAATAGATGAGACCAATCTTCAAACGCTGGTCTGGTACTAAATCCTTTTGCTGCTGCGCAAATGCTAAATAGTAGCGTTTTGCTGCTTCAATCGATGCGGTCGCAAAGATGGAGTTGAACCCCTTGACACGTTGCGCCGCCTTCTCTTCGATAACCCGATTTCTTCCACCAGCTACCGCAGAGACGTTCGAGACCACCGAATGACTATATGTGCTGGTTCGGCGTGTCTTCTGCGCAAAGTGGTCAAGCGTATACCTCACCACCGCATTAATCCGCTTTGCGGACAGCAAAGCCTTCTCAGTATCGATAGCCGATACTTCTTTATTGTCAACTTCGCCCACTCGTACGGTGTTGACATAATCAATGCGGAACGGAAGTACGTTCTTGTCTGTGATGGCATCGACGATGGTGTAGGTGTGTAGCTTCTCACCAAATACTTGCTCGGTGGTGCGTAATTTCGGGTTCCCACCGGACGCGGAGTTTTCAGCAAAGATCGGGGTTCCAGTAAAGCCAAAGAGGTTGTACTTCTTAAAAGCCTTGGTAATAGCCTGGTGCATATCCCCGAACTGCGAACGGTGGCACTCATCAAAAATAATGACGATGTGACCGTCATAAATTGAGTGTCCCTTATTGCTGGCAATGAACGTGGAAAGTTTCTGGATCGTGGTGATGATTATCCGCGAATTGGAATCTTCCAGTTGCCTCTTTAATACTGCCGTGGAGGTATTTGAGTTTGCGGCGCCCTTCTCAAAACGGTCATACTCACGCATCGTCTGATAGTCGAGATCTTTACGGTCCACTACGAAAAGAACCTTGTCCACGCTCGGCATCTTGGAAGCAAGCTGCGCAGTCTTAAACGACGTCAGAGTCTTGCCGGAACCTGTGGTGTGCCAGACATATCCGCCGGCATCAATGGTGCCTAAACGCTTATAGTTATCTGCAACTTCAATCCGTTGCAGGATACGCTCAGTCGCAACAATCTGGTACGGACGCATCACCATCAAGGTCTTATCAACGGTAAGTACGCAGTACTTGGTCAGAATGTTCAGCAAAGAGTGCTTGGCGAAGAAAGTCTTCGCAAAGGAACGCAGATCCTGAATCGGCTTGTTCTGGGCATCTGCCCACCACGACGTGAACTCGAAGCTATTCGACGTCTTCTTACCGCGGTTCTTACCCTCGCCTTCTTTGATATGCAGCTGGCGAGTCGTATTCGAGTAGTACTTCGTCAATGTGCCGTTGCTGATCACAAAGAGCTGCACATACTCAAACAAGCCAGACCCTGACCAGAAGCTATCGCGCTGATACCGGTTAATTTGATTGAAAGCTTCACGGATATCCACGCCGCGTCTTTTAAGCTCGACATGCACCATCGGCAATCCGTTAACCAAAATAGTCACGTCGTAGCGGGTGCCATGTTTTGCTCCACCTTCGCCCTCACCAGTTTCGTACTGGTTGATAACTTGGAGCCGGTTGTTGTGAATATTAGTTTTATCCAGCAGCATCACATTCTTAGTCGAACCATCATCACGCCTCAACAACTGAATATGATCCTCATGGATCCGAACGGCCTTCTCAACGAGGCCATCATTGCTACCAGCAATCCTTTCAGTAAAGAATTGCTTCCACTCCGCATCAGAAAATTTAATCTTATTGAGAATCTCTAATTGCTCACGCAGGTTGCCTTCCAGCTGACTTTGCGACGTGATAGCTAGGTAGTCATAGGCCTGAGACTCCAGCAGACGAATGAGCTCCTGCTCCAGTTGGGACTCCGACTGGTATGCTGCGTCAGCGCTAGCGTCGGCCTCATATTCGGCGACGACGGTACTTTCACCCCCAACAGCGATTGGGTCATACCTGCGCAAAGTCTGTTCACTCATGCCGTCAGTTCCTTAAAAGTCAGCAGCTTATCTCGGTAATATTCGTACTGTTTGCGGCGAGCTTCGATTTCAGCGGGAAGGCCAGAATTAAAGTCGTTAATTACAGCATCAAACTTATCTAAAATGTCTGCGGTTTCGGTTTGTACGGTAAGTTCAGGTAACGGGAATGGCACATCCTTCAATCTTGTAACGGAAAGCCCAGGCTGTGCGGACTTAGTCGCGTACTGGTTCAAATTTAAGAATCCAAGCATGTGGTATGCCCACCTAGCATCGACAGTTTCGTTAGGTTCAGCGACGATTGCATGCTCAGTCGCGTAAAAATCCCCGTCCGCCCAGTTCACGTTCCCACAGAGCGCACCCTGCCGCCCAATTAAAGGAAACTGCCCACTGTGACTATACGATTCAACGAAGCCTCGGACTCCGTTACCACCAAAGCAAGGAATATGACGGTCAGTTGTTGCTTGACTGGTGATTTCAGCAGACTTAATAAACTTCCCAGCTTTCAATCCGAAGGATTCACCTAGAGTCGTCCATTCACAATCTTCCCCGTACGAAAGTAGTAGAGAACGGTAGTACTCGTACTGGGCCCTACGCGCCTCCAGCTCCGCCTCCAGCTCCGCCTCCAGCTGAGTGAACATATCTAATATTCTCACAATTTCTTGTTGAACTGGGAGAGGCGGCACCGGAATAAAAATCTTCCCAAATGCGTTCTCAGGAAGAGCTTTGACTTTCGTTCCTGTGATGAAGCGTTGTTTTTGCCGGTGAAAGCTACTCGAAGATAAAAAGTACGAAATAAACCTCGGTTCCAATTCCGTAGTAAAAATCAAAGTGTGGTTGCTCACCGCAACTGGAGCTTCACCTAACCAAGCTACTGATTTACCTAAATCTTCATCGTTTTCGCTTGTCACAGCAATGATGACATCTCCAGGGTTTGCCTTACGTGACTTCAATGCCACGTCATCGCTAACAAATACTTTTGTCCGAACAGCAGAAATTCCATAGTGGGTATAAATTTGCCCATAGTGAATACAGCCAACTCCTACATCAGTAAAGTCCTTTTTCTGCGGCCCACCGCCCCTAATAAAGGTTCCGACTTTGCTGATCGGCTCGTACTTAACTCCGTCGGGACAAAGATCTTCAATTAACTGATCTATTCGTCTCACTTCGACGACTCCAAACCAGCGACGATCGCATCGATAGCCGTGCGGAGTTCAGCTTGACGCGCGACGATCTTCTCGATCTCAGCGTTAAGCTCAGCAATATCGATGACTTCACGAGTATCTTCCTTTTCGACATAGGAAGACACGGCAATGTTGTAGTCATTATCCGCGATTTCTTCATTAGCCACGAGCTTTGCGAAATAGTTCAAATCCACTCGTTCAGTAAACGAAGACAGAATCGCCGCTTGGTTCTCCTCAGTAAATTTGTTCTTATTACCAGTACGGACAAACTGCTCTGAAGCGTCAATGAAAAGAACCGAGTTATCCTTCTTCGATTTCTTTAGAACCATGATGCAAGTGCCGATGGTGGTTCCGAAGAAGAGATCCGGCGGTAGTTGAATGATCGCATCGATGTAGTTGTTATCAATCAAATACTTGCGGATCTTCTTTTCCGCGCCGCCGCGATATAAAACGCCGGGGAACGAAACGATTGCCGCGGTTCCATTAACTGCGAGCCAAGACAAGATGTGCATAGTAAAGGCCAAGTCCGCCTTAGACTTTGGCGCTAATACCCCCGCCGGGGAAAAGCGTGGGTCATTAATCAATACTGGGTTGGCATCGCCTTCCCATTTAATTGAATAGGGCGGGTTAGATACGATCGCCTCAAAGGGCTCATCGTCCCAGTGTTTTGGATCGGTCAATGTGTCGCCAAGCGCGATATTGAAATCCGCATAGTTGACGTTGTGCAGAAACATGTTGATACGCGCCAAGTTATAGGTGGTCAGGTTGATTTCCTGACCAAAATAACCGTTGCGGACTCCGCCCTTACCGAGTACTTTCTCAAATTTCAGCAATAGAGAGCCCGATCCAACAGCGGGGTCATAGACTTTGTTGACGGAATCCTTCCCCACGACAGTAATGCGCGCCAAGAGCTCAGAGACTTCCTGCGGCGTGTAGTACTCACCACCAGACTTGCCTGCTGAAGAAGCGTACATACCCATCAGATATTCATAGGCGTCGCCGAAGACATCGATGGTGTTATCCGACCAGTCCCCTAGTGGCAGATCACCAATTGCTTCTAAAAGCTTTACGAGCGTGGCATTTCGCTTTGCAACGCTGCTCCCGAGGCGGGTGCTGTTGACGTCGAGGTCATCGAAAAGCCCTTTAAGGTCATCTTCGCTGTCGGTTCCAACCGCAGAGCCTTCAATGTTCTTAAATACTGCTTCTAGCGTCTCATTGAGATTCTCGTCAGTCTTTGCTCGTGCGCGGACATTCGCGAAAAGCTCAGACGGCAAAATGAAAAAGCCCTTATCGGAAACGGTCCACTCACGACCGAACTCCGCGTCTTCATCACTAAGCTCAGCGTAGTTGAACTCAGTCTCGCCAGCCTCATGTTCCAGCCGGTTTAAGTACTCAGTGAGATTTTCCGAAATGAAGCGATAGAAAAGCAGACCTAAGACATAACTCTTAAAATCCCAACCATCGACGCTACCGCGTAAATCATTCGCGATGCGCCAGATGGTCTTATGCAGTTCGGCACGCTGTGAATCTTTCACTATGAGAATCTCTTTCTACTTACTTCCGGGCTGAGATACACCCGCTAAGACACCAAAGGGGCGGTGGTATTTGCGATACCGCCTTACATATTTCACATTAGCGTGTTCGGCGAACAATGCTTTGAACGAATCGAAAAGAACTAGTCAAAGACAGGATGAGGCCGCTGTAGCAGGTATGCCGTTAGCAGGATTTTACCGACAGAATACGAAAAGCTAAGAAGCCCCATGGAAAATCAAACAAACCGAAGGTTCGAACCTATATCATTCTAAAATCAGGGGATTGCGCCCAAGCGGTCAGTTCGGAGCCGCTGCCGATTGTTTGCACGACAGTGACTAGAATCTACTGTTATTGACGGCACCAATTTCCTCAAATTGGCCACCGCACCATTGCCGCCGAATACCAATGTGTCCAACCTCGCGAACCCAGATTTCTGCTTCACGAGGAACCATCTATAAAAAAGAAAATGTAGTCAATCAGGATCCCAAACTCCTCGGCGAGTTTGGGAGTTAAACCCGAGCAGCAGTTTGACCCAATTCGTGAAGAACTGCGACTTTCGAAAGCAAGCGATGCGCGGATCCTGCAATTTGCTTGCCCATCATCCCAAACTCTCAAGTTAAATAGCGTTGGACTGGCTTTGCTAAGTCTTAGAAATTCGGGTTCTTACGACGCTGGTATTCGCCAGTGTCAAGTAAGTTGCCTACGGGATTCCCGTTGGAGTCTACAACTTCTAGCGTTTTGATTTGGTCTCGAAGGTACGCTCCTTGGCTATTCAGCCACGCGAATTCTGTTGCATAAAACTCCTCTACTGCTCCTTCGTATGGGCTAATCGCTGCCGGCCACTCTTTGGAACGTGAAATTTCTTCTGGGGCAATATGGATTGTCATGTGCGAACCGTCGACCGTTACTCGGCTCACGGCTTGCGCCAAGACTACACCGGCATCAGCTCTGCTTTTCAGCCAATCTTGGATAATCGTTTGTGGACTAGAGAATTGAGACATACTGAGGAGATTACCCTGCCGCAGGTACTACCGGTTCGGACACCTATCCATATATAAACCCCAATCGGAACAAACTCGGCGCGCTGCAGATGCTTCCCACTCATGGCCATTTGGAGGATGAGTTCCTAGTTTCTGGTGTTCCATCTTCGTGGTCGATTTGTGGCGGTTTTAAGACGAATGAGCGAGATAATATAAAGAGCAGGCTTATCAGAGCGTCTTATACTCTGCTGACGAGAGGCCGGTTGAAGATGCTGCGTGGTCAACAGATTGGTACACCGCTTGTTCTGTGGCGAAGCCCAGCACTGTCGTAATTGGAAGTACGGCAGTCCACACCAAGTGACCATTTTCTACGGTCGTTCACGGCAAAAGTTGTGCGTGGTACTCACTAGCGGGCGGAGCATCGTGGGCTCGATCAGTGCATCACTCTCCCCGTTAGTCCCCATCGAGTCCAGTTTCCTGCCGCGCATTGCTTGCGCGAATGGCCACCGGAAAGACGCCTGCAAGATAGAATTGTTAAAACAAGTATTCTAAGTATCTGACATTGGCTTGCTGGGTTTGTCGGGTCGTCTTGCTTAGATAAGCAATAGCAAGAAACAACTAATAACTGGAAACAAGAACTACCTCCGGGGAGGATCTATGGCTATTACGATCACTGACGAGTTTCAGGATGCTCTCAACCGGATTAATGCCGGCAAGAACGTCCTACTTACTGGCAAAGCTGGTACTGGTAAGTCCACCCTCCTTCGAACTTTTCTCGACAGCGTTGAAGAGAAAAACGTTCTTGTCACCGCACCTACCGGTGTGGCCGCGCTTAACGTCGGTGGTTTTACCATCCACAAGGCTTTCGGCTTTCGTCCAGGAATGTACCCCGATGATTTGAAGTCTGGCGGTAAGTACCACGCTTCCTCTGCGACCGCGAAGCTACTTCAGTCCGTGGATATCCTCGTTGTTGACGAGGTCTCCATGGTTCGAGCAGACCTATTCGATATGATGAACCTGGCTCTACAGCGCCTGCGAAAAGATACTCGTCCCTTTGGTGGTGTGCAGTTGGTTCTGGTTGGCGATTTACTCCAGCTGCCTCCGGTGGTCACTGATGATGAAAGCAGACTTTTCACCGAGCACTGGGACTCCCCATATTTCTTCTCCGCGCACTGCTACGACAAAGTCGCGCTCAGCAATATCAACCTGACCACTGTATGGCGGCAATCAGATGAAGAATTCATCGAGATTCTCAACCAAGTACGTGAAGGCTCTGTCAGTGACACGGCACTAGACCGGCTAAATAAACAGGTGGACAAGGACTTCCAAGCCCCAGATGACTGGGTTACGGTCTCATCCCGACGCAAAGGCGTGGACAAAATTAACCGCGAGCGCCTCGAAGCACTCGAAAGTGAGAAGTTCTTAAGCGTTGCTGTGCGCTCGGGAGATACAGACCGTACATCGTTCTCTGGGTCTGATGAGCTCCACTACGTCGTCGGCGCGCGCGTCATGACAGTTATTAATGACCCGCTTGAACGGTTTGTCAATGGTTCTTTCGGAACGATTCTTAAAGCCTCCGAGGACACTATTACGGTTCAACTTGATCACAATGACCGAGTGGTAGAGCTTTCCCACCACGTGTGGGAAATTAAACGCCCAACTGTAACCGATGCTGGCATTGGCTCAGAAGTAATCGGTAGCGTAAGCCAATTTCCAGTGATTCTTGCCTGGGCAATTACGATTCACAAATCCCAGGGCAAAACGATCCCGAAGCTCTTTATTAACCTGGCCGGTGGCACCGCTACCGACGGACAATTCTACGTCGCACTCTCACGTGGCGTAAGCCTGGACAACCTCCGATTTAGTGCACCCGTGGAACCGCGTCATATTAGAGCTAATAACTCTTTGGTTCGCCGTATCCGCCGTGATGTTGGACCGCTGGCTACGACCAATCGCATTACTTTCTTATCTATCGATGGAGTCAACTTCGGCATTAGCGACCACGTGGCACGGATCCACGCGGTGGTTATGGAAGATTCACAGAAGGTAGCAGATTTTGGCACCTGGATTAATCCAATGTCGGATCTAGGAAGCTTCGGAGAACGCCACAGCATTCCAGCCGGTGGGCTTGCCATGGCACCTACCCTGTCGGATTTCTGGCCGCTGCTGCTGCGCCAGGCGGAAGGAAGCATCGTCGTCGGCGATAACCTGCCGATGCTTGAACGCGCCATTCGACACCAAGAAAAAGGCATGGATTTAGCACTGGGCAATGGCTACGACTTTACAGAATTTAGCATCCCACTATCGGGTTCCGATGTTATTGAGCGTTCTCATGCCATGTCCGGAGCACACGGCGAGAATCCATTAAGCATTGACCACGGCCAAGTTGTACCCCTTGCGTCGCAAGACACCGAGGGTGCAGTTTTCATACCGTCTTGGGCTCCGCAAAGCCCGATGTTGCTCGATCCCACCCACGCAACCGATTCTGATCACGCATGGGCCGCATATTCTGGCGGGCCAACTAAAGACTTGGTGACCGAAGAAGTAATTGAAACCGCGGATTTGCTGTCCGCATGGGCAGTATCTCGTGGATATTGGACTGAGTCCGAGGCAGATGATGTACGCACCCGTGCAGCCCACGCAGGGGTAAGTAACCTAACTTTGCCGGATGTAGAATCCCTCAAACTTGATATCCCGTCTTTGCTTGTTCCTGGCACGCGTATTGCTTTTACCGGCCGCAACAATCTTTTAGGTGGTCCTGCCGATGACGACCGGCTGCGAGAGCTCTGTGCAGCGAAAGATCTGGAATATAAGACTGCTGTGTCTAGAACTCGGTGCGATGTCCTTGTCGCACACGACCCTGCATCGCAAAGCCGCAAGGCACAAAATGCGCGCGAATTTGGCAAACCAATTATCAGCCAAGACGACTTCGAAGACTGGTATAACAACGTCCCTTTTGAGAGTGCAGCGACCACAACTGCGCCCGAAGCTGTAGTAGCTGAACCCGCTGCTCCAACGCCGGCACCAGTGACTGGCCCAGCCTCGGAGTCTGAACCGGAAGCTCCAGAAGATACCTTTGAATACACCTGGGTCTCACCTGAGGAATACCTAACCCCAGGTATTCGGGTATCTTTCCGCGGAACTACCTACGTCGACGGTGTACTTCTCCCCCAAGGTGAACCACTACAAGGCTTGTGTTCCATGCTAGGTATCGAATACAAGCAGGCTGTTACCAAGACCCGCTGCGACGTATTAGTCACCGATGCCCAAGATGCTGTGGACGGCAAGATGAAGATGGCCAGGATGCATAATAAGCCGCTCATCCGCCAAGAAGACTTCGACGCTTGGGCGAAACAAAAACTAGCCGAGCTTGACTTTGACGATGCACGCGATGCGGTATCCGAGGAGCAAGAAGATGAGCTAATCGTAGAGGCGGTGGAACCAGCGCCTGCAGTGACCCCAGTAGCGGCAGCAGGCCCAGTGCAACCAGATTCAGATACGAATTGGGTGAGTTACCAGGAATACGTCGCCTCATCCGCACAAGCACCAGTTGCTTCTGCGCCCGCTATGCCGGCAGCCCCAACGTATGCAGTAACGTCTTCGGCGGGCACCGTAGCCGAACGCCCGAAGTTTGAAAAAGCTTTGAAGCGTACCAAACAATCAGCAATTGTCGCAGTAGCCCTCTTCGTAGCCATCATCGTGGCAGGACTGGCTGGCTTGCCTGCTGCAGTCGGTGGCATTTCACTTCTTGGTTCAATGGCTGCTGCGATCTCCACGGTGTTTTTCGGTATCAAGGCAATCGTCCACAAGGTACAAGGTTCATAGATGTGCATTGCTTAACGCGTTTGTTGCCCAGGCCGTTCGTGCATGCGTCGTTAGGGAGCTAGCTTAAGATAGCTCTATGACTTCGCATTCTCGACGGTCAGCTTTCCGCACACCCATCATCCTTGCTTTGGTGGGTTATTGCGCAATCATCATTTCTTTGACCCTGCTGAAATCATTTTTCGTCATTGGTCTGTTATGGATACCGGAAAATCAGCGAGTGCGTGGCTTGTCCTTGATGCCGCTCAATGATTTGTGGGAGTCATCGAGTCTATTTACGCAAGTGTTTGGTTATGGCGGAAACTTCGCTTTCTTCGTGCCTTTCGGGGTGCTGGTCTATATGCTCAATGGTCGAATTGGGCTGACTACTCTTTTCGGTGCAGGGTTCTCACTGCTTATTGAAGTCTCCCAGTACCTATTCCAGCTGGGCTTTAGCGATATCGATGATTTTCTCTTTAATACGCTTGGCGCAGCAACCGGAGCTTGCGTCGCAGCATGGGCTGGTCCGCGGGCACGATGGCTCTGGGTCTCACTTACTGCCGTGCTCGTGGTCGTGGTTGCAGTCTTGGTCATCCTTGGGCCACGACTCGGCGATCCGGATCGCGTAGCTGAGGTCAATGCCGCCAGTTACACTCTTGAGTATGGTTCGCCGTTATTTACTTGAACATAACGCACCTGATATCGATGAATACCTACGTCTGCGAGCTGATACTGGCTTGACTCCAAAGACGGCTAAGCAAGCAGAGCCGATCTTTGAGAATTCCTAGATGTGGGTGCGCGCCATTGAAAAAGACTCAGGGCAAACTGTCGGGATGGGTCGAGTAATTAGTGACTCCGGCTGGTGTTTCCTCATTGCTGATATGGCAACCGATCCAGCCCATCAACGCCGCGGAATCGGTCGCGCGGTACTCGATGAACTGTTATCAGCAATTCTTACTTCCGCACCGGATAATCCATATATCGTCCTGCTTGCTGATGCTCCAGGTAGGCCGCTGTATCAATCAATGGGCTTTGTAGAGACTGCTTCGCACTCTATCGGAATGCAGTACGCGCCGGACAAGACTTCTACCCAATGACTAGCGGATCGTACGCTTCGCTAGCGTGCACTACTCGGGTAAAGGGACATAATGTGTGTCCGGATCAATGTTTTTACCCCGGAGGCATGCGCACTGTCCAAACAAGTCTACCACCACCAGAGCGCTAACTTTATGTTCACTGAGGTGTGCACCAGCGCCTTGAATGGAAGCTAAACCTCACGAAACATTGAGGTATGCCAATACCCACTACTCATTCCGTCCTCTACGACCTATCGATCGATGAAATACAAGACCGGGAGGAAACGGCGAAGTACGTAAGTCAAAAAGCAAAACGACAATCCCGTCGACCAATTTCGCCTCTCCGAATGCAGGAAGAAACATCGACTGAGAACTTTGCGAGAAGAGTGAGCTCAGCCTTCTCCAGCATGCCGGGATATAAGGCAACCTCGTTGCTGCACACGAGGAAACTCGAGACAATCACCGGTGCCGATATCGAACTGTGCCTCGAAGTACAATCAAACCTCTATTTGAATCTTGCATTGCAGGCAAAAAGACTAGATGTCTCCACGAGCACTCCCCGATATAACGGTTGGAACTACACCCAAAACCAGAACTTAATTCAATCGGCGCGAAGCGACGGAAGAGTCCCCGGAATGCTCCTGTACAACGAGCCCGTCGCTACCATCACGCATAATACTGCGACTGTTTTTCAGGCATGTCTAAACGCAACAAGCATTAATAAGCGAGGCTACTATCCCTCCTGGACTTCAGGTTCATATACTCAGACGGCTCACCTTCGTGGCATCAACCATCCACCGTATTCCAAACTTCCCAACACTTCGGTGTTCCGAAAAGGCACACCAGCGGGAATATCAATGTGCCTAGACGAGCAACTAATGCAAACGAAAACCAATCCAAGCCTTCAAGACATAGCGCAATGTCATTTTCCCCTTGAACATCTCATGCACGCTTCGGGATGCTGTAATTTCGGCGGCCTCACGAACCGCGGGTTTGCAATCCAAGAGTCAAGCGCAACATCAGGGATTCAGTTTCAGACCTACATGCCCGAGTGGGCAGCAATTCTCCTAGAAGAAACCAACTCTTCATTGAACAATGAATTTGAACCTGAAAATTTTGACGAAGCTCGTCATGATGAGGACTTCGAACCGACGGTTGCTGCATCGATAATTATCCAATTGGATAACTGAGAGTTAAACAGAAAAGGCAGCCAGTAGATTACTGACTGCCTTTTATTTGTACCCCGTACGGGATTTGAACCCGTGTTACCGCCGTGAGAGGGCGGCGTCCTAGGCCGCTAGACGAACGGGGCATTAGGACGTGATATTACTAATTTTTTAGCAGTAATCACTGCTGGCCTACCAGGACTCGAACCTAGAACGACGGTACCAGAAACCGCTGTGTTGCCAATTACACCATAGGCCATCATTGCTTTCAGAACCGGATCTCACCGCTCTGTGCAACGGTTTATAACTATAACGATTATCCTGAATTAAGCCAAATCCCCAGTACAAGACTAATTTCATGCATGTAATGCGCTTCGTACTGAGGGCTACTTGAACCGTATTGGGTTCAAGTAGCCGAAACCTAAGACAGGTTGACTATTCAGCGACCTGGAATGGAGTTACCGCACGTGCAGCATTAAGGCGAGCCAGGGTGGATTCCTTGCCAAGCAGGTCCATGGACTCAAACAGTGGTGGGGAGATTGCCGCGCCAGAGATAGCTACGCGAAGCGCACCGTATGCCTTGCGTGGCTTGAGCTCCAGGTCCTCAATAAGCGCCTTGGTAAGGGCTGCCTCGATGTTAGGAGTGTTCCACTCCTCTACTGCTTCTAGAGCGGTGATACCGGCCTCGAGAGGCTCAACAGCATCTTCCTTGAGGTTCTTCTTCGCAGACTTCTCGTCCAAAGTCAGTTCCGCATCTGGGGTGACGAGGAATTTGAGGAGATCGTGAGCATCGGAAAGCACCTTGATGCGTGTTTGCACCAAGTCTGCTGCGATGGCGAACTTTTCGCCGTCATAGCCTTCTGGGAAGTCGGTGTACTCCGTGAGGTAGTTGCGCAGACGGAATGCGAACTCTTCTGGATCCAGCAGACGAATCTGGTCAGCGTTGATAGCTTCAAGCTTCTTCTGGTCAAAGCGTGCCGGGTTACCCAGAACGTCCTTGATGTCGAAGTTGGCTACCAGATCATCAATGGAGAAGATGTCCTGATCCGCAGACAGCGACCAACCCAAGAGCGACAGGTAGTTGAGCATGCCCTCTGGGATGATGCCGTTATCGCGGTGGTTGAATAGGTTGGACTGTGGGTCACGCTTGGATAGCTTCTTGTTGCCCTCACCCATGACGAATGGCAGGTGGCCGAACTCTGGAGTGAAGTCGGTGATGCCAATCTGCTTCAGTGCCTCATACATAGCGAGCTGACGAGGAGTAGAAGACAGCAAGTCCTCACCACGCAGGACATGGGTGATCTGCATCAGGGCGTCATCGACTGGGTTAACGAGCGTGTACAGCGGCGCACCGTTAGAACGAGCCACCACGTAGTCCGGCTGGGTTTCAGACTTGAAGGTCATCTCTCCGCGCACCAAGTCATTCCAGGACCAATCCTGCTCCGGCATGCGCAGGCGCCATACTGGCTGGCGGCCTTCGGCCTCAAAAGCAGCAATCTGCTCTTCGGTGAGCTCACGGTCATAGTTGTCATAGCCGAGCTTTGGATCGCGGCCAGCTGCCTTGTGGCGCTCTTCTACTTCCTCCGCGGTGGAGTATGCCGGATAAACCAGTCCTGCATCCTTTAGCTTTGCCAGAACATCCGCGTAGATGTCCATGCGCTGCGACTGACGGTAAGGCTCATGTGGACCGCCAACATCCACGCCTTCATCCCAGCCCAGACCCAACCAGGTCAGGGAATCCAAAATCGCTTGGTAGGACTCTTCCGAGTCACGAGCTGCATCAGTATCTTCAATGCGGAAAACAAGTTTGCCACCGGTGTGGCGAGCATAAGCCCAGTTGAACAAGGCGGTTCGCACCATACCAACGTGCGGAGTACCAGTGGGCGACGGGCAAAAGCGTACGCGTACTTCTTGAGTCATACCGACAATGTTAGACCAGCCTGCTTTATTGCCTCCACAATGGGGAATAGCTTCTTCTTTTCCCAGGCGGGAGTGTGACAATCAACGTCACGACGATTTTTAGGGGACTTAATTTTATTACTCAACTACACACGAAGTAATGTGGGTGGTTATGTGTGCCTCACGCCCTACGACCGCGCCTGATTTCCTGTTGTCCCGTGCAACAGGTTCTGTGCGTACCCAGGGCTCGGTGGCTTCCTACACTGATGTAGACAAAGCCATCGATGACATTGAGGCACAGCGCGTGGAAATGGTCGTGGGCGCACTCCCCTTTGATCTGGATAAACCAGCCGCACTGACTGTTCCAAAGACTATTGTCCGCGAACCAGGCTCCCTGGAACCACCGGCGTATTTCCGTCAGCAGAACCTGACTTCTGAAATCTCCGGCGTCGATCCTGACACCCATGAGCACCTGCGACGTGTAGAAGCAGCCGTTGCCACCATCAACGCCTCCCGCCTGGAAAAGGTTGTCCTGGCGCGTGCCGTGGACATTGAGTTCAACGGCCCCGTTGACCCCATGCTAGTCGCCGCTCGACTGATTGACCTGTCCAATCACCGCGACGGCTTCGCCGCCGACCTCACCCCTGCCGGATACGACGGCGCCATGCTCGTCGGTGCCTCCCCTGAGGTCCTAGTAAAGAAGAAGGGCAACGTAGTCTCCGCCTTCCCCCTCGCTGGCTCTGCCGCTCGTAGTGCCAACCCTGAGGAAGACCGGGCCGCCGGTGAGCAGCTACTCAACTCCAACAAGGACCTTCGCGAACACGCTTTTGTAGTTGAGCACCTCGCCGAAATCCTCGCTCCCATGTGTGACAGCTTCTATGCCCCAAATACCCCTCAGCTGGTTCAAACCAATGAGATGTGGCACCTGGGTACCCCAATCACCGGCACCCTAAAGAAGCCAACCACCACCGCCCTAGAGCTGGCCGTGCGCTGCCACCCAACGCCAGCCATCTGCGGCACCCCAACCGCTGCCGCGAAGTCCCTTATCTGCACCGCTGAGACCGATCGCGGTTTCTATTCCGGCGCCGTCGGCTGGTGCGACGCCTCCGGCGACGGAGAGTACATGGTCGCCATCCGCTGCGCTGAAGTAGCCGGTGACGGCCTCACCGCCCGCGCCTGGGCCGGCGGCGGCATCGTCGAAGACTCCGACCCCGAAGCCGAGCTCGCCGAGACCACCGCGAAGCTACAAACCATTGTCCGGGCCATGGGCATTCAAAACTTCTAAGCGACCTAGCCTTCATTACAAATAGAACTGCTCCCACTGCAG
This sequence comes from Corynebacteriaceae bacterium 6-324, assembly GCA_041226025.1. Classification (GTDB taxonomy): domain Bacteria; phylum Actinomycetota; class Actinomycetes; order Mycobacteriales; family Mycobacteriaceae; genus Corynebacterium. Next base: position 229,233 of record JBCLTK010000003.1, on the reverse strand, counting down.
TTGGTTTCTGATTTCTCAGACCAACCGCGTGGGAGCAGTGTGGTTATGTAGCTGGCTTAAGCGTCAGCGATTGGGTTGGCGAGGATGCCGACCTTAGGGATTTCAATCTCGATACGGTCACCGTTGACCATTGCTTCGGTACCCGCTGGGGAGCCGGTGGTGATGACGTCACCTGGCAGCAGAGTCATGGACTGGGAGATTTCCGCGAGGATGCCGCCCATCTTCACAATCATCTGGTTGGTGTTGGAGTCCTGCTTTTGCTCACGCTGGCCATCATGAGTCAGATAGGCATTGATCTTGTGATCATCAAGGTCCAGAACATCCAGATCAGTCTGGATCCATGGGCCCAGTGGGCAGAAGGTGTCAATGCCCTTTGCGCGTGCCCATTGGCCGTCCTGGAACTGCAGGTCACGGGAGGAGACATCGTTGCAAATGGTGAAGCCGAGAACGTGGTCCTTCCAGTTCTCCGGATCAATGTTCTTAGACACCTTAGAGATAACTACTGCCAGCTCGCCTTCGAACTCAACCTTGGTTGCGAACTCAGGGATCTTGATTGGTGCCTCCGGGCCGATAACGGCTGTGGATGGCTTGATAAAAATGGTTGGTGGCAGGTGCTCTGCTGATTCCTTAAAGACCTCAGCAACGTGGTCTGCATAGTTGCGGCCCAGCGCAACAACTTTGGTTGGCAAAGAAGGAGCCAAGAGGCGAACCTCGTTTAGCTTCCACTCACGGCCGGTTGGCTCTGGAGTGGTAAATGGGGTGCCGGCAATTTCTTTGGCAACAAGCTTGTCGCTCTTTGGGTCGTCGCTGTCGCCCTCAATAATGGCGAAGCAAATTCCGTCGGGGTGTGCAATTCGTCCTAAACGCATGTAGTCAATGCTACTAAATCGTATCTTTGCAAGTTTGCAAAGGATTGCTATTACATCTTTACAGCCCGGTTAATTGGGTTTTTGAAGTCCGATTGTTAAGTTTTCTGCGCGGCAAACAGACAATCTATCAATAGATAGATTGTCTGTCAGCGTCGCCGATTATTTGCTTCTAAATCTGAAGATTCTTCTGCATATCTTTCAGTGTGCTCGGTGGGCGGTGTGCGGCCATGGCGAGGTAGAGCTCAGCGCATGCCATGGCATCTGTCAGCGCATTGTGGTTGCGGTAATTGGGTAATCCGTAGCGGTTGCGCACTCTGCTCAGCCGTAGGTCCTCACCGCGTGGGAGGGTACTCATACGCTCCATGTGTCGGCGCTCCAGGGCGAAGGTATCCACCACCTGCAGTTGTGGTTCTTTCCCCCACAGCTGTTTGCACGCATGCGTATAAAAGGCCGTTTCAATCGGCGCGAAGTGCGCGAGCATCGCCTTGCCCATCAGATCTTTGGTGAGCATCTCCATGGCCTCTTCAAGCACGCAGCCGTTTTCCAGGTCGCTATCGCGCAGGTGGTGGATAGTCGCCGAATTACCAACCTCGACACCTTTAATCAGCACATACTTTGCGCCTGACAGCTGCACGCGGTTGTTAACGATGGGCACCCAGCCAATCGACACAATCTGATGCTGTTTGGGTTTGAGTCCTGTTGTCTCCATGTCGACGGCGAGGAGCTCGACGTCATCAATAGGCGTACTCGGATCCGGTGCGTTCAGGTCCAGCCACTTGTGGGCTCGAAGTACATCAAACAGTCCCATGTATCTCTTACCCTCCTAGATATTGCGGACTGGATACTTGGTGGCCAAAGCATTCTGCATGTTCTTGATAATGGAGAAGGCATCCCGGAGATTCTCGCGCTCCATGCCCGAAAGCTGCTTCGGAACAATGTGATAGTTCGGCTGCTGACCCGCGCGAATCTGCGATGCCTGATGCTTCAAAGTAATTGAGCGCAAATAGTCAAAAGCATCCAACAGGTTCTGGCTTCCCGCGGGACTCACCGTCTTGCCTGATGCCTGGCGCAGGCGCTCCCGGGTCTCTACCGAGGAATGCCCGGCCGAGAGCGCATAGAGCCGCGCCATCTGCACGATGCCTGCAGTGCCGCCCTTCTTTACATCAAGGGTGTTGGCGTACTCGCCAGAACGCTCCACCACTAGGCCCTTGAAGAAGGTCAACGGCGGTTCCCGGCGCGCTGCCAGTGACGCTAGGTGTGCGTGCATGCGTCGGGCGTTAGTACCAAGGCGCACTGCGGTGTCATGGACTTCTTGTCCAAGTTCTTTGCTGCCTGCGATAACCCTGAAGTCGAAGAAAATCTGCGCGTTTAGCAGCGCATCTGGCTCTGGCGCGCCAATCCAGGTGGAGAAGGTCTTCTCCCATTCACTGACCGTCATGCGCCATTGCGGGTTCATGGCCATCATGTCCCCTGGGCACAACACCTGCCCTGCCCTGTCCAGGCCCAGGCAAACAAACTCCGTGAGCTTCTGGAAGTAGGCATTGTGGTCGGCGTGCACGAAATCATCGGCAAGCACTAATGCGTTGTCTTGGTCGGAGGCCAAGACCATCTCCCTGCGACCCTGGGAGCCAACTGCGACGAAAGCGAAGTCCACCGGCGGCTTGCCAAACTTCTCTATGCCAAGGGTGAACAACCGGCGTGCCACGGAATCTGCCGCGATAGTAATCATGCCTGCTGTCTCTTCCGGCGCCGCCCCGCTTTCAATGAGCTGGGCAACCACCTTGGTGGTACGAGTAAAGGCATCCGCGAGCTCATCCACTGCGTTCTTTCGCGACAAGTCCGCGGTGAGAAACACCGGATCATTGTGCAGCAAACGCGCGATATCATTCTGTGTGACAATGCCTGTCACCGTGCCCTGATCCACCACCGGAAGGTGATGAATCTTGCGCTCTGACATGTACATGAGCGCCTCCATGGCCAAAGATTCTGAGCCCAGCGTGAGCAAATCTTTGGTCATGACATCGGCCACCGGCCGTGCCGTATCAACCCCCTGTGCGACTACCCGGCCGCGCATATCGCGGTCTGTAATAATGCCAAGGAGCTCATCGCCCTCAATGACCAGCAAGGAGGACACACTGTATTCCTCCATGCGCTGCGCCGCCTCCCGAATACTCAAATCCGGCGGGCAGGAGCGCGGTTTCGCAATCTTGACGTCATGGATATGTGTACGCAACACATTGGTATTCGCGCCGGCATTAGTAATCTCCTCCGCCGCCGCGCGGATACGCCGCGACTGCGAGGAATAGAAACGGGCAATATCCGGATGGTGCTTGGACAGCTGCATGAACACCTCACGTGGCATTTCATACACGAGGGAATCCTCCACCGCTTCCATGCGGTAGCGCGAGGAATTAGTTCCCATCAGCGTGGAGTACCCGAAAGTCAGCCCCGGATCCCGGCGGTCAAGCAGCACATTATCCGGGCCCAAAATATCAATGGCACCTGAGCGGATAATGCGCAGGTGATCATTGACTTCCTCAAAATCCAGCACGATCTCCCCGCGCCGGATATAGCGCACCGTCAACTTGGATGCCAGCGCCGCCAGCTCCTCCTCCGGCAAATGCCGGTAGGGCTCAATGGACGCGAGGAAGTTTTGAACCTCTTCTAATTCGACGCTCATGCGCCTTAGACTACTGGTAAGACACGAACCATGGGCGCGGATTGACCCCATAAGTTTGGGTTGGGTCAAACATCGGGGTGTCTTCATCAATGAAGTTCTTCCACGCCATGAAGAAATCAGGGCTCAGGCCTTCACGCATGGCGTTCCAGGTGTCCAACTTCTGCCCGGCATCACCGTGTCCATCCGCGTGCAGGATAAACGACAGCTCTGGGTCGTCCGTGCGAATCTGGTCCCTGTCCCGCAGCATCTGCTGCTGGAACTGATGCAAGATAACGCCCTTTTGTGGCAGCTCATTATCCTGTACCAACTGCGCCAGCCACTCGGTGACCTCATTGACCTCTTCGGCCTCCACATGGCCCACATTGGTCATTGGCACCTCATCTGGGCCAATCTTCCACTCCGGGTCCAGCGCCAAGCCCACGTTGGGGTGTTTAAGCAGGTCCTCATAAATCTTGGCCTGATCTACCAGCCGCGCACGCCCCGGCTGCAAGTCCAAGAAGGCATAGCCGCCGGCCTCCGTAATCGCGTCCACGTACGGGCGCAACTCCTCCGGTTCGGACTCATTGCTGTAGTCACCATCTCCACCAGGCGCATCTGATGCCACCGTTGCAATAATTTCAAACGCCGGCACCACCGGATAGTTCGTGAGCTCCTGATACTGATTGGCATAATCCTGCGCCAGCTTCACCGCCTCTTCTGGGTTCTGCTCCCCCATCACGCCCAGTGCCGCACCCGATGGATGCCCGTACAGCGCCACCATGCGACGACCTGGAAACACCAATCCGCCACCACCGGGCAGCTCACCATTTTCTGCCAGCTTTACCTGGGCATCAAACTCTTCCTGCGAACCAAATCCCGCACCCAGTGCCACCGCATTACCTTCTGCAATAGCCGCCATCGACTCCGATGTCGCACGCGGATCCGCTGCCGCCAACACCTGCACCGGCGCACCCGCCGCCCGCGCTGTAGCCACCTGCGCCACATTAGTCCCCGGCCCTACGAGCACCTGCGGCAAACCATCTTGGCCATCATTCGGACCTTCTAGCGCCGCCAGCTCCGCCATCGAGGTTGGTGCCGCATCTGCGTTCGCCGCATCTCCTTCGGCAGCCTCCGCATCCTCTGCGGACCCATCTTCCTGGGTGCCGCCGACCTGGAATTCAATATCCGTATCTGTCAGCGCCGGGTCCTCACTCAAATCCAAACCCCACGCAATAACTTCCTTCGGCGCAAGGTCTTTAATCTCCGCCTTGGCTTCTTCGCCCTCCGCGCCATCAGGGATGATCATCATCGGCGCACCAGCGTTAATCGCCGCCTGTGCCGCCGCATATTGATCTGCTTTCTCCGCGCCAGCAACCATCAACTGCTCCGATGCCGGATCATTGTCCCCCGCGTCCGCTGGGAAGAAGTGCTGCGCCGCCGCCACACCTGACGGATCCGCATCCGACAATGCAGTCGGCGAATCCACCGCGAAGCTTGGCGCCGTTGGCGCATCCTGCGACGCCGACTGCCCATCCTGAGCGTTGTCATCACCGGAAGTAAACACGCTGCACGAAGCCACCATCAAGGCCGCAGCCACAGTCGCCACAACCACACGACCCCGACGCCGCAACTGACCGCGACCAGCCGCTGCGTTGGTACGGTCGTCGGCCTGCGAATTAGAAACAAATTGAGTGTTCATCAGTTGCCAATGTTACTGCCGTGGCGCGTGTTTATACGTAATGCCAAGGGGCCAGGGGTAAACATTTCGATAATGAAGCTCCCCCTTCGGGAGCTTTCTCAAGCTTTACCCGAGGAGGGAGCGAATTTATCTGGCCTATGTCGCCAGCTTTAAACCAAAGCGGTTAAACCAATGCAGCTGCGATGCGGTCGCCGACCTCTACGGTCTTGACCTGTGCGTCGCCGCGTGCGGAGACATCTTCCGCCACTGCCTTTTCAATGCGCTGTGCATTGTCTTCATCGCCGAGGTGGCGCAGCATCAACGCTGCGGACAGGATTGCTGCAGTTGGGTCAGCAATGCCCTGGCCAGCGATATCCGGTGCGGAGCCGTGCACTGGCTCAAACATCGATGGGTTAACGCCGGAGGAGTCAATGTTGCCGGAGGATGCCAGGCCAATGCCGCCTGCAACTGCACCGGCCAGGTCAGTCAGAATGTCGCCGAAGAGGTTATCGGTAACAATGACGTCATAGCGGGATGGGTCAGTAACCATGTAGATGGTCGCTGCATCAATGTGGTTGTAGTCCACCTCAACATCTGGGAATTCCGGTGCGACCTCATCAACGGTGCGCTGCCACAAGTCACCAGCATTGACCAAGACGTTGGTCTTGTGCACCAAGGTCAGCTTCTTACGGCGGTTCTGCGCGCGACTAAAGGCATCACGCACAACGCGCTCCACACCGTAGCGGGTGTTCTGAGAAACCTCAGAAGCCACCTCATGCTCCGTGCCCTGGCGCAAGGTGCCACCGTTGCCGGCGTACAGACCCTCAGTACCCTCACGGACAACTACGAAGTCAATCTCGCCCGGGTTAGCCAAAGGAGAAACCGCAGTTGGGTACAGCTTGGATGGACGCAAGTTCACGTGGTGGTCCAGCGCGAAGCGCAGCTTCAACAGCAAACCACGCTCCAGGATTCCTGGTGGAACCGTGCCCGGTGCACCAACCGCACCCAGCAAGATAGCGTCATGCTCACTCAACGAAGCCAGGTCATCATCAGTGAGCAGCTCACCATTGTTGAGATAACGCGTTGCGCCGAGATCAAAATCAGTAGTCTCAATATCATCGCGTACAGCACGCAGTACCTTTACCGCTTCCGCTGTAACCTCTGGGCCGATTCCGTCGCCGCCGATAACCGCAAGTTTCATTATGTGAAACACCTTTCTCATAGGGTGGATAAAACTAGCTTAGTGGAAGCTCTCTTGAGTTGCCAGCATTACCCGACATTGCCCTACTCGTTTTCCAGGCAAGTAGCGTAGATTTGGAAAAATTACCACCAAGGGAAATTTTGCCAAACGACGAAAAGGGGCCCGCACCTTAGATGACATATTTCAATACCAGCCAATTCTTATGGGGCACCTTCATCTTCGCGGTCGTCCCCACCGCGCTAATTACACTGGTCGCTTTTGGTTCCAAGAAGGTTTTGGATATCAAGCGCGCTGACCAAAGCACACAGAAGCCAATCCTTCCAGTATCTGGGATGTGCACGGGATTTCTCGCCGGACTGATTGCTTGTGCACTTTGGTTAACCTGGGGCAGCAATTCAGGTCCGCTAGACTTTTTCACCCGCGGTCTACCTCAGCAATTCATGGCGTTTCAGCCCATTTGCTTCTACATCACCATGATCACACTTAGCGGTCTTGTCACCGCTAAGTATGCACGTTTTTCTGGCACACTCCTCACCGTTTCGGCATTCACCGCATCCGGTTACACCACGTTTTTCTATTTCGGGGCTTCATTTGGCGTCGGCATACTTACAGGATTCGGGGCACTCATTTTCCATATCCTCCTGACGCTTATGCTTTTAGCCACCAACGGAATCCTGCTGGCGGTGTTGAGGTCGCGCGGCACAAACTCAGAAGGCCCTCTCTAAGAAAGAGGCAAAACAAGAGAAACGCCATGCATCGTCAAGCAATGCAGACGGTTCTCCAACGATATTAATAGCGTAGATTCGAAAGTCTTACCCATCCGGGAACCATATTGAGAAGCAGAAAGCAGGGCCCATGCACGAGGTACCTTTCAACACCGACTCTTTCTTTTCCATGCTCATCATGCTTGTCCTCGTGCCAAGCCTGATCATCCTCACACCTGTGATGGTGCTTGGCTTGCGGTTGCAGAAGATTCGCAACAAGCAACCCTACCCCGTGACCGGCGCGCTCCTAGCGTTTCTTGCCGGCTTTCTTCCAGCAGGCCTATGGCTGTCTTGGAATAGCGATAACAGCATCATCCACTACTTCCAACACGGCGCACCAACGCAATTTCCAAAGTGGCAGATCTACGGCTGCGGGCTCACAATCGTCGTGCTCAGCGCCCTGGTATTTGTCACATACGTCCGGCGTCGAAATGCGCTTAGTGTCACTTCGGTGTTTACTGCCGCCGGATTTGCAGCCGCTTTTGCTCACGCCGCGTCTTTTGGTGTACTCACCCAGCAACCCGTGGGAGTCGCGCTCTCATACATCGGAATCTTGTTCCTTGTCTTGGTGACTAACGGCATAATTCTGGGAATCATTACTGTGCGAAAGCGCGAATCAAGGACATAAAACTAAAGAAACGCCAGACATCGTCAAGCAATGCTGGCGTTTCTTTGTGCCTGCTTTAGCTTCAATCCAACCTGGGTTGTTGGTGAAGCCGAAGCTGTGGCTTTAAATCCTTTTAGGCGTCGAAGTTGACCTGGAGGGACTTAGCTTCGAGCTTGTCCTGGATGTCGGCGATGAGCTCATCGTTGACCTCGCGCTCTACACGAAGGATAAGCACGGCAGCGTCATCCTTCTTGCCCTGAGTCAAGGCCGCTGCCTGGATGTTGATGCCAGCGCCGCCAAGAACGGAACCAACAACACCCAGCGCGCCTGGGCGATCGGTGTAGGAGAAGAACAGGTTGCGGCCGGTAGCGCGCATATCCACGCCGCGGCCATCAATGCGAACAATCTTCTCTACGCCGTCAATGCCGGTCAACGCGCCCTCAAGAACAGAGGTGTCGCCCTCAGCTGAAATGGTCTTAACGCGGACGGTGGAGTTGTGGCCCTTTGCTTCCTCAGTGGAAGATACCTTGACGGTAACGCCACGGGATTCAGCGATGGACATCGCGTTAACGAAGGTAACTGCCTCGCTGGTAACACCGGAGAACAGACCGCGCACTGCGGAGAGACCAAGGACCTCAACGTCCTCGGTGGACAGCTGACCGCACGCGGTGACCTCAATAGCCACTGGTGCCGAGCGCAGCAGCTTGCCGGAAGCCAAGCCCAACTTGCGAGCCAAGTCGAGCCAACCTGCAACCTCTTCGCCGACGCGGCCGCCGGAGACGTTGACTGCGTCTGGAACAAACTCGCCAGCCAGTGCCTTAAGCACGGACTCAGCAACGTCGGTACCAGCGCGGTCCTGTGCCTCAACGGTGGAAGCACCCAGGTGAGGAGTGACAACAACCTGTGGAAGCTCAAACAGCGGGGAATCCGTGCAAGGCTCAGTGGAGTACACGTCAAAGCCTGCACCCCAGTGGTGACCGGCCTTGATGGAATCAGCCAAAGCCTGCTCATCAACCAGGCCGCCACGTGCTGCGTTGATGATGATCTGGCCCTTCTTCGCCTTCGCAAGCAACTCCGCGGAGAACATACCCGCGGTCTCAGGGGTCTTAGGCAGGTGGATGGTGACAAAGTCAGAGCGGCTCATCAGCTCTTCCAACTCCACCAGCTCCACGCCCAGGGATGCTGCACGCGCTGGGTTCGCGTATGGGTCATACGCAATGATTTCGGTCTCGAACGCCTTCAAGCGGTGCGCGAAGAGCTGACCAATGTGGCCAAAGCCCACAATGCCAACGGTCTTGCCGTAGATTTCCACGCCCTTGAAAGAAGAACGCTTCCATTCACCCTCACGCAAGGTGGCATCAGCCTGTGGGATCTGGCGTGCGGTGCTCAACAGCAAGGAGATTGCGTGCTCACACGCGGAGTGAATGTTAGAAGTAGGCGCGTTAACAACCATGACACCGCGTGCAGTAGCTGCAGGCACATCAACGTTGTCCAGACCCACACCTGCGCGGCCGACAATCTTTAGGTTATTAGCTGCTTCCAGAACTTCTTCATCCACGGTGGTAGCAGATCGAACCAGGAGGGCATCTGCCTCTCCTACTGCTGCGAGCAGTTCATCACGGTTTGGTCCATCAACCCAGCGGACCTCAACGCCGTCTCCCAACGCTTCGACGGTGGATGGGGCAAGTTTGTCGGCAATTAAAACGACCGGCTTCGACATGTTCTTCGATCCTTATGGAAATTGGAGTGATCAGTGGCTCGTGATCAGTGGCGGTACATCAATTAAAGGTCACCGCAGTGACCGTGCAGCAGGAATTGGGCGGCGCGCACCAAAGCCCAAAAGGCAGTCTAAGACAGTAAATCTATTCTGTCTTGTGCTATCTCATGGACTCAGCTGACGTCGGAGAATTCCAACCCTGCCTAATCCTATCGGTTAACAGGTTGGTATCCCCAAACTGGGGGCTTAGTGCAACCAAAGGCCCGTTTTCCAGCCCGGAAACTAGGGCCATCTGCTGCTTGGAATCACGTGGATCGCCAGTGGGCATAATCCACACATCCCCACCCCAAGCATTGGCATTCGCGATAGATGCCACGGACGATTCCGGAGTACCAATAATGACCGGTGACATGCCGGAATCACGGCGGGACTGCGCCGGAATTGGTTGCGTCTCCCACTGTTCTTCGCGGTACAACGGCTCCCAAGCGGCCTTCAATTCCGTGTATTCCTTGGGGTCCAAATCTGCGACCGCCTGCGCCATATTTTCTGGCGTGCCAACTACTTGGCTCGTGAATTGAAATGCCGTCATATCCCCCAACGCACGGGTGGTGCCCGGGTCATGCAGAATCTCTAACTCACCACTGGTGACTGCGAACGGCACCTTCCCCACCAAAAGCACACGGTGAACGTCGAGTCTTTCCATCTGGGCAATGAGTTCGCTACGGATGGAGTCATCATAAGTAACCATCGGCGCGCGCTGCGCCACAGCAATGGATGCTGCGCGAAGTTGTGCCGAGTCAGTGTTTTCTGAGATAACGATGGAGTTCGACCCCGTAGGCTCAAAGAACAACTCCGCCGACTCCAGACCCCACGGGTCCGGCAGGACATGGACCTCATCACGGAACTGCTCTTGCACCAAACGGTTGTGGTTCTCAGTCTCAGCCTGAGAGAGGCTTATCTGATCATCTTCCAAGCTAAACACCGCCGGCGTTACCACGGGCTCAGTCTGCCGGAAACACGAAGAAAGACTCAGCGCGATACCGGCGGTCAGGACAGCTGCGATTGCCTTGGTGAAACTAGTCTTTCGCAACCGCACTATCCCTTCTCATCACTGTTTGCGCTTCTGCTTGTTGCAGACAAGGGTGAACCGTCTACTCGGGTTCAAGATACTACAAAGAGCTGCCGGTTACACAGCGGTGTAATTGCTGAGTAACCGGCGGTGTTACTGTTGACTCTTTATTGGAGTAAGTGGCCTCTACGCAGTGGCGGTGACGTTGGTGCTGCGGATGGCAGGCTTGCCCATGGCGTGTTCAATCATGCCGATGAAGCGCTCGCGGCGGTCACGGATGAAGCCGTCGAAGTCTGCTTGCAGCAATAGCTCTGGGTTGAGCTCATGTGAGGCGAGGACGGTATCGAATTCGGCGTCTTCCAAGATCGACTTGGACTGCACGCGGGAGAGGTAGCGCGCTGGTGAGTGTCCATCGATGACTACCTCAGTGCGCTTGCCCATTGGTGTGTGGTTAAGAACGGATTTTGCTAATTCATTATCGATCTCAAACTTCTCACACCACGCATCCGGGAAGATTTGGTGGAAGCCAGTGCTCAGCTCAAAGAAGGTGTTCTTGTCAAAGGTCTTTGCGCTGCGCCAGTCGCGTGCGCCTCGTGCCATCAACAGAGCGTAAAGCGCGTGGTAAATACCGCTGGAAACCCCCGCGGTGTTTAGGCGTGATTCTTCAAACTCTGCTTCGCGTACTGACTTTGGTTCTTCCTCGAGGTTGCCCAGCACCCAGTCGGAAACTTCTTCCACGTCACGGGCTGCGCGTAGTTTCACTGCTTCGGAACCATAGAGCTCACCGAATACACCGGACCAGAACCAGCGGTTGAGCTTGTCCCAAGCCTGTTCACTAGAAAGGCAACCAGGGACATGTGCCAGACGCGCCAGAATGACGGCGAGCGGGATGATCTGCGCGGTATAAGGGACCTGCTCCACGCTGAAGATGCAACGCTGGCGCAAGAATTCCGCGACCTCTTGGAAAGTAATCTGCAGCTTGTCCGCTGCCTTCAGGTACCCGTCCAATGTCAGCGTCAAGATGTCTTCACGTTGACCACCGGCATGTCCGGAATCAGCCGTGGTGTACAAGGACACCGCGGATAGGAACTGAGTGCGGCCAATGCCGTCAAGCGCTGGGTACTTCCGTAGTGCCTTTTCGCGCTTTGCCCAATCATCGGCCAAACGGAAGTTCTCATCTTCGGAAGCGAAGACTGCAGTGACCAGATCGAAGACGTCCATATCCTGACCCGAGCTGTTCGCATGGGCAAAGATGGTTCCCACACCCGCGCTGGCGGTCTCACGGTACAGGCGAATCATTGGAACGTCATAGCCTGCCAGTGGGAAGAGCACGCGGTTGTGGAACTCAGCGAGCTCCTCGTATTCCAAGTTCTGGCTCTGGTTGTTGCCTTGGCTTTGGTCTGGGGTTGCGTCTGCGTTTCCGGAGTCGCTATTTACGCCGTTGGCGTCACTGCTTGCGGCGCCGGCGTGGGCGTGGGCGTGGGCAGCCATGGATAGTATGATGCCGGTGCCCTCTTCGGAGAGAAGAAGGGATACAGGGACGCAGCCGCTGCGAAGGTAGGCTTCTTGACCATCGAGTGCGTAGTCCAGGGCGGGGCCAAAGTGGGAGTAGACGTTGTTGTCGTCGTCGACTGCAAAGACTGCTTCATCAGGAAGGAGTTCTTCGGAGACTGCGCGCTTGACGTCTAGGAAGTAGCGCCGCATGACGGTCTCACCGCGGTAGTCGGTGGTGCGAATGTTTCCGGAGCCGCGCAGGCAGTGATACAAGGTGGTCAGGCGCTGCTCACCATCGAGCAGAAGCATGCCGGGGTTACCCTTAGCGGCGGGAGCGCCGGCGAGAGGGCGTGGCTTGAAGCGCATCTTTTCATCACGGGTATCTAGTACCGTGACGGCGCCGATTGGATAACCGCGTAAAACGGTAACAAGCAAAGACCGGATGTGGTCCTCGTCCCATGCATAATCCTGCTGGAAATCCGGAACCTGAATATCACCGCGATCAATACGCTTAAAGAGGTCAACAAGGTCATAACTTGGCGTAATAAAACCCATGGCACTCACTTTATACGCCACAGGCCCTGCCCGCGCCCCAAGTTCGGATGTCTGATCGGACATTGCAGCATTGGGACTATATTTGGTTGGGAATTAATTGGGCCACTAGCCAATTTCGGAGGTGACGTTGCTGTCCCCTGGTCTAAATTGGCTGTGTTGGTGAGTGCGCTTTGGGTCTGGTTGTGGCCTCGAGGTTGGAAATGCGAAAGCGCATCTGTTGCCTGAAATGGTGTTCAGAAACAGATGCGCTTTGGGCGCTAAGTGCGCGGAAGGTTGTCCGGCACGCTTGGGCTTAGGCGGTTTCGGCGCGAGCGTCGACCTTGACCCAGCTCATCAGATCGCGCAGCTTCTTACCGGTCTGCTCGATTGGGTGATCGTTGTAGGAAGCACGCAGGCCTTCAAGCTCCTTGTTGCCGCCCTCAACGTTAGCCAGCAGGCGCTTGGTGAAGGTGCCGTCCTGAATGTCGGTCAGGATTTCCTTCATGCGGTCCTTGGTGCCAGCGTCAATTACGCGTGGGCCGGAGATGTAGCCACCGAACTCAGCGGTATCGGAAACGGAGTAGTTCATGTTGCCAATGCCGCCCTCGAACATGAGGTCAACAATCAGCTTCAGCTCGTGCAGAACCTCGAAGTAGGCCATCTCAGGCTCGTAGCCAGCTTCGGTCAGAACCTCAAAACCGGTCTTGACCAGTTCCTCGGTGCCGCCACAAAGAACAGCCTGCTCGCCGAATAGGTCGGTAACGGTCTCAGCCTCGAAGGTGGTTGGGATGACGCCTGCGCGTGCGCCGCCGATTGCAGCAGCGTAGGACAGCAGCAGGTCGTGGCCCTCTTCCTTAGGGTCCTGATCAACAGCGATCAAGCAAGGAACACCCTTGCCGTCAACGAACTGGCGGCGAACCAAGTGGCCAGGGCCCTTTGGAGCAACCATGCCAACGGTGATGTTGTCAGCAGGCTTGATCAGGTCGAAGTGGACGTTCAGACCGTGTCCGAAGAGCAGCGCGTTGCCATCTTCCAGGTTTGGCTCGATGTTCTCAGAGAAGATCTGTGCCTGGGAAGTATCTGGGGCCAGGAGCATAATAACGTCTGCCCACTTAGCGGCATCTGCAACGGACTTGACTTCAAAGCCAGCTTCTTCAGCCTTAGCAGCGGACTTGGAGCCCTCACGCAGACCAATGACAACCTCAACGCCGGAGTCACGCAGGTTCTGAGAGTGCGCGTGGCCCTGGGAGCCGTAGCCAATGACAGCTACCTTGCGGCCCTGGATGATGGACAGGTCGGCATCGTCGTCGTAAAAAGTCTCAATTGCCATGAGAAATAGCCCTTTCGTTGGAAAGTTCGGTATCAGTGTTGATTCACTCCGCTTACCGTACCACAGTACGGGATGAAGTGTTCACATTATGAGATGGATTAGTGTTTTTATTCAGCTTCTGGGATGAAACACCGGTGGTGTTTCATCCCTTGGCCGGTTTGGTGCTTGGCCTTTTGGGCCCCTTGGCCTGCTTGGCACTTTGGCTTTATGGCTTCTCTCTTTAAAGTGATTCGGTTACGAATCACTTTAAAGTTTGGTAGGAGCCATGGCCTTGGGGCCGCGGCTAAGGGCCACGTGGCCGGATTGGATGAGTTCGCGGATGCCGAATGGTTCCAGAACATCAAGTAGTGCGCGCAGCTTTCCTGGGGAACCCGTAGCTTCCACGATGACGGATTCCTGAGCCACGTCCACAACGCGTGCACGGAAGATGTTGACGGCGTCCACAACCTGCGGACGGTTGGTGTTGTCCGCTGCAACCTTGACCAGCATGATGCCGCGGGCCACTGAGGTTTCATCGTCAAGCTCAACCACCTTGATGACTGGGATGAGCTTGTTGAGTTGCTTCGTAACCTGTTCGGTCACTACTTCATTGGCATCAACAACTATTGTGAAGCGGCTGATGCCAGGGGTCTCAGTCTTGGCGGAGACAATGCCCACTAGGTTGTAACCACGGCGGGTGAACATACCGGCGACGCGAGAGGTGATACCTTCCACGTCCTCGACCAGGACAGACAAAGTATGGCGGGTGACTTCGTGTGGAGCTGGCATTAGTCTTCGGTCTCCTCTACTGTTTCATGAATTGTCGCCGGTTCTTCAGCCGCCGATTCGTTTTCGTCAAAGAGTGGGCGAAGACCCAGTGCGTACTGGATTTCTTCATTTGATGCACCACCGGAAATCATTGGCCAGACCTGTGCGTCCTCACCAACAATGAAGTCAATAACCACTGGGCGGTCATTGATTTCGCGCGCCCGCTGAATTGCCGGAAGGATCTCTTCCTCCGTGGTCACGCGGATGGATTCACAGCCCATGGCCTCAGCAAGCTTCACAAAGTCAGGAACATAGGTTGCTTCCTCGCGCAGCTTGGTATTGGAGTAGTTGCGATCATAGAACAGGGTCTGCCACTGACGCACCATGCCCAGGTTGCCGTTGTTGATAACCGCGACCTTGATGGGGAAACCTTCCAACGCTGCGGTGGTGAGCTCCTGGTTGGTCATCTGGAAACAACCATCACCGTCAATTGCCCAGACTTCCTTGTCCGGCATCGCTGCCTTCGCGCCCAAAGCGGCGGGAACGGCGTAGCCCATGGTGCCGGCGCCGCCGGAGTTGAGCCAGGTGCGTGGGTTTTCAAAGTCAATGAACTGTGCAGCCCACATCTGGTGCTGGCCAACGCCTGCCACGTAGATGGCCTCTGGGCCGATCTCTGCGGAGAGGTGCTCCAGAATCTGCTGTGGGTTGAGCTTGCCATCTTCAGTTGGCTCCCAACCGCGTGGGAAGCGGTCCTGCAGATCGCTCAAGTAGCCGGTCCACTCTTCAATTTCTGGCTTCGGGTACTTGGTGCTGTTCTGGTAGGTCTTGGTCAATGCCAAGAGCACCTCACGCGCATCGCCAACGATTGGAACGGAAACTTCCCGAATCTTGCCAATCTCTGCTGGGTCAACGTCAGCGTGAATTACCTTCGCGTACGGCGCGAAGGTATCAACATCGCCGGTCACGCGGTCATCAAAACGCGCGCCGATAGCAATGAGCAAGTCTGAGCGCTGCATCGCGGCCACGGCCGGAACCGTACCGTGCATGCCCGGCATACCCATGTGCTGCGGGTGAGAATCTGGGAAAGCACCCAAAGCCATCAAAGTGGTAACCACTGGGATGCCGGTGAATTCGGCGAACTCCAGCAGCTCACGGTGCGCATCGGCCTTCACAACGCCGCCACCGATGTAGAGAACTGGGCGGGAAGCCTCAGAAATCAGCTTCACTGCCGCCGAGATCTGACGGTTATGAGGATTGGTGGTTGGCTTGTAACCCGGCATGTAGAACTTCGGCGGGAAAGAGTACTCCATCGTCGCGTTCTGAATATCCTTCGGGATATCCACCAAAACAGGACCTGGGCGGCCCGTGGATGCCAGGTGGAATGCCGCAGCGATTGCCTCTGGAACCTTGTTCGGGTCAGTAACAATGAAGTTGTGCTTGGTAATAGGCATGGTCACACCGCGGATGTCCGCCTCCTGGAAGGCGTCAGTGCCCAACAGGTTGGAACCCACCTGGCCAGTAATTGCCACCAGTGGCACGGAGTCCAAGTTGGCATCAGCAATTGGGGTGACCAAGTTGGTGGCACCAGGACCAGAGGTCGCGATACATACGCCGACCTTGCCAGATGCCAAGGCATAGCCTTCAGCGGCGTGGCCAGCACCCTGCTCATGGCGGGTAAGCACGTGGCGCAGGGTTTCAGACCGGTTGATGGCATCGTACAAAGGCAGCACGGCGCCGCCAGGGATACCAAAGACGAGGTCCGTACCAAGGTCTTCTAGTGTGCGGACAATAGCTTGAGCGCCAGTCATTCGCTCCGGGCCTTTTGGTCCTGGCTTAGCGCCAGTAGAAGAGGCCACCGAAGCCGGAGTGGGCGTTGTGGAAGCTGCCACGGTGGAAATGCTCCTTATGTCATGTACATCATTAATTGATTATTCAATTAAACACTTTTTCGCCGTGTCCCACATGGGTGTATGGGAGGCAATCAAGCACCGATCATCAATCAGCTGAGGGTGGGCCGACCTATAAATGAGCAATGCCCCCGACTCAACTCTGGTGGGAGTTGGCGAGGGCACTTGCTATTCAACGACTTCAAACGGCCGCTACGGCAAGTGCCGCGCTGCTACTACTACCACCTGAAGTCGAATAATGATCATGAGCTACATCATACACACAGATTTCACCCAGTCCAGTTAACACCCCCACTAGGTGGGAAACTCGTCCCAAAGAGCAAGATTTCCCAGCAATTTCGCGGTGCGGCCGAACTTCCAATTAACCCCTAGCGCTAAAACTAATTAGCATAGGACTACATGACCGATCCCGTGCCTGCTGATAATCCTGCCGACAACGCCGATAACACCTCCGCTACCCCTGGTGCCGCCGAAACCATTCCGGCACCCACCGGAAAGACCAAAGATTTTGCTCCGGAGCGCACTCACGTTTTCGCGCTCGCCATGATGGCCATGGTGTGCATCATCATGGCCGGCTGGAATCCTCTTCTCATTGGTTGGACCACCCTGATTCCACTCATTTGGATCTACTGGGTGTTGCGCGCGGAGACCACCGTGGGCGATGAAGGTATTGCTATCCGCTACGCATTCCGCGGCGCGAAGTCCATCTCATGGGATGAGTTTGAGGGCGTGGGCTTTAAGGGTTCCAAGTCTTTCGCGGCTACCAAGTCCGGCGAAAAGCACATGCTGCCGGGCGTTACCTTCAATTCTTTGCCAGGGCTTTTCGATGCCTCCCGGGGTCGCATCCCCGACGCACTCAGCGAGGGCAAGGCCGCAGCCGATGAGAAGGTAGTTATTGTTCACCGCGATGGCCAGCAGATTCTCATGAGCAAGGATGAGTTCGCACAATACAAGGCTGCGAATGAGACAGATGATATCTCACATCGTGGACAAAATAGCTCACCCCGTGAGACACCCCCGGAAACTCCACGGACTCAGATTCGCGGACGTGACGGAGTAGAGTAAATAACTCACCGATGCTGCGGCAAGCACACCCACTTCTACCCAGCAATCGCCTACGGCCCTTAAGGCAGTGAGGGAATATTTTCTACTCACAAAGCGTTGACCACGCTAGATAGCCTTATCATCCCCATCTTTAAAATTTTAGGATATTTCGATGTTTCCTCTGCGCTCTAAAGTAACCACCATCGGCCGTCAAGCATCTGGTGCTCGCGCGCTCTGGCGCGCAACCGGCACCAAGGAAAATGAGTTCGGCCGGCCGATCGTGGCTATTGCTAACTCTTATACTCAGTTCGTTCCGGGCCACGTTCACTTGAAGAATGTCGGTGACATTGTTGCTGACGCCATTCGTGAAGCAGGCGGTGTTCCGAAGGAATTCAACACCATCGCGGTCGATGACGGTATCGCCATGGGCCACGCCGGCATGCTCTACTCCCTGCCATCGCGTGAGATCATTTCTGACTCCGTGGAGTACATGGTCAACGCGCACACTGCCGATGCTCTGGTGTGTATTTCTAACTGTGACAAGATCACCCCGGGCATGCTCAACGCAGCGTTGCGTTTGAACATCCCCACCATCTTCGTCTCCGGCGGCCCAATGGAGGCCGGCAAGGCAGTTGTTGTTGATGGCGTCGCCCAGGCACCGACGGACTTGATTACGGCGATCACGGCATCGGCTAGCGACGATGTGGATGATGCCGGCCTGAAACTGGTCGAGGAATCTGCTTGTCCTACCTGTGGTTCTTGCTCCGGTATGTTCACCGCGAACTCCATGAACTGCCTGACTGAGGCCTTGGGCTTGGCGCTGCCAGGCAACGGCACCACCTTGGCCACCCATGCTTTCCGCCGTCGTCTCTTCGAGCAGGCCGGCACCACCATCGTTGACATGTGCCGCCGTTACTACGGCGAGGAGGACGAGTCCGTCCTGCCACGCAACATCGCCAACGAAGATGCTTTCTACAACGCCATGGCGCTTGACATGGCCATGGGTGGCTCCACCAACACCATCCTGCACACCCTGGCTGCAGCCCAGGAAGGCGCTATCGACTTCACCTTGAACGACATCGAGGCTGTCTCTGACGCTGTTCCTTGTCTGTCCAAGGTTGCACCAAACGGTGTCTGGCATATCGAGGACGTTCACCGCGCCGGCGGCATCCCCGCCATCTTGGGCGAGCTGCGCCGCTCCGGACATTTGAAGATGAATGTACACACCGCGCTGTACAAGGACGCCAACCAGTGGCTGGATGACTGGGATATCCGCGGCGGCAAGGAACTGGACAAGGCACGTGATTTGTACCTGGCTGCCCCAGGTGGTGTTCGCACCACCGAGCCTTTCTCCACCGAAAACGTCTGGGATTCTTTGGACACCGACCAGGAAAATGGCTGCATCCACTCCGCTGAGTTCTCTTACTCTGACCAGGGTGGCCTGGTTGTCCTGCGCGGCAACCTGGCACCCAACGGCGCCATCATCAAGGCCGCTGGCGTGGAAGAAGAACTGTGGCACTTCCAGGGCCCAGCACGCGTCGTGGAGTCCCAGGAAGAGGCAGTGTCCATCATCCTCAAGCGCGAGGTCCAGGCTGGCGATGTCATTGTCATCCGCTACGAAGGCCCCGCCGGCGGTCCAGGCATGCAGGAGATGCTGCACCCAACCTCCTTCTTGAAGGGCTCCGGCCTGGGCAAGAAGTGTGCGCTGATCACCGATGGCCGCTTCTCTGGTGGTACCTCTGGTTTGTCCATCGGCCACATCTCCCCTGAGGCTGCTCACGGCGGCGTCATCGGCCTGGTCCAAAATGGCGACCCAATCACCATCGACGTCCGCAAGCGCGAGCTGACCCTGGACATCGACGAAGACGAGCTCGAGCGTCGCCGCGCTGAGCAGGAGCGCCGCGAGAAGCCATGGACTCCGGTCAGCCGTGACCGTCCAGTCACCAAGGCTCTGCGTGCATACGCGAACATGGCTACCTCTGCCGATATGGGAGCTGTCCGTATCGTTGACGGCCACATCGCTTAGCAAGCACCCGTGAATGTCGTTTATCCAACGACATTCACCACATTTCCACCTAGGCGGTGGGTCAGTATTTACCTAAGTACTGACCCACCGCCTAACATTATGGCCTGTGACTACTTCGCCGAATACTGATTTAACTTCGTCCGACCCCGTGGAACTTGGTTCTACGCAACCAAGTTCCACAAAGCGCCACCTGTCCCCCGCACTTGCTGGCGTGGTCGGGGTACTGGGCCTGGTCATCGCCACCGTCACCACGGCGATTCAGGTGATGCTGACGGACTTTCCCATCGACATGGTTATCTACCGTGAAGGTGTCAAAGCCTTCATGGAAGGCGGCGAGGTTTACTCAGTTCCCATGATGGCCGGCGATATCGCCCTGCCGTTTATCTACCCGCCTTTCGGCGCGCTTGTCATGGTGCCGCTGGCTGGTGATTGGTTTAGCCACGCCATGGCCGGCGACATCATGATTGTGCTGTCCAACCTGCTTATCGGCCTTGTCGTCCTGCTGCTGGCATTCGCGCTCAACCGCCAGCGCAGCAATCCTTTTGTTAGCAGCGATGTCATCGCCGCCGCCTCCCTTATCTGGGGCATCGTGCTCATCTTTGAGCCAGTGCGCCTGAACAACGGTTTCGCGCAGATCAACATCATCATCATGGTGCTCGTTGCCTTGGACCTGATTCCCCGCAAGCGGCTGAAGTGGCTGCCGCAGGGCTGGCTCATCGGTGTTGCCGCCGCCATCAAGATCACGCCGCTGGCCATGCTGCTGTACTTTCTAGTCCGCAAAGAAATCAAGCCGATCATCACCGCGGGCATCTCCGCGATCATCGCAACGCTCATCGCCGCTGCTGTGCGGTGGGATGTGGCCTGGGAGTACTTCTCGGTCAAACTGTTGTCCATGGGCACCGGCGGCGACTTCGGCGTGCAAACCGCGTATCAGTCCAACAGCTCTATCAAGGGCGCCATTGAGCGTCTCTACACTTCCCAAGAAGGCATGGAAGCGGCCAGCACCATCACCAACATCATCTGGCTATGCCTTGCGATCATCACCGTCGTCCTCGGCGGCTGGCTCATGATCGCCCTGATGAAACGCGGTCTCAACATCGAGGCTTGGATGATAAACGCATTCATCATGCTGCTTATCTCCCCTGTCAGCTGGTCCCACCACTGGGTCTGGGTCGCCATCGCCATCCCGGTGCTGCTCTACCGCGCGATTACCTGGCGCCACCTCAACTGGGCTGCTGGCATCCTCATCTCCATCTTGAGCCTATGGGCCATCCTCGTCCTGACTGTTCCCCCAAAGTGGTACTGGGCCGACGGCATCAACGTCTGGGACATGGAGCTGGTGTTCAAGCTAGTCATGAATGACTTCGTCTGGCTCTCTGTCATGACCATGCTGGCGATTGCCTACATGCTCCGTTTCGTGCCCGTTAAAGCACCTGCTGCTCGCTAGTCAGCACAGCATCAAGGCACACAAAGGCGCGCCGGTACAGAGTCCCTTTTCAGGGTTTCTGCACCGGCGCGCTTACTTGTTCGGATTAACTTAGAGGGTTGATGCCTGCACCGAACCACCAGACGGCAACCAGTGCGGCTGCGCCCAGAATGAAGAAGATCCAGGACGAAGCCAGTGGGCGACGCGCTGGGCTAGACAGTGCCTTGACACCTAGTGCGGAGTCCACGGAGATAAAGCCAGGGCCGGTGAACTGCACGCCGACGTTGACCACAAACAGAATCAGTGCCAACCACAGGGACTCAGGCCACGCGAAGACGTCCAGGCCGGTGCCGGAAACAGCCAGCTCATGAATAGCCATAAAGCCGGTGACTACCAGCGCCAACATCGAAGCGAATGGAGTGAGCAAGCCCAGGACTAAGAAGGTGCCTGCGACCAGCTGGCCCACCGGAACGCCCATGGCCAGGATATTCGCCATGGTGTAGCTTGCATATTCCGACTCCAAGCCAGAAATGCCAGCTGATTCACCGATGCTAAACAGGGTGCGAACGCCCTCAATGATGAGGAAGCCGCCCAGTGCGATGCGAATAAACAGCAAACCAAAGTCAATAGTGCCACGCTTGCCGTACTGGCGGCGCAGTGCCTTTTCTTCCTCCGCCTGTGCTGCAGCCGCGGTGTCAGCGTCCAAAGCCATCGCTGTCTCATCGGAGTACTGCGAAGGGGTATCAAATTGCTGCGCTGATGCTGCGCCAGCGCCTGCGCCGGCACCCACACCGGCTGTTGCTGGCGCTGCTGCCGGCTGCACGGTGGTTGGCTCGTAGCCGTTGCCTACCGCTGGCGACACCGTGGTTGGGTCATTCGCGAAGGAGTCATTGCGGTTGGCAAAGTCACGGTCATCGTAGGAATTGTTCTGTGAACCAGTTGTAGGGCCCAAGTTCATCGTCTCCGTAGGTTGGGACTCAACAGGTGACTGCGGAGCCTGATTATTATTCGGCGGGGTGTTATTCGGAGTAATCTCTTGCGGTTGAGCACGTCCCGGGCGGTCAAACACGCTCGAGCGCTTCGGCTCAGACGCAGCAGCCGCTGCTCCCCCGGCTGCAGTGCCACCGGCAACGGCGCCAGCCGCCGCACCGGCGGATTCCGAACCGGCACCCGCGGACGATTCCTTGGAAGTCGCCGCGAGGCTGTTCTTCTTGGAAACAGGTGACGCGGAGGCGGTGGTGGGGGCGTCGCTCAGCTTGGCATCGTCAAGCGAATTGCCCTTTGCTGCCTGCTGCTGAGACTGAGTTGGCCTGTTGAAGGACAAAGTTGGCTCACTGGACGGCGCCTTACTGCTGGCATCCGGCTTCGCGTCGGTTGATGGATTGTACGAAGGAACACCCAACTCATCATCAAAGTCTGATGCCTTATCAGGTTGATCATTGGACGGTTTATTCGTGCTCATAGCCTAAACACTAGGCGAAAAACTGGCAGCTGGCAGCCAACATTCTCGGCGCGCCACCGCATTTCCCCCAGTGGGCCAGATTGCTAAACCGCCTTTTGTGTCTGTGGATCTAGATTTGTGCCGGAACTTGCTGTAATGTTGTTGACACGTCAACACAATGAATTGAAGGAGTCCCATGACAACCAGCAACACCGATGAGGCAATCCAGGAAGCACGCAACGCCTCCCCCGACGGCGAATTTGTGCGCGATACCAATTACATCGAAGACCGCATTGTCCCCGGCATTAGCGAACCAACTGAGCAGGAAGACGGCACTTTCCACTGGCCGCAAGAAGCCGGCCGTTACCGTCTAGCCGTTGCCCGTGCCTGCCCGTGGGCACACCGCACCGTTATTGCGCGTCGCCTGATGGGCTTGGAAGACACCATCTCCTTGGCACTGGCCGGTCCAACCCACGATGTGCGATCCTGGCAGTTCGACCTGGACGAAGGCGGCGTTGACCCGGTGCTCAAGATTCCGCGTCTGCAGGACGCGTATTTAAAGCGCTTCCCTGATTACCCGCGCGGCATTACGGTTCCGGCCATCGTGGAGGAATCCACCGGTCGCGTTGTGACCAATGATTACCCATCGATCGTGCGTGATTTCATCACCAACTGGAAGGATTTCCAGCGCGAAGGTGCGCCGGATCTGTATCCGCAGCAGCTTGCCGATGAAATGGAGGAGATCAACTACTACATCTTCAAGGCAATTAACAACGGTGTGTATCGCTGCGGTTTTGCAGGTTCCCAGGAAGCTTATGAGTCCGCGTATGAGTTCATGTGGGAGGCTCTGGACTGGGTTGAGGAGCGTTTGGGCAAGCAGCGCTACATGGTCGGCGATCACATTACTGAGACCGATATTCGTCTCTTTGTCACCCTGATTCGCTTCGACCCGGTCTATTACAGCCACTTCAAGTGCTCGCGCCACAAGCTGGCGGAGATGCCAAATATCCGCGGCTACCTGCAGGAGCTGTTCCAGATTCCGGGCTTTGGTGACACCACCGATTTCACCGAAATCAAGCAGCACTACTTCATGGTGCACACCGAAATTAACCCGACC
Source organism: Corynebacteriaceae bacterium 6-324 (assembly GCA_041226025.1). Lineage (GTDB taxonomy): Bacteria > Actinomycetota > Actinomycetes > Mycobacteriales > Mycobacteriaceae > Corynebacterium. The sequence goes on along the minus strand of JBCLTK010000003.1, from coordinate 205,603 downwards.
AAGATTGTTCCCGTCGGCCCGGACATGTCCTGGTTGATGGAAGCCCATGACCGCGACCGCTTCGGTGGCCAGCCTTTCGCCGAAGGCACCACCCTGCCGGGCGCTGTGCCTGCAGGTGAGGAAGTTAAGAACCCTGAGGACTTCCAGCTACCGCTGTTTGAACGCTAGGTTTTAGCGCGGCACCACTTCTCTCCCAGGTGGTGCCGCGCGCTTTTTATTTGCGCTGCGGCAGGGCCTTGCGGGCGGCGCCAACGACGCTGCTGGTGAGCTTTTCCAGCACCTCAGATTCCAGGCGCCAGCGCTGCCAGTAGAGGTCGACTTCAATGTCTTCGCCGTCGAGTTCAACAAGTTCGCCGGAGTCTAAGTATTGCTGGACCTGGATTTCGGCGAGCACTCCCCAACCAAGGCCAATGCGCACGGCTTCCAGGTAGGCCTCCGAGGTGGGAATCTGCGAGACCCTGCCACGAATAACATGCAGCTCCACCGAACGATTCCGCATCGCCTGGTCCAAGATGGCGTCCTGCGGGCCATAAATAACCAGCGGCATCTGCCGCCACACCAGGCCGAGTTCCGTGTTGAAACGGGACTTGATTTCCGGCGTGCTCACCGCGACATAGCGCATGGTGCCCAAGTATTCAGAGACACAGCCAGACACTGGGTCTTCTTCATGGGTAATGGCACCGAGCACATCCCCGCGGCGCAACATGGACAGCGTGCGGGACTCATCTTCCACGCGCAGTCGCAGCGCGGCCTCGCCGTATTGCGCCATTTCTGCCATCACTGCCTTGAACCAGGTTGCCAAGGTGTCATTGTTGACGGCCACCGACAGCGGCACGCGCTGGAGGCGCTGGCCCAGGCGGGCATCAGTTTCAGCCTGCACTAGCGCCATGCGGCGGGCAGACTGCACCAAGATTTCACCAGCATCGGTTGCGGTGACCGGATTCGCGCGGCGTAGCAGCACGCGGCCTGTCGATGCTTCCAGCGATTTAATACGCTGGCTCACCGCCGACGGTGTGATTCCCAGCACCGTGGCAGCGTACTCAAAGCTGCCTTCATCGACGATGGCCAGCAGCGTTTCCAAATGAACGGGATTCATGAAGTCATTTTAACCTACGATGAGTTTCAATAACTGGACTTCATCAAATTGACGTTGCAGAGTGTAGCTATGTCAATGTTGTCTGTTTATGCTGCCGGCTTTGCACTCGGTATCTCGCTGATTGTAGCGATCGGTCCTCAAAATGCCCTGTTGCTCAAGCTTGGCATCAAGCGCGACCATGTGTGGGTGGTCATTGCTATCTGTGCGATTTCAGACATCATTTTGATTTTGGGCGGCACCGCCGGCGTTGGCTACTTGGTTGAGACTTTCCCCACCGCACTGGTTGCGTTGAAGTATCTCGGCGCTGCATATCTGGCTTACTTTACATTCTTGTGCTTCCGCGATGCCTTCCGTGACAAGGTCGAGACCTTGTCCCCGTCCAACACCGAGCCAAATAAGACGCAGCAAATCGATGCCTTCGATGGCGGCGCACCCACCGGCCCTGGCTCTTCATCTGTTGATACTCGTAAGCGCACGACGCGGCTTCGTCGACAGATGCAAAAGTCCACCTGGTTAAAGCCTGCCCTTGCGGCCTTGGCCATTTGCTGGCTCAACCCGGCTGCCTATGTTGACGTGCTAGTCATGATTGGCGGCCTGGCCAACCAGTACGGCACCGATGACCGCTGGATCTTTGCCGCCGGCGCTATCACCGCATCCATGGTGTGGTTTCCCACCATCGGCCTATCTGCCGCGAAGTTCTCCCACGTTCTATCGCGCCCAGCTGTGTGGCGCGGTATCAACCTCGGCATCGGCTGCATCATGATCGGTCTGACCATCAAGCTGCTGCTCAGCTAGTTCTTCTTCACTCGCTTCTTGGACCTCGACCTTCGGCTTGGGGTCCATCAGCCATGCCACCAGGCAACCAAACACGATCCCCCAAAACGGCGCGCTGATTCCCACCAGCGTTATCTCCGAGACGGTGACCAGGAAACACACTAGCGCGCCCGTGGAGAACACGCCTGAAAACCCAGCCACGAATGCATTCTTTAGCGGCGTAAGCATAGCGATGCCCGCCAGCGCCGCAATAAAGGACGCCGGCATGGCCAGCATGAAACCAACGAAGACGGGCGCGAAGAGCCCGACACAGATTGCGCCGACTGCTGTCACCATCGCTGCGGTGTAGTGGCGCTGCTTGTTCGGACCGGAGACAATCAACGCGTTGGTCGGTCCGGTGAGACACGAGGTGACGTTGCCAATCAGTGCCATCGGCAAAGACACCAGGCCGCTGGCCGCCGCAGCGAGGTTAACTCCGGGCTTGTGCCCCGCAGCCTGCAGCACCGCGATACCCTGGCCATTTTGCACAATCACCACCGTTATCGCCAGCGGCACGACTAGCTCTGTCATCGCCGCGAAAGAAAATTCCGGCGCGGTGTAGACCGGCGATGCCACAACACCATCGTCCAAGATTCCACCGCCCAACTGCCCTGCGGCCATCGCGATAGCGATGCCCACCACCGCCGCCATCGCTACCGGCGGCGCAACCGCAGCAATCTTGGGACTGGCGCTTAAGACAATGAAGATGAGACTCATCGGAATCGCAATGAGCGGATCATCCACGGCCGCGGAAATCAGGTCCAGGCCGAAACGCAGGAAGATGCCGGCCACCATCGCCATGACAATCGTCGGCGGCAATACCGCCATAATCTTGCCAATCAGGCCCGTCCATCCCAACAAGAACACCAGCACGGCCGTGGCAAGATAGGCACCGATGACTTCCCCGAAGCTCAAATGCGTCAGCGCATCACCCGCGAGCACCGTGCCGGGGATAGTCCAGAAGTACGCCTGCGGGCTGCGGTAAAGATACGTCAGAAACAGCGTGAGGAGACCGTTGCCCAAGAAGGCACCGAAGATCCACGAAGAAGTCTGCTCCGGGCTGAGGTTGCCCGCGGCAGCCGCCGCCAAAATGACCGCGATGGGACCCGAGGCGGAGAAAATCAGGGCAACTAATCCATCACCTAACTCCTGGGGTCCTAAATCGCGGAAAATTTCCCGGATAGGAGGCCGCGGCAAGTGAGGCCTTTCCACCGCCAGCAAAGGAGAAAACTTTTTATTAACCGACTTGCTCATGCCAATAATTGTGCTTTCAATCACGCCAGTTCGCATCTGCCTACCCCTCCCCGCAATTGCTTAAGAGAGCTACCGCGTCACGCAATTCATATCCGCGCAGCACGATCCACCAGGGACGCGGTTCACAGTTCGCACGCCTGTACCCCCGCCGAACGCACTTTTGGGCGAAATTGCTCCATCTGTGGATAACTTAGCCTGTTGGGTGACGTGTCAACGTAGTTATCCACAGGTTTTCAGGATTGCTCTGGTGCGGGGTTGCGTTTTCGGTTTAGCGTCGAAGTTATGAAAAATTACAAAGCATTCATACAACAAGCAACCCAGGCGGTGAGCGTTTTAAGAGACATGGCGGAGCTTTCGCCATACGATATGGCCGCCGATGACGTGGCGTTAAAGACAGCCAAGAAGTACTCCAAATTAGCGGATGTCTTCTTCGGCTCCACCGACTCACCACGTCTTCAACGCGAGTCCGTAGCACTCGCCGAAGAGCGTGGGCTCAGCATGGAGCGTCTACAGATGATTGATAGCCACGCTCAGAAGTTAAAGAAAAAGCGCGGTGCCGCCTGGAAGCTGCGTGCGGAACTCATTGCGCACGAGGGGACTTACGAGGAAGTCAACGCCCTAGGCAATCAACGCGTTGATGAAATTGTCGGTGAGAAACCAAAAGAAAAGGGTGTCCGCGTAGGACGTCCAAAGAACGGCATGGTCACTATGAGCATCACCGATACCCAGCGCCGCATCATCGACTTTGAGAAAACGCTTGATGCCATAGAGGCCTCATCAGAGCCGAGATCGAAGGCACTATTAGAAGCATTCTGGAAGCACATCGACGGCGGCGGTGGCGTACTCAAACCCGAATACCGCACTGTTATTGCCATCGGTTTGGATCAGTCTGCGACGATTCTCCGCGGTGAAGGCGACGAATCCATCATCGGAGCATCCGACGGAACCACCATGACCGGGGCAGAAATCGTCAACCTTGCGGTTTCCGGCGCTCTCGGCGACAAAATCTACGCCGGACTCTTCCACCCCACCGCCGGACCAGTCAATCTCTATGAAGCACGGTTCGCGTCAGGCAAGCAGCGAATCCTGGCTATGGCAGAAAACCTTGTGTGTCCGTGGCCGGGCTGCAAAGTACCGGCAGACCGCTGCCAAGTTCACCATATCGACGCACATAAGAATGGTGGGCAGACTAATCCGTCGAATCTCACCACGCTGTGCTCGTATCACAACGGCGTGAATGACGACGGCGTCCGGGCAGGGCGCCGCGAGAAAAGTCGAGGGCGGATGGCGCGGCATCGCGGCAAGGTCAAGCTTGTTACTCCAGGTGGAAGGCTCGTGAGCAACACGCATGAGCTGAGTGGAATGGGGGCAATGGACCTGTTGGCATAGAAAAAGCCCCTCTTGGAAACCGTGGTTTCACAAGAGGAGCGGGAAAGGAGACTTATTTAGCGGCGTCTGGTGCCTTCGTATCCTTGCCGGTTGCAACATCGGAATCAACAACCGGGTCAGGCACTCCATCGCGTTCGATGTAGTACTCGACATCGGTGATCTCTTCTTCGATTTCGTCGGCAGTAAATTCAATCGCGGCGTCGGAGTCGAGCTCTTCAGTAACCTCACCAACAAGGTCTTCGAAGAGGACTTCATGGTCGAGGTTGGATTCGACGAGCTCGCGACCGATAACGTCATCATGCTTTGCGTCGTACTTCTCTTCTGGGTGCAGCTTCAGACGAAGCAGGGACTTGATGCGCTCGCGGCGAACGGACTCATCACGAATCTTGGACAGGCTGCGGAACCAGGCGAAGACCAGCACAACAACCATGAACATGCCCATGTAGCCCAGGATTGGGTAGACGTAGTTCATCAAAGTCTTAAATCCGAAGAAGGACATTCCGTAGCCTGCGAGAGTACCCACGACGAAGATTGGGTAGGTGCGGTTTTCGCGTCCCGATGCCAGGCGCTTGCCCAGTGCGTAGAACATGCCGATGGCGGTGTTGAAAATCATCAAGAAGATGACAATCGCCATGAGGAAGCCCGCGGTGCTGCCCATCTCATTGACCAGAACCAGCATTGGAACATCGGAGTCACCAATCTTGTCCGCGCCCATCAGCAGGACGAAACCAGCGATACCAAGCAGGATGGCATAGGTGACGCCGCCAATGACGCCGCCCCAGCCGGCCTCTCGTGGGCTGATGTGGTCGCCGCCGATAACCAGCGACATAGATACAGCCAGGATGAGGGCTAGGCCGTTGTAGTTCACGGCAGACAGCAGCCAGTTACCAATTGGAGCTTCGGTCTGCGATGCAATGTCGATGACCTCGCCGGCATTTTCCGGCATGTTCATCAGGGTGTAGATGAGCAGCGCGATAACCGCGATGATGATCGTTGGCGTCAGCAAGCCAATAACATTGGATACCTTATCCACATCCAACACACCGGTGACCAAAACCAGCACCAGCATCAAGGTCGAACCGACCCAGGCAGGCCAACCAAACTGCTGCGCCATATTGGAACCAGCCCCTGCCAGCATGACGATGCCGACAGCAAACAGCGTGAATATCACGGCAACATCCAGCAGCTTCGACACGATCGGGTGAGTTACTTTCCTAAACACCGCGTTGTGCTCAGAAGCGTGAAAGTAGGAACCCAGCTGCAGGAACACTGTGCCAGCAATGGTCATGATGACACCAGCAATAATGATGCCCCAGACACCGTTAACGCCGAATGACGTGAAGTATTGAACAACCTCTTGACCGGTGGCAAAGCCAGCCCCCACAAGCAGGCCCACGAATGCAAGAGAAATACCAATTATGTTTCTGTAAGACACGTTTTCCTCGGGTTGGCTTATAAGAAAATCAAATCTAAATAGTTTCGTGCATGACTTATCCATTTAGCGAACGATGATCCAGACTAACGACTGACCTGCACCTATGCGAATTTTTACGAATGAATTACATACAGAAAACAGGCGGAAAACATGCAATAACCTGGCTTTATATAGTTTCGATTACCATGAGACACCTCACAGCCCTACTTATTGTGTGAACCAATATATTTTTGCGTTAACGACCGCAGCCTCTAGTGGGAAAACGAAAGCGCACGGACAGACTCCCAATCTTTGTGAGAGCCCGTCCGTGCGCGACTTGCGATTTAGCGCCCGAAACTAAGCGAGCTTCTTAGCGATGAGCTGGTTGACCTGTCCTGGGTCAGCCTTGCCCTGAGTTGCCTTCATGACGGCACCGACGATAGCGCCGGTGACCTTCTTGTTGCCAGCGCGGTACTTCTCCACCACGTCTGGGTTAGCAGCCAGTGCATCATCAACTGCCTTTTCAATCGCGGCGTCATCACGCACGACCTCCAGGCCGCGAGCCTTGACTACCTCATCAACATCGCCTTCGCCGGCGAGAACACCGTCGACTGCCTGGCGTGCCAGCTTGGTGGTCAGCTTGCCTTCCTTGACTAGAACAATCACGCGGGCAACCTGCGCCGGGGTGATGCTCAGTGCTGGAAGGTCAACGCCCTGCTCATTCGCCTTTGCGGACAGGTAAGAAACCCACCAGGAACGAGCCTCATCAGCAGTAGCGCCCTCTTCGGTGGTCGCAATAATAAGGTCCAAAGCGCCAGCGTTGACCAAGTCGCGCATCTCTGCGTCCTTCAGGCCCCACTCTTCCTGGATGCGTGCACGGCGAATCCATGGCATCTCCGGCAGAGTCTGACGAATTTCTTCAACCCACTCGCGTGGCGCCAGAACCGGTGGCAAGTCTGGGTCATTGAAGTAGCGGTAATCATCTGCAGTTTCCTTCGGACGACCCTTCGAGGTCGAACCGTCGGTCTCCTGGTAGTGGCGGGTTTCTTGGTCGATCGTGCCGCCATCGGCAAGCACTTGCGCCTGACGCATCATCTCAAAGCGCACCGCCTGCTCAACCGAACGCAAAGAGTTGATGTTCTTAGTCTCAGTACGAGTACCAAACTCAGTGGTACCAACCGGACGCAGCGACAAGTTAGAGTCCACGCGCATAGAGCCCTGGTCCATGCGGGCATCGGAAACGCCCAGCGCCGCAACCAGCTCACGCAACGCGGTGACATAAGCACGCGCCACCTCAGGTGCACGCTCCCCCGCACCCTCAATTGGCTTGGTCACAATCTCAATCAACGGAATGCCCGCACGGTTGCAGTCAACCAAAGACGCAGTCGCGCCGTGGATACGACCCGAAGTGCCACCCAAGTGGGTGAGCTTGCCGGTGTCTTCCTCCATGTGCGCGCGCTCAATCTCCACGCGCCACTCGGTGCCGTCTTCCAGAACTACGTCCAAGTAGCCATCATAAGCAATTGGCTCATCGTACTGGGAAATCTGGTAGTTCTTTGGCTGATCTGGGTAAAAGTAGTTCTTGCGAGCAAAGCGCGATGACTCCGCAATGGAGCAATTCAAAGCCAAACCAATCTTGATGGCCCACTCCACGCCCTTAGCGTTAACCACTGGCAGCGCACCCGGCAGACCCAAAGACACCGGGTCAACGTTGGAGTTTGCCGGGGCATCGAAGTTGGTTGCCGAGGTGGAAAACATCTTGGTTTCCGTGGCTAGTTCGACGTGGACTTCCAAACCCATAACTGGGTCATACTTTTCAAGGACTTCATCAAAGTCCATCAGGTCATACATCGCAGCAGTCATGGGTGCCATCTTAATACTTATCCCCCGTGCGGTCATTCACCACCCAGCGTGTATGGCTTGTGCTAGTTTTCGGCCTTCTTTGCGCGGCCGTCAATGTAGCGGCAGATGGCTGCGACCACGGCGCCGGACAGGTTGTGCCAGACGGAGAACACTGCACCCGGCAGCGCTGAAAGTGGGCTGAAGTAGGTCGACGCCAAGGTGGTGGCCATGCCGGAGTTTTGCATGCCGACCTCGATGGCCATGGTGCGCGACACTGGCTCGGTTTGGCGGGTGATCTTGCCTGTGAGGTAGCCCAGCGCGTAGCCCAGACCGTTGTGAATGATGACGGCGACCAGAACAATACCGCCCGCGGTGACGATGTTGTCGCGGTTGCCACCGACGACGATGCAAACAATCGACGAAATAGCCAGCACCGAAATCCATGGCAAGGCCGGGGTAATAAACGCCACGACCTTCGGCAGCAAAAGGCGCACAACCAAGCCGCCGACAACCGGGATGAGCACAACCTTGACGATGTCCCACGCCATCGCACCTGCATCCAGCGGCATGTACTGCCCCGCCAGCCACAAGGTAAGCATTGGGGTCAGCAGTGGCGCCAACAGCGTGGACACCGAAGTCATGGTCACAGACAGCGCCACGTCGCCGCGCGCCAAGTAGCTAACGACGTTGGATGAAGTACCACCCGGCGCACAACCCACCAGGATCACGCCAACCGCGATTTCCGGTGGAAGCTGCAAAACCCACACCGTGGCCACGGCAATCATCGGCATGATGACGAACTGAGCCACCACACCAATAAGCACTGGCAGCGGACGCTTAGCGACGAGCGCAAAATCCACCGGCCGCAACGTCAACCCCATGCCGAACATGATGATGCCCAGCAGCGGCGTTACCTGCGGCGCGAAGCCCGAGGCAGTGTCCGGGAAGAAGAAGCCCAACAGGCCGCCGATAATAACCAGGACAGGGAATCCCAGCGCTGCGATAAACGCCGCGCGGTCCGCCCGCGCCGCCGCAGCCTTATCTGCATCCGCTGCAGCATCAGCAGCAAGGTTTGTTTGAGTAGGAGTAGTGTGCCCAGCAGCGCCATTGCCGCCGGATTGAGGTTCAAGGGAATCGGTCATCCCTACATAATAGTCCGCTAGCTGAGATTGTCATCCCGCCTTGTGGGCATTTCAATTGGCTGTGAAAATAGAGCTTCAATAAGGCCCACGTTATTATGGTGCTTAGCGCAGGTATACCGGCTTTCGCAATGGTTGACTATTGGACGACTGCCTAAATGGATTCCGACACGCTCGTAATCTCTGCTCCCATTACTCGAGGATTTGGAATCGCGTCTATGACGTTACTTTGAGCGCTCCCGGAGCCGCTACCGAAGAACGACACCATGTGTTGGGAAAACTCGCGGACAAGCATGTGAACAACAGACTCTATGGACTACTACTGGCGCTTCGTTACGCACTCCTGAGCATCGCCCCGAATGATTCCCAGGTGCTTGAAATTGTTCGATACTTAAGCACCAAATGTAGCGCGCTTGGACTAAAACTATCTGACGCTGGATTCCCATCTGATTGGCAAGAAAACGAAATTTGGAGCGAAACATACTCCCTCATTGAAGCTCCAATGCTCGCCGGCAGCCTTCTTGATCGGGTTGAGATGGCCTCCGCGAGCGAAATAAGGAAATTATTGGATCCCGAGAAATATTATCCTGCCAATTACCCTGCCGAAAAGCGTACTCGTATTAATAATGCTCGAGAGATGCTAAGAGCATATAAACGTTATGGTGTAGTCATCGGATGTGAACTTGGTGACACTACCTACTATCCAGTATTTCAATTTGTCGATGGAGCTATCCGACCAGAGGTCGCGGATATAAACTCAAATTGCGTAATCGATGCCAGGAATCGGACGACCTAAGGATTACAGCATCACTAATTGAGTGGTGGCTGATCGAAAACCCCCAACTTCCACTCCTTGATAATGGCCGACATTTGTCCCCACTACGTATGCTCGATAGCGGCGATCCTAATTTTCACTTTGACGATTCTGTAATCGATTCCTTTGAGGAACGCTACCGCTTGAAACTCAGTGGCCAGTCTTGACGCCCAGATACTTTCTGCAATTGGAGATGTGACGTACTAGCCTGCTCGTGGCCGACCAGTACGCTGGGGCCGACATATCAGCCAAACAGCGCTTGGGCGTTCTCGTAGCGGTGGGTCGGCACGGTCTTGAGTTCTCCGACGGCGTCGGCGAGGTCGACGAGTTTGATGTCTTCCCCACGCAGCGCAACGCACTTGTTGGACAGGCCTTCGTGGGCGGCGCGGGCGGCGGAGACGCCGTAACGGGTGGCCAGCACGCGGTCGTAGGCGGTTGGGGTGCCGCCGCGCTGGATGTGTCCGAGCACAGTGGTACGCACGTCGTAACCGGTGTGCGCTTTGATTTCATCGCCGATGACCTGGCCAATACCGTTGAAGGTCTTGTGGCCGAATTCGTCTTCTTCACCTTCACCGAAGCTCATGGTGCCTTCTTTCGGCAACGCGCCTTCGGCAACGCAGATGATGCCGTACTTCTCCCCCATCTGGAAGCGACGTTCCATGGCCTTGCAAATGTCGTTGATATCAAAAGGCACTTCGGGAATGACGGTGTAGTGCGCGCCGCCGGCCATGCCAGCGTGCAGGGCGATCCAACCGACGTGGCGGCCCATGACTTCCACAATCAAAATGCGGTTGTGGGATTCGGCAGTGGTGTGCAGGCGGTCGATGGCATCGGTAGCCACGGACACCGCGGTATCAAAGCCGAAGGTGTAGTCGGTGGCGTTGACGTCATTATCAATGGTCTTGGGCACGCCAATAACGGGAACGCCATTATCAGCCAGCCACTTCGCACCCTTAAGCGTGCCTTCACCGCCGATAGCAATCAGCGCATCCACGCCGGCATCTTCTAAGTTGGACTTGATGGTATCCAGCCCGGCCTTGAACTTGTCCGGGTGCAGGCGACCTGTGCCCAGCACGGTGCCGCCGCGCAACAAAATGCGGTCAATGGTGGCGTCATCATATAGGTCGCGGCGGCGGTCTTCTAGCAGGCCCACCCAGCCGTCCTCATAGCCCACGACGGTGTCACCGAACTCGTTCGACGCGGTGCGCACAATCGCGCGAATTACTGCATTTAGGCCGGGGCAGTCGCCGCCGGAAGTCAATGTGGCTAGTCGCATAACCACTACACTAGTTTGGATTTGGCCACGGCGCTCAAAAACGCATGCCACCAGCGCAAGTTTCTATCGCTTAGGGCCCAAAGTGTTTTCAAAACGGGCCACGGCGATAAGACCAGCAACCATCACCAGCGCCGGCAGCAACAGCGAAACAGCCATGGCTTGGCTGAGCCCCAGGCTCGCGGCACCCACCTGCATTGCAGCACCCACGGCGGCCGCACCAACCACGGCACCCACTTGGCGAGTGGTGTTGTACACGCCCGAGGCGGCACCCATATATTTCAGGTCCACGGTGCGCATCGCGGTCACCGAATTCGGCGCCCACACAAAAGCATTACCCACACCAAGCAGAGCGGAGGCACCCACGAACCAGAACAGGCTGGCATCGAGGTACATAATGCCGGCAATCCACACCAAAGACGCGATCACAGAGGCAAAACCAATCACAGACAGCAGTCGCGGCTTGATGCGGTCAGCCAACGGCCCCACCAAAGGTGAGCCCAGGCCGGCGGCGACAGCCATCGGCACCATCATCAGCCCAGCTTCCGCAGAGGTCAGCCCCCGGCCGGTTTGGAACCACATCATGATCGGCAGCATTTGCGATGCCACGGCAAAGCCCATAGTCGAGATTGAAAACGCGCCGAGTGAGTAGTTGCGGTTTTTAAACAACGGCAGCGGCACCAGCGGTTCGGTATTGCGCGACGTCGCGGTCGCCTGCAAACGCACGAACCAGGCAATCAGAGCGATACCAGCAATAAGCAGGACAATAGTCCACCACGGCCAGCCCAGACCCGGTCCTTGCTGGATAGCAATAACAGCAGCAGACATGCCAACCAAGGTGACCTCGACGCTTAGCTTGTCGATGCTCCGTGCATACGTCGGCAGCTTCGGCACCCACATGGCAGACAGCACCAAGGCAGCGATACCAAGCGGCAGGTGCAGAACGAAAACGCCGCGCCAGCCAAAGGTGCTGATGATGAACCCGCCCAGAACTGGACCCACCAGGGAAGCAACGGAGCCGACGGCACCCCACACGCCGAGTGCCGGTCCGCGGGCATCTTGCGGGAAGATGCGGTTGATAACCGCCATGGTCTGCGGGGTCAAAATGGCAGCGCCCAGACCTTGCACCGCACGCGCGATGAGCAGCACCGCGAGGTTCGGAGCTAGGGACGCAGCGAGTGCCGCCAGCACGAATACGGTGATGCCCAGCTGGAACATGCGCGCCTGGCCGAAGCGGTCGCCCAAGCGGCCGGTAAACAGTAAGGGCACGACCATGCACAGCAGGTAGATAGAAGTTACCCAAACAACTTGGTCAAACTCCGTCTCGAAGTTGGCCATAATGTCTGGTGTTGCCACCGCGACGATGGTCTGATCCATCAGCACCATGAAAAAGCCCAAGCACAGCGCGGCGAGTGCGCGCCAGGCTTGAGGCTTGGTTATATGCGGTTCGGGCGTGATTTTACCGTTAGACACGAAGGCTATCCTAACTGGACGTATCGCTTTCTGGTGAAACTTCCCCCACGGCGGTGGTAGTTGCTTCAGTTGCAACATAGGTTGGCAGAATCTGGATACCGCGAATCATCGCCCAGATAGCCACCAACATGTATGCGGCAACGAGCACTACGGCCAGCTGATAAATAGACAGTGCAGTCAGCAGACCGGAGGCGACGACCAGGCCGATGGGCCCGCCGAACTGCATGATGGCGGTAAAGAGCGAGAAGGCGCGCCCGCGCATGTGCTCCGGGGTTTCTTCTGTTACCAGAACCATCTGCAGGGGTGCCAGCATGCCACCGGCCAGACCCGCGATGCCACAGCCGATGACGACGAGCCAGGAGACACCGAGCGCGGCCATCATCGCAAAGCCAATGGCTTCAACGCCGATGGCGATAACCCACACCAAGCGACGGCGTGAGGTACCGATGGCGGCGATGCCCGCGCCGGAGACCATCATGCCGATGGCGTAGAAGGAAAATGCCAGACCAAGCAGGAAAGGCTGATCCACGTTTTGGAAGTGTGCTGGCATGAGCACGCCCAAAAATGGGCCAACCAGCGCGACGCCGACGAAGGTGAGGATGGCGAGCATCATGATGGACGGCGGGCGGATGACCTGGCCCCAGCTCTTGAGCGCCTTTAAATTCAGCGCATTGGCTTCTGCCGCAGCTGCCTTTTCTTCTTCACTCAGCTCGCGCTTGGACAAGCGCAAGAACGTGGTCAACAGTGCCGCGGTGAAAGAACATGCGGCGGTAATAACAAGCACCCAGCTAGATTCCATCGATGCCAACAGCACGCCGGCCAAAGCTGGACCGACGAGGAAGGACACGCCCATGATCGCTTGGTTGAGGCCCGCGATATAGTCCACGGTCTTGCCCGAGGACTGCGCGATATCTCCAACCAGTGCTGAACGCGCTGCCATGCCGGGGATATCGCCCACGCCGCCGACGATGCCGAGGATGATAAACCACGCGATGGTCAAGCCCAGAGTCTGGTCAACCAGCACAACGCCCGCCACTGACAGACCAGAGATGACGTCAGAGATAACCGACATCGGCTTGCGGCCGACCGTATCAATCAAATATCCGCCGAGAAAGGCGAACAGAACCGATGGCACAGCCACGGCCGCGGCCACCAAACCCGCAGCGGCGGGATCGCCGGTGCGTTCAAGGACAATCCACGGCCAGACGATGCCTGCAACCGAGTTGCCCAGCGCGGACATACCCGCGGAACTGAGATAGACCCATACATTCACTGACTGCAGAGTACGGCATAAGGGCTATCATGAAAACATGGCAGCTATTGATATTAAGAAACCAAAGAAAGTAAGCACCGCGACCGTTGTTGGTGCAGGTCTCCTAGGCGGTTACATCACCGCCCGCGAGTCCGGAATCCGCCCGCTGGGCGGTGTTATTTTGGCCGCCGCTGGCGGCTGGGCAGTCCGCTCCTGGTTGTCAAAGACCGATGTTCCAACCACCGTTGGCCTCACCGCACTGTACGTCGGCGGCTTCGGTGCTTCGCACCCACTGGCAAAGAAGATTGGCTCCTGGCCAGCTGTACTGACCGTGACCGGTGTTGCCGCCGGCGCAGCGTACGCGCTCTCTGACAGCAAGTAGGCCAAGCTTCGGCGCACAGACAAAGCCCGCGCTTCCCCACCAGGACTGGGAAGCGCGGGCTTTCATTCTAAGTTCCGCTTGTGAGAGCTTCGGCTCGAACAAGCGTTAGGCTTTGGCCTTTTCTTCTTCGGCTTCGATCTCGGCGTTGAAGTCACGCTTGGAGGACTGCCACTGGTCTTCGGTCATGCCGATGCGCCAGTAGCCGGAGATGGACACGTCTTCCTTGGAAATCTCCGACTCGACGAAGAGGAAGCGGCGCATTTCCTTAATCATCTCGGCGACGCCGTGAACGAACCAGCTGGTCTTCTTACCCTCGGGAACGCCGGCTTCGCGCACAACGCGGGAGAGCTCGGTGCCGTGAGTGGCGCCGTTGCGGATGACCCAGTTGACTTCCACGCCTTCTGGAGCTGGGAACTCGAACTTGCGGTCTTCGGCTTCAATCTCAATGTAAGCGGTAGCGGTTGCGCCTTCTGGAAGCTTTTCCAGACCCGCGCCGATAGCTGGTGCTGCGGATTCATCGCCAGCCAGCACAAAGTGGTCATATTCTGCCGCTGGACCCCACGCGCCGCCGGGTCCGAAGAAGCCGAACTTCTCCCCGACCTCAGCCACACGTGCCCACGGGCCAGCAAGACCGGAGTCGCCGTGGGTGACAAAGTCAACGTCAAAGTTGCCGGTCTCTGAATCCAGGTTGATCAGAGTATAGGTGCGGGTAATTGGGTGCTTATCGCGCGGAAGCTCTTCGCGGATTTGCTCCATGTCGAATGGCCAGGAATAGTCAGCGCTTTCTGGCACGAACAGCAGCTTGATGTAGTGGTCGGTAAATTCCAGGTCTTTGCCCGCGAACGCTGGGGAGTTTAGGCTCAAACGAACCAAATCCGGGGAAACCTGGCGGCGGCCAATAACGGTTGCTTCATTCGCCACGCGCGCCTTGCGCTTTGGAGCTGCATCTTTAGCTTGCTCAGCCATAGTGATCACTATCCTCAAAAATTCTTCCAGATTGTTTTGCACTGGTGGAAAACTGCACACCGTGCACTTAGGCAAGGCTAACACAGTAGCTTGTATAGAGTAATTGCCACATACCCGGCATAGACTAAACCCCGCTGGTCAGAACGCTTTTCATCGCGATGTTGCCAGCGGGGTCAGGGGTAAAACTAACTCTTATTTGCTGCGGCCAGCTTCGTAGGCTGCGCCGACCTTGTACAGACGGTCATCCTGGAATGCAGGAGCCATAATCTGCAGACCGGTTGGAAGTCCAGTGTCAGATGCCATTCCGGAAGGAACGGACATGCCGCACAAACCAGCCAGGTTCAATGGCAAGGTACACAGGTCGAAGTTGTACATCTCCATTGGGTCTTCGGTCTTCTCACCCAACTTGAAGGCGGTGGTTGGCGTGGTTGGGGAAACCAACACGTCAACCTGCTCGAAGGCACGCTCAAAGTCTTGAGCAATCAGGGTACGAACGCGCTGTGCCTGCAAGTAGTAGGCGTCGTAGTAGCCCACGGACAGTGCGTAGGTACCCAGCATGATGCGGCGCTTGACTTCAGGGCCAAAGCCCTCGGAACGGGAGATGCTCATGACATCATCCGCAGAATGCGAGCCGTCATCGCCGGAGCGCAGCCCGTAACGCATGCCGTCGAAACGTGCGAGGTTAGAAGAAACCTCACAAGGCATGATCAAGTAGTAGGCCGCGAGTGCATCATCAAAGTGTGGGCAATCAACTTCAACGGTTTCAGCGCCTTGTGCTACCAGCTGGTCAACAGCCGCGCGGTAAGCTTCCATCACGCCTGGCTGCCAGCCGTCACGCTCGAACTGCTTGATAAGGCCGACCTTGACGCCAGACAGGTCGCCATTCGCGCCTTCACGGGCGGCTTCTACGACCGGGGCAACCGGACGGTTAACCGAGGTAGCATCGAACTCGTCGAAACCAGCGATGACCTCGTGCAGCAGCGCGGTATCCAGCACGGTACGTGCGGATGGGCCCGCCTGATCCAAGGAGGACGCTGCAGCAATCAGGCCGTAACGGGACACGGTGCCATAGGTTGGCTTCACACCAACGGTGTTGGTCAGCGCAGCCGGCTGACGGATGGAACCGCCGGTGTCAGTACCAATGCCCAATGGCGCCTGGCCAGAAGCCAGAGCTGCGGAAGTACCACCACCGGAACCACCTGGAGTGCGGTCCAAGTCATGCGGGTTGTGCACGGCACCATAAGCGGAGTTCTCATTCGAAGAACCCATCGCAAATTCATCCAGGTTGGTCTTGCCCAGAATTGGAATGCCTGCCTCACGCAGTTTCTTGGTCACCGTGGCATCGTAAGGCGAAATCCAGCCCTCCAACATCTTGGATGCTGCGGTGGTTGGGGCATCGGTAGTAGTGAGCAAATCCTTCAACGCCAAAGGCACACCGGCCAACGCCGACGCTGGCTTCTCACCGGCATCGAGCGCGGCATCAACGGCATCGGCAGTAGCCAAAGCCTCTTCCGCCCCCACGTGGAGGAAGGAGTTAAGCGCCTCATTGGTCTCAGCAATGCGGTCCAGGTGAGCCTGAACAACCTCGCGGGAGGTGACCTCGCGGGAATGAATCTTCTCCGCCAGCTCAGCTGCGGTCAAAGAAGTAAGACCCTCGGAAGGTACTACGTAGGACATTTATTCGCCTCCCAGAATCTGTGGCACTACAAAACGGTCTTCCTCAACGGCCGGCGCCTGATCCAACGCCTGCTCTGCATTAAGCGTGCGCACAATGACGTCCTCACGCATGGAAGTAGTGATGGAGTGCGGGTGGCTCATCGGCTCAACGCCTTCGGTATTAACCTTGCCAACTGCGGACACCGAGTCCACAATCTCGTCGATTTGGCTAGCGAACTGGCCAAGTTCTTCTTCGCTCAAAGCCAAGCGTGACAGCTTAGCCAGGTGGCTGACTTCTTCCCGCGAAATCTCAGACACGCGTTATCCATCCTTTTCCACGACGTTAATTATTTTCCTGCCCTCCCATGCTACTGCACAGCACTTTGTTGGTGATTATCCACCCACATGCAATTCATTTGCTTGCGGTTCCTGCAAAAGACAAGGTGAAAGTTGTAGCATGGAGCACAATAGTCTTGCCTTATTTGTAATTAAATTTAGAGAAAGCCCTTCATCGACCAATGTCTTTTTTAATCCGTGTCCAACTCCCTGATACTCCCGGCAGCCTTGGTGAACTAGCTGAAGCCATTGGCGCCGTGGACGGCAATATTCAGTCCGTCGATATCGTTGAAAATGCCCCTGATGGAGCGGTTACCGATGACATCGTGGTGGAACTTCCCATTGGCACTCTTGCCGATGCTTTAATCACCGCCGCCAGCACCGTCAAGGGTGTGGAGGTGGACTCGATCCGCCCATTCTCCGGGCGCGTGGACCGCCGGGGACAGATCCGTTTATTAGCTTCCATCGCCCAAAAGACCAACAACCTGCAGGCCGCAATGGAACAGCTAGTCCAGGCAATTCCGCAGGCACTTACCTCAAGCTGGGCGATTGTTGCCGATACCAAGGGACCTATCAAGCGCGTTGCAGGTTCCAGCGCCGCACCAGAAGATGATGGCACCGTGCCGACCGACTTGGCTGTCGATGCCGCACGTCAGCTCAACCCTGACATCGAAGACTGGATCCCTGCCTCCTGGGCATTACTGGACTCCTCCATCGTTGCCACCCCACTGGGCGCCACCGGACTTGTCCTTGTGGTCGGCCGCGTCGGGGGCCCCGAATTCCTCGCCTCCGAAGTCGACCACCTCGGCAACCTCGGCACCATCCTCGGCGCCTTTTTGGACAAAGGCTAGCGCCACTTCACTTTTAATTTCAGTAAATGGCACCAAGTCCCGTGAAAATTTTTGCACTGGAACTTGGTGCGTTATCGGAGGGGAACTGACATGAAAGCTAACTTGGCCTACCTCACGGAATTGTCCAGGGAATTAAGGCGCCATGATCTCCCTACTGCTGAAGTAGAACAAACCATTCGGGACGCCCAAGAAATTGGCACAGGCACAGACCGGACACTTGCTGCAGAGTTTGGAAGTCCAAAGAATTATGTAAAGGCGCTCTACCCGAAGGCCAAGCCCAAGCAGTACTACATATTCTCCTTGATTGGTTTGATTCTGGCCTCCATCGGATTCATTATTCTCACTGCCCATTTCCGCGACCTTGGCATAGACGGAACTGCTCAGTCTTTGTGGAAATTCGCGGCACTGCTTACCATCCCGGTGGGTATGGCAATAGATTTCACCCGCTACCTGAAGCCCTAGCGACCCGAGTCCGCCCGTTTCGAGTCCGCTCGTTGCGTGTTTTTGCCAGGGAATATTCACAGTGTTAGCGGTGTTGGTTTGAGTGACTTGCCATCCATCGACAAGCTAATGCGTGTCGTGGACGGCACAGCTTTGTTTTTCCGCGTGTTAAAGAATGGTTGCTGTGCGTTCTCGTAAATTCCAGTCAGGGACTAGTTTATCTGCTTCAACTGCCACGGTGGCCGCGGTAAAGGCGCCCGGCGCGCCAGAGATTTCTGAGCGTGAGGCGTTTTTGGCGCTAGCGGCATTGTGTACGGGTTTGTTCATCACCATGATGGATCAGACTTTGGTTGCTGTGGCGTTGCCGCAAATTCGGGAAGACCTTGACGCCAGCATTAATCAGGCGGTGTGGGTTTCCGCCGTTTACCTACTTGCTTTTGCTGTTCCTTTGCTCATCGCTGGCCGTTTGGGTGATCGGTTTGGGCAGCGCAATGTGTATTTGGTGGGCATCGGTTTGTTCGCAGTCGGTGCGGTGGCGTGTAGTCTGGCCCCCAATATTGAGACTCTTATTGCGTTGCGGGCGGTGCAAGGCCTGGGGGCATCATTAGCCAATCCGCAACCTTTGAGCGTTATTAATCGAATCTTCCCCCGCAGCCGTCGTGGCGCGGCCATGGGTATTTGGAGTGCTGTTGCTGGCTCTGCTGGCCTTTTCGGCCCTGTTGCTGGCGGGCTGTTGGTCGGCACTGTGGGGTGGCGTTGGACATTCTTCCTCTACCTGCCGCTTGGTCTTATGTGTATTGCGCTGGTTGCTTTGTGGGTGCCCAAGTTGCCATCTGTTGCCGGTCGAATCGACTTCCTAAGCGCTGCTGTGTCTTTCGTCGCGGTGCTTGCCGTGGTCTTTTCCGTGCAGCAAGGACCTGATTTGGGCTGGCCACTGTGGCTATGGGTCTTGCTGGTAGGCGGGTTGGTTGCCTTTGCGCTATTTGTGCGGCTACAAAAGACCGCGCAGCGTCGTGGCACTGATGCACTGGTTCCTTTGGAGCTGTTTGCCTACCGCAACTTTTCTCTAGGTATTTTCTCCGTCGCGATGTTGGGCTTTACGGTCTACGCCGTGAACCTGCCCATCATGCTTTACCTGCAAGAAGGCGCTGGCATGAGTGCGCAAAGCGCAGGCGTTTTAATGGTTCCGATGGCTGCGGTGTCCATGCTGGTCGCTCCATTTATTGGCCGCGTGGCTGACCGCGTCGCGCCCGGAAGAGTGTCCATGCTGGGCTTTTCTTCCCTCATCACGTCGATGGTTCTATTTGCCCTGTTCATGATGGTCGAAGTACCGGCGGCCTGGATGCTAGTTCCGCTGGTTTTGCTCGGTGCAGCTAATGGGCTGAGCTGGTCGCCGAACTCCACCATTTCCATGCGTGATCTTCCGCCGCATCTGGTGGGTGCAGCATCCGGTGTTTATAACACCTCACGCCAGGTGGGTGCTGTGCTCGGCGCGGCGTCCCTGGGCGCAGTCATGCAGATAGCTGGGCGACTCACGGACTTCAACATCGCGATGGCAAGCGCGATGCTCTTCCCCGTTCTATTCCTCGTCTTCGGTCTAATCGCTGTTGCGAACTTCCGGACGGATATCCGTGTTACAGAAACTGACAACCCAGCGCGGAATTAAGCCCGGCGAAGTGAAAAGCTCAGCCGGATGATGTTCCTAATGAGCCTTTATCCGGCTGAGCTTATGTTTATGCTTCTGCGCTTGGCGCGGGCTCGGCCGCGCCGGTGTCGAGCAGGGTTTGGAACCCAGCTTCGTTCAAGATGGTGACGCCTAGATCGCGCGCCTTGGTTTCTTTGGAACCAGCGTTCTCACCGGCGACAACATAGTCGGTCTTCTTCGATACAGAACCGGAAGCCTTACCGCCGCGGGTGATGATTGCTTCCTTTGCACTATCGCGGGAGAAATTCTCCAAAGTGCCGGTGACCACGATGGTCAGGCCTTCGAGGGTTTGCTCTTGCTTCTCGGATTCATCGACAGCCATGGTCACACCAGCCGCGGCCCACTTCTCCACGATGGTGCGATGCCAATCCACCTCGAACCATTCTTTGAAGCTCTCGGCGATAATCTGGCCCACGCCGTCGGTCTGCGCCACATCATCGACGTCCGCTGCGCGTGCCGCTTCGAGTGAACCGTAGCGAGTAGCAATCGCGCGCGCAGCAGTCGGCCCAACATGGCGAATAGATAGCGCCACCAGCACGCGCCACAGGTCGGTGTTGCGGGCGGTCTCCAGATTGGACAGCAGCTTCTTGCCAGACGCGTTCACCTTGCCGGCCTTGGTGGTGTATACATCGGACTTTTCCAGTAACTCTTCGGTGAGATCGAAAAGGTCGGACTCGTCTTCTAGGACACCGCGCTCAATGAGATCCCGCGCGCCCTTTTCACCAAGTGCCTCAATATCAAAAGCACCACGACCAGCGAGGTACTCCAGGCGGGTGGAAAGCTGCGCTGGGCAGGTGCGAGTATTTGGGCAGCGCCAGTCAGCATCGCCTTCTTTCTGCGGCGCAAGCTTTTCACCACAGGAAGGACAATTTTCTGGGAAGACCCACTCGGTTTCCGTACCATCGCGCTTTTCCAGAACTGGACCGAGAACCTCAGGAATGATCTCGCCGGCTTTGCGGATGATAACCGTATCCCCCAGCAATACTCCCTTGCGCTTGACCTCAGACTGGTTGTGCAACGTCGCCATAGACACCGTGGAACCGGAGACAAAGACTGGTTCCATCACGGCATAAGGAGTCACGCGTCCGGTACGGCCCACGCCAACTTCAATGTTGAGCAGTTTGGTAGTGACTTCCTCCGGTGGATACTTGTACGCAATAGCCCAGCGCGGTGCGCGGGAGGTTGCACCTAGACTGCGCTGGGTGCCAAGGTCATCGACCTTGATGACAACGCCGTCCATTTCAAACTCCGCGTCATGGCGGTGATCCGCCCAGTACTTGACCTTGTCCTGGACTTCCTTGGAGGTGCTTACGCGCTCGGTATACGGCGAGACTGGCAGTCCCCAAGCCGCGATGGCTTCATAAGCATCGTGCTGGCTAGTCGGGCTAAAGCCTTCCCGAGCACCGATGCCGTGGGCAACCAGGCGCAGACGACGCTTTTTCACATCGTCCGGGTTCTTCATGCGCAGACCACCGGCAGCCGAGTTTCGTGGGTTGGCAAAAGCTTGCTTGCCTTCAGCGGCGCGCTCTTCATTGAGGGTCTCAAAATCCTCAGGGCGCATGTAAATCTCGCCGCGAATTTCTACCAGCGCCGGCACCGGATATTCATCGGAGCCTTGCAACTTGTGTGGAATGGATTCAATCACCTTGGCGTTGGCGGTGATGTCCTCGCCCACGCGGCCATCGCCACGAGTGGCGGCCGTGACCAATTCTCCGTCGCGGTAGACCAAGTCAATAGACGCGCCGTCAATCTTGAGCTCTGCCAAATAAGCCTTCGCCGGCGTACGGTCCAGCCAGTCCTGCAGCTCATCTGAGTTAAAGACATTGTCCAAACTCATCAAACGCTCAAGGTGTTCAATATCAGCGAACGCCGAATCAGCTGCCGGCGCCGAGCCCACTTCCTGGGTTGGCGACTCTGGAACAACCAACTGCGGATGCGCGGACTCCAGCGCAACAAGCTCCTGGAATAAGGCATCGAAATCGGCGTCAGGAATCGAAGGCTGTTCGTTGTAGTACAGCTCTCGATGGCGTCGGACTTCTTGGGCAAGTTCTGCCCACCGCTTCTGCGCTTCTTCCGGGTTTAGCTGGTCAAATGATTCAGTAGCACTCACGGTTGCCAATTCTAGTTGGGTTCAGTTTGAAGAGCTTCAAATCCCCCATCCAGACGCCGTGTCCGAGGGTGCCTATAAAGTGTTGGGCATGAACTTCGATGCCTCCAAGATGCTTTCCTTCGACCTGGAGACCACCTCCGTCAATACTCGCGAAGCAAGGATTGTTACCTCTGCTGTTATCCGCATCGCTGGTCGCGATGTAGTGAAGAAAGAAACCCTGGCTGACCCAGGCGTGGAAATCCCGGAGGCTGCCGCCAAGATTCACGGCATCACCACCGAGAAAGCCCGCGCGGAAGGCCGCCCTCATGATGAGGTACTGCAAGAAACCGTAAATGCCATTAAGACCGCGTGGGATGAAGGCTTTACTCTCATTGTCTACAACGCGCCTTATGACTTGTCGGTCTTGCGCAACCTCACCGGAGATTTCACCGTAACCGGGCCAGTCTTTGACCCTTACCTCATGGACCGCGTGAAAGACCGCTACCGCAAGGGCAAGCGCACACTCGGCGATCTGTGCCGCGAGTACAACGTCAGCTTAGACAACGCGCACGAGGCTACTGCCGATGCCCTAGCCGCCGCCCGCATCGCCTGGAAGCAGGTCAACCAGCGTTGGCCTGAGCTTAAGGAAATGGACTCAGATGAGCTCATGGAATTCCAGGCAGTTAACTTCTACGAACTAGCCGTGGACCAAAAGAAGTATTTCGAAGGAATTGGACGCGACGTCTCTGATTTCAACATGTCCTGGCCACTGCAGGGCTAGATTCACCGCCATCCTGAACTTTTGCTAATCACCTCTCCTTTTCAAGAATTTTGGAATCTCTGTAATTATTCTTTATTTTTCCAAATATCTTGCAATCTTTCCAGAAATAATGGAAGATAGGTTTATGTCATCGACCCCAGATCCGCAACACAACACGGACTCCTCCAAGCAACAGGCAAGCTCAGAAGAACGCTTGGCTGCTTTGGAAGCGCGTGTTGAGGCGCTAGAGAACTCCGCTTCGAGTTTTTCTGAGGCAAACGGATTTTGGGTTGTGGACGCGCTACACAATCAGCGTGAGCAGATGCCAGAAGGCTCAGTCATTTTTGGTGGCGATGTTGATGCCGCTGGTGGCAGCTATAGCTACCAGTGGCAACGCCCGCTTGAAGCACTGACTGACCCAGGCATGTGGACTGACAGTTTTGAACGTCTGTCCGCTCTGGCGCACCCCGTGCGCGGGGCAATTCTTCGCCGCCTACTGCAATCTTCAGCTCAGGTCTCTGACTTCATTGAAGAAGAACTGGTCACATCCACATCGACGGCATATCACCATCTATCTGCACTCTCCCAGGCTGGCTGGATTAAGAAATCCGGTTCTGGCACCTATGAGATTGCGCCAGCGCGGGTCATTCCGCTTTTGACCATCATTTCAGCTAGTGAGGACCACTAGCTAAGACCAAAGAGGTGAAGGCCATGAAAAGATCAGTTCTTTTCGGCATCCTGACAACCATCGTCGTACTCATCGGACTCTTAACCGTCGGCCCACAACGCATCGCCTTGGCTGACGAGAACACGGGTGATGAGGAATTAGCCCAAAAGATTCGTGATAACTGCAGCAACGCCCAGAACCAGATCACTGCGTTTACTCTGCGTGACGGTGAGGCAACCTTCGCTGGACTCGGGGCAGATGAAAACACGGAAGTAGAGATTGGCTCAGTTTCCAAGACTTTCACCACTGAGCTTTTGCGCCAGCAGGTTGAATCCGGCGACATTGAACTAGAAACCACGGTCGGCGACATTGTCGATGTCGAGGGCAGCGAGGTCGCCGATGTCACCATGGTGGAGCTGGCCAACCACACTTCCGGTCTACCGCGCTTGGACAAGGACAACCTGGGGTTGTTCCGCACCATCTTCACTGAAAATCCTTATACCGGGATTACCCAAGAAGACGTCTTTGATGCCGCACGTAATGCCAGCTTGAGCGGGCGTGGCGAGGAAGCTTATTCAAACTTTGGTGTCGCGCTGCTTGGCCAGTTGCTCGCCGTGAACGCTGATTCTGAGTATGTCGACTTAATTGAAGAAAACATCTTGGAACCAGCAGGCATGGAGGCAACGTACGTGGGCAGCGAGACGTCGGTTTCCGAAGATGCCCCGCGTGGACTTAGAGCGGATGGCCGGGCGACCGACGCCTGGGGCATGGATGGCTATGCTCCTGCCGGCTCCATCCGCTCTACTGCCTCAGACATGGCGAAGTACGCCGAGTTCATGTTGGATAACAGCGAGTTTGAATTTGGCTGGTTCCCCGAAGAGACCGGCGGATACTGGCACAACGGTGGCACTGGTGGCTATTCCACCATGCTGATTATTGACCCAGAAAACAATGAAGCGTTCTTTGCCAACGGCAATACCCCACAAGGCGTGGAAGAACTCACCCGCGCCCTACGCCAGGAAGGTGAGCAATAATGTTGACCGAAATAATCATGTACGTCGTCTTGGTCATTGTCGCCGGTGACAATATCTACCAAATCTGGAAGCTCACCCGCCCTGGCGATGCCAGCCAGTTCCAGCCCGCAAAAATCCTCGGCTACTTGGTATTCACCCTCGTCATTGTCATCTTCTTTAGCCGCACCGCCCAATGGGGCATCCAAGTTTCCCTCTTCATGTGGTGGATCATCGCAACAACCACAGCCGCATATGCGGGCGTTGCTATCTGGCGAATAGTCCAGAACCAAACATCCAAAGAACTAGCTTAAAGGTCGCCGGCGTCCCGTTCGAGGATGTCGGCGATTTCCGCTATAAAGCGGTAGGCGCCAGCCATGTCTTTCAGGGTCTCTCCTGTTGCGGCAGGGACGATATCAATGTCAGTGGTTAGGCGCAGGCGTGAGTGACCGATGCGGTCCCAGGCTTTGGCAATGCTGATGGAGACTTGGCGGGGGTCTTTGACGCTGCCGTCATCTTGGAATGGGTCGATGGCAAATCCGAGGCGGTGGCCTTCTTCGATGTGCTCGCCGATGCCGTCTTGGTCGGTGGTCAAAAGATTGACGTCGATGATGACGGTCTCAGCCACGCGTGCGGCTTCCCAGTTGGGTTGTTGTCCTGTGAAGTTGAGCAGCTGGGCGTGGAATTGTTCAAGACCATCAGCGGCGACCTCCGATGGTACGGGACGCACGGGATCGAAAGATGTGGTGCCGCGTAGCCCGGCGAGGACATCGGTGTAGGAAGGCTCGTCGACTTGCACCGCGATGTCGCAGTGGAAACGGTTCTTGAGGTCGCGGATGTGCTCATCAAGACCGGCGTGCAGCGCCGCAGTGAGGTCACGTAGTGCGCCCGAGTCAGTGATAGCGCGGTGGCCGTTACTCAACTCCAGCGCGGCAGCAAGCGACCACGGGCCAACGATTTGAACCCTGAGACTGTCCACATCATCGCCCCACAGCTCCTGCAGGATGTCGAGGTCGCGATCCATGCGGTCCCACATGGCGCGTGACGCCAGCTGCGGGCGGTCTGATAGCCGCCAGCCGCGCGGGCCACGGTCAACAGACACAGCTTCGAGCAGACCTGCCGTGCGGCCGATGGCATCTGAGCCCAAGCCACGCGCGGGAAGTTGCGGAAGGTGCAGGCTGTTACCGGTTTCCCCGGCGATGATCTCCGCGGCTAAAGCGATATCGGTGCCGGGCACCGGACCTAATCCGAATGCGGTCATCTATCCAGGTTAAGCCGTCTGCGTGATGGTGCCGGAGCCGATAACAATATCTCCCAACTCATCAGGCGATGGGAAGTACAGCACTGCTGCCTGACCTGGCGCAACACCGGTCAGTGGCTCGTTGAGCGTCAAAATCATCATGTCCGAGGTGCGGTCAACGCGGGCGTGGCAGGACACCACGGAACCGTGCGCGCGCACCTGAACATCACAATCAAACTCCCCATCCATCGCTGGATGCAGGAACTTCAGGCGGTCCGCGGTGATCTCAGTGACCTTCAGGTCTTCACGCGAACCAACGGTCACAGTACCCGTCTGAGCGTCGATGCCGGTGACGTAGCGTGGGCGACCATCGGCAGCCGGTGCCTTGATGTCCAAGCCCTTGCGCTGACCAATGGTGTAGTTCCACGCGCCATCGTGCTCACGCAGCTCAGTGCCATCCTGGTCCACAATCATGCCGGGGCGCATGCCGATGCGCGCACCCAAGAATGCCTGAGTGTTGCCATCTGGGATGAAACAGATGTCATAAGAATCTGGCTTGGACGCCGTGGAGAAACCGTGACGCTTTGCTTCCTCTCGGATCAATGGCTTCGGGGTATCGCCGATTGGGAAGTAGCAGTAGTTCAGCTCTTCAGCGGTGATAACGCCCAATACGTAGGACTGGTCCTTGTTCTCATCCAATGAGCGGCGCATGTAGCCGTCCTTGTCCAAGGTGGCGTAGTGGCCGGTTGCCACTGCATCAAAGCCAAGGGCCATGCCCTTGCGCAGAAGGGCGGCGAACTTAATCTTCTCATTGCAGCGCAGGCAAGGGTTCGGAGTCTCACCGCGCTCATAGGAATCAACGAAGTCAGTAATGACTGCTTCCTTGAATTCCTCGGAGAAATCCCAGACATAAAACGGGATGCCAAGCTTGTCGCAGATGCGACGCGCATCCGCAGAGTCTTCCAATGAGCAGCAACCACGTGCTTTTTCACGGGTCTGTTGGGCGTCTTTGTGTAAGGCAAGGTGGACGCCGACCACCTCGTGTCCTGCTTCAACCGCACGGGCCGCAGCGACAGATGAGTCGACGCCTCCTGACATGGCAACCAAAACTCGCATGTTATGGGAGTGTACTCTCTTAGAGCTATGGGTAAAAAGCGCAGCAAACGGGGTCACAGTTCTTCTGCCTCCAGCGTTGGAGCACAGACCTCACCAGTGGGTACTTATGAAATCTCAACCGGCACCGCAGACATCGAAGCTGATCCGTTCCGCGACGGCGCTTATGTGCTTCACGTTAATGGTGTTCCCAGTTCACACATTGTTCCCGGCGAACCACGCGAGCTGGAATTTGAGTACATGCGCTGGATTGCTGCCGCTGTAGAAACCTTCGCGCCCGGCCATCGCCTTACCCACTTGGGCGGCGGCGCGTGTTCTTTGGCCCGTTACTTCGCTGATGTCTGGGATGATTCAAAGAACACCGTCGTGGAATTTGATGCCAAGCTCGGTGAACTCGTCCGTGAGAAATTCGATATTCCGCGCGCGCCGAAGGTCAAGATTCGCGCGGGTGAAGCACGTGAGGAAACCGAGAAATTCTTGCCCGCCTCACGCGATGTGATTATCCGGGACGTGTTCGCAGGCGCCATTACGCCTACTCCCCTGACCACCGTGGAGTTCTTTCAAGCAGCACACCGCTCTCTAGTTCCAGGCGGGCTGTACGTAGCCAACTGCGGCGACCATTCCGATCTGCGCGGCGCCAAGGCAGAAATCGCTGGACTTCTAGAGGTCTTTGCCAACGTCGCGGTCATCGCTGACCCGCCGATGCTAAAGGGCAGGCGCTACGGCAACATCATCCTGGTTGCTTCAGATACAGAACTGCCACCGGCGCATCAAGAAATCACTTCGCGCCTGCTCGGTGGCGCAGTGCCCGCGCAGTACAAGGGTCCTGCCTGGACTGTGAAGTTTGCTGCCGGTGGACAGCCCCGCTTCGATGAGAAGCAGGAGGCCGAAGGCTAGCGCCCGGCCAGACCGTTGAGCGCGCCGACTACTGCTTGGTACTCGGTGGTGTCGTTAGCGCCGGTGGCGTTGGCCACGTGGTCAGCATTATCCAGCAAGATGACCAAGTCACCCAGGGTGTAGTTGCCGTCAGCCATGGTCTCCAACTGGTCAACTGGCAGGTTGTCGTTGGCAATCAGGCCGTTGACAACGTCTGGGAGGCCGTCGAGGTTGGCGTTCTGGGCGGCATCGGCAAGCGCTGGCGCGGCAATAAGCCCTGCTGCCAGCGCCAATATGGCTCCGATGACAACCGTTGAATCCGCACCCAAGTCCACGCCGTCATTGACAGTCAAGCCTTCGAGCTTGCCGCCGGAAGCCTGAAGCTGGCCAGCGGAGAACATGTTGAGCTGTGTTTCGTTGCCATTGAACAGGTTCAGGTCCACGTTGCCGGCGATGCCGTTAACGCGTCCGGAATCAGAGCGCTGCCACATATCCAGCTTGCTCCAGCCGCCAACTGGCTCCGGCGCGGTGGACTGGTACGCGGCCAGCCACAGCGGGTAGTTCGCGAACTCCTGGGTGTTGGCCATCTGCTCAATCCAGAAGTAGCGGTAGGTGTACATCATCGGCGTGCGGCCAGTAAGGGTCTCCAGTTCGCTCATGAACTCACGGGTCCAATCAGCCAGCTGCTCTGGGCTCTTGCCTTCAGCGACTTCCAAGTCGAGTACCGGCGGCAGCGAGTGGTTGCCCACCTGGTTGTACTGGGAGGCGTAGTGCTGCGCCTGCGCGCGTGGGTCCCCGCCCGGACGCGCGTAGTGGTACGTGCCCACCTGCATGCCGTTGGCTGCCGCCTGGGAAGTGTCATCCACCAAGTGCTCATTGGTCCAAGTGGTTCCCTCAGACGCCTTGACCACTGCGAAGGACTGGCCGTCGGTGCGGACCTGGTCCCAGGCGATGCCCTGTCCATCAGGGTGCTGCCAGCGGGATACATCCACGCCGGAAGCGATGCCAGGCACTGTCGATGCCTGCTGCACCATGTCATCTGGAACAAGTCCCGATGGCAGATTCACCGGCAGGTTCTCAGGCAAGCCTGGAATCGCCGTTGCAGGAAGGATAAGCAAAGATCCTGCAACAGCGGCGGTGGCGGTCACGGCAGTAAGCAAGCGGAGTTTACGCATGGCCATGAGCATAACTTATTTCACTCCAGTAACACAGGTAACTGGCGTAACATTTGCAAAATTTTGGTAATTATTCGATTTTTGTTTAGGGGCTTGACCTAATTTTTCGCAGGCCAGAGCTACTGGAAGTGTTTTACATGTGGTTTAGAGCATAAAAATATCCTCAGCACTTTTCTGGCAGTGTGCCGAAAAGGCTGAGAATAAATTGAGTGGAAGTTAGCTTGCCGCCTAGACAGAGCGCGCGAGGGTGATGACCTCTGGGAGAACCGAAACCAGTTGCTTAACGTCTTCCTCGGTGGTCATGCGACCAAGGGTGAAACGCAGGGAGCCACGGCCTTGGTCATCGGATACACCCATGGCTTCCAACACATGCGACATGCGGTTGACACCGGCATGGCACGCAGAACCGGTGGCGGCTTCGATACCGCGTTGGTCCAACAACATGATGAGGCTGTCACCATCGGTGCCTGGGAAAGACACATGCAGATGAGAATCCAAGGAAGGTTCGGTGGTGTTGACCACCACGTCATCGATGGAGTCCACGATGCCATCGCGAAGCTGATCGCGCAGGCTGCGGATGTGATTGGATTCTTGCTCCAGCTGCTCGATTGATTCCTTGAGCGCTGCTGCCAAACCGGAGGCACCAGCAACGTCATTGGTGCCGGGACGGATACCACGTTCTTGCCCACCGCCGAACATCAACGGACGAGGTGCCGGGGTGCGCTTGGCAAGCAGCAGACCGATACCGCGCGGACCGCCGAACTTGTGCGCACTGGCAGCCAAGGTGGCAGCGCCCAATTCGTGGAAGTTGATGGGCAGCTTGCCCACTACTTGCACGGCATCCACGTGCACGGGTGTGCCGACAGCGGCAGCGCGCGAAACAATGTCTTCCACCGGCTGAATAGCGCCGGTTTCATTGTTCGCCCACATCGAGGTTGCTACCGCGGCGGGAGTATCCAGCGCGCTGAGGTCACTGATGTGACCGTCACGGCCCACTGGCATCAAATCCACCGTGGCGCCGTGCTGTTCCTCCAAACGAGCGACAGTGTCACGAACGGCAGAGTGCTCAATCGGTGTAGAAATGATCCGGCCAGCGCCCGCCTCATTGGTGGAGGCGTGGAATAGGCCCTGGATCGCAATATTGTCTGCTTCGGTGCCGGAGGCGGTGAAGACAACTTCGATTGGCTCGCAGCCAAGCAGCTCAGCCACGGTCTCACGCGCGTCATCCAAGACAGAACGTGATTTTCGGCCCGAGGTGTACTGTGCGCCGGCGTTGAGCATGCCGGAAGCGGCCACCCATGCATCAATTGCTGATTGGCGCATGGGTTGGGTTGCTGCGTAATCGAAATACGACATTAAGAACGCTTCTTCAATTCTTCTACGAGTGCTGGTGCAAATTCATGCAGGTCTGCCACCACGCCCAGGTCAGCGATCTGGAAGAAAGGCTCATCCTGGTCCTGGTTAACAACCACGATGGTACCGGAGGTCTGCATGCCGGAGGTGTGCTGGATAGCGCCGGAAATACCCAAACCGATGTAGAGATCAGGAGACACGGTTGCGCCGGTCTGACCAATCTGCAGCGCTGGGTCATACCAGCCCTCATCAACTGCGTCACGGGTTGCACCCACGGCAGCGGAGAGAACATCAGCCAAAGGCTCAACCACGCCAGCAAACTCGTTGCCAACGCCACGGCCACCGGCCACAACAACCTTGGCGGTACCAAGCTCAGGGCGAGCAGACTTCACCGCTGGGGTGAAACCAACAACCTGCACGTCGCGCTCAGTTGCCGCTGGAAGTGGCATCGGTGCAAGCTGCGCCTCTGCTGGTGCCTCAGATGGAGCAACGGCACCTGGCTGCAGGGTGTAAATCGGGCAGTTGCCGTGTGCCTGCGCGGTGACCTCGGTGGAGCCACCGAAAATGGACAAGGTTGCGGAACGGTCAGCTGCAACAGCGGAGACATTCGCCAGAACACCCGATGCCAGGCGCGCGCCGAGGCGGCCGGCAATCTCGTTGCCCTTGCGGGTCGAAGCAATGATGATTGGTGCTGGGTTTGCCTGGCCCAGTGCCTGCAAAGCATCAACTTCTGGGGTGATCAGACGAGCGTCGTAGTCAGCGGCGGTGGCGTTTACCACCTGAACGGCACCGAACTGAGCTAGCTGAGGAGCAAGTTCCTCAGCGTGACCGCCAACAACCACGGCAGAGACAGCGCCGAGTTCGCGGGCTGCGGTGATGAGCTCTGCGGTTACAGGGGCGAGCTGGCCGGCATCGTGCTCGACCAGAACATATACGTGAGACACGGTAATTCTCCTACTAAATTAGGTTCTTCGATGCCAGGAAGTCAGCGACCTTCGCCGCCATTTCTTCTGGGCTGCCGGAATCAATAACGTCACCTGCGGTGCGTGCTGGTTTTTCAGCTGCCGCGGTCACGGCGGTGGTGGATGCTGCGAGGCCAACGTTGCCGGCCTCAACGCCGATGTCGGCGATGGACCACACGGTCACGTCGTGCTTCTTCGCAGCCATCAGGCCCTTGAAGTTGGGAAAACGTGGCTGGTCAGCCTTATCGGTGACAGACACGATCGCTGGCAGGGATGCAGAAAGCTCCCAGTGGCCGTCCGCGTCTTCGCGGATACCGGTGACCTTGCCGTCAGCAATGTTGACGGAGAGCACGTGGGTCAACGCTGGTGCCTGGCGGTATTCCGCCAGCATGCCAGCGAGCAAGCCGGTGCTGCCGTCGGTGGAGGTATTGCCCATAACCACCAAGTCGGCGCTGCCGTGCTTTGCGGCAATGGCGTTAATCGCGTTGTGGATTGCCCAGGTGGTTGCCAGAGCATCAGAGCCAGCCAGTGCGTCATCTTGGACATGCACGGCGTCATCGGCACCCATGGCCAATGCCTTGCGCAACGCTTCATCAGCAGAGGCAGGACCTACGGTCAAAGCCACAACCTGGAATTCAGGGTTGGCTTCTTTCAAACGTAGGGCTTGTTCAACCGAGTACTCGTTGATTTCATCCAGCATGTTGTCAACGGCTTCACGGTTTAGCGTGTGGTCGGAGTCTAAGGTCTTGGTCGACCACGTATCAGGAACGTGTTTAACCAGTGCCACGATGGTTGGCATTAGGCGTTCACCTTTCTTATTTGCTCATATAAGTGTTGCGAAATTCATTCAACCGCCCATAGTAGTAGGCATACCTACTTTAGAACGACTTAGCTTTCATTCAAGATTTTTATGCCCACTGCCGTGCGCCGCAGATTAGCGCTACGCCGCGGCTGCCGATGCGGGTGATAACCACGGCATATTCTTTACTGCCGCGCAGTTTTAGCTTCTTGCGCAGCTGGTCAGGGTCGGTGTCCACTCCGCGCACCAGAATCTCAACCCTGCCACAATCAAGCGCAGCAAGGGCCGATTTCAGCTTCTTTATGGGTACTTCTTCGATGAATCGAAACCCTGAGTGACCCGCCGGGATTTGTGGTCCGGTGAGGTACGCAATGCGGTCATCGAGTTGCCACAGGCCTTCACGCGCAGCGTAGTCCTTGACCAGCCCGGCGCGCACGACTGCGCCATCGGGGTCAATGATGAAGTCAGAGATTTCGCCGGCTTGTGGCAGCTCGTCACGGTCGCCGTCGTACTCTTCGATGATGTTTGACGCGCTACTTTTCACGCGTGACGCTGAGCTTGCTACTGCGTCACCCGAAGAGAGAAGAACCGCGCGCCGTTTCGTCGATAACTGTGGGCTGTACAGGCAGGCTTCTTTGACGCCGCCGTCGAGCGAGGTGATGGTGACTCCCCCGTTCCACTTGGAGAAGTCCAGGCCGGGTGCGCACTTGATGGCTAGTGCTTTGTCGCTGTGTGCGGCGACCAGATCTGGCAGCGGTGGCAAAAGGTCCTCGGGTGAGGTGATGCGGCGCCCGCCGGCCCGGCGCGCGGGGTCGGCGAGGATGACATCGGAAGTCGTGGTTTGGGTCAGCGCATCGGCTGCAAGGAAGTGGCCGGTGGGGACGTTGTGGCGGGCCATCGACAAGCGAATGCGATCGATGTCGCTGCCGATATAGCTGATGCCGGCGCCCGTGAGTGCGGCGCCTTCAAACCCGACGGAACAGGTCACATCATGGACCAGTGTGATGCCTAGTGCTGCGAGCTCCTGCGCGCGAAACTGCGCCACGGGGTGCGGCGTGGCCTGCTGAATGGAGTCGGTATCTACTAAGAATTCGGTTGCGGACTCAGTTAGGCCTGGGAACTTGTGGGTGCGGACCCCAGCGCGGCGAGCACTGATGAGCTCTGCAACAGCGCGGGAGTACTCGCCGTATTCTTTGCGGAGAGAGTCCATATCGGCCATGGTGGACGCCTTGGTCAGCGCAAGTGACTCGGCGCTTGTGGCGATGGCCGCGCGGTTGCGGGCGAGGAATTCTACTTCGTCTGAGGAGTACGCCATGAAATCCGATCAATTGGTGAGGTGGTGAAAAAGTCATGGTAGCGCGGGTCTTCTTTGGGGTCGCCTATAACCGGGCGGGTATCGGACAAACTTGCTGCGTCTAGGACTTCTGCCACGGAGTTGTATTGCGCAAGGCGTTTGAGCTGCGCCCAGGTGGGCACCACTAGGCGGACAAGACCTGCTTTCCAGCCTTCCAACAGCAAGCTGGGTGGAAACCAGTTGGCGTCGTCGGCTTCGCCGGTATCGCCGTCAGGGTGTTGGCCCTCAGGGAGCAGGGCGAGAAAGAAAAAAGTATCGAACCAGTTCTTCGCACCCGATGAGCCGACCCAGCGCGCCCACGGGATGAGGAGGTCGGAGTCGACTTTCATGGAGTTTTCCGCCAGAAAATCTGTAAAGGAGACCTCGTGGGTCTCTAGCAGCGCGCGCTGTTCGTGAAAGGGTGCGGCGTCTTTGACTGGCCCATTGTCATCCACGACCAGCAGCGTGCCGGCTTCTTCGAATAATTCACGGGCGGCGGCGAAGACCAGGGCGTGCGCCTTGTACTTAGTCACACCCATGCGGCGCGCCATGGACACCACGGAACGCCCGGCCCAGAAATCACCGGAGTCCCACGACCGGGGTGGAAAGTCACGGCTGTCTACCCCGCCGCCGGGAAAGACCACGTGCCCGGGATAGTTGACCATGGTGGACACGCGTTCTTGGACCCAGACTTCCAGACCGTTTTTGCCGTCACGAATTAGCAGGACGGTCGCTGCCATCCTTCCGCCGTTAAACCCTGTGGTATCGGCGTGATCAATCGCATCAATCTGAGCAGGGTCGCTGAAGTGAGCTCTACTCAGATTCTTATCTGTTTCGCCCATTTGCTTTTAATCGTACGTCCTCAACTAGCCCTGACAACACTGCGAGAAGTAGAGCTAATCAATCCCTACCCCCTATGTTTGTACTTCTTCGACCTATCTCGCACCGTAAGTAACGAACGCTGGTTTATGCCGGCGTTCGTTACTTACGGTGGCTTTTGCGCGCAGAGCGGATGCGGCGGGCAAAGTAGCGGTCACCAATGCGGTCGACCTGGATGGGCTGGTGGAATGCTTCGGAGAGATTCTTTGATGTCATCACGGAGTTGATAAGCCCCTTGGCAATGACGCGGCCTTCGTCCAAGATCATGGCGTGGGTAAAGCCATAAGGGATTTCCTCGACATGGTGGGTGATCATCACGATTGCTGGGGCATCGGCATCGAGCGCCAGATCGCCCAAGTAACCCACCAGGTCTTCACGCCCGCCTAAGTCCATGCCGGCGGTAGGCTCATCCAGGATGAGCAGCTCCGGGTCAGACATCAATGCGCGCGCGAGGATGACGCGCTTGCGCTCACCCTCGGACAAGGTACCCCAGGTGCGCTCCGCTAGATGGTGGGCACCAACCTGTTCCAGGATGTCTTGGGCGCGGTCAAAGTCCATGCCATCATACTGTTCGCGCCAGCGGCCCAGCACCGCATAGCCGGCAGAGATAACTAAGTCTTGGACAACCTCATTGTCCGGAATGCGGTGCTGCACGGCTGCCGATGACATACCAATCGCCGCGCGCAAATCGCGCATATCGGTCTTGCCAATCCGCTCACCCATCACAAAAGCGGCACCCTTGGACGGGAATTCCTCGGCAGCGGCCATGCGCACCAGCGAGGTCTTGCCCGCACCGTTGGGACCAATAACCACCCAGCGTTCATCTAACTCCACCTGCCAGTCCACCGGACCGACAAGTGTGTTGCCCCCGCGGCGAAGCTCCACGCCGCGGAAGTCAACGAGCAGATCATCGTGGGTTTCCAAAGGCTGCGACGAACTAGATGACGAACTAGATGCAGCGGGGTTATTAGCTGGGGTATTAGAAATAGGTGCGTTCACACCATCTATTGTGGCCTAATTTCACATTGCCCGGTGAAACTGACACAGCTCGACTAACCTAGAATTCATGACTCAGCGCCTTGGGATAGATGATGTTCGGCCCCGGATCGATAACGGTAATTTGCCGGTCAAAGCAGTTGTTGGAGAAGTAATCCCCGTCACTGCCTTGGTGTGGCGCGAAGGCCATGATGCCATCGCCGCTACCCTCAATGTGTGGTCCTCACGCGACCCGCAGACGGTGGCGACTTCAACCATGACGGTGGATAAAGACATCCCGGACCGAGTGCACGGAATCTTTACGCCCGGTACTGAGGGCACCTGGTATTTCCGCGTTGATGCGTGGTCGGATCCGATTGCGACGTGGCGCAATGCCATCGAAAAGAAAATGGCGGCCGGGCAAGACGCCGAGGAACTAGCTAATGACTTAGCCCATGGTTCAAATCTGTATGCACGAGCTGGCCTTGCCCTTGATGGTGCTGAGGGCCGGACATTGCTGCGCGCTGGTGTGGCTTTGGATGACCGCACCGCAAGCGTGACTGAGCGCGTCGCATTGGCACTTTCCGATGACGTCGCGGAGATCCTGCGCCACAACCCCTTCCGCGAAATGCTCACCGAAGGCCCCACCCAGCAGGTACTCGTGGAGCGTCCCCAGGCGCTGTTTAACTCCTGGTATGAGCTTTTCCCACGTTCCACCGGCGGCCGGGATGACAACGGCAAGCCAGTCCATGGCACCTTTGCTACCACGGAGAAGGCCCTGGAGCGCGTTGCGGCGATGGGCTTTGACACCGTCTACTTCCCACCGATTCACCCGATTGGTGAGGTCCACCGCAAGGGCAAGAACAACACCCTGACCCCTGATGCGGATGATGTGGGCTCGCCGTGGGCTATTCAAGACCACACGGCAACCCACCCGGAGCTGGGCAGCATGGAAGATTTCAAAAAGCTAGTGGTGCGCGCGCATGAGCTCGGCCTCGAGGTGGCTTTGGACTTAGCACTACAGGCATCACCCGATCACCCTTGGGCGAAGTCGCACCCAGAGTTTTTCACAGTGCTTGCCGATGGCACCATCGCCTACGCCGAGAACCCACCCAAGAAGTACCAAGACATCTACCCTATTAACTTCGATAACGCGCCGGAGAAGGTCTATGAAGAGATCTACCGCGTGGTCATGGTGTGGGTCGATGCTGGCGTGTCCACCTTCCGCGTGGACAACCCGCACACCAAGCCCACCAACTTCTGGGCGTGGCTGATTTCCAAGGTCCATGCCACCCACCCTGGCGTGATTTTCCTGGCTGAGGCCTTTACCCGCCAGGCCCGCCTGTACGGTTTGGCCAAGCACGGCTTCTCCCAGTCTTATACCTACTTCACGTGGAAGACCACCAAGGAAGAGTTGACCGAGTTCGCTACTGAGCACGCGCTGCAGGCCGATTTCTGCCGCCCGAATCTGTTTGTGAACACCCCGGATATCCTGCACGAGTCTTTGCAGACCGGCGGGCGTGCGATGTTCGCCATCCGCGCCGTACTGGCCTCTACCCTGTCCCCGCTGTGGGGTGTTTACTCAGGCTTCGAGCTCTATGAGCACATGCCGGTCAAGCCTGGTAGCGAAGAATACTTGGACTCCGAGAAATACGAATTGCGCCCACGCGACTTCCAGGCAGCAGTTAACTCCGGTGACTCCCTCGAGGGTTTTATCCGCCATCTCAACACCATCCGTCGCGATAACCCGGCGCTGCAGCAGCTACGCAACCTTCATTTCCACGATGCCGACAACCCAAACGTGATGGCCTATTCCAAAGCTGATGCCACCACCGGCAACATCGTGCTGGTTGTCATCAACCTGGATCCGCGCAACGCCCAAGAAGCCACCGTCACCATTGACTACAACGCCATCGGACGCGAGCCCGGCGAATCCTACGCTGTGCACGACC
Source organism: Corynebacteriaceae bacterium 6-324 (assembly GCA_041226025.1). GTDB lineage: Bacteria > Actinomycetota > Actinomycetes > Mycobacteriales > Mycobacteriaceae > Corynebacterium. The sequence goes on along the minus strand of JBCLTK010000003.1, from coordinate 168,324 downwards.
AAATTTCCGGCAAAACCTACGAATGGTCTGAACGCAACTTCGTGCGCCTAGAGCCACTGCGCGATGTCGCCCACATCTTCGTCCTCCCCACCGCCCCACGCGAGCGCCGCGAGGCACTGGCGTATCGCCACATCACGGATTACCGGGCTTAATCGGCATTCGGTCTCTAAGCCCGATAGTCCGGAAATCAGGTAATCCGGTATTCCGGCAGTCCAAGCAGCAACATTCCTCTCTTTATTAGCCTGAAAAAGGTAGCGTAAAACCATGAGCATTCCTGCAGATGATCTTCGTCTTCTCAACCAGTGCCGACACTATGACCCACACAGGTCGTACGGCTGGCACGACGGTACCGTGCACACCCGCCGCCCCGGCGCTGAGCGCGTAGAGCTGGTGACAGCCACAGACGTAGTACCAATGCGCAATATCGGCGACGACATCTTCTTCGCAGAGCTCGCAGACAACGAGGACTACCGTCTGCGCATTACTTATCCCGCGCAACCGCCGCGCGATGTCGCTGATGGCTACCGCTTTCTGCCCACCCTGGGTTCTTTAGACCTGCACCTGATTTCTGAAGGCCGCCATGAGCGCCTGTGGGACGTGCTTGGCGCGAATCTCAAGTCCTACGCTTCGGAGCTAGGTGAAATCACCGGCACCGCTTTCGCCGTGTGGGCACCGAATGCGGAAGGCGTCTCCGTCGTTGGTGATTTCTGTGGATGGAACGCCGCGCAGTACCCCATGCGCTCATTGGGCTCCACGGGTATCTGGGAGGTTTTCATCCCAGGTGTGGGCGCGGGTGAGCGCTACAAGTTCGCCATCCAAACCAAGGACGGCCATCGCATTGACAAGGCTGACCCGATGGCACGCCGCACCCTGGCACCACCAGAAACTGCCTCGGTCATCGAAGAATCCACCTATGAGTGGAAGGATGCTGACTGGCTAGATTCTCGCTCGACGGATCTCAACGTGCCGATGAGCGTCTACGAGGTTCACGTTGGCTCCTGGAAGCAAGGTTCTAACTACAACACCTTGCGGGAAGAACTCATCCCTTACCTGCAAGAACACGGCTACACCCACGTGGAGCTCATGCCCGTCGCCGAGCACCCCTTTGGTGGTTCCTGGGGCTATCAGGTCTCGAGCTACTACGCACCAAGCGCACGCTGGGGCAACCCGGATGACCTGCGTGCGCTCATCGACGCCTTGCACAACTCTGGCATTGGCGTCATCGTCGACTGGGTCCCGGCACACTTTCCTAAGGATTCTTTCTCACTGGGTAAGTTCGACGGCCAGGCCTGCTACGAGCACCCTGACCCCCGCCGTGGCGAACAAAGCGACTGGGGTACCTATGTCTTCGACTTCGGCCGCCATGAGGTCCGCAACTTCCTGGTAGCCAACGCTTTGTACTGGGCAGAGCAATTCCACATCGACGGCCTGCGCGTGGATGCCGTGGCCTCCATGCTTTACCTGGACTACTCGCGCGAGGAATGGCTACCAAATATCCACGGTGGCCGCGAGAACCTCGAGGCCGTGCAGTTCCTGCAAGAAACCAACGCGACTGTGCACCGCCACCACCCCGGTGTCCTGACCATCGCCGAGGAATCCACCTCCTGGCCAGGCGTGACCACCCTAACCGAGCACGGCGGCCTGGGCTTTGACTTGAAGTGGAACATGGGCTGGATGAATGACACCCTGGAATACTTCGGCCACGACCCAATCCACCGCAGCTACCACCACAATGAGCTGACCTTCTCCATGGTCTACGCCTATTCTGAGCGCTACATGCTGCCCTTTAGCCACGACGAAGTCGTCCACGGCAAGGGCACCTTATGGACCCGCATGCCAGGCGATGACTGGAACAAGGCCGCGGGTGTACGCTCCCTGTTTGGCTACATGTTTAGCCACCCCGGCAAGAAGCTGATGTTCATGGGCTGCGAGTTCGGCCAGACCACCGAGTGGTCAGAGGCATACTCTATTGACTGGTCCAACCTGGAAGGCTGGGGCGCGGAGTACCACCAAGGCATCAAGCGCCTCGTGCGCGACCTCAACCTGACCTACAAAGCGCATCCTGCGCTATGGTCCCAAGACTTCACCCAAGACGGTTTCCAGTGGGTTAAGGCTGATGATGCGAATAATTCCATCCTCGGCTATATCCGCTACGGCAGCGACGGCTCCACCATCTTGGCCGTGTGCAACTTCTCTGGTTCCTCTCAGCCGCACTACGGCGTCTGGGTACCAGAAGACGGCACCTGGGAGCTCATCCTCAACACCGACGATAAAGCCTACGAAGGTGCCGGAAATGAGCTCGCTGGCCAGGTCAGCTCCGCCGACAACAACGTCCAACTGCACATCCCGGCTAACTCCGTGCAGTGGTACGTTCTGCGACGCTAGAGCTCCGCACTACGTACCACCGCCACGAATACTAGGAGCGCAAGAACGCAACAGGTAAGTAGCGCTGTTCAGCAGCTGGCTGGTTTCTTGTTCTACTGAAGCTATTAGTACAGGGAGCTAGCCAGCTTGGTGCGGGCGGCAAGGACGCGGGGATCGGCGGCATCGAAAAGTGCAAAAAGCTCCAGGAGCCTATCGCGCACCTTGGCCTTCTCCCCCGCCACGTTGCCTGCAACTAGCGCAATGAGGCGGTCAAAAGCGGCCTCTGGGTTGCCGGCGACGATTTCTGCATCGGCAGCATCGAACTGCTTATCAATGTCTTCTGGTGCCTGCTGCGCCGCTTCCATCGGATCCGTGGTGCGGTTTGCGGGGTCTAGGCGCTTGAGCAACATTGTGGTGTTGCGCGCCTGCTTGATGTCAGTGTTGCTCGGGTCCTCAGCGAGGATGGAGTCATAGACCGCCATCGCACCATCAAAATCACCCTGGTTGAGCTTTGACTCAGCCTCTGCCAGACGCGGATCTTCCGCTGGGGATTCTTCCTCAACCTGATCCGGCATATCGGCCGGATCCAGCCCCTTGAGCTTTGGACCAATCTGCTCAACTAGCGCATCAACCCACTGCTGCAGCGCTTTCTTTGGCTGGCTACCCTCAAAGTTGGTCAACGGCTGGCCTGCGCCAATCGCGACGACGGTTGGCAGCTGCTGCACGCCAAAGACCTGTGCAATCTGCGGGAAAGTATCTGCATCAATATAGCCGACAATGAACTTTAAGCCCGCGGCTTCTGCAAGCTCCTTGAAATCCGCCTTCAGTTGCTCCGACGCTGGTGAGCGCTGGGTACCAATAATCGCGATAACCGGCACCTGCGTGGAACGGCGTACGACTTCATTTTCAAAGTTTGCGTCGGTGACATCGAAAAATGGCGCGATGCCTCCATTCGGCGTTGCCGATGCCGATTGATTCTTTGCGGCCTCGCGGGCTTCAGCCTGTGCCTTTACCTGGCTCAAATCCAAGGCTCCACCAACAAAGCCGGACTGCGGATTAGTCATTTAAGTAGTACTCCCTAAAAAATTTCGCTAAAGATTTATTGCGCAGTATCTGGGCCCAAGTGGCGGTCAATGGCCTCCACCTTGCCGCGGATGCGGTCAGTGTATCCCGGGCGGATATCCGCCTTGATAACCAAGGAAACGCGCGGGGATACAGCTTCTACTGCCGCGGTAGCTTGCTTAATCACGCCAAAAACTTCATCCCACTCGCCCTCAAGCAAGGTGAACATAGCATTGGTTTCATGTGGAAGGCCAGATTCTCGGACCACGCGGACTGCTTCAGCAACCGCCTCCGACATCTCTGCATCAGCAGTATTAGTGATGACAGGGGCAACAGAAAATGCAACAATCATGCCGTCTACTCTACCGCTCGAAACAATTGGTGTGGGATGCACACAGGCATGATGCAAATGCTGAGAGCGACTTTTTCCAGATGACTCAATTGGAAATTGCTGGCAGGTGTTTTAGGTCAGCCACCACACTAAGAGTCCAATGACTGCGCTTGCTCCCATCAGGACGAGCAGCGCTTTGGGCTGCAGTTGTTCTTTGACGTGAAGCCATAGTCGCGCCAACCCGCACAGTCCTCGGTACCGGGATAGATCATTGCCTTGGGCCGCCACGTACAGATGATCAGCCAATCGATGATAACGAGGTCGAACAGCGCGAACATCACGCTTAGCACGAAAGTCATCAATTATAATTCGTGAAAGCTTGCCTCTGCATGCTGGGCTCCCCACCCCCACACGACACCAGTGATGGAAGAGAATAGAACTATGACGAAGACAATGCCACTGATTAATCCCGCGCGCTTTTGTCCTGCGGTGGGAGACGGTGCGGCTTGGTGGATGTCTTCTGGGTAGTCATCTATCAGCGCATAGGGCGTAAGAACTAAGACGACCAAGAGCACCGCCCCGCTCAAAAGCACAGCAATGGTGCCATAAGTAAGCGCGTGACCCCTCTACTGCGCGTATGACGCTGAAAAATCCAGTGCAACAATCCCCAGGTAGATATTGCTACTTAGGTTAACCTAAATAATCACCTCGGGGAATAGAGCTGGCGGCTTCGTGGCCGAGGATGGCTAGCGGCGGTCCCAGCAGCGCGTGTGCCAGTGGCGGCGTTCATCGACGCGACCGCCGCCTTCTTGCGGCCATGCAACAATGTGCGACATACCGGAGAATATAGTGCCGTTGCAGCCCGGGCAGACGTAGTTCTTGGTGGCGCCAGCCGCGCCGACACGGCGCAGAATATAGGGACGGCCAAAGTCCCACGAAGGTCCCTCGACGGTTTCAGCGCCGAAGAATGCCGCGGCATCGCGAGGCAATGCGCGCGGCGTCTGCTGCGCCTTGGAGTTGCGCGATGAACCCCGCCCGCGGCGACTTTTACGTCCCATATGCTTTCAAATACCTTGCTGCGGGCTAGAGCTAGAAAAGACGAAGCTCGTTGGATTCAATGCCGCGCAGCTCCTGGTAATCCAGGATGACGCAGCGAATGCCACGATCCTCTGCCAAGGTACGTGCCTGCGGCTTGATCTCCTGTGCGGCGAAGACACCAGCAACTGGTGCCAGCAAGTCATCGCGGTTGAGCAATTCAAGATAGCGGGTCAGCTGCTCAACGCCGTCAATCTCACCGCGGCGCTTGACCTCTATGGCCACGTAGCCTTTCTTGGCATCCTGCGCCATCAAATCCACCGGACCAATAGCCGTTGGGTACTCGCGGCGGACCAAGGAATAGCCCTTGCCCAAGGTGGTGATGTGCTCAGCCAGCAGCTCCTGGAGATGTGCTTCCACGCCATCTTTGACCAAACCTGGATCCTCACCGAGTTCAGCCTCAATATCCTGATGGATTTCCTCGATGGTGATACGAAGCTGATCACCCTTCTTGTTCTCCACCAACCACAGGTACTCCCCTGTTGGATCGCCATCAATATCCTTGATCTCTGACTCTTCCAAGGTGCATGGAGGGGTCATCCAGTTCAAAGGCTTGTACGCACGATCGTCGGCGTGCACAGATACTGATCCATCAGCTTTGAGCAAAAGCAGACGATCTGCCATGGGAAGGTGGGCATCCAATCGGCCGACATAATCGACAGAACAACGGGCGATGACTAAACGCATGTCCTCTACATTATGCGTAAGCCGCGCCTAAGAAAAACTAAGGCGCACAGAACTTCCTCCTCGGACGCTGTGCGCTGTACTAATGAAGTTTTAGCTAGCTGCCGTTGGAGGTTGACCAAGTATTTGGGTCATAGGGCATATTGGTCCCGCGTGGACGCTCAGCCCTATCGCGCAAACGACGGAAATCAATGCGTTCCTTGCGTTGTGATGGCGATGCCTCAACCCAAGCGCCGAACGCCATCAGTGCGTGCTGAGTGCACGCCAACTCATAATCCACGCCGCCGTTAATAAAACGAATGATGGTGTAGTCCTCAGAAATGAAAGCGGCCTCGTCATCAGTGACCGGACGGGTGTCCAGCAACTCGATGTCGAGGCGGTTGATTGAAGAGTCAGCCATAGGAGAAACAGAGCGGAGCTTGAAGAAATCCACAGTGTCACCCTTGTAGCGCAGCACGCCGTGGCGCCAGCCGTGGAAGCCCTTAGCAGGTAGCTTGCGCAGCAGAACGGAAGCGCCGCGAGAACGCAAAGTGAAAAAGCGCATGGCCGCGAAGAATACGACCGAAATGGCAATTACGGCCAGTACCCAGAAGATTACCGAACCCACGCTCATCAGTCTCGTTCTGCCCTTCTCATCATCCACCGCTTGTGCAATGCTGAGGCACGAGACAAAGTACTGTCTGAACTGCCTCAACCAAACTGCAACGAAGCGGCTCAATCAATCTCAAGTTGTTGAATAGTCTACAGAGTGCCTGCGTAGAGTCACAATAAATCGTTTGGTTGACTACCTGCCTGACCCGGGAAACACTTTGCTGCCGGTACCGATGCCCGATTAGTGCAAACTCCCCACTAGTGAGGTTAGAGATCACCGTACAAGCTGAACAACTTCCTGCACCGACCGGAAATTGGAGCGAAAAATCCCCGCCGTACCGAAGTACTGCGGGGATTTAAATGAGAGAGGAAGGGCGGTCATTGCTGCCCTTTATCTCCGATTGCTCGTCGTGCGAGCTTATCTAAGATTGCTCTTAAGATTAGCTCTCACGGGAACGAGCCAAGGCGCGAAGCGCTGCCTGTCCACGAGAAGCAACCAGTTCATCAGATGACGTGGATTCTTCCTGAGCCTGAGATTCATTGACCTCATTTGCCCAGACAGCCCAGTCAGCCAAGACGGTGACCTTCTCAGCGGAAACGGAGAGGAAGCCACCCTGTACGGCGGCAACCTTGCGGTCGCCGTCGACTGGGCGGAAGGTTACGACCCCATTCTCAGCCAGTTGGCCAAGCATCGGTTCGTGACCCGGAAGCACGCCGATCTCACCCTCGGTGGTCTCTGCGGAAATGATGCTGGCCTTACCAGACCACAACATGCGCTCTACAGATACCAGTTCCACGGTGATGTCAGCCATGTGCCTCTCCCTACTTCTCAGTCAGCTTCTTGTATGCTGCTTCGACGTCGTCCAAGCCACCCAAGCCGTTGAAGGCCTGCTCTGGGTAGTGGTCGAAGTCGCCGTTGCAGATGCGCTCGAATGCATCGATGGTGTCAGCCAAAGGTACGTAGGAGCCTGGCAGACCGGTGAACTTCTCTGCGACGAAGAAGTTCTGGCCCAAGAAGCGCTCGAGGCGACGTGCGCGCTGAACGGTGATCTTGTCGTCTTCAGACAGCTCGTCCATACCAAGGATGGCGATGATGTCCTGGAGTTCCTTGTTCTTCTGCAGAATGTTGATAACACGCTGCGCAACTGCGTAGTGACGCTCACCAACAATGCTTGGCTCAAGGATACGAGAGGTGGAGCTCAGTGGGTTCACTGCTGGGTAAATACCCTTAGAAGCGATAGCACGGTCGAGCTCGGTGGTTGCATCCAAGTGAGCGAAGGTGGTCGCTGGAGCTGGGTCGGTGTAGTCATCCGCAGGAACGTAAACAGCCTGCAGAGAGGTAATCGACTTACCCTTGGTGGAGGTAATGCGCTCCTGAAGAACACCCATCTCATCAGCCAGGGTTGGCTGGTAGCCAACGGCGGAAGGCATACGGCCCAGAAGGGTCGAAACCTCAGAGCCTGCCTGGGTGAAACGGAAGATGTTATCGATGAACAGCAGCACGTCCTGGTTCTGAACATCGCGGAAGTACTCCGCCATGGTCAGGCCGGACAGAGCCACGCGCATACGAACTCCTGGTGGTTCGTCCATCTGGCCGAACACGAGGGCGGTGTCCTGCAGTACGCCCATTTCTTCCATTTCCAGGAACAGGTCGGTGCCCTCACGGGTACGTTCACCAACACCTGCGAAGACGGAGGTACCAGAGAACTCGCGTGCGATACGAGTAATCATCTCCTGGATAAGAACAGTCTTACCCACACCTGCGCCGCCGAACAGGCCAATCTTGCCGCCCTTAACGTAAGGGGTCAGCAGGTCAATGACCTTGATGCCGGTTTCGAGGATCTCAGTCTTGCCTTCGAGCTGGTCGAATGCTGGTGGTTCGCGGTGGATTCCCCACTGCTCGCCATCGCGGCCGAGGCCTGGCTCATCCAAGCAGTCGCCCAATGCGTTAAAGACGTGGCCCTTAACAACATCGCCAACTGGGACGGAAATTGGCTTCTGAGTATCGTTTACAGTCGCACCACGAACAAGGCCATCGGTAGGTGCCATGGATACGGCACGAACGAGGTTGTCGCCGAGGTGCTGAGCAACCTCGAGGGTAATGGTGCGTGCTACAGCCTCGAGATTAATCTCGACGGTCAGTGCGTTGTACAGTGCCGGTAGTCCGCCACGCGGGAACTCCACGTCGACGACCGGACCGATGACACGCACCACACGGCCGGCTACTGCCGACGACTGTGTGTTCTGCTCTTGCAGAGCTGAAGTCATAATCTAGTCACTTTCTGCGCTTTCGGCGAGCGCGCCAGCGCCACCGACGATTTCTGTGATTTCCTGGGTAATCTGCGCCTGACGAGCCTGGTTGGCCACACGGGACAAGTCCCTAACCAACTCGGTTGCGTTATCAGTAGCAGCTTTCATTGCAGTTCGACGAGCTGCGGACTCGGAAGCCGAAGCCTCCAAGAACATGGAGAAAAGAATACGTGATACGTACTGAGGCAAAAGAGCCTCGAGCAAGGTATCTGCATCCGGTTCAAACTCGTAGTCGGCAGACAGATCCTGTTCCTCAGGAGTGTCTTCCAGCGCGGAGTCGCCCAGGTGAAGTTCCTCTTCCTTGATTACCGGTTCAATCGGCAGCAACTGGTGCGCACGTGGGGTCTGAACCAGCATGGATTCAAACTCGGTGAAGACAACGTGTACCTGGTCGAAACCACGTACAGGCTGGCCTTCTCCTTCCGCGTGCAAGCCCTCACGGGCTGCAGTGGTGCCTTCGGAGCCGGCAACAAAGCCGTCGATCAAGTGGTGACGAACGTCGTGGGTAGCTTCCCAGTTTGGATCCTGTGAGAAACCAGTCCAGCTGCCAACGACTTCCTTTTCACGGAAGCTGTAGTAGCCAACGCCCTTACCACCAGTTACGTAGCGAACAACGTCGAAGCCTTGACCACGAAGTAGACCTTCGAGTTCAGCAGCCTTCTTGAAGACGTTGTTGTTGTAACCGCCACACATACCGCGGTCTGAAGTGACCACGAGTACGGCCGCGACCTTACCGTTTTCACGGTGGCGCAGCATTGGGTGATCCAACGAGCTAGCAGATGCGAGACGATTCATCATGTTCGTCATCTCATTTGCATACGGCTGCGACGCCTCTACCTTGGCTTGTGCCTTGGTAATGCGTGAAGTCGCAATAAGCTCCTGCGCCTTGGTGATCTTCTTAGTCGAGTTCACGGACCGGATTCGGTCGCGTAGTTCGCGAAGATTTGCCATGTTGTTTCGCTCCTCCCTTCTATATTTCTATTCAGACGGTGATAGTAGAGACCGTGAGGTCTTTACTTAGCCGTCTTACGGGAGACAGTGACCTCGGTCTTCTTAACTTCCTTCTCCTCCAAAGGATCAACTGGAGCTTCAGTGCCCAAGTTGTGGCCTTCGGTGGTGCGGAAGGTAGGAGTGAAGTCCTCGGCAGCAGCCAGCAACGCGTCCTTAGACTCGTCGGTGAATGCCTTGCCGCCAGCGATCTGCTCGTAGACCTGAGGGGTGTTCTGCTGGAGGTACTCCTGCAGATCAACCTCGAAGCGACGAACATCTTCAACGGGAACGACGTCGAATACGCCAGAGTCAGCCAAGAAGATGGAAACCATCTGGTACTCGACTGGCTGAGGAGAAGACTCGGACTGCTTAAGCAGCTCAACCAGACGCTCGCCGCGCTCAAGCTGCGCCTTGGACACTGGGTCCAAGTCAGAAGCGAAAGCTGCGAAGCCCTGGAGGTCACGGTAAGAAGCGAGGTCAAGACGCAGGTTACCTGCAACCTTCTTCATACCCTTGGTCTGAGCAGCGCCACCAACACGGGAGACGGAGACACCGACGTTAATTGCCGGACGGACGCCCTGGTTGAACAGGTCGGACTCCAGGAAGACCTGGCCGTCGGTAATAGAAATAACGTTGGTTGGAATGAACGCAGAAACGTCATTCGCCTTGGTCTCAATGATTGGCAGTGCGGTCAGGGAACCAGCACCCATGTCGTCGGAGAGCTTTGCAGCACGCTCCAACAGACGGGAGTGCAGGTAGAAGACGTCACCTGGGTAAGCTTCGCGTCCCGGTGGGCGACGAAGCAACAGGGAAATCGCACGGTAAGCCTCAGCCTGCTTGGTCAAGTCATCGTAGATGACCAGGACGTGGTTGCCCTGGTACATCCAGTGCTGACCAAGGGCAGCACCGGAGAATGGTGCCAGCCACTTGAAGCCTGCAGAGTCAGATGCTGGAGCTGCCACGATGGTGGTGTAGTCCAGTGCACCTGCTTCTTCCAAGGTCTTACGGACACCAGCAATGGTGGAGCCCTTCTGACCAATAGCGACGTAGATACAGCGAACCTGCTTATCCTTGTCGCCGGATTCCCAGTTAGCCTTCTGGTTAAGGATGGTGTCGATGCAGACTGCAGTCTTACCAGTCTTACGGTCACCAATGATGAGCTGACGCTGACCGCGACCGATTGGGGTCATAGCATCAATTGCCTTGATGCCGGTCTGCATTGGCTCTTCAACTGGCTGACGCTGAAGCACGGAAGGTGCCTGCAGCTCGAGGACACGGTCCTCTTCGCCAGCGATTGGGCCGAGGCCGTCAATTGGCTGACCCAGTGGGTTAACTACGCGGCCGAGGAATTCCTCGCCCACTGGAATGGAGAGAACCTCTCCAGTTCGCTTAACCTGGTCGCCTTCTTTGAGGGACTCGTAGTTACCAAGGACAACAACGCCAATGGAGTTGGTCTCAAGGTTCTGCGCGACGCCGATTACGCCGCTTGGGAACTCGAGCAGCTCATTCGCCATAACTGAAGGTAGCCCAGAAACCTGTGCAATACCGTCAGCTGCCGAAATGACCACGCCGACCTCCTCACGGGAGGCCTCCGCGGAGTAGCTCGAGGTGTAGTTCGCTATCGCGCTACGGATCTCATCGGAGGAGATCGTCAGCTCCGCCATGTTCTTCCTACTCTCGGTAGATTCGTCCAGCACTTACTTAAATCAATTCTGTCGTTGTCTGCGATTACTTCATTGCGGTGCGCAGGCGAGCAATCTTGCCTGCGGTAGAACCGTCAATAACTTCATCACCGACGCGGATTGTCATACCACCGAGGAGGCTGGTGTCAACCTCAGAGTGGATGGACATCGCACGACCATAAATCTTGCCCAGCTTCTCGGCGAGAACTGCCTGCTGGCCTTCATTGAGTTCACCCGCACTAACAACGTGCGCAACGGTGCGTCCCTGCAGCGAAGCTGCTTCGGATGCCAACGCCGCAACGTCATCAATTGGGTTGCGCTCTGGGCGGTCAATCACCTGCAGCGCGAGGGCCTCGGTGAACTTGGTGACCTTTCCGTAGAGCACATCTGCCAGCAACTTGCGCTTGCGCGCAGGTTCTGCAGCTCGGTCAGAAAGCAGCTGGGTTAGTTCGCCTTCGCGGTCCAGGACGCGGGACAGGCGGAAGAGTTCATCTTCAACCTGACCAAGCTGACCTTCACTCTCAGCACCGCGCAGCAATGCGCGACGAGAAAGTGCAACCAGTCCAGAAACCATCTCACGAGCACTCGACCACTTCGAGGACGCTACCTGTTCCAGAACCTGCTCAGTTGCAGGAGAAACCTTAGCGCCGAAGAGATCTTTAACGAGCTGCTTGCGTGATTCGGTTGAGGCGGATTCATCAATCAGCACCCCACGGAGTTCGCGGTCATCGCCCAATACCTGAGCAACCTCGAACAGTTCCATGCCGGTCATGGTGGACACTGCAACACCAGCCTGAGAAGCCAGATTGGAATCTAGCGACTCAAGAGCGGATGCAAGCGATTCGCGGCTAGCTGCCTTCATAGTTGCCTACTTTCCGGCCGATGCCACAGAGTCGAGCTCAGACAGGAAGTTATCAATGGTGGAAGACTGCTTGGTGGACTCAGAGAGTTCACCGCCGAGCAGCTTCTCAGCCAGGTTGATGGAGTTCTGTCCGATATCGGAACGCAGTTCGGCAACAACCTGTGCGCGGGAAGCTTCAAGCTGCTTTTCGCCACCTGCGACGATACGGCGTGCTTCTTCCTCTGCTTGGGTCTTAGCCTCTGCTTCAATCTGCTTGCCGCGCTCACGCGCCTGCTCACGGATTTCAGCTGCCTCTGCGCGAGCATCAGCTAGCTGTGCGTTGTACTTCTCAAGAGCGGCCTTTGCTTCTGCCTGCTGGGCTTCAGCGCGCTTGATGCCGCCCTCAATCCGGTCTTCACGTTCTTGCAATAGTTCCTGGAACTTCGGAATGACGAACATTGCGAAGACAATCAGAATGATTACGAACGGGATCAGAGACCAGACGATGTCATAAGTCTTGGGAAGCAGAATAGAGTTACCACCTTCCATCGGAAGGGTCTCTCCTTCCGCTGCAAGATAATAAAAGACGTTGTTCATAAGTCTCCAGTCTTAAAAACGGTGGTTTGGTTTTAAACGCGCGCTTTTTAGAACAGGAAGCCTGCAACCAGGCCGATAAGTGCAAGTGCCTCAACGAAGGCGATACCAAGGAACATGGTGGTACGCAGCTGGCCAGCCATCTCAGGCTGACGTGCCATGCCCTCTACGGTCTTGCCGACGAGGATACCAATGCCCAAGCCTGGGCCGATGGTAGCGATACCGTAGCCGATGGACTGCAAGCCATCGAAGGAGGTCTCGGTAGCCTGAGCCAAGATGATGTCGTTCATGAAAGTCGTTCCCTTTCGAAAATTCTCCGCCAATCTTTCTTTCTGGCGAAGTCGGTGTTGGTTTGAAGTTGGGGTTTATTACAAGGCCGTGTTGTTCGCGCCTTTAGTGCGAGTCTGCGTGAAGTGACAACTCGATGTACACCGCCGTCAGCAGAGCAAAGATGTATGCCTGCAGGAAGATGATGATGATCTCGTAGACCGTAAACAGAACCGCTGCGAGCAAGGTCACGCCGGACATCAAGGACCAGCCGTTGAGCTGCCAGAAGAAGAAGTTCGTGGCAGAGTACAGAAGAACCAAGATGATGTGGCCGGCAAGGAAGTTCGCCATAAGACGAATTGCCAGAGTGACGGGACGCAAAATGAATGTCGAGAAAATCTCAATTGGTACAACAAGGATGTGCAAAGCCGGCGGAAGGTTAGGAATAACCACCGAAGACTTGACATACTTTCCGAAGCCGTAGCGCTTGGAGCCCGCGTAAATCATTGCGATGTACGCTGCAGCTGCCATCACGATTGGCATACCAATACGAGCGTTTGCGGAGATATTCAGAGCCGGAATAATCGTGGAGACGTTCCAGAAAAGAGCACCGAAGAAGATAGTCGCCAGCAACGGTAGGAAGCGTCGACCCTCCTTCTTGCCCAGGATGTCTTCAGCGATATGAATGCGGACGAAATCTAGCGCGTATTCTGCGACGTTCTGTAGTCCCTTAGGAACCAGCTTTGGGTTCCTAAATGCTGCAATAAATAAAAGCACCAGGATGGCCGTCATCAACAGACGTACCAACATGATGCGATCAAGTGCGAACCATCCGCCCAACACATCGTCAAACAGGATGTCGCCGTAATATTGCCCCGGGAAAAATTCAGGATCCAGTTCAGGCGCGTGGAAGCTACCCTTCATGGCCAATGTTGTAACGCTCAGCGTTCTCTCCCGTGTTCGGGCCGTACGAATGTCGGAGTCGTACGGTGCGATGGACGTCTCAAACTCTCTATTACAACAACGGACTCCGTCGCACATCAGCGAAGTTGTAACAGGGATTCACCGTAAATGGGATACGGCATAATTCTTTCGCAGGACACGAATTTAACTAATGCCGCTTCCGCGGTAACCCGCAGGAAATAATATCAGCTCAAGACGCCTTATTCCGATCTAGGTTGCAGCGAATCTAAACCATTCGATGCAACACTTCTTTGAAATCCCACATTTGGGGTTGTTTACCCTGCCCAGATGTGGTTTTCAGGCGTTAGTAAGGTTCATCACAGTTATTTCACGACTTGCGGTTCTGCGGATTATTACCCCCGCCCTTCACCCCTTTCCGCGACAGCCCCGGGGGCTCCCCCTACAGACCTTAATGCGCACGTAAAAGGCACAATGCGGGGGCACGTCACCGTTATCCAAATTGTTGCCCTAGGTCACATTAATGGCATGCAATTGACCGTTGCAGAACTTTCAACTATTCGATTTGCCCGCTCACCTACACCCACGGATAACCCCTAACATACCCGGTTTAATGTCACCTTGACCTCGACCCCTATCCGGGCCATGGACGAGCAGAAAACAGACACAAGGAGCGAACCACAATCTGTAGTTCGCTCCCCTATTTACGGCACGCGCACAAACCCATTGGCGCGCCCTCCGTGGCCGGAAATTGACGTTAGGACACGTAAGTCACGCGGGCTGTAATGATGCCCCAAACCTCGGTACCGAGCACCGCAACCATCGCTAGAACAACGGTGACAAAAAGCGCCATGGTGTCGTAGAAGTCCATTCCTCGAACCACTATGAGGACCACAATCAAGAGCACAACCTTGAGTAGCCACCCTCCGAGCACAACCGCCATGGTGGTTGATGGAGTGGACTTTGAAGTTACCAAGACCGAAGCCGCGGTAATGAGAACGAAGCCACCACCGATGGCCGCTCCGATGACGACACCCCAGATGCCTGGAAGCTCACGCAATCCGCCCCAAATTGCGAGGGAAGCCACGGTGATGATGGCTAGCGTGATGGAGCCAAAGCGCAGTGCTCGCTGCAGCGGCACGCGCGGGTCATCGAAGCTACTGGTGCTGCCGTTGTTCTCATTTAAAGATTCGCTCACGCTGGCACACTCTACTACAGCACGCTGGAATTACTGAACTACTAAGGCCTGGCAAGCTATTGGATTAGCCACAGCTGAGCTAAAGGTCAGCCCCAGTTCCGCGGGAGTCTTCCGCAGGGTTTGTTTCATGAACAACCCGCGTTGCTTTCTTTTTTGCCCCAAGTTTTCCTTGGCGCAGCGGAATGAGAGTGACGCCGAAGGCAACGAGTAGTGCAATGACTGTCGCAATAGTCGCGGCAATCGGCGGCACGATTGAATAGCTCACCGCACCAAACGCTACTGCCGAGACCCACAGGTACAGCACGAGGACGGTGCGGCGATGGGTGTGCCCGAGTGACAACAGTCGGTGGTGAATATGCGCCTTATCCGCTGCGAAAGGAGACTTTCCCTGCGAAAGCCTACGGATGACTGCCCAGACCAAGTCCAGCACGGGGACGAACACGGCAGCGCAGACCACGATGAAGGGGCTAATCAACGCGACCATGTCGGCTGTGCCGTAGAGGGACTGGGTAATCTTGCCGGACGCAGACGTTGATGCGGCCGCGAGCAGCAGGCCAATAAGCATCGCACCGGAGTCCCCCATGAATATTCGCGAGGGTTCAAAGTTGTGGGGTAAAAACCCTAAACACATGCCGACTAGTGCGGCGGAAATGATTGCCGGTGGGTAGGCGGAGACGGCACCGCCTTGGTCATAGAGTACCGTGAGCGAGAAGATCAGAATCGCGCTGCCGGCGATAAGCCCAAGCCCCGCCGCGAGGCCATCCAGGCCATCGACGAAGTTAATGGCATTGATGAGCAATACCGCAACGAAGGTAGTCAAGAGTGAGGACTGGAATTGGTCCAACAAGACGGTAGTTCCGCCACCGAAGGGGATGAACAACAGCGTCCATGACAAGCCCAGGATGCTCAGCAATGCGGCGGCAACAAATTGTCCCGCCAGCTTAACCAAGGCGCTGAGCTCGTAGAGGTCATCGATCACACCGACGATGACGATGGCGAGCGCGGCCCACACGACAGCGGAAATTTCCGGCGTCATGGGCATGAACCCGCGCGTGAGCGCCGGTAGTTGCTGCGCTAAGAATATGGCCGCGATGAAGCCAGTGAACATCGCGACGCCGCCCAACTGCGGGGTGGGCTGGGAGTGACTATCACGCAGTCGAATCTCCGCTACCCGGCCGGTACGAACCAAGAAGGAACGTACAAAGCCGGTAGCAAGATATGTAAGCGCTGCTGCGACAAGGATTACCAGTCCCAGTTCTCGCAGGGGTACGCCAGAGCCAATCATGTATTACTGAACTCCAGGCTGCATTCCATCAGGACGCTGCGATTGTGGAGGCTTGGATGGCTGCTGAACGTGCTGGTTGTTCTGTGCTGCCTGTGGCGCTGGGGTTGGCTGACCCGGACGGGTCCGCAGACGCTGCGCATCCATGCCGAGGACCTCACCAATGCGCTCAGCAGACAATGCGCCCTCGCGCAGAAGATAAGGCCAAGGGCCGGACAGGTCAATGATGGTTGAAGGCTCACCTATCGGTGCTTCACCACCGTCCAAGTAAACGGAGACGGTCTTGCCCAGCTGCTGCTTCGCGGTGATCGCCGTGGTGGCTGGAGCATGGCCCGAAATGTTGGCCGAGGATACTGCCATTGGGCCGACCTCACGAAGAAGTTCAATCGCAATCGGGTGCAAAGGCATGCGCAGCATGACCGTGCCGCGGGTATCACCGAGGTTCCACGGCAATGATGGCGCCTGTGGCACGACGATGGACAGGCCACCAGGCCAGAAAGCTTCAGTCAAAAGCTTCATCTGGTCAGTGAAAGTCTGTACCAAGCCCTTTGCCGTATCCCAAGAACCAATAAGCACTGGCACTGGCATGTCTGGGCCGCGGTGCTTGGCGGCCAGCAGGCTTGCTACTGCATCATTATCAAAAGCGTCACAGCCGATACCGTAAACGGTGTCAGTTGGGGTAACGATCAGCCTGCCTGACTTTGCAGCTTTGGCGGCCATCTCAATGCCTTCGGCACGTTGCTGCTCATCCGAGCAATCATAGATTTTTCCCTGCATGTACTTCTCCCCACTAGATGGTATGACTTTGTGTGTTGATAGCGAAAGGCATATTTAGGTTTTTCATAGTACTACCCTTGTCTGCCCTCGCCGGTTTCAATTCCCGTGGACGTCAGCTTGACGCCGTGGCCAAGACGAAGCGGGAAGTTCCACCCAAGTCCTTCAAGGGTGAGACGTTGACCAGACCAGCTTGGCTCGCTGCACGCTGTACAAGACCCGAGGTTGTGTCATCGTGTTCAATGCCCACTGCCCCGCCGGGCTTTAGCAATTTCAGAATGTTGGGCAGCATCGCATTAATCGTTTCCATGCCCTCAAGGCCGGAAAAGACTGCATCATGCGGGTCGTGATAAACCTCCGGTGCCAAATTCGGATCTTCAGGCACGTATGGCGGATTAGTGACAACCAAGTCAACCTTGCCCACAACAGCTTCGAGCTTGTTGAGCAGCTCCACGCTGGTGACATCGGCTTGGATGATCTGAACAGAAGTCCCGGCGAGGTTGCGCTGTGTATACGGCAGGGAGGCATCGGAAAGCTCTACTGCAAACGCCTGAACATCCGGACGGTAGTGCGCGATATAGGCTGCCAATGCCCCTGAGCCCGTGCACAAATCGACCACGACGGGCGCAAGCGATTCGCCTGCGCCCACAAACATTGCGCGTGGAAAATGCTGGTTAAGGTAATTGACTGCCCAATCCGCCAAGGTCTCGGTCTCGGGGCGTGGGATAAACACGCCCGGGCCAACTTCTAGGTCCAAGGGGCCAAATGGCGCTGTGCCGATGATGTGCTGCAAGGGCTCACGCTGCGCGCGGCGATCAATCAGCGCATCGAACTGCTCGGTATGCGTTGCCTCCTGGCTCAATGGAATATCCATGTGACCGACGTTGAGGACATGCGCAAGAAGCATACGTGCATCCCACTCAGCGGAATCCACCCCGACAGCGCGAAGGCGCCCCGCGGCAATGCGAAGCGCCTCATCAAAAGTAGCCTTGTGGCTCATCTACGCGTTAGCTTTCTGATTCCATACGCTCTGCGCGCTCCTGCGCTTGCAAAGCCTCAATCAAGGCATTCATATCGCCGTCCAGCACGGAATCAAGGTTATTCGCCTTGTAGCCAATGCGGTGATCCGTGATGCGGTTTTCCGGCCAGTTGTAGGTGCGGATGCGCTCAGAGCGGTCCATGGTGCGAACCTGGGAAGCACGCTGCTCGCCCGCCTCAGCATCACGAGCCTCACGTTCCATCTGCTCAAGGCGTGCCTGCAGAACCTGCATTGCACGCGCCTTGTTCTGAATCTGGGAACGCTCACGCTGACAGGTCACAACCAAACCAGTTGGCAAGTGGGTCAAACGCACCGCGGAGTCCGTGGTGTTAACACCCTGACCACCCTTACCGGATGAGCGGTATACATCGACGCGGATATCTTTTTCATCGATAGTAACTGCCTCAACCTCATCTGGCTCTGGATAAACCAGCACGCCAGCTGCGGAAGTCTGGATACGTCCCTGAGATTCAGTCACAGGCACGCGCTGCACGCGGTGCACGCCGCCCTCGAACTTGAACACGGACCATGCTCCGTCACGGGATGGAGTCTTGGACTTGAATGTGATGGTCATGTCCTTCACACCACCCAGGTCAGACTCGTTGAGACCCAGAACTTCCCAGCTAAAGCCAGCCTTATCGGCATAGCGCTCATACATGCGCGCCAAGTCAGCAGCGAACAACGCTGCTTCCTCACCGCCGGCACCAGCCTTGATTTCCATGATGATGTCTTCAGAGTCATGCTCATCACGCGGCGCCAGCAAGTCAGCCAGCTTCTCTTCCAGCTCAAACACAACGCCTTCTAGGCGCTGCGCTTCATCCTGGAACTCATGGTCCTCATAAGCCATTTCCTTGGCATCAGCAAGGTCTTCCTTAGCCTGAGAAAGATCATTGTAAACCACGATGATGGGACGCAATTCTGCATAACGCTTTGACAGCTTACGGAACTGGTTTTGATCAGAGGCGACCTCCGGGTCAGCCATCTGCATCTCAATGCCCTGGTACTCCGAAACAATGTCATCAACTAGTGATACTTGGTTTGCCATTAGGAGTATTCCTCCTCATCTAGACTTGCCGCCATAGGAGCTGAAGTAGCAACCCCCATGAGGAATTCACCATTGGACTTGGTCTTCTTCAGCTGCTTAATCAGCAAGTCAATAGCCTGGTGGGAATCCAAACCGGACAGGATACGACGCAGCTTGGTCATGATGCGCGCTTCTTCTGGAACCAGCAGCAGCTCATCCTTACGGGTACCCGAAGGATTAACGTCAACAGCTGGGAAGACGCGGCGCTCAGAAATAGAACGGTCCAGCTTCAACTCAGCGTTGCCGGTGCCCTTGAATTCCTCGAAGATGACGGTGTCACCAGTAGAGCCGGTCTCCACCATCGCAGTTGCGATGATGGTCAAAGAACCACCGTTTTCGATGTTGCGGGCTGCACCCAAGAAACGCTTTGGTGGGTACAGTGCGTTGGAATCCACACCACCGGACAGGATACGGCCCGATGCTGGTGAGGAGTTGTTGTACGCACGGCCCAAACGAGTAATGGAGTCCAGCAGAACCACAACGTCCTTACCCTGCTCCACCAGACGCTTTGCACGCTCGATGGCCAACTCAGCCACTGCGGTGTGCTCTGATGGGGGACGGTCGAAGGTGGAGGAAATAACCTCACCCTTAACCGAGCGCTGCATGTCAGTAACTTCTTCCGGACGCTCATCGACCAGCACAACCATGAGGTAGCACTCTGGGTTGTTGGTTGCGATAGCGTTCGCAATGTTTTGCAAGATGGTGGTCTTACCGGCCTTTGGTGGGGACACAATCAGCGCACGCTGGCCCTTACCAATAGGCATGATCAGGTCAATGACACGCGTAGTCAAAACATTTGGAGTGGTTTCCAAACGCAGACGCTGGTTTGGGTACAGCGGGGTCAGCTTGGAGAAGTCCGGACGGTTCTTGGTCTGCTCTGGATCCAAACCATTGATGGTGTCCACGCGTACCAACTGGTTGTACTTGCGGCGGTTACGGCCGTTGCCGTGTGAGTGCGTTGCGCCGCCAACCTTGACCTGACCGGTCACAGCATCACCGGAGCGCAAGCCCAGACGACGTACCAGGTTGTTGTTCACAAACACATCGCTGCTCATCGCACGGTAACCCGTGGTGCGTAGGAACGCCACGTTGTTGTCTACAACCTCGAGGATGCCACCGACTGCCTGCAGCTCATCGCCTTCGCGGATCTGCATGTCATTGTTGCCATGTCCGCCCTGGCCTTCATTGCCACCGCGGTTGCGGCGGTTACGACGGTTGCGACGACCGCGACGTGCGTTGTCATCATCACCGTTATTGCTGTTATTGCCGTTATGACCATTGTTGCCGTTGTTGTTGCGGCCACCGCGATTATCGTTGTTGCGACCACCACGGTTATCACCGTCATTGTCATCGCCACCACGGTTATCGTTGCGGTTGTCGTTGCGACCATTACCGCGGTTGTCGCGGTTGTCATTGCGATCATTACGGTCGTTACGGTCGTTACGGTCATTACGACGGTTGTTGTTGCGGCCACCGCGCTGACGGTTATTGCGGTTGTCGCCGTCGTTGGAGTTATCGCCCTGATCGCCATCGTTGTTGCGATCATTGCCGGAGTCCTGCTGGTTTCCGGAGTCATTGTTGTCCGAAGAACCCTGGTTATCCGCAGCATTCGAAGAATCATCCTGATTCTGCTGCTCGTTGCGGCGGGCACGGTTGCGGCGCGCGCGACGTGCCTGGGAACGAGAATCATAACGATGATCTTCGTTTCCGTCGCCATCCTGCGACTGCTGGTTATTGTCAGCGTTACCAGCGTTACCAGCGTTAACAGCGTTACCGGCGTTGGCAGTGTCCGCAGCCTGGTCCTTCTCCCCCGCGGAAGAATCCTCAGCACGTGCTGCACTGTTAGAGCGGACTACACGGCGTGGACGACGGGTGCTTTGCTTTGCCTTGTCGTCCTTTTCACCAGCATTGTTATCACCGGCGGTGTTATCTGCAGAAGCTTCTGCAACGTTTGCAGGCGCTGCACTAGCTGCTTCAGCAGTGCTTTCTTTCTTTGCTGCCTTTGATGCGCGAGGCGCGGCCTTAGCTGGCTTGTCCTCTGCTGCAGCGGCTGCCTTACCCGGCACCTGGCCGGAGATAATTGCGGTAATCAGGTCGCCTTTGCGCAACCCTGAAATTCCACGCAATCCCTTCTTAGCTGCCATTGCGCGCAGCTCAGTTAGCTTCAGGGAGGCCAAATCCTTTGCGGAATTGATGTCCGTATCGCTCACGGATGTCCTTTCGTAGCCTGCGACAGTATGTATACAGCTTCGCTGAACTGCGCCATTTTTTAAGCAGGCCGTTACGGTACTTTAAGCTATTTATGTTCTCGCCCGAATGAGTTATCTTGCGGCGAAAGTTTCTTTATTCCCCCGTGGGGGACCCAGAAAGTGACGTTTAAAGTCAGGGGCCAACCATCAGGTGAGGTGACTGCTTCCCACGCTTTAACTGCGCTGGTAGATAGGTTTTACTCTCAACTAAAAAGTGAGTTTTTAACCAGTCAGGCAATAGTATAACTTATCACCACCTGCACCGCTAAAGTGGGACACATGCTTTCGACCATGATGGACATCCCACTTTCAGTTTCACGGATCTTGACCTACGGCTCGACCGTCCACGGCAACACCAAAGTCACCACGTGGCACGGCGGCGGTTCTGGTGAAGCCGCAGGTGAGAACCCTGCTGAGGAAACTACGTTCGCGGAGATTGCTGCCCGTGCGGCAGCATTCGCACACGCGCTGCATGAAGACCTCGGCGTAACTGGGGATGAGCGCGTGGGAACACTGTTGTGGAATTGTGCTGAGCATTTGGAGGTCATGTTCGCGTCATCCTGCAAGGGGGCGGTGTTTACCCCGTTGAACAAGCAGCTGATGAATGACCAGATCCGCCACATTGTCAATCATGCTGAGGTCGAAGTTGTTGTTGCAGATCCGCGCCTGGCGGAGCAGTTGGGCAAGGTACTAGCTGGCGCCGAAACCGTGCGTGCAGTGGTGTTTACCGGCATGCAGGACCCGCGCCAGTTCGCGCAGTATTTCGGCCGCAACGTTGAGGTCTACTCATATGAGGCATTGCTCGATGGCAAGTCTTCGGTCTATGACTGGCCCGTTTTGGATGAGCACACCGCCGCGGCGCTGTGTTATTCCACTGGTACTACTGGTGCGCCGAAGGGCGTGGTCTATTCGCACCGCTCTATTTATTTGGAAGCGATGATGCTGCGCACCACGGACAGCCTGGCTATTACCCACGGTGAGTCTTTCTTGTGCTGCATCCCGATTTATCACGTGCTGTCCTGGGGCGTTCCTTTTGCCGCCTGGATGACCGGCACGCCGCTAATTCTGCCGGACTCCAATGTGTCGGCACCGACCCTGGCCAAGATCATCGCTACTACGCACCCACGCGTGGCGCACGGTGTGCCAACGCTGTGGATTCAGTTGATGGTGCACTACCTCAACAATCCTCCAGAGCGTATGTCCTTGGTTGAGATTTACGCCGGCGGCTCCCCTGTTCCGGGCCAGCTCATCAAGGTGTGGGAAGAGCAATATGGCGTGGATGTCGTTCACGTCTGGGGCATGGTGGAAGTCTCCACCGTGGGCACAGTAGCGCGCCCACCGCAGGGTGCTTCCGGTGATGCCCGCTGGGCTTACCGCATTTCCCAGGGACGCTTCCCGGCCTCGCTGGAATACCGGGTGGTCAATGACGGCCAAGTGGTGGCCACCACTGACCGCAACGCGGGTGAGATCCAGGTGCGCGGCAACATGGTGACCAAGGAATACTATGATGCCCCGTCCGGGCATGAAGATGGTGCGGCAGCAGAATTCCGCGGCAAGCCGACAGACACGGCAGCAGACAAATTTACTGCCGATGGCTGGTTGCGCACCGGCGATGTCGGCTATGTCAATGAGGACGGCTTCTTAAGTGTTTCGGACCGCGCGCGTGATGTTATCCGCTCGGGCGGTGAGTGGATCTATTCCGTGCAGCTAGAGAATCTCATCATGAATGATGGCGACGTTGTGGAAGCCGCCGTCATTGGTTATCCAGATAAAAAGTGGGTGGAGCGCCCACTCGCCATCACGGTCTTGCGCCCGGGCGTTGCCCCGACCATCGAAACGGCAGAGCGCCTGCGCGAAGGTCTGCGCAGGGAGCTACCAAAGTGGATGCTGCCGGAGTACTGGACCTTTGTTAAGGCTTTGGACAAGACTTCCGTAGGCAAGTTCGACAAGAAGGACATGCGTTCACATCTCGCTGAAGGCGAATACAACATCATCCAACTTGCAGGCCCCGGCGCGGGCAAGCCCGAGGACCCCAAAGCTGTTACCGATGTTGAGTCGGAGCTGTATTAATTAGCGCACCGCGCTAATTGCCGCGCTTCACTATTTTGCGCCGCGCTATTTAGTGCGCCGCCGCAGTGGTGACACTTGGTTTCTCTGATGAGCACTCGCGAAAGATATCGCCGATGAGCGGGAGAACAACCTCCAAGGTGTCATGTACTGCGCCGCGGGAGCCGGCGGAGTTGATGATCAGTTGGGTGGGGTGACCAAACTGCGTGACGCCAATGACTCCACGACACAGGCCGGCTTTAGGGGAAGACTGCAGGCCTTTTAATAGCACCTGGGTTTCCAGGCCATGGAGACGTGCCGCAATTCTTTGCATGGTTACTTCGGGAACCACATTGCCGGGCCGCGTCCCCGTGCCGCCGAGGGTGATAATGATGTCGGCGTTATTAGTTCCGGCGTTCCTGACGCTGCCAGTCCGGTTGGGCGTGTGGAGCTGCGAGTCGAGGGCGTGGACGATGGCGGATTCTTCTTCGCGGATGACTTCGCGGTGAATCAGCGAGATTCCGGCCTTCGCCAATAATGCGGCCGCGGTGTCTGCCGCATGGTCCGGCTTGCTTCCATCCACAATGCGGTTCGAAACCACCATCAAAGCTGCCGTCGGGGGTGTTGCTGTGGGGGACATTGTCTTGCTATTCCTTCGTTCTGAAACGACGTGACCAAGCCAACACTTAACAGTACGAAAGTACTGCTTTCATACCGCGCAATCACTAGCTGCGGAGACACTTTCCGCAGGTGAATTACGCAATATTAGTGTTGTTTAATTAAACGGATTTTTTGGTGTTTAACCATTTAATCATGAGCTTAGCAAGCTAATCTTATGAACAGGTACCCCGACCATTTACCTTTCTTTTAGAGCGAGGATTCATGTCTCAACTCAACACCACCGGTACTCAACTAGATACCTCCGGAAGAATTCTTCACGGCTGGGATCCAGAGGATCCAGCCAAGTGGGACAAAGGTATCGCCTGGCGCACTTTGATCATCACCACGGCGACGATGGCCGTTGGTTTCAGCGCCTGGTACTTGGTCTCCGCTATCGCACCACTGCTTAATCAAATCGGATTCGATTTAAGTGACAGCCAGCTGTACGCGCTGACCGCCATCGCTGGCTTGTCCGCTGGTTTGTTCCGATTGGTCTTCATGTTCTTGCCGCCAATTGTCGGCACGCGCAAACTGGTGACCTTCTCCGCAATCTTGTTCCTGCTGCCTATGCTCGGCTGGTTCTCAGTCGTGCAGCGTCCCGATAACACGCCTTATTGGGAACTCCTCGCCATCTCCTTTGCCTCCGGTTTCGGTGGTGGCGTCTTCGCAGGATTTATGCCTTCAACTGGGTACTTCTTCCCAAAGCGCCTGCAAGGCACGGCTCTTGGCCTGCAAGCGGGTATCGGTAACTTCGGCATTTCTTTCATTCAGCTGGTTGCCCCATGGCTGATGGGTTTCACCCTCATGGGTGTTGGCCTCGTCGCCCCACAGCGTCTACCCGATGGTTCCGCAGTCTTTGTTCATAACCCGGCCATCTTCATGGCGCCCTGGACCATCCTGTGCGCGATTATCGCGTGGCTCATTCTCAAAGACGTCCCCGTCAAGGTCAACTTCCGCCAGCAGATTGATATCTTCTCCAATCCAAATACCTGGATTATGACGCTGGTTTATTTGATGACCTTCGGCGCCTTCGCGGGATTCGCAGCGCAGTTCGCACTCATCATCAACCAAATCTATGGCGCTGGCTCTTCTTTCGTAGACACCGTGGGAGCCGAAAACCTACCGAAGGGTGCGGCCTATGCCTTCCTTGGCCCGCTCATTGGCGCAGCCGTTCGTGCAGCTTGGGGCCCACTGTGTGACAAATTCGGTGGAGCCATCTGGACCTTCATCGGCGGTATTGGCATGACTGCCTTCACCGCCATGGCGGCGCTCTTTCTCAATCCCACCGACCCGGATCAATTCTGGTGGTTCCTCGGCGCGATGCTCGCCATGTTCTTCTTCACGGGTCTCGGCAACGCAGGAACCTTCAAGCAGATGCCCATGATTTTGCCTAAGACTCAGGCCGGCGGCGTCATCGGCTGGACTTCCGCCATCGCAGCTTTCGGCCCCTTCATCGTCGGCGTCTTGCTTTCTTTCATCCCAATCCAAACCTTCTACTGGGGCTGCGTGGTGTTCTTCGCCATCTGCACCGCACTGGTCTGGATCTTCTACGCCCGCCCCAAGGCGCCCTACCCGGGCTAAATCTGCACTTGTTCTCATCCCCAAACAAAGGACTAACCTCCCATGACAAAGGCAACCACAGGATCTTCTCCTAAAGCCACCAACTCCTTGTTCGAGATGGGTTCCTACCTGCGCAAAGGAACCTCAGGCTCGGGCGGACAGCAGCTCTTTCTGCAAGGCGGACGCCAAGCAGATGTCTTCTACCGCAACCGCTGGGCATTCGACAAAATGGTGCGCTCCACCCACGGTGTGAACTGCACTGGTTCATGTTCGTGGAAGGTGTATGTCAAAGACGGCGTCATCACCTGGGAATCCCAGGCGGTGGACTACCCAACCAATGGCAATGACATGCCAGAATATGAGCCCCGCGGCTGCCCACGTGGCGCATCCTTTTCCTGGTACACCTACTCCCCAACCCGCATCCGCTACCCATATGCCCGCGGCGTGTTGGTGGATATGTACCGCGAAGCCAAAGAACGCCTCGGCGACCCAGTCCTGGCGTGGCGCGATATTCAACAGAACCCCGAAAAGCGCAATGCTTATATCAGCCAGCGCGGCAAGGGTGGGTTGATTCGCATTAATTATGAAGAAGCCATCGAAATGGCTGCCGCCGCGCACGTCTACACCATCCGTGAGTACGGCCCGGACCGCATTAACGGCTTCACCGTTATTCCAGCTATGTCCCAGGTGTCCTATGGCGCTGGCACCCGATTTTTGGAAATGATTGGCGGCGTCGCGCTGTCCTTCTATGACTGGTACGCGGATCTTCCACCAGCGTCGCCACAGACCTTTGGTGACCAAACGGACGTCCCGGAATCAGGTGACTGGTACAACTCTTCCTATCTCATGATGTGGGGTTCCAATATCCCGGTTACCCGTACCCCGGATGCGCACTTCATGGTCGAAGCCCGCTATCGCGGCACCAAAGTTGTGGTGGTTTCCCCGGACTTTGCGGATAACACCGTGCACGCCGATGAATGGGCGCGTATTAACCCCGGTACTGACGCTGCACTGGCATTTTCTATGGGTCATGTCATTTTGAAGACCTTCCACGTGGACCGCCAAGAACCGTACTTCCTCAACTACATGCGCAAGTTCACGGATTCTGCTTTCTTGGTGGCCTTGGAGGAAAACCCTGAGCACTCCACTGAAAATTCGCCGGTTTATACTCCGGGCAAGTTCCTCACCGCTTCCCAACTGGAGGGCGACGAGTACGCGGAGCTGCGCGAGTCAGCGAATGCCACGCACCGCACCTTGATGATGGAAACCGACGGCAAGATTGTGGACCCCGGCGGCACGGTGGCGGATCGCTGGGATGAGTCCACCTCCCGCTGGAATCTCTCCCTTGAGGGCGTGGATCCGGTGATGTCCATGGCGGAGACAGACAGCTTCGGCACCGCTGAGGTGCTCTTCCCCCGCTTCGATTTGGATGCGAATCCAACAGATGTCGGCTCCGGCAAGCCGATTGGCGCGGGTGTCGTGCACCGCGGTGTGCCTTATCGCGAAATCAATGGCGTCAAATACACCACCGTCTTTGACCTCATGCTCGCGCACTACGGAGTCAACCGTGAGGAACTTAATCTTCCAGGTAGCTGGCCAAAGGACTTCCATGATGCCACCGAGGTAGGTACCCCGGCGTGGCAGGAAACCATGACTGGGGTGCCGGCCAACGCCGCTATTCGCATTGGCCACGAGTTCGCGCAGAATGCGGCGGATTCCCAGGGCCGTTCCCAGATCATCATGGGTGCGGGAGTGAACCACTACTTCCATGCGGATACTATCTACCGCACCTTCTTAGCGTTGACTTCGATGTGTGGCACCCAGGGTGTCAACGGCGGCGGTTGGGCGCACTACGTGGGCCAGGAAAAACTGCGTCCGATGAACGGTTGGCAGCAGTGGGCAATGGCCACGGACTGGCAGCGTCCACCGCGCCACATGGTCACCACCGCCTTTTACTACTTCGGCACTGAGCAGTGGCGCTATGACAACACGCATGCCTCCCACTTGGGCTCGCCCCTGGCGCAGCGTGGTTCCATTGGTTCCAAGATGGTCTCGGACACCATGGCTGAGTCCATGCGCCGTGGATGGATGCCGGCCTATCCGCAGTTCAACCGCAATTCGCTTTTGCTTGCCGATGAAGCCGCGGCCGCAGGCCTAGACGTCAAGGACTACATTCCACAGCAGCTTGAGTCTGGTGAACTGGGCTTTGCTTATGATGATCCTTCGGCGAAAGAAAACTGGCCACGTATTTTGCTCAACTGGCGCACCAACCTCATGGGCTCTTCTGCGAAGGGCACTGAGTTCTTCCTGCGGCATCTCTTGGGTGTGGATTCGGACGCTACAGCAGAAGAGTTATCCGAAGGTGAGCGTCCAGAGACCATCCAATGGCGTGATGAAGCACCGAAGGGCAAGCTCGATTTGATGCTGACCACGGACTTCCGCAATACGTCGACCACCTTGGTCTCAGATATCGTGTTGCCAGCGGCAACCTGGTATGAGAAGCACGATATGTCATCGACAGACATGCACCCCTACCTGCACTCCTTCAATGCGGCTATCAACCCGCCGTGGGAAGCTCGCACTGACTTTGAGGTCTTCCGCGACCTGTCTGCATCCTTGTCGGCTCTGTCTGTGCGCTGGTTGGGAACCCAGCGTGATGTGGTCACCCAACCTAGCCACCATGACAGCCCGGATGAGTTGGGCATGCCCAATGGCGTGGTGCCGGATGTGGAAAAGATGGGTTACATCCCTGGCGTGACCATGCCGAAGCTCGCCGTGGTGGAGCGTGACTACACCAAGATTTACGAAAAATGGACGCACTTGGGCCCACTGACAGCCAAGGCTGGCACCGCAGTGCATGGCACCAAGTTTGATGTCAGCAAGCAGGTCAAAGAACTCGAGCTTATCTGTGGCACCTCGGAAACCTCGATGGGTGATCTGGTGGACCTGACCAAGGACACCAAGGTCATTGACGCCATCTTGCATCTGTCTGGTGTTTCCAACGGTGAGGTTGCGGCCAACGGCTTTGACTACCTGTCTTCACGCACTGGCAAGGACCTATCCCCGCTGGCTGCCTCCGATAAGGACGTGCGCATCAACTGGGACGCCATTAAAGAGCGCCCAACGCAGGTCATCACTTCTCCTGAGTGGACCGCGGATAAGCGCAATAACCGCCGCTACACGGCCTTTTCTATCAACGTGGAATTTGATAAACCGTGGCACACCTTAACTGGCCGCATGCACTACTACATCGACCATGACTGGTTTATGGACTACGGCGAATCCCTGCCGGTCTTCCGCCCGCCACTAGACCACCTGCACCTGCATGGTGAATTCAACCCGGGCGAAACCTTTGACAAAAATGGCGAAGTAGAAATTTCTCTGCGCTATCTGACTACCCACAACAAGTGGTCAATTCACTCACAATACTTTGACAACCTGCATGTGCTGTCTATCTCCCGTGGTGGCCAGGTCATCTGGATGTCGAATAAGGACGCCGAAAAGATCGGTGTAGCCGATAACGAATGGGTCGAAGTCTACAACCGCAATGGTGTAGTTAGCGCCCGCGCTATTGTCTCCCACCGCATTCCTGAAGGCACGATGATCATGAACCACGCCCAGGAGCGCACCGTGGGCACCCCGCTCAATGAGCACACCGGCCGCCGCGGCGGCACGCACAACTCTTTGACGCGCATCCTCATCAAGCCCGTCCACATCGCTGGCGGCTATGGCCAGCTGACCTATCACTTCAACTACATCGGACCAACCGGTAACAACCGCGACGAAGTCACCCGTGTTCGTCGCCGCTCCCAGGAGGTGCAGTACTAATGAAGGTAATGGCCCAAATCTCCATGATCATGAATCTGGATAAGTGCATCGGCTGCCACACCTGCTCCGTGACGTGCAAGCAGGCATGGACCAACCGCGAAGGCACTGAGTACATCTGGTTTAACAACGTTGAAACCCGCCCCGGCGTGGGCTATCCCCGCACCTGGGAAGACCAGGAAAAATGGCAAGGCGGCTGGAAGCTGACCAACAGCGGCAAGCTCAAGCCCAAAGCTGGCGGACGCATCAAGAAGCTGCTCACGCTTTTTCACAACCCGAACCTTCCCACCATCCATGACTACTACGAGCCCTGGACTTATCAGTATGAGGACCTGATGGGTGCCAAGGCTGGACAGAAAACCCAGCCAACGGCAAAGCCGGTTTCGCAGATTGATGGCCGTGAGATCAACAAGATTGAATGGTCGTCGAACTGGGATGACAACCTCGGTGGTTCCACCGCCACCATGGATAGTGACCCGGTGCTCAACAAGATGAATGTCGCGGTGAAAAAGCAGATTGAAGACTCCTTCATGTTCTATCTGCCGCGTATTTGTGAGCACTGCATCAACCCCACGTGTGTGTCTTCGTGCCCCTCCGGTGCAATGTACAAGCGCGCGGAAGACGGAATTGTGCTGGTGGACCAGGATCAGTGCCGCGGCTGGCGCATGTGCGTCTCGGGCTGCCCGTACAAGAAGGTCTACTTCAACCACAAAACAGGCAAGGCTGAGAAATGCACGCTGTGCTACCCACGCCTTGAGGTGGGTCAGCCCACCGTGTGTTCAGAAACCTGTGTGGGTCGCCTGCGCTACTTGGGCGTTATCTTCTACGACGCCGACCGCGTGGCTGAGGCTGCCTCCACCCCAGATGAAAAGGACTTGCTGGAAGCACAGAAGTCCATCTTGCTAGACCCCAATGATCCAGAGGTCATTGAAGGCGCCAAGCGTGAAGGCATCCCGCACTCGTGGATTGACGCGGCGCAGCAGTCGCCTATCTACGACATGATTTTCAAGTATGAAGTCGCACTGCCGCTGCACCCGGAATACCGCACCTTGCCAATGGTGTGGTACGTCCCGCCGCTGTCCCCAGTGGTTGATGAAATCACCGCCGCTGGCTATGACGGTGAGGACCACAAGCTGCTGTTTTCCACGCTATCTAACATGCGCATCCCGCTGGATTACCTGGCAGGACTGTTCAGCGCCGGCGATACCGTTCCGGTAGAAAAGTCGCTGCGTCGCCTGGTGGCAATGCGTTCTTATATGCGCGATATCAACTTGGGCAATGAGCCACAAGAGGAAATCGCGGAAGCAGTCGGCATGACCGGCAAACAGATTCAGGAGATGTACCGTCTGCTCGCCATTGCAAAATATGACGACCGCTATGTCATCCCAACCGCCTCCCCGGAAACTCCACGCGGCATCGCTGACTTGGATCCATTCGGTGACACCGACCCCACCCGTGCCATGGACAAAGCTTTTGCGGACCTCGGTATGGGAGCTCCGGAAGCCTGTTCCAGTCACGGCGGTGGTGAGTCCGGCAAGGTTTCACTGTTGTCCTGGACTGGTGACCGTCCTGATGGCATGTTCCCGCCGAAGCGCGACGCAAGCAACCAGAGCTAGGAAAAGGACACTACCATGGATATTCTTTCCAAACTCAAACTCCGGCCCGGCAGTAACTCTCCTGCATCCACACCGCCAGCAGATCATGACATGCTTGCTGGCTTCGGAACCCCAGCCGGCATGGGTGCTTCTGGCGGCGCAAGAGATGTGGAACGCACCAGCCGTGCGACTTTAAGCGCGCGCGTTGGCGCTGCTAATCCGCGACGCACCCACACTGGCCTCATCCCGGCGGAGCTCATTTCTCCCGTTGTAGTTACTGAGCATCAGCGGCGCACCGTCGCCATGGCAGTGTCGCTGTTGCTGCACTACCCAGATGAACTTTTCCATGACAAACTTGCCGCAGTACATGCACAGGTAGATGGCCTCCCGGAAGAAATTGCTGCTGATTTCACTGCATTCCTCGACTGGGCGCAGTCTGCCAGCCTGCGGGAGCTGGAAGAGCACTACGTGGAAACTTTCGATCAGCGCCGCCGTTGCTCATTGTTTTTGACCTATTACGCGGTCGGCGATACTCGCCAGCGTGGCATGGCCATCTTGGCTTTCGGCCAGCAGCTGCGGGACTTGGGCTTTGATTTTGATGAAAATGGTGAGCTGCCTGATCACCTCTGCGTGGTGCTAGAAGCCCTTGGACTGTCTGAAGGTTCTGCGCATGAACAAGCCGTGGAGTTTGTGGCCAGCTACCGCGACGGACTGGAAGTTCTTCGCGCCGCACTGCAACAGACGGGCTCCCCTTATATCTCACTCATTGTTGCTGTATGTCGGTCTTTGCCCAGTGTTGATGCAGAGACCGCTCAAAAGTATGTCGACCTTATCCGTACCGGCCCGCCCGCTGAGGTTGTGGGTATTGCCGATCTTCCATTCCCGACCGTCCAACCTGACGATCTTTAAAGGATTATCATCATGGAATACTTTGAAAACTTCCTGTGGGGTGCGTTCCCGTGGCTGGCGATTGTCGCCTTCTTCGTCGGCATCTTTTGGCGCTGGCGTACCGACCAGTTCGGTTGGACCACGCACTCCACCCAAATCTACGAATCCAAGCTGCTGCGCTTGTCATCCCCACTGTTTCACTGGGGCATGGTCTTCGTCATTGTCGGTCACCTCATGGGCCTTGCCATCCCGAAGTCCTGGACACAGTCAATGGGCATCTCCGATGAGTTCTACCACCTGATTGCTACCTATCCCGGCGCGCTGGCCGCGATTGCGACGTGCTTGGGTTTGGCGGGGCTTATTTACCGCCGCGTGGTGAACCGCTCGGTATTTTTGGCAACGTCGCGCTCTGACAAAGTCATGTACGTGCTTTTGGGTGGTGCGATTTTAACCGGCACTATTGCAACGTTGACCCTGCAGCTTTTTGATATCCAGGGAACGCACGGTTATGACTACCGTGAGAGCATTTCCCCATGGCTGCGTAACTTGCTAATTTTCAATATTCAGCCGGAGTTGATGTCGGAGGTGCCCTGGCCGTTTAAGCTGCACGTGATTGCTGGCTTTACGTTGATTGCGGTGTGGCCGTTTACCCGCCTGGTGCACGCTTTTTCCGCGCCGGTTGGATATGTAAACCGTCCATATGTGGTCTACCGCTCGCGCGATATCCGCACCACCGATATGCGTTCCCACGTTGCTTGGGAGCCAGTGCGTTCACCGCATTCGCAGCTTGACCGCGATACTGACAACAACAAGCGGGCTGATAAGACCCGCCCGCCGCGTTCTTCCTAGCCTCACGCTAGGACTCTGATGCTTCAAATGACCCGCTCTGACCTTTCTCAGCGCGGGTCATTTTTGTGTTTAACGGTGTTGTTTGGGCCCAGTTCATAGACAGAAGTGTTGTCTTCTATTAGTGGTGTTGGAGAACTAAACTAGGAACTAAAGTTGGTTGTTTCCCCTGTTGAAGTACCCGCAACGCAGATGGGTTGGTTATTTAATTCATCCGCCCACGCGGTACTATCAACACATCCCCGCCGTGCCCCGGCGCGCGAGCTTTCTCAAGCTCAACACCTGACGCAATTGCTTCGGCTACACAACTGCATAGACTCCTATTTTTTACGCTTTCAAGAAAGGACGCTGATTCAGATGAACAGCGGTGCTGCGAATTCTTCCTCGCAGGTCCCCCGCTCAAGCTCTGATTTATTTCCAGAGTCCTTGGGTCTATCGCCTAAGCAGCGCAAGGTTTTAGACGCACTTCATGAGTTTCCACAGGGCGCGAAAATCTCCGAAATCGCCGAGATGTTGGACTCGCATGTCAACACCGTGCGTAGTCACCTTGATGAACTGATTGCCAAAGATGCTGTCCAGGTCATGCCCGCACCGGCGCAGGGCCGCGGCCGCCCGTCTTTCGTATTCCATGTGCGTGCACCGAAGACGGAGACAATCGCTGAAGAGTATGTCTCCCTCATTGGCGTGCTCACCAGCATGCTCGTTGAGCAGGAAACTCTCAGTGATGAAGCCTATGCCCGCGCAATCGACGTTGGCCGTATGTGGGCAAGGAACATGGAAAAGAAAGACCCAGCGGGCGCAGCTTCCGTTGATGTGGTCAGCGATGAAGATGCACTTGAGCTGCTCTTTGCCAAGCTGCGCGACCTCGGTTTTGATCCATCACCTCCAACAGGCGAACTGGACTCCGAAGAAGGTTCAGAGCTAGACCTGCACGCATGCCCGCTGACAATAAACGGCAATCGCCCGCATCCTTTTGTGTGTGCTGTCCACGAAGGTTTCCTTGGCCATCTCACCGACGCGGATGTCGATCCGCGGCTGCGCTTGGAGCTGCACCCGCTCTCGCGTCCTGGCGTGTGTTCTATCAACCTCAGTACCCGACGCTCTCCTGAAGCTTCTCAGTCTGAGGACACTAAGTCTGCGGACGATGAACCTGCGCAAGAGTAGAACAAACTGGGGTTTTCACAGTAAAGCCCCTATAATAGGACTGACATGACACTTCAGATTTCTTCCCCAAACACCCATGCGGGGAAGGCAGCTGAGAACAATTCTGTGTCTCTTGGCCTTCCCCGATTAGGAGTCAAGCACGCGTCGGATTCCACGGCGCCTCATCTTCCATCAGATTTGCCGCCAGCAAGTGAAGATGGCTCGCGCAGCTTGAAGGATAAGTTCGGCCGCGTCGCGCGTGACTTGCGCGTATCGCTGACTGACCGCTGCAACCTGCGCTGCACTTATTGCATGCCGGCGGAGGGTTTGGAGTGGATGGCAACGGAGCAAACGCTTTCAGATGATGAAACGATCCGCCTTATCGCCCTTGCCGTGACGCAACTGGGAATCCGTCAGATTCGTTTCACCGGTGGTGAGCCGCTGCTGAGGAAATCGCTCGAATACATCATTGCTGAGACAAAGAAGCTGCGCACTGATGAATGCAAGCCGCCGTCAATCGCGATGACTACCAATGGGTTAGGTCTGGACCGCCGTGTTCACAAGCTCAAAGAAGCGGGACTGGACCGCGTCAATATTTCCCTCGACACTATTGACCATAAGCGCTATGCGCAGCTGACCCGGCGTGACCGCTTGGATGGAGTCATGAAAGCCATCGATGCTTCCATCGCTGCTGGGCTGAACCCGGTCAAGATCAACGCTGTGGTCATGCCGGGAATCAATGAGGATGACATCGTTCCGCTGGCAAAATTCGCATTACGCAAAGGTGCCCAGCTGCGGTTTATCGAGCAGATGCCACTGGGTCCACGCGAGAAATGGAAGCGCTCCGACATGGTCACCGCAGAGGAAATCTTGGAGCGCCTATCAGCTGAACTAGACTTGACTCCAGCCGAAGAACCCCGCGGTTCTGCGCCAGCACAATTGTGGAATGCAGTACTGCCCAATGACGCCGACTCGAGCAGTGGCTCCACCACTGACCCGATTTCTGGCCCGATTAATGGCAGCATTGGAGTCATTGCATCGGTCACGCGGCCTTTCTGCGGCGACTGCGATAGAACTCGTCTGACCACCGACGGTGCTGTGCGCAACTGCCTCTTCGGAAATTCTGAAACTTCCCTGCGTGATTTGATGCGTGCGGGCGCTAGTGATGATGAAGTCATGGCAGCGTGGGCTGGTGAGATGTGGATTAAGAAGCCCGGACATGGAATGGATGATGAAGGCTTCTTGCAGCCAGACCGCCCAATGTCCGCTATTGGCGGCTAAAGTCGATCCTTATGAGCCACGGGGAATTTCTTAAACCACCGGTGACCCAATCGGATCAGCACGGTCCACAGCAGCGCACTATTGAGCACCACCGCGACGCCATCTTGGCATCCGCGCTGGAGCCCACCTCGGAGACGATTTCCGTCAACGTTGATGCAGTTAACCGGGTCCTGGCAACAGACCAAGTAGCGGTCAATGCCATTCCGCCGTTTAATAACTCGGCCATGGATGGTTTCCTCGTTAACCGCGCTGATCTTGATTCCACAGGCAGTGGCGAGCTCACCGTGACGGGAGACGTCGCCGCGGGCGACGCACCACTTCACCCGGCGCGCGGCTGCGCCACCCGCATCATGACCGGCGCACCAGTTAGCGATCCGGTCGACGGACTGTTGATTGTTCCGGTGGAATACACCAATATCGCGCCGGGCCCGCAGCCTCTGCCCGACAAGGTCGCGGTTCAAGGCTTTGATGTAGGCCGCTTGCATATCCGCTTTCAAGGCGAAAGCCTAAAGTCCGGGCAGATATTTGCCCACGCTGGTCAGGTCATTGATATTGGTCTGTTGTCAACGCTCATCTCAGCGGGCATTGAAGAGGTAGAGGTCTTTGTGCGCCCGCGGGTGGCGGTGATTTCTACGGGCAATGAACTTACACCTATTGGCCAAGCTTTGAGTGTTGGCAAAATTCCGGATTCCAATAGCCCCATGGTTGCCGCCCTAGTTCGTACTTGCGGCCAGGTCGATGTCACCATCGCCCATAGCGTTGATAGCCCCGAGGGCCTACGCACGCTTTTTGATGAATTGGCAGCTGACCATGACGTCATTGTCACCACGGGTGGTGTTGCGGTTGGTGCTTTTGATGTGGTGCGTGAAGTCCTAGTCAATCTCGCGGTTCACTCCTGGTTTGGCAAAGTCACTCACAAGCCGGGTTCCCACCAAGGCCAATCTGTTTGGCAGGGCCCTAAGTCAAGGCGAGTGCCGGTGGTTTCACTGCCGGGTAATCCCGTGGCAGCCTTTGTATCTTTTTATCTCTATGTCCGCCCGTTGCTAGCGCAGCTCAGTCGTAGCAAGAACGCATCTGGGACCCCAAGCGTCTCGGCAGAATTAGTTGGCCAGGTGCCAGTGGCACGCGATAAAGATGTGCTGGTTCCAGCGATTATTAATTTCACTGCGAAACCTGCACAGGTCACGCCCTTTAATGGCCGCAAGGTGGGCTCGCACATGATTGGCGCTTTAGTTGGAGTCAACGGACTACTCCATGTGCGCAGTGAACAACCACCTAGTTCTGAGGGCGATATGGTGGACGTATTACTCATCCCGTCTACCACCTGGTAATCACCTAGCTCTGGAACCATAGAAAGTAGAGCACGAACTATGAAATTTACTCACCTCGATAACGCTGGTGAAGCGTACATGGTTGACGTTACGGAGAAGCCGCCCACGGTGCGCTCGGCAACTGCTCAAGGTGAAGTAGCGTGCTCCCCTGAGATTCTCCAGGCGCTCCGAGACGGAACAGTGCCGAAAGGTGATGTTCTCGCCGTTGCACGCATCGCTGGGATTGCTGCCGCAAAGAAGGTCCCGGAATTACTGCCGCTAGCGCACACTATCGGCGTTCATGGCGCCAAGGTTGATGTCGAGATTAGAGAAGATCACGTCTTCATTGAAGCCACGGTCCGCACAGCCGACCGCACCGGTGTAGAAATGGAAGCATTGACTGCAGTCAACGTCGCAGCACTAGCGGTTATTGACATGGTCAAGGGGGTGGACCGCAGCGCGTATATACGCGGATGCGCCATCACCGCAAAATCTGGGGGAAGATCAGGCGACTGGTCACGCGAGTTTCCTCATTAATAGGGGGCACAGTTGAAAGACAGGACATATGGAACGCGCTGAAGACAGCACATTAGCCACAA
The DNA here is from genome assembly GCA_041226025.1 of Corynebacteriaceae bacterium 6-324. Lineage (GTDB taxonomy): Bacteria > Actinomycetota > Actinomycetes > Mycobacteriales > Mycobacteriaceae > Corynebacterium. The sequence continues at coordinate 131,213 of JBCLTK010000003.1, read as the reverse complement.
TCATCGTTGCCGGTGGCCAAGGCACCCGCATGGGTGGGGTTGATAAGGCCAGCGTGGAAGTCCACGGTGTGCGCTTGGTGGACCGCCTCATCGCCCAGTTACCCATCGACACAGATTATGTGGTGGTCTCCCCGCGCGAACTGGGACTTCCCGCAACGTGTGAGCAGCCACCTTTTGGCGGGCCGGTCGCAGGAATCCACGCGGGATATGAATACCTCATCCAGGACCACCCCGATATTGAGTACCTTGCCATCCTTCCCGTGGATGCCCCGGATTCACCGCATATCCTCCCGCCGCTTGTTGAAGCTATGAAGGCTGATGCAAGCGCAGGTGTGGCACTGATCCGCAGCCAGGATGGCAGCTTGCAAAATCTCTGTGCTCTATGGCGTACCGATGCTTTGGCGCAGGCTTTCCAAGAACTTGGTAGCCCCCGCAATCAATCAGTACGGCGCTTGCTCGCGCATGCTGGTCGAATCATTGAGGTGCCAGGCAAAGGGCAAGAACGCGACTATGACACCCGCAAAGAAGCCGATGACTACGCATCTTCAGCCGCGGTGAATCTCACCCGCGCACAGCTTGGGTGAGCAGAGGATTGACCTCGAATGGAAAATTTAATATCAACGACTGGCTCCGTGTTTAATATCGGCCTAGGATGAAAACTGCATTTACTGGCCCATCCTCATAGAAAGTGACTTCCTCATGGAATTAGGCCTCACTGAAGCCAACACGGTCAAGGACATCCCTACCCTGCAGGCAAACCTCATCCCGCACGCAATTCGCCATGGCGCAATCCACGGCGCACTGGGAACCCGCCAGGTTGGAGAGTCCCTCATCCTGGTAGCTCCCCACAACCCGGTTCCACTTCTGAAAGAGGTTGAGGCTCGTGAAGAAAAGTTTGAGCTGGAATACCTCAAGGAAGAGCCAAAGGAATACCACATCAAGTTCACCCGCATCTCCTAAACCGAACACTATCTCCTAGCGTTTCGTGCGAGTGTCGAACTTTAGCTTTTGGTTATATTCACAAATCAAACATCGTGTTATGATTGTGCAGACTTTAGGCTTAATTTAAGAGGTTAAGAGAGGCATCCTTCCCTATGGACGCAGTATTTGCAGCACCGCCTTCAACAACTCGCTTATTCCCTGAATCACTCAGTCTCTCCGCTAAACAGCGTGAGGTTCTTGACACCCTCAACGGTTATCCCAATGGCACTGGCGCTGTCGAGATTGCCGGTGTCTTGGGCGTGCATGTCAACACCGTGCGCGGACACTTGGAAGAACTCGAAGAACAAGGTTTAGTCCGCGTTTCTTCTGCTCCCAGCGGGGGTCGCGGCCGTCCCACCCTGGTCTTCCAGGTTCGCATGCCTGATGTAATCGGCGTTGCACAAGAGTATCTCTCCCTCATCAAGATCCTGGTGGAAGCCATGGAACCAACAGGCGAGATGACTCCCGACGACCATGCGCGTGCCCGCGATATCGGGCGCCGCTGGGCGCGGGAAGTACCTTCCCAGTTGGGTGATACTGACGGCCATGACAATGCCATCGCTTCGTTGCTCATGCTCTTTCGGCAGATGGGACTTGATCCGCTCAAGCAGCGTGCCCCGCACCCGGTGGAGGAATCCACCGCAGGCACGGTCATTCAGCTCAATGCCTGCCCGCTGGTCAAAGCGGGCTCACAGCCCTCGCAATTTATTTGTGCCGTTCACGAGGCATATCTGCGTGAGACTCTTGATGAGCAGCTCAAGGGCAAGATTCGATTGACGCTGTTTCCGCGCAGCGCCCGCGCATCCTGCGACATTGTCGCGATGCCGTTCTCTGCCCATCAGTGCGCAGCAGAGGCATCTGCTAGCGCGTAGCCAGCTCCAAAACCTCCAAAACGTGGCGGTAAGGCTTGCCCGTAGCACGGGTCATTCCCAGCTCACAGGTGCGGTTGGATGACACGTGGTGCTCACCGTCAATTCCTTTGACCTCTGAAGCCTCGCGCGCAGTAGCGCTCGCGGTAAGTTCCGGGTGCAGCATGCCGCGGTCTCCCGCGTAGCCACAGCAACCCCAGCTAAGTGGAATGTCCACGTCCTTAGCGGCCGCCTTGGCTACTGCTTCAATCGCTGGCATCAAGCCCAAATGCTGTGCTGAACAGGTCGGGTGAATAGTCACCGAATCCTGTGGCTTGGTCACCTGCAACTTGTCCACCAGATGCTCCGCTGTAAAGGCAATGGAATCTACCACGGTGATACCAGTGTCTTTCAGCATCGCGATAAAGCCCTCCGTACAGCTCGAAGCGTCCACGATGACGGGCAGTGAGCCGCCCTGGGTGGCATCGGCAAGCACTGTGCGTACTCTTTCCTGCATCACCTCATGGCCTTTTGCCATGCCCTTGGATGTCCATGGTGTGCCGCAGCACAGCGAATCAATGCCCTCTGGCACAGACAGTGCCACCCCGGCGCGCTCGGCGAGACGGATGAAGGACTCGGTGACACCAATGCCGCCTTTTTGCGCGCCGAACATGGCGTTAACGCACGCCGGTACGTACACAGCTTGGACCTGTGCGGACTTGTCTCCGACTATGCTGCCTAGTTTAGAGCGCCGGCTGCCGCCACCGGGCAATTCTGGTTGATATTGCGGCATGGTTTCTGTGCCAACCAGTGTGCGGCCGACATTGGTAACTGCTTTGACCAGGCTGGTGGGCAGGCGGTGCGCACCACTGAGTGCAACGGAGGCCCCCAGGTTGACTGTGGACCAGCCCTGGGCTGCTGTCTTCCACACACTTTGTTCAACCGTGGTGGAGTCTTCGCGGCGCAGGCGTTTGATGAATTTACCGGTGTCGATGCCCACGGGGCAGGCGCGCAGGCACATCGAATCCACGGCACAGGTCTGCTTGCCCATGTATTCGTAGTCCTTATCGAGCTCGGTCACGGTGGCAATATCGCCGTGGCCCTGGGCTGTGGCGCGCGCACGGCGTACCACGATCCGTTGGCGTGGGGTCAGCGTTAGGTCCTTGGAAGGACAGACCGGTTCGCAGTAGCCGCATTCGACGCAGGTATCAATCTCTTCTTCCACCGTGGGGTTGAGCTTCACGTTGCTGATATGTGCGGTGGGGTCTTCATCCAAGATGACGCCAGGGTTGAGAATGCCGCGCGGGTCAATGGCTCGTTTGAGCTCCTGCATGACTTCATAGAGTTCATCGCCGTATTGGCGGCGCACAAAGGGTGCCATCGCGCGCCCCGTGCCGTGCTCGGCTTTGAGGTTTCCTTCCGCGGACAAGATGAGGTCCACCATGTCATCGGTAAAGCTGTTGTAGCGCTTGAGATTGTCTTCACCCTCAAAGCGGTCAGTGAGCAGGAAGTGGATATTGCCGTCCTTAGCGTGGCCAAAGATGACGGCTTCTTCATAGCCGTTGGCATCGAAAAGCTCTTGCAATCCCGCGCACGTATTGGCCAGGCGTTCAACTGGAACGGCGACATCTTCCAACAATGCTGTGGTCCCTGTTGGCCGGGCTTTGGCCACCTTGGCATACAGGCCCTTGCGGAACTGCCATGCGCTGTTGCGGTCGGCAGCCTGGGTGGAAAATGCCGAAGGTTTAAACAACTCCAAGTCCCCCAGTAGATTTTGTCCAATATGCTCGCGCTCAGCCAGCTCATCGGCTGTTTGGGCGTGATATTCAATGAGCAACGCTGCTTGTTTATCCACATCAAAACCCAGAATGGACTGCGGGGCATCATCAAAGCTCTGCCCAACTTTGATGGATGCTGCGTCCATGAGTTCCAACGTGGCCGCGCCCGTGCCCACCAAGTCCGGCAATGCCGACGTGGCGCTATGCAAGTCGGCGAATACCGCCACGGTTGTGGTGGCAAGTTTGGCCACCGGGATGGTCTCAAAAGTCGCCTCCGCCACGAACGCCAAGGTGCCTTCGGAGCCCACCACGAGGTGCTCCAAGATCTTGGCCGGGCCTTCGAAATCAAGGAAGGAATTCAAGCCATAGCCCATGGTGTTTTTGATGGCGAAATGCCGCTGGATAATTTCTACCGACTCTGGGTTGTCTTTCACCCTGCGCTGTAACTGCAACAGCTTTTCGGCCAGCTCCGGCTCAAGCGCATGGAGCTTGGCATCTGCGTCATCCGCACTGGTGTCAATGATGGTGCCCGATGGCAGAACTAAAGTCAGCCCGCGCAAGGTTTGATAGGTATTGAATTCCGTACCGCACGCCATACCAGAAGAATTATTATTGACTACCCCGCCGATGGTCGCGGCCGACTCACTCGCTGGGTCCGGGCCAAGCTTGCGGTTATACAATGCCAAACGCGCATTGACCTGCGCCACGGTCATCCCCGGCTGCACGCGAATGATGCGGCCATTGTCTTGCACGCTCATATTTCTAAACCCACGACGCACATCCACCAGCAGCCCATCGCCGGAAGCCTGACCCGACAAGGATGTGCCGCCGGAGCGCAACGTCACCGGCAAATCATGCTCCGCAGCCACCTTGAAAGCATGGGCAACTTCCGTGATATCGGTTGCCACAATGACCGCCTTGGGCACGTTGTAATAGTGCGAGGCGTCGCTGGCATAAGCCACCCGGTCAATCAGTCGCGTACGCACATCCGTCTCCGCGATGACATCACGCAAGCTATCCACAACTTGGGATTCCACGGTCTTGTGTATCCCAGTGCCATGGCTATGTCGGTGATGCTCGTGATGTTCATGATGGTCAGGCTGAGAATGAGGAGCCGCTGAGGACGCAGTAGTCATGGGATAGACCTTCTTCGATTGTCTAGCTTGAGTGAATTCACCACTTGTTCAAACTAGCCCATTGGATGCGCAGTTCGAGTTTGGTGAGATACGAGTGATTTTACTCACCGGCACGTTGGCAGCAATCAAGGTCAACCTAAGTATGAACCAACCCCACCCCCTAAATACCTGCTAAACCCGGACTTTCACTCCGTGCGGGTGTTAACCTTTATTGGTACTTAAACACGTGACTTCCCGTTTATTTTGGAGATAACATGAAGACTCGCGTCCTTTCGGGTTTGACCATCGTTGCAGTTGCTACCGCACTGACAGCGTGCTCAGATTCCGCAGACACCACTGATGAGGCAAACTCCGCAGATTCCCCGGAAGCATCAGCTGAAAGCGTCGAGCTCAACCTCCTGGCAGCATCTTCCACCCGTGTTTTCAATGAGGAACTCGAAGCCCAGGCAGCAGAGCTTGATCCATCTGCATTCTTGCTCATCAACAACGCCGGATCATCGACTCTGGTGCAGCAGCTTGTCGATGGCGCGCCGGGCGATGTTTTGATCACCGCCGACGAAAAGAACATGACCGATGCGCAGGATGCCGGCGTGGTCAATGATCCAGTGCAGCTGGCCTCCAATGTGATGGTCATGGTTGTTCCATCAGGAAACCCAGCGGGTCTAGAATCCGTTGAGGACATCACGGAAGACACCACCTTCGTGCTGTGCGACCCACAGGTTCCTTGTGGCACCGTATCTGAATCCATCATTGAAGCGAAAGGCCTGGATGTCACCGCTGACTCCTTGGAGCACCAGGTAGCTGACGTGTTGGGCAAGGTCACCTCTGGTGAAGCTGACGCCGGTTGGGTATATGCCACCGATGCTGCAGCTGCCGGGGATGCGGTAGAGGTCATTGAAATCGAAGGCGCTGAAGAATTCACCAACAGCATCTTCGGCGCTGTGGTTGCTGAGTCTGAAAACCCTGGGTCCGCACAACAGCTGCTGGATCTGCTGGCTGATGACTTTGATTCTGTCTGGACCGACTACGGTTTTACCCCAGAAGACCAATTTTCTAATTCCTCTGGTGCACAATGAATTCCTCCCCTGCTCACACCACCGCAAGCGGCACCACCACCAGTGGCACTGCCATGGCTTCACAGCTCAAGGCAGTCACGCATAAAGTCCCGGTGCTATTTGTGGCAATCGGCATCATTGCGATTGCCTACATTGCTTTTCCGGTCATCGCGCTCGCGCTACGTGTGCCATGGGGAGATTTCTCTGAGATAGCGACCGCGCCAGAGACAACAGAGCTGCTTCAGACCACTTTGTCAGCAGCAGCACTGTCCACAATCATTGCCACGGTGTTGGGCATTGGTCTGGCACTGTGGTTATCGCAGCTGCGCCGCGGAGCTTCCGCCATTCGGCTTTTGGTGTATTTGCCGCTAGCTATGCCGCCGGTGGTCTCTGGTCTGGCACTGACCGCATTTGTTGGCCGCCGCGGTTTGCTTGCCCCTGTGCTTGATTTCTTTGGTTGGCAGCTCGCCTTCGCTTTTCCGGGTGTTGTGGCCGCCCACGTGTTTGTGACACTCCCCTTCGTTGTGGTGGCGGTTGATTCCGCGCTGCGGCAGATCGATTCTGAGATCACCGCTTCCGCACGCGGTGTGGGCATTGGCCAATGGATGATTTTAGGCCGCATCACGCTGCCCACAATCGCCCCGGCAATCGTGACAGGCTTGGGTCTTGCTTTTGCGCGCTCCCTCGGTGAATTTGGCACCACCATCACCTTTGCTGGCTCCATGCCCGGTGTTACTCGCACCCTGCCGCTGGGAATCTATCTTGAGCGTGAGGTCAGTGCGGAAAATGCCTACGCGCTCTCTGCCATTCTGATCGGCATTGCGGTGCTTAGCCTCATTGTGGCTGGCCTGCCCATGCTATTTTCGCGCCAGGCCACGCAAAAGGCGCAGGTGCTCGGGTCCATGGATGTGGAAAAGCTCCGGGAGCTCACAAGGCCCGATGTGACAGGTCCTGATATTAAGGTGACCTCCAACGGGCAGACCACGCACTTTCCTTCTGGTGAGACCACCACTGTGATTGGCATGAATGGCTCGGGCAAGACAACCCTGATGAGTCTGATTGCTGGGCGTTTAACGTCCGCCAATTTCACCTTGCACCATAATCCGAAGTTAGTCCTGCTCACGCAGAACCCCGGTCTGCCTAAGAACGCAAGCGTCAACCAGGCCATCACTATGGTGACTAGGAGTTCTGCGCGGACAGCAGAGCTTCTTGCTGCTGCCGGGCTGTCGGCGCTAAGTGATGTTCGCATTCCCACACTGTCTGGCGGTCAGGCCGCTCAAGTCGCGCTCGTACGCGCGCTCGCAGCACGCCCGCAGGCACTCATTCTGGATGAACCACTCGCCGCGATTGATGTCTCTTCTGCTGCGCGCTGGCGCCGTTTTCTACACGCCACCGCCACTGACCGCACCACTCTGTTGGTCACGCACAATGCACTGGACGTAGCAGAGCTGTCCCACAACATCGCCGTCATGGAAGCAGGACGCGTGGTGGCATTTGGTCCCACAAATGAGATTCTTAGCGTTCCGCCTACTGCTTTCGTGGCAGACATTGCCGGGCTAAACCGCTTGACTGGAACCATCCAGTCCATCGACGCCGACGGCCAGACCGTCATCAATTCCCACAACCAAGACATCCATGGAGTACTAGAGATTCGTCCCAGCGCACCTGAATCCGTTCCGTCAGAGATTTCTCCTTCGACGGGTGAAAACGCCACTGTGGTCTTCTCTCCTTATGACGTGCAGCTGCACTTAGAACCATTAGGCAAGACTCCCGGCGCCACCACTATTCGCGGCACGGTGCATTCTGTCACCGCTGACACTTTGTCACAACTTCGCGTGAGCGTGCGAGTGGGCAATGAGCTCATCACCGTACCGGTGGACGCCTCACATGCTTTCAATGCCTCAATCAACTCCGTCGATGAAGTGGATTGCACCATCGATATCTCTAAAGTCCGCGTCTACCAGCACTCGGTGAAACACTAAAGCTCCGTGCCGCTAGCTGATTTAGTCCAACTAGCGGCACGGAGCTTTTTCCATGTTGAGTCGTTCAAGCCTAGATTTTTGGCTTGAGCCTTAAGCCTGGGTGACTTCAACGGTGACGCGGCCCGCGACTTCGAGTTCGATAACGCGCAGTTCCTGGGAGCGTGCGTCCTCGAGGATTTCTTCATCGATAGGTTCGGTGTGCAGCACCATCACGGTTGGACCAGCACCTGACAAGTAGGCGGCGTAGCCACGGTTGCGTAGACGGTTGACCCACTCTGCAGTAACCGGCAAAACATCAGAACGGTAAGGCTGGTGCAGGCGGTCACGCGTGCCCTCCCACAGCAGCTCTGGGTAGCTTTGCAGCGCTGCAACCTGAACTGCCGTGCGAGAGACGTTGAAGGCTGCGTCGCCGTGCGTGACGTGTGAAGGCAGAACGCGGCGCACCGCCTGCGTAGAAGCGTGAAAGTTAGGAACCAGCGCGGTGGCGCGAATGTCTTTGTGCACCTGAATCTGTGCTGCCTTGTACTGCGGTTGGGAACGGCCATCCACCGGGATGTTCGTCCACGAAACCACAGCCTGGCCCAGTACGGAAGCTGCAGCATTATCAGGGTGACCCTCAAACGCCGAGGACAGCTGAACAATCTGCGCATCATCCAAAGGGAAACCCGCCAACGCGTTGGCCGCAACTACGCCGGCCACTGCAGCCGACGCTGAAGAGCCCAAACCACGGGACTGCGGAATGTTGTTGTTCGATACGATGCGCAGGCCAGGTGCCTCAACATCGGCAGCCTTCAAGCCAGAGCGAATGGCCTTGACCACCAGGTGCGAACCATCGCGTGGAAGGTCCTCCTCGCCTTCGCCGAAGATTTCCACCTCCAAACCAGATGGGATGATTTCAACTTCGACGGTGTCATAAATGGACACTGCCATGCCCAACGTGTCATAGCCTGGGCCTAGGTTCGCGGAGGAACCGGGGACAGAGACTACAACCTTGGTGCCAACTTCTAATTCAGTACTCATAATTGGATTATCTTAGCCGTGATCAGCACACTAGCTATCAAGACGGAGGACAGACTTTACTTCCTTGACCACATCGAGGTTGGTCAGGGTCTCCACGATGTTGCGCAGAACTGCTTCACGCGCGGTGTGAGTAACCACGATCAGGCGTGCGTCGTCTTCGGAGCCTTCCTGACGGACGGTGCGCAAGGAAACGCCGTTGGCTGCGAACTCAGAAGAGATAGCTGCCAGAACGCCGGTACGCTCATCCACCTGCATATCAATGTGGTAGCAGGTCAATGCCTCACCAGCATCAGCGATTGGCAGGTTAGCGTAGGTGTTGTCCTCTGGTGCACGACCACCGTGAACAATATTGCGGCTCGCGCCAACAATGTCACCAACCACTGCGGATGCGGTTGGGTAACCGCCAGCGCCGTTGCCGTAAAACATCAAAGAACCGGCTGCTTCTGCTTCGACAAAGATGGCGTTGTATGACTCAGAAACAGTAGCCAATGGGTGTTCCTTCGGTACCAAAGTTGGGTGGACTCGAGCATTAACTGCCTCGGTGCCATCTTCACGGGTCACGCGCTCACAGATGGCGAGAAGCTTGATAGTGTAGCCAGCTTGGTTAGCTGCGGCGATATCTTCGGAAGTGACGTTAGAGATGCCCTCGCAGTACACGTCTTCAAAGTTCACGCGGGTGTAGAAACCAAGCGATGCCATAATTGCTGCCTTAGACGCAGCATCGTGGCCTTCAACGTCCGCGGTTGGATCTGCTTCGGCATATCCCAGGCGGGTTGCCTCAGCCAGTGCGTCATCATAGGTCGCGCCGGTGGTTTCCATGGCGTCCAAGATGAAGTTGGTGGTGCCGTTGACGATGCCGGAGATGCGCTGCACGTGGTCACCTGCCAGGGAGCGGCGCAGCATGCCGACAACTGGGATTGCTGCGGCAACTGCAGCTTCAAAGTAAAGGTCAACACCGGCGGCGTCGGCAGCTGCGGCGAGCTCATCAGCGTGCGCTGCCACGAGCGCCTTGTTTGCGGTTACTACGGACTTGCCAGCGTTAAGCGCTGCCAGCACCAGTTCGCGTGGGTAATCAATACCGCCGATAACCTCAACCACCAAGTCGACGTCATCGCGAGCAATCAGCCCACGAGCATCATCAGTGATCAGCTCATCAGGCACACCCGGACGCTTCTTAGCCAGGTCAGAGACCGCGATACCGCGAACCTCAACTGGGCCACCAATGCGCTGCGTGTAATCATTCGCATGGTCGGTCAGAAGACGAAAGACTTCTGCGCCAACGGTGCCGAAGCCCAAAAGCGCAATCCCTACTGGCTGACCTTCACCCTTGCCGGTGCGGTTGAGATCTTGGACGTTCGAAGACATGCGTACTCCCCAAATTTGCGTGTTGTGAGATGTGAATTTCATTCCATGGCCATCATACAGAACAAGCGGTCTATTTCAGCCCCTGGGCTTGGATTTAGTGGCATCCCAAGCCTGTAGAAAAGTGCGCCAAAGCCTAATACCAGTACCGATGACGGCCATTTGGACAGCAGTTAAGAGAATATAAGTTTTACTAACCCTGCTTTAGGTCTACTTAACAAGCGGTTTGTGCGTCAAAACTGAATAAAATACGCCGGAACAGTATTGATACTCCGGCGTATTCGTGGTGTTACTGAGCGATGTTCCGCTCAGTAGATGGTGCGTGTGTTTTGGTTGTGCGCGTTTAGTCCACTTCGAGCGACAAAAGGTCGTCGAGGGTCTCGCGACGCAGCATTGGTTTGGTCATACCGGCACGAACTGCGACTACCGCTGGGCGGAATGCAGCGTTGTAACGAGAGCTCATCGAATAGCTATAAGCTCCTGTTGCCGCCGTGGCCAGGAAGTCCCCTGCTGAGACATCATTAGGCAGGCTGATGTTCTCAATGAGGATATCGCCGGATTCACAGTGCGAGCCCACCACGCGGGATGGAATTTCCTCGCCATCGGTATAGCGGTTGATCACGCGTGCGTCATACTCCGCCCCATAGAGAGCGGGGCGAATGTTATCGCTCATGCCGCCATCGACAGCCACGTAGCGACGCTGCGGTGTTGCCGAATCACCAGTGGTGACGTCCTTGATCACTCCAACCTCATAGACGGTGACAGCGGATGCGCCTACCAAGGCACGGCCTGGTTCGACCAAGACGGTTGGTGGTTCGATGCCGAGTTTATCGGCAGTATGTGCAACTGCTGCCAGCAAGTCCTTAGACACAGCCTTGATGTCCAACGGGGATTCATGCGCGGTGTAGGGAATGCCGTAGCCGCCGCCCAAGTCAATCTCTTTGAGCGCGTAGCCCAGTTCATTGTGAATCTGGCTGTAGAGGCCCATGATTCGCTCTGCTGCAAGCTTGAAGCCCTCGGCATCAAAGACCTGGGAACCAACATGGCAGTGCAGACCCACCAAGGTGAGGTTTTCCGCGCGCAGGCACGCCTGTGCTGCAGCGAAGGCTTCACCGGTGGCCAAGGAGATGCCGAATTTCTGGTCTTCATGGCTGGTAGCAATGAACTCATGGGTGTGCGCATCCACACCTGGGGTCACGCGGATGAGAACCGGCTGGACACGCTGTGCCTTCGCTGCGATCAAATCCAGCAGTTCCAGTTCCCGCGCGGAGTCAATGACCACATGGCCAACCTGTGCTTCAACGCATGCACGCAAGAAGTTTGCTGACTTGTTGTTACCGTGCACGGTAATGCGCTCAGCTGGGAAGTCCGCTGCTAGCGCGATGCGCAGCTCACCCAAGGAAGCGACGTCCAGCGCAAGACCTTCTTCGTTGACCCAGCGTGCGATGCGCTTGGACAGGAAAGCTTTCGATGCATAGTGCACGCGCTCCGGTGCGCCGAAGGCCTCTGCCATATCGCGGCAGCGGGAACGGAAATCATCTTCATCAAAGACCATGACTGGGGTGCCGTATTCTTCTGCAATTTCAGAAAGCGGCACGCCAGCAATAGTTACTTCGCCGTCTTCTTGGCGCTGGGCATTGCGTGGCCACACCTGGGCCGGTAGTTCATTGAAATCAGCCATAAAAATTACATCTTCTCCGGTGCTGAAACGCCGACCATGCCCAGGGCATTAGCCAGGACCTGACGGGTTGCCTGAGCCAGTGCAAGACGTGCACCATGAATTGGCTCTGCCTCTTCCCCAGCCTTTGGCAAGATCTGGCACTGGTCATAGAACTTGTGGAAGACCGATGCGAGCTCTTCCGCGTAGCGGGCAACACGGTGTGGTTCACGCAGTTCAGCAGCTTCTGCCACCACCGCAGGGAACTCGCCCAGGGTGCGGATGAGGTCGCCCTCGCGCTCGTGGGTCAGCAACGCCAAGTCCGCGGAATCAGAGTTCACGCCAACTTCTTCAGCCTTGCGCTGGATGGAGCATAAACGCGCGTGGCCGTATTGCACGTAGTACACCGGGTTATCGGAGGACTGCGCTGCCCACAGCGCCAGGTCAATGTCGATGGACTGGTCAACGGAAGAACGCACCAGGGAATAACGCGCTGCGTCCACGCCGATGGCCTCAACCAGGTCATTCATGGTGATGACGGTGCCGGCACGCTTGGACATCTTCACTGCCTGGCCGTTGCGCAGAAGATTCACCATCTGGCCGATGAGAACCTCAACAGCATTCGCGTCGTAGCCCAATGCAGCAGCCGCTGCCTTCAGACGTGGCACATAACCGTGGTGGTCAGCGCCCAGCATGTAGATGTTCAGGTTGTGTCCACGGTCAAACTTGTCTGCAACATAAGCAATGTCGCCAGCGATGTAAGCCGCGTTGCCATCAGACTTGATAACAACACGGTCCTTGGAGTCGCCGTAATCGGTGGACTTTAGCCACCATGCGCCCTCACCCTGGTACATCTGGCCAGAGGTCTTGAGCTGCTCAATCGCCTTATCCACGGCGCCGGATTCAAACAGAGAATTCTCGTGGAAGTACACGTCAAAGTCCACGCCAAATTCTCGCAGATCTGCCTTGATCTGCTCAAACATCATCTCGACGCCCAAGGAACGGAAGTTCTCCTGAACCTCTTCATCGGAGCCTTCAAGAGCATCAGACTTCTGCGCGATGACATCAGCAGCTATGTCGTGGATGTACTGTCCGCCGTAACCATCCTCCGGGGTTGGCTCGCCCTTCGCTGCAGCAACCAGTGAACGTGCGAAACGGTCAATCTGCCCGCCGTGGTCATTGAAGTAGTACTCACGGGTTACAACCGCGCCAGCTGCTTCAAAGATACGACCCAAAGAGTCACCCACAGCTGCCCAGCGCGTGCCGCCCAGGTGAATTGGACCAGTCGGGTTCGCAGAAACGAACTCAAGGTTGACCTTAACGTCTGCCATGGCTTCGCCGTGGCCGTAGTTTTCACCGGCGGCAGCAATCTTGGCAACAATCTCACCCTGTGCGGCCGCAGCAAGACGAATATTCAAAAAGCCTGGACCAGCAATCTCTGCAACATCAATCGCCTCTGATTCAGCCAAAGCTTCAGCCAACCACGTCGCCAGCTCGCGTGGGTTTACGCCAGCCTTCTTCGCAACCTGCAACGCAACATTGGTGGCGTAATCGCCGTGTTCAGGGTTGCGTGGTCGCTCTACCGTGACAGTGTCAGGCAAAACAGATGCGTCTAAATCATGGCGTTCAAAGACCGTCGAAGCGGACTCTTTGATCAATTGGGCTAAATCAGCTGGAGTCATAGCACAGTAGTTTAACGCACTGGTGTTGTAACTACTGAAGAGAGTTCCTCAGGCGCTTCTCAGCTTGGGCGCTCGGAGGGTGCACGGAGGACGCGTGATGGGTGTGAGGTGCGTGTGAGGTGGGTGTGCAGCGCCTCCCCGCGCTTTTGGATGGGTCTTTTCTCTGAGGTTTCCAAACCGATAATTCGTGGACAGATTTCTTGACAAAATGGATTAGTCCGGAAAAACACTCAATAAATCGGGTAGGCGGGGGCTGGATCACATGGGAATTGTTGTCAATTTTGTCCCTTTGACAGAAATATGTAGCCGGATCCAACAATTATCTGAAAGTATTGCTAACGATCGCCACTGGAAGTGAGTACGGTCACCTATGATTAACAATCATCCATCCTCGGGATTAAGGAAACCACCATGGAGAGATTTGCTATTGATACAGCCGCCATCGGCGGCAGTTTGGGATTAACCGCGTTGGTATCCACCATTCCCCTCCTAACGTTCTTTGTCATGTTGTTGGGAGTCAAGGCCCGTGCCCATACTTCGGGCGCTGTAGCCCTAATCGCTTCCATTCTTGTAGCTCTGTTCGGCATGGGAATGCCAGTTGACTTGGCGCTGTCGTCCGCAGGACGCGGTGCACTCTTTGGTCTGCTGCCAATCGTGTTCGTGATTGTCATGGCTATTTGGTTCTATGAAATCACGGTTGCTTCGGGTCGCTTTGAGGACTTGCGCCGGACTTTTGACATCCTCGGTGAGGGCGATATCCGAATTCAGGCGATCTTGATTGCTTTCTGTTTCGGCGGACTTTTGGAAGCCCTGGCTGGTTTCGGCGCACCGGTTGCTATTACCGCGACCATGATTTTGGCGCTGGGGGTTCCGCCACTGCGCGCGGCAACAGTCGTGCTTATTGCAAACACAGCACCGGTGGCATTCGGTGCGGTTGCAATTCCAATCACCACCGCCGGTGAAGTCGGCGGACGCACCCTAGAGCAGACGGAAAACATTGCGGCCATCGTCGGCCACCAGGCACCAATTTTGGCGTTCATCGTGCCTTTCATCATTTTGTTCATCCTCGATGGCTTCCGCGGCGTGAAGGAAGCAGCCCCAGCTGCTTTTGTCATCGGTCTGTCTTTCGCAATCGCGCAGTGGGCAGCATCCAATTTCTTCGCGTACCAGCTCACCGACGTTGTGGCTTGTATCGTCTCCCTAGGCGCAGCATTTGCGTTCTTGCGCGTGTGGGATCCAAAGGGCGTGCCAGAGCTGCGTGAGCGCCTCAATGTTGGTCCGCAAGAGACTGATATTGACCTTCCAGGTCGCCGTATCTGGATGGCGCTGATGCCTTATGCCGTTGTCACCCTTATCTTCGGTCTTGCCAACCTGGGCTCTTGGCTGCCAGGCCTGTTGTCCAAGGTCGCCGTTTCCTTCAACTGGCCGCTGCTCACGGGCACTCTTGCGGACGCCAACGGTGCCGAAGTCAACACCGCCTACTCCATCGCGGTACTCAGCAACCCTGGTTCCCTGCTGCTCATCTCCGGCATCATCGTGGCGATCTTCTACGGCATTTTCAACGACAACGGAAAGTACCCGCTCAAGGCCAGCCAGGTCTGGGGCGCGTTTACTGACACCGCATTCCGCATGCGCTGGGCAGCCCTGACAATCGTGCTGGTGCTCGCACTGGCGTATGTCATGAACTACTCCGGCCAGACCGTAGCCATGGGCGAATACCTGGCAGCACTCGGCGGAATCTTCGCCTTCCTCGCGCCAGTTCTGGGCTGGATTGGTACCGCAGTCACCGGCTCTGACACTTCTGCCAACGCACTATTTGGTAAGTTGCAGGTTACCGCCGCAAACAACATTGGTATTAACCCAGACCTCCTACTGGCAGCTAACACCACAGGCGGCGTGACCGGCAAGATGATCTCCCCGCAGTCGCTGGCCATTGCCGCAACCGCCGTGCAGATGGAAGGCGAAGAGTCCAAGATTTTCAAGGCAGTTATTGGTTATTCCATCTTCTTCCTGATCCTGCTGTGCATCTTGGTCTTCCTGCAAACCAACGTTTTGAGCTTCATGGCACCGGTAGTCGGCTAGTTCAATTTCCGAAAAGCTCGAACGTGCAATGGACCATCAACCGCAACTTTCCGCAATACTAGTGTTGCGGAAATAACCGCAGGTCAGAGCTAATTTCAATTCACTGAAATGCTCCCATTGTGAAGCTTTCGCGGGTAGCATGAAAAGTACAAATCCTTCGAATACAGCTCGTTTATGTTTTGTGCGTGCCCACCCCATGACGCGCACACGAGTGAGGGACTAAAAGGAGCAGAATTTTGCGTATCGCATTATTTTCAACATGCATTGGAGACTCCCTGTTTCCTGATGCACACAAAGCAACCGCCATCATTTTGGCACGTCTAGGCCACGAGGTGGTCTTCCCCGAGGAACAAACCTGCTGCGGGCAGATGCACATCAACACCGGCTATCAAAAGCAGGCTTTGGGCATGATCCGCACGTATAACGACGCTTTCGCGGATCCGTCCATTGACTATGTCGTGGCAGCGTCTGGTTCCTGCGTCGGCGCGGTGCGCGAGCAGCACGTCCGTTTGGCAGACCGCTTCGGTTCTTCCGCAGACGTGGATGGTTCCAAGCAGGCATCGAAGAAAACTTTGGACCTGCCCGAGTTCTTGGTTGATGTCGCCGGAGTCACCAACGTCGGCGCTTTCTTCCCACACAAGGTCACCTACCACTCTTCCTGCCACGGACTGCGCTTTCTCAAACTGGCAGATCGGCCTTATCAGCTTCTGCGCGAAGTAGAAGGTATCGATCTGGTTGAGCTTGCCAATGCCGAAGAATGTTGTGGCTTCGGCGGCACCTTCGCTATCAAGAACGCTGAGACTTCCCAGGCGATGGTCTCTGACAAGGTTCGCCACATCAAAGACACCGGCGCAGAGTATGTCACCGGCGGCGACTCTTCCTGCTTGATGAACATCGGTGGTTCTCTCTCGCGCCAGCAAACCGGTGTCCGCGCAATCCACATGGCGGAGATTCTCGCTTCCACCAAAGACAACCCATGGACCCCCACCACCGCCGTCTATTCCAGGGAGAAGATGCTCTAATGGCTACCTTTCTAGACACCACTCCACCGCGAGCGCCGGAGGACTACGGCAATCTGCGTGGTGAGCGCGGGTTTGTTCCCGCTGCCCACGATGGCCTGAACAATGCCACCCAGCGCCGCAATTTGCTGCACGCCACCACCACTATTCGCAACAAGCGCCAGCATGCTGTGGATGAGATTGATGATTGGCAGGATCTGCGCGACGCCGGCTCCGGCATCAAAGAAGACGTGGCAGCACGCCTCCCGGAGTTGCTTGAGCAGTTTGAGAAGTCCGTGACCGCCCGCGGTGGCATTGTGCACTGGGCGCGGGATGCCAAAGAGGCCAATGACATCATCACGGATCTCATTCGGGAAACCGGTGAGACCGAGGTGGTCAAGGTCAAGTCCATGGCCACCCAGGAAACAGGGCTCAATGAGCACTTGGAAGAAGTCGGCATCCACGCCCAGGAGACAGATCTCGCGGAGCTCATCGTGCAGCTTGGCGATGACAAGCCATCGCATATCTTGGTCCCCGCCATCCACCGCAACCGCGCGGAAATTCGGGACATCTTTGTTAACAAGATGCCCAACACGGATGACTCGCTGTCCACCAACCCGCCGGAGCTCGCGGAAGCAGCGCGACTGTTTCTGCGCGAGAAGTTCATGAAAGCCAAGGTTGCAATTTCTGGCGCGAACTTCGGTATCGCAGAAACTGGCAATATCTGCGTCGTGGAATCCGAAGGCAATGGGCGCATGTGCCTGACCATGCCGGAGACGCTGATTACCCTGATGGGCATCGAAAAGCTGCTGCCCACTTTCCAAGACCTGGAAGTGTTCATGCAGCTGCTTCCCCGCTCTTCCACCGCTGAGCGCATGAATCCTTATACCTCTTTGTGGTCGGGTGTGACAGAGGAAGACGGTCCGAAGAACTTCCACATTGTCCTGCTGGATAATGGCCGTACAGCGGCACTATCTAGTGAAATTGGTTCCAAGGCGCTCAAGTGCATTCGCTGTTCCGCGTGCCTGAATGTGTGCCCGGTTTATGAGCGTGCCGGCGGGCACGCCTACGGTTCCGTGTATCCCGGCCCCATCGGAATCGCGATCACCCCGCAGCTGACAGGCATGAAGGATCATCATGATCCATCGGCAAGCTTGCCTTATGCCTGCTCACTGTGCGGACGCTGCGATGAAGTCTGCCCCGTGAAAATTCCACTGTCCGATGTCATCTTGGAAAACCGCTACCAAAAGGTCACCCATGCCACCCCGCCAGTGGAATCCAAGCTGTTTAAAGTGGTGGAAATGGCGTGGAAGAACCCATTTTTGTGGAACCAAATCACGCGCATGGTCTTTGCCGGCCGCGTGCTGGGTGGGTTCAACGGCGTGATTGAATCCCTGCCGCTGTTTATGTCTGGCTGGTCCGATGGCCGCAACACCGCGGTGCCGCCGAAAAAATCCTTCCGCCAATGGTTTGATTCCGATGATGCGCAAGAGTTGCTCGCCGCCGCACGCGCCGAGGGCATTCCGCACAACAACCTGCAGAAAGAGGAGAAATAGATTATGGCTTCCGCAAAATCTGAGATCCTCGCGCGCATTCGCACCGCGCAAAAATCCGCCAAGTTGCCGGAATTTGTTAATGCCCCGCGCAATTATGTGGTTTCTGGCACCACGGATGCTGAGCAGCTGCGTGAGCTGCTCATTGACCGCCTCGAAGACTACAAAGCCGACGTGCATGTGTGCGAGGAACCCGACCTCGCATCCACCGTGGTGGGTATTTTAGACCAGCGTGAGTGCCACACGGTTCGCTTTGCGCCAGGCATGGATGCACAGCTTTTCGATGCTTTCGCGGGCGACGCTGCCGCCGACGATGCTTCTGTTGACCCGCGTGAGCTGGACTCGGTCGACGCGGTGATTACCGAGTCCACGGTGTCATGCGCGCAGACCGGAACCATTGTCTTGGAATCGGGTGAGACCAACGGCCGCCGCGCGCTAACCCTGGTCCCTGACCGCCACGTGTGCATTGTGCGCAGTTCAGACATTGTATTCGGCGTGCCAGAGATGGTTGCCCGTATCAATCCGGAGCGCCCAGCAACGCTGGTATCAGGTCCTTCGGCGACCTCCGATATTGAGCTCTCCCGCGTCGAGGGTGTGCACGGACCACGTGACCTGATTGTGGTCATCGTGAAATAGCGACGGTGTGCGCCAAAAGAGGCGCTGCGAGAAAGGTTCCGTACAGGATTTTCTCGCAGCGCCTTTTGTTATCTAAATTTCATTTCCCGTTCGGGGTTATACGGTCTTCATGACGGCCATGAAACTGCTAGGGTTTGCTAAGGAACGTTTGAACTTCGTGATAATTCCACAGACTATTTTTCAGGAGACAGCGCGTGAAAGCCCAACGTCTAGTTGTTGCTGCGGTCGCAACACTCACAGCAATGTTAGCGCCGCCAGTCGCGGCACAGGCCCAAGAATCTTCCACTGCTATCACCTGGGAAGAATGCCCACCGCAGGTCAACCACTCAGGCGCTGAGTGCGGACGAATCGATGTCCCGACCTACTACTCTGATCCTTCCAAGGGATCTATCAGCGTTGGTTTCGTCCGCGTCAAAGCACAGGACCAGTCCGCCAAGCGCGGCGTGCTCTTTGGCAACCCCGGCGGACCAGGCGGTGACGCCTACTCTTACGTGGCAAATGACGCCATGGTGTGGCCAGAAGAAATCCGTCAGGAATGGGACTTCGTTGGCGTACAGCCTCGTGGTTTGCCCGGATCCACCCCAGTAGACTGCACCGCCCCTGGCGGCGATGACATGGATGCCATGCTGAACATGGGTGCCTACATCCGCACCTCCTGCGAGAAGGCAACCCCGGGCTACACCAACTCACTCACCACTGAGAACACCGCCCGCGACTGGGAGATGGTGCGCCAGGCTCTCGGTGAGGAAAAGCTGTCCGTAATGGGTCTGAGCTACGGCACTTTCCTCGGTTCTACCTATGCAACCTTGTACCCTCAGCACACCGACCGCGTGGTGCTGGATTCCGCGATGAAGCCATCGGCTGCATGGAACGGTATCTTGGCTTCCCAGGAAGCTGGCTACAACAACGCGCTCAATGATTTCTTCACCTGGATGGCGGACAATGACGCCACCTACAAGGCGGGCAATACGCCGCTGAAGGTCTATGAGCGCTGGTCCCGCGTGATTGCCCGCGAGGCAGGCGCACGCCCAACAGCTCTTCCTCCAGGCGCGGAGATTGGTGACTTGCCACCAGGACTCGAATTCGCAGGCCAGCCAGGCGCTGACATCATGACCGCCACCGGCCCGCTGCGAGTCCAAGGTGAGAACCTGCGTGACGCAGCGCTTAACCCGGGCGCGAACCAGGCCTACTCCGTGACGTTGAGCCTGACCCGTGGTCTGGTTCCTCTCGCTGCTGAATGGGATACCTTGGCAAAGCACATCAACGGCACCGCACGCATTGATCAGGGCTACAGCGACATGAGTGCTGAGGAAATCGAATTACAGCAGGCACAGCTAATTCAGGGCCAGTCTTTCCAGAACCTCATCATCTGTAATGAGAACACCGTTCCAGCGGACTACGCTGCCATTCCAAGTTATGTGTGGAACAACTACGTCGTGGGTGATATCTTCGCTGCTCCACCGGCAATGTTTGCTTCCGGTGCGGCCTGCAACGGCCGTGGCGCGGTGACCAAGAACCCGACCTTGGATGGTTCGAAGCTGGAGGTTCGCCCACTGCAGATTAACGCGACCGGTGACCCACAGACGCCTTACCGCTACCACGGTGAGATGGCGCGTCAGATGAACTCCCACGTCGTGACTGTTCACGGTCCTGGCCACGGCCACGTCGCTGCCGGCAACGAGGTTGTTGATGACATTGTGGTGGAATACCTGCGCACCGGAAACGCTACTGTTTCCAACGCACCGGGCCTGCATTCCTAGTGTGAGGGTCGGTTTCATAGCCATGAAGTTCATAGGCTAGAATTACACCGTTGCTTGAATCAAGCAGCGGTGTTATTTGTCTCCGTAGCTCAGCGGATTAGAGCATCGGTTTCCGGTACCGAAGGTCGCAGGTTCGATCCCTGTCGGGGACACAAATTTTATTTCAGCACCTAACTATTTAGCATTTTTGTGCAGGTAGTTAGGTGTTTTCATTTCTGCAGGCTAGTTTGCCTGCAGATCAAAATATCCCAGTGCATATGCAATGCACTGGGATATTTTAAAAGCTTAAGGAACTAAATTAGACCTGAGCTGCTACGTCAATCATCCACATGCCGTAGAGCAGAGCGCCCAGACCAATGGTCATGGCAGCTGCTGCTGGAATCCACGCGAGAAACTCACGAACGATACCGTCTTCGGCGTCACGAGCTTCTGCCTCGTGTACATCACTTTCATGACGTGTTAATTCAGACATTCCTAATCCTCCGACTCACCTGAGCGCTATTAAACTATCTTCATCATAACAGGAATTTTTCAATTCTAAACCTTTAATAAATGGGTTCCTACCCCATTCACGTGTAGGTCAAAATGACTAGTCGGATTCCGTCACGCGTGCCGAGCCATCATCAGACTCCAGGGCATCCACAAATGCGTCGCGGTCAGCAAACATAGCTTCCAGGTTATCGTCCTCACCAACAATCCACAGGCCAGTGGTTTCATCAAAAGTCAGCGCGGCTTCTGGATGAGAATCCAAGATGGACTCCATCGCTGCTTCCTGTTCTTCGGTTGGTTCCGCGGTCTCAAAGACGGCCGGATCCCCGATGATTTTAGACTGCTCTGGAAAGGCAGTGATTGAATATTTTTGGTATTGCTTCTCAGGGCGCTCAAATAGCTCTTGGCTCATCATGCGCCTGATTCTACCCCGCACCTATCCCCTGACATTCGCTGGGCAAAACACAAACCGCACCCGGGATGCCATTGGCATTACCGAGTGCCGTACGCGGAGGGTCTGAAGGTGTCTACTAGCTTGAATGAGCCTCCACCGGTTGCTGTTATTAGTTACCCGCTGGGATAACTACCCACAGGACCAAGTACAGCAGCAGCTGTGGGCCTGGAAGCAGGAAGGACAGCAGGAACAGAACGCGGACTAGCGTTGCGTCAATGTTGTAGGTCTCTGCAATTCCGCCGAGCACACCAGCAACATACTTGTTGGTGGCTGAACGGCGAAGACTACGACGGTGGACTGGCTGCTCGTTGTACTGACCGTATTGGTTAGACATAATGTCTCACTTCTCCTCATGGGTGTATATGCCAACATGGCACTATCTGTTTTTCGCTACACCCATAATTAAACGCAGTTGAGATGTTTCGCGCATCAGGGATCCACCCTGAGTTTTCACTGATATTGTTCAGCAACTAACCCTTAGGGCTTTCCGCGGAGAGTGCGACCTGCGTTAGAAGCTAACTAACATTCGCCATATCCAGGAACATTGTTGACATCCAGGATGCCCTTGAGGAAACGCTGCAAGGATGGGACATCTTCTGGCTTCAAATGGTCAAAGACCAAACGACGCACTGATTCCACATGGTCTGGTGCCGAAGATTCCAGACGGCGCGCGCCCTCCTCGGTCAAGCAGACCATGACGCCACGAGCATCGCCTTCGCTCTTGCACTTGTTGACAAATCCTCGGCGTTCCATTCGTGTGACCTGGTGTGAAGTACGGGAGCGGTCCCATTCCAGAAAGTTGCACAGCTCTCGAAGACGCATTTGATGATTTTCTGCGTCGGACAAAGTCGCCAATACCGCAAATTCCGGCATGGAGAGTTCCCCACCAGCTTGCAAGGTATTTTCCATACCTCGATCTAGTTTTCGTGTAGCGGCAAGAATTAGCTGCCACAGTTCTTGCTCTTCGTCGCTTAACCACCGCGGCTGTTCAATCATAGGAGATAATTTACCCTAATCTTTTAGAAAGGTTTATAGGTGTGACTATTTGGAGTCCCGAATCATATTGAATAAGACTCCCGGTCACAAGATTATTAGCAATAGTTTGCGATAAGAAATCGCGCCACGGCAACTATGTCTAATAAGAATTTCTTGAACCGGGCTAAAGCCTATCCTATTGGTGCTGCGGACTTGAGCTGATCGATGTCCAGGAACGTGCTATCCGGCACCCTGTCATAGCGTGCGGGCTCGCAGGTAAACACGATAACCTGGGACTTCTCTCCCACATCGGCGAACAGCGTTGCCATCAATTGAATACGGCTGGCATCGGTACTTCCCAATGCATCATCGACAACAACTGGAGCGCCTTGTTCACTGCTTGTGGAGAGCAATTCAGCGATAGCGAAGCGGGTTAAAATGGCCATTTGTTCCCTTGCTCCGCCGGATAAATCTTGCATGCCGACAG
This sequence comes from Corynebacteriaceae bacterium 6-324, assembly GCA_041226025.1. Taxonomy (GTDB): domain Bacteria; phylum Actinomycetota; class Actinomycetes; order Mycobacteriales; family Mycobacteriaceae; genus Corynebacterium. The sequence continues at coordinate 108,278 of JBCLTK010000003.1, read as the reverse complement.
TAACCCCATCTAGGGTACGTTTTTCTACAACCAGATCATCACTGAGATGGAATTGCACCTCGCCGTTAAACACTCGCCCGGCGAGCTGACCGAGCTTCTGCGCAAACGGTGCCGCATAGCGTTCCCGAGCTTCACGTTGATGACGCAGAAGAACCTCACGCAAACGCTTGACGGCCAACGCACGTTGCTCAACTGCCTGCAAAATATTGCGCGCTAGTTCTTCAGCCGCTTCTGCTTTCTCCACGCGCTCAGCCACACCAGATTGCATCTGGATGTGCCCGGTCATGGAAATCTGCTCATTCTCAGCTTTGCGGTGTTGGGTCTGAAGGTTGTCCAACTGCGCCCTTGCACCGCGAGCAAGGCTATGCGCCAAGTCTGGTTTAGCAGCTTCTAGCTTCTCGCGTGCTTGAGCAACTTCCTCATTGACCTTCCCCAGTGCTGTTTCGGCATTCTTTGCCTGCTGCTCAAGAGCTTCGTCTGAGGTAGTTTCCTTAAGCACCTTAAGCTCATGATCCAGGCGTTCTTTCTGCTTGTTCGCTTGCTCAGCTTCAGATTGGATCTTGATCAGAGCATTGCGTGCCGGGCGCTCCGCCCACGGCTTCAGCTTTGCCTCAGCCCTGTCTACCGCATTATTTGCGGTCTCCTCTGCTTCTTCGGCCTCCGAGATCTCCAGTTCAGCCTTCTCAATTGCTGCTGAATCAGGGACTTCATCGACTTCTTCAACCGCTGCGGCCCGCGCGCGCAACTCCTCTAGGTCCTCGCCATCCAAAATCCGCTTGAGCTCAGCTTCATGCTGTTCGCGCTGTTGAAGGAGTTCTCGGTATTTATCACGTTTGGCACGAACCGCGTCAACATCAGCGCAGTCCAGCTTTTCCAGTTCAAGCTCTAGCGCTTCAGTGGTTACAGCAATCTTGCGGTCCAGCTCCTGCGCTGAGTCAACGCCTGTACCTGGTTCATAGCGCGCTATGACGTCACCAATGCTCAGCGTTAACCCTGGGGTCAGCTCCACGTGCTGGCCAGATGCGTCAACGTCCAGCTCCTCACCGTTGACGCTCACCTGCTGCGTAGTCGCTGAAGTCAGCACCAACTTGGCTACCGCAGCTTCACGTAGGCGGCGATTAAGCTCCAGTTCTTGCTCGAGCTTTTCCACGCGCTGCAGGTCGCTATCACCCACCGCGGGACCGAATTTCTCCACTTCAGATCGCACGGCAGATAGTTTCTCAGCGTGTTCCTCAACCTGAGCAGACTTGGAAATCAGCGCATGAGCCTTGCGCTTCTTCTGAAGCTCTGCCAGTGAAATACGTGCCTGCTTCGAGCGCTCACGTGCCTGGGTATAAAGCTTCTTCGCAGAGTCGACTTCGGCGTTGAGACCCGCAACTTCTTGTTCTTCTGCCTTGGCTTTCGTTTCCGCAGACTCAACTGCCGCGTTGATCTTGTCTGATTCTTTGACTGCAGCACCAAGTGATTCACGCAGCTTTGCGCGTTCATCACGTCGTGATTGGGCGAGCTCCAAGCCCTGCTGCGCAACCTCTTGGTCCTTGAGTAATCCATCTACTGTAGACTGCAGTCCCTCGATCTCCTTGAGCTGCTGTTCTGCCTCTTCGACTTCCTTACGCGCACCTGGAATCTTTTCATCAGCGATACGCTGCTGCTCCTGAGCGTTTTCGAAGCGCTCCACGTATCCGGCTAGTGCTTCCAGAGCCTCGGATGCTTCTGTAAGCTCAGCGGAAGCTGCACTGTGCTCTGCACGTGCTGCCTTGAGTTCCTTGGCCTCAATACCGGTCTTTAGCGAGTAATAGCGCTCATAAGTCGCATCGACCTGCTTCATCAGTTCAGTGGCAGCCTCAGCATCCTCACCAAGAACTGCTTCTTCCCCAGTCTGATTGCTCAGCACACCGGCAACGCTAGAAATGCCCGCTGCTTTGATGCCCTCATGCAGGTCATCTTGGTTCAAGAACATGGCATCAAAGAGGTTGCGGTCGAGATGCCTGCTCAAAATCTCATTAAGCTGGTTCTCTGCTTCTTCACCTTTATACGTATTGTGGCTCGGTTCAAGTATTTCCAACAGCGCGAAGGCTTGTTTAATCCACTGCTTAGAAAGCTTAAGTCGGTACGGACCGAGGCTAAACTCCATAGCAGCTTGTGGGCTGACATCGGCGTTGACCGTCTGCAGCGCCTTGACGGCTGTCGCTTTACTGCTGAACTTGTAGTTAAACAGCGCATCAATCCCTTTTAAAATGGTGGTCTTGCCGGCCTCATTGCGCCCATGGATGATGGTGACACCAGTATCTGGGATGTCATTAACCTTCAGATGCTTGACACCACGGAAGTCGGTGAGCTCGATGGAATGAATTTTCATCTTAGTACGCTTCCTTTCGAGTCAAGCGAAACAACAGGTTCGCAGCATCACGAGAAATAGAGTCAGGATCATTGTGGATATCCGCCATCAGCTCATCCAGGGCGCTTGCGGCAAAACCCGTCAAAGACAAGTTGGCGAGCTCATCTTCTTCCGGTGCCAGGTGTAAGTCCATGACCCGCTGACGGGGTTTCAGCGATGCGAAAACTGGCTCCAATTGTTCAATCGCAGCATCAACCTTGGTTTGCGCAGCGAGGTTAATAGTTCCGTGCAGGCCATACTTGATCACAGTGCGGTGTTTATCCTGATAATCATTGAGCTGCTGGATGAAGCGCTCGACGTCCTCTTCGCTGTTGACATCCATGTCTATGGATTCGAAGATCCACTGCCCAATTGCTTCTTTTTCCACGGTGACCTCAGCTTGCGCTGCTGAGTCCTTTTCAATGGTGACAACCAAGGCGTTTCCGGAATCAGACTCCCCACCGCCAGCCGGAAGATGCCTGAAATCCGTGGTCTCAGGCGAACCGGAAAACCACACGGCGCCAGTGCTGCCCAGCTCCATGGTTGAGTGGGTGTCCCCCAGCGCCAGGTAATCAATGACGCCGTCCCGAACCTTAGACTCGACATTGCCCAAATCAATGGAGTCCAGCTTGTCTGCATCACCCCAGCCGTGAATCTGGCCGTGGCCAATTGCGACGCGGATTCCGGAAGTCGGTTCCAGTGGTTCCAGCATCTCCGCCACCAAGTCATGGGTTGCGGTGCGTGCCTTATAGGGCGCGCCCACAATTTCTACGCCCTCGCGCAAGACATAGGGCTCATAATCAGCAATAACGTGCACATCCGGTGCGGTCTCTCTATTGACCGCGGTGAAAAACACCGAGTCCGCAATGAGCGGATCGTGGTTGCCAGGCAGCAAGAACACCGGCACGGGAAGCTTTTCTAGTGCCTCCCGGGCGCGGCCAGTGACTTGGCTGCTCAAAGAATTGCGTTCAAATACATCACCCGCAACGACGATAAATTCCGCGCCGGTGCGCTCCGCGAGCTCCCCCAGCCGCTTAATTGATTCCAGCCGGGCGTCATCAAAGCGGGCTTGGGCCTCACCGGAGAGAAACCAGCGCTGCATCCCCAATTGAAAATCTGAGGTATGAATAAACGTCGTTTTATACATATCACCGTTCTAGCATGCCTCTCGGACATCCGCCGTGAGCAGCAATTTTAAGAGTTTTTATCCGTCATAAAGTGGTAGAGATCTTCAATGTCGCTCACCGCGCGCAGCAAGTCGACATTGGTATGCGACACTGCGCGCATTGCTTTGCGGAGCAGGTCCGGGTCCGAGTCATCGAGCGCCGGAGCAACCTTCGGCTCCGGCATATCCGGCAAGTCACGGCCATTCCAGAACAAGTCATTGTTGACCGAACGGGCCTTGCTCGGACTACTCGCCGCAGCCCCCTGAGCTGTACCTGATCCGTTAGGGGCATTCGAGGTGACGCTGTCAGGCATGTCCGCGCTGTATTCATCGCTAGCCTCGGCTGCTGATTCATCCGCAACCTTTTGCGCGGCGTCCATCACCATGGTTTCCAGGGCCTGGATATTTATCCCGCGCAGGGCAAACAGCTGCAGCGGGTCAGCATCAATACGCGCCGCCAAGCGGTCGGCAACAGCCACGATGTGCTTGCACACATGGCCGTGGTCAGGACAGTCACAATCCATCCGCACGTCATCGGCAGTCGGCGCGAGCAGCAGGTCAAGGACCTCTGAGTGCAGGTCACCGCGCATCGCCGCACGAATAGAGTTGGCACTTCGCGCCAACATGCCAGTGAGCTTTTCGATGTCTTCTTTGTCCCGATACGGCAACTGAATCAATACAGAAAATGGTTGATTCTGCGAACCGGCAACCTGACCGTGAACTGCGCTCACCCGCAAATCCAGGTCCACCACGTGGCCGCTGCGTGCATACTGGCGTCCGCGTGCCAATCGGCCTGAGTCCGTCGTGGTGGTCACGAACTTCATGATTCGTTCAGCGGCTGGATTGAAGATGCTATCGCGTGGCGTGTCGGAAGTAATCCGCTTTGACCAGCGCGGCTGCTGCCGATTATGAAACTCAACCGCGGCTTCTTCAATCGACTCCCGAGTCAGCGCCCTTTCCGGCTCCTTCTTTTCTGACCGGACTTTTTCAGGCAGGGTTTCTTCAGCTGATTCCACCTTGCGGCGCTTGCCAAAGTTCACATAGGTGACATTGTCTTCATCACCACGGCCCGGCACGCCTTTTGCGCGGTCCTTCTTACTGTTATCAGGAGTATCTCGAGGTGACATTGCTTAACTCTCCCTCTCTCGATAACTCATCAATTGTGCCAACTGTTCCGGATTCAGCTCCGTGATCCAGCCTTCGCCTTCCCCTACCACGGCACCAGCAAGCTGTGTCTTGCCGTCCAGAATATCCTGAATGGATTCTTCCAGCGTACCGGCAGTAATCATCTTGTACACCTGCACGTTCTTGCTCTGGCCGATGCGGAAAGCGCGGTCCGTCGCCTGGTTTTCCACCGCCGGGTTCCACCAACGGTCCATATGGACCACCACGTTTGCCGCGGTCAAGTTCAAACCCGTACCGCCGGCTTTCAGCGACAGGATCATCGCCGGTGGGCCATCGGCAGCCTGAAACTCCGTGACCATGTCATCGCGACGATTCTTTGGCACACCACCGTGCAAGAAAGGAATCTTCGCGCCCAACTGAGCAGTCAGATAAGGCTGCAAAATATCGCCAAAAGCCTTGTACTGCGTGAAAATCAGAACTCGTTCATCGTGGGTAACCGCAGAGTCCAAAATCTCCATCAGCTTTTCCACCTTGCCCGAACGATGCCGGCCCTTGGACGTCACCGGAGAACCATCACCCAAGTAGTGCGAAGGGTGGTTACAAATCTGTTTAATGCGCGTCAGTGAGGACAACACCAGTCCGCGCAGCGCCATGCCCTTCGGCGCATTTTGCATGCGCAGCTGGATGTCCTCCACCAACGCCGTGTACAACGCGGCCTGCTCAGAGGTCATGGTGACCGTCAAAATCTCTTCTGATTTCTCCGGCAAGTCATCAATGATCGCCGAGTCAGTCTTGAGCCTGCGCATGATAAACGGCGCTGTCAGCTGACGCAGACGATCGGTCATGTCCTCGTCTTGGTACTTCTCAATGGCGGAAGCAAAATGGTTGCGGAAAAACGACGCTGATCCCAGCACACCAGGATTACAGAAGTCCAAGATGGAACGCATTTCGGACAGGCGGTTTTCCACTGGCGTACCAGTCAGCGCTATTCGATGCCGCGAAGGCAGACTTCGCACTGCTTTCGATGAACGAGTCGAAGAGTTCTTAATCGCCTGCGCCTCATCCAGCACCACGCGATCCCATGCCACCATGCCAAGGACTTTGAAGTCACGGCTGATGGTTCCATAGCTGGTCACTACCAAATCATGCTCGGCGGCAGAAGTCAGAAGTTCCTGGTCTTTCGCACGAGTTGAGCCGTGGTGGACCATAACCTTTAAATCCGGCACGAACTTGTGCGCCTCACGCGCCCAGTTTCCCACCACCGAAGTCGGTGCTACAACCAGTGTCGGCCCGGTGGATTCCCCGCGGTCTTTTTCGACCGCTAGCAAAGTAAGAAGCTGCAGGGTTTTGCCCAAGCCCATGTCATCGGCAAGCACTGCGCCCACGTTGTTGCGCGACATCCAATACAACCAATCCACGCCGCGATGCTGATAATCACGCAACTCCGCGTGCACGGAATCTGGAATTTTCACGCGCGTCGGCGCTGGCGTTTCCATGCCACCCAACATGGAGGAATGCCACTGAGAGCCCGTAAACTCAATCGGCTCCTTAGCCATAGCTTCCAGCGCGAGCTCTCGTAGCTCAGCCATTGTGGCCACGCCGAAGTCCGCGTCTTCTTCCTTCAGCTGCAGGTTAAACTCTTCGAGCTTGCGCTCAACCTCGGCAACCTTGTCCTGCCAACCTGGCTCCTCCAGCATACGCATGCGTTCGGCCTCACGGGCCAAAGCGTCCAGCTCCTTGCGCATGCGCGTCTTCGAATTGGACGCCAGCTGGTCCATGTACTCGGTGATTTTGCCCAGCGCGGTGCGGTCCGCCATGACCCACTCGCCGCGCAGACGAATCAATCCGGTCTTGGAATTGACCAGCTGTTGCATCTCTTCATCCGACAACTCCATGTCGCCGACAGACAACTTCCAGTCATATTCGACCAACTGGTCCATGCCAAGCTTCTTCTGCAGCGGCGAATCCCCGCTGAGTTCCTTGGTTACCAACTTGGCTGATGCCGCCATCTGCGTCCACGCCTTCGGCAGCATGACCGTATAGCCAGCTGCTTTCAGTGCCGATGCATCCTCACTGACAAACTCCACCAATGCTGAAGTGTCCAGGTAGACGTCCCAGTCGCCTGCGCCCTCATCGAAATAGTTCGGAGTCTTCGATGCCTGAGGATCCACCCGCGGGCTAATACTTATCGCGCGGCGGCGCGACTCTTTCAGCTTCTCCAAACTGCTGCGATCCAAGCGTCCTTCATGAATTGGCCGCGGGGAATCCGCTCCTGAGCGAACGCACACGCGCACCGGCCACAACGCGCTTTCCGATGTCTTCGGTGCGGACGGTGAATCATCTACTTCAGACTCAGTCTCAAACGGTTCTTCAACAATGAACACCACACCCAGATCGACTGCAGTGATGGAATCTTTCCACTCATTAAGCCCGCGCAGCAGCTGCGCGCGACCACGCGCGATAGGTGTGGTCTGCAGCAACGCCTTGGCAAAATCATGCCATGGATAAGGACGTGGATGGCTGGTCAGATCCGACAACTGCGTGTAGACAATCCAGTGCGTTAAATCATCCGCCATGTCCTCTGACAAGGAACGGTTATTGATAGTCAAAATCCCCGGTGCAGCCGCCACCATCTCTGCCAGCCAGCCGCGCTCCCCCAAACCATTAGCCAACTGCCACATTGGATACCACTCGCCGGCCTGATAGCTCAGGCGAATTGTCACACGTCCTGCCCGCGCGAAGCGGGTCAGTCCGCGGTAAGCGCGAATAATCCACTGCAGGTCCGGAGCGATGGCCGCGCGCTGCTCCGCGGGAATTACTCCGCGTTGTTCTTCATCATCCAGATACGCCAATTGAGATAGCGCCACGACGGCATCGGCAGGCCCAAAGCGTGCCATCGGAGCCATCAGCTCAACGTTCTTGCCCTTCGGCGTACGCAAATACACGCGTGAGCGGGTGCGGAAAGACTTCTTCTCCAGCATCTTGTCAATGCCTGGCGGGAAAGTCCCCTCCGGCACTGCTTGTGGGGTGACAATCTTGTGCCCATCTACCTGCTCAATCCACAAACTCAAGCCCGAAACGGGCAGCCAGAGTCCGTGAATAAGGTAAGAAGCCATAAGCGCCAGTATAGAGCAGTCTTCGATATTGCTCAGCCTTAGATTCTGCTTGCATAACTTTTCAGGCACCATTTGCCCCGCTAATGCGGTTTTGCCCAATCCACTGTGGTTAGCTTGTGTTACGCATCACTAATGAATGTGTTTCTGAATGAAGTTACTAAAATTTGTCCACACACAAGCAATCGTTATCGCACCGTTATAACGCCAGTAAGTCATGTTGTTCTGACCACGCTTAACTGGGTTTTGACTGTGAAATGACGTGTAAAAAGTTGGGTGGAGCACATCCTCTCGTTAAAGTAGCTCTGTTCCGCGAACCGCATTCTGCGGTGACCTGCGGATTTGATCAAATTTTTGAATTACTGGCTTAACCAACACATTTCGACAGGTCTAAGGAGACCATTATGAGTCAATCAACGTGGTACGTGATTGCCATTGTCATCTATCTGGCAGTCATGCTTGCCATCGGCTTCTGGAGTTTCAAGAAAACCGATAAGTATGACGACTACGTCCTAGGCGGACGTGGCTTGCACCCATTCGTCGCAGCGATGTCGGCGGGCGCATCAGATATGTCCGGCTGGCTGCTCATGGGTCTGCCTGGTGCACTGTTCCTCACCGGTATGTCTGAATTGTGGATTGCGATTGGCCTGACTGTGGGTGCTTGGGCTAACTGGAAGTGGGTTGCGCCGCGACTGCGCTCCTACTCTGAGATTGCCGGCAACTCGATCACGGTTCCATCCTTCTTTGAGAACCGTCTACGCGATAACTCCCGTGCTCTGCGCGTTATCGCCGCAATCATCATTATTTTCTTCTTCACCTTCTATGTCTCCTCCGGCATGGTGGCTGGCGGCCGTTACTTCGAGTCCACCTTCAATGGTGACTACCTGACCGGCATGCTGATTGTCTCCGCTGTGACCGTCGTTTACACCTTCGTCGGTGGCTTCTTGGCGGTGTCCTACACCGACGTTGTTCAGGGCTTGATGATGTTCACTGCCCTGCTCATCGTTCCAATCATGGCGCTCATCGCCCTTGATAACCCATCAGAAATCTTCTCCTTCGCGGCTGAGAATCCTTATGGCACCACCGGAATTGAGAACCCGAACTACTTCAACATGATCGCCGGTGTCTCTGCAGCTGCCATCATCGGTAACGCTGCATGGGGCTTGGGCTACTTTGGCCAGCCACACATCATCGTCCGCTTCATGGCGATGCGTAAGGCTTCCGATGCCAAGGCCGGCCGCGCATACGGTATCTCCTGGATGATCCTCTCCATTACCGGTGCGGTGTTCACTGCCATCATCGGTACGGTCTTCTTTACCCAAACCGAGTACTCCATTACTGATCAGGAGTCCTTCGAGACCATCTTCTTGGACATGGCTCAGGTTATGTTCCACCCACTGATCGCTGGTCTGGTTCTGACCGCTGTTCTTGCTGCAATCATGTCCACCATGTCTTCTCAGCTGCTGATCGTTTCTTCCTCCCTCATTGAGGACCTGTGGAAGATGATCACCAACAAGGAGCTCGGCGAGAAGACCCTGATCAACCTGTCCCGTGGCGCAGTTGTTGCCATCGCCGTTATCGGTGGTGTCCTTGCGATTAACCCATCCGACTCCATCTTGGGTCTGGTCGGCTTCGCTTGGGCAGGCTTCGGTTCCGCCTTCGGCCCACTGGTTCTGTTGGCTCTGTACTGGAAGCGTCTCAACTCCAAGGGCGCTATCGCCGGTATGGTCACCGGTGCTGTGGTTTCCATGGTCTGGGGCATGGTCCCAGCGACCTCCTCCCTGATCTACGAAATCGTTCCAGGCTTCATCGCTCACCTGGTTGTCGCAGTCGTTGTCACCCTGATGACCAAGGAACCTTCCGAAGAAGTTCGCGAGGAGTTCGACCGCGCAGCCAAGCTGGCAAAGATAGCTGCCGAGGACGAGAACCTCGACTTCCAAGAAGCAGCCGACAAGGTCTAATCCCTTAGACTCCGGCACTTCCCCGAAGCCTTCTGCTGCACCCTCGCAGGTGCGCCGGAAGGCTTCTTCCAGTTTTCTGCCCCCAAGCCACCCTGCCCTGCGCTCCCACCGCTCTTCACCGCCTCGCGTACCCTTCGCGCTCACTGGGGAGCACCGAAAAGCAACTTGCTCTTCTCCAGTGAGCGCGAGTGATACGCAACCTGGTTTTGGTGCGGCTGCCCCACGACTCGAGCCGACCCTGCGCGCTTCGCGCTCACCGCATTCACGCCTCTGGCAAGTTAGGCTGCGGTGGTGAGCGCGAGGGGTACATCTGGGTTGGATGGAACCTCTTCGACGCAATCTGCGTCTAAGCAGTTATGGGAAAACCTGGGAAAGCTCCGCACCGAACGCGACCGTCCACCCCATCCCAGCCCTATCACGTCACGGTATTTACAACACCCACCAGCAGGACGCGAAAATTTACAACCTCAGATACGCCAAGCACCTTCGAAGATGCCACTGAGCTGGCGCGAAAAGTAGCTCTTGTAGCGCGCATAAGAAATACGTTCCTCATTATTCTCACCATCGCCACCGCATTATTCGCATTGTCGATGCTCACGCCTCGGCTTCATCCGTACAGCCAAGAAGGACTTCCCAACCTCAAAACTTCACTCCAGAACATCGACACCATTCCCGCGCGACACAAGATACTTGGATACAAACGTGAGGCGTTCGGCGCCGACTGGGCTATAGCGCCGGGAAGTTCCTGCAGTACCAGGCAAAATGTCATCTTTGGCCAGTCACCTGATGCAACGGACTGCACTGTGGAAACCACGGAATTGTTTGACCCCTACAGCCAGAGTCTTATTCCCAATAGCAATATCGAAGTTGACCACATTTTTCCGCTGTCTGCCGCGTGGGACCATGGGGCGTACGCGTGGGACGACGACACCCGCAAACACTTTGCCAATAACCCGCTCAATCTCGTGGCCACGTCACGCGCCCTGAACCAATCCAAGTCTGACAGTCTGCCCGGTGAGTGGATACCACCCAACCCTGCTGCCCACTGTTGGTATGCCGAACGCGTTGCTGCCGTTGCTGCCGCGTACTCGTTAACGCTGGCTGAGACAGACCTCACCACCATGAAACGTCAATGTCAGTTGGGCATTCCATTCATGTGATGACTAGGCTGTTTTACTGAGCGCGGCCGAAATGGGCGGCGTACATAAAACAATAGAAAGGCAGCGAAGTTCCCCCATGACTTCACTTCTTATCGCAATTCACGTTTTGGCTGCGGTCCTGTTGATGGGCCCAGTAATGATCACCGTATCGGCATACCAGGGTCAAATGATGAAGGCGAAGGATGGTGACGCTAAAGCCCTCGGCGCTGCAACCACTTTGCATCGCCTGACCAGCCAGTATGGCCCACTATCCGCAATCGTTCCCGTTGCAGGTATCGCAGTCTTCCTCACCAATTTGAGCGCATTTGGTTCCGAGGGCCGCTTCCACGTTTCGATTCTGCTGGCTGTCATCGCGTGGGTCATCCTCATCGCTGTGATCATCCCACGTCAGAAGAAGACCCTCGCTGCCCTTGAAGGCGGAGACCAGGTTGTTGACTTCGCCAAGGAAAAGAAGCAGCTGTCCATGTTCGGCGGCATCTTCAACCTTCTGTGGATCATCACCGCATTGCTGATGTTCGTCTAATCTCCAACATCGCTTTGTTAGCTCCTCCAGCCAATTGGCTGCGAGGAGCTTTTTGATCCTCGCACCCCACCAATCGCTCAGGCACACATGTCCCCTTCGCGCTCACCAGCGCAATCGGGCTGGTGAGCGGCCGTCCTTCGGTGAGCGCGAAGGGGACGCGGGAGGTAGACAGTGAACGGCTCGTGGGAATGGCGAGTTGAATCCGCAGAATAAAAGGGATGCTGACAAGAGAAGGACAAAAAGAAGAGTTTCCCTCCAGTTCGATTGAACTGGAGGGAAACTCTCGGTTTTGCTATTTAAAAGCTAGGCTGCGGAATTAATCGCGCCAGCGTCCGCGTCCACCGCGATCGCCGCCGCGGTCACCACGGCCACCACGGTCACGGTCGCCACCACGGAAGTCACGTCCGCCACGGCCGCCGCGTCCACCACGGTCACCGCCGCGTCCACCACGGTCATCAAAGTCGCGGTCGCGAGGTGGTCGACCAGTGTCCTTCTGGATATTGATCAACTGACCCGAGATTCGGGTGTCGCGCAGACGGTCCAGAACGGAAGGATCCATCTTCTTCGGCAGGTCAACCAGGGTGTGGCCAACCGAAATGGTGATGCGCCCGAAGTCCTTAGCGGACAGGCCGCCCTCGTTCGCGATAGCGCCAACAATGGCACCTGGGCGAACGTTCTGACGCTTGCCCACGTCCAGACGGTAGGTCTGGAAGTCGCCGTCGCAACGACGCTCGCCGCGTCCACCACGATCATCGCGGTCGAAACGGTCACGACCACGGCCACCGCGGTCACGGTCGCGTCCACGTCCGCCGCGATCATCACGGTCGAAACGGTCACGTTCACGACGGTCACGCTTAGGAGCAGGCATGTCCTTGACCAGGAACTCAGAGCCGCCCTGCAGCTTGACTGCAAGTGCTGCAGCAATGTCATCCATCGCTACATTGTTGGTCTCGGAGTACTTGCGAACCAGGCCACGGAAGAGTTCCATCTGGCCATCGCCAAGAACCTCAGTGATCTGAGAAGCGAAGTTTTCCTTGCGCTTTGCGTTGACCTCGTCAACGGTAGGCAGTTCCATCTCTTCGAGACGGGCGTTGGTTACACGCTCGATGGAACGCAGCATGCGGCGCTCACGAGGAGTAACGAACAAGATTGCCTCGCCGGTACGACCCGCGCGGCCGGTACGGCCAATGCGGTGAACGTAAGACTCAGTATCGTTCGGGATGTCGAAGTTAACCACGTGGGTGATGCGGTCAACGTCCAAGCCACGAGCTGCAACGTCAGTTGCAACCAGGATGTCCAAACGGCCATCCTTCAGCTGGTCAACAGTGCGCTCACGCTGGTTCTGCGCAATGTCGCCGTTGATGGCGGCAGCGTTATAACCTGCATCGCGAAGCTTCTCTGCAACTTCTTCAGTCTCATGCTTGGTGCGGCAGAATACGATCATTGCGTCGTAGTCTGTGACTTCCAAGATGCGGGTGAAGGCATCCAGCTTTGCACGGTGTGGGGTCAGAAGGAAGCGCTGCTTGATGTTGTCATTCGTGCGCTGCTGCGACTTGACGGTGACCTCAGCAGGATTGTTCAAATACTGCTTGGACAGGCGACGAATTCCGTTCGGCATGGTTGCCGAGAACAGTGCGACCTGCTTTTCTTCCGGAGTGTCAGCGAGGATTCGCTCAACATCTTCCTGGAAGCCCATGTTCAACATCTCATCTGCTTCATCCAGGACGAGGAAACGCAGCTGGGAAATATCCAGCGAGCCCTTTTCCAGGTGGTCAATGACACGGCCTGGAGTACCCACGATGATCTGTGCGCCACGGCGCAGGCCAGACAGCTGAATGCCGTACGCCTGTCCACCGTAAATTGGCAGCACTTCAATGCGTCCCAAGTGATCTGCAAATGACTGGAATGAATCTGCGACCTGCAGCGCGAGCTCACGAGTTGGAGCCAGCACCAATGCCTGCGGATGGCGGGCATTGATATCGATTTGGGACAAGACAGGCAGCGCGAATGCTGCAGTCTTACCTGTACCAGTTTGTGCCAGGCCGACGACGTCGCGGCCTTCCATCAAAATTGGGATGGTTTCGGACTGAATTGGTGAAGGGGTTGTGTAACCAACCTTGGCTACGGCGTCCTGAACGTTGTCAGGAAGGCCCAAATTGGCGAACCCCTGGGGATTATCGTTGGCTGAGTTCTTATCCTCAGCGCCGGTGTCCTCAGAAGTATCCGCAGCCCCGGTGACCTGTGCAGCATCTGCTGCGTCACCTTGCGTTTTATCCTGAGATTCCGACTGGTTGAAATTATCTTCCGGCTCCATTGCGCCGCCGGTGGCGTTATCGGTAATGCTCATTGCTCGCACAACCTTACGCTAGGTGCGAGGGAAATACTATTAATAGCTACTTAAAATTGTCGATGGTGTCGGTAAACACAGCGTCCGGCTTTCTGCCCCGCCCTCACCATTAGCAAGCCTTACTTCACAAAGGCAGTGCTTAAACCTGCAGGTCAGCAGCAATAAAGCAACATTAAGAAATTGTAATAATTGGCTCATCGCTATTTCACCGTGGCCTTTCATACTTATAAGTGTTCAACCGACACGAAGTAATGAAAAGGAGGCCTCACCTCACTTTCCCCGAGACTGACCACCCTCATTCTGCGATTTCAGCCAGCCACCACCGCTATTTCTAATTACCCCACCGAAAGTAGTTCAAACGTGCTACTTTTTGACCCAGAACTTTTGAAAGAAGGTTTTCACCATGTCCGAGGCTCCACACACCCCGAACACCTCCGCTTTTCAGCCCGAGGACGAAGCCAAAGCTTCCCCCGTCAGGCGCTTCGCTCCGCTTGCAGGCGTCGTTGCGCTGATGGGCACCATCGTTGTTGCCGGCACCGCCCTGGCTAATACCCGCACGGCGCCAGAAATTGATCCTTCGGCTGTCACCGTTGAGGCATCCGTTAACGCCGAGGAAACATCCGAGCGCCCAACTTCGACTTCAACCACCACCACCTCTCGTTCGCACCACTCTGATGATCGCTACGACGATGATTGGGACGACCGTGATGACCGCGACGACCTCGACGATCGCGATGACCGGCCATCAGATGTCAGCGACCAGCAGGCTCCTGCCTACATCACTCCGCAGGTCCCACTGACTTACCAAGATTGGGACGATGACGATGATTGGGATGACGACGTCGATGACGATTGGGACGACGATGATTGGGATGATGACTGGGACGACGATGATGATGACTAATTCGTCTAAGTCGGTATAGAGCATCCAATAATCACTGTCACCCTATGAATAGGTTCTTTGTTTCCCTGCGCTTTTCCATCATGGCGTGGATTATCGTGGTCGTCTTCGCGGCGCTGGCATCGATGATTTATTTCACCGATTCCTTGCGCCGCGCTGACGTGCACGATTTAGCTAATGAAGCCGTGGAGAAAACAGCGGTTGAGGTGGAGGCGCATTCGCGTCTGCCCGGCGGGCATTCCTCAAGCGCAGAGCTTATTGAGACCTACCTCAGCCACGAAGTCCCCGAGGCTAACGAGGTGTTGGTCGGGGTTATTGATGATCGCCTGGTGTTTCAGCAACTAGATTCGCTGACTCGTCCCGATGTTGATGCCCGGGCGTTTAGCCCGATGGTTCGCTCGATCGTGATTAATGAGCCGGCTTCGGGCATTACGGATGGTATTCACTGGGGCAAGATTACGGTGCCGTCCACAGAGGGATTGGACTACGTTGTAGTCTTGGTATCCACTGAGCAGGTCTATGCCGATCTTAACCGGCAGACGCTTATCTTTACCGGGCTGGGGCTTATTAGCTTAGCGATGGCCGCGGCGATTGCCTGGGTTATTTCGTCGCGCATTATTGCCCCGGTGCGTGAAGTAGCCCATGTGGCAGAGCGCATCTCCCAGTCGAACCTGACCACACGTGTGCCAGTACATGGTGATGATGAAGTCGCGCAGTTAGCGCGCACCTTTAATCACATGATGGACCGCATTGATGAGGCATATCGCTCCCAGCGGCAGTTTATTGATGATGCCGGGCATGAGCTGCGCACGCCAATTACGATTGTGCGCGGCAATCTGGAGCTGCTGGATACGGCGACACCGGCTGAGCGGGAGCGTTCCATCGAGTTGTGTATTTCGGAGCTTGACCGTATGACGCGCATGGTCAATGACCTGTTGACGCTGGCTATCGCCGAATCTGCCGATTCAGACTTCCTGAATATCGAACAGGTGGAATTGTCGCAGCTGACCATCGATATTGATGACAAGGCGCACATGCTTACCGATGGCCGCTCCGAGGTTGTCGGTATCGGCGAGGGGCAGATTTCTTGTGATTCAGCACGAATTACCGAAGCCGTACTGGAGTTTGTGCGCAATGCAGCCAAATACAGCCCGACGGGTTCCCCGATTCACATCGCGACCACTGTCGAAGAAGGTAAAGCGCGTTTTACTGTCACGGACTTCGGCGCGGGCGTCGACCCGGCGCAACAAGAAGCACTTTTCCAGCGCTTCCACCGTGGTTCATTAGATAATAAAGACAAACAAGATCGCACGAGCAGCAAGGGCGCAGGTCTGGGGCTATCAATTGTGCAGGCCATCGCGCAGGCACATGGAGGGCACGCATTTGTAACCTCGTCAGATAACAGCAAGCAGGCGACGCAGGGCGCAACCTTTGGTATTGAAATCCCTATCGAAAGCACAATGACATGACGAGGACACGATGAGCCGTATTTTAATTGTTGAAGATGACCAAGATATCGCAAGTTTTATCAAGCGCGGGCTCGAAGCAGAAGGATATGTCTGCGATATCGCTGACAATGGCGCGCTCGCTTTGGGTTTGGCGCAGTCGAATACGTATCAGCTCGTGGTGCTGGACTTGTCGCTTCCGCTTCTCGATGGCACTGATGTGCTCACCAAATTACGCGGCGCCGGCGTGGATGTCCCGGTCATCGTGCTCACGGCCCGCACCGCTTTGAAAGACCGCGTCCGCGCGCTAGAAGGCGGCGCAAATGACTACATGCCAAAGCCTTTCCAGTTCGCGGAACTGCTGGCGCGCGTGCGGCTTCGTCTGCAGGATTCCACGCCGGCAGCTGATGCCGAAACCCCTGCCCCGGCGAAAGAATACGGCACGCTAAATCACGGTGAGCTCACCTTGGATATGCGTCAGCACCGAGTGAAAGTCGACGGCAAGTGGAAGGACCTCTCCCGGCGCGAGCTAGGGCTTTTGGAAACCTTCATGCGGCATCCGCGCATGGTTTTATCCCGCGCGCAGTTGCTGAGTCACGTGTGGGGCCTGGACTTTGATCCAGGCTCGAATGTGGTGGATGTGTATATCGCGACGCTGCGCAAAAAGATTGGTGCGCAGCGCCTCGAAACCGTCCGCGGCGCAGGCTACCGCCTGCTTTAGCCGAAGACCTTCGCCCCTGCTTTCCAGGTTTGATAGGTCACCGGCATGCCAGGGCGATATGCCAGATTGATGGCGTTTTCTGCATCCAGAATGTGCAGGTCACACGCCGCGCCCACAATTAGCTGCCCTTTCGCCGGGCGGCCTTGTGCATCGCGGCCCTGAGCGTCAAAACCGCGTGCCTCACCATCGTGAGCTACTGCCTGGCGGCGCAATGCTTTCGCACCGCCCAGGGTTGCTGCCTCAATGGCTTCATCCAGGCTCATGTACTGCTGCAACACCGCGGTGGTTACGCAGTAGTTCATCGATGAAGTGTAGCTGGTGCCCGGGTTGAGATTCGACGCGATGGCGACGGTGACCCCGGCATCGATAAGCCGGCGGGCTTCCACCAGCGGCTGCCGAGTAGACAGGTCACACGCAGGCAGCATGGTTGCCACGGTGTCCGATCCCGCGAGAGCCGAAACATCAGCGTCGGTGAGGTAGTTGACGTGGTCGACGGATGCGGCGCCGAGCTCGACGGCAAGCTGGACCCCGGGGCCATCGCCAAGCTGGTTGCCATGCACGCGCAACCCCAGCCCCGCCGCACGGCCTGCCTCAAGAACCCGGCGCGACTGGGTTTCGTTGAACGCGCCACGCTCACAAAAGACATCGATCCAGCCCACGTGTGGGGCAACCTTCTCCAACATGGGGCCGACTACTTCGGTGACGTATTCTTCGGCATCTGCTCCTGGCGGGACCAAGTGGGCGCCCAAGAAGGTCACATCCTCAACGTGTGCGGCGGCAACTTGTGCGGCCTCAAGCTCGGACTCGGTGTTGAGCCCGTAGCCGGTCTTGGTTTCAAAGGTGGTGGTGCCACCGGCGTGGCCTGCCTGGATGCGCTCAACCAGAAGTTGCTCTAGGCGCTGCGTACCAGCGGAACGTGTGGCTTCCATCGTGACGGCAATGCCCCCGGCGGCGTAGTCGGAGCCGGCCATGCGTGCTTCGAATTCTTCGGCGCGGTTGCCGTCAAAAATCATGTGGGTGTGTGAATCCACCCAACCCGGAAGCACGGCGCGGTTGCCGCAGTCAATGTGCTCAGCCGCAGCGTAGTCGGAGGGAACCTCGCTGGCGGGTCCAACCCACACGATAACCCCGCCGTCTTCGACGAGTGCGGCGTCCTTGATGGTTCCGGCATCGGACACGGTACGAAGTTCAGAGATGTTTGTAAACAGCTTCATGTCATTGTCCTTGTTTCTTAATGCAAAGTGTCATAGCCAAAGCAGCCTTAGTCGATAAGGATATCTAGCTAAGGCTGCTTAAGTGTGTGTTTAGTCTTCGCGGGAGTGGAACTGCATCGGGATGCGTACCCCGCGCTCATCAGCGACTTCCTTGGCGCGGTTGTAGCCAGCGTCAACGTGGCGGATAACGCCCATGCCTGGGTCGTTGGTGAGAACGGCGCGCAGTTTCGCAGCTGCCAGTTCGGTGCCGTCTGCCACAGATACCTGGCCGGCGTGGATGGAGCGGCCCATGCCCACGCCACCGCCGTGGTGGATGGACACCCAGGTCGCACCGGACGACACCGCGGTCATGGCGTTGAGCAGTGGCCAGTCCGCCACGGCATCGGTGCCGTCGAGCATGGCTTCGGTTTCACGGTATGGGGATGCCACGGAGCCGGAGTCCAGGTGGTCACGGCCGATGGCGATTGGTGCGGAGACCTTGCCGTCGCGCACTAGCTCGTTGAACAGCAGGCCGGCCTTGTGGCGCTCGTCGTAGCCGAGCCAGCAAATACGTGCTGGCAGGCCTTCGAATTCGACGTATTCTGCAGCGGCATCGAGCCAGTTGTGCAGGTGCTCGTTTTCTGGGAAGAGCTCCTTGAGTGCGGCGTCGGTGACCTTGATGTCTTCTGGGTCGCCGGACAGTGCTGCCCAGCGGAATGGGCCAAGTCCCTCACAGAACAGCGGGCGGATGTAAGCAGGAACGAATCCTGGGAATTCGAAGGCGCGGGTGTAGCCGGCGTGGCGGGCTTCATCACGGATGGAGTTTCCGTAGTCAAAGACTTCCGCGCCGGCGTCCTGGAATTCCACCATTGCTTGGACCTGTGCTGCGATGGATTCGCGGGCCTTTTTGGTAAAGGTCTCTGGGTCTGCCTTGGCTTCCGCGTGCCAGTTTTCCATGCTGATTTCCGTTGGAAGGTAGCTGAGCGGATCGTGGGCGGAGGTTTGGTCCGTGACAATGTCCACCGTGAATTCGCCGGCCTTGTGGCGGCGCAGGATTTCAGGGAAGACTTCGGCGGCGTTGCCAACTAGGCCGACGGACAGGGCACGCTTTTCTTCCTTGGCGTCGAGCACCAGCTTGAGGGCTTCATCGATGTTGGAGGTCACTTCATCCAGGTAGCGCTTGGACTGGCGGCGCTTGAGGCGGGTTTCATCCACATCCACAATCAGCACGGCTCCGCCGTTGAGGGTAACAGCCAGTGGCTGCGCACCGCCCATACCGCCGCAGCCACCGGTAAGGGTGAAGGTGCCGGCCAAGGTGTCGTTGAAACGCTTGCGGGCGATAGCGCCGAAGGTTTCATAGGTTCCCTGCAAGATGCCCTGGGTAGCAATGTAAATCCAGGAACCAGCGGTCATCTGGCCGTACATCATCAGGCCTTCATCTTCGAGCTTGCGGAAGTGCTCCCAGTTCGCCCAGTCACCGACCAGGTTGGAGTTGGCCAGCAGCACGCGCGGTGCCCATTCGTTAGTCTTCCACACACCGACTGGTTTGCCGGACTGCACGAGCAAGGTCTCATCGGATTCGAGGTCCTTGAGGGTTTCCACGATGGCGTCGAAAGCTTCCCAGTTGCGGGCTGCTTTGCCGGTGCCGCCATAAACCACCAGGTCTTCAGGGCGTTCAGCAACCTCAGGGTCCAGGTTGTTCATCAGCATGCGCAATGGCGCTTCGGTCTGCCAGCTCTTGGCGTTGAGTTCGGTGCCGCGAGGGGCGCGGACTTCGCGAGGTTGAGACACTGTGTTTCCTTTCGAAGCAAGGGTGTGAAGCATTGAATGGTTTACGCGGTGTGGGGCCGGTTTCCCGAGGCTGTCCCCCACCTTGTGCGTTCACTTATTTAACTTAAAGTGATTTAGGCGTGTGCAACAGGCCACAAGAGCGCTAGGTGTCCGAAATACCAGACTTCGCACTATATTTGCTATTTATTGCAGTCCCACAGCACGCAAAAGCCGCCCTGCTCCCCCAGGCAGATAGGGAGTAGAGCGGCTTGCGGTGATTCGGGTTTTAAGGTTTTACGCCAGCTTGCCGATGCTTTCCTCGACAGCCTCAACCAGCTTTCCGGATTGGACGAGTTGGACAGCTTCCTCAATTTCTGGCGCAAGGAATCGGTCAGGTCCTGGCCCTGGGGTCACCTCACGCAGTGCTGCAATTGCAGCGGCGGTGCCTGGGGCAGGCTTTGCGTTGCGCTGGTCGATGGCACGCGCGGCGGTCAGCACCTCGATGGCCAGGACGCGCTGGAGGCCATCGACAGACTTGCGCAGTTTGCGCCCTGCCGCCCAGCCCATGGAAACGTGATCTTCTTGCATCGCGGACGATGGAATGGAGTCTGCAGATGCTGGCGTTGCCAGACGCTTGAGCTCAGACACGATGCCAGCCTGGGTGTACTGGGCAATCATGTGCCCTGAGTCCACACCTGGATCATCAGCGAGGAAGGCATTGAGGCCACGGCTGCGCGCGACGTCGAGGAAGCGATCGGAGCGACGCTCAGAAATTGAAGCCAAATCGGCGGTGACCACGGCGAGGAAATCCAGCGCATACGCGACGGGTGCGCCATGGAAGTTGCCATTGGAGGTCACGCGCCCATCCAGTGCCACTACCGGATTATCCACTGCCGCGGCTAGCTCACGGCCAGCGACTAACGCGGTGTGGTCGAGGGTGTCACGGAATCCGCCGGCAACCTGCGGGGCACAGCGCACCGAGTACGCGTCTTGGACCTGCGTCTTTTTGAAGTCCTCGAAGGCCTGCTCCAGAATCGGCGAATCGGCGGCGACGGTGCGGATATTGCGCGCAGAGGCAGCTTGACCGGGGTGCGGGCGCAGCTGCTGCAAGTCATCGGCAAACACGGCCAGGGTGCCAAGTAGCCCTTCCACGGTCATGGCGGTGGCAATGTCAGCGACCTTGGCCGCATCGCGCAGGTCAGTAATGGCCAAACAGAGCATGCCCAACATGCCGTCGGTACCGTTGATCAGTGCTAGGCCTTCTTTCTCCCGCAGCACGAGCGGTTCAATGCCCGCTGCCGCGAGCGCATCGCCGGCGTCTTGCACATCGCCGTCATCCACACGAACTGGTCCTTCGCCCAACAGTGCCAGCGCGCAGTGCGCCAGCGGAGCCAAGTCGCCGGAGCACCCCAAAGAGCCGTATTCATGCACAACTGGATGAATCTTTGCGTTCAGCGCTGCCGCGTAGGTTTGCGCCACAACGGGGCGAACACCGGTACGTCCCGTGCACAAGGTGGACAGGCGAAGCAGCATCAGCGCGCGGATGACTTCGGTTTCTACCTCAGGGCCAGACCCGGCAGCATGTGAGCGCACCAAAGACAGCTGCAGTTGAGCGCGCATGTCCTCAGGAATATGGCGACGCGCCAGCGCGCCGAAACCAGTGGAGATGCCGTACACAGGTGTTGGATCCTTGGCCAGCTCTTCAATGCGATCGCGGGTTGCACCAATTTCTGCAAGTGATTCCTCAGAAATCTCAACCTGTGCGCCAAACCTAGCTACTGCAACAACTTCTTCAATAGACAGCGCACCGATTCCAACGGTGACAGTCTCTGGGTAGTGACGCGACATGCAAGCTCCTTCAAGTTAATCTCAGGCATTTTTAGGGACTGGGAGGCGAGTATTTCAAAGCCCGCGCTCAATTGAGATTAAACCTACAGAGCCAATGTGGTGTGGTACACACGATCACACCCCAGGGTGTCTCAGATACCAGCCCGTCCAGCTCAAAACCCATATCTGCCGCGGCGTGCTTAGCTCAGTTCCGCCTGAATTCCGCCTGGATTCCGTCTTCAGCACGCTGAAGTGAGACCAACAAAGCATCCAGGGTCATCTGCTCATCCTTCGCGGTGGCGCCGGCAACGAACTGCGTGGCTTCATCGAGAAGCAATGCAACGTTGTCTTTTTCAAAAATGTCCTTGACGCCGACCATCTTGTAATAGCGCGAACGCGCCCACAAAGTACGAATAAACCCCATCAAAGTACTGTTGCCCGAAAGCTCAAACACGCAGCTCAGCAGCGCTTCCTCCGCATCCAAAAATCCTGCCGAGTCCTTGGCCTCCAGCGCGGTACGAATGTGCTGCAGCTGCACATTAAGCGCCTCAACGCACTGTTCATCAACATGCGCGATACCCGCTTTGATAGCCTCCGATTCCAAAACGTTGCGCACCGAGTAAATCTCCAGCAGCTCATCCTGGGTAAAAGTCTTGACCACCGCACCTTTATACGGCGAGGTCTCCACAAGTCCGGATTCTTCCAAACGGTTCAGCGCCTCGCGCACCGGCATCATCGACGTACCCAAAGATTCCGCGAGCTCACGGACCTGCAGGCGCCGTCCAGCTTCTAAATCCCCCTGCATAATCGCCGTGTACAGCGCTTCGAATGCGCGATCGCTCACGCGCGTTTGCCCACCGAGTTTTCCTAAAGCCATACCCGCTACCCTAGTCGCTCCGACTCATGCTGGGTGTTGGCCTTCGTGCCGTACATACGCTTAGAAATGGACTTAGCGGCCTTCATCAACACCGCGATTGCCGCATCCACCGCCTCATCGCTATCAGCCAGATCCGCACGATAGGTCACCGCCAGCGAAGCCGCGGGGCGCTGCAAGTGATCCACAATCGCCACAGCAACCGAGCGTTGCCCGCGCGAGACCTCTTCAATTTCCTCCGCCCAACCGCGGCGCCGAAACAGCTCTAACTGTTCTTTGATCTCGCGCCAGGATTTCTCCAAACCACTAGAACTTAGCGCCGCCTTGGCCTCCGCCTGCGGCAGATGAGCCAACATGATGCGGCCGGACGCAGTGCGCGCCGCGGACAAACGCACGCCCACCTCAGTAATCAAACTGACGGCCTGTTCCGAGCGCACCTCGCTCAAATACAAAGTCTCCGAACCGGACAAACGCGCGAGGTGACCCGAGCCATCGACAAGCGAACCTGCTTCCACCAATGGCTTTTGTGCCATGCGCACCAAAGGCTGCTGGGTGGTATATGCCGAAGCCATCGAATATGCAGCCAACCCCAAACCATAAGTTTGATTCTCCGGAAGGTGCACCACAAACCCAGAAGTCTCCAATTCAGCGAGCAAATGGTAGGTGGTGGAGCGCGGCAAATCTAACTCCGTACGAATGCGCGCAGCAGAAATCGGCACATCAATACTCGATAGCAATGCCAAAATGCGCAATGTGTTGCGCGCCGCAGGAACCTGAATTTTGCTCACCATTTCACCATAGAGCACGAACCGGACAATTAGCTGGTTTATCATCGGGTGCATGAACACTGAGACCGCTCCCCTCTACACAACTGCCCCCACATGGTCTGGCCGCAATGACGGCCTCGGCCCCGAGCATGCCCGCTGGCACAGCACCATCCGCCCTGTTCAACAAGATTCTCCTGCCGGAATTGCGCTTTTAGGTTTCGCTTCGGATGAAGGCGTGGAACGCAACGGCGGGCGCCAGGGCGCGGCGGCAGGTCCGGCAGCATTGCGCCAGGCACTGGGTGGTTTGGCGGTGCACGAGCCGCTTCCGCTTTTCGATGCCGGCACCATCACCACCCAAGACACCGACCTCGAGGGCGCACACACCGAACTTTCAACTCGTGTGCAGCAGCTCATCGATTCAGGGCACCTCACCATCATCTTGGGCGGCGGACACGAAACCGCATTCGGCTCCCACCGCGGGCTGTTTAATGCCCAGGGACCTGCACAAATTGTCAATTTGGATGCGCACTTTGACCTGCGCTCCGAATCCCGCCCGACCTCCGGAACGCCATTTCTACAGATCTCCGAACTAGTCGGCGCAGACAATTTCGACTACTCGGTTCTGGGTATTTCCGTGCCCAATAACACCACCACGCTGTTTGCAAAGGCAGAAGAGCTCGGCGTGCACATCACCGTCGACGAAGAGCTTGCGGAAATGAGCGTAAAAGAAGCCACGCAACGAGCGCGCGACTTAGTGAACAACTCGCCGCACGAGCGCATACATCTTTCTATCGACATGGACGTTTTACCTGCCGACCAGGCGCCGGGTGTGTCTGCACCGGCAGCTTTGGGCGTGAGCTTTGATCGCATCCGTGCCATCGCTGTAGCTCTTGCCTCAACTGGAAAGCTGGCTTTGGTTGACGTTGTGGAGATTAACCCACGCTTTGATCAAGACAACCGCACAGCCAAGTTGGGTGCGCGGTTGATCAATGACATTGCTGTGGCCCACTACCTCACAAAATGAGGTGAGCGATTGGTGTAGCGATGATGATGGTCAGCGCTACACGCTCAAACCAAATCAGCAGCATCTGCGGGATGGAAACTGGAATCCGGGTGGCCATGATGCAGGGCACCAACGCGGAGAAGAAGATAATCGCGGAAATGGACACCACACCGATAACAAACTTCAGCACCAGGTCATCGCTACCGGCAACGGCGGTTGCTGGCAGGAACATTTCTGCAATTCCCAGCGCTGCTGCTTCACCGGCCTGCTGTGGTTCTGGGAGGCGCACCAGCCATGCGAATGGATAAAAGAGGTAACCGATCCATTCAAAGATTGGGGTGAAACGCTGCAGCAGCAGCCCGATGAGACCAACCGACATAATCGATGGAACAATCGCACCGGCAAGCCGCAGGCCATCACGGAAGTTGATCCAAATCGACATCGCCAGGCTTGGTGCCTGATCCAATGTCATCAGGCCCTCGCGCACGGCAGCCTTAAAGCGGTTGCTTTTCACCATCTGCTCTGGCGAAGGAGTCGAGCCTTCAAAGTAGTCATCCGGGATCGTGCGCAGCGGCGGAATGTGCACGGTAATCGCGGTGACGGCGAAAGTAATCACCAAGGTGGTGAAGAAGAACGTGGTCCACATGTGCATCAAGTCCAAAGACTTCGCCACAATCACCATGAATGCCGCGGACACCGTGGAAAAGCCGGTTGCAACAATCGCTGCTTCACGGCCGGTGTAACCGCCTTGCTGGTAGACGCGGTCCGTAATCAAAATGCCCAGGGAGTACGAGCCCACGAAGGAAGCTACCGCGTCAATCGCGCTGCGGCCAGGTGTTTTGAACAACGGGCGCATAATCGGCTGCATGAACACGCCGACGAATTCCAGCAGGCCATAGCCGATGAGCAGGCCCAAGAAAGCACCACCGATGGGCACAATCAGGCCCACTGGAATAGCGATGGAGTTCCACAGGAATGGAACTAAGTCATCTTCGCCCAGCACCCACGGCAATTGGCCGATGACGTGCAGGAAAGAAACGGTGAGACCAACAAAGTTGAGTATTGCGAACAAGCCGTGCACCCAACCGCGTTCCCACGATTTGGTGGCGATACCGCGGTAAGTACCAAACGCTGCCAGAGCTAGAATCAGCCACGGCACAACGCCGGGGATTGCTTCCCTGACGATAGTGACCATGTGGTCCAGGGGAATTGAGTTCTTTCCCTGGTAATCCATGGGAAAGAAGAATACGAATGCGCCAATCGCGCTGTAGACAAGCAGACGCCATTTACCTTTGACATCTGGGATTGAGGTGTCTTGATTCTCAAGTGAATTATTGTCACTCGGATTCACGACGGATTCGGGCGTCGTCATGACTGACTCCTGACTGTGGGCTTAACATTTACCCTGTGCCACGAAAGTCATAAGCATGCGCAAAAAGGGCATGCTTTTCAACGTGTGGCAACACAGTAAATGATGTTGCGAGTTAAGAACATGCCCGCGCGACAGCCTGACGCGAGTTAGACACATAATAAGTGCCTTGCCCCACAAAGTCACTAGTCTTTCTGGTGAACTTACACCCACTACCCCCGAAGGTGCGCAATTACTTCTTGGGCAGACGCCGCATCCTTGGCTTCGGATTCTC
The DNA here is from genome assembly GCA_041226025.1 of Corynebacteriaceae bacterium 6-324. Classification (GTDB taxonomy): domain Bacteria; phylum Actinomycetota; class Actinomycetes; order Mycobacteriales; family Mycobacteriaceae; genus Corynebacterium. The sequence goes on along the minus strand of JBCLTK010000003.1, from coordinate 82,363 downwards.
CAGAGATTCGCGCGCGAAAATCCAGGCCACAACGCCAATAAGCGACAGCACGCCACAGACCGCGAAAGCAATCTTGAAGCCAAAGACATCCGCCAGGAAGCCAACAATAATCGGGCCGCCAATAGAGCCTAAGTCCATCGCCATCTGGAACGAGGACAACACCTGACCGCCGGAGCGCTCATTGCCAATAACATCCGCGATTGCTGCCTGCTGCGCTGGATTGGTAAAGCCACCCGCTGCACCCGCCAGCGCCGAGAGAATAATTAGAACCGGGGCGGATTCTGCAAAGCCGAAGATGCCGACGAAGATTGCCGTGCCCGTAAGTCCCGCGATGATCAATGGACGCCTGCCGATGCTATCGGCCATCCGTCCTGAAACCTGCAGCACCACGGCAGTTCCAAAAGCATAAGCAGCCAGAGCAAAGCCAGCCACTGCCGCGCCGTTGTTAAACATTGCCGCGGCAAACAGCGGCACCACAGAAACACGCACGCCCATATTCGCCCATCCATGAGCAAAGTTCGAGGTTAGTGCCGCGCGAAACGCTGTGTCACCCCATGCTTCTTTCAGCTTCATTGGCGTCTTTGCGGTCGTCGCTTCCGCTGCTTTATCTACCTTCGGCATCATGATCCACACAACGAGTGCCGCGAGCGCAACACCGATGCCGTAGATCAAGAAAGGCCACCTAAATCCCAAGAAAGACAGTGCAGCGCCCATGATTGGGCCAATGACGTTGCCAATCAGAAATGACGTGCCATAAATAGCCGAACACTTGCCGCGAATAGTCGGCGGCGCCATCTTCACAATCAAGCCCATGGCCGAGACCGTGAACATGGTGGAACCAATGCCGGCTAGTGCGCGCAGCACAACAATGTGCCAATATTCCATGGCGCCAGCCACCAAACCGGTGGTCACAGCAACAATAAGCAAGCCGGTAATGTACACCGCGCGCGTGCCCAGCTTATCCACCAGCACACCGGCACCAGGTGCCATAATCAGGCGCGAGACCGAGAAAATTGAAACTACCAAACCCGCGGCAGCCATGGACACATCGAAGGAAACGATGAACTGTGGCAGCAGCGGCGCAATCAGCCCATAGCCCAGAGCAATGATGAATGCCGCGACGACCAGAACCCAGATTTCGCGCGGGACTTTCGGCTGGTCTTTCTCCGCAACCAGTTCCGCATCCGGGGAGGTAGATTCAATATTCTTCATAGCTTGCTTAACTCTAGCCCTTATCAACAATAAAGTCTTTTCGTCCCAAACCACCCAACATTTTAGAACGGCTGTTCTATAAATGTTCGAGGTGTTTAGAACGGATGTCCGAAGGTGGTCCTAATGTGTCAAACATGAAAAAGCACAAGAACATTCCAGCATCCATCCACCCACGGTCCATTTCCCAGTCTCGTTCGCAGTCACAAGCGCCTCGCATTCCGCTTGCCGATGCCGCCACGGTGGCCACAGAGGTCATGTTCGCCCATTCGAACACCATTGAAGCCCTGCAGTCGATAATGCGTCATCCCCGCTCCCTCAACCGAGACATAGCCAATTGGCGCCCACCGATAAAGCAACTTCCCGGGGTTATCGATCATGGTGAGTTGACCGCGAGCATCTCCCGCTTCCGTGTCGGACCCCGCGCAATGTCTCGCATCCACGGCTACGGCGAGCGCCGCAAGCCGGCATACCTCATTCGACTGCGCATCACTGACCCCACCGGCTTCGAGGTCCGCCCCGAAATTGCAGAAGGCTGGGTTCGTGCACTCATCCCACCGCACGCTGCGACTGCGGTTCATGAGATTCCTTCCGGCCAAGCCATCACGTTCGTGTGGATGGTTGACCGCGATTACCAGCCGCTACGCTCCCCGAGTTCCATGTTCGCAGGCCTCGACCGCGCGGCTTAGGAAGCACAAAGCCCGCAGCCACACTCGAGAATTTCGAGCACAGCCACGAGCCGAGAGCTAGCCTTCAGCCTCCGATGCGGAGTCTGGTTTCTAGGATCCTAGTTCTTACCTTCAGAATCTTCGCCGGCATCATCGCCACGAGAGCCGGACAGTTCGTGGATTTCGAGGTCGTCGTCATCATCGTCCTCATCATCCTCGTAGCCTTCGAGCTCGCTTTCGAGCTCTTCATCGAGAGTGTCTTCGCCATAGATGTCATAGACATCCGGCTCATCAAACTCTTCAGCGTCGAAAGGAACCAGCTGTGATTCCCAGTCCAGTGCGCGCTCGGCAACGAGTCCAAGAACGTCGAAGAGACGGTCAAAGTCAATGTAGGTGCCCAACTCAAGGGTCTCTGCAGGGATTTCGATAATGGGCTCAGCGCCATCAAACATCGAAGACTCCAACAGCAACTGATACTCGTCATCGCTCAATGGCTCTTCTGAAGTAACGCCGTGCTCCGAATCCACATCCCACAGTTCTTGAATGGTTGCATCATCGTAGTCATCAACCTCTGATGTGTCCTCAATTCCTTCGAGGTCATCTTCGGTGTACGCGAATGACAAGAAGCGCACGATGGCTGAAGGGACACCATCTACGGTTTCAACCAACACGCGAAGCTCCGAGTCATTGGCAACTTCTGCCACGACTAGGTTCGGGTTGAATTCATCTTGCATGAATTCCAGTTCAGCAATGCGCTCATCAGTGCCTTCCAACAAGTCACGCAACACCGTGACAACCTGGTCAGTGGCAATGTGGCGTGCCACTGCTTCAACTGCATCTTCAACGGAAAAAGCCACAGACACTAGTACTGCTTCAAAATCCTCATCGTCTTCATCAACATCAGCTGCTGCGATGTAGACATTGGCTGCTGGCAGCAATGGATCGATTTCAACGAATTGGATTTCCAAGTCCGAAGTAATCGGCACAAACATAATGTCGTCATTGACGCGAGACTCAATACCCTCGGCATCCAAGGCCGCTGCAATGTTCTCGAAAAAGCTCATATCTGGCAATCCGTCCTTGTTGATAAAAAAGCGTGGGCCGTGCGACAACGGATGTGTTCGCTGCCGTCGCCCAAGCCTACCGCGAACCCGCAAACTTAGGCAGCCAATCAGAGCAGTTTTTCACAACTTCCCAACCAGTCTTATAGCAGCACACAGTATGAAATCAAGAGCGACGTTATGGGCTCAAACCTTCAATCAAGAACTCGATTTCTGCCAAGATATCTGTTCGCCCAAGTCCCCACTCCAACATGTTGTAGTCATTCCACGCCTTTCGGCGCTCACGCCGCGGGTCATAAACCACCGTATGCGGCACATCAAAGACCATGGTTGCCCGGTGTAACGGCGGCTTTCCTTGCAACGCGAGGCCATGACGCTCAGCATCTGGTGCCGGCTGCTTGTTTCCCTTTGCATCCGATGCCGAAGTCGTATAAATCGGCCAGTCATCACCAGGGCGGCCGAAATGGATGAAGTTCGCCCAATGCCGCTGCATCACCACGGTCAGTTCTTCCATCTCTTCCGAGCTGCCTATCTTCAACAACAGCGACGCCCGCGAGGCACTCAAGTCACCAAAAACATTCGACAGCTCCATCGAGTGCATCGCACCCAGGCCCAGCGCCCGCAAGGCCTTCGAGGCATAGGAGAAGCGATACATCCACGTCGAGTTCTTCAAAGCATGCGACTGCGCGACTCGAATCGACGGCGCCCAAAAGAGGGCATCGGCAAGCAACTCTGCAAACTCGGAGCGATTTGCTGCGCCACCATAAGCCTCCACCACCCCGGGCGCATTGTCTTCATCATAGGAAGCCAACAGCCGCAAGGCCGCACGCTGGCGAATGTGCTCACGCTGAAAGACGAACTTAGAAAAGCTGGCCTCATCACTATTGGTGCCAATCAGCAGCGGAATATCCATCTGCTCGCCGCGCGCAAAGACCTCCAACGGATGATCCGGAATCAAATCACCATCGACCGTTGGCGAATAGGAGGAGTTCAAATGCAAAATCTCACCATTGCGCCACATCATGGACTGCCCAGCGCGCACAATATCCGCGCCTTCAGCTTCCCGCAATGCATCAACGGTCGAACCACGAGGCAAGGCCATGCGCTTTACCAACTCCCTAGCCCACCACGTCGACTGAGTCCGCGAATGAATCATACCCACCGGCGAAGACTGCGCGATGGCCCGGTGGAACAGCCCCTTCGCCGCAGGACTTGCCATCAGCGTCAAAACGGCAGCGCCACCCGCCGACTCGCCCATCGCGGTCACGCTATTCGGGTCGCCGCCGAAGGCCGAGATATTGTCCTGAACCCACTGCAACGCCAAAAGCTGATCCATGACTGCTGGATTAGCCACACAGTCATCGGAAAGCGACCGCAAATCCAGATAACCCAAAGCACCGAGTCGAAAGTTGATGGACACATAAACGACATTCATCGCCTCAGCTAACTGAAACCCACGAAGCATCAACATGTGAGAGGAACCAACAATGAATGACCCGCCATGGAAATAGACCACAACCGGGAGCTGTTCATCCGTATCGGGGCGCACCACGTCCAAATGCAGGCAATCTTCACTGCCGACGATCCGGTCATGCCAAGAATAGGTCGGCTGCGGCGCTACAGGACCGAACTCATTGCAATATCGAATCCCTTCCCAAGGCTCAACCGGCTGCGGCGCGCGAAAACGATTCGGACCGGAGGTATCCGCACCAAATGGAATACCGCGCCAGGAGCGTACGAACTTGCCGTCAACGTCCTCGAGGCGGCCGTGCACCCAACCACTGTTGGTTTTGATGGTGAGCTTTTCACCGCGTGACTGCTCGGCGGCAGCGGCAATTGCCTCTTTCGCACGCCGCCGGGCGGCTTCGGCTGCGGCCCTGGCAGCGGTTACGGAAATCTCGCGTTCAACTTGGTCAGAGGAATAGTCACCGTTTGACTGTGGCTGGTCGCCTGACAAGTTGTGTTCATCATTACTCATGTCGACAGACCATTTCTTCGACGAAGGAGCGAATAAGAACTCATATTCATAACAATAACCACGTTCCGGGAATGGTGCTGGCAATCAATGTGGTTGAATCCAGTGAATGCACGTGCGAGCGGTCCAGTCAGGGCTGTATCCTCGTGCTATCGCATTGATAAGTGCCTCTATTAAATAAGAGTTAGGAATTTAGATATGAAACTCCCACAGATTATTAATAGGAAAAACACTCACGAAGACGATGAGATTCTAGAAGGCGAGATCGTTGATGACGCGCATGGCGCCCAGGCGAAGGAACTGATCAACGATGATGACAAGTTCGGATCCATGATCATGACCGGCCTGCAAAAGGCCGTCGAAGTGCAGTCCTCGACTGTAGAGAAATACGTCAACTCTATTCGCAAGCGCAATCCCGATGCTTCGCATGAAGAAATCCAAGACATCTTGGATAAGCACTTCATGCGCTTAGTGCAGGGCACCGGCGCGGGCGCAGGTGCGGCCTCAGCAATTCCGGGCGTTGGCCTTGTCACTGGCGTTGCAGCCATCGGCGCTGAGTCTTTGGTCTTTGTCGAAGCTGCCGCCTGGTACTTCCTGGCCTCAGCCCACAATCGTGGCATCGACCTGAGCAGCAGGGAACGCCGCATGGCTGTAGTTTTGCTCGTCCTCAACGGTGCGAAGGGCTCCGCACTCGTTGACACTTTGGTCCAGGATGTCGGCAAGGGCAAGGGTCTGCCAACAGCAACAGCCTTGACGCGCTTTTCCGCGCCTTCCTTATCCGGTCTTAACGGGCGTTTGCTCAATATGTTTATTAAGAATATGAGCAAGCGGATGCGGTGGATGTGGGTGTCCAAGCTTGTACCGTTCGGCATCGGTGCGGCGCTTGGCGCAATTGCCAACCGCAAGCTCGGCCAGCAGATGGTTAAACACACTCGCACCCAGATTCCAGCGTTGGTGGAATGACCCTTGACTACCCCTCACTAAGGGTATGTTTATGCAGGTGCATCTGCGGGTCTACCACCAAATAGGCGGGTGCTTATGGTTGAAATAACATTCAGCCGTATCATTAGGGGCGAGCTGTCTACAGTTCTAAGCCGCGTATAGTGGCTAAGCGCTGAAAGCACAACTAAAGTCGACAAAAGACCCATACATAAACTCAAGGAAATGAGGCGAGCACCTGCCGTGAGCAACTCGAGCATTTATGGCCCCAATGCGTGGCTGATTGACGAACAGTTCCAGCAGTATTCCAAGGATCCCAACTCCGTAGATAAGGAGTGGAAAGAGTTCTTTGAGAAGAACGGTGCACCGAAGCAGCAGGGTGATTCTGCGGCAGCCGCACCGAAGGCCGCAGCACCAAAGGCAGCCGCGCCTAAGGCAGATGCCAAGGCAACAGAAGGCAAGCCAACTGCAACTAAGCAGGCTGCTCGCAAGACCGAGGTAGATTCCAGCGTTGAGCAGGCTAAGAAGGCACAGAAGGCACCTGCTCCAGTCGCACCGGCGCCAAAGAAGGGTCCGCAGTCTCCTCTGGATCGCATTGAGCCTTACCCAGAATTTTCTGAGAAGCCTCTTAAGGGCATGTTCAAGGCAATTGCTAAGAACATGGATCAGTCCCTAGAGATCCCAACCGCAACCACCGTGCGCGATATGCCGGTTAAGTTGATGTGGGAAAACCGTTCCATGATCAATGACCACCTCAAGCGCACCCGTGGTGGCAAGATCTCCTTTACCCACATTCTTGGTTGGGCCATCGTTAAGGCTGTTCAGATCCACCCAGATATGAACATCCGTTACGAGGTTCAGGACGGCAAGCCAACCGCCGTTCAGCCAGAGCACATCAACTTGGGTCTTGCTATTGACTTGCCTCAGAAGGATGGTTCCCGCGCGCTTGTTGTTGCAGCCATCAAGGAGTGCGAGAACAAGTCCTTTAATGAGTTCGTCGACGCTTATGAAGACATCGTTGCTCGTTCCCGCAAGAACAAGCTAACGATGGATGACTTCTCCGGCGTTTCCATTAACCTCACCAACCCAGGTGGTATTGGTACCCGTCACTCCATTGCTCGTCTGACCAAGGGTTCCGGTTCCATCATTGGTGTTGGTTCCATGGATTACCCAGCAGAGTTCGCTGGTGCTTCCGCAGACCGCATGGCAGACCTCGGCGTTGGCCGTCTGGTTACCTTGACCTCCACCTATGACCACCGCGTCATCCAGGGTGCAGAGTCTGGCGAATTCCTGCGCACCATCTCCCAGCTGATTATTGATAACAAGTTCTGGGATGAGCTCTTCACCGCTTTGGGCGTTCCTTACCAGCCATTCCGCTGGGCACAAGACGTGCCAAACAAGGGCATCGATAAGAACACCCGCGTGATGTCGCTGATCGAGGCATACCGTTCCCGCGGCCACTTGCTTGCCGATGTCAACCCAATCGGCTGGTCCCAGCCAGGGCTTCCAATCCCAGATCACCGCGACCTGGACATGGAAACCCACGGCCTGACCATCTGGGATCTGGACCGTACTTTCAACGTCGGCGGCTTCGGCGACAAGGAATCCATGCAGCTGCGTGAGGTTCTCTCCCGCCTGCGTTCCGCATACACCCTCAAGGTTGGTACCGAATACCAGCACATCCTCGACCGCGATGAGCGCGAGTGGCTGCGCGACCGCCTCGAGGCAGGTATGCCAAAGCCAACCAACGCTGAGCAGAAGTACATCCTGCAGAAGGTTAACGCGGCTGAAGCATTCGAAAACTTCCTGCAGACCAAGTACGTCGGCCAGAAGCGTTTCTCCCTCGAAGGTGCTGAAGCACTGATTCCTTTGATGGACTCCGTTATCGACACCGCTGCTGGTCAGGGCCTTGATGAGGTTGTCATCGGCATGCCTCACCGTGGTCGTTTGAACGTGCTGTTCAACATCGTCGGCAAGCCACTTGCACAGCTGTTCGCTGAGTTCGATGGCAACTTCAAGGGCGGCCAGGCTGGCGGCTCCGGCGACGTGAAGTACCACCTCGGCGCTGAAGGCGAGCACCTGCAGATGTTCGGCGACGGCGAAATCAAGGTCACATTGACCGCCAACCCATCCCACCTGGAAGCTGTTGACCCAGTTCTGGTTGGTATGGCTCGCGCTAAGCAGGACATCCTGGACAAGGGCGAAGAGGGCTACTCCGTTGTTCCGCTGATGCTGCACGGCGATGCATCCTTCGCAGGTCTGGGCATCATTCAGGAAACCATCAACCTCTCCCAGCTGCGTGGTTACACCGTCGGCGGTACCGTTCACATTGTTGTGAACAACCAGATTGGTTTCACCACCACCCCAGATTCCTCGCGCTCCACCTACTACGCCACTGACTTAGCTAAGGGCTTCGATTGTCCTGTATTCCACGTCAATGGTGATGACCCAGAAGCAGTTGTTTGGGTTGGCCAACTCGCGACCGAGTACCGTCGTCGCTTCGGCAAGGACGTCTTCATTGACCTCATCTGCTACCGCCTGCGCGGTCACAACGAGGCTGATGATCCTTCCATGACCCAGCCAGTGCTCTACGACAAGATCAACGACCACCGCGGTGTTCGTGAGTCTTACACCGACGACCTCATCGGTCGTGGTGACCTGTCCCCTGAGGACGCAGAGGCAGCAGCACGAGACTTCCACGACCAGATGGAATCTGTCTTCGCTGAGGTCAAGGAAGCTGAAAAGATGGGCCCACAGGAGCAAGAGGGCATCACCTCTTCCCAGGCTCTGACCCGCGGCCTAGACACCTCCATCACCGCTGACGAGCTGCGTGCTCTTGGCCAGTCCTACCTGGATACCCCAGAAGGCTTTGAGTTCCACAAGCGTGTGGGCAAGGTCGCTCAGGACCGCGCTAAGACTTCCATCGAAGGCGGCATTGACTGGGGCTGGGGTGAGCTCATCGCCTTCGGTTCCCTGGCTAATGAAGGAAAGCTGGTTCGCCTGGCTGGTGAGGATTCCCGTCGCGGTACCTTCACCCAGCGCCACGCCATCGCTTTCGATCCAAACAGCGGCGAAGAGTTCAACCCGCTCAACAACCTCGCTGCAGAGCGCGGCAACGGCGGCAAGTTCTTGCCTTATAACTCGGCCCTGACCGAGTACGCAGGCATGGGCTTCGAGTACGGCTACTCCCTGGGCAACCAGGACGCAGTTGTTGCTTGGGAAGCACAGTTCGGCGACTTCGCCAACGGTGCGCAGACCATCATCGATGAGTACGTCTCCTCCGGCGAAGCCAAGTGGGGACAGACCTCTTCCCTGATTCTCCTTCTGCCACACGGCTACGAAGGCCAGGGTCCTGACCACTCTTCCGCTCGCATCGAGCGCTTCCTGCAGCTGTGTGCTGAGGGTTCCATGACTGTTGCACAGCCAACCACCCCAGCTAACCACTTCCACTTGCTGCGCCGTCAGGCACTGGGTGAAATGAAGCGTCCACTGGTCGTCTTCTCCCCTAAGTCCATGCTGCGTAACAAGGCTGCATACTCCTCCATCGAGGAGTTCACCGACGTCACCTCGTTCACCTCGGTCATCAATGACCCGAACTTGGTTGACCGCGACGGCAACGTCATCGGTGATGCGGACAAGGTCAAGACCATCATGCTGTGTTCCGGCAAGATCTACTACGACTTGGAGAAGAAGCGCGCCGCTGATGGCCGCGACGACATCGCCATCGTTCGTGTAGAGATGCTGCACCCAATTCCGTTCAACCGTCTGCGTGAAGCGTTTGAGAAGTTCCCTAACGCTACCCAAGTACGTTTCGTTCAGGATGAGCCAGCAAACCAGGGTCCATGGCCGTTCTACAACGAGCACCTGCGCAACCTCATCCCAGATATGCCTGAGATGGTTCGTGTCTCCCGCCGTGCACAGTCTTCGACTGCTACCGGTATTTCTAAGGTTCACCAGCTCGAGCAGAAGAACCTTCTCGACGAGGCCTTCGACATCTAGTCCAAGCCTTTAAGAGCAACAAGCAGCTCACTCCAGATTGTTGGAGTGAGCTGCTTCTTTCTTTGCAGTTGCTTGCCGATGCCAACCGCAGCTTTCCGATGCTACTGCCGCGCCCAATCCCCAATCGGGCCCGGTAGCGCCGCCGGTGGATCTCCCAGCAGATCCCGACGATTCTTGTCAGCCTCGACCCGCGACGTCACCGCCTTAATCATCCCCGACTTCTTCTTTTCCTGATTTCGCCCCGCAGCACCCGGCGCCATCATCGGCCCAGCAGCACCGCGACCATGCGCATTCTGCGATCCCCCGGCACCAGTACCCGCGCCATGCGCCCCCGAACCTGCCCCGGCTCCCGCACGACTAGCGCTTTCACCACTTCCGCCCAGTACTCTCGAGCCGCCCTCACCTGCCGCCGCACCAATCCCACGACTGCTCAGTCCGGTACCAGCCCCGACACCACGCGCGCCTCCAAGCCCGGCTCCAGCAATTCCCCCTCGGATTCCGGAAGCAGCACTGCCATTGCCTGTCCCACCGAGTGCGCCTGCCCCGCCAAGCGCCCCCAGCGGTCCCATTGCCCCGGAACCAGCGCCCGCCCCCAGGCCTCCGATTCCTGAACCTGCCGACGCCGCAGCACCCGCGCCGCTCTGTCCGAGCCCCGGGTTTACACCATTGTTGAAAGCGCCACTGCCAACGCCATCAAGACCCGCAGTCGAAGTGCCCGTGTTCTCAAGAGTCTGCATTCCCCCGTTGATGAACTCTTGTAACTTTTCCCCGCCATACAACGCCTCATTTCGATCTGCCACCGCCTGCCGCACCTGATCCACCAACCCCTGATCAATATTCTCCAAAGCAACCAACTCCCCATCAGCCACCCCGAAAGCCCCCGGTCCAATCTCCCCGCTTTGAATCGCTTCCTGAATCTCCTGCGGCCACACCACCTCATCAGTGTTGTAGCGGACCCCCGTCCCTGCAATCGACTCCAACCCAATCTCGACATTATCACCGCGTCCATTCGAAGCTGGTGAATCAGTGAGGCTCTGCTGGTTCGGCAACGAATTAGTTACCAGTTGCTGCAATTTAAGTTGCCATTTTGCCAACATTGCCGCTTCGACAGTCTTTTGAACCGCAGGCTCAGGAATCGTGTTGACTTTCACCAAGTCCCCCGGCATTTCCATACCCAACATAGGAACATTTAAGACGATGTTCGCTGCCCGGCCCTGCATCACTGACGCGTTCGCAACAAACTGCTCTCCTGTGGCTGCAATCTCCCGAATTTTACCTGCGGCGGCGCTGGTAAATTCGCTGTCATTGTCAGCTTCTAGCTGTGACGCAGCGTTATTCAGTTGCCCGACTACCTGCTGAATATTCGTCGCCATAGTTCCCCAGTCAGCTGCAATCTGTCCCACCGAGCCAAAGTTGGTCGCATTAAAGTTGTTTACCAGCTGCAGCAAGGACGCCCCTGGCACAACTACGGGAGGGACGAATGACAGAGGCACAGACTGTTGAACAGGTTGGGTTGAAAAAGCAGTAGCGCTTGACCCTACTGCTCCTCCAGCGTCTGCTAGGCCAATTCCTTCCGCGTTAGATGCATCCTGGTGGGAAACTGCGTTCATTTCTGCTTCCAAAAGTTCACATGCCCACCACACTTGTTCCGAATACGCACGAAGCTGTTCTTGAGCCGACGCTGGATCGTTCTTCACCGCCCGACCGTGGATAAGTCCTGCTTCGTTGAGCCCCGAAATTCCAGAAAAGTGCCCTCCTACCTCGCTTCTCACTTCTGTACTCGTTATATCAATTTCCCTTTTGGCAGTTTCCAATTGACTCAACACGGTAGCAAGCGACCCGAGATTAATTCTCATGTTTTCCATCCAGTTCTAATACGACTTTGAGTTTCTTCTGCGCCTCGACGCATGGTTCGAACGCATAGTTTTCATTCCCATACTCAAAAGACTGAAAAGTTACGCCAAAGGTTCCCCGCTCTGTCTCTACAACCGATTGACATGCTGAATCCGTTAAGACATCGGACCGATGCATCAGAATTGGCGCGCCATTACTAGTCTCATCCCACGTTATTTCACCGGGTATCTGGTCATATGAAGCAAAACCATGCCTGCTACCTTGCAATTTGAATATTGCTTCTCCATATTCTTGCTCTGTAGCAAACATACACACCCCGTCGACCTCCCCGACACCTTCCATCATTTCTTTGCCGTGTAAGCCGGCCTTTTCCAAGAAGCCGTCAGGGATCTCGAGGCAGGGTTTGTATTGGACGTAGTCGGGATCACTTCGATCAAATTCTCCGAGGGGCGGAATCACAGGCTCGGATTCAATGCCATCGCCAGCGGCGGCTATATCGGTGTTCTCATCGGTTGATTCAGCGCTTGATTCTGGGACCACTGATTCGGGTGCTTCACCTGTGGTCTCACCACCTATGTTGATGGTGCATCCTGTCAAGATAGCTCCGGCCGCAATCAAGACTCCGGTACGACGAAAATTCCTAAACAAATGCATCAAGTCCCCTTTTAGGATGCAGAATTCGGCACAGACTTGTGCCCAGACAATTAGTATTGGTTCCCCGATCCCCCAATGTTTGCTATCAAGCATGCCCGAACTGGCTGGAAATGTCTACGGTTTGTTGCAAAAGGTGGCATCGGAAAGCAATGCTTAACCGTTGTAATTGTCCTTGCCGTCAGCGGTGAGAATAGTTCGTAGGTAATGCTCCGCCTGAGCACAGGCATCTCCATCAGAGTTCGGAGCCTCATGACTCACCATCAAAGTTCCACGTTCAGTACCAACCGTCGCACTGCAGCTCGGAGCGCCACCATACGAATTATCTATGAGTCCGATCGGGATTCTATCGCTTGTTTCAGACCATCCCATTGTTTCATCGCCTTCAAGGAATTCCAGACCGACAAACAATGCAGAAATGGATAACTTTCCATTTCCCTCCAACGTCAAAGAACACGATGGGGTCGATTCGTTCTCAATGACCGCTTTAAGCTCACTCATTCCTAGGCTTTCGTAAAACTCACCCGAGACTTCCGTGCAGGGATTAAAGACATCAGACGGGTTTCCCACCACAGCAGATTCCCCAAGTTCCGGCAAGTATCCGCCCTCAGGATGGTTATCTGCCCCGCCATTAGAATCGCCGGTGCCGTCTGCGGCATATTCAATTGTCTGCGATGAGTTCGCACCCGTTACCGAGTCGTTGGCTTCAGCTTCAGTGCTGCCCGCGCCGATATTTATCGTGCAGCCAGATAGCAATATCGCCGCGGAAGCTACAAGTACTGCCCCACCGATAGCTTTGCTGTATTCAAGATTCATCGAGCCCTCATTTGTTTTAGTTTTGCTGTCTTTGTAAATGCATGCGAATTGGAAACTCATTAAACGCCGTACTTGTCCTGGCCGTCTGCAGTTAGGATTGTCCGAAGCCAGTGTTCGGCATCAGGACACACCTCTGACGGGTCTTGGTTTTCCTCCGGCACGTATCTGACTAGCAGACTGCCTTCCACAGTTTGGGTAGATGCAGTGCATCCTCGGAGCGCCCCAATATCACTTGATTCAATCTGAATCTGGTTGCCCGAATCCGTGCGCGATGTAGATAGATGCGGGTAGCCGGGTGAATCTGGAAGTGAATACTCCATCGCCGAGAAATTCAACTCAATTACGTCTGGTTTCCCCTCTAGCGACCCAACGCAGGGCCCATACCCGTTCGAATCCCCGTCCCCAAGAAGTTTTGGATGAGTTTCTGTTATCCCAACGCTCTCGAAGAACTCTTTTGGAATATCAGTGCACAAATCTGATACGTCGGAAAGAGAATCCTCGCCAACGAAACTTCCTAGCTCAGGCAGGTAAGAGGAGCGTTCAGACCATCGGGAATTCTCAGGCTCGGGGTCATTATCTCCAGGTACTTTCCCCGGACCATACGAAGAGGCTCCGACAATTCCTCTACCAGGACTAGCAAGATTCGATTCCGTTTCGGTGAAGTCGATCGTCGCTTTCGCCGAGCGGTCAACCGGCCCGAATTCAGTGGAACAGGATGAGATTGCTAAACCTAAAAATTGCAGCACCATAGTGCACGCAATTAATCTCTTGTATTTCACCTTGAAGAAGTCCCCCGACTCTAATCTTCAGATATTGCTATGCACCAATGGTGCCCCCGAGTTTCGTTAGGCTCAATTAAGGCCTGCACTAAGCATGTCCTAAGTTATCGAGAAATACTAGAAAATGAGAACTAACTCATAGTTTTCACTTGGATGCATATCGTGATGTACCCTTCGCGCTCACAGAAACAACGGGCCTAGTGAGGCGCCGTTCCGTGGTGAGCGCGAACGGTACAGGTTGGATTTCGGAGACGAGACCTGCCAGAATCTGACTGTCTGTGGTGGCGCCGAGGTGAAGGAAACGACAGTCAGCCTTCCGTGTGCGCTTCGCGCTCACGGGGAAAGAGTAACTGACCAGGACACGTGCGCTGGTGAGCGCGAAGGGTACGCGGGGCGGACTATCGCTGAAGTAGTACGGATATGCGAGGCCCGGGCAAGTCGGACAGGCGGACAAGGCTGGAAGATGCCGGGAGTGCCTGAATGGAGGAAGGGCTAGTTGGTAGCGGAATCGGAGCCGGTGCCGGAGCTGTCGGAAACGGCGTCGCCGGTGTCGAGGTTGCCACCGCCGGCAACGGAGGTGAGGATCCACTGCTCAACGACGTCTTCAACGGGGGCGGTGCGGGAGGCATCGACAAGCTCTTGCAAGTCTGTATTCGTGATGTACTTGGTAACGCTGTTGACTTCATGGCGGTCAACGCGGTTGAGCAAAGTCTTTTTGTAGATGGGGACGATGTCCATGGGAATGTCGACCTCGTCGAAGTCATCGCACCAAGTCGCGGCGGAAGGGTCGTTGGTCATCCAGTCCGTCGGCATGGCGCCCATCATCTCATCGTGGGTGACCACGTTGTTGTTGCGGCCGTCGAAATCTTCCTCGGCCTCAAATGCCGCTTCAAGCTCTTGCGCGCGGGCGGGATCGTTCTCCCACAGAATCTGGCCGGTGCAGCCAATGCGGAAATTGCCCTCACCGGAGTGAGCAATCTCAACATCGCGGCCGTCAATTTCCAATGTGCCGCGGTAGATTTCTGCCAGCACCATCTGCTCAGCGTCATCCGGGTCCACTACTATTCTCACCGGCTCAGACTGAAGCCCATTTGTTTCCGGGGTCACTTCAGCAAAACTGCAGGCAGAAAGCACTGCCGTCGACAAAACCAGACACATTGCACCAAACTTCTTCACTCATAGCAGCCTAGCAGCCTCTGCCTTTCGAAATTGTGCGCGACGGGTCTAGACTGGAAAGCGCTATGACTACCCCATTAACTGAATCCGCTGTCCGCAGCGCGCTCTCCCGCGTAGAGGATCCTGAGATTGGTAAGCCGATTACAGAACTCAACATGGTCAACACCGTCGAGGTGGATGGCCAGGACGTGTCCGTTGAGATTTTGTTGACCATTGCCGGCTGTCCAATGAAAAACACGATCGACACTAACGTCCGTGCCGCAATTGAAGACATTGAAGGCGTTGGCAAAGTTAATGTCACTCTCGGCGCAATGACCGATGAGCAGCGCTTGGAGCTAAAGAAGCAGCTTCGTGGCAGCGCGCAGGATCCGGAGATTCCTTTTGCGAAGCCGGATTCCACGACGCGCGTCTTTGCGGTCGCTTCCGGCAAGGGTGGCGTTGGTAAGTCCTCCATGACTGTGAACTTAGCTGCGGCATTGCACGCGCAGGGTTTCAAGGTCGGCATTGTTGACGCCGATATTTATGGCCACTCCGTCCCTGGTCAGTTGGGCAGCACCGCTGGTCCGACCGTGCTGGATGATGAAATGTTGCTTCCGCCAATTGCGCATGGCATTAAGCACATTTCCATTGGCCAGTTCGTGCAGGGTAACGCACCAATCGTGTGGCGTGGACCTATGCTGCACCGCGCGTTGCAGCAGTTCCTCACCGACGTCTTTTGGGGCGACTTAGACTTCCTTTTGCTGGACTTGCCTCCAGGTACCGGTGACGTTGCGTTGTCGGTCGCTCAGCTCATTCCAAACGCCGAGTTGCTGGTTGTCACCACCCCGCAGGCTGCGGCCGCCGAGGTGGCAGAGCGTGCAGGTTCCATCGCTCAGCAGACCCGCCAGCGCGTAGCAGGTGTTATTGAGAACATGTCCGCAATGGTGCTTCCCGATGGATCCGTGGTCGACGTCTTCGGCTCCGGCGGCGGACAGGTTGTTGCAGAGCGCTTAACGACGCTTCTTGGATACGAGGTCGAGCAACTCGGACAGGTTCCTCTGGAACCTGCGTTGCGTGAAGATAGTGACTCTGGCACCCCGACTGTTATTGCTCACCCAGAATCCGCCGCAGCGACGGCCATTTCTGTTGTTGCGACCAAGGTTGCGAAGCGCCGTACTTCCCTAGCGGGCAAGCCACTGGGCCTGGGTGTTACCAATAACTAGGTAATATCCGCCCAGGAGAATCCGCCGCCAGCATATCCCTGATTATTGTTATTGGGTTTGCGCGGCGGATTATTTTGTGCCTGATACTGCTGCTGTTGATATTGCTGCTGCGGCACCTGTTGCTGCGGAGCTTGTTGAGGCTGCGCCTGTGGTTGTTGCTGCGGTTGCTGCTGCGGTTTCTGCTGAACAGGCTGTTGCGCTGACTGCGCCCCGTATTGCTGCGCGAAGTTTCGCTGCGCAGTATTTTCCGGAGTCTGCGGCTGCGGTTCTTCTAGAAGCTTCTTCGGGTTGAAGTCATCCCAGGCAGAATCATCGCCATCGAAAAGTGCTTTAGTGATCGCAGCACGCGGGCCCATCCGGCCCCACTCTGCGGCCTGAGACAGTGGCTCGCGGATTGAGTCGAACTCTTTGCCAATACCTTCGAAGTCGCCGTTGAGCTCCTTCTTCGCGTTATTGATCGCCTTACGAGCAGCGAAAATTGCTGCACGAACATCCTGAATTACATTGGGCAAACGTTCTGGGCCGATGATAATCAACGCCAGCAATCCGATAAAAAATATCTCTACCCAGCCAATAGACGAAAACACGGATTTAGCTTACTCGTTTCCTCGTTGGTTGTGCTTAATCGCCCGCACGACCATTTCTAGCTTGTCAAAGAAGTCCTGCCGGGTCGCAGGTTCTTGTTCTTCTTCCATCGAAAAGCTGCGATCCCGCGCATCCAAATTTCCGATGCTCGCCAGCTTTCGCAGCAAATCTCGCGGCGCACGTACTTGGGATTCAATATTGCAATGGCGGACCCACTCAGAGGTTCCGCGCTGGGTATAAATCTCATCACGGCATTCATCACAATGGACCAGATGAATCCGCGCGCGATGCTTCGCCTTCGAATCCATCTCATCATCAACGAAAGCAACAACCGCCTCGGGACCTAGGTGCCCGATGGTGTCCGCGCGACGCGCCTTTGATTTTCCACGCGAACGAATCTTTTCACGCTTTTCTGCAGAAAGCTCCGCAATCTTGGCAAACTGAGACATTTCGGCCTACCTTGTGCGCAGCAGTACTCGAGCTTCGTCGTTCGTGCGTGCCGCTTGCTCCAACGAACTCTTAAGCTGCGAACGACCGCGGTGAATTCGCGAACGAACCGTACCCATTTTCACGCCGAGTGTCTCCGCAATCTCGTCATAGGTCATGCCCACAACGTCACACAGAACAACTGCAACGCGGAAATCTGGCGACAGCTCATCGAGCGCAGCCTGCAAAGCTGGGTCCAAATTGGCCACTTCATAGGACTGCTCCGGCGTCATATCAGTACCCGGAACCCGCTCATAATCTTCCGGCAAAGCTTCCATGCGAATCTTCGCGCGGTGGCGCACCATATCCAAAAACAGGTTGGTGGTAATGCGATGCAGCCAGCCTTCAAAAGTGCCGGCTTGGTATTTGTTCAAAGAACGGAAGACACGCATAAAGGTTTCTTGCGTCAAGTCTTCCGCGTCATGCTGATTACCGGAAAGACGGTAAGCTAGCCGGTAGACGTTATCTGCGTGTTCTTCGACTAATTCACCCCAGGTTGGCATGGTTGCTTCGCCCGCATCAAATGCGGCGGTTCCCGAAAGATCCTGTGATGTCATACGTTCTATTGTGCTATATCGGACTAGCAAACACCAGCGACTGACCTGATAATTACCTGTTAAGCCCGAACTGCGGTGTTTCATCCCAATAGCGTGCGGAAATTCCCTAAACTAGGGGGCGTGACCGTACAAGCTTATGATGCCCTACGAAACTTCATCGACTCCACCAGCACCGAGTCTGAGTCTTTGGCCAGCGCCCGCGCGCACGCCGAGGAGTTCAGCCTTCGCATCCCCGATTCTTCCGTCGGCCAGCTGTTGACCACACTGGCCGCCTCCGCTGCTGGAGAGAAGGTTCAGACCGTAGCTATTACCCCGGCAGCTTCCGTTGTCGGCCTTTATCTTTTCGATGGCCTTTCAGACACCGGTATCGTCACCTGCATCGACCCCGAGGTTGAGCACCAGTCGCACGCGAAGTCCACTTTCCGCGACGCTGGCTACTCCCCGAGTCGCGTCCGCTTCCTGCCTTCGCGCCCGCTTGATGTCATGGGTCGTCTCGCCACTGAGGCTTACCACGTGATTTACGCCGACGTTCCAACCCTCGATCTTCCAGCAGTCATCAAGGCAGCTTGGCCGCTGATTGCGCGTCGCGGCACGCTTGTGCTTCCCGATGCTCTCCTGGACGCCACCATCGCCGACACCTCCCGCACCGACCGTGTCACAGTCGCAGCGCGCGAAGCCGACGAATTTGTCCGCGCCCTCGAGGATGCACACGTCACCCGCTTGCCACTGGGCTCCGGACTGACCCTCGTTACCAAGCGCTAACTTCCAAGCACTCACTACCGAGAGCTATCCGATCGCGGCTTTCTAGCCACAATCCCCACGAACCACCGAAGCGGCTGAGACACCAAGCTGGTCATCTCAGCCGCTTCGCGCATCCATGACTATCCCCCAGCTTCGCCATGAAAACAGCTAGAGGGCGCTCAGCAGAACTGAACGCCCTCTAACCTCTATCTAGACTCCTACTTACCCCGAGCTAACCGCACCCCCATGCTGCTAATCTAGGCCCCGTGTCGTAAGAGAGCCCCGGCCCCTCTAAGCTTTCGCCCAATAGCCGGTTGTATTCAATTTTCCCAGAGAATTCTTTCTCCTCCCTGGGCCTAGCTGGTCTAGGCTGCCGCGCCCGCCCGATATGCAGTAACGCTAGACCATTTATTCAATTGTTTATCACCGCAGCGAACTTTACCTCCGTGTTAGCAGATGCTTTCCCAGCGGCTTGCTCTCTGTGCGATATATACATATTGACACAGGCCCACAGGCTTGGCAATAGTCTTAGCCAAAGATTTTTAGGTAAGGCTAAGTTTCTCTTTATGTATTAAGTAACGCCCACAGTTTCACCTGCGTGAATACCAAAATACTCCACATTAATTTTTCCTGTCAAAGCTCTGAATATTATTCGGAAATTCGTAAAATCTACACAGAATCCGGCTTCCGCACGACGCGATATCACCCAAAGGTTTGATCTCTGTCAGCCTCCGCGACATATCGCCGCCACCGCACACCACCGCCCGCCGATTTCCTCCGACCCCATCCGCTACTCTCCGAGCCTCCTGAAAGCCACAGCCCGTCCCCTTCGCGCTCACGCGGGAACACGCCCTCGGGAGTTGCTCTGCCCTAGTGAGCGCGAAGGGTACGTGGGTCCGCACCTTGGGGGGCCAAGAACGCAGAAAGCTCCTCGCCCAGGAGATTCCGGGGAGGAGCTTTTTAGCAGCGGTGTGCGGAGTTAGACCACGGCGTTCTTGCCAACCACGACAACGCCGGAATCGGAAATTTTGAAACGCTGCGCATCGCGCTCGGGGTCAACACCGACAATGGCGCCGTCGGAGATAACCGCATTCTTGTCAATGATCGCGCGGCGCACCACCGCACCTTTGCCGACGCGCACGCCGGGCAACAGCACCGAACCCTCGACAGTCGCGCCATCGGCAACGTGCACGTCAGAGGACAAAATCGAGTTACGCACAGTACCGCCGGAAACAATACAGCCAGGAGCAACCATGGATGATTGCGCGATTCCGTTTTGCACAAACTTCGCGGGCGGGAAGTTCTGCGTCTCAGTGGAATGAATTGGCCAGTGGCGGTTGTACAAGTTGAAGATCGGATGGACCGAAATCAGATCCATGTGCGCTTCATAGTAGGAGTCGATAGTACCGACATCACGCCAGTAGCCGCGGTCGCGGTCGGTGGCACCTGGGACTTCGTTAGCCAGGAAGTCATAGACATGCGCTTGGCCCTTGTCCACGAAATAAGGGATGATGTTCCCGCCCATGTCGTGGTCGGAGGAGTCATCGTGTTCATCGGCAAGCAATGCGTCAATGAGCGCCTGCGTTGTGAACACGTAATTTCCCATGGATGCATAGGTCATGTTCGGGTCATCAGGGGTTGCCGGTGGGTTCGCTGGCTTTTCGACGAACTCCGTAATCGAACCCATTCCATCCGCCTGAATACAACCGAACGCCGAAGCCTCTTCACGCGGCACGCGGATACCAGCGACCGAGCAATCCATGCCGGTAGCGATTTGTTCCTCCACCATCATGGACGGATCCATGCGGTAGACGTGGTCCGCGCCAAAGACGATGACATAATCCGGCTTCTCATCATGAATGAGGTTAAGCGACTGCAAAATCGCATCGGCGGAGCCGTTGTACCAGCGCTTACCACGACGCTGCTGCGCGGGCACGGACGCGATGTACTGCGTTGTTGGCCCCGAAAGGCTCCACGCCTGCGAAATATGGCGGTCCAACGAGTGTGACTTGTACTGCGTCAACACCGCAATTCGCATGAAGCCTGCGTTGACCAAATTGGACAACACAAAGTCAATCAAGCGATAGGATCCCCCGAAAGGAACAGCAGGCTTGGCGCGGTCTTCTGTCAGCGGAAACAACCGCTTCCCCTCGCCGCCCGCGAGGACAATTGCTAGGACATTAGGCTGGCTTCTCACATCTCCCAGCGTATAAGCAATTCATCACTTTCGCAGGGAAACGTACCTATATCACCTACCCCCACACAATTAGCAAGCGGGCAGGGTGTGCAGCCGCTAATGTGGCAAATATGAAAGCAGGCATCTTTTCTAAGGAATATCCGCCGGAGATTTACGGCGGCGCTGGTGTGCACGTTGCTGAGCTGACGCGGTTTATGCGCGAGCTGATTGAGGTTGATGTTCATTGCATGGGCGCGCCCCGGGATGAGCCAGGTGTGTTCGTCCACGGAGTTGACGCACAGCTTGCCGATGCCAACCCCGCCCTTCAAACCCTATCCACCGGATTGCGCATGGCGAATGCTGCTAGCGGCATCGATGTCGCGCATTCGCACACGTGGTATTCCGGTCTGGGCGGCCACCTGGCTGGGCGCCTGTACGGCATCCCGCACGTGGTCACGGCGCATTCGCTGGAGCCGCATCGCCCGTGGAAGCGTGAGCAGCTCGGCGGCGGTTATGAGATTTCTGCCTGGTCGGAAAAGAATGCCATGGAATATGCTGATGCGGTTATTGCCGTCTCCGCTGGCATGAAAGATTCCATTCTTCACGCCTACCCCCGCATTGATGCCGATAAGGTGCACGTGGTGCTCAACGGCATTGATACCGAGCAGTGGCAGCCCCGGGATAATGGCCTGTTGGAAACGCTTGGGGTGGACAGAAATCGTCCGATCGCTGCATTCGTTGGCCGCATCACTAGGCAAAAGGGCGTACCCCATCTGCTGAAGGCCGCAGCGAAGTTCGATCCCTCGATTCAGCTCATCTTGTGCGCCGGGGCGCCAGATACCCCAGAGATTGCGCAGCAAACGCAACAGCTTGTCGATGCACTCCGTGCCGAGCGCGACGGTATCTTCTGGGTAGAAGAAATGCTGCCGCGCGAGCAGGTCCAGGAAGTCTATACTGCAGCTGATGTTTTCGTGTGCCCCTCAATCTATGAGCCTTTAGGCATCGTGAACCTGGAAGCCATGGCCTGCGAAACCGCGGTTGTCGCATCTGATGTTGGCGGTATTCCAGAGGTTGTCCGCGACGGCGAAACCGGCACTTTGGTGCACTATGACGAAAACGACACTGCGACCTTCGAGTCCGAAATCGCCGAGGCTGTCAACACTCTCGCACTGGACGCGGAAAAGTCCAAGGCCTTTGGCCTAGCTGGGCGCACGCGCGCAGTGGATTCCTTCTCGTGGTCCACAATTGCAGCCCAGACTATTGATATCTACCGTTCTTTGGTGTAGGGCTTGCACACGCAGTCCGGGTTTTGTGTACAAATGGTTGGCATGACTGTTCATCGCCCAGAGCTACATTTCGCACCAGAGTCCGGAATTGTCGAAGCACCAGCTGGTGCACTTCTCGATGGCAACACGTGGCACCTGTTCTTCCAGCACCGCGCGGACCCCACTTCTCCGTCACGGTGGGGTCATACCTTTTCCGAGGACTCCCCTTTTGATTGGTTGGAGTGCGATGACCCGCTAGCCCCGGAAGGCGAAGAAACCGGCTTGCGTGCAGGTTCAGTCGCAGCAGTCGGCGGTGACGTCAACTTGTATTTCACCTCCGTCAAAGAAGGCTCAACCAGCATCCAGATCGCTCGATATGACCTGTTTGATGATGTCTGCGAAATCTCCGACGACCCCACTGCTTTGGACACCCGCGTCACCCGTCGCGGTGAATCCATCTCTGACCAGTCTGAATTCCAGCGCTTCCGTTCCCCCTGCGTTGTCGCCGACTGGGTCGATCCGGACAAGCGCGGCGAAGGCCACAATGGCTGGCTGATGCTCACCGTCGCAGGCGACGCCAGCGCTCCTCAGCTGGTGGTATTCCGCAGCGACGACGCCGAAAACTGGACGCTCGCCGGCCCCCTCGAATTCAAAGGCGATCCCGGCCACGAGCTGCAGCCTGGTCAAGTTGTAGTCTCCCCTCGCATCATTCGCCTTCGCGATGAAGTGGATGAACGTATCTATGACGTGCTGATGGTGACCATCGAACAGCACGGTGTTGAGCACTCCGGCTATGTTGTTGGCCGGCTCAACGGCACGAGTTTTGATGTGGCCGCGCCATTTCAGCGCCTCGATTTTGGCCACGATTTCACGCGCCCCCGTATTACCAACTACACCCCCGGCAGCATCGATGATCCCAAGATTTATGACGAAGGAATGCTCTTTGGCCTGCTCAACGGCACCGGCCGCCTAGACGATGCCACCGCACACCGTTCCTGGGCCGAGGGCAACTGGGCAAACGCGATTTCCCTGCCCCGTGTCGTGACGCTGCAGGGCGGCACCATTTTCCAAACCCCTCCGCGCGGTTTGCCTGAGGCCATCAACAATGCCTCCCGCGCCAGTTCCTGGACCGGGCTGCTGGAAGTCCCCGAGGGCTCCAACGTGACGCTTTCGCTTAACGATGCCTCCGGAAACCCCGCCGCCACAATCCGCCACCGCGGCTCCACGCTTGAACTCGATCGTTCCGCGTCCATTGATTCCGAGACCGCCATCGCTCCGCTTGCCGATGGCGACTCCGACTCCCTCACCGTCATCGTCGACGGCTCCACCGTCGAAGTCTTTGCCGACGGCGGCCAGGTCGCCATGGCTTCCCGCGTCTACTTCGAGGGCGGCTGCTCCTCCATCACCGCCTCCACCGACGGCGACGCCGAGATCATCCGCGACTGGTACATCAACCACAACTAACCCCACTACTCGCTACTGGGCGTCGGCGGCTTACAACTCGCTGCCCCCCATCACTGCGCTCCCAACGCCGCTCCCCATTCTCTCCCTATACCACCGCGCCGTCCGCTTCGCGCTCACGGGCGCAGCTCTCCTCGCGTGAAGCCGCCCCTCAGTGAGCGCGAAGAGGACACACGGTGCGAGAGGAGCGCGAGGCTCGGGAATGCGGGCTGGTCTCTGCGGGGCGAGGTGGCGTTGAGGCAGCAAAAAGCCCGCAGGCAACAAGTCCTGCGGGCGTTGGCTGTGAAATCTAGACTGCGCGGAGGCGGTCCAGGCGAGCATGCGCGGTGACAGACATCGTCTGCGGCAGCGCGGCCATGCGGTCAGCGAGTTCTTCGGGGGAAATGTGGCGGGCGGAAGGGCTCATCGCGACCTGCGCTGCGATGGATTCCTTATCCAACTGGATTGCGAATGCCAGGTTGACTGGGTCAGCGGCCTGCTCAAGGTGGCCGGCGGCTTGGTCGTACATGCGCTCAACCTTGCCCTCTTCCACGCCTAGGATTCCCAACGGGTCACGCAGTTCATCGAGGTGACCGGCCTGCGGAGTCAACACGATGACCTGGCCGCCTGGTGCAAGAACACGTTGGAACTCAGCTGGGTTGCGCGGGGCGAAGACAACGGAGATGGCGTTGATGGATTCATCTCGAAGCGGGAGACGCTCCCATACGTCCGCGATGACAGCGCCGACGCGCGGGTGGCATTTCGCAAGGTGGCGCGCGGCGTGCGGCGAAATATCCAGCCCGACGCCTCGAGCGCCTTCAATGGAGTCGAGGGTGTGCGACAAGTAGTAGCCGGTACCTGCGCCAACTTCCAACAGTGCTGGCTCTGGAACATCATCGGCGCTAACGGTGCTATCAAGCGCGTTTTGCACGGCGCCAGTTACGGCTTCGACGAACGGCGCGAAGTGGCCTTTAGAAAGGTATGCCTCGCGCGCGGTAACCATGTCGGCGTCATCGCCTTTGTGCTTGAGGCCGGCGCCAGGTGCGAGGGTGACATATCCCTGCTTGGCGACATCAAATGAGTGACCAGATTCAGAAACCAGACGGCTATAGTCGTCCGCGCCGGAGAGCGCGGTTCCATCGGCGGGGTCGGCCAAAACATCAATAATGTGCGAGAGCATAAACCTAGATTAGATCATTTGATCGCCGAAGCGATACTGCGGTGGGTTACTGGGCAACCTCGGTGAGCAGCTCGCCGAGTTCGGCGGCTTCTTCCTTGGTCAGCTCCACTACGATTCGGCCTCCGCCGTCTGAGGGGATGCGCATAACAATCTTGCGCGATTCGATTACAGCTTCCATTGGTCCACCGGTGGTGCGCGGCTTCATTGCTGCCATGTGAATTCTGCTCCCTTACTCATTAAAAATTCACTGTCTCTTCGCAAGCGCCCAAGGTTGGGGTTGTGAGGAAAAACTCAGTGCTTCTAACCCATTATAATCTTTTTTCGACCAAAGCACCCGAGGAGATTGTTCCGAGCGGGACGTTTACGCAGTTCGCAGCGGGTTAAGGTTGAGGGAATTCTTCGGATTCGCCTGGGGTTTCGCTCTTCGCAGTGCTTTCCGATGCCACGCTTTTCGCCACCTCCATCTCCTCCCTAGTGCGCTGTAGTTCCGCAGAGAAAACGGCGAGGAGGTCATCGACCTGTGCCGGGGAGTAACCGCGCTTGACGGTACTGAATCCGACTTTGTCGACTTCGCCGTTGAGGACAAAAGTGCGGTTACCTTGCAGCGTTGCCTGGGCTTCTTCGGCTGGCAGGTCGGCCATGACGGGGCCGCGGCCGATGACGCGTGACATGAACCAGGTGGCGAGGATCGCGAATAGCGCGATAAGTGCCACCACGATGATGATGGTCAGAACTACGCTCATTGGATCGCCTCCTGCGAATCTACGGTGTATTTATCTGATTCTAGCTGCGCGAGCGGCGGGCGTTGGCGCAGCTCGCTAAATAGTACGCGCGGGTCTGTTTCATAGAGCTTTGCTCGGTCGATGATGGTCTCTGCGACCACGCGTGCCATCGGCGCGAGCTGATGCAACGGACGGTTGCGGTGCACCCGTGGTGGCAGCTTGACCTGCGCAATGGAGCTTGCGCCGAAGAAGTGCGCGATGTCGATCATTAGCCCGGCCTCAACGCCATAGCCGTCGACGAAGGGCAGCTGTCTAGCGATTGACCTGCGAATGGCGTACTCCCCTCCCAGCGGCTGGGCGATGGCAGAAAGCTCAGGAAAGAACATCTCTAGCAGCGGTTTGGCGGTGAGTTCCGTAACTCGCCCGCCGCCAGTTGGCTGGTCACCGAAGGTGCGGCTATAAGCGGGCTTGACCAGGTTCACGGCTTCATCAGCAAAAGGCGTGGCCAGGGCCTGCACCAGACCGGGGGCTGCGGATTCAAGGTCGGCGTCGACGAAAACTACGATGTCGCCGGATGCCACATGCACTCCCCTCCAGAGGGATTCGCCTTTGCCGGGGCGCACGGGGACATCGGAAAGCGCATCGCGCCAGTTGATGACTCGGGCGCCGGCGCTCGTTGCTTCAGCGGCAGTGGAGTCGGTGGAATCAGCGTCGATGACGAGGACCTCGAGCGGATTATCTGCCAGACAAGCGCGCACCACATGGGCGATGGTGGGTTCTTCGTTGAGCGCGGGAATAACTACTGAAACGCTCATGCCAAACCTCGTGTGGTTGCCAAAGGCGCAGTAAGTCCTTGAATAGCTGCGGTCATGCGGATTGCATCAATGGTTTCTTTGACCTCATGCACACGAAAGGCCGCAACGCCTTTGGATGCAGCCCACGTTGTGGCAGCGAGCGTTCCAGCCACCCGGTCCCCAACGTCACGGCCGAGGGTCTCTCCCACAAAGTCCTTATTAGACAGCGCCATAAGCACCGGCCAGCCGGTGGCAACCAGCTCATCGATGCGGCGAAGCAACTCCAGTCCGTGGAAGGTGTTTTTGCCAAAATCGTGGGTCGGGTCGATGAACGTCAGCTCCGGCGGGCAGCCCAGAGCAACGGCACGCTCTGCCAGCGCGGTGGTCTCAGAGATAACGTCTGCAACGACATCGTCGAAATGCACGCGGTGCGGCCTCGTCCGAGGTGTCACCCCGCCGGTGTGTGAGCACACGTAGCCAACGCCACGGGCGCCCGCGACCTCGATGAGCTCCGAATCCCAGCCAGCCCAGGTGTCGTTGATTAGGCTCGCGCCAGCATCAATAGCTTTCTCAGCCACCGATGCGCGCCACGTATCAACGCTGATAACAACCTGCGGATGACGCGCAGAAATTTCTGCGATCAACGGCACCACGCGGTCGATTTCAGCCGCGGCATCCACGTCATCACCGGGTCCCGCTTTCACTCCCCCAATATCAACAATGGACGCGCCCTGCGCCACTACTTCATCACAGCGCGAAATCGCGCGGTCCATGCCCCAGGTCGCACCTTTGTCATAAAAAGAATCCGGGGTGCGGTTAACAATGGCCATCACCTGGGCTAAAGGTGCGGCAGTGTTAGGCGTCCTGATTAAGTCGGCGGACTCGCTCATCGGTCATCTCCTTGTGCGCAGCAACGATGTGCTCCACGGCTTCATCAACCGAATCGGTAAGCAAAAACAGGTCCATATCCTGGGGATTGATATAGCCATCAGCCACCAAGGTGTTTCCCATCCACTCAACCAGGCCAGACCAGTATTCGGTACCGATGAGCACGATTGGGTAGTTGGTTACCTTGCCGGTTTGAACCATGCAGAGCATTTCAAAAAGCTCATCCATCGTACCCATGCCGCCAGGCAGACAGACAAAAGCCTGCGAGTACTTCAAGAACATGGTCTTGCGCGCAAAGAAGTAGCGGAAGTTGATGCCCAGGTCGACATACTTATTCAAGCCCTGCTCAAAGGGCAGTTCAATTCCGAGGCCAACAGACAGACCGCCAGCTTCGTAGGCGCCGCGGTTTGCAGCTTCCATGATGCCAGGTCCGCCGCCAGTGACCACGGCATAATCTTCGCCAACTAATTTCGCACCCAGTTCAACACCTTGGGCATACTCCTGTGCCTCTTCTTTGGTGCGCGCTGAGCCGTAGACGGTCACGGCTTTCGGCAGGTCACTCAGGGCGTCAAAGCCGGCTACAAATTCGCCTTGGATGCGCAGCACACGCCAGGGGTCGGCGTGCTTCCAGGCGTGGTCAGAGCCAGATTCCAACAGTCGCTGGTCATAGGTCGAGGTTTGCTGGCCTTCGGTACGCAGCAACAACGGGCCGCGCAGGGTGCGGTCTTTCGCAGCGCTTTCCGATGTCCTCTTCACCCGCGGCTTATCATTTGGATTATTGCGAACTGGAGCCATGATTGGTTCCTCCTCAAGAAGTTGTTATCTAGAAGTGAGATAAGTTTGTAGCGCCTGTGCCACTGAAGTTATCTGATCGACCGGACATTGCTCATCGCGCTTGTGCGCAAAGCCGGGATCACCTGGGCCAAAGTTGACAGCCGGGGTGCCCATTTCGGAAAAGCGCGCCACATCGGTCCAGCCGTATTTGGCGCGGACGTTGCCTCCGACGGCATCGATAAGCGCTGCGGCTGCTGGCTGCCCCAAACCTGGCAAGGCTGCCGATGCCACATCATCCACCTCATAGCTAATACCGGCCTCGCCCAAGGCGGCATCGGCAGGCAACTGCTGTTCTTCGGAGAGCCCTAGGACTTCAAGCATGTGGGCCATAGCCTCATCGGAGCTGCGATCCGGCGCGAAGCGGAAGTTGACAAACATCCAGGCGACATCCGGCAGTGTGTTGGTGGACACCCCTGCCTCAAGGTGAACGATGTTCAGGCCCTCGCGGTACGTGCAACCGTCGATGGTGACATCGCGGGGGATATACTCTGCAATCTTCGTCATGACCGGCGCCAATGTGTGCGCCGCGTTGGATCCCAACCATGCGCGCGCCGAATGAGCGCGGGTGCCATGCGCGGTAACCCGCAGGCGAATCGTGCCTTGGCAACCAGCCTCAATCATCGCGCCCGAAGGCTCCCCCAACAATGCCAAATCTCCCTGCAACCACTGCGGATTATCCCGCTGCAAATGGCCCAAACCATTGAACTCCGTGGAGACCTCCTCGCCTTCATAGGCAATGAGCGTCAAGTCATGCTGCAGGTTATCTGCCGCCGCAAGCTGGGCAAAAGTGTGCAGATACACCGCCAGCCCGGACTTCATGTCAACCGTGCCGCAGCCGAACATGATGTTGCCCTCCATGTGGTGCGGGACATTGTCCGCAATCGGCACGGTATCCACGTGACCTGCAAGAACAATCCTCGAAGCCAAGCCGCGGTTCGTGCGCGCACACACCGTATTGCCAAAGCGGGCGAGCTCCACTCCGGCGGCCTCCAAAGGCTTGAGCGCCTGTTCAATCGCGTCCGCGATGGCTTCCTCATGGTGCGACGGGCTCGGAATATCAACCAGCGCCTTAGTCAGCTCAATGGGATCCTGGGTCAAATCAAGGTGGGAAATAGTCACAATCCGCCATCGTAGCGCGAAACCCGCTGCCGATCAGGGCGGATGCGGCGTGTAACATCCCTAACGGTTATTACCGGGATGAAAGAAAAGTGGGCGATGAGTAATTCAGAGTCAAATAAGTTAAAGACTAGGCACCTGACCATGATGGGTCTGGGCTCCGCAATCGGCGCCGGCCTCTTCCTCGGCGTGGGCGTGGGTATCCAAATTGCCGGCACCTCCATTTTGCTGGCCTACTTGGTCGCCGGAATTTTGGTCACGCTGATCATGTACATGCTCGGTGAGATGGCCTCCGCGCGCCCATCACTGGGTTCCTTCTCCACTTATGCCGGCCAAGCGTTTGGCAACTGGGCCCGATTCACCATGGGTTGGCTGTACTGGTTCATGCTGATCATGGTGATGGGCGCTGAGATCACCGGCGCCGCCGCCATCTTAGGTTCCTGGTTTGGTGTCGCGCCATGGATACCGGCGCTGGTCGCGGTCGTTTTCTTCGCCGTGGTCAATTTCGCCGCGGTGCGTGGTTTCGGCGAGTTTGAATTCTGGTTCGCCATCATCAAAGTTGGCGTCATCATCGCCTTCTTGGTGCTCGGCGCGTGGCTAATCTTCGGGCCCGCTGAAACTCAGACCAGCAGCTTTGTAGAAAACTTCATGCCAAACGGCGTACCGGGGCTAGCAGCAGGTCTTCTGGCCGTTGCCTTCGCCTTCGGCGGTATTGAGCTGGTGACCATCGCGGCTGCCGAATCTGAGAATCCTGCGCACAACGTTGCCACGGCTGTTCGCGCGATCATTTTCCGCATCATTATCTTCTACCTCGGCTCCGTCGCGGTCATCACGCTGCTGCTGCCTTACGATAATATTCAGGACGCCGACGTCGCTGCCCAGTCCCCATTCACTGAGGTCCTGCGCGTCGCAGAGATTCCTTATGCTGCAACGTTTATGGAATTGGTCATCGTCGTCGCGCTGCTTTCTGCCTTCAACGCGCAGATTTACGCCACCTCCCGTCTCGTCTTCGACATGGCGCGCGATGGCAATGCACCGGGCTTTTTCAAGCACACGTCCAAGACGGGTTCCCCGACCTATGCGGTCGTGTTGTCAATGATTTTCGCGTTTGCATCGGTAGGCCTGCAGTACTGGAACCCACCTGGACTTCTGACATTCTTGTTCAACGCAGTGGGCGGCTGCCTGCTGGTCATCTGGATTTTCATCGTGACCTCCTACATCAAACTCAAGCCGTCGTTGGAGTCCACTGAGCTGCGCGCCCCAGGTTTCCCCTGGGTACCGTACGCAGTGCTGGTAGGCCTAGGGCTCATCGTTTTGCTTATGCTTTTCGATGCCTCCGCGCGCGGCCAACTCGTCGCCGTCGCCGTCATCGCCGGCGGACTGACGATTGTGTCACTGTTGATGCCTAATTCTCGCGCAAAAGTCTAGGCTTATCTATACTTCCTAAGGTATCCATTCCCTCGACCCTTCTAAGGCTTGAATATTCAATGACTTCTGCATCTGCCCGCGGTTTAGCAACTATCACCCACGACGGAACAGTATTGGATGTTTGGTTCCCAGCAGTATCCCTAGATACCCCAGTTTCTGCTGCCGGCACCGAACGCCTGGAAGAAGTTCCACAGCAGTTTGCAGCCCTGGTTGGCCCTGATGAAGAGCGTGGCGTAGCGCGCATCGCAGTCGAGACCTCCATCGCGGACCTCGACGCAGCACCTATCGATGCATACGATGCCTACCTGCGCCTCCACCTTCTCTCCCACCGTGCGGTCAAGCCACACGGCCTGAGCGTTGAAGGTATCTTCGGCCACCTAGCAAACGTTGTGTGGACCAACTACGGCCCATGTGCTGTTGCTGATTTCCAGATGGTGCGCGGCCGCCTCGCATCCCGCGGCCCGGTCACCGTCTACTCCGTGGACAAGTTCCCACGCATGGTTGATTATGTTGTTCCTTCCGGCGTTCGCATCGGCGACGCTGACCGTGTGCGTCTCGGCGCTCACCTCGCTGAAGGCACCACCATCATGCACGAGGGCTTCGTAAACTTTAACGCTGGCACCCTCGGTGCTTCCATGGTCGAAGGCCGCATTTCCGCAGGTGTTGTGGTCGGTGACGGCTCTGACATCGGCGGCGGCGCATCTATCATGGGCACCCTGTCCGGCGGCGGCAAGGAAACCATCTCCATCGGCGAGCGCTGCCTGCTCGGCGCAAACTCCGGTGTCGGCATCTCACTTGGCAACGACTGCGTCGTCGAAGCCGGCCTGTATGTCACCGCTGGTTCCAAGGTCGCAGTCTTCGGCCGCGTAGCCGAGGTCGCTGGCGTTTCCGAAGGAACCTCCGTCAAGGCTTCCTCCCTTTCCGGCGCATCCGGCATGCTGCTTCGCCGCAACTCCGTCACCGGCGCTATCGAAGCAACCGAGTGGAAGGCCTCTGCAGTCGCCCTCAACGAGGACCTGCACAAGAACTAACCCTCCGCTTCTCTCCCCCGCGCCTTACCGAATTCGCATCGGTAAGGCGCTTTTTGCTGCGCTCTACCCTCTACCCTCCCTCCAGCACCGCTACACTTTCCCCTGCTTCCAGCCCGCCTGCATCTGCCAACGCGGCGCATCGCCAAGCCCTGCCAATCATCGCCAAGCACCACCAGCCCCGTCAGCCCCGAAAATCCCGCATATCCCCTTCGCGCTCGCTAGAAGCTCGT
The DNA here is from genome assembly GCA_041226025.1 of Corynebacteriaceae bacterium 6-324. Taxonomy (GTDB): domain Bacteria; phylum Actinomycetota; class Actinomycetes; order Mycobacteriales; family Mycobacteriaceae; genus Corynebacterium. Next base: position 50,561 of record JBCLTK010000003.1, on the reverse strand, counting down.
TGCTGGCCAGGAGGCAGGCGCCGGTGAGCGCAAAGCGCACATTACCGACCCAGCGCCAAGGTTCTGGCCTATTCCCAGCCGTCGCGTACCTTTGGCGCTCACCACAAGGGCCGTCCTGGCCAGAGGCCGTCCTTCCGTGAGCGCGAAGGGGACACGGTAAGCGGAGTCCCAGTTGAACCGTCTTGGGTGCTCTCGATGAGGCGCCGCTGGGCCTCAAAGGGCTGTGTTGCTGCCGCACGTCCCCTTCGCGGTCACTGGGGCAAGGCTCCTAACCAGAGCGCTGCGTCTGGTGAGCGCGAAGGGGACGCGAGTGGCTTCGGAGCTGCGGGCGGGGTGCTGTGCGGACGAGGTGCTGGGTGGGAGGAGGTGCGGGGCGGGGTTCGAGGCCCGGTCGAAATGGCGGGGTTATCCACAGACAGATGGTGACGTGTCCGCGAAGGAGGCGGATTGGGCCGGGTTATCCACAGGCGGTGCTGCGAGGGGTGGTTTGGGGTTGCGCAGCAGCGATAGCGTCAGGACCATGGGAATTTGGACGACGCAGGCGCTGAGGGCGCGGGGTATCGGCAGGCGGAAGCAGGCGCGGATGGTTGCGGACGGTGATTTGCATCGCGTGCACCGGGGCATTTACGTGGACGGTAAGGCGACGCCGGACAGCTTTGCGCGAGCGTTGACGCAATCGCTTGCCGATGTCGCCCTGACCGGACATTCCGCCACGCAGAAGCACCTCGGGCAAAAACTGACGTTTCCGCTTGAATTGGAGGGACCACGGACGATTAGAGGCGAGAAGTTTCAGGTCAAGCACACTAGAAGGCACACGACGCAGGTCATCGATGGCGTGCGGGTGGTCGAGCCATTGTGGGCGGCGAGCACAAGCAAGTATGAGCGAGGCTGGTTGTTGGAGCGTTATTATCAGGGGCATAGGGGCATCGAAAAGCTAAGGCGTGACGTGGAGCGGATGAGGCGGGTGCCGCGGCAGCTGCGGGAGTTTCTGAAGAGGTGCTCGATTGGCGCGGATAGCGTGGCGGAAAAGATTCTTGCCGATGAACTGCGGAGGGCCGGATTTCAGGTACAACATAATGTGCTGTTTGCTGGGTACAGATATGACTTGTGGCTGAAGAAGCTGGGGATTCTCATCGAGGTCGATGGATTTGAGGTGCACAATGACGCGAGGAGCTTTGTGAAAGACCGGTGGAAATCGAATGATGGCGCGGGTTTGGGGTGCGTGGTGCTGCGTTTTAGTGCCGAGTGCGTGCGGTTCCATCTAAAACAGGTAGTGGCGAAAGTAAAAGAAATCGCGCTGTGGATTCGGCAGGGCCGTCCACGGCGCGATGAGGTGGGAGTCAAAGGAAACCCGGTGTTCAACTGGCACGAATGTGTGCGCGGGGTGTTTATTTAGGGGCGGTATCCGCGACGAAAATGGGCTTTTTGGGCCGAGAGCGGAATGTCCAGAGCTTATTAATCACGAAATTGATTGGCATGGACACAATGATGGAGATGGCGGATGCCCAGTAGAACTTGGTGCGGAAGCCGGTGGAGTCATCGAAAATCTCAGGCGACAAAGCGATTGGAGAGTTCACGTTCATCAGCAGTGTTGCTACGACCTGGCTGACCAGGAAAGCGCCAAGACCGGTGAGCAGGAATGGGAAGAAACCACGGAACCAAGAAATTCGGCGGGCTTCTTTGAATGTCCACATGCGGTTGAGCTGGTAATTCCAGGTGTTCGCGACCAAAAATGCGATGGTCATGAACACGTGGTACCAACGAATGTTGAACTGGGTGCCAAAGAGGTTGATGAAGACGTCGTGCTCGGTGATATCTGCGGACCACAGGGCTAGCTTCTTGGTCAGGTAAACAATCAGCAGGTTGACCACGGTACCGGATCCACCCACGATGCCGAATCTGAGGAATTGCCCCATGTTGGAAATAAAACGAGCTACCGTCATGCTCTTTAGTAACCCTTCTTCGTGGACAATTCTTCGCAACAAAAATTAACGCTGCGGTTAACAGAATATTAAGCGCAGAAAGCTATTAAAGTCTAGCGCACGCAGGCAGCACAAATCGCCACCACGCGGTGGCAATTCGCTGTGAAAACTAACTAGCGCTGACCTGCAGCTGCAAGCCGCGCGCAGGCGGCTTCGACTCGTTCGTCGGTGCCGTTAAGTCCCACGCGGATGTACTCAGCGCCGACTTCACCGTAGAAGTCGCCAGGAGCAACGAGGATGCCAAGGTCAGCGAGCCAGGCAACGTCTTCGCGGCAATTGTTGCCGCTGGTTGCCCACAGGTACATTCCGGCTTCGGAATGAGAGATGGTGAATCCGGCATCGCTCAGCGCGCGCATCAGCTTGGCTCGGCGAACAGCGTAGCGCTGGGCCTGCAGGGCTTCTGTTTGGTCATCGTCAAGCGCTGCGACCATGGCTGCCTGGATGGGACCTGGCACCATGAGTCCGGCGTGCTTGCGCACTTCCAACAACTCGGCGATGAGCTCGGCATCGCCGGCGAAAAAGCCCGCGCGGTAAGAAGCCATGTTGGCGGATTTGGACAACGAATGCATAGCAATCAGGCCAGTCATATCGCCATCGGTCACGCGTGGATCCAAGATGGATACCGGCGGGTTGTTATCATCCCACGCCAGCGCCATGTAGCACTCATCGGAGGCAACGATGGCGTCGTGCTCACGCGCCCACGCAACAATAGCTCGCAGCTGCTCCACGCCGAGCACCGCGCCGGTGGGGTTGGATGGTGAATTGATGAAGATTAAGGAAGCGTCGGCGAAGTCGGCGGGGTCATCGGCACGAATAACCTCTGCCCCAGCGATCTTCGCGCCCACTTCATACGTGGGGTACGCAACGGACGGAATGACGACAGACTCGCCGCGCATCCCCAGCAGCGTTGGAAGCCACCCGATGGCTTCCTTGGTGCCCACCACTGGCAGCACAGCCTTGTCGCTGAGCCCGGTGATTGCGTAACGGCGCTCCAACGCATTCGCAATCGCCTGACGCAGCTGGGGCGTGCCGGCAGTTTGAGGATATCCAGGTGCTGAGGCCGCCGATGACAGTGCGAGCTGTACGGTCGGTGAAACCTCATCTACAGGAGTGCCCACTGACAAGTCCACGATTCCATCAGGGTGGGATGCGGCTTTCTCCTTTGCATCCGCCAAAGAATTCCATGGGAAATCTGGCAATACACTGCCCAATGGGGAACGTGCCATGGGTTGAACTCCTTTTTAGAATTTAGTCCTGGTTTTGTGGTGGTAGAGCTTTAATCATATCCACGTCAAAGTCCTGTGGGCCGAGGCCCGCAGCACCACCTGGGGAGCCGAGATCATCAAAGAACGCGGCGTTAGCATCGTTGTATTCCAGCCACTCATCTGGAACATCATCTTCGTAGAAAATAGCTTCTACAGGGCACGCAGGTTCGCAAGCACCACAGTCCACACACTCATCTGGGTGGATGTAGAGCATACGCTTGCCCTCGTAGATGCAATCTACGGGGCATTCTTCAACACAGCCACGGTCCATTACATCGACGCAGGGCTGAGCAATTGTATAAGTCATGGGGTATTAATTCTCCTGAAATCCGGCACTATCCAGACATTTATCAGTATGTCACTTGGACACTACAAATGGCCAAACACCACCTATTATCCCGGCAAAAAGCAAGGCGACGGTGCGAATATTACTTCCTAACCATTGATCGCCGGTAGTTGAGCCGATAACCAAGAAGGCAAAGAATCCGAGCACCCACACAATCAGCGGGATTGCTGCGATGAGCGGGTTCGGGGTCCACAGCCGCGCAGTTTTGGTTAAAACTTTGCTAAACCACCAGGCGATTAAGATTGTAATCGGAAAGGCGATGCGCATTCCGCTGGGCAGGGTTATATATGCGCCCAGGTAGACGACTTCCAGCACGAGCGAGAGCAGCGCGCCAACCGAAAGCCAGATGAGCCCTCCGACAGCCTCGCCGCGGGAGAATTCAAAGGGCACGAATGAGCTACTCATTGAAAAACTCCTCCCATGCGTCGCCGGTCAGAGGCTTATGGTCAGCGGCGTGCAAGCTCGCGGCATCGGCAGCCAGGTCGGCATCCAGCGGGGTCGATTCGCCGTGGCTGCGTTGCAAATATTCCGCACGGATGATTGGCATGACCAGGTTGTTCGACAGCGCATAAGCCACTGGCGCGAGGGCAGGTTTGTGACAAACCGCCCAAGCAGGCTCAGGGTTGGTTTCCGTCACCGTGCCGTTTCCCAGCCACACTTGGGTGGGGTGCGCGGCGATGCCAGTAATTTTGGCGTCGAGGGCGGCATCGGAAAGTGGAAGCTTCAGGTCGTATGCTGCGTTGGTGAAATTGTGTAGGTAGTCATCGGAAGGCTTCTGCCATCCGTCGGCCGCGGTAACTGTTTCCAGGGCTTGGTAGATGGCCTCACGTTGGTAAATGGTCCACCACACGTTGGTCACACCAACAGCTTTGCACGCACGCTCGGTCGCCTGGTGCACCGCGATATGGTCCGGGTGGCCATAGCCGCCATCAGGGCCATAGGTGATCACAGCATGGGGTTTAAAGCGTGCAAGATGCTTTTCGATGCCACCTGCCGCCTCATCCACACAATTAACCAAAGCGCGCGGATTCTCATGCGCTGGCGAGCCCACCATTCCGGAATCCCGCAGGTGCCCTGGCGCGATGAGATGCTCACTACGGGCACCGATGGCGCGCGCCGCGTCTTGCAGCTCCCGGATTCGGAAACCGCCGAGTAGGTCACTGCCTTCAAGCGCTTTAAATCGCTTGCCGATGACCTCGCCCTCCTCCCCTAACGTCGCCGTCAACAGGAGTACATCTGCACCATGCATGGTCAGCTCTGCGATGGTGCCGCCAGTAAACAGCACTTCATCATCCGGGTGTGCGTGGACAACCAGCACACGCTTGCCCGCAAACTTCGAGCTAATCCTATTCGTCACTGTCGTTGACCTCCCATTCTGGTGCCGAGGCAATCCCACGGTGCCAATCTATTATGCTCTTCTCGCTGTCATCAGCGCTATCATCCACATCACCTTCCGCACTGTCTGCAGCTTCCGCGCTGTCGGAGACTTCGGTAGCATCCGAAGCCTCCGCTTCTTCGGAATCGAAGGCGCGGATGCGGGTTTCATCGATAAGTGGCAAATACAGCGCCTGCTCGCGGTTGACTTCGCGGATGAGCGCGAGGCTTTCCTGAGCGCTAATATCGCCCGCAAGAATCGACTGCGCAGTCGCCTCGAACTCGTCTAGGCAGGCAAGTGAAAGATTGCCCGACCACAACTGCTGCTGTGCGCCAGCTTGCTCAGTTGCTTGCGTGGACGTGGCGGCCGAAGTTGTTGTCTCAGAAGTACTGCTGGTGCTCGCGGTGTCTTCAGGGACCTGGCATGTAAAGAAGCTGGCCATGTTGGCAGAGGTGACTGAAGTATCTACGCCGGCGATGACGGCATCGACTTCGCCCTCGGGCAACGAGTCCTCGATGATGGTGGTCATGCGGTTTTCCACCACGTTGGCCTTAACGCCCGCAAGGCGCAGCATATCCAGGATGGTCAGCGCCGCGTTGGATGCAGCAGCATCCGTGGGATCCACTGCAATGCGCACCGGATTATCCTGACTAATCGCAGCCAATGCCGCGATGTCTTCCGGGCTAGATGTACCCAGCAACGGATTGCCACCATAAGGCACCCGTAGATCCGTGGTGCGCTCAGTGGCAAGGCGTGCGACCTGGTCCGAATCAATCAACGACAACAAAGTTCGACGCAGCTGCGGAGTCGAGAGAACTTCAGATTCCGTGGACAAATTAAGCCGCAATTGGCGCGCGGGGTTGACGTTGACTGCGTGGACATCGCCAAGCAATGCGAGCTGCTCCTTGAGCGTTTGTGCCGGCTCAATATCAACGAAACTGACTTGACCGGAACGCAGCAACGTCGCCGCCTGCGACGTGGTGCGAATCGCGCGCAGCTGTACTACATCAATGCCCGCCGGGTCCTCGCCCCAAAAACGGTCATTGCGGTTTAAAGTAATCATGCCGCGTGCTTGGTCAATGCTGGCAACGCTAAATTTGCCTGCCGATGCCGGAATATCCGACTCCAACACCCGCTCGAACTGACCGGGCTCCAAAAGATGCGAAGGCAGTAAATGCGAAAAGAGCATGTGCCAGTCTTTGACTCGCGTGGAAAAGTCCACGGTCACCACACTTCCGCCCGAAGAGGTGGTGATATTCGAAATCGCGCGATAGGGTGCTACATTTCGAACCCCCGGAGTGGACACCATTTCAGTCCACAAATATTCAAAATCAGCACCCGTAATCGGAGTGCCATCAGACCATTGCGCGCCATCTTTAATGGAATAACGCAGTCGCTGCTCCACCCCGACTGGAGCATCGACTTCCATCGCCGAAGTCAGCACATCAGTATCAACAAAGTTTCCGTTAAATGCCGACGGCAAAACCAGATCCGCGATGGAATCAACTAGCTCCGTGTTATCGGAGACTAGATGCGGGTTAAACCCAAGCTGAAAAGCGTCAATGCCGACAGACACAACGGAACGATCCGTGCCCCCATCGTCCTCGGTGCCTGCCGAATCTGGGTCCTCAGACCCCTCAGAGTCAGCATCGCCTTCGCCCTCATACGCAGCCTCGTCGTCTGAGGCTGCGTCGTCTGCGGGGTCATCGGCAAACTGCTCTTGCTCATCAACAGTCGGCGCCGGGCCAGGATTAGCCATGCAACTAACCAGCAACGTCGCGGACAAAGCCAATGACGTGCCGGTTAAGCGCTTAATCCTTGCCCGACGCATGAGTTTCTACTTGTTGAGCTGCTTCGCCTTAGACGCCGCACGACGACGATCGGTTGCAGACAGGTGCACCTTGCGCACGCGCAGGACCTTAGGGCCTACCTCAACGCACTCATCGTTGCCACAGAACTCCAGCGCCTCTTCCAGAGACAAGTTACGAGCCTTGGACAAGGTCACGGTGGCATCTGCGGAAGCTGCACGCATGTTGGTCAGCTTCTTTTCCTTGGTGATGTTGATGTCCATATCCTCATCACGGTTGTTAGCACCAACAACCATGCCCTCATAAGCCTCAACGCCAGGCTCCACGAAGAAGTCACCACGGTCAGACAGCTGCATCAACGCATAAGCGGTGATCTGGCCGGAACGGTCAGCAACCAAAGATCCGGTTGGACGAGCCTTAATTTCGCCTGCCCAAACATCCAAGCCATCAGACAAGGAGTTCGAGATACCGGAACCACGGGTCTCGGTCATGAACATGGTGCGGAAACCAATCAGACCACGCGCTGGGATGCGGAAAGTCATGCGCACCCAGTCGCCCTCGCGGACGTCCATTGCCTGCATCTGGCCCTTACGGTTTGCCATGAGCTGGGTAACTGCGCCCTGGTACTCGCTAGGCACGTCGATGGTAACCATCTCGTATGGCTCGTGAACCTTGCCATCAATAACCTGGGTAACAACCTGTGGCTTACCAACGGTGAGCTCGAAGCCCTCGCGGCGCATGGACTCAATAAGAACGGACAGAGCCATTTCGCCACGGCCCTGAACTTCCCAAGCATCCGGGCGCTCAGTAGGTAGAACGCGGATGGACACGTTACCGATGAGTTCCTGATCCAGACGTGCCTTAACAAGACGTGCGGTCAGCTTGTCGCCGCCGCCCTGACCAGCCAAAGGCGAGGTGTTCACGCCGATGGTCATGGAAATAGCTGGCTCATCGACCGTGATGCGTGGCAGTGGAACTGGGTGCTCAGTATCAGCGATGGTGTCGCCGATCATGATGTCTGAGATACCAGAGATAGCCACGATATCGCCGGCGATTGCCTCAGCGGTTGGCTGGCGCTCGAAGCCAACGGTGCGCAGAAGCTCCGCGACCTTGACGTTCTTTACGTGCTGGTTGCCTTCTTCATCGTAGTGAATCCATGCAACCTGCTGGCCCTTCTTGATCTTGCCGGCCTTGATACGCAGCAACGCGATACGGCCGAGGAAGTCAGAGGAGTCAAGGTTGGCAACGTGTGCCTGCAGTGGTGCATCCACGTTTGCGGATGGCTCTGGCAGAACATTGTAGATGACATCGAAAAGCGGCTGCAAATCATCACCTTCTGGGACGTTTGCATTGCCAGGGTTTTCAGTCGACGCGATACCCGCGCGGCCAGAAGCGTACAGAACTGGCAGGTCGAGCAACTCTTCAGCAGCAGCTGAAGCCTCTTCATCTTCCAGGCCTGCAGCGATTTCGAGCAGCAGGTCCTGCGCGTCAGAAACAACTTCATCAATACGTGCGTCAGGGCGGTCAGTCTTGTTCACCGCGATGATGACAGGAAGCTTCGCCTCAAGTGCCTTGGTCAGCACGAAGCGGGTCTGCGGAAGTGGGCCTTCCGATGCATCGACAAGAAGCACAACGCCGTCCACCATGGACAAGCCGCGCTCAACCTCGCCACCGAAGTCGGCGTGGCCAGGGGTGTCAATAACGTTGATGATCAAATCGGCGCCGTCTTTACCCTGGCCCTTGCGGTGAATCGCAGTGTTCTTGGCCAAAATGGTAATGCCGCGCTCGCGCTCCTGGTCATTGGAGTCCATGACGCGGTCCGAGTGGTCGCCGTGTTCACCGAATGCGCCGGACTGCTCCAGCATGCCGTTGACAAGGGTGGTTTTGCCGTGGTCAACGTGGGCGACGATGGCAACATTTCGGAACTCAGTGGTGGTCACTAAAGGATTCTCCTCACAGAAAAATTTAAAAGCTAGCGTCTAAACAGTACTCGTTGTTGCCTATTCATGCACTATTGACGCTCCCACATGTGACCCATATCCTGCCAACTTACTGCCAGTCGGCGTAAAATTCTTTCGCCGCGATGCCCTCACCGGCCACGTTCCCCGACCCACCGCCGACCACATTGCCCGCCATACCGGCAGGGACATCGGCAGCATCGGCAGCAATGTGCGCTTCGCGCTCACCGAGGCAAAGCAACTCGCTAGCCGATGCTCCCCCGTGAGCGCGAAGGGGACACCGGAGGTGGAGATGGGTGCGCTGGGATGATGCGCCGTGTCGTTGGGTGGGAAAAGTTCGGACGCGTATGTAACGAAACGGACTCAATGGACGAAGTAGTAAACAACAGTCAGCATTAGGGGTTGACTGCGTGCAAAAAGTGAATATTGTTACAGGGGGTGTCAAAGTTATTAGTGTTGCAAATGTTACGAATGTGACTAACGCTAAAGCTTGACGCCACGAAGTAACCTCAATCATTTCACTAACCCAAGGATGTAACCCAGTGAGCAACAACCGCCGTTTGGCCTATGCTGCAGCTCTAGCAGCTGCCCTACTCGGTATTGCTACCCCGGCAATCGCACAATCAAGTGCGGGTTCGTCGGCTGGGGTGTCGCAGGTGGCATCGTCAAGCGGTGTTGACAACCCGTTGGATGAGCTAGGCCGCCCGACTGCCGCAACCCAAGCCCAGGTCCGCGACTTCGCGAACCAGCCATGGATGCCACGTGATGCTCGCAACGCAATCTTGTCGGCGCTGGCGTTCTACGCTGGCGAAGGCGACGGCGAAAGTGGAGTTACGCTCGTTGAGGGCGGACCGAACTTTGAGCAGTTCTACTGGCCAACGGTGTCGGGCAAGTGCATCGGCGGCCAAGGCGACTCGGTCGGCTCAGCCATTGCTGTTCCTGGCCCAACGGAAATCCCGGCACCGGGCGCGAAGTCAGGCGAAACCGCTTTCGTGTTCACCGCGTTGGGAACCGAGCCAGCGGCTCAGCGCCAGGGCGACATGCATGTTCAGTGGTTCAATATTGACACCTTTAAGACAGGTATTACTCCCCTGAGCAACAACGGCATTAATCCTGATGGACCAGCAACTGTTTCTGGCACCGCATCTTCGGGTAAAGGAACCATCGTCGCGATGGTGTCCGGCACGGTCAAAACTCAAGAACAACCCTGCAGCTTTGTACCAACCGCAGCCATTTTCGAGGTGAAATAAAATGAGCGTCGATCTTCATCCGGTCAAGAAGGAAACTTTCAACACGACTGAGCACGTCAACGTTGATCCGAAGGGCTATCTCCGTGAGGTAGACACCTATAAGATCACTGACTTTGGTTTATACATGGCGCGTGGCGCCAACCATCCTAAGTTCGGCTACCTGGAGTCTTGGCTGCTGCCACAGCTTGGTTTGCGCGCGAACATCTTCCACTTCCGCGATGGAGTTGAGGAGCGTCAGGACTTCTATATTGACGTTGCTGAGATTGACCGCAATGGGGATGTGTGGACCACGCGCGACCTGTATGTGGACTTGATTTCTAACACTGGTGAGCCGATTGATGTCCAGGACATCGATGAGCTTTCAGCAGCAACTTCTGCTGGCCTTATTACTGCTGAAGAGGCCGAGAAGGCTATCGATGCCACCTTGACCGCCGTTGAGGGCATCACCCGCTATGGCGACAATGCCATGGAGTGGCTTCGTGCGCTCGGCATGGAGTTGACCTGGGCCAACGATGTTGAGCTCACCCCGGTTGCTTAATATTTTCTTTTTCTAGCTAGTGCGGTTGTCCGGCTGATGTCCGGTGCGCGCGCTACACTTCCTCCAGTACTTTATTTCACCTCTGGAGGTATCTCATGGCTGGCGGACTTCTCGCTCTCTTAGATGACGTTGCATTGATTGCACGCTCGGCGGCATCATCGGTTGATGATGTTGCGGCCCTTGCCGGCAAGAGCTCGCTGAAAGCTGCGGGCGTAGTCATTGATGACGCCGCTGTTACGCCGCAATATGTGCAGGGCGTTGATCCCAAGCGCGAGCTGCCTATGATTTGGCGTATCACAAAAGGTTCTTTGGTGAACAAGCTCGTTATTATTTTGCCGATTGCGCTGCTGCTCTCGTGGCTGGCACCGTGGGCGCTGGGCCCCATCTTGATGTGCGGCGGCGCTTATCTTTGTTATGAGGGCGCACACAAGATTTTCCACAAGCTCATGCCGTCGGATGAGCATGAGAAAGAGCCCACCGTGGTCAAGGGCAAAGAGGCCGAAGACCGCCTGGTGAAGTCAGCGATTACTACTGACTTGATTCTGTCAGCGGAGATCATGGTTATCTCGCTGAACTCGCTGCTGGATCAGTCTTTCTGGATGCGCCTGGCCGCGTTGGTGGCGGTCGCTATTCTCATCACCGTTGCTGTCTATGGCGCGGTAGGATTGCTGGTCAAGATGGATGACATTGGCTTGTCGATGCTGCGTCGGCGCGACGGCAACTCTCCTCTCGGCAGTGCTTTGGTTAAGGGCATGCCGCATGTCCTCAACATCATCGGGGTTATCGGCACGGCTGCAATGTTGTGGGTCGGCGGGCACATCATCGTCGCGGGTCTGTCTGACTTTGAGGTCACTGAACCAGCGGACATCATTCACGGTCTGACCGACTTGGTGCCAGCTGGGTTCCTCACCTGGCTAGTAGATACCGCCGGCTCAATGGTCTTCGGTTTCATCGTGGGCACCATCATCGTTGGCGTCATTGCGGGCGTGGACAAGCTCACGCCAGACAGCAAGGAAGAACCAGCAGAGGCTGCTTAGATAAACAGCAGCAGCGACACCGCCATGATGGCCATACCGGCAATCAGCCCGTAGATGGCGTGGTGGTGTTTGCCGGTTTCAACGGCAGCCGGCAATAGTTCGTCGAGGCTGATGTAGACCATGATTCCGGCGACCATCGCAAAGCAAATGCCCATTGTCGCTGGCCCCATGAACGGCATGAGCACCAGGAAACCGATAAGTGCGCCGATTGGTTCTGCGAAACCGGATGCGGTTGCCCACCAGAATGCTTTGGCGCGGGACATGGTGGCGGCGCGCAGCGGCACGGCGACGGCGATGCCTTCAGGGATGTTGTGAATAGCAATGGCTACCGCCACCGGAATCGCGATGGTCATGTCTTCAAGGCCGGCCAAAAATGTGGCGAAGCCTTCCGGAAAGTTGTGAAGTGCCAGCGCGCCAGCGGTAAATACGCCTGTCTTCATCAACCGATTCTTGCGCTCGGCTTGGGTGACGGTGCCCGGCTCGTGCGGGTTGATGGAGGCGGGAACCATCCGGTCAATGATGCCGATAACCGCGATGCCAGCAAAGAAAGCGCCGACGCCCGCCCATTGGCCTGCTTTATCCGAGCCGAAGGCAGTGGTGAGTTCTTCGGTTCCTTTGGGCAGGATTTCCATAAAAGAAACGTAGAGCATCACACCGGCAGAAAGCCCCAGCGCTGCCGCCAAGAAGCCCGGCCCGGGATTGCGTCGCCCCACAGCGATGGCGCCGCCAATTGCCGTGGACAGTCCCGCCAGCACGGTCAGCCCGAAGGCAACCAAAATGGTGGACAGCTCATACATAAGCGTCATTTTATAGCCCACGCTGTTGACGCGCCCAACTAAGCCTGGCCTAGTATCGATCCCATGTCTGACTATCCATTGCCCGAGCATCATCTTGGGGTTGAGCACCTCGCGGTGCTGGATTATGTCTGCCTGTCCACAACGTTAGCGTTGCCGGCGCAGACGCAGATTCCGGTGACGCTGGAGGCGGATAATCGCACAGGCGGTTGGCGGGTTCGCAGTATGTTCGGCACGGTGGGTTGGCTCACCCCCGAGGAGGCCGCAGAGTTTCCCGATATGGAGCGGTTGCGCTCAGCTGGCATGACGGCATCGACCACCGCGGTGGTGGATTTGGATGATGTTGCGGTGAATTTGGGCTTGGCGCCGTGGCATATCGCGCGCAATGACCAGCCGGAAGGCACGGTGTTGCTCGCGGGCGGGGTGGCAGCTGGGCTGGATACTTCCATGTCTTCAGATGTGCAGTCATCCCAGATTGAGGCTTTGGGCACCGCGTGCGTCTTCGTGCAGTTTCACCATGTCGCCGGCAGTGTTGTGGTCACCGTTGATGACGCGGTGTTCGGTGTGTTGGGCCAGGCTACCGATTTCGAGGTGCTCACCCAGCTGCTTGCCCAGGCTCCTATTGCCGCCCGCGCGTACATCGCCGACGGCATGGTCGCGGTGGATTTACCGGCGGATCCTAATAATCTTTTTGCCCCTTCGGTTCCGTCTTTGCCTTCGCTTTTCGATGCACCCCTCATCCCCACCCCACTCCCCACTCCCGGAGAAGCCTCAGGGGATGAAATGCTCAGCTTCGACCCGAGTGAGTATCTAGAATCTGCCGAGGCCACGAAACCGAAATCGCAGCGTTTCCTGACCACACCGCAGTTTGATGATCGACCGGCGACTGAGGCTTTTGAAGCACTATTTCGCAAGCATGATCTGGATGAGCCGGACGAAGATTAGGTGACCACGCGTGTGGTTTCGCTGACGCGTTTGGTCAGCCCTTTGGAATCCATGTATTCCAAAAGCGGCACCGCGATTCGCCGGGTGGTGTCGAGTGCTTGTCGTGCCTCGGACAGCGTGAATTCTCCCGGCAGCTGCGCCAGAATGTCAGCGGCTTTGTGCGGGGCGCTGGGAAGCAACACGATGGAATCGATGCGCAGCAGCCGCCCGGCGCGCTCTGCCGCGGCCAGCTCGCTGGTGCCCAAGCGTATTTCTTTGAGAGTGTCTGCATCGGGTGCTGCAAACGGGGCTTTAGCCAGTTGTGATTCGAGTTGTGCCACGGATTTCTCGGCTGGGCCAAGATCGCGAGGTGCGGCCTGGGGATCGCGGATGAAGGCGCCATCGCGTTTGAGCTTCGCACCCGCCAAAGGGATAGCGAGCAGTACATCTGTCGGTAGCGCGAGGTTGGTGAGCGCGGTGGCGAGCGGGAGGGCATCGGCAAGCGAATTGCGCGCCATGTATGAATCAAACATTTCGCGCAGCTGCTTGCTCCAGCGTCCAATTGCCGCGGCGTTGACCCACCAGTCCTGAAACTCGATGACCGAGGTTGGTTTGTTGTCGGTATCAAAGCCTGCTGATGCAAGCTCCGTCTTAGTAATAGCCTCCCGGCGCGCGACATAAGCCCCGGCATCGCGTGGGTCGTGGGAGCTCAACTCCTCAGCGCGCGTGGCTGGTGCGCCGCGGCGACGGATGGACGGTGGATCCATATCCACCACTTCAAGCCCCGCGAGCTTGTCCAAGCCCGGCCCACGCAGCGCGAGCCTGTCCCCGATACGCAGCGGCAGCGTCGCTCCCTGCACGGTCAGCCGCGCGTGCTCCGCTCCCAACGGGCGCACATGTACCGGTACGGAAGCCGTGCCCACGTGCAGGTTGAGTTCTTTGGGCACATTGTCCAGCTGTGTCCCAGTACGACGGCGAACGTCCAGGATTTCTGGACGCCACCACGTGCTATCCGCGGCGGTGAGCACGTCCCCGCGCGAAATACTGTCTGCATCAATACCGCGTAGATTCACAGCCAGGCGCATAACGGGCGCAGCTTCTTCGACCGCAGAATTCTCACTGTGCAGACCGCGCACGGTCACCTCGCGCGTTCCTAGTGAGGTGAGGATGCGCAGGCTATCGCCTACTTTCACACGCCCTACAGCCCACGTTCCGGTAACCACAGTGCCGGCACCTTTGACCGAAAACGCTCTATCGATCCACATCCGCACCGGCTGTTCAGCGGCTTCGGCAAGCATCGAATCTGTAGGCAGCATAGTATCGAGCGCCGCGCGCAGCTCTTCCATGCCTTCGCCGGTGTGGGCGGAAACGGCCATGATGGGGGCATCGGAAAGCGAGGTGCCCCGGACTTTCTCCCGCACCTGCGTCTCGGTTATGCGCTGGCCATTGTCCATTCGCGTAAGCACAATGATGCCGCGGGAGATTCCCAGGGCATCGATGGCTTCAAGGTGCTCAGCGGTCTGTTCTTTCCAACCCTCATCCGCGGCAATGACCAGCAGGACCGCTGGCGTAGGGCCAAGACCGGCGAGCGTGTTCGCAATGAAACGCTCATGCCCGGGCACGTCCACGAAGGCTACATTCGCGCCGGATTCCAGGGTGGTCCAGGCAAAGCCCAAGTCAATGGTGAGCCCGCGGCGCTTTTCTTCTTCCCAGCGGTCTGGGTCCATGGTGGTCAGCGCATTGACCAGGGTGGACTTGCCGTGATCAACGTGACCAGCGGTCGCATATACGTACATCTACTCCGCCAGACTTTCCTGCGCGGCACGGATAGCCACGATTAAATCTTCATCTTCGCTCGCCGGAATGCAGCGCACATCCACCAAACACTGTCCCTGGTGCACGCGTGGCAGCACCGCCGGGGTTCCTGCGCGCAATGCCGCAGCCACGGATTCCTCCAGTGCCACAGCGAAACCTGGCAGCGGGTACTCCGGCGCACCGCCGCCACCGACGCGGCCCGGGTGCTCAATGACTTCTCCTCCAACGGCGGCTGCAACAGCGCGGGTGCGCTCTAGGTGCGTATCTGAGTCCAGGTGCAGGGCGTCCTGCACAGCGTTGCTCGGCGCGTTGATGCTTGCTTCCAGCGCGTTGAGCCGCAGCTTGTCGATACGAACCGCACGCGCCAGCGGATGCTTCTTCACCTTGGCAATCGCTTCTTTTCTACCCAACATGATTCCGGCCTGCGGGCCGCCCAGCAGTTTATCGCCGGATGCGATAACAATATCCGCGCCCGCGGCCAACTGCGCCTGCAGGTCTGGTTCCTCCGGCACTGTTTTATCTGGTTGCAAGAGCCCGGAGCCAAGGTCGACGATGAGGGAGATCCCGTGGGCATCGGCAAGCTGGCGCAACGGATCTATTCCTACCGATGTAGTAAAGCCCTCAATCCGGAAGTTAGACGGATGCACCTTCAAAATCGCGCCAGTCTTGTCACTAATAGCGTCCTCATAGTCCGCCAGGTGCGTGCGATTCGTAGAGCCAATCTCCTTCAGGCGCACCGAGGTGGACTCAATCAGCTCCGGCAGGCGGAATCCCGCACCAATCTC
Source organism: Corynebacteriaceae bacterium 6-324 (assembly GCA_041226025.1). GTDB lineage: Bacteria > Actinomycetota > Actinomycetes > Mycobacteriales > Mycobacteriaceae > Corynebacterium. The sequence goes on along the minus strand of JBCLTK010000003.1, from coordinate 34,684 downwards.
AATGAGCTCCCCGCGGGAGATAATCACTTCCTTTTCCGGCGCCAACGCGGCGGTGGCCAGCAACAATGCGGCCGCGCCATTGTTAACTACCAGCGCATCCTCGGCCCCCGGGCATGCCGCGAGCAAAGCTTCAATCGCCGCGCGCCCGCGGTTCTTTGACCGCAGACCCGTGGCTAAGTCCAGCTCCACATCCGTATATCCAGCCGCTGCTACAAGCGCGTCAATCGCTTCCGGCGGCAAGGGGGCGCGCCCAATATTGGTATGAATAATCACGCCCGTGGCGTTGAGGACGCGGTGAAGGGAATACGGGGTGGCATCGGCAAGCAATGCTGCAACCTCATCCATCACAGCCTGCGGCGCGATGTCTCCCGCCCGCGCCTGCTGAAGCACCTGATTAATCCGGGCGCGAATAATGTGCTCCGCCAAATGACCGCGGGCAACCTCCACCGCCGGCGAGGCCAAAATCTCATCAGCACGCGGAATGAAACGCCGCGGGTCAGTCATCAAAGCTCCTTTGCGCAGGTGGCGGAGACGGACAGGAATCGAACCTGCCAGACCAAGCTACTTGGCCTCACCGGTTTTGAAGACCGGGGCGCCCACCAGGACACGTACGCCTCCACTACTCAAAGTAGTAGGTTGGGGAATATGACACCAAAACTTACCTCTTTCGCGGCCGGCGGCGGATGCGCATGCAAGATTCCCGCAGGTCAGCTTGAGTCCGCAATCGCCGGGCTCATTGGCAATGATGACCCCAACGTCATTGTTGGATTAGAAGATGGCGACGATGCCTCTGCAATTCGCATCAACGGCGACACCGCAGTGATTTCCACGGCGGACTTTTTCACGCCAATGCTCGATGACCCCTATGACTGGGGGCGGGTGGCCGCCGCAAATGCGCTTTCCGATGTCTACGCCATGGGCGGCGACCCCATCACCGCCATCAATCTTGTTGGTTGGCCAGTGGATTTGCTCGGACTCGATGTGCTGCGCGAGGTGCTACGCGGCGGCATGGATGTATGCAACGAGGCCGGTATTTCGGTCACCGGCGGGCACTCCATTACCGCGCCGGAGCCTATTTACGGCATGTCTGTTACCGGCATTGCAAACCCCGACAAGCTCATGCGCAACGATTCCGCGGAGGCTGGCCTTCCACTGACGCTGACCAAGGGCATCGGCGTCGGGATTTTTAACAACAAGCACAAAGCCACCGGCGAAGTCTCCACCGAGGCCGTCGAATCCATGACCACGCTTAACCGCGACGCCTCCAAGGCTGCGGTTGCCGCTGGCCACAAGGCCGCCACCGACATCACCGGCTTCGGTCTGCTCGGCCACCTGTACAAGATGTGCCGCGCATCCGGCATCAACGCCGAATTCAACTTCGCCGACGTCCCAGAAATTTCCGGCGCTAAGCAAGCTCTTGCCGATGGCTTCGTCCCCGGCGGCTCCCGACGCAACCTCGATTGGGTCCGCGAACATCTAAACGTCACCAACTCCTCCCTTACCGAGGAGGACCTGGTCTTCCTCGCCGACGCCCAAACCTCCGGCGGCCTGCTTGTAGTCGGTGAAGTCCCAGGTTATCCAGTCATCGGCCGAACTACCGCCCGACCTTCCGGTTCTGATGCCGGCGCCTACATCACGATCAATTAGTCCCTCGCACCGCGCTCCCCACCGAGCGCGCTGCTTTTAGCTCTGTTCAATCTTCTGCAAGCCTCGCGGGTTTATCCCGCGGGGCTTTCCTTCTCTGCTCCTGCCCTGCCCGCCCCGATTCTTCCGCGCTCCCCCGTCCGCCGCTCCATCCATTCCCGGCCCGCTCCGCCACACCCCGCAGCACACCGCGTCCCTTTTGCGCTCACCGGAGGCACGGCCCTCGGGAGAAGAAGGACTCTGGTGAGCGCGAAGGGGACGCAGAGCGGGACGGCGGGACGGGAGCAGATGCTTGCCGATGCTCTACTTCGTGGTGATCACTGAATTGGTCAGGCCGGACTCGCGAAGGCGGGCTTCGGCGCGACGCTTTTGCGGGCCGATGGTCGCTTCGGGGTCTTTGGCGGATGCGAGTCCGCCTTCGAGAACACCGAGGCGAGTACACAGCGAGGCGGCGGCAAGGCATCCGCCGGAAATCACAGAAACTGCGCGGGATTTGGTCACGGACGCGAGCGCAGTGCCGACGCCGCCGGCAATAGCGAGGTACTCAGAAGCTTTCATGAGCTTGCCGGGCTTGCCCTCTTTGAGGTGCTTGACGTGCTCGGGTTCCATGTTGTCTTCCATGACGCGGACCATCGCGAGGTCAGCCGCGACACCGGTCAGAGCAAGCGCGCGGGCTGGACCGGCGTGCTCAACAGGCGTGGTGATCATGGCGGTGCCGCCAGAAGCCAGGGATGCAGAAGCCACGAATACGTAGGGCAAGTGCTTCTTGGCACCGTTCCAGGTGGGATTGGATGTATCGGCGATCAGAACTGCGGTGTAGCCGGCCAAAGGGCCTCCGAGAACTGCGGAAACAATACCGGCGGGACCAGCAGCTGTGTGCAGCACGCGGTGGACAACATTTGGCAGCGGGATAACATTCTTGGTCATCTCCGCTGCCTCAGATGCAGCTGCCACAGCGGCGGCACCAGAGAATCCGCCGAGTAACCACGAGCCCATGTTCATCGGCGAAGAAGCCTTGAACACGCGGAACATGTTGTAGAAACGCTCAGGACGGCCGAGGTCCAAAATGAGGAATCCGGAGCCGAGACCTGCAGCGATGATGGAGGTCAGACGCGTTGCGCGCAGCAGTGGTTTGTTGGAGGTTGCCTGAGCACCCGCGGCGAGCAGCGCAGAGCCGCCGCCGATGCCACCGAGCCAGAAGTACACGCCAATCGGCCACTCCCATGGCGGAGCTTTAACCACGGGCTGGCCGTAGTAGTTGGCGAACTCAAAGTCCATGGCCATGCGCTCTTCGCGCGAGCCATCCTGTGCGCCAGCGCCACGCTTTTTGCGCGGGCCACTGCCCTTTTTCTTCTTTCCGCCACGGTAGCGGCGTTCAGATCCGGGTGGGCGGTATTCGTCAAAATCTGGCATCTATTTCCCTCCTTTACCAACTAGGAACGAAGCCGCGACAGCAACGCCCATGGCGCCAACTGCCTTGGCAAAGGTCTTCGCCATCGCTGGCAGGTCCGCGGTGGGAACGCGCGGGTCAGGTGGAAGACCATAAACCTCTGGGGAATCGAGAAGCAAGAAGATAGAGCCAGTGCCGCCGACGCCATCTTCGCCGTTGGCGCCATAAAGGCGCGCCTCGGTTTGGCCCTGGCGGTGCAGCTCCGCAACGCGCTCTTGCGCGGCAGACAGCATATTTTCATAGGTACCAAACTGAATGGAATCAGTCGGGCAGGTCTTGGAACAGGCTGGCTGCTCGCCCATCTTCAGGCGGTCGTAACACATGGTGCATTTTTGAGCCACGCCAAGATTTTTGATCGGCATGGTCTCGCCAGGCGTGTGGTCCGGGCCTTGCGGGCGCAGCTGCTTGAGCTTCTTAAACACGTTAATACCAGCATGTTCAGGCACTTCTTGCGCCTCAACGTGGTTGGCCTTCAAAGACACGCCACCGTCCTCGCGGCGCTCAATAACGCCAAAAGGACAGCCAGCAACGCAGGTGCCACAGCCGTTACAGACATCATCCTGGACCACGACGGTGCCAAACTCAGTACGGAACAAAGCACCGGTTGGACAGACATCAAGGCAGCCGGCATTGGTGCAGTGTTTGCAGACATCGGAAGACATCAGCCATCGGAAAGTATCGGTGTCAGGCGGGGTGGTGTCGGAGGGCGAGGCGGGAGCGGAGGCATCAGCAGGCGAAGTGCCAATGGCCGGCATACCCAGGGAGACCAGCTTGGCGCCTTCCTCACGTGCTTTGGTGATGCGCTCATTGTCCTGCTCAATAAACGCCACGTGGCGCCAGGTATTCGCACCGAGCGCACCGGTGTTGTCGTAGGAATTGCCGGTCAGGCTGTAACCTTCCACCGGGTTGCGATTCCACTCCTTGCAGGCAACTTCGCAGGCCTTGCAGCCGATGCATACCGAGGTATCGGTAAAAAAGGCCATGCGTTGATAATCGTCATAGCCGTGCGCGTGAGTGCTTTCGGTCAGCTGGTTCGTCGACGCCGCCATTAGTCTTCCCTTCCTTGCCTTAATCCGATTCAGAATCTGGGACTTCGCCCATTGCTGAACCGTGGTGTGCGGACCCGTCAGCGGCGCCTTCTTCCCCACCTTCAGAGTGGACGTCACCGTCGAGGTTTCTGCGTAGTTCTTCTTCTTGGTCAGGTTTAAAAGCGACGCCAGGTGCGCTTGCCGATGCCTCCACCGGTTCCTTATCCACCTTGTTCGGAATGAACAGGTCGGTCGTGGAAGTACCTTCTAGCTGCTGCGCATCGGTATCGATGAGCTCATTGCCAGTATCCAGTGTCAGCCCGGCACGCTTTTGGTATTCCTTGAGCATCTCCAAGCGAGCCTTGCCGCGTGGGCGACGGCCCGCCTTGATTTCACACGCACCAACCTTGGAGTTCTGAATGAAGACATTCGGCTCCAGGGTCAGACCAAGCAGGTCATTGGCACCATCGCCAGTTACTGGCGATGAACTGGACTGACCATAGTGGAACGGCAGACCAATCTGGTGGAAATCTTCCCCATTAATGGTCATTGGTTCCATGCGTTCTGTCACCAGCACGCGAGCCTCAATCACCCCGCGAGGCGAGATGATGGTTGCCCAACCGCCGTTTTCCAGCCCGCGCTTTTCTGCCAGAGCTGGGTCGACCTCCACGAAGAGATCCGGCTGCAGCTCCGCCAAGTATGGCAGACGTCGGCTCATCGCACCCGAGGTGTACATCTCCGTCAAACGATAAGTGGAGAAGACCACTGGGTACACCTCAGAGCCAGGCTCGCCAGCCATAGGCTTAGACATATTGTCGGGGCGCTTGATGGTCAGACGCGTTGGCGACTGCTGCTGGCTGTACAAAATGTTGCGTGCCGGCGACTCGTGCGGTTCGTAGTGGGTTGGCAGTGGGCCATCGGAAAGCCCCTTGGGTGCGAACAACCAACCGCGACCATCTGCCTGCATGATGAAGGCGTCCGTGCCGTCGAGTGCGGCCGGACCTGTGGCATCAACCGGCGCACGATGCGACGGATCGAGATTGACCGGGAAGTCCGGCACGTCATTGCCCGTCCAGCGACCTGCCTCAGCATCCCACCAGATGTACTTCTTGCGCTCTGACCACGGCGTTCCATCTGGAGCCGCCGATGCACGGTTGTACAGCATGCGGCGGTTAGATGGCCATGCCCAGCCCCACTCCAGAGCAACCTCGTTTTGTGAGGAGCCCGAAACCTTGCGGGCGGACTGGTTGATATTGTCCTTGAACACACCAGAGTAAATCCAGCAGCCACCGGAGGTGGAGCCGTCTGTCTTCATTTCCGTAAAGCCAGGCAGCAGCTGGCCCTTTTTGGGGCCATCCAGGTAGTAGCCGTTGATTTCACGCAGCACGCCTTCCGGATCCGGCTCGCCATGCTCGGTCTCTTCATAATCCCATGTCACAGCCAACAAGGATGCGTCACGAGGATCGGTGGAGTCCGCGAGCTTTTCGCGAATACGTTTACCCAACTGGTAGAAGAACCACAGGTCAGACTTTGCGTCTCCTGGCGGATTGGTGGCCTGGAAACGCCACTGCAGCATGCGCTGAGTCTGAGTAAAGGTACCAGCCTTTTCCACGTGCGTTGCGGCAGGAAGAAGGAAGACTTCGGTGCCAATGTCCTCGGTCTTGAGCTCACCAGTCTTAATCTCCGGCGAGTCATACCAGAACGATGCCGTCTCAATCTCCTGGAAGTCACGGACAACCAGCCACTTCAGCGCTGCCAAGCCGCGGCGCTGCATGCCGCCGTTGGACTGCGCGACGGCCGGGTTTTGGCCGAAGACAATATAGCCTTCAACAATGCCGTCGAGCATGCCCATCAAGGTTTCATAGGTGGAATGCGCGCCGTTGATGCGCGGCATGTAGTTCCAGCCCCAGTCATTATCCTTTGTGGCATTGTCGCCCCAGTAGGACTTCATCAAAGACACTGCGTAATTCTCACGCAGACCCCAGAAGCCCTTCTGGTCTGCCTTGGCTGTTGCGTTCAGGAAGTCATTCCAGGTGCTGTGGTCGGCATGGGGCATCGGCAAGTAGCCCGGCAAGTTGTTAAACAGCGTCGGGATATCAGTCGAGCCCTGGATGGAAGCGTGTCCACGCAGCGCCATAATGCCCGATCCCGGACGTCCGACGTTGCCCATCAGCAGCTGCAAAATCGCAGCAGTACGGATGAACTGCGCACCAAGCGTGTGCTGAGTGAAACCAAGAGCGTAGGCAAAGACCGTGGTGCGCTCCGGGTTGGAATTCTGCGCGATCGACTCCGCGAGGTAGTAGAAATCATCCTGGGAAATACCGCAGGTCTCCTCCACTACTTCTGGGGTGTAGCGCGAGTAGTGTCGCTTGAGAATCTGGAAGACCGTGTTCGGGTCCTGTAGTGTTTCATCACGCTCTACATTCCAGGATGCACCTTCTGGCTTTTTCACATACTGCCAAGAGTCAGTCACGTACTTGCCGGTCTCTGGGTTGTAGCCAGAGAACAGACCATCAAGGTCTTCGGTGTCAAGGAAGTCCGGAGAAATGATCGACGAAGCATTCGTGTAATTAACCACGTAGTCGTGGAAATACAGGTCATTGTCAATCATGTACTTGATTAACGCGCCCAGCAGCACCACGTCGGTACCACCGCGAATAGCTACGTGACGGTTCGCGAACGCCGAGGTACGCGTATAGCGCGGGTCGACGTGAATAACGCGGGCACCACGCTTCTTGGCTTCAACAACCCACTGGAAACCCACTGGGTGGCACTCGGCCATGTTGGAGCCTTGAATCAGAATGCAGTCAGCATTCGCCATATCCTGCAGTGGCTGAGTTGCGCCACCGCGGCCAAACGAGGATCCCAAACTGGGAACCGTGGCGGAGTGTCATATGCGGGCCTGATTCTCAACCTGGACTGCGCCGGCTGCTGTAAACAGCTTCTTGATAATGTAGTTTTCCTCATTATCCAAGGTAGCGCCACCCAGTCCTGCCACACCCATGGTGCGGTTGAGAACTCGGCCTTCATCATCAAAGTCCTGCCATTGGTTGCGGCGGGATTCAATAAAGCGGTCCGCAATCATATCCATTGCGGTTTCAACATCGAGCTCTTCCCACTCGGTTGCGTGAGGAGCTCGGTATTTGACTTTGGTCAGGCGAGTCGCTGAATTCACCAGCTGCTCGGAAGCCGCACCCTTCGGACACAAACGGCCACGGGATACAGGAGAGTCCGGATCGCCTTCAATATGGACAACTCGGTCGTCTTTGACGTAGACGCGCTGGGAACAGCCCACAGCGCAGTAAGGGCAGACCGACTGGACTACTTTGTCGGCCTCAACAGTACGTCCGTGCATGTCACGGGACTTGGAGGATTGGGTAGATTTATCCCGGCCAAACAAGTCGCCGCGCTGCATCTGGCGCACAACTGGCCAATTCAGCGGACTCAGCTTTGACATAGCCCTAAAGTTACCGCATGAAAGTATTTTTCACACGTTAAATGGGCACATATGGTCCGAAAGATGTAACACGAAAAACTAGCCCCGACGTGGCCGTATTACATGTTGATAACCTGCAAGCTCAGGTACTTCTCCGCACCTTCGCCTTCAACCATGGCAGGGATGAAATCAGCTGGCTTGGGGTGGTCCGGCAGCGCTTCGAGGTAGACCTTGTGGTGCTCCAGGGAGCGCACGCCGGCTTGGACATCATCCTCAGACACCAGCAGGCGGTGGGTGGGGTTGGCACTTCCAGAAATCAGCAGCCGGTCCGCCTTCCAAGGTTGCTCGCTCAGGTCGCGGTGGGTCCACGGGTTGTCAGCATCGCGGATGGCATCCACCACAGCTTCGCCGGTGATGCGGTGGTCAATATGGTTGATGCCCCAGCTTGCCCAGAATTCAAAGTTGATAACGGCGACGGTGTCAGGTTTGAACTCACGGATTTCTTTCGCCACAGCTTTGCGCACATCCAGGCCATATTCCATCTCACCGTCGGGAAAATCCAGGATGGTCAGATGCTCGACGCCGACTTCCGCGCAGGCGGCGCGCTGTTCATCGGCACGCAAGGCTTTAGTCTTTGCTGGCTCCATGTCGCGAATACCAGCTTCGCCGGCAGTCAGCAACAGGTAGCCAACTTCCTTGCCCGCGGCGGTGAAGTTGTTGACAGCCACCGATAGCCCATATTCAGCATCATCAGGGTGGGCAACAACTACCAGCACGCGTTCGATTTCTTCAGGTTTCAGCAGCTCAAGTTCCATACCTGTCCATCATGCCAAAGCTTCAGGTTCTACGCATTGCTTGCCGATGCCCCCTCTCCCCTCTCACCTGCTGGAATGTTCCGTGCAACACAAGACGTTGTGTTGTCATGAATTTAAAGCTAAAGTGAGGCGGTCAAATAAACTGGTCTGTCTATTTCAATCAAACTAGGCAGTCTAGAAACTAACGAAAGGTACTGAGCATGTCTGATACTTCAACTCGCTCGGAAGCAGCCAATAACAAGCGGTTCGGCCTGCCCAAGTGGGCAACCGGATTCGGCGCACAGGTCTTCGCCGGCCTGATTATTGGGCTGATTTTAGGATTCATCGCATCCGGCATGAGCTTGCAGTGGCTCTCGAACTTGCTTAGCGGTGTCGGCAACACCTACGTGCAGCTACTGCGCGTGATGGTTCCGCCGCTGATCTTCGCAGCGGTTGTTACCTCCGTGGCTAACCTGCGCAAGGTTGCCAACGCGGCAGCACTCGCAGTGTCCACGCTGGTGTGGTTCGCGATTACTGCATTCCTCTCCGTACTCGTAGGTATTGCAGTCGCGCTGATTATGCGCCCCGGTGTTAACTCCACGGTTGATCCATCATCCGCCGCCGATCCATCCCGCGTCGGCTCATGGACTGGGTTTATCCAATCGATTGTGCCGGATAACTTTATTGGTCTTTCTGCATCGGCAAGCGATGATGGCGTCTCCTTGTCCTTTGCTGCCCTGCAGCTGCTGGTTATCTCCCTGGCTATCGGCATCGCTGCGGTCAAAGCCGGCGAAGCTGCCGACCCATTCCTGCGCTTTACCGAATCCTTCCTCAAGGTCATCCAGGTCATCTTGTGGTGGATCATCCGCCTGGCACCAATCGGCACCGCCGCGCTCATCGGTAAGGCTGTTGCAACCTACGGCTGGGATGCACTCGGCTCCCTGGGCAAGTTTGTGCTTGCCATCTACGTCGGCCTCGCACTGGTGCTCGCAGTGGTTTACCCAGCTGTCATGAAGTTCAACGGCATCAACACCATCGAGTTCTACAAGCGCGTGTGGCCAGTATTCTCCCTCGGCTTTGTTACACGCTCCTCTATGGGTGTTATGCCAGTCACCCAGCGCGTCACCGAACGCTCCATGGGCGTACCGAGTGAATACGCATCCTTCGCTATCCCGCTGGGCGCGACCACCAAGATGGACGGCTGTGCCTCCATCTACCCAGCTATCGCCGCAATCTTCGTGGCGCAGTTTTACGACATCGACCTGACGCTGACTCACTACCTGCTGATCATCTTTGTCTCCGTCATCGGCTCTGCCGCAACCGCTGGCACCACCGGCGCGACCGTCATGCTGACCTTGACCCTGTCCACTCTGGGTCTGCCACTGGCTGGCGTTGGCCTGCTGCTCGCCGTCGAGCCAATCATCGACATGGGCCGCACCGCCGTCAACGTCACCGGCCAGTCCCTGGCTGCGACCATCGTGGCTAAGCGCGCAAAGATCCTGGACCAGGATGTTTGGGACGCTGGCGCCAAAGGCATCGAAGCTTCCGTCTCCCCTTCCCACAAGAAGGAAGACGCTCAGGTCAAGGCTTAACGCTTTCTGACCCGCCCTCCTGCGGCCCGCACCTGTTTTTCTCGGTGCGGGCCGCTTTTTGCTGACGTCTGTACTATCTCTTCCCCCGCCTCGTCCCGCGCCATGTACCTCGGGCCGCGCCATGTACGCTTCACGCTCACCACCGCAAGCCACCTAGCCAGAGCCCTCACCCCCGTGAGCGCGAAAGGTACACACGACACCCGGCAGGACCGAAACCCGGTTGCATCCTTCGCCGCGTACGCTCCGCGCTCACCGTGGGGCTCCAACTAGCAAGGAGCCGGGCTTTGGTGAGCGCGAAGGGGACGCGGCTATTTAAGGGGGCGCTGTGACGGCGGACGAGGCTTGGGCTGAGGGATCTGTATGTAAAGGAAAGCGTTGAGAAGCAAACAGATAAAAGGAAGTGCCCCGTGTTTTCACGGGGCACTTCAGAAAGCTCTTAGAAGCGCGGGCGCTTCCTGGTCGGGCGGCTACTTCTGGTTAAGGCCTTCGACGCCGTCGGCGTCGACCTCACCAGTGTTCGCTTGGAGGTCCGCCTCTTCGGAGTTTGGAACCTGCTCGACGCGGATTTCTTCGTGGGTTACTGGCACCTCGACGGTCTGAGTCTCGGTAACTACGTACTTGCGCAGGCGGGTCTCACCAGCGGGAACGCCAGAGCTGTCAACACCGGATTGTGCGCCAGTCGTTTCTGGGGCGTCAGTGGTGTCGGTGGTTGCAGCGTTCTCGGTGACATCAGTGGAACCAACCGCAGCGGTTTCGGCAGCGGTGTTGCCTGGAATGTCCGTGCCACCATTGGTACTGGTAGTGCCAGTCGTGTCAGCGTTTTCGATGACATCAGTGGAACCAATAGCTGCGGTCTCGGCGGCGGTGTTGCCAGGGATGTCTGTGGTGTGGGTGGAGGACGCGCCGGCGTCGTGCTCGCGAACATTGTCGGAGAAGTCTGGGTGTGGGCGCTCATTATCGGATGAGAAATCTGAATCGTTGGCGGCAGCGCCAGCAACGCCGGCACCTGCCACGCCCGCACCGGCAGCACCAGCGCCGGCGATACCCGCGCCCGCATCAGTGTCAGTCGCGTCACCGTCAGTATGAGTATCAGTGTCAGCAGTGTCCGTGGTGGTTTCTGGGCGCTCGCCGCCGGTGTAGCCGTCCACGTGGGAGGCGCCGGAAATGCCGTAGTGCTCGTAGATTTCGGTCTGCTGGTCTGGGGTTAGTGGCTTGTCAGTATCGAAATCGGGGGCGTCTTTAATGCGGTCCTTGGGGAAGGCAAGAGTCAGATTGATGCCGTCGATGGAATGGCCGCGCAGCGGCACAAGCGAGTTGCCCATGCCGAAAAGGCCGTGGTTGACGTCCACGAAGGTTGGCTGGCCGGAGTCGTCGTCGACGAAGACTTCGTTGACATCGCCAAGCTTGTCGCCGTTGTTGTCGTATGCGGTTGCGGAGAGCAGGTCTTGAACATTCTTAGACATTGAAAGGACTATCCTTTCCTCGATGTGAGGTAGATTGTTTCTTCTTTCGCTGGTGCACTCCCCATCGACCCTGCTAGGGCATTAATTCCTATCATCGGAGCGCTAGATTCCAGGCTAAGCAAATTCGTTGACTTGTGCCGAAAGGTTTGCTGGTTCAAGCGCGTAAAAGCAGCAAAAAGCCTGCGCAGCGCAGCAATTACAAGTTGGTAAAGATGGCTTTGATGTTTGGCAGGCGCGGGCGTTGGGTGCACAATGGCGGGTATGAAGTTTGCGCCACGTCGTCCCTCGCCCATGAATGGTGTTAAGCCGAGCAAGCAGGATTTGGAGCAGTTTCGCCTGGCGCCGGTGGATGACATCGTTCCGGCAGCAGATGAGACGCAGCGTTTGCGCATGCTGATTGTTGGGGTAAATCCAAGCCCGTGGACGGCGGCGGTCAACGCGCCGTTCGCGCATCCAGCAAATAGGTTTTGGCCGTCGCTGCAGCGTAGCGGGATTATGAGCCAGCTTGTCGATGCCTCCGCGGGCCTTCCCAATTCCGCCCTTCAAGAGTTCGCGGACAAACGCATTGGGCTGACCAATTTTGTCTCAGAGCTGGCCACCGCGCGGGCGAGTGAGCTCACGAGGGAGCAGCTACGTGAGGGTGCGGCCCGGATTGTGGAGTTGGTTTCTCGCCTGCGCCCGGAAGCGGTGGCGGTTGCGGGGATTACGGCTTATCGGGACGCGTTTGGCCTGCGCAAGGCGACGTTGGGTTTACAGGACCCGGAGCTGGTGGAGGTTCCAGCCGGGTGGCCGCGCGATGTGCAGTTGTGGGTAGTTCCGCAGCCCAGCGGCATTAATGCGCACGAGAATATTGATTCGCTTGGAGCCAAGTGGGCCGCGGTGTGGAATGCTACAGAGCCCGGATCGCGCTAGCGCCTAATGCAGGCTGCCAAACAGCGCATCGCCCATAGGCTCGTCAGCGATGAGGGCTTCCAGCGCTGCGGTGATTCCACAGACCAGGGCATCGAGAGGCACGGCGGGCTGCTGGTTTTGCTCCGGTATATAAGGCACATGGATAAAGCCCGCGAGGGTGTCTAAGTCAGCGGACGCCAGATAATCCAGCACCGAGTACATCAGGAAATTGCAGACAAACGTGCCGGCGGTGGTGGAAAGCTCCGCCGGGATATTGTGCGCGCGGATGGCTTGAACCATGGATTTCACCGGCAGTGTGGCAAAGTGGGCGGTGGGCCCGGCGAGGTTGATGGGAGCATCGACAAGCAAAGCTCCCGCGTTGTCCGCGATTGGTGCGTCGATGAGGTTAATCGCGACGCGTTCGGGCGTAATCGCGTGGCGGCCGCCGGCTTGGCCGAGGCAGACAACGGCGTCGGGCATGTGCTTGTCGATATTTTCCTGCGCCACCCTTGCTGCCTGCGCAAACTCGGTGGGAATCTCGGCCGTGATAATGCGCGTATCTCCAATACTGGAGGGCAAGCGGCGGGCAATTTCGAGCGAAGGATTGATGTCTTCGCCGCCGAAAGCATCAAAAGCTGTGACAAGGATTGTGCGGACCATGTCTTTACCTTAGGGGAACTAAACCTTACGCAGTATTAATTGGGCTGATAGTTTGTACTGTGGAATTTGTTTAGCGCCGAAAAGACCGGAGTTTTAAATGCGCAAAAAGTCCCTCAGTCCAATTCTTGCCACGGCGGCGGTTGTTGCGCTGAGCGCGACGCTTGCGCCGGTGGCAACTGCCCAAAGCTCGATGTCTTCTCTGTTTTCTGGAAGCTCTTCTGGATCTTCGAGTGTTTCCGGAAACAATGGCGGCGGTGGAAATGACCACGCTCAGGAAGTCTCCCCTGGCATTGACACCACCTTAATCGGGGATTTGCTGGGCCCTGAGCTTTCGGAAGAAATCGGCCTGTTGGTCGGCGACTTGGGCGTTATGGCGCAGTTTGGTGAGGGCGAGGAGTTTGCCATCATCTTTGGTGATTCTTGGCGCGGCAACAAGTTGGGCAATGGTGATTGGATTCGCATCCCGGGTGTTGTGGGTGTGAAGGAAAATGGCCGCATCAAGATTTTGCGCCCGCTTAATGAAGGCGACATCGCGCATGAACTGGTGGATATCCCCGAAGACGGCATCTTGACGGTCATCCCGTCGGACATCATCAACATTGATGGCACTTTGTACATGCAGGGAATGCGTGTGCGCGGCATTGGCAATGTGCTGCAGACTCATATTTGGCGCTCAACAGATAATGGCCAAAACTGGGACCGAATTGGCACGGCCAAGCCAGGCTTCAACTCAGGGATGACCAACTTGATTTCCTGGGCAGAAGGCCCGGATGGATACATCTATCAGACATCGACGCAGTTCCAGCGCAAAGATGACGTCTACTTGCAGCGCTTTAAGCCAGAAGATATCGCTAATTATGGCAACTGGGAGTACTTCCAGCCAGATACTGGGCAGTGGACGGGAAAGATTGGCAAGCCAATCTTGTCAACCGATGTGCGCGCGGGTGAGCTGAACCTGCGCTACATCGAAGGCCACTGGGTCTTGGCGATGTTTAATGAGCAGCGCATGGCGATTGAGGTGCGAATCTCTAAAGAGATCGATACCGATTGGAACGCGATTAAGCCTGCCGATGTCGTGGTGTCAGGTCCTTGGAACCAGACCCAGAACGAAAATAACTTCTCACAGCTCTATGGCGCCTACATTGTTCCAGGCTCCACGCTGGGAAACATGGACTTGGTGGTTTCCCAGTGGAAGACCAGCGATGACTCGCGCTATAACTCCACGCAATTCAACGTTAAGGGCTTGGATAAATTCTTCGGCGTGACTCCGCAGACCAACACGTTGCTGCGGATGGCGCCGCAGGTTGATGAATCTGCGCGCGGAAACCAGGATGTCATCGAGGTATCGGAGACTCCAAGCACCGAGCTGCAACAGCAGTCCGCGGCCGCTCAGGGTGAATCTGTTGAGAAACTGCCTGAAGACATCACGGTTGTGCCTTTGCGTTAATACCTGGCCTGTGAATCCTAGGCTTTGAAACCGAGGCAGTAGCTCTACACCACGCAGAAATAAATCCTCTTGGTACGAACAAGATTTGTTCACCAAGAGGGTTTTGCGTTTTCTAGGAAGGGTGACGTGGCGCGCACCTTTCCTAAAGAAGACTATTTCTTAACTACCGCCAGGTTCTCTCCACCGTCAAAGATGGAACGACCGTGCCGTTGAATATCGAAGAGGCTGTCGCCCAGCTGCTGTCGCGCAATCTCAAGCGAGTGGTGTGCATAAATGCTCATCCAAAAATGAGCTGAGGTACCGAAGTACCGGCTGAGTCGCAGTGCGAGTTCAGGGCACAAACGATTGTTTCCGGACATTGCTTCCTCAAGTTGTTCAACAGGCATGTTGATTGCAAGCGCCAAATGGTGAACATTCATGCCGAAACGGTCCCAAAACTCCTCTTGCAGAAGCTCACCCAGTGATGCAGGAGCTACCATGTCGACCTCCAGGTCGTTGCCTTCATATTCGTGTTTCATTTGTTCCACCGTATCGAAACAGGTCAGTCTTTCGCGAGTATAACGAATGGATTCCAGCAGGCAGACAGCACTTTCTTAAGAAATTCAGACCGCGTCGGCGCCAAGATTAAACTAGACCTTTAAAGTCCAATAACGGATACATAACTTTATTGAGACAGGGCTTCACACCCTCTTTTAGTAACTTTTCCAATCAAAACTATACATATTAATCGTGGAAAGAATAGAGCGAGCCAAACTATTAAAAACAAAGCAAGGGCCACATGTGCAGCGGCCATGAATTACACATCACATATCCGATATCTGATACTTTAACGACAAAAGCATTAAGCTCTGAACATATTAGTTGGCAAACATTCGTTACCAAAAGTGTTCGATACCGGGCTTTTCTCAATCTTCGCAGCAGCCTAGTTCGCATTTAGAAAGTTTCCATCAACCTTTTGGCGCAGACATCGCCAACTACCCAATCAAAGGGTAAAGCGTCTGCCGCGCTCCCCCTTTACGGGCGGGAGAATTGCCGATTTTAAAGTGTTGAACAAAATGGCGCGCTGTCGGGTGCAGAAGAATTTCAGTCGGGGTGTTATCCGTATACTCACCACGAGAAGCGAAGGGGATAATCATGATTGCGTGGCTGGAAAAGCACCAGATATGGCTGTACTTGGCCGCATTGGCATGCGGCGCGGCAGTGGGAATGGGAATGCCCGCGGCTGCACCGGCGCTTGAAGTGGCCATTAACCCGGTCCTGGGGCTACTGCTTTATGCCACGTTCTTGGCGGTGCCTTTAAACAGAATCGGCCAGGGCCTAAGAGACTTGAGGTTTCTGGGTGTACTTTTCGCACTGGATTTCGTCCTGGTTCCACTGGTGGTGTGGGGATTGACTCGCTTTATCGCGGCGGACCACGTCCTACTCGTCGGCGTACTCTTTGTGCTTCTGGCGCCGTGCATTGACTATGTCATTGTCTTTTCGCATCTTGCCGGCGGTGCCAGTGAGCGGTTGCTCTCCGCGACTCCCCTGCTCATGCTTGGGCAAATGGTTGCCCTGCCGCTATACCTATGGCTGTTTATCGGAACGGAGTTTGTACGCTCAGTCGATTTCGCGCCCTTTGTAGAAGCTTTTGTTCTTCTTATTGTTCTTCCGCTTTTTGCTGCGGGGCTTACACAATATGCGGCCGCACGGACATCCTGGGGAAGAAAGCTGGAGGCGATTGTCTCCACTGCGATGGTGCCGTTGATGATGGCCACATTGGCCATCATCGTGGCATCGCAGATTTCAGGAGTTACGCACCAAATATCAAAGCTCGTTAGCCTCATTCCGCTCTATGTGGCTTTCGCGGCCATCATGGCAGTTGTTGGTGCGGTGGTATCACGCACAGCGGGGCTGGATGTTCCAGCACAGCGCGCGATGATTTTTAGCGGAGTAACCAGGAATTCACTGGTCATTTTGCCGCTGGTTTTAGCGTTGCCAGCACAGTTCGCGCTAGCGCCGCTGGTGGTTGTGACGCAAACCTTAGTAGAGCTTTTCATTATGGTGGTCATGATTTGGGCACTACCCCGGGTTATTAAACAGTCAGCTTCTCTTCGTGCCTAGCCTCTAGGTAGCTAGAGATTGCCAAGCGGTTGATGGCAGAGCGGCTCACGATTCCAACCATATGGCCCTGGTCGTTGGTGACTGGGGCTTTCTTCAGGTTGGCATCGGAAAGCGCTGCAACTGCACCCGCAACCGTTGCGGTGTGAGGAAGGGAAATAACGTCCTTGGTGGCCAGGCGCATGACGTTGAACTGTCCAAGCTCCTGCATTGCCTGCTCCAAATCCTTGTCCGCGCCGATGGCGAAGGAGTAGATGTTGGCGGAGCTTGGGTGCGCGGCGGACAGGTAGCGCAGAATACCGCTATCTGAGATGAAACCAACCAGGCGGTTGTCTTGGTCCACAATAGGTGCGCCGGAAATGCCCAAGGAAGTGAACTTGTAAAGTGCCTCCAGCACGGTGCTCTCAGACTTGATGCTGTAGACATCAGTCTTCATCAAACCTGCAACGGTGCCGGTGGATTCAACTGGCTGTGCCTCTGGCTGTGCAGCCTGTGGCTTACGCGCGGAGTGCGCACGAATTGCAAGGTAGACACCGATAAGGGAGGTAACAATGACCAATGCGGCCGCGGCGCGGAAGCCGGTGATGAGGGAATCAACTTCATTGTTGCCGGAGGTCATCTGTGCCTGGCTGACCATGCCGTAGACGCCTGCTGCCAGCGAGGTGCCGACGCCGCCAGCGATCTGGAAGCTGGTGGAAACAACCGTGACACCGTGTGGGCTAGATTCCTGATCCAGGCTAGACAGCGCGAAGGTCTGTGAAGGGCCGGGAACGAAAGCGATTGCCAGAACTGCTGGAACATAGAGCGCACCGAATAAAACCAGTGAGGTCTGACCAGCGGCAAGGCCAACGAGTCCGACGAATACTGCCATGACGATAAAGCCCAGCGGGATGGAGACGCGGCCGCCGAAGCGGTCGAACCAGCGACCTGCGATTGGGCCAAGAACAACAGTCAACAAGATACCTGGTGCCAGGGTTAGGGATGCTGCCAGTGGTGCGGTGCCGCGTGCTGCCTGCAGGAAGAGCGGGATAATCACGTTCATTGCGAAGACAAACAGCAGACCGAGCACGGTCATGGCGACGCCGCGGTTAAACGCTGCGGACTTGAATGGGCGGAGATCGATCAGTGGGTTTTCAATGCGGTTTTGGCGCCTAATGAATGCCCACTGGAAGAGCAGACCAACGATGATTGCACCACCGGAGACTAGGATGTTGCCGCCGAATGCTGCGGATACGCCGTAGAGAATGCCAATCAGTGCAACTGCGATGAGCAGGAAGGAAGCAACGTCCAGCACTGGGCGTCCGAGTTCAACAACGGTGTAGAGAATGATTGCGCCAGCAATAAGAACGAGGACTACCAGCACGGCGAATACCCACATCAGGGTGCGCCAAGGAGCGAAGGTGAGCAATGCGCCAGACAGCACGATGGCCAGTGATGGGCCGAGCGTGGTCATAGCAGCCATGATGCCCATGTTCAGGCCGAGCTTTCCACGTGGTGACACAACCAGGGTGATGTTCATGCCAATTGGGGTCAGCAAACCGGTACCGATTGCCTGCAGCAAACGGCCAATGAGCAAGGTGGCAAAGTTCGGTGCAAGAGCACAAATGACGGCGCCGACAACCATGATGGCGGTGACGGTGACTAACAGTGACTTGGTTGAGAAACTGCGGTACAGCACGTTTGCTACCGGAACGAAGACAGCAGCGACCAAACGGTAGCCAGTGGTCAGCCACTGCACGGTGTTAACGTCGACGCCGAAATCATTCATGATTGGCGCAAAGGCGACGCTGAGGAAAGTTTCATTAAAGGTGGCCAAGAATGCTGCGGCCGCCGCGATGGTAATCGTCCAGCCTGGCGACGATTTGGACTTTGTTTGGGCATGGATGGTTGAATCCATGGAGTCTCCTGACAATCAGCGATGGTGTTGCTCGAGCGTGCCGTGTCAGAAGCCCTGGTGCCGGGGACTTCGCGTGTCGTTTCGTCGATGAGATTCGAAGCAGCAGAGTGCAATGCCGTGCGGACGTGCATAGGTCATTGCATCCAACTAGGAATCATGTTGGCCAACTTCGGCCAAGCAATTAAGGCAGAAGAAACTTTCTTTTCGCATAAGCCGAAACCAATTCACGCTGGTCAACCACACAAAATTTAGTGCGAGGATGCTTAGATATTTGAGCATAAATAAAGCTCGTTTATACGTCTTTTTTGCGCTATTCATACAAAAAGGCTGCGCACTGAGGTTTAAGTTCAGTGCACAGCCTTCAAGGTCTAGCCCAATGGCGAAACTACTTAGCTAACAAGCGCCATGCTTTCGACGTTTTCAACTACGCCGTGCTTAGCGCGCTCAGAGCGCGCGTGGGTGCACAGGTAGAAGATTCCGGCGAGCACGCCGACGGCGGCAAGCACGGCATACATTGCGCCAAAGCCGATGTAGGCGCTCAGCGCTCCGAGGATGATTGGGCCGAAGCCAAATCCAATGTCCACGAAGAGGAAGAGGGTGGAGAATGCGGAGCCGAATTCGCTCTTGTCAACCACACCGACTGCGATGGCTTGAACGGCAGGCATCAAGGTGCCATAGCCCAAACCTGCAAGAAGACCTGCAACAACAACGTGCCAGTTCGCGGTAGCTAGAGACAGCACTACGAAAGAGACAACAAAGAAGAACAAACCGAAGTAAATGACCACGTTATCACCGCGGCGGTCTTGCAGTTTTCCCAGGAAAGAGCGCATGACGAACATGGAAATCGCGTAAGCGATAAAGAACAGACCAGCGCCAGCGACAACATTACGTTCTTCGGCAAAGGCGTTGATATGCGCGATAACGCCGGAGTAGGCAAAGCCCACCAGCAAAATAAAAATGCCGATAGGCACAATCTTCGGATTTACAATGGACTTGAAGCTGAACTTCGCCGGAGCTGGGGATTGACCATTTTCATCAAGTTCTGCTTCTGCCTCAGAGGTACGGAAGTACATAATGACAGACGCGATGAGAGAGATGATGGAAATGCCAAGGACAACCACAAACAGCATCTGGTAATCAAATGTGCCAAGAACAAACAGTGCCAGGGCTGGGCCCAACGCGGCAGAGACGGTTGTTCCCAGCGCTAAGTAGCCGGTGCCCTCAGAGCGGCGGGCGGAAGGAATGAGCTCTTGCACCATCGCCATGATCGCCGTAACGGAGAAAGCATAGGCAACACCGTGGAAGAAGCGGTTGGCATATAGCAGCGGCAAAGAATCAATAGGGATATACAGTGCACAAGCAATGGTTGTGGCGATAACAGAAATCAGCACAATCTTGCGGCGCCCGAAGCGGTCAATAATATAGCCCGAGACGAAACGGGAGAAGATCGCACCGATAACAATGGAACTAGCGGCAAAGCCAGCTTCAGTTTCCGAAGCACTAAATTCCTTGATGGCATACAGCGCCATGGTGGTAATCAGGAAGTAAAACACCAAGAATTGCAGCAGGTTGGCAATCCAGCCCATCACAAAAGTTGGTGTAAAAAGTTTAACCTCTTCAGTTGTTTGCACGTCTCTCCTTGCTCAAAATTTATTGCATCATGCAAATTTCATGCTTAATTAAGGTATACCTCTTTATTGCATCATGCAACTGTCCTGTTAGGATAAGTTTTTAACTAAGCCCACATGCACGTATAAGGGAGCGAGTTTAGAAAATGTCATCAGTACCGCCAGAAGCCAACAATCAACAAGATTCAGACAAAGCTACAGCCCCAACGGGGTCTGAGCAGGAAGTGTTTGAGCAGATTGCTTATGAGGTCATTTTGCTGACCCGCTACGCCGCGCAGAACCTACCGGCGATTAAGCGCGAGACCATCATGGATCGCAGCGCGTTGATTTTGCTCTCCCGCTTGGATGCCCAGGGGCCAATGACGGTCAATGAGCTCGCGGAGGCTTTTGGTCTTAATGTTTCCACCGTGCATCGACAGCTCAAAGCAGCGATTGCTAATGATTTGATTGAGACGATCGAAGACCCCGAGAACCCGGCTAAGCTGCACCGCCCCACCGCCAATGGCATGGACACTTTGGACCGAGAGCTCAGCGCGCGTCGCGAGGATTTAGCCAAGATTTACAAAGATTGGGACGCGCAGGATATTAAGGATTTCGCGCGTCTGATGCTCAAGCACAACAAGAGCCTAGAGAGCTACTTGGAGCTGCCATGGCCGCGCCCAAATAAGGCTTAAGCATTGCTTGTCGATGTTTTAACTACGACTTCTTCACCACACTGGACTTGAGGCGCATCTGCCCGAACCCAGGGACCTTGGCTTCAATATTGTGGCCATCAACAGGGGTTTCTAGAATTCGGATGCTGCTAACTTTAGTGCCAATCTTGATGGCGCCGGAGCCTTTAACTTTGAGGCTTTTCACGATGCTAACGGAGTCGCCGTCATTGAGGATATTTCCTACTGAGTCTTTGATGACGCTGGCATCGGCAGCCGCTGCGTCATCGGCCGCAGCCTCGCCGTCGACCCATTCGTGGGCGCACATTGGGCAGGCCAGGAAGCCGTCGTTTTCATAAGTAAATTCACTGCTGCATTCTGGGCAGGGAGCTAAAGTGTCAGAGAGACACTGCCGACAGTACCTGATCAAGGTTCAACTTCGCAGGTCACAACCCACAATGCAGGGGCTCTGTTAGCCTGGCTTTATGGCTATGAAAGCAACGCGTACTAATCAGAATGAATACACCGTCACTAATCAGGACGGCACTTCATTGAAAGTTTCTCCACATGGCACCCCGGGTGCCTTCTCCCCTGGTGAACTCCTGCAGGCAGCACTACTTGGTTGCGCTTCCCTCTCTGCGGATGCGCAGCTGTCACACATGCTGGGAGCAGATTTCGATGCCGAAGCATCCGTTAAATCCACCGAAGCCGACAACTTCATCACCGATATGCTCTTCGAGTTTCAAATCAAGACCGAAGGATTGGATGATGCCGAGCGCGAGAAAATCATCAAGGCTGCCGCCAAGAAGATTGAACGCCTGTGCATTGTTAAGCGCTCACTGAACAAGGGAATCAACACCGAAACAGATATCTCTGCTTCTTAACTCAGCACAAAAGGCCCTTTTCCCACAGCATCAGTTCATTGTGAACTGCCATGGGGAAAGGGGCTTTCCAGATACGCTTTAACCAGTACCCGTTGAGTACGAGTTACTGCACGTATGCGTGAAGGTTCTTCAGTGCCTTTTCAACCCGTGCGGTTGCTTCCTCGGAGATATCCGCCATTGGTGCACGTGGCAGACCAATTGGGAAGCCCTGCAGGTCAAGGCCCTTCTTTACAGCCGCGATGAATGGCTCGGAAATCATGGCATCAATGACTGGGTAGACCTTGTTCCAAGCTGTCAGACCCTCTGCGAGCTGGCCTTCCTGAATCAGCTTGACCACAGCAACAAGTTCTTCTGGGATGACGTTGGCCGCGCCAGCCATGACACCGGCTGCACCTTCTACCAGCGCGCTGTAGATGTAGCTGTCCCAACCGATGATGGTATCCAGTGTATCCGAGTGGTGGTGGATGAGCTGCAATGCCTGCTCCCAGTTGGCAGAAGAGTCCTTGATGTAGTGAATGTTGTCGAATTCACGTGCAAGGGAACCTGCAGTGTCAGCGTCCAGGTTTACGCCGGTTGCGCCCGGAATGTTGTAGAGCATGACGGGCAGTTCAACGGCATCCGCAACAGTGCGAATGTAGTTGGTGGTTTCATCCAAGCTCAGCGGCTCGTAGTACGGGGTGACTAGCATGAGAACATCCGCACCTGAGTCTTGCGCTTTCTTGGACAGGCGGATTGCTTCCCGGGTGGTGGTTGCACCGGTTTGCGCGATGACAGGAACGCGACCAGCGGTGTGGGTGACCACGGTGTCCACCAGCTCAATACGCTCTTCGCTGCTCAGCGATGCGAATTCGCCGGTCGACCCGCCAACAACAACGCCATTGACACCGCCGTTGATGGAGCGGTCAACAACCTTCTTTAGCAGGTCAACGTCAACGTCCTGATTGTCTGCAAATGGTGTGGACAGTGCGGTCAGTACGCCGCGCAGTTCTACTTTTTTGGTCATGATTCTTCTTCTCCTTGAAAGTTGTGATTAAGCCGCAGAGGTGCTTGCTTCAGCATTAGCTGATGCGGCGTTAGCTGGTGCGGATGCGGCAGGCGCTGCCGCAACAGTGGTGTTGCGTGGCTGGTTTTCGCGAGCCAGCAAACTTGCTGCGCGTTGGGCGGCGGTAAATGCCGAGGTGATGGCGGTTTCGGTGTAGAGGGATCCGAGGTAGTCTCCGGCGAGGAAGACTCGCTCTTCTGGCTTCATCAAGGTTTCCTGCAGCTTTGCACGGCCCGGGAAGCAGTACGGTGCGCCCAGTTCCCAACGCTGAATGTGGGATTCCTCGATGATGTTTTCAAAGCCCGGCAAGACCTCAGACAGGTCTTTGAGGTAGATGTCGGTGATTTCTTCATCGCTCAGTGGCAGCAGGTTATTGGCCAAGGTCGCTGGGGAGAAGCACATGATGCTTCCGCCTTTTTGGCGGCTGGTCTCTGAACCGCGAACGATGTTGCCCATGTTCAAAGTAACTGCCATGGAACGCTTCGGGGTTGCAATGCCGTAGGCGCTGTCCCAGACCTGAGGTGAGGTTTCATTGGTCAAGAATGCACCGGCAACATACGAGCCGTACTTGACCTGCCCCAGCGCTTCGCGCAGTTCTGGACGCAAGTCGACACCAATCTTGTGGCTGATAGTTGCAGGCGTTGCCATAATCGCGGTGCGTGCGGTTTCTTCTTTTTCCACACCGTCTTGGATATAGCGAACCACAACATGATCTTTATGTTGGGTGACTTCTTGGACCTGCGCACCGGTTTCAATGCGGTCACGCAGGGCGGCAGCAATGGTCTCAGTCAAAGTGGATGGGCCACCCAAAATGGACTTGGATAGGCCCTGGCCGATGTTCCACACCAAACTGAAGTAGCCGATGCCTGCACCTGCAGAAATCTCATCCGGGTCACCAGCTGAACGGGTCACGGTTGGGGTGAACAAGGCTTCAGCTTCTGGGCCGATATTGCCGAGGTAGTCCGCGAAAGAACGATCATTCTCGAAATCGTAGATGCGCTGCTGGCGCTGCTCCCCTGTTTCATTCGGGCGACGGCGAACAACTGATGCGTAGCGGAAGACATCCTTGCTGACTTTCATGCCGGCCGTAATCATTGCCGCGCGGTCACTCATCTTCATTGGGATGCGGAACGGATAAGTCTGCAGTGGGCCTTTGAGCAACAGCTTGCCGTTCATGTGGGTGCCTGCCAACGTACCCGGAACATCAACGGAGCCGGTACCGGTTTCTGACAATAGGACATCCGTGGACGTGCCGGGACCACCAAAGACGTGACCGCCCCAGTTCAAGAAGTATGCGCCGCGCTTTTCAGAACGGATGCGACCGCCAATGCGCTCGCTTGATTCCAAGATGGCGGTATCCCAATGGCGCAAGCGCCATGCTGCGGAAAGACCTGCTAATCCTCCACCGATAATGATTGCATCCTTCATGGGATGGCTCCTTACTCTTCGATTTCCGAAAAGTTCGTGGTTTTGATGTGTGTGCGTCTAGTGCCACGAGCTTCGAGTATTCGACAGCAGTTCTTTTAAGCTTCAATGCCACTGCTAATGAGTGCCATCACTCGAATTTCTAACTGTCTTGTAGGACACAATAAGCTGTGATCACAAATCACACAAGTGGTTTATCAAAAGAATTTTGAATAATCGCATCTTTGACACTTTTACGCAGTTCAAGGCGTTAAAGCCGGCTGAAGAAATTGCAAATGCATAGAAAAATTTCCTGGTATCCGAAGACACCAGGGGAAGAATTCTTGAGTTTTTAGTGCGACAAAGCGACGGTAATTCGTTGCATCGCCGATTCGATGGATGCTTGGGTAACCTGCGCCGCAGCCGCAGAGTCGCCTGCCTCCACCGCTTCGATGAGCGAGGGTTGATATTCCAAGAGCTTGGCGATGATATCTTCCGACAGCTCACCGCGCGCGCCCATAATCTTGAAAAAGCGGCAGCGGTCCCACAGGGAACGGATGTGATCCATAAGCACGACATTTCCTGATGCCGCATACACAATGGTCAGCATCTCTTCATCGAGATTGAGATACTCAATAACATCATTGCGCTTTATTGCATCACGCAGCTTGTCATTGAGCTGCTTTAAGTGTGCAATCTCGGATGCTTCAAGGTTTACCGCGCCCAGGCGGGCAGCTTCTACTTCAAGTAGTCCACGCACGGCGTAAATCTGCAGCAGCTCATCACGCGAAAGCTCTTTGACCACCGCGCCGCGGTAAGGTTGCGTTTCAACCAGCCCTACCTCTTCAAGCCGTTTGATGGCTTCACGCACAGGCATCACGCTAATACCCAGATCGGCAGCTAGATCTCGAATCTGAAGACGTCGGCCTGCCTCGTACTCCCCCGTCACAATCGCGTTATGCAAAGCGTCATAAGCTTGATCGCCAACCCGGGCAGTGGCTTGAAGTTTCGAAAGAGGCATGGTGCCAACTATAGCGAACACCATGCCTGCCTCCTGTCATTGAATCCGCACGATGAATTCAGTTCGAGCGCCTCATCTACTCACGCGCGAAGATATTGGAATCTTCAGATTCTTCATCCGCCTTTTCTTGCGCTTCCTTCACAGCAGCAACAGCCTTCTTAGCCTGACGCTCCGCAAAGACGGTCTCCCACCATTCAGCACCTTCAATTCCCAGGGCCTTCGGGTCAAAGGTCGGATCGAGTCCAGCCTTGCGCTGACGGTCATAGTCATTGACAATCTTCCAAACCTTCGGCGTCAACAACAGCACCGCAGCCATGTTCAGCCAGGCCAGCAGGCCATAGCCAATATCGCCGGCCGCCCACATGGCGTCAGCGGAGATAACAGAACCAATGAAGGAAATAGCCAGTGCGCCGACCTTCACAACGTTTTCCATGAGGATGCTGCGCTTTTCGCCCAGCAAGAAGACCAAGTTGGTGGTTGCCACATAGAAGAAGAACACCTGGGAGGTAAACGCGAAGAGCAAAATCGCGATGGCCACGGCAATACTGCCCCAACCAGGCAGTGAGGAATCAATAGCGTGCTGCACAAAGTTTGGTCCCGCGATTGCACCAGGTACGTGGTCCACAATCACTTCTCCAGCCCCGTCTTTGACGTGGTAGCTGTCGGTGAGAACCACCATGGTGCCGGTCGCCATGCAAATGAGCAGCAGGTCAATGTAGATGGAGAATGCCTGGATAACCCCCTGCTTACCAGGATGCGATGCATCCGCGGCCGCCGCAGCGAAGGTACCTTCACCGAAGCCCGTGGCGGAGGCAAAGACCGCACGACGTACGCCCCACGCGACGGCGTAGCCAACAATACCGCCGAAGACCTGGTCCCGACCCATGCCAGAGCTAACAATCAGCATGATTGCATCAGGCAGCTTTTCGATGTTCAAGATGATGAGCAGCAAAGCGGTGAGCAGGTAACCAACGGCCATGAATGGAACGATGGTCTGAGCCACCTGCACCACGCGCTTGGTTCCGCCAACAACAACCACGCCGAGCAGACTGGTGATGATCAGACCGGTTACCCATGGTTCAATGCCGAAAGCCTGCTGCGCAGAAGAGGCAATATTGTTGGACTGTACACCTGGGAAGACGAAGCCGTAGCCAATCATCGCGGTCAGCGCGACGATGAATGCCAGCCACGGGGCCTTGAGGCCGTACTTGATGTAGTACGGCATGCCGCCTCGGTCTTCGCCATGTACGCGGCGCTTGTAGAGCTGCGCAAGCACTGCCTCGGCATAAGCACAGGTAGAGCCAAGAAGGCCGGTGACTGCCATCCACATGATGGAGCCTGGTCCACCCATCGCGATGGCAGTTGCTACACCGGCGATACTGCCGACGCCAACGCGGGAAGACAAGGTCAAAGCCAAAGTCTGGAATGAGGAGAGGCCACCATCGCCAGATTCACTGTCTTTAAGCTGCCGGATCATGTCCGGCAAACGACGAAACTGCACTGCCTTGGTGACAAAAGTGAAGAAGACTCCGACTGCCAACGCAAAATATGCCAGTGGATTCCAGATCCAGTCACTGACCGTAGTCAATTGGTTCATGAGCATTTCCATCCGATTGGTGACACCCGTCACGGAGGATGAATTTATGTTATACACATCTCCGTATATGTCAAGGAATTTCCGGAAACTTTCTTCATTTGTATGGAAATTCCACAAACTTTCGACAAAGCCTTGTGCCGGGTCACACACCCATGTATGTTTGTGATCACACATCACAAATAACGTGGAATATCCGCAGGTGATGTACCTACAGTGTCCTAATTCAACTGACACCCACACGAGGACACAACCACTGAACAAAACACAAACGTGCGGCGCTGGACAATCAAAATCCAGCGCCGCACGATGAAAACCTAAAGGAAAGTACTCTTAACTATTAAATGAAACCCTTACTCAGCCTCGCGGACATCAACTCCACGCTCGGCGAAAGCTTTAAAGTCTTCCATATGGACGCGCTGCTGCTTGCGAAATGAACCCTTCATAAAAGGTGCGAGCACCCGCATCATCACACCATCAAAGCGATACACGTTCTCGCTCTCCCACAACGTTCGCTCAGGCTCAAGCTCAATAAAGCGGTCTTTGGAAATGCTCCACATTCCCTCAGCTTCAAGCTCACGGTCGTAATAAACAATCTGTGAGGCTCGCAGATTCTCCAAATCCTGCGGCTCTTGGCGCACAACAGTTTCGGTAGCTTCCATTTCTTGACCATCGGTATCAAACACAATGCGCGAGGAAGTACCAACCTCGCCGTGGTTTCCACTCAACGGCTCATGCTTTTTCAATCCGCGTAGCCACTTGGGGATGGAATCTGCAACTGAGATCAGGCGAACTACATCTTTTCGGGGTAAATCGATCTCAATGGACTCGGTGTACTTCACTTCAGTCTCCCTCTTTAAACCCTGGGGGTATGCCCGGGGTTTAAACCCACTGCTTGAACTGCTCGGCGGTGGTTTCGGACAACCACTTCTGCCACAGCGGCCCGAAGGAAATGCGGCGCACGCCGAGGTCCTTCAACGCGGCGAGGTCCCCTGCGCCATGTCCAACGACTGGGTGGGCAGTGACATTGAGCGGAACGGAAACGACATCCACCAGGGTCTGAACCTGGTCTGCTGATTTCAAAGCGACCGGGTACACCGAACGCGCACCCGCCTGCTGCATCAGCTGAATGCGCTTGACTGCTTCTGCCAATGGATCTTCAAACACGTCGGTGCCCAAACGCACGGCGTCGGTGCGACCGTTAATGACGAATTCAACGCCTGCTGCATCAGCCGCTTCACGTGCAGCGGCAATATAATCAGCGTGCTCTTGTGCTTCACGAACGCGGTCGCCTTCGGTGTGCACAACATCTTCAATATTGGCACCCACTGCGCCGGCCTCAATGAGACGATTAATCAGCTCAGCTGGCTCCAAACCGTACCCAGATTCCACGTCGGCAGAGACAGGAATGTTGACCTTCTGCGCAATCTTGGCCACTACTTTTAGGTACTCGGAGTAGTCCATGTTTTCACCGTCCGAGCTGCCAATGGCATCTGCTACCGGGTGACTGCCCACGGTTAGTCCTTCAAATCCTGCTTCTTCCACCAGCGCTGCGGACCAAGTGTCCCAGGCAGTTGGAAGAACCAGTGTCTTTCCCGATTCATGTGCTTGTGCGAACTGTGCGGCCAGTGCTTTAACGTCAGACATCTCATGCTCCTTCGAGGTGACAGCCCCGCGCTGATACGCAAGGCTTAGGAAATTTCTGCGTCTAGGCGCCACTGTACCCAAAACTTAAATCAAACCAGCGGCCACGGAAATTGCCTGTGTGATTGCGGGCGTGGCAGGAACGGCAGACGCACAATCCGCGAGGCACGCCGCTGCAGCGCTTCAATCTCCACCGGGTGCAAAAGCTCCCCCAGCTCCTCCGGTACCTCAGCTAAAAGTGGCTCGACGGCCTCGGTCAGCTCATCCGGAATGCTGTGCCCACCGAACTCCCAAATCACCGTGCGTAATTTTGGCTCCACGGAGAAACACAGCCCATGGTCAATGCCCCAAACATGATCTCCTTCAAGGAGCACGTGACCGGATTTTCTGTCAGTGTTATTGCACAGCAAATCAAACACCGCCATTCGCAGAAACTGCTCATGCAGATCTTCCCGGGAATCAACCAGCGGGAAATAATGCTCACCATCGTTATGGATAAACCACTGCACTGACCCCACCCCAGCCGGGGCATCGTGGACAATCACGGTCGGTGGAACCAGGTGCCAACCCAAATGCTCACTGAGTACAAAAGCCGCGCGCTCACGCGCATGCAATCCGGGTGGAAAGTCCCACAGCGGCTGCTCCCCTGCTTGCGGTTTGTATACAGCCCAGGCGTAATCCTCCCCGAGTTCCAAGTCCACCACGAAACCAATATTGCTGGATTCCACCAGCTGCTGGACGATTCCTATTTCCCCGTCGTTGAGAATTTCCAGCTCTCGTTCAAAAGGTGGCTGCATCACTGCGCAGCACCTTCACGCAGGTAAGACAATGAACCTGTACGGGAGTTGGTCACCAGCATGCGCGAGCCCTCTCCGGAGAATTCCACGGCAGAAATCGATGCAGTATCAATGTGGATTTTTTGAAAGGAATCCAGTGGGGTTCCCACAAAGTGAGCAACGGCGGCTTTGATGGTGTCAGCGTGGCTAAAGGCAGCAACAACCTTGCCGGGATGCAGCTTAGCGATGTCTTCAACGGCGTTGACCATGCGGTCTTGCATTTCTCTAAAGCTCTCCCCCTCGGGGAAGAAGAACGTGGAAGGTGAGCTTTGCACCTGCTTCCACTCCGGAAGTTTGTTCAGTTCCGTGAGTTTTGCTCCAGTCCATTGGCCGAAGTCGCATTCGATGAGGTTGGCATCGGCAAGCAACTGCAATCCCTGCGCAGCCACTGTCGGCGCGGCGGTCTCCTGTGCGCGCTCCATCGGCGAGGAATACACAGCGTCCAGCGCCAAACCCTCCAAGCGGGAAGCCACATCGCGTGCTTGCTCCTGCCCAAGCTCCGACAAATGCAGCCCCGGCGTACGGCCCGGCAAAATCTGGCCAGTAGTGGGAGTCTGACCATGCCGAATAAGCAAGACGATAGTGGATGCTTCGGTCTTCTTCATGCCATGCAGCATACCCGCGAGGAATATTTAGCACC
The DNA here is from genome assembly GCA_041226025.1 of Corynebacteriaceae bacterium 6-324. Lineage (GTDB taxonomy): Bacteria > Actinomycetota > Actinomycetes > Mycobacteriales > Mycobacteriaceae > Corynebacterium. Next base: position 4,939 of record JBCLTK010000003.1, on the reverse strand, counting down.
CTAAACGTAAATTTATGACTAGTGTGAGGGTTGTGAGTCTTCCACCTAATGTTTCCACGGTCGGTGAGCTGAAGGCCGCCGGCTACCAACACCGTTCCTTGCGCGTTGAAATCCGCGACAACCTGCTGGATAAGCTACGCAAGGGCGAAGATCCTTGGCCTGGTCTGCATGGTTTAGAACAGACGGTCATTCCCCAAGTTGAACGTGCGCTGATTGCTGGCCATGACATTGTTTTGCTCGGTGAGCGTGGCCAGGGCAAGACGCGCCTGCTGCGTTCCATGACTGCATTGTTGGACGAATGGGTTCCCATTGTTGCCGGCTCGGAGCTGCGCGAGGATCCTTTCGCGCCGATAACGGACGCGACGCGGGAGCGCATTGCGCGCGAAGGCGATGACTTGGAAATCACCTGGATTCACCGCGATGCCCGCTACGCGGAAAAGCTTGCTACACCTGATACCTCTGTTGCTGACCTCGTTGGTGACATTGACCCGATGCGCGTGGCTGAGGGCCGTCGCCTTGGGGATCCGGAGACCATTCATTATGGCCTGATTCCGCGTTCTAACCGTGGCATTGTTGCGATTAATGAGCTGCCTGACTTGGCTGAACGCATCCAGGTGTCCATGTTGAATGTCATGGAAGAGCGCGACGTTCAGATTCGTGGCTATATGCTGCGACTGCCGCTGGATGTGCTGGTTGTGGCTTCGGCGAACCCGGAGGATTACACCAACCGTGGGCGTATTATTACTCCGCTCAAAGACCGCTTTGGCGCGGAGATTCGCACGCACTATCCGCTGGCTTTGGAAGATGAAATTGCTGTCATCCGCCAAGAAGCCAACCTGGTGGCGGAGGTGCCGGAGATTCTCCTGGAAATCCTGGCTCGTTATACCCGTTCTTTGCGTGAATCTTCTGCGGTGAATCAGCGCGCTGGTGTTTCTGCACGTTTCGCGATTGCCGGTGCGGAGACCATCGCCGCGGCGGCCTTGCACCGCGCCAGCATTCGCGGCGAAGATGACGCCGTTGCCCGCCTAGTTGATGTTGAATCCGCAGTCGAGGTTCTCGGCGGCAAGATTGAATTCGAGTCCGGCGAAGAAGGCCGCGAGTGGGACATTTTGGACTACACGCTGCGCACTTCGACGGCGGAAACGCTGCGCGCTACTTTGCGCTCCTTGGACTTCAATCCGCTGATTGCAGCCCTTGATGGCAGCGTCACCATTTCCACTGGTGCGAGTGTCTCCGCCAAGGACTTCCTTGCGGGGCTGCCTGACCTGGGTGAAACCACGCTCTATGACGATATTGCAAAGGCCTTTAATGCCGATTCTGAAGGTTCTCGTGCCAACGCAATTGAGCTGGCGTTGGAGGGGCTGTTCTTGTCCCGCAAGATTGCCAAGGACTCGGGCGAAGGCGAAACCATTTACGGTTAAGGAGCACGACCTGCAATGACTCATCCGATTGGCCCGCGCAGCGGGAAGCGTAGCCGTTATGGCCGTTATTCTGGTGGCCCGGATCCGCTTGCCCCGCCGGTGGATCTGACTGATGCTTTGCGCGATATTGCCAATGACATCATGGCCGGTTATTCGCCTGAGCAGGCGTTGCGGGAGTATCTTCGCCGCGGCGCCCAGGGCCAGGATGGCTTTGATGAGTTGGCGCGCAAGGCCGCGCAGCGCCGCAAGGAGATGTTGGAGCGCAACAACCTCGGCGGCACGTTGCAGGAGGTCAAAGCATTGCTTGACGATGCCCTCCGGTTGGAACGCGCACAGCTCGCCCGCGATATTGATTTAGATGACACGGACCGTGCCTTCCGGGAGATGCAGCTAGAGAACCTTCCGGAGTCCACGCCTGCTGCGGTGTCTGAATTGGATAACTATGACTGGCAGTCCACAGATGCCCGCGAGAAATTTGAGCACATCCGTGACTTGTTGGGTCGGGAGATGCTGGACCAGCAATTCGCCGGCATGAAGCAGGCGCTTGAAGGTGCTACTGAGGAAGATAAAGCAGCTGTTGCTGAAATGCTGCGCGACCTCAATGAGCTACTGAATAAGCACCGCGAGGGTATTGATACCCCGACTGACTTTGCCAATTTTATGGCTAAACATGGCGAGCAGTTTCCGGAGAGCCCGCGCGATATTAATGAACTGATCGATATTCTCTCCCAACGCTCTGCTGCCGCCCAGCGCATGCTGAATTCCATGTCTGAGGAGCAGCGCAATGAGTTGATGCAGCTGTCCTCGCAAGCTTTCGGCTCCCCTGAACTTCAGGGACTCATGGGTGAACTCGCGGGTAATCTGCGCGGGCTTCGCCCCGATCTGGATTGGTCGGGTTCTGAAGAATTCACTGGTGAAGAAGGCATGGGTTTGGGTGATGGTACTGGCGCCATGCAGAACCTGGCGGAGCTTGACCGCTTGGCGGAGCAGCTTCGCCATGACCACACTGACCTTGATCTGGATGCGCTGCGCCGCCAACTTGGGGATGACGCTGCGGTCTCTGCTGAGCTGCTGGACAAAATAGACCGCGCGATGCGCGAGAGCGGCATGCTGCGACGCTCTGCTGATGGTTCCTTGAAACTAAGCCCGCAGGCGATGCGTCGATTGGGCAAGGCATTGTTGGATGATGCAACCGAGCAGCTGTCCCCTCGCTCAGGGTCGCGGGATTCCCGGCTGTCCGGCGCCAGTGGTGAGCAAACAGGTGCAACGCGTCCTTATGAATACGGCGATACTCAGCCGTGGGATGTCACGCGCACCATCACTAACGCCATCCAAAGAACCGCCGGCACGGATAAGCCATTGAAGCTCACGCCTAATGACATTGAGGTGGTTGAAACGGAGCAGCGCACGCAAAATGCGGTTGCTCTGTTGGTGGACACAAGCTATTCGATGGCCGCGGAAGGCCGCTGGGTTCCCATGAAGCAAACGGCTTTGGCGTTGCATCATCTGATCAGCACGCGTTTTCGCGGTGACGAGCTAGCGCTCATTACTTTTGGCCGCACCGCTATGACCACCGATATTGAAGAGCTCACGGCGCTGCCGCCGGTGCAAGAGCAAGGAACGAACCTGCATCACGCGCTGCTGTTAGCTGAACGTTTCTTCGCACGTCATCCATCCATGCAGCCCACGCTGTTGGTGGTGACCGATGGTGAACCCACCGCCTATTTGCAGCCCGATGGGCATGCGTGGTTCAACTGGCCAACGGACCAGGACACGATGTTTTCCACTGTCACGCAGCTGGACAAGGTGACCAAGCGTGGCACCCGCACGACCTTCTTCCGCCTGGGTCACGACTACGGTCTGCAGCACTTCCTCAACCAGCTCGCTGAGAGGGTTGGCGGCAAAGTAGTAGCACCGGACTTGGATGGACTCGGCGCTGCTGTGGTGGATGAGTATCTCAACTACCGCTTCTGACAAGCTCTCCTTCGCGTGGGGAGACGCCTATCACAATTTGCTGGCATACTTGGGATTAGTTTCTTCCACCTACTCACTCATCTACAGTTCGACCGATCGATGACCTCGTATCAACCTTCCACGGAAGTGAGTCCCGAATGTCCCGTCCAGTTCATTTTGAAATCGAAGTTTCCAACGTTCCCCAAGCCAGCGAGTTTTACGCCGCCGCTTTCGGCTGGACCTACGAGGATTATTCCGAATACGCCGAACGCCCTTACTACGGTGTAGTCACTGGTCCTGAAGATTCTCTTGGCATCAACGGCGCTATCATGCAGCGCGACGGTGGCGCCACCCCGGCCGGTACCGCACCAGCGTCCGCGCCCAATGCAGCGGTGCTGACCATGGGTGTTGAAAGCTTCGACGCCACAGCAGAGAAGATTCTTGCCGCGGGCGGCACCGTGGTCAAAGAAAAGTACGCTCTTCCAGGCATGGCCTGGCAGGGCTATTTTTTGGACCTTGATGGCAATGTCTTTGGCATTCACGAACCCGATGAGAGCGCCAGCTAGAATCTTGGACACAGCGCAGCAGTCCACTTACCGCCTGGCAGCGGGAATCATCCTGCTGGCGATGGCGATTGCTTCCCCGATTGGTTTCCTCGTGGCATTGCCACAGGAACAATTCACGATCACTGCGTTCGTGGGGTTCGTTGTAGTACTCCTCGATATCTGCGTGGCGCTCCTGCTCGTCCCCATCCTGCGCAGTGGCGGTACTGCGCAGGCCAATTGGGCATCGGTGTTAAGAATCTTCTATGTCACAGGTCTGTTTACCGCCACTATCTTGCTGGTGATTAGGCAAGACGGCGAGCTGTTTACCCAAGTGTGACTACAGTCTTACCCTCTTTGGGTTTCACCTCATCGTTGCCGGCATAGCCATGTGCCGGTCCGCCGAATTGCCCACCATTATTGGCGTTCTTTTGCTCATCGCTGGAGCAGGCTATCTCTTCGACTCAGTGACCGCGATGTTCAACGTTGAGACCGTGAGCTTGTCCGAGTTCACCTTCATCGGCGAAGTCGCCCTGCTGCTGTGGCTGCTGTGGTCCGGATTCCGACTTCGGAAAGGCTCACGCACCACAAGTTCCTGATAACTAATTTGGGCATGGCTGACTGCCGATGTGTCGGCGTTGCCTCCAACATCGGCTAAGAGTCCTTTTCGGGTGGGGTTTAGATCAGGTCCATCGCTCCCATCGAGCTCAATTCATGCGTGTTGCCCAGCAGTTTTCCACCTGGAGTAACAAGCTTGACCTGTCCGCGGTGGCGTATCATCCGTCCCCGTTTTGGCTTGGTGAAGTTCTTGCCTGGAACTTCATCGTCGTTGACACCGTTGTGATAGGCACACAGCGTGGTCAGATTCGAAGGATTCGTCTGACCACCATGCTTATGTGCATCGATGTGGTGCACTTGGCACCTATCGGCTGGAACTTTGCAGTCTGGCCACGGGCACACCAGGTTTTCGGCCATTGCCAAGATGCGTTGCTTGTCTGACGCGAACCGTGCTTCGTAGAGATT
>JBCLTK010000002.1:0-565607 GCA_041226025.1 Corynebacteriaceae bacterium 6-324 | reverse complement strand
CGAACCCGGAAGCTAAGCCTGCCCGCGCTGATGGTACTGCACCCGGGAGGGTGTGGGAGAGTAAGTTACCGCCGACACAAAACATAACCATAATTGAATATAGAAGGAAGGCTAGGAAGAACATAAAGTTTCTTCCTAGCCTTCCTTTTGTGTGTTTTGGCCTCTTTGGGTTGTCGGGGAAAGCCCCCAAGAAGAGGGCCAAGTCTATAGGTTCCTATTTATAGGAACTTGGGCTAATTGCGCTGCTCGCGAATCCACTCATGGCCTTTGGTGATGCCTTGTCTCCCACTCAAATAGTCGTGTCCACCATTGTATTCTTTGGTGGTACTTACTGTGTTCGTTTGGCTCCTCAGGACTCCTCCGAATTTCGCGTTCTCGCCGGATAGATGAATGTCGTACTTTCCATACTCGTGGAAAATGACCCTCCTGGGTCCGTCGGAGCTTGCAGAGCGGCTGTTCCACTCATTCAGAAGATCATAGTCATTGTTGGGCCACCAGAACGCGGCTGATTGAACTATTGCGTTGAGTGCAATCTCTAGATGCTTGAGCACGATCCCGGCTGCTGGGTATCCTCCCAGTGAGCCTCCGGCTATAGTTCGTGATTCTGCCGTTTCCGGCCACGACTTGTTCAGCTGTTTCGCTACTGAAGCTACCCAAGGTAGAAGGCAATCTTGCAAGGCGGTAGCTAAGACATCTATGTCGCCTAGGAGGTCTGGCCTTTGCTCGTCGTCTGAGGGCGCAACAAAGAGCACGGCTGTATCGGTTGCCTTATAATGGGTGAGCAGCTTGACGCCTTCTGCATAGACGCGCCCATCTGTCACGATTAGTAGATCCTTGATTGGTTGGGTCCCAGGCAGATACAGCCACCCATCCAGACCTTTATCTAGAATGTCGTCGAACTGTTTATAGTGCAGTGGTTTCGACTCCGCGATCTCCTCAGATAGGAGCTTTGTGACAACTACATGAGTTTCTCCGGCGTCCTGCAGGGGGTTTAGGCGGCTTGTTCCCACCTTCATTACTTCCCCGTCTTTCCAGGCTGGCTCTATTTTATCGGGTAGTGATTTATAGGCTTGACGTTCCTTACCTGGCTGTTGACCATCAGAGAAGACTTCTTGGGGAACGGTGATTATTCCGACCATGGAGGTCATTCCCTTCGGGATCTCGAAGGTGCCTAGGTGCCACGTGGATTCACCGTCATCGTCAAGGGGTACGAACCCATCCAGGACATAGAGATCTAGACGGTTGCGGTGAAAGTGGGTCAGGGTGTCGATGAAGAGCACCGGTGCATGACAAAGTGCTTGGGTAAGCAACTGTCAGCCCCACAAAGTCTTTTTCTGACGCTGGTTTCAGTGATGGAAATCTTCGCAGTTGCTTTAGGTCGTCATTGGAATATTGTCTATCCACCGGCGTCCGTTTTGGCAGCTTTGGTACATCGGTGTTGGGGAAGCTGTCAGGTTTGAACATACTGTCATACACCTTCTGCCGAGTTCTATTAGGTCATTGAATCAATAAAGCTAGGCTTACGATATTTGCCATGTTGTGGAATGGGGGTGAGTGTTTCCTCCCAGGTCAGCGACAGTTTCGGGGTCCGATATGTCGATCAGGAATGCTTTTCTGATCGTCACACTATTCTTTGGCCCTTCTCATCAAGTCGCTAGTTTGTCTTGAGTTTGGCGATATACGTACTTCTTGAAAGGCAGATTATGATTTTTGTTCGAGGTCGAAAGTTGGTTAAGGCAGCTCTTCGGCGCTGCTTGCAGGTGCACTCATCGGTACTCTTGCTGCTTGTATCTCCGAAGAGTCCGGTGCCACTTCAAATGAGGATTCTGCAGCCAGCGGTGAAGGATCGACCGAAACTGATAGTGGCGAATGGCCACGCACTATTGAAACCGACAACGGCGAGCTGACTCTGGAATCTCAGCCAGAGCGGATTGTCTCCACGTCAGTCACACTGACCGGTTCCTTGCTTGCTGTTGATGGACCAGTCATTGCTACTGGCGCCACCGGTGAGAATGTGGAAGACCTTTCCGATGAGAACGGCTTCTTTATCCAGTAGTCGGAAGGAGCAAAAGAAGCCGGCGTTGAAAGCTTTGGGATAACACCGCACCAGACGCGGAAAAGGCTGTGGGATACGCTCCTGATCTGATTGTCGTTTCCAAAAACTCCGGTGACTCCGCGTTTGACCAAATCGATAGGCTTGAGCAAATCGCGCCCGTACTTGTCGTTGACTACTCGGATGCTTCGTGGCAGGACGTCACTATCAAGATTGGTGAGGCCACTGGTCATGAGGAGGAATCTGCTGAGGTAGTCGCAGACTCCGATGAACGTATCGAAGAAGCGAGCGAGCAGCTTGAACTTCCAGAGGGCAAGACGTCTTCATTCATGGTGTTTGGTGATGGCTCGGGCGCTGCTGCGTTGACTCCGGAAGCTACACAGAATCAGATTCTGTCGTGTCTTGGATTTGACCTTACTGAGGTACCGGAGGAAGTAAAGGGCGACCTTTCCATGGGTGCTGACCGCGGCGATATCATCAGTTTGTCAATGGAAAACATCCAGGCGGGTCTACCCGGAGAGAACTGGATTTCAGTCTCCAGTGACAAAGAAAACCAGGAGATGATCCAGAACGAACCTGCGTTCAATACGACTCCAGCCGTGAAGGATGGCCGTGTCTACCACACTCCAGCCTCCACGTTCCGTCTTGACTACTTCTCAGCACACATTCTGGTCGAGTCGATTGTTGAGCAGTTTGCAAAATAGTGTGTAGCGGCATTTCTAGTCGCATTGCCTTGTGAGTCGTGTGCGATATTCGTTGTCGCGCACGACTCTTCTGGTTTTCTGGGCAGCCGTCTCTGGCCTTAGTTTTGGACGGGGATAGGTAGCGACTTATCGGGTGAAAATGGAGGTGAGACTGCCGTATCTGCCTAGATGTCTTGTGGCACGCAAGACAGTATTCGGGTTCCAGGATGTGGAATCTGTTTTCAGAGCTTTCGCGGGTAGAATAGCCGAAGATAATCTGCCATAAGTAGCAATGAAAGAGAATGTGAATGTCTGAGCGTTATAACGAAGGCCGCCGTGAAGAGTCGCGGGGTCGTCGCTCCGACTCGCACGGTTCTAATCGTCGAGGTGACCGTCAGGGTGGATCCCGTGGCGGTCGTGACGATCGTCGTGATTCCAGCCGTGGTGGCCGTCGTGAATGGAACAACGACCGCCAGGAACGTGGAGATTGGAAGCCACGCGGTGAGGGACGTCGAGACGACCGACGCGATGATCGCCGTGACGGACGTCGTGATGACCGTCAGGGTGGCTCCCGCGGCGGCTGGAACAACGATCGTAATGATCGTAGTGGTCGCAACGACCGCGGAGGGCGCGATGACCGTCGTGGAGACCGACGCGATGACCGTAGGGATGATCGTCGTGACAACCGCCGTGATGATCGCCAGGGCGGTGGACGTGGACGTTACGATGATCGCGGTGGTCGTGGGGATCGTCGCAATGATGATCGCGGTCCACGTCGTGAAAACCGTGGCGGTCGAGCAGAAGCAGAGCGTGAGAAGAACAGCTTGGCGCCACAGCGCGCAGGCTTCCGCGAGGAGCGCATCAACCGTCGCATGGCCGATCCGGACCTGCCAGATGACATTGATATCTACGACTTGGATGAGATGATCCTGCAGGACCTTCGTGTTCTGTCCAAGGACAATGCTGATGCAACCGCTAAGCACATGGTCATGGCTGCACAGTGGATGGAAGATGACCCGCAATTGGCGCTTCGCCATGCCCGAGCAGCAAAGGACCGCGCAGGCCGTGTTGCTGTTGCGCGTGAGGTCAACGGCATCGCCGCATACCACGCCGGTGAATGGAAAGAAGCTCTTGCAGAGTTGCGTGCAGCACGCCGAATCTCCGGCGGAGCAGGCATGTTGGCTGTTATGGCTGACTGTGAACGTGGCCTGGGGCGCCCTGAGAAGGCAATTGAGCTCGGCCGTAGTGAGGAAGCTCGCACTGTTGATGCGGAGACCGCAATTGAGCTCGCCATCGTTGTTGCCGGCGCTCGCCTAGACTTGGGCCAAGCAGAGTCAGCTGTGGTTACCTTGCAGCGCGCTAATCCATCCAAGGAAGCTGAAGGCATCCCCGCGATGCGCTTGAGCTACGCTTATGCGAATGCTTTGGCAGAGGCAGGCCGCAAGGAAGAAGCCAAGGAATGGTTCGAGCACACGGCGAAGCTTGACGAAGACAAATGGACAGACGCTGAAGAGCGTTTGAAGGAGTTCTAAAACCCCAATGAGCCTGATTGAACAGCACGACGCACTGCTCTTAGACCTCGATGGAACTGTCTGGGAAGGCGGCCGCGCAATTGACGGTGCGGTTGACTTCATCAACAGCTGTGGCCTGCCAAGCGTCTATGTGACAAATAACGCGTCGCGTGCACCGGAAGCAGTTGCTGAGAAGTTGCGTGGAATTGGCCTGAAAGTCGAAACTGCGGATGTGCTGACCTCAGCGCAGGCTGCAGTGACTTTGGCTGGAGCGCATGTCCCGCAGGGCGCAAAGATTCTCGTCATTGGCGCAGACTCTTTCCGCGACTTGGTGAGGGCTGCTGGCTACACCGTCGTTGCATCGGCAGATGACAAGCCGGATGCTGTTCTTCAGGGCTTCGACCCATCCGTCGATTGGGCACAGCTGACCGAAGGTGCGCTGGCAATTCGCCAGGGCGCTAAGTACGTCGCATCCAACCTTGATTCCTCTTTGCCAACTGAGCGTGGTCTGGCTGTAGGTAATGGCTCCTTGGTCGCGGCAATCGAGTCCGCAACCGGTGTGAGCCCGGTTTCTGCTGGTAAACCGGAACCGGAGATGTTTGTTCAGGCTGCCAAGTTAGTTGGGGCGAAGCGCCCGCTGGTGGTCGGAGACCGTCTAAACACCGACATTGCCGGCGGCAACGCTGCGGCAATGAACACCTTCCATGTCTTGACTGGTGTCTCCCACGAGATGGAGCTCATTGAGGCAAGCAAGGAATACCGCCCGAACTTCATTGGTGACTCATTGTCAGATATGACCCGCAGCGCTCATGAACTGGCACCAGGTGCCCAAGGTGGATTCACCGCTCGCGTCGATGGTCTCGACGTCCTTGTGGGCAATGGCGATAGCAATGCGACATCTGTACAGGCTCTACGCACGGTTTTGGAAGTGGTGTGGTCAATGGCTAAGGCACCGCGCTACATTCAACCGGTGTCAGAAAAGGCAGAGTCCGTTATCAGGGGCTGGCGTTAATGACTCATCCAGTTCCCAGGGATCCGCGCCAGCTCGCGGTGACACCCGAAGAGCTTAATCAGTCCATCGAGGAAATACTTGCTGAGCCAGCCGAAGACCTTCTCGCGCAGGCCGAGCAACTTAACCAGGCTCATGAGCTGCTGCGCGCAGCACTACAGGAGAACTAATGGCCCCACAACGTCGTCGCCTTGATGCCGAGCTTGTGCGCCGCAAGATAGCGCGCTCACGCGAACATGCTGTTGAACTGATCAAAGACGGTCGCGTGTTCGTTGGCGGTTTCAAAGCATCGAAGCCAGCGACAGTCGTGGAGCCAGAAGTCTCAATCCGTATTGAGGGCGGCGATGATGATAATTGGGCTTCACGCGGTGCGCATAAGCTTCTTGGCGCCCTAAAGGCTTTCGATGTCGAACTCGAAGGCAAGAAGGTGCTCGATGCTGGGGCATCGACAGGCGGCTTTACTGATGTCTGCCTGCGCGACGGAGCATCGACAGTCTATGCCGTTGATGTCGGCTACGGCCAATTGTTGTGGCGACTACAAAACGACGACCGCGTCAAGGTCTTAGACCGGACAAACATTCGTTACCTCACGCTTGAGCACACCGATGGTCCATGTGATGTCATGGTTGGTGATCTGTCTTTTATCTCCCTGAAGTTGACTCTTCCGGCGATTGCGCAGGTTATGGCCCCTGGCGCGATCATGCTGCCCATGGTCAAGCCGCAATTTGAGGTTGGCAAAGACCGCGTCGGCACCTCCGGTGTGGTTCGTTCACCGGAGCTACGCATTGAAGTCACCCACGAAGTCGGAGTCTTTGCGAAGACCTTGGGTTTGAGCTGCCACGGTGTGGTGGCCTCTCCGCTACCTGGGCCAAGCGGCAACGTAGAATACTTCCTAAAGCTTATTAATGACGGCGGCGCTACACATCCTTCAGACGAAGACTTGCTGAAGATGATCGAAACTGCAGTAAAGGATGGTCCTCAGTGAGCGAACCAGCACACAGCACGCAGGCGGAGAATGCGTCCCCACGCCGCATACTTTTGGTTCCGCACACTGGGCGAGCCAGCAACATTCGTGATGCGGAACGCGCTGCGGAACTACTTGTTGAAGCCGGCATTGAACTGCGCGTTGTAGCGCGTGAACCCATCGAAGCGCCATCGATTCTTTCTACTTTCCCGTACATGGCACATGACCTCAAAGCCGCTGAGGGCTGTGAGCTCGTGCTGGTACTCGGCGGTGACGGTACCTTCCTGCGCGCTGCTGACCTTGCGCGCAAAGTTGGTGCACCCGTGCTGGGCATCAACCTGGGCCATGTTGGCTTCTTGGCGGAAGGCGAGCGCGAGTCCCTCGAAGGGGCTATCCAGCGAGTAATTGATCGCGACTACCGGGTCGAAGACCGTATGACTATTGACTGCACTGTTTTCGATGAGCAGGGCGAAGTCATTGGCTCCAACTGGGCGCTCAATGAAGCCAGCGTTGAAAACCTCGACCGTTCGGGTGTTTTGGATGCGATCTTGGAAGTTGATCAGCGTCCGGTGATGGCTTTTGGTTGTGACGGCGTTCTGGTTTCAACTCCTACTGGTTCGACGGCTTATGCCTTCTCCGCAGGCGGTCCAATTTTGTGGCCTGAGCTGGATGCCATCTTGGTTGTCCCGAACAATGCGCATGCGCTGTTTACCAAGCCTTTGGTTGTCTCGCCGGATTCTTCGGTGGCAGTGGAATCAGCATCCCTGACTTCACCAGCGATCGTGATCTTGGACGGATTCCGAGAAATCAACATGCCTCCTGGATCTCGTATTGAGGTCACCCGCGGCACCACGCCAGTGCGTTGGGTACGTTTGGATGAAGAACCGTTTACTGACCGTTTGGTGACCAAGCTGCACTTGCCAATTCAAGGTTGGCGCGGTCCGCAGCGCTAAGATTTCGCGGCTTTCGGGGTAGGAATTGGTTTAATCGCCGTCACGTAGCCGCGTTTTCTATTATTGTTGTGGTAGCTTTTCGTTAATGTGTTCTAAAAGCTTAGGAGGAGATGCTCGCCGTGTTAGCAGATATCACCATTTCTGATCTTGGCGTGATCTCCTCAGCATCAGCTGAACTTTCATCCGGATTAACAGTTCTGACCGGTGAGACCGGTGCCGGTAAAACCATGGTCGTCACAGGCCTGCGCCTGCTAGCTGGCGGGCGCGCCGATGCATCGCGAGTTCGCGCCGGCGCAAGCAAGGCAGTGGTTGAGGGAACCTTCATCACTGAAGAGCTCACCACAGAAGATGCTTCGAGCGTGGCAGAAATTGTTGACACTGCTGGCGGTTCAGCGGATGAGAATGGTGAGTACATTGCATCGCGCACCGTGATGTCTACTGGGCGTTCTAAGGCCCATCTTGGTGGGCGCAGCGTTCCGGCAGCTACGCTGGGTGAGTTTTCCCGTGCATTGCTTACTGTGCACGGACAAAATGATCAGCTTCGCCTTTTGGCACCTGACCAACAATTGGCGGCGCTGGATCGTTCCTCAAGCGATATTGCGCCGTTGTTGGAAAAATACCGCGAAAGCTTCTTGCATTGGCGCACGCTGGCTAAAGACCTCAAACGCCGCACTGAATCTCGCAGGGAGATGGCGCAGGAAGTTGACCGCCTGCAGTTCGCGGTTAATGAGATCTCTGAGATTGCCCCTCAGCCAGGTGAAGATGAAGAGCTGATCACCCTTATTAAGCGCTTGCAGGACGTCGATGGTCTCCGTGAGGCAGCGCAGACTGCCCTGGTGGCCATTGATGGTGTGGAGGGTGACTTCGGTGAAGAAAAGCCGGCCTCAACCCTTCTTGGTGAAGCTCATGCGGCGGTCCACGCGGTGGACGATAAACAGTTGGAAGAGCTCAGCCAGCAGCTAGGGGAGATGACCTCTCAACTGGCGGGTATCGCGGGTGAACTCGGTCAGTTCCTCTCAGACCTTCCCGCAGATCCGGAGCTTTTGGAAAAGAGCTTGCAGCGCCAACAGGAGCTGCGCGGACTCACCCGTAAGTACGCCGGCGACATTGATGGTGTGTTGGCCTGGAAGCAGGAAGCCGAATCCAAGCTGGCGTCGATGGATACTTCCACCGAGGCTTTAGAGAAGCTGCAGGCTGAGGTTGCTGAGGCGCAAACTGAAATGGTGGCGCGTGCTGAAAAGCTCACGGCAGCGCGTTCCAAGGCCGCGAAGAAGCTAGCGAAGGCCGTCACTGAAGAAATTCATGGTCTGGCGATGCCTAAAGCTCGTTTAGAGGTGGATATCCGTCAGGCAAAGTATTCGCGCGCTGGTGCGGATGAGGTCGAGCTGCTGTTGGCGGCGAATGACGCCGCAACACCAAAGCCTTTGTCGGTCGCGGCATCCGGCGGTGAGCTTTCCCGCGTCATGTTGGCGCTAGAAGTCATTTTGTCAGCGGGCACGGCTGGCACCACCTTGGTATTCGATGAGGTGGACGCCGGCGTTGGTGGTCGCGCAGCGGTGGAGATTGGGCGCCGTCTCGCACGGCTTGCCCAAGCCAACCAGGTTCTGGTGGTCACCCACCTGCCACAGGTCGCTGCGTATGCGGACACACATTTGCATGTGGCGAAGGATGTCACCGATAAGTCAGTGACTTCCGGTGTTGTGACGTTGAGTAGGGAAGAACGAGTCGAAGAATTGGCCCGCATGTTGGCTGGTTTGGATGACACCGCAACGGGCCGTGCACACGCCGCGGAGCTGCTGTCGAAGGCTCAAGATGAAGTTGAAGGTTCCAGGGTTTAACACCGCGCGCCTTCCACACTTTTAGGCTCCCACAAGGAACAATATCCGGTATGAGCCTGTTTTCCCGAACTGAAGAATTGCCTGGTCTGCATGGCGCTTTGCGCGATTGCACGCCTGGCGGAAATGGTATGAAAAAGTTCCGCGCCGGCGATATCGCCGTTATTAATGCTGCGAATATTTCACGCCAAGAGGCCCAGGCGCTCATCGACGTTCAACCAGCCGCTGTAGTCAACGTGGCTGAGTTTTCAACCGGGGCAATCCCTAATTATGGCCCGCACATGTTGCTGGACGCCGAAGTTCTGCTGCTGGAAAATGTTGGCACTGATTTTATCGCTGGCTTCAAGGACGGCAAGAAAGCCCGCATCACGGGCGAAGGCACCATCTACGCCGGCGACAAGGTCATCGGTGAAGGCACCAGCGTTGAACGCACCAAGGCTGAGAGGGACTTCTCTGAAGCACGACGCAGCTTGGTTGAACGCATGGAAGCCTACTTCGGTAACTCCATTGAGTTCATTCACTCTGAGGGGCCTTTGCTTATCGATGGCTTGGGGATCCCAGAGGCCGGCTCGGAGATGAAGGACCGCAAGGTCGTTATTGTTTCTCCAAGTGAAGACCACCGCAATCACATCAAGGGACTGCGCAATTTCATCCGCGAGTATGAACCCATTCTCGTTGGCGTAGACGCCGGCGCAGATTCTTTGATCGCGCAGGGCTACACCCCTGATCTGATTGTGGGTAACCCAAAGAACATTGCGACTGAGTCCTTGCGCAGTGGAGCGCGGGTTATTCTTCCGGCTGATCCGGATGGCACGGCTGAAGGCCTCGAGCGTATCCAAGACTTAGGCATCGGCGCGATGACCTTTCCTGCAGCAACAGACAGCGCCACAGATTTGGCGCTCTTGCTGGCAGATTTCCACGAAGCAGAGCTCATCGTGCAGGTCGGTGACTCTTTGGACTTGGACGATATTTTTGCCGCCAAGGACCACGCAACGCCAGCTGCGATGCTCACTCGCTTGAAGGCAGGAAACCGTCTGGTCGACTCCTCGGCGATTATCAACTTGTACACCGTACGAACCGGCGGTTCCATGGCCTGGCTGTGGGCAGTTCTCGGCGTGCTGGTTGCACTCGCCGTTATTGTCCTCGTTGTTGGGCTCGGCGGGGATGGCACTTTTGCCAATAACCTCATTGATACGTGGAACAACATCGCGTTGACGTTCCAGGGGTGGTTTTAAACTATGGCTGCTCAGAATTCTTCTCGTAGTGCTCTAGTTATTGCGGGTCTTGGTTTTGGTGTCGCATTGGGCGTTGCCGCTGGCACGATGGTGATTGCACCAAATATGGAGGGGACATCGGCAGCCGTTGCTAGTGATGACCCAATCCGTGAGGAACACCGTGCGCTGTTGCAGGAGAACAAGGAAATTCAGGCGCAATCTGATTCTGCTGATTCCCTCATCAGTGGCTTGTCTGCTGACGCTTTAGCGGGCTCTTTGGAAGGCCGTGATGTGTCAATCATTGCCACGGGCGATGCCGCTGAAGGCGATGTGGCAGGTGTGCGTGACATGCTTAATGCTGCCGGCGCGGTTGATTCTGGCACCATCACCATGACCAATGAGTTTTTGCATCCTGAGGGCGCGGACAAGATTAAGTCCATCGTTGCCAATGTTCTGCCCGCCGGTGCGGAACTAGATGAGCAGGACCTTTCCGCTGGCCGTCACACCGGCCAAGCATTGGCCGCAGCACTGTTACGTGACCCCGAATCAGCTGAGCCAATGGCTTCCTCAGAAGACCGCGGCGCATTGCTGCAGGCACTGCGCGAGGCAGGCTTTTTAAACTATGAAGATGGCACCATCTTGCCCGCGCAAGCGGTCGTAGTGGTGATGGGCCGTGGGGGCGATGAGTACTACCACGACAACCTGGTGGCCTTTGCCAATTCCCTGAATGAAGCTGGGACCTATGGCGTGCTCGCCGGAAGGCTGCAGGCCGCTGGTGAAGGCGGAGTCATTGACACACTGCGTTCAGAAGCCGGCGGTGGCGAGGGTGCAAACCCGGATGCCATCTCCACTGTGGATTCCATCAATCGTGACTTTGCGCAGCTAGCGGTTGCGCTCGCAGTAGTTGAGCAACTGGGCAACGGTTCGGGTGCATACGGCGCTAGCGAATCCGCGGAAGCTGCCGCACCTCCACTTCCAGAAGGAGAGTAGAACTCATGGCACATGATTTCAAGGTGCTGTCCTCCGAGCTTTTGCTCGATGCCCCGATCGTCGCGGTGCGCCAGGACAAGCTGGCCATGCCTAACGACCAGGTTGCTTTCCGCGAAGTAATTGAGCACATGGGTGCTGTGGCAGTTGTTGCGGTTAATGAGAATAATGAAATCGCGATGGTCAACCAGTACCGTCACAGCGTCAAACGCCGCTTGTGGGAGATTCCCGCCGGGCTTTTGGATGTTAAGGACGAGTCCGAGATTCTTGGAGCCCAGCGCGAATTGGTAGAAGAAGCAGGACTAGAGGCCACCGAGTGGTCTGTTCTGACCGACTTGGTGACGTCGCCTGGTTTCTGCGAGGAATCTGCCCGCGTCTTTTTGGCACAGGGGCTCACAACGGTGGAACGCCCTGAGGCGTTTGGCGACGAAGAAGCGGACATGGATTTCGCCTGGGTGGATTTGGATGACGCTGTTGCGAAAATCCTTAACGGTGAAATCAATAACTCCATCGCCGTGGCCGGCATCCTCGCCGCCAAGCAGGTGCTCAGCGGAAACGGCCAAGCTCGTGAGGTTTCTGCGCCGTTTGAACTGCGCCCAACCTCGATTGCTTCGCGCCGTCAGGGTCCTGACCTGAAGAAGCAATAAATGTCTTCTTCAATTGCTTCCGGTATCTCCGGTGAGGTCGAACCAGTGCCGGAATTGGTAACACTCGCACAAGGATGGTTGGACCACCTCGCGGTCGAAAAGGGCTCTTCACCCAATACCGTCAGTAATTACCGCCGGGATCTCAAGCGTTATGTTTATTGGCTCGCTGCCGCAGGGATTAAGTCGTTGCGCGAAGTCACCACGCAACATCTTGAGGCTTATGTCGCGGACCTTCGCCGCGGTTGGGAGGGTCAGAAGCCGCTATCGGGTGCATCGACAAGCCGTGCACTCATCGTTGCCCGCGGACTGCATAAGTTTGCACTGTCCGAGGGCGACATCGACGTCGATGTGGCTGCCGACGTCGCACCACCGAGTCCCGCGAAGCATCTACCGGATACGTTAAGCGTTGATGAAGTCACTGCGCTCATTGACGCCGTACCAAACGGTGAATACGCCACGGCGGTAGATATTCGTGACAAAGCCCTGTTGGAAATGCTCTACGGCACCGGTGCGCGTATTTCTGAGCTGCTGGACCTGGTGGTAGATGATGTTGCTGATGGTCCGGATATTTTGACCGTGACCGGTAAAGGTTCCAAGCAGCGTCTGGTGCCGATGGGTTCTCATGCACGCAAAGCGATTGAAGACTACCTGGTTCGTTCGCGCCCGCAGATGAGTCGCGGTAAAACGCATGCGTTATTTCTCAACACTTTGGGCAAGCCACTGTCACGGCAAAGCGCATGGGCTGTCATTCAGCAGGCCGTTGAGCGCGCCGAAATTGGCAAGAAAGTGTCCCCGCACACATTAAGGCACTCTTTTGCAACCCATTTGCTGCAAGGCGGCGCCGATGTGCGTACTGTGCAGGAGTTATTGGGGCATTCTTCAGTAACGACCACGCAGATCTACACGCATGTTACTGCGGATTCCCTGCGAGAAGTCTGGAGAGTTGCTCACCCTCGCGCTTAAATCTGGAAATCTGCATGCCAGTTCCAGTACCGTGATTTTCGTGCCTGTGCGCGTATTCCGCGTACACTAATATTTCTTTTCAATCCTTTGTGTGCCGCGTTTGCGCGTTTCGCTGTCTTGAACCGCGTGAACACAGCACCGAATATGGGTTGAATGATGTCTCGTACGTCTTATGAAAGGACGACCGTTTACGTGAATTCCTCACGCAACCATGCCCTTGGCCACAGTGTTTCTAGTGTTACTGCCGCACCACATGCTGGCTTTATAGCTAGCCGACGTTTTGCTGCATCTGTTGCGGCTGCATGCATTCTGGGCCTCGGCGCTTCGGCCGGCGCTGTTGTAGCCTCCCCAGCGGCACACGCATTGCCAGGTGGCATGTCAGTGGAGGATGCACGCGCGGCAATCTCTGCTCCGATTTCGGTTCCAGCAGGACAAACCACCACGGTCAGCTTGCCAGTGGCAGCAAACGCGTCTTACTCCGGCGACGGTTGGTCAGTGTCCACTTCCGGCAGCGCCGTGACCATTACCGCGCCTCCTGAGGGCGGACAGATTTCGGTTCCCGTCACTGCCCAAGGCCAGTCCGCGACGATCACTTTGGTAGCAGAAGGCGGCGCTAGTGACGGCAACACTTCCGGCGACGGCACTGCAGGTGGCGATACTCCAGTCGGCAGCGATGGCAGCGGCGGAGGTACCGGAAGCGGCGCGACTGGCACAGGTGCTACCGATAACGGCAGCACTCCTGGTTCTGATGGCGGTGGCAGCGCCGACGGTTCTGCGGGCGCCGGCGGCCAGGGCGCTAACGACGCCGGTGGCTCGGGAGATGAAAACACCGGCACTGGTGATGTCTCCGGAAGTGAGAATGCGTCCTTGCCAGCCGTCCCAGGTGATAAGCCAGACCGTCAGGCGGCGGAGCAGCTAGATGAATCTACTGCTGAGCGCATTGATTTGGAGTCCACCATTGAGGGCAACACGATCACGGCCCAGTTGGGCCTGCGCCAGGCGCTAGATTTCTACAATCAGTTCGGCAACTTGGATCAAGAGCAGTTCACCCTGCGCTACGTCGATGCTGACGGCAACATCATCCAAGACATCGAACGCGATATTGATGCGGCTAGCCGTACCTTGACCTTGACTTATCCAGAAGGCCAAGCGCCGGACAATCCTTTTTACATGCAGCTAGTGCGCAATGATGGCACTGGCATTGAGGTTATTGTCAGCCTGACCGACCCTAACTATCAGCGTGCTGGTGCAGATGCCGAAAACGCCGCAGCCACAGGCGCTTCCAGCGATGACGAAGGTTCAAACCTGTTGGTAAATGGTGCCATTGGCCTGGGCATTGTGATCCTTTTGATCATCATTGGTTTCATCATCCGCAAGGTGATCAAGCGCCGTAAGCAAGAGCAGTACGAGTACTAGGCACGACGACCTGGCACAGTTGCTAGGCATTCGGTTTGCACGTTTGAGGCCTTCGGCGAAGAAAGACCACCAGATTTGTTGGGATGTGTCTAGTTTGAAGCGTTGACCTACGGGCGACGATGTGCCTTGTAGGATAAACGAGTAAGCTGTATCTCAGTGTTAAATAACAGCCGTGTAATTTCGTGTTCGAAGTGCGGGTTGAGTGTTGGTAGGGAAGTAGGGAGTAAAACGTGAGCAACGAGGGACTCTTTGACGCAGACGAACCTGAAGTTGGTCTAACAGGCAGGGAGCTGCGCACTATTCCACAGCCGCCAGCACTGGAAAAGAATGGTCCAGCGACCGTTATCTCAATGTGCAACCAAAAAGGTGGCGTGGGCAAGACCACCTCAACCATCAATATGGGCGCTTGCTTGGCTGATTATGGCCGCAAGGTGCTGTTGGTGGACTTGGACCCGCAGGGCGCACTGTCCGCAGGTTTAGGCTTGGGTCATGACGAAATTGAAGACACCATCTATGACGTGATGCTTGATAGCCAGGTGTCTATTCACTCCGCTATCGTGCACACCGGCGTACCTGGTCTGGATTTGGTTCCTGCCAACATTGACTTGTCGGCTGCTGAGATTCAGATGGTCAATGAAGTCGGCCGTGAGCACACGCTGGCGCGTGCGCTGCGCCCAGTGATGAAGGACTATGACTTCATCATCATTGACTGCCAGCCTTCCCTTGGTCTTTTGACCGTCAACGCTTTGGCGTGTTCCCACGGCGTCATCATTCCCATGGAGTGTGAGTTCTTCTCACTTCGCGGTCTGGCTTTGTTGACTGACACCGTGGAGAAGGTTGCTGAGCGCATCAACTTTGACTTGGAAGTCATTGGCATCCTGGTCACTATGTTTGATCGCCGCACCAAACACGCACGCGAAGTAATGTCGCGGGTGGTTGAGTACTTTGATGAGAAGGTCTTTGACACCGTCATTACCCGTACCGTGCGTTTCCCAGAGACTTCCGTGGCTGGAGAGCCGATTACCACCTGGGCACCGTCGTCGCAGGCAGCGAAGCAGTACCGCGACTTGGCTGCTGAGGTCATTGAGCGCACCAAGCGCTAGATGCAGGTGTAGATGGCTCATCAACCAATAGATGAAGCAGTGCAGCCGGAGATCCCCGGATTTCGCATTGCGCTGGCCAACTTTGAGGGCCCTTTCGACCTGCTGCTGCAACTAATCCAAAGCAAGAAGCTGGACGTTACTGACGTTGCTTTGTCGGAAGTCACGGATGAGTTTGTGGCTTATACTCGCGGGCTTGGCCAAACCGCTGACCTTGATGAGATCACGGAATTCCTCGTCGTCGCAGCAACCCTGCTGGACTTGAAAGCGGCACGCCTTTTGCCACGCGGTGAGGTCGATGATCTGGATGACCTCGAACTTCTAGAATCCCGCGACCTTTTGTTTGCACGCCTTTTGCAGTACCGGGCCTACAAACAAGTCGCCGACCAATTTGCGCAGTGGCAGCGTGAGGCGCGCAGAGCTTACCCGCGTGCGGTGGGCGTTGAAGAACAGTTCGCATCGTTATTGCCGCCGGTCAAGCTGGGGCATACCCCGGCGAGCTTCGCGGAATTGGCCGCTGGAGTATTCCGACCCAAACCACCTGAAGAAGTCGGTATTGGACACATCCACCAGGTGGCAGTATCCGTGCCGGAACAGGCCGGCAAGATAATGGACACCCTCAAACTGCTGGGCGCGGACAAGTGGTTGAGTTTTAATGCGCTCACGCGCGATTGCACCCTGTCGATGCACGTGGTTGGTCGTTTCCTGGCACTGTTGGAGCTCTACAAAGCCAAGGCAGTGGAAACAGAACAAGAAGAACAGCTAGGACCACTCAACGTGTCCTGGACTGGTTTGGACGTCGATCCCGCAGTTGTGGCGGCAGCGAACTGGGATTAAGGAGAAGCATTGGATCCGAATGAGATGACAGCCGATGAGATGCCGTTTATCAGCCAGCTGCGCTCCCAGATTGAGTCGATTCTTCTTGTCATCGACAGCCCGGCGACAACGGCAAGCATTGCGCGCGCTGTCGAAGCAACGATTGAAGAAGTCGAAGCCGTGCTCGAAGAAATCCAGACTGAACTGGATATGCGCGGCTCTGGCATTGAACTGCGTAAAAGTGAAGAAGGCTGGCGCTATTTCACACGCCGTGACAACGCCGATGCCGTGGAACAATTCATGCTGGATGGCACCCAAACCAGGCTCTCCCGCGCAGCATTAGAGACGCTAGCCGTGGTGGCGTACCGACAACCATGTACCCGTGCCCAGGTCGCGGCGGTGCGCGGCGTCAATGTCGACGGCGTAATGCGTACATTGACCCTGCGCGGGCTGGTGCGTGAAATCGAAGACGGGGAGTTCGAAGGACCCGGCATCCGCTATGAAACAACAACATTGTTTCTGGAGCTTTTAGGCATTGACTCCTTGGAACGGCTGCCTGATTTGGCACCTCTTTTGCCCGACGTCGACATGATCGATGAAGAGTATTAGAGATTTTGCTGTAAGCTCGTTGCCAGGAGTAAGATCTCCCAAGCGTATTTTAAACAATTTAAGAGAAAAGGACACGATCGACGTGACCCCACCCGCTCGCCGAGACGGCACACCGGAAAAGAAAAAGCGTGACAGCGACATGCTGATCTCCAACGCTAAACCGGCCCGTCGTCAAAACGTCAAGCGCTCCCAGCGCGAAAAGAAGGCCACCGCCCAGTCCATCGCTAATGACTTGGGCGCTGATTGGCTCTACGAGGACTCTAAGTCCACCCAAAACCCCAGCACCGAAGGCGAACGCCTACAAAAGGTCCTGGCCAAGGCAGGCGTAGCATCACGCCGCCATGCGGAAGTACTCATCGAAGCAGGCCGCGTTGAAGTCAACGGTGAAGTTGTTAAGCGCCAGGGCGTGCGCGTTAACCCTAACGTGGACATCATCCGCGTCGACGGTGTGCGCGTTAACGTCAATGAGGAGCACGAGTACTTCATCTTGAACAAGCCGCGTGGCATGCAGTCCACCATGCAAGATGACATGGGTCGTCCATGCGTAGGCGACATGGTTTCAGAGAAGGTCGCTTCCGGCCAGCGCCTGTTCCACGTCGGCCGCCTTGACGCTGATACTGAGGGTCTGCTCATCCTCACCAACGACGGTGAGCTGGCAAACCGCCTGATGCACCCAAAGTACGAGGTGTCCAAGACCTACCTGGCCACCGTGCTGGGTGAGGCAGACAACCGCCTGATCCGTACTCTAAAAGAGGGCATTGAGCTCGACGACGGCGAGGCCAAGGCTGACTTTGTCCAGGTTGTGGACAAGAACCAGGGCATGTCGCTTATCCGCCTTGAGCTACACGAAGGCCGCAAGCACATTGTTCGCCGCATGCTCAAGGCAGCCGGCTACCCAGTGCAGCGCCTGGTGCGCACCAAGATCCACACCGTGCAGTTGGGCGATATGAAGCCCGGTGGTATCCGCGCGTTGAACTCAGCTGAGCTCACCAGCGTGTACAAGGTAGTGGGGATGTAAATGGTTTCTAATCTTCCTAATGGCGGCCTCATTCTGGCCGTTGACGGACCATCCGGAACCGGAAAGTCCACCACGTGCCGTGCGTTGGCGAAGCAGCTGGATGCAAAATACATCGATACTGGCGCTATGTACCGGGTAGCCACCTTGGCTGTGCTGCGTGCTGGAGTCGATCCACAAGATACTCAGGCTGTCATCGCGGCGACGGCGAATCTGCCATTGACCGTGTCTAATGACCCGGATTCCACGGAGGTCATCCTCAACGGTGAGGATGTATCTAAGGAAATCCGTGAGGACGAGGTCACCCGCAACGTTTCTGCTGTTTCTGCCATCCCAGAGGTGCGCACGAATTTGGTTAAGTTGCAGCGCAAGCTTGCCGATGAATCGCACCGCGCCATCGTTGAAGGCCGCGATATCGGCACGGTAGTGCTGGTTGATTCCCCGGCGAAGGCATTTATGACCGCCTCCGCGCAGGTACGCGCGCAGCGCCGATACGACCAGAATGTGGCCGCTGGTATTCCAGCGGAATTCGACACCGTATTGGCCGACGTGGAGCGCCGCGATGCGGCGGATTCTTCACGCGCAACCTCACCTCTTCGCCCAGCAGATGATGCTGTTGTGGTGGATACTTCTGAAATGAGCCTTGAAGAAGTGCTCGACGCCCTCATTACTATTGTCAAGGAGTCTGCTGATGAGCGATAAGAATTCTGAGAAAGACACTGAGTTCCACTACCCAGCGGGCAAGTTCGACGAAGAGCTCGTTGAAGCACCGCACGGTGGTTGGGCGTCGGATGACTTCAATGAAGAAGAGTTCGACTTTGAATTTGATGACTCCAACTTTGATGACTCTGAGTTCGGCGAAGCCGATTACGGCGATGACTATGACGAAGAGGGTGTTCCAACCGGTGTTGCTGGTGAGGAACTAACGGAAGAAGA
This sequence comes from Corynebacteriaceae bacterium 6-324, assembly GCA_041226025.1. Lineage (GTDB taxonomy): Bacteria > Actinomycetota > Actinomycetes > Mycobacteriales > Mycobacteriaceae > Corynebacterium. The sequence goes on along the minus strand of JBCLTK010000002.1, from coordinate 546,896 downwards.
GTGGGCTGAGATTGAGCGCGCCTTCGGCGTTGCCGGACCTTCCCACACCGAAGAGTCCTTGTGCACCGTTGCCATTGTGGGCCGTCCAAACGTGGGCAAGTCCTCCTTGGTCAACCGTTTCCTGGGCCGCCGTGAAGCAGTGGTGGAAGACCACCCGGGCGTTACCCGTGACCGTATTTCTTACATCGGTGACTGGAACGGCCAGCGCTTCTTAGTTCAGGACACTGGTGGCTGGGATCCGAATGCCAAGGGTATTCATGGTGCTATTGCACGCCAGGCTGAAGTAGCTATGGAAACTGCGGACGTCATTGTCTTTGTGGTGGACACCAAGGTCGGTATCACTGAGACTGACTCCGTGATGGCGCGCATGCTGCAGCGTTCTGAGGTGCCAGTCATTCTGGTGTCCAATAAGTTCGACTCGGACAACATGTACGCTGACCTGGCTGAGTTCTATGCACTGGGCTTGGGCGATCCATGGCCAGTGTCCGCTCAGCATGGTCGCGGTGGCGCGGACGTTTTGGATGAGGTGCTGCGCTTGTTCCCTGAGGAACCACGCAACCCGTCTATTACTGAAGGTCCACGCCGCGTGGCACTGGTGGGCAAGCCAAACGTGGGCAAGTCCTCTTTGTTGAACAAGTTCACCGGGGAGCAGCGCGCTGTTGTTGACAACGTTGCTGGTACCACCGTGGATCCGGTCGACTCTTTGGTGCAGTTGGATCAGAAGCTGTGGCGCTTTGTTGACACCGCTGGTCTGCGCAAGAAGGTCAAGAACGCGCAGGGCCATGAGTACTACGCATCCCTGCGTACCCGCGGCGTCATTGACGCGGCTGAGGTGTGCGTCATGCTTATCGATGCCTCCGAGGAGATCTCTGAGCAGGACCAGCGCGTATTGAACATGGTGCTCGAAGCCGGCAAGGCCTTGGTCATCGCGTTCAACAAATGGGACCTGATGGATGAGGACCGCCGCTACTACCTGGACCGCGAAATGGACCAGCAGCTGGCGCACCTTCCATGGGTCACCCGCATTAATATCTCTGCTGAGACTGGCCGCTCACTGCAGCGCCTGGAGCCAGCGATGATTGCCGCCCTGGAGAGCTGGGACCAGCGTGTTACCACCGGTCAGCTGAACAACTGGATGCGTGACGCGATTGCCGCGAACCCACCTCCGATGAAGAACAACCGTCTGCCACGCGTTCTGTTCGCAACGCAGGCTGGTACCCAGCCACCAACCATCGTGCTGTTTACCACCGGCTTCTTGGATGCTGGCTACCGCCGCTACCTGGAGCGCAAGTTCCGTGAGAAGTTCGGCTTCCACGGCACCCCAGTACGTATCGCGGTCCGTGTCCGCGAGCGTCGCTCCCGCAAGCGCTAGAGCAAACGCCGGCGGGTAGCCGCCTACGTTCGCTCCAATGCGAAGAGACCACCTCTCCGAATAGTTTCGGTCAGGTGGTCTCTTCGTCTATGTTTCGGAAATTTTCCGGCGCTTATTCGTCGATGGGGGTCTCAGAATCTCCAGAAATTTCTGGCGCTTCTGGTTCTGCGGGAGCCCAGAGTTTCTCACGGCCCAGCTCGTGCGCGAGTGCTCTATCAATGGTGGGGTAGCGGAAGTGATGATCGTGATTGTTCAACACTTCAGGGATCACGCGTTGATCTGCCAGTGCCAATTCGCGTGCGCCTTCCTTGCCCAGAAGTAGTGCTGGGCCAAAGGTAGGAATTGGGATAACGGACGGGCGCTTCATCTCCGTGCCAATGGCTTGGGCGAGTCCACGGTTTAAGACTGGATTCGGGCCGACGGCGTTGATAGGACCGCTGAGTTCCTCGTCGAGGATGGCGTGGGTGTACATGTCCGTGAGATCATCCGCGCCAATCCATGACAGCCAGAATTCGCCATCGCCGAAAGTGCCGCCGAGACCGGTGGAGAATAACGCCTTAAACAGTGGTAGGACTCCAGAGTTGCCGGAGATAACCACGCCGGTGCGCATGGTGACCACACGCTTGCCTGCTTCCGAAGCCGGTGCGGTGGCAGCCTCCCAATCCGCGCACACATCCGCCAAGAAGCCATCGCCGGGATCGGATGACTCGGTGAGAATCTCTTCGCCGCCGTCATTTCCGTAGTAACCAATCGCAGACGCGGAAACCATGGCGGTCACGGAGTCTGTCTTTGCAACAATCTCTGCCAACTTGCGGGTGGGCCCGACACGCGAGTCACGGATGTCTTTCTTGTGCGACTCATTAAAGCGGCCGAAAATAGGCTCACCGGCGAGATGAACAAGCACATCGATACTATCGAGCAAGTCGGGTGCTGGCGCTACCGGATTCCAATGACGCTGACCTGGCTTGACCTTTCCCCGGACCAATTGGACAACGTCATGGCCAGCCAGGGAAAGCTGCGCGGTCAGTGTGCGACCAACCGCGCCGCGGGAGCCAGTCATCGCGATTTTCAGTGGACGGTTCGCACCATAAATCGACGTGGAATCAGCCAAACCGTCCACATAGCCCAGGCACTTGAGACGATTAAGCAGCGCAATATCTTCAATCAGTTGGTGCTGACGGTAAGCGAACATCGTTTCCACGACTGATTTAGGAACACGGGTCTCCACCGTGTCTGTCACCAAGGTGCCCTCAGCGTGGTCCTCAAAATGATGGTCATGGCGCCAGTTGGCCAGAACCCGCATTGGCGCATTTACACACACATCAGAAAAGGCGTAGCCCTTGCGGTAGCGGGAAAGATCATGGCGCGCAGTCCACCGCAAACCAGCGGGGAAACCCAGCACCGTCGTGCCATCGGAAAGCCTCTCTGCCTGCTGCAACGGAGTCATCGGCACAAAAGGTGGGGTGATCCTGGCCAAAGCGCCTTTGCGCGTATGCCACTCCCACACCTGTTCCCGTGGTGCAGGAACAATATGTGATGCAGAAAAACTCATGCAGGAAACGCTCCTTAATGGTTCGTTTAATCGGGCGTGCTGCGCCTTGTACGTTGACCTACAGCTTAGCCATTTTGAGAACTGAAAGTATGACTCAACGCCGAAACACCACCACCAGAATTTGAGCGGCTTAAGTCAGGCTCTACCAGTGGGCAAATTCCTTGTGCCCAAATAGGGGAAGGCATGGATTCAAAATAGCGCGCAGCGGGTGTCGCAATGCTAAGGTTGTGGCAGCTGTAGAAACTACGGTCACCATATTTCTGTGAACACATCCTTTAAGGACCGCACTGTGAGGCGGGGAAGGAGGTCACGATGAGTGGAACCACTGTACCCAACGGCGGGCAAGAAGCTAATGCTGCGCAGACGAATGTCACGCAGACAGAATTGCTAACTGCCAGCGACGTTGAACGTACAACGGCTCGCATCGCGCACCAGATTATTGAAAAGACAGCGCTGGACTCCCCAGACGCTGCGCGAGTAATTCTTTTGGGCATCCCTTCGGGTGGCGTGCCCCTTGCACACCGACTTGCAAACAAGATTGAAGAGTTTGCCGGTGTTGAAATCCCTTGTGGATCTCTAGATATCACGTTGTACCGCGATGATTTGCGCAATAAACCGCACCGCGCGCTGCAACCGACGTCCATCCCAACTGGCGGCATTGATAATGCCATTGTCATTTTGGTTGATGATGTTCTCTATTCCGGCCGCACCATTCGCGCCGCGCTTGATGCACTGAGCGATATTGGTCGCCCAGAATCCATCCAGTTAGCAGTCCTTGTGGACCGTGGCCACCGCCAGGTCCCAATTCGTGCTGACTATGTGGGTAAGAACGTCCCAACCGCACGGGACGAAGACATTGATGTCCTTATTAGCGATATTGACGGCCGCGACGCGGTGGTCTTGACCCGCGGCATCACTTCCACGCAATAAGGAGACTTAGTGAAACATCTGTTAAGCATCGCTGACCTCGACACAACTGAGATCCTCGGCCTCCTCGATGAAGCCGATAAATTCCGCGAGGCGCTCGAGGGCAGGGAAGTAAAGAAGCTTCCGACCTTGCGCGGTCGCACTATCTACACCCTGTTCTATGAGAACTCCACCCGTACGCGTGCCTCTTTTGAGACCGCTGGCAAGTGGATGTCTGCTGACGTTATTAATCTTTCTGCTTCGTCTTCTTCTGTGAAGAAGGGTGAGTCTTTGCGCGATACTGCATTGACCCTGTCTTCTCTGGGCGCGGATTCCATCATCATCCGTCACCCATCCTCGGGCGCAGCCCAGCAGGTTGCCAACTGGGTAGCTCCCGGCGGCGAAGGTCCTTCCGTGATCAATGCCGGCGATGGTTCGCACCAACACCCAACCCAAGCCCTTTTGGACACAGTAACTATGCGTCAGCGTTTGGGTATTTCTTCAGGCGACTTCGGTGGTCTGAAGGTCAAGATTGTGGGCGACTGCCTGCATTCGCGCGTGGTGCGTTCTAACGTTGACCTGTTGACCAGCCTTGGTGCGGAAGTCACCCTGGTGGCGCCACCAACTTTGCTGCCTTTTGGCGTGGAGACCTGGCCGGTAAAAACTTCTGTCGATTTCGACACTGAAGTCCAAGACGCTGATGCTGTCATGATGTTGCGTGTGCAGGCCGAGCGCATGAACGGCGGCTTCTTCCCATCGCACCGCGAGTACGCAACCTTGTTTGGTCTATCCAAGCAGCGTGCCGCAATGATGAAGAAAGACGCCATCATCATGCACCCAGGTCCGATGCTGCGAGGCATGGAAATCAACTACGCCGTCGCCGACCTTGACCGCACTGCAATCTTGCAGCAGGTCAACAACGGTGTGCACCTGCGCATGGCAGTGCTGTTCACGCTCATCGCAAGCGGCGCTGAAGCCGTCGGTGTTTAAGCCGGTATCTAGAAAATAGTAGGAGAATTACCTGTGACTCATTATCCAGAAACCGGCCGACAAGCCCCAGCGGCGGCCGGGACCACGCTGCTAACCAACGTTCGCCCGTATGGCGAAGGTGAGCCGGTCAATGTTTTAATCCAAAACGGTGAAATCACCGCCATTGACGCATCGGTCGGTGAAGATGTAGACATCGCGATCGACCGCACCATTGATGGCGCGGGCCGGGTGCTTCTTCCAGGCCTGGTTGATATGCACGTGCACCTGCGTGAGCCGGGCCGCGAAGACACCGAAACCATTGAAACGGGTTCTAAGGCAGCAGCCAAGGGCGGATTCACTGCAGTGTTCACCATGGCTAACACGTCGCCCGTGATGGACCAGCCAGTTATCGCTGAGTCCGTATGGGCAAAGGCGCAAGGGTTGGGCATTTGCGATGTTCACCCAGTTGGCTCCATCACCAAGGGACTAGAAGGTAAAGACCTCACTGAGTTCGGCATGATGGCGCGCTCCGATGCCAAGGTGCGTATGTTCTCCGATGACGGCAAGTGTGTGGAAAACCCACAGCTGATGCGCCGCGCATTGGAATACGCCAAGGGCTTGGACGTGTTGCTTGCACAGCACGCTGAGGAACCACGTTTGACCGATGGCGCAGTTGCACACGAAGGTGCGACCGCAGCGCAGCTTGGTCTGCGCGGCTGGCCACGCGTGGCTGAAGAATCCATCGTTGCACGTGACGCATTGCTTGCTCGTGACTACGGCAACCGCGTGCACATCTGCCATGCATCGACCACCGGCACCGTCGAGCTGCTCAAGTGGGCCAAGGGTCAGGACATTCCTTTGACCGCTGAGGTCACCCCGCACCACTTGCTGCTTACTGATGACAAGCTGAAAACCTACGACGGTGTGTTCCGTGTGAACCCGCCACTGCGCGAAGAGCATGACACGTTGGCACTTCGCCAAGCATTGCTTGATGGCGTCATCGATGTTGTCGCCACGGACCACGCTCCGCACGGATCGGAAGATAAGTGCGTTGAGTTCGACAACGCTAAGCCCGGCATGCTTGGTCTGGAAAGCTCCCTAGCGGTCATCGCCAAGCTCTTTGTCGAGCCTGGCCTGGCTGACTGGCGCTTTGTTGCTCGCGTGATGAGTGAGCGTCCAGCGGAAATCACCCGCCTTCCTGACCATGGCCGACCAATTGAGGTAGGCGAGCCAGCTAACCTCACCTTGGTGGACCCAGAGGCACAGTGGGTATCGGACAAGACCCTGCTGGAATCCAAGAGCGAGAACAATCCATATGAAGGTATTGAGTTCGGTGCACGCGTAACGCACACCCTGCTGCGCGGGCACATCACCTACCAACTTGATGCGCAAGACAGCTAGACAGCTCACTATGCGGCCCTCTTAATTTATGCAGCAGACCAGCTCAGTGACGGCAACTTTTTAAGGCTGGGTGCTGGATGCACGCAAGAGGACGAACAGTAATATAATGCAAAGCAGTGAATTATTTACACTCAAATTGAAAGGCACATTCCTGTGACGAACACTTCACAACCTGCCATCCTGGTGCTCGCAGACGGCCGTAGCTTCCGTGGCTTCGGCTTCGGCGCAACCGGCACCACCTTGGGTGAAGCGGTATTTACCACCGCCATGACCGGCTACCAAGAGACCATGACGGACCCGTCCTACCACCGCCAGATTGTGGTCACCACCGCGCCACAGATTGGCAACACCGGCTGGAACGATGAGGACAATGAGTCCAACGGCGGCAACATCTGGGTCGCTGGCTTGGCTATCCGCAACCTGTCCCACCGTGTCTCCAACTGGCGCGCACAGCGCAGCCTGCAAGAGGAGATGGAATCCCAGGGCATCATCGGCATTCAGGGTGTAGACACCCGCTCGTTGGTGCGCCACCTGCGTGACCAGGGTTCTGTCGCCGCAGGTATATTCTCCGGTGAGGCAGCAAAGCGCCCAGTGGAAGAACTCGTTGAAGAAGTCAACGCCCAGGAATCCATGGCTGGCGCGGACCTTTCCACCGAAGTTTCAACAGATGAGGTCTACACCATCCCAGTTGAAGGGGTGAAGAAGTACACCGTTGTTGCTTATGACATGGGCATCAAGATGTCCACCCCGAGCCATTTTGCTAAGCGCGGCATTGAAACCATCGTGGTTCCAGCAGGTACTCCTTTCGAAGAGATTAAGCAGTACAACCCAGACGGTGTGTTCGTCTCCAACGGTCCTGGTGACCCAGCAACCGCAGATGAAGCAGTAGCCATTGTGCGCGATGTCTTGAAGGAAGAAGTTCCTTTCTTCGGCATCTGCTTCGGTAACCAGATTTTGGGCCGCGCACTTGGCCTGGACACCTTCAAGATGAAGTTCGGCCACCGCGGCATCAACGTGCCAGTCAAGAACCACGTCACCGGCAAGATTGACATCACCTCCCAGAACCACGGCTTCGCGCTGGCTATGCCAACGGAGAACCCAGGTGAGGAATTCGATACCGATTTCGGCGCAGCAAAGGTCACCCACACCTGCTTGAATGACGGCGCAGTTGAGGGCGTAGCGCTCTCTAACGGCCTGGCTTACTCCGTGCAGTACCACCCTGAGTCTGCCGCTGGTCCACATGATGCAAACCCACTGTTTGACCAGTTCATTGACCTCATGTCCATCCACTCGCCAAACAACAAGTAACCCAGACCAGGAAAGGTAAGAAAGAAACCCATGCCAAAGCGCAACGATATTAACCACGTCCTGGTCATCGGCTCCGGCCCAATTGTTATTGGCCAGGCCTGTGAGTTCGACTACTCAGGTACCCAGGCGTGCCGCGTCCTCAAAGAAGAAGGACTGCGCGTCACCCTGATTAACTCCAACCCGGCAACAATCATGACCGACCCGGAGTTCGCAGACCACACCTATGTTGAGCCAATCGAACCAGCGTTTATCGAAGAAATCCTGATCAAGGAACGCGAAGAAGGCCACCCAATCGACGCCGTGCTGGCAACCCTTGGTGGTCAGACCGCACTAAACGCAGCTATTCAGCTCGACCGTGCCGGCATCTTGGATAAGCACGGCATTGAGCTCATCGGCGCAGACATCGACGCCATCGAGCGCGGCGAAGACCGTCAGAAGTTCAAGGACATCGTGGAATCCATCGGCGGCGAATCCGCACGTTCCGCGGTCTGCCACAACATGGAAGAAGTCCACGCAACCGTCGCAGAGCTCGGCCTGCCAGTTGTTGTCCGCCCATCATTTACCATGGGTGGTCTTGGCTCCGGTTTGGCGTACACCAATGAAGACCTCGAGCGCATCGCTGGTGGCGGCCTTGCAGCCTCCCCAGAAGCAAACGTTCTAATTGAAGAATCCATCCTGGGCTGGAAGGAATTCGAGCTCGAGCTCATGCGCGATGGCGATGACAACGTGGTTGTGATTGCATCCATCGAAAACGTCGACGCACTCGGCGTGCACACCGGCGACTCTGTCACCGTGGCACCAGCGCTGACCCTGACCGACCGCGAGTACCAGAACATGCGCGACTTGGGTATTGACATCATCCGCGAGGTTGGCGTTGACACTGGCGGCTGTAACATCCAGTTCGCAGTGCACCCAGACAACGGGCGCATCATCGTCATTGAGATGAACCCACGTGTGTCCCGTTCCTCCGCACTGGCGTCGAAGGCAACCGGCTTCCCAATCGCGAAGCTCGCTGCGAAGCTGGCCATTGGCTACACCCTGGATGAAGTCACCAACGACATCACCGGTGTCACCCCAGCGGCTTTCGAGCCAACCCTGGACTACGTCATTGTCAAAGCTCCACGCTTTGCCTTTGAGAAGTTCGTCGGTGCAGATGACACCCTGACCACCACCATGAAGTCCGTGGGCGAAGCCATGGGTATCGGCCGCAACTACATCGCTGGTCTCAACAAGGTCATGCGTTCTTTGGAAGCAAAGCAAGAGGGCTTCTGGACCCGTCCGGACGAATACTTCGCAGAAGAGCGCGCTACTGACGTCAACGCGGTACTGGATGACTTGCGTCGTCCAACCGAAGGCCGTCTCTACGACGTTGAGTTGGCACTGCGTCTTGGCGCATCCATCGAGCAAGTCTATGAGGCATCCCAGATTGACCCATGGTTCCTGGCTGAACTGCAGGCCCTGGTTGATTTCCGCACCAAGCTCATCGACGCACCAGTCCTCGATGCTGACCTTCTGCGCGAAGCGAAGTACATGGGCTTGTCCGATAAGCAGATTGCCGCACTTCGTTCCGAGTTCGCTGGGGAAGACGGCGTTCGTGCCCTGCGTTGGTCCCTGGGTATTCGTCCTGTCTACAAGACCGTTGACACCTGTGCCGGAGAGTTTGAGGCACAGACCCCGTACCACTACTCGGCATATGAGCTGGATCCAGAAGCAGAGTCTGAGATTGCACCACAGACCGAGCGTGAAAAGGTCATCATCTTGGGCTCCGGTCCAAACCGCATTGGTCAAGGTATTGAGTTTGACTACTCCTGTGTTCACGCAGCGCTCGAGCTGTCTGAGCAGGGCTATGAGACCGTCATGGTTAACTGCAACCCAGAGACCGTTTCCACTGACTATGACACCGCAGACCGTTTGTACTTCGAGCCACTGACCTTCGAAGACGTCATGGAAATCTACAACGCTGAGTCTGAGTCCGGCACCGTTGCCGGCGTCATCGTTCAGCTTGGCGGCCAGACCCCACTGGGCTTGGCACAGCGCCTGTCTGATGCCGGCGTTCCTATTGTTGGCACCACCCCTGAGGCCATCAACATGGCTGAAGACCGCGGCGAATTCGGCAAGGTACTGGCTAAGGCTGAACTGCCAGCACCAGAATTCGGTACCGCTACCTCTTATGAGGAAGCACGCGCGGTTGCCAACAACATTGGCTACCCGGTGCTGGTACGTCCTTCCTACGTTCTGGGCGGACGCGGCATGGAAATTGTCTACGACGAGGCATCGCTGGAGTCCTACATCGAGCGCGCAACCGAGCTGACCGATGACCACCCAGTCTTGGTTGACCGCTTCTTGGATGGCGCGATTGAGATTGACGTTGACGCACTGTGCGACGGCACCGACGTGTACTTGGGCGGCGTTATGGAGCACATCGAGGAAGCCGGTATTCACTCCGGTGACTCTTCGTGCTCCTTGCCACCAATGACCCTTGGACCAGAGGACATTGAAAAGGTCCGCCACGCTACCAAGGAATTGGCAGCAGGTATCGGCGTCAAGGGCCTGATGAACGTGCAGTACGGCCTGAAGGACAACCAGCTCTACGTCATTGAGGCAAACCCACGCGCATCGCGCACCGTGCCATTCGTGTCTAAGGCAACCGGCGTGCAGCTGGCCAAGGCAGCGTCGCGCGTCATGATGGGTTCCACCATCGCTGAACTCAAGGAAGAGGGCATGTTGCCTTCCAACTATGACGGTGGTTCCTTGCCATTGGAGCACCCAATCGCGGTGAAGGAAGCAGTCTTGCCATTCAACCGCTTCCGCAGCGCAGACGGTTCCATGCTGGACACCATCCTGAGCCCAGAAATGAAGTCCACCGGTGAGGTCATGGGCCTGGCTGAAAACTTCGGTGCTGCCTACTACAAGGCACTGATTGCTGGCTTCATGAAGATGCCTAAGGAAGGCTCCATCTTCGTGTCCGTAGCAAACCGCGACAAGCGTAACCTGACCTTCCCAATCCAGCGTCTAGCCGATATGGGATACAAGATCTTCGCAACCACCGGTACCGCATCCATCCTGCGCCGCAACGGCATTGAGTGCGAGACCGTGAAGAAGTCCTCTGAAATCCGCAACGGTGCCGAAGGCCGCTCTGTTGTGGACCTGATTCTGGACCGCGAAATTGATTTGGTCATCAACACACCGGATTCCACCTCCGGTGCACGCTTCGACGGCTACGAGATCCGCAGCGCGGCACTCGAAGTCGATGTTCCACAGATCACCACCGTGCAGGGCGTTACCGCAGGCGTTCAGGCGCTTGAGGCGCTGCGCAAGGGTGACTTCAAGGTCCGTGCACTCCAGGAGCTTCAGCATGCCCCAGCAGACAACTAATCAACACCACAGCAGCGAGTCTGAAAACCTCGGCTTTGGTCAGCGGCTGGTAGCAGCTGGCCAGGTTCGTGGTCGGTTGTGCGTCGGCATTGACCCGCACCCGTATCTGCTGAAGCAGTGGGGTCTAGAGGACAACGTTGATGGTCTGCGCCGCTTCAGTGAGGCATGCGTGGAAGCATTTGCGGACTCTGCGGCGTTGGTGAAGCCACAGGTGGCTTTCTACGAACGTTTTGGCTCCCAAGGCTTCGCCGCACTCGAAGAGACTCTGGCGAGCTTGCGTGAGTCAGGTTGCTTGACTGTGGCAGATGCCAAACGCGGCGATATTGGTTCGACGATGGCTGGTTATGCCGATGCCTGGCTGGGGGAGAGCTCCCCATTGCAGGCGGATGCGGTAACGGTCTCGCCATATCTGGGCGTTGGGGCCTTGCAGTCCGTCTTCGAGGTGGCAGCAAAGAATGGACGCGGTGTGTTTGTTCTCGCGGCCACTTCGAACCCAGAGGCAATTCAGCTCCAGAGCTTCACCGATGGCTCCCTGACGGTTGCGCAGCATGTGGTGGAGATCTGTGCTGCCTTCAACGCGGAGCTTGGTTCTAGCGACGCAGCGGGTGAAGAATCCGTACCGGGTGACATCGGCGTTGTAGTCGGTGCAACGTTAGAGAATCCACCAAAGCTTTCACAGCTCAACGGGCCAGTGCTGCTGCCCGGTGTGGGCGCGCAGGGAGCTTCGGCTGCCGATGTCGCGCGCATTACTCAGGCGAACCCTGAACTGGGCTTTGCTAACGTCTCACGCGCAGTTCTAGCCGCTGGTCCGCAGGTTGCTGACTTGCGTGCCGCAGTGCAGGAGACAGCGAGCGAATTCTTCGACGGAGGACTCGTTTAGGCAGCTCAATCTAGGGTCAGACTAGACAAAATCTGACAAACTTTATGCTGGCAGCTTCTTTTGAAGGACCGGGTAAGAAATTGACAGGTACTCTCCCTGCAATTGCCTGGAAATTTTGAAAGAGTGCCAGCATAAAGGCTATTTTGGGCCATTTCCGTGTCTAAATTTACACGTGAGGCTATGAGCTGGTAGTTTGATCTGCGTAGTGCGGTGACGTGCTTAAATAGCCGTTCTAATCTGTTGCGTTATCTACCTTGATAACGTTGCAGTGCTAGGATTGCCTGAAGTCGGAGCACAACGAGAAGTAGAATTCTGAGTTAGGCTTTCGAGTTCCGGTAATTAAGTACTGGATCAATTAATCAACCAATGAATCGGAGGAAACCCGTGGCCCTTCCAAAACTGACTGATGAGCAACGCAAGCAAGCTCTCGCCAAGGCCGCTGAGGCTCGCAAGGCTCGCGCAGAACTGAAGGCATCCCTCAAGCGCGGTGACACCACCTTGAAGGACGTTCTCGAAAAGGCAGAAACCGATGAGATCATCGGCAAGACCAAGGTCTCTGCACTCCTCGAGGCCCTTCCAAAGGTTGGCAAGGTCAAGGCTCGTGAGATCATGGAAGACCTCGAAATCGCTCAGACCCGTCGTCTGCGTGGCTTGGGCGACCGTCAGCGTCGTGCCCTTCTGGAGCGTTTCGGCTTTTCCGAGTAAACGTTGATGAACAGCGCTAATCACCGCGGACGCCTTGTCGTACTGGCAGGGCCCTCCGCTGTTGGTAAATCCACGGTGGTAGCGCGCTTGCGTCAAGACGTAGACAGGCTCTACTTCAGCGTGTCCATGACGACACGCGACCCACGTCCGGGTGAACAGGACGGGGTGGACTACTTCTTTGTTAGTCCGGAAGAATTCCAGCGTCGCATCGACGCCGGTGAAATGCTCGAATGGGCAGATATTCACGGCGGTTTGCAGCGTTCCGGGACACCAGCAGCACCAGTCAATGAAGCTCTTGAAGCTTCACGGCCAGTGCTGGTTGAGGTGGACTTGGAAGGCGCTCGCAACGTCAAGAAATCCTTGCCAGAAGCGGAACTGGTATTCCTAGCTCCGCCTTCATGGGAAATCTTGGTAGACCGCCTCACCGGCCGTGGAACAGAACCTCAAGATGTTATTGAGCGCAGGCTTGATACCGCGCGTGAGGAGCTGGCTTGCCAGTCTGAGTTCGACCACGTGATTGTCAATGATGACCTGGATGACGCAGTTGCGGCCATCGCTGCTATCCTGCAAGGATAAGCATTAACCAAACATTAATAAGCAACTTCTAGAAAAGGTGCATGTGACCAACGTGACCACCCCTGCTAATTCTGAGATCAAACCAGAACCAGTATTTGATACGCCGATTGGTATTACCTCTCCGCCGATTGATGAACTGTTGGAGAAGGTTTCGTCGAAGTACGCACTCGTGATCTTCGCTGCCAAGCGCGCGCGTCAGATCAACAGCTACTACCAAGAGCAGGACGAAGGCGTATTCGAGTTCGTCGGCCCACTGGTAACCCCAGAAGCAGGCGAGAAGCCACTGTCCATCGCATTGCGCGAGATTGAGGCTGGCTTGCTTGACCACGAGGAAGGCATCGAGTCTTAATCCTCGGCCGGATTCACGCAGTTGGATCCCCGAAGTGCTCCCTGAGCGTTCAGACTGAGAAATCAGTTGTGAACCTTCAGGGAGCTCTTTTGTGTGCTGTGGGAGAGAGGCTTGTTGTTTCGCGGTAGTATTGCCCTCTATGAGTGAAAATGCGGCACAGGCACAATCTTCCCCTCAGCAACCACGCAATATCGTCGTCGGGGTCTCCGGCGGAATCGCAGCCTATAAGGCAGCGCACCTGGTGCGTAACTTTAAAGAACACGGTGATGATGTTCGGGTCGTGCCTACTCAGGCAGCATTAAACTTCGTAGGCGCCGCAACTTTTGAGGCACTTTCCGGCAATCCTGTATCCACCACGGTCTTTGACGCCGTGGATGAAGTCCAGCATGTCAACATCGGCCAGCACGCGGATGCCGTCGTGATCGCTCCAGCCACCGCAGATGTTATCGCGCGGATTTCGGCAGGCCGTTCAGATGATCTGCTCACCGCAACCGTGCTGGTAGCAACCTGTCCTGTCATTGTCGTGCCGGCGATGCACACGGAGATGTGGTTCAACCCGGCCACCCAGGACAATGTGGCAACGCTGCGCCGCCGCGGGATTACCGTCATGGAGCCTGCGCACGGCCGTTTGACGGGCAAGGACACTGGCCCGGGGCGTTTGCCTGAGGCTGAACAGATTGCGGAGTTGGTACGCACCCGTTTGACTTTTGGAGATCTTCCTTATGACTGGCAGGGACTCAACGTCCTGATTTCAGCCGGTGGAACCCAGGAGAACCTCGACCCGGTGCGGTTTATTGGAAATCGGTCGTCCGGGCGTCAGGGCTATGCGTTGGCGGAGCTAGCCTCCCAGCGTGGAGCGAAGGTGACCATCGTGGCGGGTGACACTGATGACCTGCTCACACCTTCAGGCGCAGAAGTGGTCAAGATTGTGTCCACGCAAGACTTGAAGAATGAAATGGACACCCGTGCACCTGGTGCCGACATCGTGATTATGTCGGCGGCGGTATCTGATTACCGCCCGGTCAACGTCGCGAAGGCGAAAATGAAAAAGGGTAGTGATGATAGTGCGCTGTCCACGCTGGAAATGACTGAGAACCCGGATATCTTGAAGGGCCTTGTCGCAGCGCGCGAAGGTGGCTTGATTCCGGCATCCACCACCATTGTTGGATTCGCGGCAGAAACAGGAGATGACGAGTCAACGGCGCTGGAATTCGCGCAGGCAAAGTTTGAGCGCAAGGGCTGTGACGTGCTCATGGCCAATGACGTTTCTGCAGGCAAGGTCTTCGGGCAAAAGGATAATGAAGGCTGGATTTTGACCAAGGAGCTGGAGCCACGCACTGTAGAGCGCGGCAGCAAGCAAGTGGTGGCCGCGCAGATTTTGGATGTTGTGAATGAAATTCGTCATGAAAAGTAGGGCAACATTGCCCCTCTAGACCGCTTAGTCTAGGATTGGTGGACGTTAAGCTAACTTATTTTTCCGGTGCCGGTCAACGGCAAGTGCTGCCGCACTTTAACGCCAGAACAATGGCCTCTGGGCCCGTTGTTCTCTGGCCTGTGACACCGACTATCCCAACGCAAGAAGGAACCAGTGACTTCATCTCTTGAGGCTTCAAAGCGCCTTTTTACTAGCGAATCCGTAACCGAGGGCCACCCAGATAAAATCTGTGATGCCATTTCAGACACCATTTTGGATGCGCTATTAGCCAAAGACCCACATGCCCGTGTCGCCGTGGAAACCATGGTGACCACCGGTCAGGTGCACGTGGTGGGTGAAGTCAGCACCTCCGGTTATGTGGAGATTCCAGCGCTGGTTCGTAACACCCTGACTGAGATTGGATTTATTTCCTCTGACGTTGGATTCGACGGCACCACCTGTGGCGTCAACGTTTCCATTGGTGAGCAGTCCCGTGAAATCGGTGATGGCGTGACCACCTCTTCTGAGGCCCGTGCTGGTGGGGACTTGGATGAGCATGACATGGCTGGCGCTGGTGACCAGGGCCTGATGTTTGGCTACGCGTCGAATGAGACCGATGAGTACATGCCGCTGCCCATCGCGGTGGCACACCGCCTGTCACGTCGTCTGACCGAGGTTCGTAAGAACGATATCGTTCCGCACCTGCGCCCGGACGGCAAGACTCAGGTGACCTTTGCTTATGACGGTGACACCCCGGTCAACTTGGACACCGTGGTTATCTCCACGCAGCATGATCCTGAGGTCACTCAGGAATGGTTGGCGCAACAGCTGCGCGAGCACGTCGTGGAGTGGGTTATCAAGGACGCGGGTCTAGAGAAGTTCTACAACGAAGAGACCACTTTGCTGGTTAATCCTTCTGGCTCCTTTATCCTTGGCGGTCCAATGGGTGATGCCGGGCTGACCGGCCGCAAGATCATCGTTGATACTTATGGCGGCATGGCGCGTCACGGCGGCGGTGCTTTCTCCGGCAAGGATCCATCAAAGGTGGATCGCTCCGCGGCTTATGCCATGCGCTGGGTAGCCAAGACCATCGTCGCAGCAGGTCTGGCAGACCGTGCTGAGGTACAGGTTGCCTACGCCATCGGCCGTGCAACCCCGGTTGGCCTTTATGTTGAGACATTCGGCACTGCAAAGCACGGGCTTGATGATGCCACCATTCAGGCCGGCGTGTCACAGGTCTTTGACCTGCGTCCAGCGGCAGTTATCAAGGACTTGGACTTGCTTCGTCCTATCTACCGCCAAACCGCAGCCTATGGCCACTTCGGTCGCACCGACCTGGATTTGCCGTGGGAGTCCCTGGAGCGTGTGGACGCGCTTCGTGCCGCAGTCGGGCTTTAAGTAGAATGAGCACTTATGCCTAAAAAGACACCCGCCTCCGTTAAACCGGTTGTGCGGGTGTTGCCTTTATTGGGGGTCTCTCACTTGGACCGGCCGTTTGATTATCTGGTCACAGAGGAAGAGTCGGAGGCAGCACAGCCTGGGGTTCGAGTTCGCATTAGGTTTAATGGCAGGCTTGTCGATGCCCTCTTGATGCAACGCCTTTCCGAATCAGACTTTGACGGCAAGTTGGCTTATATCGACCGCGTGATCTCACCTTTTCAGGTGTATCCGAAGCAGTTGTCCACTCTGGTGGATGCTCTGGCTAATCGTTACGGCGGCAACCGTTCAGACATTATTCGCTTCGCTATTCCGCCGCGGCATGCCAAGGCAGAAGAAGCCGACTTGGATACTTCCTTTGAGGATTTGGGAGAGATTACTGAACCCGACCTCTCATCTTTTTCGGCTTATCAGCACGGCGAGTCCTTCGTGGACTTCGTGCTCGCTGGCAATACGGCGCGTGCTGCGTGGCAGGTAGCACCGGGGGATGATTGGGCGGCAGCGATCGCAGCACTTGGCACCAAGGTTGCTCTTGATGGTCGCGGCGTGCTGGTAGTGGTTCCTGACCAGTCAGATGTGGACATGGTGGAGGCAGCATTTCGCAAATATGTCTCCGCTAAACAAGTTACCGTGCTCAATGTCTCCCAAGGCCCGCAGGCACGCTACCGCCGTTACCTCTCAGTGCTCGTCGGCCAAGCGCGCATTGTGGTGGGCACCAAGTCCGCGGCATTTGCCCCAGTTAAAGACCTCGGCTTGGCGGTTATCTTCAACGACGGCGATGACAACCTCGTCGAACGCAGCGCGCCCTATGTGCACAGCAGGGAAGTATTGACCACGCGTAGTGCGCAGGAGAATTGCTCACTGCTTATCGTCGGGCACTCACGCACCGCGGAGACCCAGCTGTTGGTCAGCTCCGGATGGGCACATGACTTGGTCGCTGCCGAGCCAACGTTGCGCACGCGCATGCCGGCGATGATTGCTGTGGGGCCCTATGGCCTGAATTTCTCCCGAAACATCGCTGCGGGACCTCCACCCGTACACCGCGGAGCATCCCCAAACACTGCCAATGCCGCGCAACCTGCGGCTGGCACGACGTCGTTAGATGGCCGCGCTTATCAGGCCGCGAAATCCGCCCTTGATCGCGGCGAACCCGTGCTGGTGCAATCACCACGCAAGGGCTATGTTCCCACCCTTGCCTGCGCGAAGTGCTTCACCCGCGCCCGCTGCCGCCACTGCAACGGCCCTCTGACCCTGCCGCATTCCCATGAGCAGGCAGCAACGCCAAGTTGTGCATGGTGCGGCAAGATGGAGCCACGTTTTAAGTGCGCCGAGTGCGGCTCCAACCGGTTGTGTGCCGTGGTCTTGGGCTCTGAACGCACGGCGGAAGAACTGGGACGAGTATTTCCCAATACCCGGATCATTGTTTCCGGCGGAAACAAGGTAGTAGAAGAAATCCCGCACGCACCTGCCTTGGTGGTGGCAACCCCTGGTGCGGAACCCCGCGTGGTGGCATCCAAAGCAACTGCAGATGGGGAAACGCCTTATTACGGCGCGGCATTGTTGTTGGGTGCCGGTGCCTTGCTCAATAGGCAAGACCTGCGTGCTGGCGAGGATGCCATGGCCAAGTGGATGGCTGCTGCCACCATGGTTGCTCCGGCGGCTAAAGGCGGTGCCGTGGTGATCTCAGCCAACCCAGGTGTGCCCGTGATTGATGCCTTTTTGAGCTGGAACGTGGTGGGCTTTGCCCAACAAGAACTTGATTCTCGCCGCGAAGTCCGATTCCCACCAGCAGTGCACATGGCTGCCATCGACGGTGCTGATGCCGCATTGGACGACTTCCTCGAGGTAGCAAAGCTGCCAGAACATGCAGAGATCTTAGGCCCCGTCCCACTGCCGGAGAACTTATCTTTGCCTGGGGAATATGACACCAAGCGATTTGGCGCGGCACAACGCCTTCTCATTCGCACCCCATTGGGCCCGCGTTCGGAGTTGGGTATTGCCCTGCGCGCGGCAAATGCTAACCGCAGTGCGCGCAAAGATGATCTGCCATTGCGCATCCAAGTCGATCCAATCAACATTGGTTAAGCACACCTGTTAGCCACCGTGCTTAACCAATGCCTTCAACCATTGCGGAACCCAGCGTGTCTGCGCGAAGCAATATTCACTATGGTTGGTAGGAAAGTGAAACAGCTACGAGCTTCTGGCTTGGCAGCTACACCGTTTGTTAGAAAGTGCGAAGAACCTTGACCATCAAAGCTATCCGTATGTACGGCGACCCAGTATTGACCACTCGCGCCACCGAAATCACCGAGTTTGATGAATCCCTAGAAGAACTGGCCTTTGACATGCTTGAAACCATGGATGATGCCGGGGGAGTAGGCCTTGCTGCCAACCAGATTGGTCTGCTCAAGCGCATCTTTGTCTATGACTGCTCCCATACTGAAACCGGTATGCGCGGGGCGATAATCAATCCTGTGTGGGAAGCCATTGGCGAAGAAACTCAAACGGGCATTGAGGGCTGTTTGTCCATCCCGGATATCTCCACGCCGACTACCCGCTACGAAACTGTGCGGGTCTCAGGCCAAGACGTTTATGGCAATCCCGTTGGCATGGTGGTTTCAGGACTGATGGCACGGTGCGTTCAGCACGAAACTGACCACTTGGATGGCGTGTTGTTCTTGCAGCGCCTGGACTCAGAATCACGCAAAGGAGCGATGGCCACTATCCGCAACTCTGACTGGTTCAACAAGTAGAAAGCGACCTCAAACATGAAGCTAGTATTCGCCGGAACACCCGAACCAGCGGTCCCCGCGCTAGAAGCACTCATTGCTTCCGAGCATGAAATCGTGGCGGTTATTACCCGCCCCGACGCTCACAAGGGACGCGGGCGCAAAATGGTGCCAAGTCCAGTGAAAGAAGTTGCACTCGAACATGGGATTGAGGTGCTCACCCCAACCACGCTCAAAGCGGATACCGAAGACGGTGACGCCATTCGGGCACGGCTTAAAGAGCTTGGTCCCGATGCCATCCCGGTGGTCGCCTACGGCAACTTGGTGCCCAAGGATCTGCTGGATATTGCACAGCACGGTTGGGTGAACCTGCACTTTTCTCTGCTTCCCGCATGGCGCGGCGCCGCACCGGTGCAGGCATCAATCAACGCGGGCGATGACATCACGGGTGCTACTACCTTCCAGATTGAAGAGGGCCTAGACACTGGTCCAATTCTGGGAACCATGACGGAGACCATCCAGACGGTAGATACCGCTGGTGACTTGCTTGAGCGCCTGTCCAAGTCTGGTGCGCACCTGATGGTGGCCACGATGGATGGTCTAGAAAGCGGTGAGATTGTTCCGCAGCCGCAGCAAGGCGAGCCGACCTACGCGTCGAAGATCTCCACGGAAGACGCGCGCATTATCTGGACGCAGCCTGATTTCGCCGTGGATCGCCACGTGCGTGCGCACTCACCATTCCCAGGTGCGTGGGCTATGCACGGCGAAGACCGCATGAAGATTGGAAAAATAACACCACTGCATGCCAGCTCCGAAGTACTCGGCGAGCTGCCGAAGCTGCAACCGGGCCAAGTTCACATCACAAAGAAGGCAGTTTACATCGGTACTGCCACGCACCCGGTGCGGATTGATGAGCTGCAGCCAGTGGGCAAAAGAATGATGAACGCGGCCGACTGGGGCCGTGGATTTAGTGCAAACAGCAACGATGATGAGGTGTTCTTTTCATGAGTGGTGGATTTAGGTCCCGTTCCAAATCTGGTGGTTCCTCATCAGACCGCACCCCACAGGGAGGCAAGAAGCAGTCCACCCCCAATAA
Organism: Corynebacteriaceae bacterium 6-324; assembly: GCA_041226025.1. Classification (GTDB taxonomy): domain Bacteria; phylum Actinomycetota; class Actinomycetes; order Mycobacteriales; family Mycobacteriaceae; genus Corynebacterium. The sequence continues at coordinate 526,827 of JBCLTK010000002.1, read as the reverse complement.
CCACCCCGGCGGAAATTCTCGCGGTGACCAACGTGGCGGTGCACGCGGCGGACAGTCCGGACGCAATGGCGGTCACGGCGGCCAGGGTGGTCGTGGCCGGCAGGACGGCCGCGGCAATCAGGGCAACCCGGGTGGGCAGCGCCGGCAGTATGAGCGCCATGATCGCAATCGTGAGCATCAGCCAGCGGACTTTATCCGCAATGCTCGCCAGGTGGGCGTGGACCTGCCGCGCGCGGTGGTCTTCGAAACGCTGCTGCGTGTCCACAAGGATGATGCTTTTGCCAACCTGACATTGCCTAAGGCGCTGCGCGTGAACAATCTGGAAGGCCGAGATGCAGCGTTTGCTACTGAGCTGACCTATGGCACATTGCGTGCCGAGGGCGTGCTGGACGCGATCATCGCTAAGTGTTCTTCCCGCGAGCTGGACACACTTGCCGTTGAGGTGCTTGATGCGCTGCGTTTGGGTACCTACCAGCTCATCTACACTCGCGTCGAGCCACATGCGGCGGTAGACACTACCGTCCGCCTTGTTGAGGCAGCTGGCCATGAGAAGGCTAAGGGCTTTGCCAACGGCATCATGCGCACCATCACCAGAACTCGTCCTGATCAGTGGCTGGAGCAGCTGACACCCGCCGGAGAGATTGAGGCGGTTGCTTTCCGACACGCGCACCCAACGTGGATTGCGCAATCTTTCTCCCGTGTCGTTGGACTCGGCGAGTTGGAGGCTGCTTTGGAAGGCGATTCCCAGCGTCCAATCGTGCACCTCGTGGCACGTCCGGGTGAGATCACCGCGGAAGAACTAGCGTTGATGACGGGCTATGACGAAGGCAAGTATTCGCCTTATGCGGTCTACATGGAAGCTGGTGATCCAGGCAATCTGGAGCCGGTGCAACAAGGTCTTGCGGCAGTTCAAGATGAAGGTTCGCAGTTGATTGCCCGCGCGGTATCTGAGGCGCCGGTTGAGGGCAAGGACAATGGCCGCTGGTTGGACCTGTGCGCTGGTCCTGGCGGCAAGGTTGCGCTCATGGGCTCTTTGGCGCGCATGGATGGTGCAACCGTTGATGCGGTGGAGGTTTCCGAACACCGCGCGCAGTTAGTGGAAAAGACCGTGGGAGATTTGCCGGTTCGAGTGCATGTTGCCGATGGCCGCAAGCCAGGCTTGGAGCCAGGTTATGATCGCATTCTTGTCGATGCCCCCTGTTCCGGCCTCGGCGCCTTGCGCCGCCGCCCTGAGGCGCGCTGGCGGAAGTCTGAATCTGATATCGCGGAGCTGACGACGCTGCAGTTCGAGCTGTTGGAGTCTGCCGTCAAGCTTCTTCGCCCGGGCGGTGTCATCGTGTATTCGACCTGTTCACCAGATCTGCGTGAGACCCGCAGCATTGTGGACCGCGCGGTCAAGGAATTGGGTGTGGAAGAAGACAACGCTCATGACTTGATTCCTGACATGGGTGATGTGGGAGACCACAAGTCTGTGCAGATGTGGCCGCATCGCCACGGCACGGACGCAATGTTCTTCGCCGTGCTGCGCAAGAAGTCCTAAGATGGGGAGCATGACTTCCAGCTCTTTTAACGCACCAATTATTTCTCCTTCTATCCTCGCTGCCGATTTCGCGCGCTTGGGGGAGGAGGTGCAATCTGTGTCCAACGCTGACTGGATTCACGTGGACATCATGGACGGACATTTCGTTCCTAATCTGTCCTTTGGACCAGATATCACCGCGGTGGTTGATGGCATCACGGACCAGGTTCTGGATGTGCACCTCATGATTGAAGAGCCAGAAAAGTGGGTAGAAACCTACGCGAAGGCCGGCGCGGATTGCATCATCTTCCACGTGGAAGCAGTTAAAGATGAGCAGGCAGCGCTGGACTTGGCGCAAAAGATCCGTGACCTGGGCGTGCGCGCAGGTTTTTCCATCAAGCCAAACACTCCGATCGAGCCTTGGCTGGACAAGCTCTCACACTTTGACCTCGCACTAGTCATGAGCGTGGAGCCCGGATTTGGCGGGCAGAAGTTCATGCCCGAGATGCTGGATAAGGTGCGCAAGCTGCGCGCAGCTATTGATGAACAGCAGTTGGAAACCATCATCGAAATCGATGGCGGAATCTCAGCTGACACCATTCGTGAGAGCGCCGAAGCAGGCTGCGATGCCTTTGTGGCTGGTTCTGCCATTTTCAAAAAGAACGATAAGGCAGCTGAAGTAGACAACCTTCGCCAGCTGGCAACGCTTTAAGCAGGAAGAATTAAGCAGTTATGGACACACGATCTGAAAAAGCGCCTTCGGCGATCATTGATGAGGCGTTGCGCAAGGCCATGTCTGCTGGATGGGAAGTGCGCGGCACCACCAGTCCGAACCCGCCGGTAGGCGCAGTTATTGTATCCACTTCCGGTGAGATTGTTGGCACTGGCGCAACACAGCCGGTCGGCGGTGCACACGCTGAAGTACAAGCGCTAACGGATGCCGCAGGGCACACTGAGGGTGCCACCGCGGTAGTGACCTTGGAGCCCTGTAATCACACCGGCCGTACCGGCCCGTGCACATCCGCTCTGATTGATGCAGGAATCAAGGAAGTCTTCTACCTGCACAGTGATCCCAATCCGGATGCTGCCGGCGGTGCCGAGCAGCTGCGTGAGGCAGGTATTTCCGTCACACAGCTTCACACCCCACAGGGTGCGCCCGATGCCTTGTTACCGTGGTTGAAGTCCGTGCAACTTGGTCGCCCTCATGTGACCTTGAAGTTCGCGCAGACCATCGATGGTTTTACCGCGGCTTCTGATGGAACCAGCCAATGGATTACCGGCGAGCTGGCGCGTAACCATGTCCACGAGGACCGCGAACACCGCGATGCCATCATCGTCGGTACTGGTACCGCTTTGACCGATAATCCTTCGCTGACGGCCCGAAACCCGGACGGTACCCAACGGGAGAATCAGCCGCGCCGCGTGGTCATCGGCAGGCGAAGCCTCGCCGACGTTGGTGAGATTGCCTCCAACCTCAACTCCTTGGGCTTTGAACAGTACGCCAACATTGATGAAGCCATGGAAGAACTTTTCGCCAGTGGTGCCCGCGATGTGCTGGTCGAAGGCGGCTCTGGACTTGCCTCCGGATTCATGAATGCCGGCCTCGTGGACTGGGTGCAGGTCTATCAAGCACCAATCCTATTGGGCGAGGGAATATCGGTGCTGGCGCATCCGTTGGCTAATACATTGAAAGACGCCGTGCGTTTCTCTCGCGGCCAGGTGATTGCTCTGGGAGATGACCTGCTGATCAACTATGTTAAGACCCCTAATAATTCCTAGCAGCATCAACACATTAAAGATTTAGAAGGAGATTGGATTGTTTACTGGCCTCGTTGAAGAAAAGGGCAAGGTCGTTGAATTGCAGGAGCTCGGTGACTCCATTCGCATGAGCATCGATGCGCCAGTGGTGACTTCTGATGCGAAGCTCGGTGACTCCATCTCCGTCAACGGCGTGTGCTTGACTGTCGCAGAGCTTGATGATTCCACGTTCATCGCCGACATCATGCAAGAGTCTTTAACTCGTTCGGCGCTGGGACAGTTGGCGGCAGGCAGTACAGTGAATCTCGAACGTGCGTTGCTGCCAACTACGCGCCTGGGCGGACACATCGTGCAAGGCCACGTCGATGGTACCGCGAAGCTAATTTCCCGCAACCCGTCGGAGCATTGGGAAGTTCTCCGCTTTGAACTGCCGCACGAGATCGCGCACTACGTAGTGGAAAAGGGATCCATCGCTATTAGCGGTACCTCCTTGACCGTTTCCTCCATTGGTGCCGATTGGTTTGAGGTTTCTCTCATCCCGGTCACCTTGCGGGATACGATTCTGGGAGATCTGCAGGAAGGTTCCTTGGTAAACCTCGAGGTAGACGTGCTGGCAAAGTATGTTGAAAAGATGGTTAGCCCCCAACACAATGTGGCACAGGATAGAGACTAAGCTAGAAACTTATGAGCGCACCTGGTAATAATGCAGTTCGTCTTGACTCGGTCGAGGACGCAATTGCTGATATCGCCGCCGGCAAGGCGGTAGTTGTTGTTGACAACGAGGATCGTGAGAATGAAGGCGACCTCATTTTCGCAGCTGAGCTGGCAACCCCCGAGCTAGTAGCTTTCATGGTGCGGTATTCCTCCGGTTATATCTGCGTACCTTTGCTCCCGGAGGACTGCAAGCGCCTGAACTTGCCGCCCATGATGGGCAAGAACGAAGACGTTCGCGGAACTGCGTATACCGTGACCGTTGATGCTGCGACCGGTACGACCGGCATTTCTGCGACAAGCCGTGCGGAAACCATGCTGCGTCTAGCTGACCCAATGTCTACCGCGGATGGTTTCACCCGCCCTGGTCACGTCGTACCTTTGGCAGCACGTCCTAATGGCGTTTTAGAGCGTGACGGCCACACTGAGGCAGCTATCGACTTGGCCCGTCTCGCTGGCCTGCGCCCAGCCGGCGTATTGTGCGAGATTGTGTCCGAAGAGGACCCAACTGAAATGGCGCGCTACCCAGAGCTGCGTCGCTTTGCTGATGATCATGATCTGAAGATGATTTCCATCGAGCAGCTCATTGAATGGCGTCGTCACAATGAAACCCAGGTCCGCCGCATCGTGGAAACTCGACTGCCCACCGACTTCGGTCCGTTTACCTCACTTGGCTACAAGCACGATATTGACGGCCAAGAGCACATCGCTCTTATCGTTGGTGACGTTGAGGATCTCAATGGCGCTACTGATGTTTTGGTCCGCGTGCATTCCGAGTGCCTAACCGGCGACGTTTTCCACTCCCGCCGCTGTGACTGTGGACAGCAGCTGCATGAATCCATGCGCAAGGTCCAAGAAGCAGGCAAGGGCATCATCATCTACCTGCGTGGCCATGAAGGCCGCGGAATTGGCCTGCTGGCAAAGCTAGCGGCATACCGCCTGCAAGATTCTGGCCTGGATACTGTCGATGCCAACTTGGAACAGGGACTGCCGGAAGACGCCCGTGAGTATTCCGTCGCGGGACAAATTCTTCGCGATTTGGGAGTAAGCTCCGCGAACCTGCTGACTAATAATCCACACAAGGATGAAGGCCTGCGCGGCTTCGGCGTTGATGCTTCCAATCACACTTCAATTGAAGTTGAGCCAAACGAAGATAATATTAATTACCTGCGCACTAAGCGTGATCGAATGAACCACGTGCTGCCACAAGTAGCGCGCTGGGATGCCGAGCACCAGGGCAAATAAGAACCGACCAGACAGCTGAAGAAGGCAAGGGCATGAGCAAAGAAGGACTTCCAGAAGTAGCGGCAATTGATGCCACCGGAATATCCGTAGCAGTCATCACCGCTACCTGGAATGCAGATATCTGTGACCGTCTCCATGAGCGTGCTCTTGCTGAAGCAGAACGCTTGGGAGCAACAGCTGATGGTTTCCGCGTGGTCGGAGCTTTGGAAATTCCCGTCGCGGTGCAAGAGGCAGCCCGTCATTACGATGCCGTTGTGGCATTGGGCTGCGTTATCCGCGGTGGTACCCCTCACTTCGATTATGTTTGTGACTCTGTTACCCAAGGTCTGACTCGAATCGCGCTGGATTCTTCCAAGCCGATTGCCAATGGCGTGCTGACTGTAAATACCCACGACCAGGCAGTGGATCGTTCCGGAGCACCGGGCGCCGCCGAAGACAAAGGAGTCGAGGCTATGGTAGCGGCTTTAGATACTGTGCTCCAACTGCGTAATATTAAAGAACGTGCATCCAAGCGCGGACTGTAGGAGATGACTTAACCCATGACTGACTCAACGGCTGGTGCCAACACCTCCGGAAATACCGTTCCCCCAAAGCACACGGATTTTCAAGGCGACAACCAACCGAAGAAGAAGCTGACCGACGAACAGATTCTGGCGTACACCACTGCCGATCCGTTCGCTATGACTTCCACCAAGCCGTGGGAGTTGACCGTCAAATCACCTTATCTGCGCAAGATTTCTTTGCTGTGCATTGCCATTCTCATTCCAGTTCACCTGTTTATGGGCATCATGCTGGACATTGAGTTCACCGGCGCGCACATCACGTTGATTGATAAGTTCGCTTTCCCTGGCATCGGTGTTGTGCTGTCCATCCTGGCGTGGATTGTGTTCAACCGTCCTCGTCTCCGCGCCAACGCTGATGGCGTCGAGGTTCGCAATATCATTGGCACCCGCTTTTACCCATGGCAGGTCATCTACGGCTTGGCTTTCCCAGAAGGCTCCCGCATGGCGCGTATTGAGCTTCCGGACTTTGAATATGTTCCAGTCTGGGCGATTCAATCCGGAGACAAGGAAAAGGCAATTGTCTCCACCCGCCAGTTCCGTGAACTGGAAGCAAAGTACATGCCGCTGGACTAATGCAATCCAGTCACTACCTCGTAGCTACCCAATAGCTACGAGGAGTAATCATCTTCAACAGAAAAGGGGAGTAGTTTAACGTGGCAGATCCAAGTACTTACCGGCCTGCCCCTGGAACTATTCCGACAGATCCAGGCGTCTATAAGTTCCGCGATGAAAATAAACGCGTGGTGTATGTGGGCAAGGCCAAGAACCTTCGCGCACGCCTGTCCAACTACTTCCAAGACCTCACCATGCTCCATCCGCGCACGCGGCAAATGGTGCAGACCGCAGCCAGCGTGGAATGGACCGTGGTTGCCAGTGAAGTCGAAGCACTAGCACTGGAATACACCTGGATTAAGAAGTTTGATCCGCGCTTCAACGTCAAATACCGCGACGATAAAACCTACCCAATGCTGGCTGTTTCAGTGGGTGAGCGGATTCCGCGTGCATTCTTCTACCGCGGTCCACGGCGCAAGGGTGTGCGCTACTTTGGCCCGTATTCTCATGCTTGGGCGGTTCGTGAAACCCTCGATCTGCTGACTCGAGTCTTTCCCATGCGCACCTGTTCCAAGGGCGTATACAATCGCCATGAAAGGTTGGGGCGTCCATGCCTTTTGGGATACATCGGCAAGTGCGATGCCCCATGCATCGGACGGGTGAGCGAAGAAGAACACCGCGAAACCGTCAACCGGCTGATCTCTTTTATGAATGGCAACACCGGTGATGTTGTTCGGGCACTGACAGCGCAGATGCAGGAAGCCTCTGAAGCACTCGAGTTTGAGCGCGCAGCACGTCTGCGTGATGACTTGGATGCTATCAACAAGATCATGGAACAGCAGGCTGTCGTCTTTGGTGATGGCACCGATGCTGACTTGATCGCCTTTCATACCGATGAACTGGAAGCAGCCGTTCAGATCTTCCACGTCCGTGATGGCCGCATCCGTGGACAACGCGGATGGGTAGTTGAGCGCGTAGGAGACCAAGCAACACTGGAAAAGCTCGAAGAAGGAGCTGAGGACCCGGCGCTTCCTCTGTTGATGCAAAACTTTCTCATTCAGTTCTATGGCGATGCCGTGGAACGAGAAAAGATTGAGGCTGAAGAAGATGCCGCACTAGAGCGCCGCGGCGTGGACCAAGAATCACGCGAAGAACCCCGGCAAGTTCGTGTGGTGCCGCGAGAAATCCTTGTGCAAGCAATGCCGGAGGAAGCAGATCAGGTCCGAGAACTACTGCAGGAGCTGCGTGGCGCGCAGGTTGATATGCGAGTCCCGCAGCGTGGTGATAAGCGCGCTCTCATGGAGACCGTCGAGAAAAACGCCAAGGATTCATTGCGTCAGCATAAGCTCAAGCGCGTTGGTGACCTCACGGCTCGTTCGGCGGCGCTGCAGGAGATTCAAGAAGCGCTAGGCATGGAAACCGCGCCTTTGCGCATTGAGTGTACGGATATTTCGCATATCCAAGGCACCGATGTTGTGGCATCCCTGGTGGTGTTTGAAGATGGCTTGCCGCGCAAATCTGACTACCGCCGCTATCGCATTAAGGAAGCTGCGGGCGATGGCCGTTCTGATGACGTGGGCTCAATCGCCGAGGTGACTAAGCGTCGATTCAAACGCCACAATGAAGACAAACTGGCTAATCCTGATGAGGAAGCCGAAGACTCAACCTTCGATGATGAAAACGTCATCGAGGAGTCAACCGATGTCGCACGTAGGTTTGCTTATCCTCCACAATTGTTCATCGTTGACGGTGGCGCGCCACAGGTTGCTGCTGCGCAAAAAGTCTTTGATGAACTAGGCATCGTGGATGTGACTTTGGTGGGTCTTGCCAAGCGCCTCGAAGAAATCTGGGTCCCGGGCGATGATGAGCCGGTTATTTTGCCACGAAACTCTCAGGCATTGTATTTACTTCAGCAAATTCGCGATGAAGCGCACCGCTTCGCCATCACGTACCACCGCCAGCAGCGCTCCAAGCGGATGCGCGCGTCGGTTCTTGATTCCATTCCGGGATTGGGCCCGACACGACGAACCGACTTGGTCAAACACTTCGGATCCGTCAAGAAGCTCAAGGAAGCAAGCGAAGAGCAAATTGCGGAAGTCAAAGGGATCGGTCCAAAGATGGCAGCGACGATCTTTGAGCATCTTCGCGCCTAACCTTCACGAAACGATCTTTGTGAGATCGTTATCCCAACATCACTTGTTTACGCTGCCGGGATATGCCCATTCACGATAGACTGGCACGCATGACAACCACAGAGATGCCACCGATTTTGCTGACTGGAATGTCTGGTGCCGGTCTAAGCTCGGCATCAAAGGTATTGGAAGACAAGGGCTACTACGTTTCTCACAATCTTCCCCCGTTTCTTATCGCCGAGGTGTTTAAAGCGGGCCAAGAAAATGACCCACCTGTCCGCCCAATGGCGGTCGTGACTGATACGCGATCCCGTGTTTTCCCGGGATCAATCAAAGAGACCGTCGAAGATCTTGAATCCATTGGTGTGAAGCCATGCATTCTATTTCTCGATGCCCGGGATGATGTATTGATTCGTCGTTTTGACTCCGTGCGTCGTACCCACCCGCTGCAAAAGGGCGACACGCTAAAGATCGGCATTACCCGGGAGCGCGAAGCCATGGAGTCCGTGCGTGGGGCAGCGGACGTCATTATTGATACAACTGCACTGTCAGTTCATGACCTGCGCCGCGCTATCGAAGCTTCATTCGGTTCGATGAGCGAAAGTGAACAGCACATCACCGTGCAATCATTTGGTTTCAAGCACGGTTCCCCGCGCGATGCAGATTTGGTTGTGGACGTGCGCTTCCTCCCGAACCCATACTGGGTCCCAGAGCTACGCGGATTCCGCGGCACCGATGAACCAGTGTCGGATTACGTCCTGAGTCAAGATGCCGCTGCACCTTTCATCGACAATTTCCTCGTCATGTTGGAGTCGATGATGGACGGCTACCGCCATGAGGGCAAGAACTTCATCACCGTTGGTGTTGGTTGTACCGGTGGGCATCACCGCTCGGTAGCTGTTGCCGAGGAGATTGTGCGCCGACTACGCGACGAGCGAGAAGAGCTCGACGTCAACGTCCTACACCGAGATATCAATCGTGATTAATCAGCGCGGACAATTAACCTCTGAGAACAGTTAATGGTTCGGGACTTTCCACTGTGGTGGGGGTCCTTATTGCTGAGCAAGACAAATATCTCTCAGGTTTGTTGTATCGTGTGATAACTAATCTCTTTTTCACATTAGTTAGCAATTGCCCCACTGGTTGCACATCAGCGATGAGTAGGGCAGTGCCTTGAACCCAAGGAGTGAGTTGAGTACTTCTCCCGTCAACATTGCTTGTCTCGGCGGCGGACATGGCTTGTTCCAGACGCTTTTAGCCGCGCGTCAGTGTGATCCGGCGAATATCTCCGCCATTGTTACGGTGGCAGACGATGGTGGTTCTTCAGGCCGCTTACGCCGTGAACTAAACATTATTCCGCCGGGCGATCTGCGCATGGCGCTTGCTGCTCTTAGTCGCAATGATGATAACGGCACTTTGTGGGCCAAGACGTTGCAGCACCGCTTCGGTGGTACTGGCGCATTGGCCGGACACGCGGTTGGCAACTTGATGATTGCGGGCCTCGTTGAGGTCCTCGGTGATATGCAGGCTGCGCTAGATAAAGTTGCGGAGCTTACTGACTCCTATGGTCGCGTTCTACCTATGGTCAACCGTCCGCTAAGCATTGAGGCGGAAGTTTCGGGGCTTGATGATGACCCGCGCATTATTCGCTCTGTCAGGGGACAGGTAGCAGTAGCTACCACCCCGGGCCAAGTGCGCCGCGTGCACCTTAAGCCCAATGATCCGCAGGCTAACCCACGTGCGCTGCAGGCTATCAATGAATCAGACATCATCACCATTGGCCCCGGCTCCTGGTTCTCTTCAGTGCTGCCACACATGCTGGTCCCACAGATTGTGGATGCTATTTCTCGTTCGAAGGCCCTGCGCGTTCTGGTTCTCAACCTGTCGGTCGAACCAGGAGAGACAAGCGGTTTCTCTGTCGAGCGCCACCTGCACGTCCTGGCACAACACGCGCCAAAGCTTCAGGTAGACCGCGTGGTCATCGACCGCAATTTGGACCTAGCGGGAAGCGAAAGAAGCCATGTACAGCGCGCTTCCAAGCAGTTGGGCGCTGAAGTAGTTTTCGCTGATGTTTGTATGGTCACGGATGATGGATTAGAGCTCAACCGCCATGATCCAGCTAAGCTGGCAAGCGTCCTTGATTCTATATACAGCGAATGGGTGGCTGCTCAAGCATCCCAGGGCACTGCGGCTCCGTAAGCAGTGGTGCGCTATCGTTAAATAATTCATTAGGACGAGTAATTAAGAAGGCAGGGAGATTTCTACAGTGGCATTGACCGATGACGTCAAGAAGGAACTAACGGCGACGACGATAACCCGTCCGAGCGCCCGAGCTGCAGAGATCGCAGCTATTCTTCGCTTTGCAGGTCAACTACACACCTCCAATGGCCAGCTCGCTTATGAAATTGAATTAGAGGACCAGGCGATCGCAGATCGCTTAGTGTCTTCCATTGAAGAGATGTACGACATCAAGGTTTCAAGCCATGTCGTGGGCCCTCCAGGCTCGAATAGGAAATCTCGCATCCAGTTACGTATTGGTGCTGGCGCTAAAGAACTCACGCGACGCCTGGGTCTGGTCACTCGCTCCGGGCACCCAGTAGTTGGTCTGCCACCACAGGTGGTTTCCGGATCTATTGCGGATAATGAAGCTGCCTGGCGTGGTGCATTCTTAGCTGCTGGATCATTAACCGAGCCTGGCCGCTCTTCCTCACTTGAGGTTGTATGTCCGTGCCAAGAAGCCGCCCTGGCGCTCGTTGGTTGTGCACGTCGGCTTGGCATTGCGGCGAAAACGAAGGAGACACGTGGTGCTGACCGCGTAGTTATCCGCGACGGTGATGCCATCGGTGCACTTCTCACTCGCATGGGTGCGCAAGTAACCCGTCTAACGTGGGAAGACAAGCGCAAGCGCCGTGAGGTTAGGGCTTCTGAGAACCGTCTGGTCAACTTTGATGACGCAAACCTGCGCCGCAGCGCCCGTGCTGCCGTGACCGCGGCTGCGAGGGTAGAGCGCGCCATGGAAATCTTGGGCGATGACGTACCGGAGCATCTGGCTGATGCTGGCACCCTTCGCGTGCAGCATCGACAAGCATCGCTCGAAGAGCTTGGCCGCCTTGCAGAGCCACAGATGACCAAAGATGCTGTGGCGGGCCGTATCCGTCGCTTGCTCTCAATGGCGGACCGTCGTGCACAGGAGTTGGGTATTCCAGATACCAACGAAGCCACGAATGATTTAGCGTACGAAGAAGACGACGAGTAAATCCGATTGGACTACTTTTATCGCCCTCACAGACCTCACTGTGGGGGCATAATTGTGCGTAATGCAGCTCACTTTTATTCAATGTGATGCAAATCACGCAGTAGTTTACAATTGAACGGGCATGATCGGACACATGTGGGATGACCTCGCAGAATATGTGTTTCGGAACCGGACGATTCCGCCCGTTTCGGTTGCAAAATGTCCGATTAATCGAAGAATATGTGGGTTTGCCTTTTTGTTTCTGCGCAGTGTAGGCAACCTCGGTATTATCGGCATTGTCGGAGAAACATCGAATTGAATCTTATGGACGTTTACTCCCAGGCAAAAGCTTTTGTCGTACTCCGCTTCCCAACTTTTTAGGAGACAACTACCGTGACCACCCGCATTGGTATTAATGGATTCGGCCGAATTGGCCGCAACTTGTTCCGCGCAATCGCACAGGGCAACACCGACTTGGAAGTTGTTGCACTCAACGACCTGACCGATAACGCAACCTTGGCAAACCTCCTGAAGTATGACTCCGTCCTGGGTCGCTTCGATGGTGAAATTGAGTATGACGACACTGCCATCATCGTAAATGGTAAGCGTATTGCCGTTTATGAGGAGCCAGACCCAAAGAACCTCAAGTGGGCAGAGAACGAAGTTGACATCGTGATTGAGTCCACCGGACGCTTTACCGACGGTCAGGCTGCGAAGGCCCACATCGAGGCAGGCGCGAAGAAGGTCATCATTTCCGCGCCAGCAAAGAACGTTGATGCAACCTTCGTTTACGGCGTTAACTCCGATACCTATGATGCGGAAAACCACAACATCATCTCCGCAGCTTCTTGTACCACCAACTGCCTGGCACCAATGGCAAAGGTTCTGCATGAGAAGTTCGGTATCGAAAAGGGCCTGATGACCACCGTTCACGCCTACACCGGTGACCAGCGCCTGCAGGACGCTCCTCACACGGACATGCGTCGCGCACGTGCAGCAGCGGTCAACATGGTTCCAACCTCCACGGGCGCAGCTAAGGCTGTTGCACTGGTTCTGCCAGAGCTCGAGGGCAAGCTTGATGGCTACGCAATGCGCGTTCCAACTATCACCGGCTCCGCAACCGACCTGACCTTCACCGCTTCCCGCGACGTTACGGTTGAAGAGATCAACGCGGCTATCAAGGAAGCAGCAACCGGCGAATTCGGTGAGACCTTGGCTTACACCGAGGATCCAATCGTCTCTACCGACATCATCTCAGACTCCCACGGCTGCATCTTCGACGCTGGTATGACCAAGGTCACCGGCGGCAACATGGTCAAGGTTCTGGGCTGGTACGACAACGAGTGGGGCTACACCTCCCAGCTGGTCCGCACCACCGCTCAGGTAGCTGCCGCGCTGTAAAACAGCTTTACAAAGCTGAATGAAAATGAACTAAGCCTTACCGGCCCGCCGTTTGTGGCAGGGTCGGTATTGTTTTAGGTGAAGCTTTAAAAACGACCATTTTTGCGCGTGAAACTGCGCATTATTAAGAGGAGATGACATGGCTTTTAAGACCCTTGATGATTTGCTGGCAGAAGGCGTTGATGGACGCCACGTGCTGGTGCGCTCAGATTTCAATGTTCCATTGGATGATGAAGGCAATATCACCGATCCGGGACGCATCAACGCATCCCTGCCAACTATCAAGGCTTTGGTTGAGTGTGGAGCGAAGGTTATCTTGAGCGCTCACTTGGGTCGACCAAAGGGCGAAGTCAATACCAAGTACTCCTTGGCGCCAGTCGCTGAGGCATTGAGCGAAGCACTTGAGCAGTATGTTGCGCTCGCGGGCGATGTCACCGGAGAAGATGCTCATGAGCGCGCTAATGGCTTGAGCGAGGGCGACGTATTGCTCATCGAGAACGTGCGCTTTGATGGACGTGAGACCTCTAAGGATGAGACAGAGCGTGCAGCATTCGCGGAAGAGTTAGCCGCATTGGCTGCCGATGACGGCGCGTTCGTCTCCGACGGCTTCGGCGTTGTTCACCGCGCGCAGGCATCCGTCTACGACGTGGCGAAGAAGCTGCCGGCTTATGCCGGCAAGCTGGTTCAGTCTGAGCTTGACGTGCTGTCCACCGTGGCTAAGGAGCCAGCACATCCATACGTCGTTGTTTTGGGTGGCGCGAAGGTCTCCGACAAGCTGGGCGTGATTGAGGCTTTGGCAGAAAAGGCTGACAAGATCATCATCGGCGGCGGCATGTGCTACACCATGCTGGCGGCACAGGGTTACAACGTGCAAAAGTCCCTGCTGCAAGAAGACCAGATTGAGAACTGCAAGTCCCTTCTCGAGCGCTTCGGCAACAAGCTGGTTTTGCCGGTCGATCTGATTGCTGCATCCGAGTTTGCTGCTGATGCAGAGAACAAGGTTGTTGAGCTCGACGGCATTCCTGAGGGCTGGATGTCTTTGGACATCGGACCTAAGTCTGTTGAAGAATTCGCCAAGGTCCTGGCTGACTCCAAGACCGTGTTCTGGAATGGCCCAATGGGTGTATTTGAGATGGAAGCATTCTCCAAGGGCACTGCTGGTGTTGCGCAGGCAATCATTGATGCAACCGCAAACAACGGTTCTTTCACCGTAGTCGGTGGCGGTGACTCCGCAGCATCGGTTCGCGCACTGGGCCTGGATGAGGACGGCTTTAGCCACATCTCCACCGGTGGCGGCGCATCCCTAGAATTCCTGGAGGGCAAGAACCTGCCAGGCGTTGAAGTCCTTGAGTCTTAATTAATTCACGATCTTTACCCGCACTTATTTGAAAGGATGTGTGCCCCAATGGCACGTACCCCACTTATTGCCGGCAACTGGAAGATGAACCTCAACCACAAGCAGGCCATCGGCGAGCTGCAGAAGTTCTCCTTCACCCTGCCGAAGGAATACTACGAGAAGGTAGACGTCTCCTTCATGGTGCCGTTTACTGATATCCGTACCGCGCAGACTTTGGTTGAAGGCGACAAGCTAAAGATCACCTACGGCGCGCAGGACATCTCCCAGCACGAATCCGGTGCGTACACCGGTGAGGTATCTGGTTCCATGCTCGCTGCGCTTGGCTGCACCTACGCAGTTGTCGGCCACTCTGAGCGCCGCGAGTACCACAATGAGTCGGATGAGCTGGTCGCAGCAAAGGCAGCAGCAGCAATCACCAACGGTATTTCTCCAATCGTGTGCGTGGGTGAACCACTCGAAATCCGTGAAGCCGGCACCCACGTTGACTACGTGGTGGAGCAGACCCGCAATTCCTTGTCTGGTCTTGATGCCGCCGCATTGGCAAAGACTGTAATTGCTTATGAGCCAGTCTGGGCAATCGGTACCGGCAAAGTGGCATCGGCAGATGATGCGCAGGAAGTCTGCGCTGCTATCCGCGAACTGGTCAAGGAACTTGCCGGCGAGGAAGTTGCTGCCGGCATCCGCATTCTTTACGGTGGTTCCGTCAAGACTGATTCCATCGCGGAGATCGTTTCCAAGCCAGATGTTGATGGCGGACTCGTTGGCGGTGCATCCCTCAGCGGTGAGGAATTTGCCAAGCTGGCTGCCAACGCCGCTAACGCAAACCAGTAAAGAGAACATCGTAGAAGTTCTCTTTGACTCAGCTGGCAGTGCTGCCAGTGCTGCCAGTGCTGGCAGGACTGGCGGTGCTCATCTGACGCAACCCAGGCTGGTTAACGGCTAATCGGGGCAGATGGTGTAGCATTGCTAGAAGCAAAAGTCTCATCAGGATGTACTTTGTACATCAACCCCCGCCTCGCGCACGTTGAGAGACTCAAACGCGCACTTGGGGGAGCATGAGGCAAAGAAATCTAATATCAACACGCAAGGTAGCTAATTCATGATTTTGACTCTGCAAATCGTACTGGTCATCTCCGCAATTTTGATGACTGTGTTCGTGTTGCTTCACAAGGGCAAGGGCGGCGGCCTGTCAAGCCTCTTCGGCGGCGGCGTTCAGTCGAACCTGTCCGGTTCCACCGTTGTTGAGAAGAACCTTGACCGCTACACCATTGTCATGGTCATCATCTGGCTGGCCTGCATCATTGGCTTGAACCTTATTCAGGCATACGCTTAAGCACACTGACTTAAAGCAAGCGAAACGCCCACTGGAGATTATCTTCCAGTGGGCGTTTGCTGTTGCTAAGAACTAGCCGCGGTTAGTCGCGCAATTGCGAAGCGGCGTTCTCAGCGAGGAACAAAATAGTTTCTTCGACGCCATGCGCGCCGGCAGCTGGCCAGTCTTCAGGATTCGCGCCAGCGGCGACGTGGCTTGCAGCCTCAGCCTTTTCTTCACCAGCAACTAGAAGCCACACGCGCTGCGACTTTGCAATCGCAGGGAGGGTGAGCGTCAAACGCTCAGCAGGTGGCTTGGGGCTGTCATGGACAGCAACCACAATGTCTTCCTGTTCCCGAACGGCGTCGGTGTGAGGGAACAGCGAGTTGATGTGGCCCTCGCCGCCCATGCCAAGAAGGTGGATATCAAAGCCCTGCGGAGCGAACTCGCGCAGCTCTTCTTCATAAGCCTGGGCAGCAGAGCTCATAGAAATCGCACCCAAGTCGAAGCCGTGGATGTGGCGATTAGGAATGCCAACGTGATCCAGCAGGGCTTCGCGGGCCTGTCCTTCATTGGAGTCAGCGTCAGTGACAGGCACATTACGCTCATCACCAAAGAAGACGTGGATGCGCTCCCAATCAATGCGCAAGGCAGGGAAGTCCTCACCTTGTTCATCAGCAGCACGGTCCAAACGTCGCAGCTCCTTGAGAAGGCCAATGCCAGCGCCACCGCCGGTGAGAACAACGCGCGCAACACCGTCGCCATGAACACCTCCGCCAGGCGATTGAGCCGCAGCGACAACGTCAATGAATTTCAACGCTGCAGTTGATATGAGGGCGTCCAAGTCGGCCATGCGATTGATAGTCACCATGACTAAGGTTATTGTCCTTTCACACGTCTGCACTTATGCGGGAATAGGGGTGCAGAAAAAGATGAGCTAAATAAAACTACTAGTAGTCTACTTGTGCCAGTCCGCGCAACGTATGTGCGTATGCCTCATCGGCATCCAAGTGTCGAAGTTCCTCGGACAAAATCTCCGCACGCGAGCGCGTATTGAGCGCAACCATGGACTCTGGGGAGCCAGGAACATTCACGCGAACAGAGCCTTCTTCAGCAGCTTCGATGATGATATCGGAGGTCTCGCGGAAGAAACGGACGCTATGGATCGTGAACTTTTCACCAGGAGCATCTGACACCACGCGCTTGACTGGAACTGCTAGACGGTCCAGCATCCAGGCGGCAGCCAAATCGACGGCGAGGCTGTCGCTAGGGCCAGAGATCTCCACGCGCTTGACTGGCTCATGCGGCAAACGGTCCAAGGAGGACGCAACAATGCCACGCCATTGGGTGATCTCGCCCCACGCCATATCGGTATCACCTGGCGCATAGCCAGAAGACAACCGGCGCAAGTCGCCCTTTGCCGCGGCGTGGGTAATGCGGCGCTGTCCAAGCTCACCAATCGGCGTCTTAGAAGGCTCTTCTGGGGCAGCGGTTGGCCACCAGACAACAATCGGCGTATCCGGCAGCAACAGTGGGGTCACAACGGACTCGGCGTTATCGGCCAAAGGTCCGAACAGGTGCATCACTACGATTTCGGAAGCGCCAGCTTCGCCGCCGACGCGTAGCTCAGCGTTGAGCAATGGCTCGGCATCGCGCGAGCCAGTAATAACGACAAGCACGCGAGAAGGGTGCTCATGGGAGGCGTCACGGACTGAGTCCAAGACGGCGTCAACTTCATCATCTACATTGACCACAACAATCAACGTTAGAACGCGTGAGGTAGTCAGGGTGTAGTGTTCCTGCGCTTCAACAAGTCCACGTGCAATCTTGCTCGTGGTGGTATTTGGCATTGGGGTGATCACAGCAAATTATCCTTCACACTTCACTTGTTATGGACGACGCCAGGTGCGGCCACGGCGCGACAGCATTGCATCAGCAGATTCCGGGCCCCAGGTGCCTGAGGCATAGCTTTCCGGCTGGCCGTTGTTTTCCCAGTACTCCAAAATTGGGTCCAAGATCGCCCAGGACAGCTCAACTTCTTCATTGGTAGGAAACAGCGAGGACTCATCCAACAAAGCGTCCAGAATCAAACGCTCGTAAGCTTCCGGAGATTCCTCAGTAAACGCCTGCGCGTAAGAGAAGTCCATGTTGACGTCACGGACTTCCATGGTGGAACCCGGGACCTTAGAACCAAAGCGCAAGGTCACGCCCTCATCAGGCTGCACGCGAATAACCACCGCGTTAGAACCCAAGGCGGAGGTCTGACGGCTATCAAAAGGCTGGTGCGGTGCCGGTTTGAATACCAAGGCAATCTCGGTCACGCGTCGTCCCAAGCGCTTGCCGGTGCGCAGATAGAAAGGCACGCCGGCCCAGCGGCGGGAGTTTACTTCCAAGGTGCAGGCTGCGTAGGTCTCAGTCGTAGAATTCGGGTCAAAGCCCTCTTCCTCGCGCAGGCCCTTGACGTAATCAGAGCCCTGCCAGCCGGCAGCATATTGGCCACGCGCGGTGGTCTTCGCCAGCGGATAAACAGGAGTGGTTGCCTGCAACACCTTGATCTTTTCAGCCTGCAAAGCAGATGGGCTAAATGAGCTTGGCTCTTCCATGGCCACGAGCGCCAGCAACTGGATCAGGTGGTTTTGGATCACGTCGCGGGCGGCGCCGATACCGTCGTAGTAGCCAGCGCGGCCACCAAGCCCGATGTCCTCAGCCATGGTGATCTGAACGTGGTCAATGTAGTGGGCGTTCCACATTGGTTCATAGATCTGGTTGGCAAAGCGCAGCGCCATGATGTTTTGGACCGTCTCTTTGCCCAGGTAGTGGTCAATACGGAACACGGCATCTTCTGGGAATACGGCGTTGACGATCTCATTGAGTTCGCGCGCAGATTCCTGGTCATGGCCGAAAGGCTTTTCGATGATGACGCGACGCCAAGAATCATCCGATTGCGTTGCCAAGCCAACGCGCTCAATTTGGTGGCAGATCTCCGAGAAGTAATCTGGTGGAACCGACAGGTAGTATGCCCAGTTTCCACCGGTGCCACGGGAGGAGTCGAGCTCCGTCAGCCTCTCTGACAAGGCATCGAAGCCCTTGTCATCAAAGTCGCCGGATACAAACTCAATGCCTTGGGCTAGGTGCGTCCACACATTTTCCCTAAATGGGGTACGCGCGCCAGCTTCCACGGCTTCTTTGACGTAGTCGCAGAATGCCTGCTTGTCCCACTCGCGGCGGCCATAGCCAACGAGAGTAAAACCGGCGGGAAGAAGACCGCGGTTAGCCAAGTCATAAATGGCAGGTAGAAGCTTCTTCCGGGCAAGGTCACCGGTTACACCAAAGATGACCATTCCGGAAGGACCGGCAATGCGCGGCAGGCGTTTATCATTATCATCACGTAGGGGGTTAACCCAGTCGCTAGGGCTAGTCACAAGCAAGCAATCCTTTCAGCGAAAATCAACGCCCCCGAGTCTACTAGTTCGTGCGACACGGCAGACGACGACCACAGGCAGAAGCAATCAAAAATAAGCAGGTATAAACAAACCCACCACGTTCACGTGCACAAGGCAAGCAAACGGGGTGGGCGAGGTGTTAGCTATCGCACCTGAAATTAAACGAGTCGAGGAGAGACAGACTCCAGGAGCTCGTTCCAAGCATCGACGAATTTCTCTACGCCTTCACGCTCAAGTTGCGCAAAGACATCATCCAAATCGACGCCGATTTCCGCGATATCTTCCAGAACCTTTGCGGATTCCTCAGCGGAATTGGAAAGCGTGTCACCATGCAAGGTGTCCGACTCCAAGGTCGCGTCAATGGTCTTCTCCGGCATGGTGTTGACAGTGTTTGGACCAGCCAGCTCAGAAACATACAGAGTCGGGGAGTAGTCTGGATTCTTCACACCGGTAGAAGCCCACAGTGGACGCTGCAAGTTGGTGCCCTCAGGCAGATCCGTTGCATTCTCCAACTCGGACACGTACAGGGCATAAGCCTGCTGTGCGTTGGCTACACCAGCCTTGCCACGAAGAGCCAGCGCGTCTTCGCTGCCGATTTCTTCCAGGCGCTTGTCAATTTCAACGTCAACGCGAGAGACGAAGAAGGAAGCAACGGAGTGAATCTTGGAGACATCCAGATCATTAGCCGCTGCACGGCGGATGCCGGTCTTGAAGGCTTCAATAACCTGCTTGTAGCGCTCAAGGGAGAAGATCAGGGTGACGTTGACGGAGATGCCATCGGCAAGTGCCTCGCTGATCGCGCCCATGGAGCCATCGGTCGCTGGAATCTTGATCATCAAGTTCTCACGGCCAACGCGGTTCCACAGCTCACGAGCCTGTGCGATGGTTGCTTCACCGTCATCAGAGATGCGTGGGTCAACCTCGATGGATACGCGCCCATCTTTGCCGCCAGACTTTTCGTAGACTTCCTGGAAGACGTCACATGCATCACGAACATCGTCGATAGCCAGGGAGTACACGGCTTCATCAGCCTTTGCGCGCTCCGCCTTCAGCTTTTCGATGTCGGCATCATAAGCCGTGCCCTTAGACATTGCCGCAGCGAAGATTGCTGGGTTGGTGGTGACACCAACGATTGACTTGGTGCTCAGCAGCTCCTTGAGGTTGCCGGACTCCAAGCGCTCACGCGACATGTCGTCGAGCCAGGTAGAGGTACCAATCTTGGCTAGATCATCAATGGTGGTCATATTTATCTCAAACTCCTAATTCTTAACTGCAGCAAGTGACTCTTGAGCTGCTTCGACGACCTTAGCGGCCGTGAAACCGAAACGCTCGAAGAGCTCCTCAGCTGGGGCAGATGCACCGTAGTGCTCGATGGACACAGCGCGACCTGCAAAGCCCAGGTACTTGTGCCATGACTGAGCGATGCCAGCCTCAACAGAAACG
The DNA here is from genome assembly GCA_041226025.1 of Corynebacteriaceae bacterium 6-324. Taxonomy (GTDB): domain Bacteria; phylum Actinomycetota; class Actinomycetes; order Mycobacteriales; family Mycobacteriaceae; genus Corynebacterium. The sequence continues at coordinate 506,156 of JBCLTK010000002.1, read as the reverse complement.
CGTGCGAGGACATCATTTGGCAGGACCTGCTCGCGGTAGTCTGCTGGCTGCTCATCAAACCATTCCTGGCATGGCATCGAGACTACGCGCGTTGCGGTGCCGGCGGCTTCAAGTTCCTTCGCTGCCTCAACAGCCAGCTGAACCTCGGAACCGGTAGCAAGCAGGATGACATCTGGGGTTTCCTTGGAAGCCTCAACCAGAACGTAGCCACCGCGGCGAACACCTTCAGCGGCCTTCTCCTTAGTACCTTCCAGCACTGGGATGTTCTGACGAGTCAAGGACAGGCCCTTAGGTGCAGCCTTGTATTCCATAGCTGCAGCCCATGCCTGAACAGTCTCATTAGCATCCGCAGGGCGGATAACAGAGAGATTCGGCACAGCACGCAGTGCAGAAAGCACCTCGACTGGCTGGTGAGTTGGGCCGTCTTCGCCCAGACCGATGGAGTCATGGGTCCAGACATAGTAGGTATCGGTGGACATCAGGGAGCCCAGACGAACGGCTGGGAACTGGTACTCCGAGAAGATAAGGAAGGTACCGCCGTAAATACGGGTGTTGCCGTGCAGTGCGATGCCGTTCATGATCGCTGCCATGGCGTGCTCACGAATACCGAAGTGCAGGTTGCGGCCCGCATGAGGATCCGCGGACCACATGTCGGTGGTGATGGCTTCTGGACCAAAGGATGGTGCGCCCTTGATAACAGTGTTGTTGGAACCTGCCAGGTCAGCCGAGCCGCCCCACATTTCTGGCAGCTTGGCGGCCAGAGCCTGGATCGCAGCCTCGGACGCCTTACGGGTTGCAACCCCCTTTGGATCGGCATCCCAGCTTGGCAGATCATCGGTGAAGTCATCTGGAAGCTCACGTGCCGCTAGGCGGTCAAACAGCGCCTTGTTTTCTGGGTTAGCTGCAGCCCACTTATCAAACTTCTCTTGCCACGCAGCCTTCTTCTCCGCACCGCGATCGGCAAGCTTGCGGGTGTGCGCGATGACTTCGTCATCAATGTGGAAGTTGACGGTTGGATCGAAGCCCAGGATTTCCTTGGTCGCTGCAACTTCATCATCACCCAAAGCAGAACCGTGAACACCGCCGGTGTTCATCTTGTTTGGTGCTGGGTAGCCAATAACAGTCTTGACGCGAATGAAAGATGGGCGAGAGGTCTCAGCCTTAGCATTTTCGACCGCTTCCAAAATGGACACAACATCTTCGCCGGACTCCACGGTCTGCACGTGCCAGCCATAAGCTTCATAGCGAGCGTTTACATCCTCATTGAATGCAATGTTGGTGTCGTCTTCGATGGAGATGCGGTTATCATCCCAGAAAACAATGAGGTTGCCTAGCTGCTGGGTACCTGCCAATGAAGAAGCCTCAGCGGTGACACCTTCCTGCAGGTCGCCATCGGAAGCGATGACATAGATATGGTGGTCAAATGGTGACTCGCCGGCCGGTGCCTCGGGATCGAAAAGCCCACGCTCCTTGCGGGCGGCCATTGCCATACCCACGGACGAAGCCAAGCCCTGACCCAACGGACCAGTGGTGATTTCCACACCATCGGTGTGTCCGACTTCTGGGTGACCTGGGGTCAAAGAGTCCCAGGTGCGAAGTGCTTCTAGGTCCTTCATCTCCAGACCGAAACCACCCAGGTACAGCTGAATGTACTGGGTCAGTGAGGAGTGGCCCACGGACAAAACAAAGCGGTCACGGCCAGCCCAGTTCACGTCCTTTGGATCGTGGTTGAGCACGCGCTGGTAGAGCGTGTAGGCCAGTGGTGCCAAAGACATGGCGGTGCCCGGGTGGCCAGAACCGCAGTTTTGAACCGCGTCTGCTGCTAGAACACGCACGGTATCAATCGCGCGAGTGTCATGCTCTGACCAGTCGTCTGGGTAGCGACGCTCTGTCATCGCCTGCAATTCGGGGGAGAGGTTCGAAGAAGACACGGTTAAAGTTGCCTCACCAATCTAATCGGGATTAATTCTGACGCCGTCAAGTCTACTGATATCTAGCAGTAGACGGATCCACTATGTGTTGCTATTTCACCCTTTCAACAAAAAGTTGTAGGCTGTGATGGTTACCTGCTGCTTAACCCGCTTAAAATCATTATGGAATTCCTGCGTAATTCACGAAATTAAGTCGGTTCAAGTCTGTAGAAGCAACGTGACAGCCACCCACTGTGACGTTGCCAACGATTTAGACGCGCGAGGGAACTAGTATGGTTCTGCACTCGACTACTGAAGCGTAAACGGTACGTTTGTTCCGTTGAATTTAGTTTTAATAAGCGCCCTGAATGCTGTTGACAGTTCGCCACTTTGCTGGCGGAGCACCCGAACACTGCATTGCGCATAGACAATTAATAGTTGGAGGAAAATTCCTTGGATACCATCAAGGCCTATATTGCTTTGACAAAACCCAGGATCATCGAGCTCCTCCTTGTAGCCGCCATCCCTGCAATGCTGCAGGCACAGCGCGGTATTGACGCAGCGGCCGACAATATTTGGCTCATCATTTCCACCATCTTCGGTGGCTGGATGGGTGCAGCGGCAGCGCACACGTTTAACAACGTGGTCGAATACGAGCTTGATCAAAAGATGCAGCGCACGCGCGCACGGCCCCTGGTTCGCGGAAAGATTAGCCGCAAGAATGCGGCGATATTCGCCTGCATCATGCTGGTGCTTTCCGTCTTCTGGCTTGGTGTCATGGCCAACTCCTGGTTGGCTGCCTTCTTCGTGCTACTCACCAACTTCTTCTACGTGGTGGTCTATACCAAGTGGCTGAAGATGAAGAATGAGCAGGGCATCGTCTGGGGCGGCCTTGCAGGTTGCATGCCGGCTCTTGTCGGCTGGGCTGTTATCCGTGACAATGCGATGGACGGCCAGCCTGACCGCTGGTGGCAGGCAGTGGTGTTATTCCTCATCATCTTCTTCTGGACTCCGCCACACACCTGGGCGCTAGCGATGAAGTACAAGGAAGACTACCGCCGCGCAGGCGTTCCGATGCTGCCGGTGGTGGCTAAGGAGTCTGAGGTAACCCGTCAGATTGTCTGGTACACCGTGGCCACTGTGGTGGTCACCTTCCTCATCATCCCGGCGGCGTCCTGGATTTACCTCATCGCAGCTGTAGCTTCTGGCATTGGCTTCCTGTGGATGTCGATCCGTCTGCACGACGGAGTGAAAAAGGGCGCAAAGGTCAAGCCTATGCGCTTGTTCATCTACTCCAACAACTACCTGTCTGTGCTATTCATTGGCCTGACCATTGACGCCCTCGTTGGCTGGGAGCCACTCGGCCGCATGTTGGGCTGGTCCACGGTTCTGTTCTAGATTCCGGGCGCGAGGACATAAATACATAATTGCATTGATGAACTATCGCGGTGGCAATAGTTCTGAAACGCTAAAGGGCGGCAACCAGGGAGATTTTCCCTTGTGGTTGCCGCCCTTTTCGCTTGCGCTTAGCAGTAGCTATCTAGGCTTCGCGGACACGCAAGACTACGGAGCCTGTGGTCTTGCGGTTTTGAAGATCCTCGTGGGCTTGGCGTGCATCCTTGAGGTCATAGATATCGTGCACGCGGAAATGCAGCTTGCCCTCGTTGACCATCTGTACAACGGTCGAGGCGCGCATCTGGAACTCAGCATCGGTAGCTGTGTAAGCACCCAGGGATGGACGGGTGAGGAAGATGGAGCCGTGCTTGTTCAGTACCTGAGGATCCACAGGTTCTACAGGGCCTGATGCTGCGCCAAAGAGGCAGACAACACCACGTGGACGGACAACCTCGAGCGATTCTTGGAAGGTTTCCTTGCCAACGCCGTCGTAGACCACATCGACACCGCGACCACCGTTGAAGCGGCGCACCTGCTCCGCCAGTCCACCGGAGTAGCGGAACACTTGGTCCGCGCCGGCTTCATAGGACAGTTGTTCTTTTTCATCGGAGGAGACCACGGTGTAGACGGTTGCGCCCGCGGCCTTGGCCATCTGAGTAGCCAGAAGGCCAACGCCACCAGCACCGGCTGTAATAAGACACGTGCTGTTCTCATCAAGCTCGTAGACGCCCTGGATGAGGTAGTGCGCGGTCATGCCCTGCAGCAGCATGGTGCCTGCCACGTTGGTGTCAATGTCGTCTGGGACGGCGACCATACGGTTGCGGTCAACACAGACTTGCTCAGCATAAGAACCAAAGGCGTTGTTCCACGCGACCATGGTGCCTTCAGCGATTTCACCCTTGGGGTCAGATACCACGCGGCCGACACCCTCAAGGCCAATAGTGAACGGGGTCTGGGCATTATAAATGCCCTCCCGGTAGTAGGTATCAATGTAATTGACGCCCGCAGTGATGACGTCTACTAATACCTGCTCCTCTGAAGGAGCCGGGGAGGGCACTTCGGTGTAGTCCAGAACTTCTGGTCCACCATGTTTCGCTACCTGAATTGCATACATGCATCCAGGCTAACTGTTTTTAACGAGCAGCGAGTGATTTTTCGCGCTTTTCTCGCTTGATATCGCCAGCAGGGGAACCCGATGCGAGTTCCTGGCTGCCGCCGGTGCGCACGATTCCGTGGGAGTACAGCAAGGCTGTGCACGCAGTGACAACTGAAGACATTCCGATGTGGAAAGGAATGGTCCAGCGTGGAACACCCATGTAGAACTGGTAGACGCCGATTGCCCACTGAATGATAATGCACGCGATGAGAATCCAGCCGGCGTTCTTTGCTGCCTTGGATGCGTTGTTGCGGTAGATCAGAATCTGCACGATGACGGTGAAGATGACATAGATGTACATGCATGTTGCGTGGATATAAGCCATGATCTCTGTATCAACATCCAGGCGGCCATCCATGCCGACACCAGCGTCACCAGAGTGGACACCAGAACCGGTCACCATGGTGCCGGTGATCAGTACAACGCCTAGGCCCACCGCGGCGACAATCGCCATGTAGCGGATGGAGGCTGGCAAAGCGGCTGTGCGTTCACCATCATCGGGTTCCTTGATGCGTGCAAAGAGCATTGCTGCAATCCAGACCAAGACCATCGATGGCAGGAAGTGGATAGCAACGGCCCACCAGTGCAGGTCCATGAACACGGAGATTGCACCGAGGACGGCCTGCAAAGCAACGCCACCGAGGGAAAGCCATGCGTACAGCTTGAGCTCATAACGGCGCTTTGCCATATGCATAGCGACGATGGCGGCAATGGCGGCGGCAGCGACCACGAAAGTCAACAGGCGATTACCAAACTCAATGATCTGGTGAATGAGCGGCGCTGCGCCAGGAACCGGAACCAGTGAACCAGCGTGGCAGTTCGGCCAGGTTTCACAGCCGAGGCCCGAACCAGTTACGCGCACTACGGAGCCGGTGACGGTGATGCCACCTTGGCAGAGCAGGAGAATCATGGCGATGATTCTTTGCTGCTTGAGGGATGGAACCGCCTCACGGAAGAAACTCCGGATGCGTTGGATGAAACCGGGTTTCCCGGTTCCTGGTGTTTTTGAAGAAGAATCAGTTATGGCGCTCACAAATACCAACGTTACCTTTGATTATGGGGGTGACCTAAAAATTTCGGGGCATGGGGAATAAGTTCACAATTAGCCCGCAAAGCGGAACCATTTGGTGGCTATATACGACGCACCAATTGCCCAGAGGATCAGCGCGATGATCGGAATGAAGGGAATGCTGCCGGAAAGTGCCTCTGCCAGTCCACTCGCCAGCGCCACTGAAGGGATGGCGTTGAGCCAACCAACCTCAGTAAGTCCTTGGGAATAGAGCGTCCAGCCAACGATGGCGAGCAGTATGAACCAGATGAGGTTAGACAGTGCCAGGACAATTTCAGCGCTCAAGCTTCCGCCCAGTGCTAAGCCCAAGGCCGTGAAGGAGGCAACACCAAGCAGCAGCACGATCAGAGCAAGGAGTACACCACCGACGGGGGCGCGGAATCCGAGGATGATAGCTGCGGTGCCTAAAACAACGACTTGGAGGCAGACCATGGCGAAGACCGCGATGATCTTGCCCACGATGATCGCCCATGCCGGTACACCGGATGCGCCATTGCGCTTGAGCGCACCGTAGCGGCGGTCAAAAGCGACAGCGATAGCTTGGCCGGTGAAACCAGCGGACGTGGCTGCCACAGCAAAGACCATTGGGATTGCCGCGTCCATGCCGCCGAGGTCTTCGGCGAAGGGAAAGATCCTAAAGGCGATGAGCAAACCGAGTGGAATGATGATGCTCAACAGTTGTTGCTCACCGTGGCGCAGCATTAGCTTGGCTTCCATGGCGCCCTGGGCCGCGATCATCTTCGCTTTGCTGGCAGACTTCGCATTGGGGGCGAAGGTGCCAGGCTCGAATGCGGGAAGGATTTGCCCATTCATCACGGCATCAGATTGCGAGGGGGTAGACATATCTCTTAGCTCCTTAAGTGATGTCCAGTGATATCAAGGAAAACGTCTTCCAAGTTGCGGTGCGAAGTCTCCAACTGAGTAATGAGCACATTCTGACGCTCAAGCTCAGCTGCAATGCGTGCGATGGAAGCTGGGGAAGGCTCCACATTGACGCGGTAATGTAAGGGCCGAAGAGCAGCGATGTCCGAGCCGACGCTGCGGATGAATGCCTCTTCATCGACATCTTTGTTGCACACAATGGTCACCAGCGCAGAAGAGAAGTTCTGAGTCAGTTCTTCTGTCGTGCCCATGGCGACCTTCTTGCCGTGGTCAATGATGAGCACTTGGTCTGCTAATGCTTCGGCTTCATCCATCAGGTGCGTGGTGAGCACCACCGCCACACCGTCCCGCTTGAGCGCTCGGACCAGCTCCCACACCGCGATGCGTGATTGGGTGTCAAGGCCTGCGGTTGGCTCATCCAAAAACACCAAGTCAGGGCGGCCAATGATCGCCAATGCAAAGGCTAGTCGCTGCTGCTGGCCACCAGAAAGACGACGGTAGCTGTTAGAAGCCACGCCGCGCAGACCGAGGATGTCAATCAACCAATCGGGGTCATGCGGGTTCGCGCTGTAGCTGGCTGCAAGTTTGAGCATCTCTCGGACCTTGATGCCGGTGTAGCCACCGCCGCCTTGCAGCATGATGCCTACGCGTTCACGCACGGAATCCGCCTGGGTAGTGGGGTTAAGGCCCAGGACCGAAATATTTCCTGAGGTGGGCGCGATGAACCCCTCGCACATTTCGATGGTGGTGGTCTTGCCGGCGCCATTAGCACCCAGCAAACACAGAAGTTCACCCCGGTGAACGCTGAAACTCAGTCCGTCTACCGCGCGCTTATTGCCGTAGGCTTTCATCACGTTGTCAACCTGCAAAACAGACTGTCCACCAAAAGTTGTACTCACGTTTCCCTAGTCTAGAATACGACCCCGGTTAAGACGTAAAGCAACCCACCCGATCGTGACCAATACCGCCATTGAGACCGCGGCTGTCAGATAAATCTGCGCCACAGTGCCCGCCGGCAGCCCCAGCCCGCGGGGTAGCACCACGAAACTCATGATTGCGGAGTAGATGATTACTGCGTATCTAAAGAACAGCCGGTTCGCCCACGCTGCGAGTGGGAAAATTGCCCACAGGATGTACCACGGGTGCACCACGGGGAACAGGACGACGAGCACCAAGGTGGAGACGCCAAGCCCGCCGATGGGGTGCATGACGCCGCGGAAGGTGGCAAAAAGCATGCGGACCATAAACGCTGCCGCAACCACGATGCCCACTGCACGAGTCACCGACAAGATAGCTTCGGTGTGATCACCCAGCCCCAACATCATTCCCATAAAGCCGGAAGCAACGCCGACGTCGGTAGAGACAGACAGCCAGGAGCGAATGGAGACCGCGCCACCTTGGCCAGTGATCCAGCCCAGGCCGATACCAGAGAGCACGGTGAATGCCGCAATGGTTGCCAAAAGTACAGCCAGCAGGATGCCGGCCGCCGACGAAATGGCGAGGTAAGGCTTCATATTCAGGCGTTGGGCAAAGAATCGGGCAAGGGCCATGCCAGCAAAACCTAAGCCGATAAAGCCGGTCACCTTGACCATTCCCGCGGCAGAAATCAGCACACCACCGACGGTGATCAGCAGCCAGGCAGGCCACGCCGAAGACATCGACAAGCTTGTGCTTGCTTGCAGCTTGTCGATGCCACGTAGAGCTAACTCCATTCCCACCAGCGCGAAACCGAGCATGATGGATTCATTGTGAATTCCGCCGATGAGATGAAGAATGCTTAAGGGGTTGAGAATGCCCAGCCAGAGCGCGGAAGAAGGTGCAACACGGCAGCGAACCGCCAACCGCGAAATGGCCCAACCGGCTGCGATAACGCCCAATATAGAAGCCACGCGGTGCAAAATAACTGCTGCCACGATGGAATCGCTCGTGATCACACTGATAATGGCAGCAATACCAAGAGCTACCGGGCCATAAGGCGACGGTGAATTAGCCCAGATAAATGGCACCGATCGCGCCAGATCATTGTCCGCGCCAAGTAGCTGCACGGGTCCAGCTGAATAGGGATCCATGCCTTGTATGATGATGGACCCATTCGCGATATAAGAATAGATGTCTTGAGTAAACAGGGGAGCCGTAGCAAGGATGGGCAACGTCCACGCAAAAAATGTGCCCCACACCTGCGTCCGGGTAATCGAATGTCGCGGCGTGCTGGAACTCGCGCGCAGCGGATTACCAGCCATCGGGGCCATTAATACCCAGGCAATAACAATCAGTCCCACGCCGATGAGCACCACAGCGCTGGAGGAGACCAACATACGTCCCATGAGTTGGCCGAAGGGTAAGCCGCCGAAAGGATTGCCGACTACTGGCAAAGCTCCCGCACCCAGGCCGCCGAGGCCAATCATCAACGCGCCAACGGTGCCAATCCACCGAAGGAGAAAGAACTTTCGGGCCTGCGACTGCGACAAGGTGAGCGGAGTATCCGGCTCATCACCAACATCAAACTTGGTGCCGTCTTCGCCGTGCAAACGTGCCGAACGGGAACCGGCAGTGCCGACGCGCGGTAGTTCCTCACGCACCCCATCCAACAAGTTGCCTATCCGACCCAGTCTTATCCTCATGACTTATCACTCTAATGTCCACCTTGTCGGGGGTGCGAAGCGTGTGCCTTGAGCAACACTAATAAACCGCCCGCTGTGTGGGTTCGGTGTGAAATCCCTGGGAGGGGTGGGTGTTAAGTCCATGGGAGAAACAATTTTAGACACGCCGTTGACCTGCGTCGGTGGCAATTGGGAATGAATTAGGGAACACTAGTGTTGTCTAAAGAGAGAGCAAAAGGAGGTGCGCGCAATGGCTGAAGAACGGCTTTCGACCGAGACCCGGTCAACCGAAGGCGATACGCGCCGCCAAGTCATGCTTTTGTTGCTCAAAGATGGTCCGATCACAGCGTCCGATTTGGGCACACAGCTTGGTCTTTCCGCTGCTGGCGTACGCCGGCATTTAGACATCCTGGTGGAAGATGGCTTGACCGAAATTGTTAACCGCCGCCCGCAGCCCAAAAAGGGGCAGCCAGCGGGTAGGGGAAGACCGGCTAAGCATTTCCGCCTCACAGATAAAGGTCGATCCCAGTTCGGTCATACATATGACGAGCTTGCTTCGGATGCGCTGGATACGCTGCGCGAGGTCGGCGGATCTGAAGCAGTTAAGAAGTTCGCCGTATCCCGTATGGAGCGAATCCTGGCCGATATTCAACCAATCTTGAGAGAAGATGAATCGGTTGTGGATACCGCACGTAGACTTGCGGCCGCACTGGACGATAATGGGTATGCGGCCACAATCAGTGAAGCTGGGCATGGAGTGCAGATTTGTCAGCATCATTGCCCAGTGGCTCACGTGGCAGAACATCACCCAGAACTATGTGAGGCGGAACAGGAAGTCTTTTCCGCCCTGTTAGGCACTCACGTACAACCCTTGGCCTCGATCGCAGATGGTCACGGAATTTGTACTACGAACATCCCCTTGACACCGATTAAAAGAAATTCAGACGAAAGGAGCAGGGCATGACCCAGGCAAAACCGGCGCCAGGTACTGAAAAGAAGATGACCGATGATGAGATCATCGATTCAATTGGTGCTTATGAATTCGGCTGGCACGACTCTGACGTCGCGGGTGCAGCAGCACGCCGTGGCTTAAGCGAGGACGTTGTCCGCGATATTTCCGCACAGAAGAACGAGTCCGAGTGGATGCTGGAACAGCGTCTCAAGGCATTGCGCATGTTTGATAAGAAGCCAATGCCAAAGTGGGGTGCAGACCTCTCTGACATCGACTTCGACAACATCAAGTACTACGTCAAGTCCACCGAGAAGCAGGCTCAGAGCTGGGAAGACCTCCCGGACGACATCAAGGAAACCTACGACAAGCTGGGTATTCCTGAGGCTGAGAAGCAGCGTCTGGTTGCAGGCGTTGCAGCTCAGTACGAGTCTGAGGTTGTCTACCACCAGATCCGCGAGGATCTTGAAGAGCAGGGCGTTATCTTCCTGGATACCGACACCGCTCTCAAGGAGCACCCTGAGCTGTTCAAGGAGTACTTCGGTACCGTCATCCCAGCTGGTGACAACAAGTTCTCCGCTCTGAACTCCGCTGTCTGGTCTGGCGGCTCCTTCATCTACGTTCCACCAGGAGTCCACGTAGACATCCCTCTGCAGGCTTACTTCCGCATTAACACGGAAAACATGGGCCAGTTTGAGCGCACCCTGATCATCGTTGATGAGGACGCATACGTTCACTACGTTGAGGGCTGTACTGCCCCTATTTACAAGTCTGACTCCCTGCACTCTGCAGTTGTTGAGATCATTGTGAAGAAGGGTGGACGCTGCCGCTACACCACCATTCAGAACTGGTCGAACAACGTCTACAACCTGGTGACCAAGCGCACCAAGGTTGAAGAGGGCGGCACCATGGAATGGGTCGATGGCAACATCGGTTCCAAGGTCACCATGAAGTACCCAGCTGTCTGGATGATGGGTCCTCACGCTAAGGGCGAGGTTCTCTCCGTAGCGTTCGCTGGCGAAGGTCAGTTCCAGGACACCGGTGCAAAGATGAAGCACCTGGCTCCATACACCTCTTCCAACGTTGTTTCTAAGTCCGTTGCTCGTGGTGGCGGCCGTGCCGCTTACCGTGGCCTGATTGAGGTTCACCCGAACGCTCACCACTCTTACTCCAACGTTGAGTGTGACGCGCTTCTGGTTGACAGCATCTCGCGTTCGGACACATACCCGTACAACGACATCCGCAATGACTACGTGACCTTGGGCCACGAGGCAACTGTTTCCCAGGTTTCTGAGGAGCAGCTGTTCTACCTGATGTCTCGCGGTATCGCGGAAGAAGAAGCAATGGCAATGATCGTTCGTGGCTTCGTTGAGCCAATCGCGAAGGAGCTCCCAATGGAGTACGCGCTTGAGCTGAACCGCCTGATCGAACTGCAAATGGAAGGATCTGTGGGCTAAACAAAATGCTGAATTCTAACGAATTTTCTGGTGCTGCTGTCTCTGAAGGCGCTGGGTACCAGACGAAGGGTGACCTTCCAACATCCTTTGATGTTCAAGCATTCGAGGTGCCTGGCGGCCGTGATGAAGAATGGCGTTTCGTCTCCCTGCGCAAGCTGCGCGGCCTTCACAACGGCTCTTTCGCCGAGGACCTCAAGGTTGTTCCTCAGAACATCGATGTAAAGCACCCAACTGGTGTCACCGTTGAGACCGTCGACGGTGAGAACGAGCGTCTGCGTGCTGCCGGTGCTCCATCTGACCGCGTTGCTGCACAGGCATGGACTTCCATGCCAGAGGCAACCCTGATCACCATTGATCCGGACACCCGCTCCGATGAGCCAATCCACGTGACCATCTCTGGTGCAGGCGAAGGCAACGTTTCCTTCGGCGCAACCACCTTCGACGTTGGACACCATGCTGAGGTCACCCTGGTTGTGAAGTACGAGGGCTCCGGCACTCACGCTGACAACCTTGGCTTCATCATCGGCGACGGAGCACACGTGACCGTTGTTGTGGATGCTGACTGGAACAATGACACCGTTCACCTGTCTAACCAGGCAATTCTGATGGGCCGTGACTCAGTTCTGCGCCACAACTCCGCCATCTTCGGCGGCGAAGTTGTTCGTATGTTCCCACGTGTTCGCTACACCGCTCCAGGTGGCGACGCTGAATTGTTGGGCGTCTACTTCGCTGATGCTGGTCAGTACTTTGAGAACCGCATGCTGGTTGACCACTCGGTTCCGAACTGCCGCTCCAACGTTCTATACAAGGGCGCTTTGCAGGGCGATAAGAAGAATGAAGCTCGTACCTGCTGGGTAGGCGACGTTCTGATTCGATCCTCTGCCCCTGGTACCGATACTTACGAGACCAACAACAACCTCATTTTGACCGACGGCGCACGCGCCGACGCAATTCCTAACTTGGAAATTGAGACTGGTGAAATTGCAGGTGCAGGCCACGCAGCTACCGTTGGCCGCTTTGACGACCTAGAGCTGTTCTACCTGATGTCCCGCGGTATCCCAGCTGACGAGGCTCGTCGCTTGATCATCCGTGGTTTCTTCAATGAAGTTATTCACCGCATCCCAATCGAGTCATTGAGCGAAGAGCTGGAACGCCGCGTCGCTGATGAACTGGAAAAGATCAACGCGTAACTACTCGCACAGCACGTTTACATCGCAAGATACAGCTAAATCAGACAGAAAGAGCATTAGATTGTCTACTCTAGAAATTAAGAACCTCCACGCCCAGGTCCTTCCTAATGAAGAGGGCGCAGAGCCAAAGCCGATCCTCAAGGGTGTCAACCTGACCATCAAGTCCGGTGAGACCCACGCAATCATGGGCCCTAACGGCTCCGGCAAGTCCACCTTGTCTTACGTTATCGCTGGCCACCCACGCTACGAAGTAACCGAGGGCGAAGTACTGCTCGACGGCGAGAACATCCTGGATCTAGAGGTTGATGAGCGCGCACGCGCAGGTGTCTTCTTGGCTATGCAGTACCCAACCGAGGTTGCTGGCGTGAAGATGAGCCAGTTCATGCGCTCCGCAGTCACCGCTGTTCGCGGCGAAGCTCCTAAGCTGCGCGAGTGGAACAAGGAACTCACCGACGCTCGTGAGCGCCTGCACATCGATAAGTCCTTCATCGCTCGTTCCGTAAACGAAGGTTTCTCCGGCGGCGAGAAGAAGCGCCACGAGGTTATGCAGCTTGACCTGCTCAAGCCAAAGTTCGCTGTCATGGATGAGACCGACTCCGGTCTGGACGTTGACGCACTGCGTATCGTTTCCGACGGCATCAATGCTTACCAGGAAGAAACCAACGGTGGCATCTTGATGATTACCCACTACCAGCGCATCCTCAACTACATCGTCCCTGACTTTGTACACGTATTCGCTGACGGCCAGATCATCAAGACCGGTGGCTCCGAGCTCGCTTCCGAGCTGGAGAAGACCGGCTACGAGCAGTTTCAGTAAAGAAGATAATGTCCACACCCGCATTTGATATTGAATCTATCCGCAGCCAGTTCCCTGTGCTCAGCAGGACGGTTCGAGGCGATAAACCTTTGGTCTATCTCGACTCGGGCGCTACTTCCCAGCGTCCGCTGCCGGTGTGGAAGGCCGAAGAAGACTTCGTCCTAAACAAGTTCGCGCCCGTTCACCGTGGTGCTTACCAGTTGGCGGAAGAAGCAACTGACGCCTATGAATCTGCGCGTGCTGCGATCGCTGAGTTCGTCGGTGCCAATGAGCATGAGATTGCGTTTACTAAGAACGCGACCGAATCTTTGAACGAGGTTGCCTTCGTTCTCAGTGACCCTCGCGCGGGAGACCTTCAGGTCACCGCTGAGGACACCATTGTCATCACCGAATTAGAGCACCACGCGAACCTGGTTCCTTGGCAGGAGCTAGCAGAGCGTACTGGCGCAACCTTGAAGTGGTATAAGGCCACCGAAGACGGCCGCATTGATCTGGATTCTTTGGAACTGGATGATTCGGTCAAGGTTGTTGCTTTTACTCACCAGTCGAACGTGACCGGTGCTGTGGCCGATGTCGACGAGATCGTTCGTCGTGCAAAGGCCGTCGGTGCACTGATCGTGTTGGACGCATGCCAGTCTGTTCCACACATGCCCGTTGATTTCCACGAACTCGATGTAGATTTCGCGGCTTTCTCCGGACACAAGATGTGCGGTCCTTCTGGTGTTGGCGTGCTCTACGGCAAGGCTGAACACCTTGATAAGTTGCCACCATTTTTGACTGGTGGCTCCATGATCGAGGTTGTCACCATGGAAAAGACCACCTTTGCTGCGCCACCGCAGCGCTTTGAGGCAGGTACCCAAATGACCAGCCAGGTCGTTGGACTTGGTGCGGCAGTAAAGTTCCTCTCTGAAATCGGCATGGAGAACATCCACGCCCATGAGCAGGACTTGACTGCATACGCTTTGGAAAAGATGACGGCAATTGAGGGCTTGCGCATCATCGGTCCTACAGAGCCTGAAAACCGCGGTGCGGCTATCGCGTTTGAGGTCGAGGGCATTCACCCACACGATTTGGGTCAGGTTCTTGATGATCATGGCGTGTCCATTCGCGTGGGTCACCACTGCGCATGGCCAGTTCACCGCACCATGGGCGTGCAGTCGACTGCACGTGCAAGTTTCTACCTGTACAACACTCGCGACGAAGTTGATGCTTTGGCTGATGCAATCGTTGCCGCGAAGAAGTTCTTTGGGGTGAATTAATGCTTGATTCTATGTACCAAGAGGTAATCTTGGACCACTACAAGAACCCTCAGCACAAGGGTTTGCGCGATCCGTTTCAGGCGGAAGTTCACCACGTCAATCCTTCTTGTGGCGACGAGCTGACGCTGCGTGTCCAGCTTTCCGCGGATGGCAACACGGTCGAGGACGTTTCCTATGACGCGGTTGGCTGCTCGATTTCCCAGGCTTCAACTTCGGTTATGGCTGAAGAAATCATCGGCAAGTCGCTGAAAGAAGCTAATGAGAAGCTCGCCGAGTTTGAGAAGATGATTACTTCTCGTGGCCAGGAAGAAGGCGATGAGGACATCATAGGTGACGGCGTTGCTTTCGCTGGTGTTTCTCAGTATCCAGCTCGCGTAAAATGTGCTCTATTAGGCTGGAAGGCCTTCCAAGCAGCGTCGGTTGACGCACTCAACGAATTGGAGTCATAAATGACTGAAGCAAATCCAACTCCGGATCCATACCAGAATGAAAACTCTTCGTTCGATGGTGCTCGTCACCGCCCTGAACAGACCGAAGAGCAGATCGCCAAGATCTACGACGTCGCTGAGTTCATGCGCGATGTGATTGACCCAGAACTGGGCATCAACATCATTGACCTTGGTTTGGTCTACGACATGTGGTTCGAAGAACTCGAGGGCAAGAACACTGTTGTAATCAACATGACCTTGACCTCCCCAGCATGTCCTTTGACTGACGTCATCGCTGAACAGATTGAAGACGTTGTTATCGGCAACAACCAAGCCGAAGCAGTTGACCTCAACTGGGTTTGGATGCCACCATGGGGTCCAAACATGATTACCGAAGAAGGCCGTGAGCAGCTCCAGGCTCTAGGATTCTCCGTCTAATCATCACCATAATTCGTCCGCCCTTATGCATCATTTAGATGTGTGAGGGCGGATTTTGTTGTATTCATGTCGGCTGCATGTCACTGGATTAGGAAACGCGGAAATCACCGTTAGAATGGTTCGTTGTGATTGTTACCCAAGACTTGGAAGTGCGCGTAGGCGCCCGTACGCTACTCGAGGCACCAGGCCAGCAACTTCGTGTGCAGCCTGGTGACCGAATTGGCCTGATTGGCCGCAATGGCGCGGGTAAGACTACCTCGATGCGCATCCTGGCGGGGGAGACTGAACCATACGGTGGCAAGGTCACTTCGTCGGGTCCAATCGGCTACCTGCCGCAGGATTCCCGTGAGGGCAACATTGAGCAGACCGCGCGTGAGCGTGTGTTGTCTGCTCGTGGTCTGGATGAGATCAAGCGTTCGATGGCGAAAACTCAGCACATTATGGAGACCGCTGAGGATGATAAAAAGCGCGACAAGGCGATTATGAAGTACTCCCGCCTTGAGGAGCGTTACCAGGCTTTGGGCGGATATGAAGCGGACGCTGAGTGTGCGCAGATCTGTGACAACCTTGGTTTGCCGCAGCGCGTTTTGGATCAGCAGCTGCAAACGCTGTCAGGTGGTCAGCGCCGCCGTGTTGAGCTGGCCCAGATCCTGTTCGCTGCGACCTCAGGTTCCGGTAAGTCGGAGACCATATTGCTCCTAGACGAGCCAACGAACCACCTGGATGCTGACTCGATCACGTGGCTGCGTGGCTTCTTGTCCAAGCATGAGGGCGGACTCATCATGATTTCGCACGATGTGGAACTACTTGACGCTGTCTGCAACAAGATTTGGTTCCTCGATGCGGTTCGAGCTGAGGCGGACGTCTACAACATGGGGTACAAAAAGTACCTGGATGCCCGCGCCACTGATGAAGCACGTCGTCGCCGTGAGCGCGCTAACGCGGAGAAGAAAGCATCTGCGCTGCACAAGCAGGCTGCCAAGCTCGGCGCCAAAGCTACCAAGGCGGCCGCGGCGAAGCAGATGCTCGCGCGTGCTGACCGCATGATGAATGAGCTCGATGAGGTCCGCGTGTCCGATCGCGTGGCTAGCATCAAGTTCCCTGAGCCAGCTGCGTGTGGCAAGACCCCGATGTTCGCCAAGGGCTTGACCAAGATGTACGGTTCCTTGGAAGTATTCGCCGGTGTCGACCTGGCAATCGATAAGGGTTCCCGCGTCGTTGTGCTTGGTACCAACGGTGCCGGTAAGACCACCTTGCTGAAGCTTCTTGCCGGCGTTGAGCGGACCGATGGTGAGGGCGGCATTGTTTCCGGCCACGGGCTGCGCATTGGCTACTTTGCGCAGGAGCACGACAACATCGATCCGGATAAGTCCGTGTGGCAAAACACTATCGATGCCTGCCCCGACGCCGGTCAGCAGGACCTACGCGGTCTGCTTGGCGCGTTCATGTTCTCCGGCGACAAACTGGAACAACCTGCCGGCACTCTGTCCGGCGGTGAAAAGACTCGCCTGTCCTTGGCCACGCTCGTGTCGTCGCGCG
This sequence comes from Corynebacteriaceae bacterium 6-324, assembly GCA_041226025.1. GTDB lineage: Bacteria > Actinomycetota > Actinomycetes > Mycobacteriales > Mycobacteriaceae > Corynebacterium. The sequence goes on along the minus strand of JBCLTK010000002.1, from coordinate 489,067 downwards.
CCAACGTGCTACTTCTCGATGAGCCAACCAACAACCTGGACCCACAGTCCCGTGAGCAGGTGCTGGACGCTTTGACCACCTACACCGGTGCCGTTGTCCTTGTGACCCACGATCCTGGTGCAGTCAAGGCCCTAGAACCAGAGCGCGTCATCATCATGCCTGACGGCGACGAAGACCTCTGGTCGGATGAGTACATGGAGATCGTTGAGCTCGCATAACCGAGTGAACCGATGCTTGTCGAAGAGCAATAAGTAAGGGTGCTGTTTCCAATCAAATGGAAGCAGCACCCTTTATTGTGTCGTGAGATAGGGAATTGGTCGGGGTTATTCGGCGAGGAATCCTTCTTCGACGAGGAAATCGTAGGCAACGTCGGCGTAGTCCTCGCCGTCGATGTCGACGCGGGCGTTAAGCTCCTGCATCTTCTCATTGGTCAGAAGGTCCGCTAAGGGCGCAAAGAGCTCTTCAATCTCTGGGTGTTCTTCTAGGACTTCAGAACGAACGGTGAGCGATGCGTTGTAGTTAGGGAAGAACGCTTCGGGGTCTTCCAGCACGGTGAGGTTCAGTGCCGGTACGCGGCCGTCGGTGGCAAAGATGACGCCGAGGTTGCAGTCGCCGTTGGAGACAGCGGCATAGACCGCGCCGGAGTCCATTTCCATGATGTTGTCATGGGGTGGCTCTTCCAGACCATATGCCTCGAGCATCGGGAAGAGTCCATCGTTGCGCGCGCGGAACTCGGCGTCGGTACAAATGGTCTGTTCTTCCATTGGCATGTTCCCAATATCGTGCAGCGTCGCCAGGTCATACTCGTTCGCGGTTTCCTCATTGGAGGCAATCGCGTAGGTGTTGTTCATCGGGTAGGGCGGCAGCCATTCAATTCCATTGGCGGCATCGGCTTCCCGCACAGCTTCGTATTGTTCCTGCTCATCAGGAATCGGATCGGCATTGCCCTGGTAGGTAATCCAGGCGGTGCCGGTGTATTCAAACATCATGTCCAAATCACCAGAGACCAGCGCCTGACGCGCAGAGGTAGAACCGGGAACGTTGGTGAGGTCACGCGCATTCGCGCCGGCGGATTCCAGCAAAATGGTGGCGATCTTGCCCAGCACAATCTGCTCAGTAAAGTTCTTGGAACCCACACCGATGGCTGCGCCCTCAAGATCGATATCAGCCAGATCGCCTTGGAGTTCACCAGAAGGAATGAGTCCACCTGCGGTGCCCAGCCCACAGCTGGCCAGGAACAAGGTGCTTGCTGCAGTTAGCGTTGCAATTACTTTTTTCACTTCAGCATTCCTTTCGGCGTCAGGCCAATCTCCAGTACACGGCCAACCCATTCGATGGTCAAGGCCAACGCGGCGATGAGCACGGCACCGGAGATCAGAATTGGGTTGCGGTAGAGGTTGATGCCCGCTGTGATCAGACCACCCAGGCCGCCGGCGTCGATGAAGGTCGCGAATGCGCCTGCGCCAACCAACAGAACGAGCGATGTACGCACGCCAGTCATGATGACAGGTAGCGCCAGGGGCAGCTCAACTTTGAACAGGACCTGCATGGGAGACATTGATAGTCCACGCGCGGCTTCCACCAGCGTGCTATCAACACCGCGCAGTCCTGCTACCACGTTGGCAAGCACCGGCAGGAAGGCGTAGAACCAGAGCGCAAAGATAGCGACGGGAGGACCGAAGCCCAGCCAAATCGCAAGCAAGACGATGACACCAATAACCGGTGCCGCCTGACCGACATTCGCAATGCCCGTGACCACGGGGCTGAGAAACTTGGTTGAGGGCCTGGTCAGCACAACACCCAATGGAATTGCAGTGAACACAACTAGGAGCGCGGAGATTACCACGATGATTAGGTGCTCCCAGGTCAAGCTCAACACGGAAGCAGGAGCCAATGTGCGGTTCTCAATATCATCGAGCGTTGCGGTGGATCGCCAGATTCCCCAGCCCACCACGGCGATGATCACCAGGATAGGGATGCCAAAGATGAGCAGGCGGTTTTCGCCTTTGAGATTTCTAAACTTCTCCATCAGAATCAACCCCCTCACTCAACACGTCGTCGCTGTTAGCAGCAGCCTCATTGAGGCTACGGATGTAGTCATTGACCGAGTCATAGCTCAGCACGCCGATGTACTTGCCGCGGCGGGTGACCATCGCACCGCCGTGGGAGGAAGCCAGCATGGCGGACATCGCGTCGCTGACGGTAGAGCGCGCTTCGACTGTCGATGACAATTCAATCTGCGGCTCCGGAATCGTCTCTACTCGCTCCAGCTGACGCACCTGAACCCATTCGCGTGGGCGGTCCTGAGCGTCCAGGACAACCACCGAGTTGTGCTTCGCTTCGCGCGCACGGCGAACAACCTCAGCGGCGTTATCACCGATGCGAGCCACTGGTGGCTCGGACAGTGGGAATTCATCCACGCGGCGCAGGTTCAGCTGCTTTAACGCAGAACCAGAACCGATGAAATCTTCGACGAATGGAGATGCCGGCGCCGCCAGAATCTGCTCGGGAGTGTCATACTGCGCGATATTGGCACCTGGCTCCAAGATGAGAATGCGATGTCCAAGCTTGATAGCTTCATCGATATCGTGGGTAACCACCACGATGGTCTTGCCAAGCTCAGACTGGATATTCACCAGCTCATCCTGCAAGCGTGCACGAGTAATTGGGTCAACGGCACCGAAAGGCTCATCCATGAGCACTACGGGAGGATCCGCAGCTAAGCCGCGCGCCACGCCAACGCGTTGCTGCTGACCACCAGAGAGCTCACGCGGGAAACGGTCGCGGTAGATAGATGGGTCAAGTCCCACCATATCCAGCAGCTCATCGGTGCGTTTAGCAATCTTGTCCTTGGGCCACTTCAGCAACGAAGGCACAATCGCAATATTGTCTGCGACCGAAATGTGGGGGAGAAGACCACCACCCTGGATGACATAGCCGATCTGACGGCGCAGCTCCGTGGGATTGCGCTTGATTGCGTCGTCACCGTTAATCAGAATCTGGCCGCTGGTGGGCTCAACCAGCCGGTTGATCATCTTCAGCGAGGTAGTCTTGCCACAACCAGAAGGCCCGACAAAGGCAACCAGCTCACCAGCTGGGATCTTCAAAGACAGGTTGTCCACCGCGGGCGACTGTTGGCCGCGATACTGCTTGGTGATGTTTTTAAACTCAATGCTCGCACCAGCCGTTGAATTCTGTGCCTTATTAGAATCAGTCATGTTTTACAGCCCCTTTGAAGTAGTGAGTTTTTGCAGAAGTGCCAAAAGTGCATCTACGACAAGTGCGATAATGACGATGCCGATGGTGCCGACAAACGCATAGTTCAAAGCATTCGCACCGCCAATTTGGCTCAGTCCAGTGAAAATGTAGGAACCCAAACCAGGTCCCAGCGCATAGGCGGCGATGGCCGCAACGCCCATGGACATCTGCGTGGAGACACGAACACCGGTCATGATTACTGGCCACGCCAGCGGCAAACGGACCTTGAGCAGCACTGCCGCCGGGCTCATGCCCTGACCACGCGCTGATTCGATGATTCCTGGGTCGATGTTTTGCAGGCCGACAATTGCGTTACGCAAAATCGGTAGCACTGCGTAAAACACCACGAGGACGACGGATGGAATGGTGCCGATTCCGAATAGTGGAATGGCTAGGCCCAAAAGTGCCAGTGATGGCAGCGTCAGGCCAATTGATGTCAATGAATTAGCAAGAGCTGTTGCACGATGGTGCGAAGAAATCAGTACCGCGATGATTAGAGCGATAACGAGCGCTAGCAATACCGATTGCAGCACCAGTGAAGTGTGTTGGTACGCGCGAAAGGTGATGTCTTGCCAGCGATCAAGAATGAACTCTCCCAAAAGATTCACCTGCCCAGTTTTAGTAGAAACTTTTACTTAACATTTGCAATAGTTTGGATAAGTAAAGGTTACTAATTCTGAGTGGCCTTCGCTGGATTTTCTCGGCCTTTCAACCAAAAGTCGGTGCCTGCATGCAGCCAGTTTAAGAAAAGAATGCGCAATATTCGGGCAAAACCCCAGCGCAGTGGCGAAGAACGGATAAATAAAGAATGCCTATGGTGCGGACTAGAATTACTAGCCGCACCATAGGAATATGGGGGTGAAACTATCGGATATTAGTTTCTGAAGCCATGTACTGGAGCAGGGATGAAGCCACCGCGCGCGATGAACTCCGAGTTGCCCACGGTGTTGACTGGGATGATTGGGGCGTAGCCCAACAGGCCTCCGAAGTTAACCTCATCGCCAACGGTCTTGCCCGGAACCGGGATGACGCGCACAGCGGTGGTCTTATGGTTCATCACGCCAATAGCTGCTTCATCAGCGATCATGCCGGCGATAGTAGATGCCGAAGTATCACCAGGCAGCGCAATCATATCGAAGCCGACCGAGCAGATTGCCGTCATCGCTTCCAGCTTGTCCATGGAGATAGCGCCAGAGCGCACAGCATCAATCATGCCCTTGTCCTCAGAGACCGGGATGAAGGAGCCAGATAGGCCACCAACGCGTGAGCAGGCCATCATGCCGCCCTTCTTGACGGCATCGTTAAGCAATGCGAGTGCTGCGGTCGTGCCGTGCGTACCAACCTGGTCCAAGCCCATGTGTTCCAGGATATGCGCGACGGAGTCACCCAACTCTGCGGTTGGTGCTAAGGACAAGTCAACGATGCCGAATGGGACGCCGAGACGCTGCGCAGCCATGTTGCCCACCAGCTGGCCAGCGCGCGTGATCTTGAACGCTGCCTTCTTGATTTCCTCTGCAACCTGATCCAGGGTTGCGCCCTCAAGGTTGCCCAGCGCGCGGTCCACAACGCCAGGGCCAGAAACGCCGACGGAGACAACGCAATCTGGCTCCTCGATGCCGTGGAAGGCACCCGCCATGAACGGGTTATCACCCACAGAGTTAGCGAAGACAACCAGCTTTGCACACGCAATAGAGGAATTGTCCTTGGTCAGCTCAGCTGCTTCCTTGATGATTTCACCCATCTTGGCGGCAGCATTCATGTTGATACCCGCGCGCGAGGAAGCAATGTTGACCGAAGAGCACACCACGTCGGTGGTGGCCAAAGCTTCAGGGATGGAGTTAATCAGCTTCTTCTCAGCGGTGGTCGCGCCCTTTTCTACCAGCGCGGAATAACCACCGACGAAGTTTACGCCAACCTTCTTAGCAGCCTTATCCAAAGCCTTCGCGGCATCGACTGGATTGCCCTCAACGCCAGCAACAACCAAAGACACTGGGGTGACGGAGATGCGCTTGTTCACAATTGGAATGCCCAGCTCAGCCTCGATACTTTCGCACACCTCAACCAGGTGTTCAGCCTGGGTGGTGACGCGATCATAGATAGCCTGGCAGGTCTCTTCCATGGTGGTGCGCGTGCAACCCAGTAGGGAAATTCCCATGGTGACGGTGCGGATATCGAGACGGTATTTCTCAATCATCTCGATGGTGTCGAGGATGCCGTGTGTTTCAAATGCCATTGTTTATACGGCTCCCTTTAGATTTCGTTCATGGCGGTGAACAGGTCTTCCGACTGGATACGGATGACCTGCTTTGTCTTTTCCGCCACAGGCTTCATGTATTCCTGAATCTCCTGGATGGACTTGTCTGAGTCCAGGATTTCGACGCGCAGGATCATGGTGAAGTATCCAGACATCAAGGTCTGGGAGACGTCCACGATGTTTATATTCAGTTCAGCGAGGGCAGTGGTTACTTGGGCAATAATTCCGGTGCTATCCGCACCAGTAACAGTCATGATGGCAATCATGGATAACATCCTATCTAGGGATGATCCGCAGACGTTAACAGGCACGGCAAGTTGTCTTAGAAGGTGGGGAAACTTACGTGCAGCTAGTCCCTTGTCGCGCATTGGCGTGGTGATCTCTGCCAGCATTTTTGAGGCGGTGGGAAAAGATCGCAATCGCGGTTAGGGTGGGTACCATGACTGATTCTAAGAAGGTTTTATACATTGGCGGCCACGGAAAGATTGGTCTGCTAACCACCCCTAAACTTGTTGAGAAGGGCCATGAGGTGCACTCTTTGGTCCGCAATCCTGATTATAAGGCAGAGCTAGAAGGCCTTGGTGCGACTCCCGTTATCGCAGATATTACGAAGTTGAGCCCGCAGGATTGGGCAGAGCTCGCCGATGGCTTCGATGTCGTTGTCTGGGGCGCCGGCAACGGTGGCCGTGGTGGCGCTGAGCTTACTTTCGCTGTGGACCAAGACGGCGCGATCGCCGCGGTCGAAGGCCTGGAGTCCTTGGGCGATAAGGCACCGCGCTTCATCATGATTTCTTACATGGGCGCAACCACCAATGAGGTCGAAAACGATGGCGGCTCTTGGTACGCGTACGTTGAGTCCAAGAAGAACGCGGACAACCGCATCAATTCTTCTTCACTGGACTCCATCATCCTGGGCCCAGGTGCGCTTACTGATGATTCCACGACCGGCATCACCGTCTCCGACCCGGGCAGCACCCGCGACAGCGACGTTGAAACCCCACGCGAACTAGTCGCTGACGTGATTGCCGAGATCATCAACGAGGACAACGTGCCACCTCACGCACCACTCGAGTTCTACACCGGTGACAAGCCAGTCTCGAGCATCTGGGAAAGCTAAACAGCGCGAGGAATCGACCTCCAGCTAGACCAAAAGTGCCGGGCACCTCCACATTGAAAAGGAGGTGCCGGGCACTAGTGTTATCTACGGCCTGCGAAGGAGAGAGCTAGGGCGACTGGAGGGCTAAGACGCGGTACGGATGGAATGCTCCACGATATTGAGCACGGCCTCTAGGTCATGGGTATCGCCTTGAACCAAGCGGGAGATAAAACCGTCCATGAACGTCTGCAGGTAGACCATGAGCGTGCTGACCGTGATGTCGTCGCGGACACGGCCCTGTTCTGCCTTGGAGCGTAAACGGTCACGCACAGCGTCATCCAGGATGGACTGCTGGTCTTTCCAACGCGCGCGGAATGACGGATCTGTTCTCACGAGTGAGACAACCTCAAGGCGCGTTGCCAGCCAGTCATGGCGCTCCGGATGCCGCAGCATCTCTCGCATCACCTCAACCAGACCGTTGTTGGCAACCACCTCCGCCTGACGCAGGGTGTCTTCCTTGGCCAATGCTAGGAAGAGCGACTCCTTGTCACCGAAATGGTGGAAGATCGCACCGCGTGACTTACCCGTTGACTCTTCAAGCAAGCGCACTGTAGCGCCCTCATATCCATGCTCAGCAAAGCACTTGCGCGCACCGACCAAGATGTCATGGCGACGGCGGTTAAGCTCTTCATCGCTAATGATAGGCATGTGCTTCGCCTGCTCCTTTGTTGAGAAATGGGAAATGAAAGTGAAATGGAAAGCGGGGCCACGACCTGTGATCGTGGCCCCGCTGTAGCCTTAAGCCGTGGCTAGTAATTGCTTACTAGCTACGAGTGACTGTGACAGTCAGTGCGAAGCTTAAGCCTTGACCATCTGACGCAGAACGTACTGCAGAATACCGCCGTGGCGGAAGTAGTCAGCCTCACCTGGGGTGTCGATACGAACGGTTGCGTCGAACTCAACCTTTTCGCCGGACTCCTTGGTTGCGGTGACCTTAACGGTCTTAGGGGTGTTGCCGTTGTTCAGCTCCTCAAGACCAACGATGTCAAAGGTCTCGTGGCCGTCAAGACCGAGGGACTCGTGGGACTCGCCCTGTGGGAACTGCAGTGGGACAACGCCCATACCGATGAGGTTGGAGCGGTGAATACGCTCGAAGGACTCAACGATAACTGCCTTGATGCCCAGCAGGTTGGTGCCCTTAGCAGCCCAGTCACGGGAAGAACCGGAACCGTATTCCTTACCACCGAGGACAACCAGCGGAACGCCAGCTTCCTGGTAGTTCACAGAGGCGTCGTAGATGAAGGACTGTGGAGCATCATCCTGGGTGAAGTCGAGGGTGTAGCCACCGGTGACGTCAACCAACTGGTTAGCCAGACGAATGTTCGCGAAGGTACCGCGAACCATGACCTCGTGGTTACCACGACGAGAACCCAAGGAGTTGTAGTCAACGCGGGATACGCCGTGCTCATCCAGGTACTTCGCAGCTGGGGTACCAGGCTTAATAGCCGAAGCAGGAGAGATGTGGTCAGTGGTGACCGAGTCGCCCAGCTTCACCAGAACGCGAGCGCCCTTGACGTCAGAGACTGGAGCTGGCTCAGCTTCCATGTTGTCGAAGTAAGGAGCCTTGCGGATGTAGGTGGAATCTTCATCCCACTTGAAGGTCTGTCCTTCTGGAACATCCAGGTTGCGCCATGCTTCGTCGCCCTTGAAGACGTCAGCGTAGTCAGCCGCGTACATCTCACGGGAGATAGCTTCCTGAATGGTAGCTTCGATCTCTTCGGTGGATGGCCAGATGTCCTTCAGGAAGACATCGTTGCCGTCCTTGTCCTGACCGAGAGCCTGGGTGTCGAAGTCGAAGTCCATGGTGCCGGCAATTGCGTATGCAATGACCATGATTGGAGAAGCCAGGTAGTTCATCTTCACGTCAGGAGAGATGCGGCCCTCGAAGTTACGGTTGCCGGACAGAACTGCGGTTGCAGCCAAGTCGTGCTCGTTGATGGCGTCGGAGATCTCATCTGGCAGTGGGCCAGAGTTACCGATACAAGAGGTACAACCGAAGCCGGAAAGGTAGAAGCCCATTGCCTCAAGGTCCTTCCACAGGTCTGCACGACGGAAGTAGCCGTCAACAACCTGGGAACCAGGAGCACAAATGGTCTTAACCCATGGCTTGGACTCAAGACCAAGCTCTGCTGCCTTGCGGGCGATCAGACCAGCACCGATCATGACCGATGGGTTAGAGGTGTTGGTGCAAGAGGTGATGGAAGCAATTGCAACCATGCCGTGGTCCAGGGTGTACTCGCCACCGTTAGGGGACTCAACAATGACAGGGTTGGACTGACGGCCGACTGCGTCAATTGCAGCGGACTCGCCCTTGCCGGCGCGGGAGTAGTTCAGGCCACCGGTAACGTCTTCGCCGTCTTCGACAGCGCCACCTTCGCTGGTCATACGCTTTGCAGCAGCAGAGGTCTCATCGAGGAGAACTTCGTCGGTGGTGTAGTTGTGCAAGTCCTTACGGAACTGTTCCTTAGCCTCGGACTGCAGGATGCGGTCCTGAGGACGCTTAGGGCCAGCCAAGGAAGGAACAACGGTGCCCAGGTCGAGCTCGAGGTACTCAGAGTAAGCCGCTTCTTCAGCGTCCTGCTCAAGCCACATGGTCTGTGCCTTGGCGTAAGCCTCAACGCGATCGATCTGCTCCTGTGGGCGACCGGTCAGCTCAAGGTACTTAATGGTCTCTTCATCAATTGGGAAGATAGCCGCGGTAGAACCGAATTCAGGGGACATGTTGCCGATGGTCGCACGGTTAGCCAGAGGAATGGACTTAACGCCATTGCCGTAGAACTCTACGAACTTCTGGACTACGCCGTGCTCACGCAGCATCTGGGTGATGGTCAGAACCACGTCGGTTGCGGTAACGCCGGCAGGAATGTCGCCGGTCAGCTTGAAGCCAACAACCTTAGGGATGAGCATGGAGACAGGCTGGCCGAGCATTGCTGCCTCAGCCTCGATGCCGCCAACGCCCCAGCCCAGGATGCCCAGGCCGTTTTCCATGGTGGTGTGGGAGTCAGTACCAATACAAGTATCTGGGTATGCAACGCCGTCGTTGTCGAATACAACGCGGGACAGGTACTCAATGTTTACCTGGTGGACAATACCGGTTCCTGGAGGAACTACCTTGAAGTTGGAGAAGTTCTCAGCACCCCAACGAAGGAACTGGTAGCGCTCTTCGTTGCGCTGGTACTCAATCTCAACGTTCTTCTGTAGTGCATCAGCGGAGCCGAATGCCTCAGTAATAACGGAGTGGTCAATAACCATCTCAGCTGGGTTCAGAGGGTTGACCTGGTCTGGGGTACCACCCAGAGCGGAAACTGCCTCACGCATGGTTGCCAAGTCGACAACACAAGGAACGCCAGTAAAGTCCTGCATAAGAACACGAGCTGGGGTGAACTGGATCTCGGTGTCAGGCTCAGCCTGTGGATCCCAGTTAGCAAGTGCGTTGATGTGGTCTTTGGTTACGTTCTTACCGTCTTCGGTACGAAGCAAGTTCTCAGCCAGAACCTTGAGAGAGTATGGAAGCTTCTCGAGGCCCTCAACGGCGGTAAGATCGTAGTAAGTGTATTCCTTGCCCTTTACGTCAAGAGTCTTCTCGGCGTTAAAGGAGTTCAAGCTTTCAGTCACAGGGAGCTCCAATCCTTGTTGTATTGAACTAAATATTCGGTTTTCCTCACCACTCGCTGCCTTCAAACCGCTTGAGTCATGGGGTTGTAAGTCAAACTTCAATGAGGCGAACCGAGGGTTCACCCTTCCATCATAGTGAGGTATCTAGTCGAACGCCGTTTATCGTAACAGAACGCCCGTACTGTTTGCACGTTTTGCCAATCTTCGGCGCGTCGCCCCAGCTCCAACTATCAGTCTTGGATATAACCAGGGGAGTAAGTAATGAGATCCACATATGGATTACACAACATAAGGGGTAGATGAAAATGATTCCTGAAGGAACAGATATTCCTGCCCTGTCTGCTCAGCTTTCAGAAGACGGTGTTGCTTTCTCGAATCCCGAACTGGCCAATAATCAAGAAGTCCAGGCTCCGATTGAAGCAGCACTCCAAGACTCACACGGCATCGCCGTCGTTGATGTCCATCCGCAGCGGCTTGCCGATGCCCGTGATATCGCGCAAGAACTTCAGGACGCAACGGGACTGGATACGGTTATCGTGCAAACCACTCGTAATGTCTCGGCTGTCAGTGACACCTATTCACGCGCAGCAATCGAATCTGCCCAAACGGCACTGCCACAAGGAATTGATCAAGTCACACTCCTTGACCAGTTCTATTCGGGGGTTGACCCCCTTGGCGTGCCATGGCCGATCATTGTCGTAGCAGTTCTATTACTTGCCGCCGCGAGTGCTGCTGTCACATTCAAGTCCGTGACCCATAAGTAAAGTCTACGCCCTTTATTATTCGGCCGATTTCAGCCTGTCCGGAATTGCCGTCGCGAAACTTCTTTCGTGACGGCCGGCGTTGAGCTGTGCATTTCCAGCCAATCTCTTTAAATTTCTCAAATAGCACACCTATTTAAGCTTTCCGGGGTGGAAAACGCATGCAATATTCATTTTGTGACAAACATTACATGTGTCTCGTTTTGATTACGGAATTGCTGGTAATGAACCTCTGTTAAGTCATGTTGCGTTACTTGACGTATGTGTTTCTTGTGAAAGTAGGTGCGAAGGGGTGGGTGTGTGTCGTATGGTTCAAACATCGACTCACGAGTTGGATCTAATGATTTTTGGTCACGGTTCGAGACTTGATTGTTGACACAGTTATGAATACGCAGCACGGGCATGTGGGGAAGCACGCCAAGCGCTGGCACATCATTGTGACGACAGTATGGTTTCGTTGGTGACGAAGATTCAGTAAGTGATAGCTCGCGGAGACGGTATTTTCTATTCGCTTTTTACTGAGCACCCACCGCCTGTTGTCAGGAGTGTGGGTCTTTATTCAGGGTGCGATGGGCATGTTTAACGCCAAGCCTGTACCCGGAGCAGTCTGAATGAGGGCTCCCGGGCATTACTTTGCCTAAATCACTCTAGCGGCGCCTTACCTTGGTCCACTTTGCCCAGTGGACCAAGGCGACGAAGCATTGCCAGCAGGTGGTGGCGTGAGGAGTTAATCCGTGGCCACCACTTCGTCTAGACGCACACATCGTATGCGGTCAGCACTTGCAGCTGTCGCGTGCACACTTAGCGTTTCTTTGATTTCAACGACGACCCCAGCGGTCGCACAAGAAAATACTTCCATCGTTTCCAAGCTCCAGGATGTTCTGGACGGCAACGTTTCTGTTGCTTCCTTGGCCGGCGCCATCGCCGATGCCCAGGAAGAAATCTCTCGCCTTGAAAGCGAGATTGGAGAATTCCGAGAGCGCGCCAACCAAGCATTGGTTGATCTGCAAGACGCTCGAAACCTGTCCGAGCAAGCCCGTCGTGGCACAGTAGCTGCACGCGGTGAGCTAGATGATGCTCAATTAGAGGTGGAAGATGCCCAAGGAAAGCTGGATGAGATTTCTCGTTCTGCCTACCGCCGCGCCAACACCTCCGAATCAGTCACCAACGCAGCTGGTGGTGATGCACGCGAGGACATGCTGACTCGCCAGAGCTACTTGCGCTCGCAGGCTGAAAAGCAGCAAAACACCGTCACCGAATTGGAACGAGTTCGCACCGAAAAGTCCAACAAGGAATCTCAGCTCCGCAAGGCTGAACAGCTAGCGACCGAACGCGAATCCAACGCGGTCTCGGCAGAAAATGATGCGCGCGGTGTGCTCGAAGAAAACGAGTCTCGGATCGGTGAGATCGCTTCTGAGCGTGAGCAGCTTGTAGCTCTGCAAGAGGAAGCGCAGCAAGCGCTTTCATCGGCACGCGGCGAGGAACCTACTTCAGACGAGTCTGAAGACAACGACGTCACCGAAGACACCTCCGCGGCTCCAGCTCCGGCTACTTCGGAAGTAGCCGAGGACACCGCGTCTGAGACAGCAGAGCAAGACACCACCATGGCAGAAGCCAACGAACCATCTGCTGACGAGGACGAAACAGCGACTTTTTCCGAATCTGAAACTGCGTCAGAGTCTGAGTCATCTTCTTCTACGAACGGCTACGCAGCATCTGCACCAGTAGGCGCCGGTCCGACCGCTGCGACGGTAACTGAGCCTTCAGCGACCAACACTGAAGAAACTGAAGAAACTGAATCTGCCGTGACGACTGAAGAGCAGGCAAGTTCTATTCCATCTCAGGATGCCCAAGGCGCAAATGGCGACGCGCAGGGCAGCAGCGTTGATGGGGAACAGGCAGCCCAGCTCGCTGGACTAGCAGTAACCGCCGCAGCTGCAATCGTTGCAGCGTCTCAGCCTTCCCACTCTGTGGATGCAGAGAATGGTGCACAGGCTGGTGCTGAAGGCGATGTCGCTTCTGAAAACGAGGGCTCATCGGAGGCTCTCATCGCTGGCAGCAGTACGCTGTTCCCACAGCAAGGTCCGGCTGCAGAAGATGACGTTGCAGGAGACTTGGACGGCATTCTTGAAGACTTGCCAACTCCAGGCGACATTGAAGATGAAGCTTCGGCAGAGCTGGGCAATGCTTCCCGTGCCGCCAAGATTGATGCGGTAATCGCACGTGCCGAGTCTCAAATCGGTGTTCCATATGCTTGGGGCGGCGGCGACGCTAATGGCCCAACCAAGGGCATCCGCGATGGAGGTGTTGCCGATTCCCACGGTGACTACAATAAGGTCGGCTTCGACTGCTCGGGCCTTACCCTCTATGCCTTTGCTGGTGCAGGTATTTCCCTGCCTCACTTTACCGGCTACCAGTACAACCAGGGCAAGCGCATCAACCCACAGGAGATGGAGCGCGGCGACCTTATCTTCTACGGTCCAAGCGGTAACCACCACGTGGCTATCTACCAGGGCAACGGAATGATGATTGAAGCACCACAGTCCGGTCAGACCGTTGCGTCAGTACCTGTCCGATGGTCCGGAATGTCCGATTACGCAGTTCGATTGATTTAATTTAGCGGGGTCTGAGCACACATAAAAGTGTGTGCTCTACCTAACCTCACGTTGGTTCTAGATATCCAACTTTAGTTGGTATAATTTTCACTCATGAGCGATTCAGCCCCAACCCCCCGTGATTATGATGCCCTTCTCGTTCTTTCTTTCGGTGGCCCGGAAAAGAATGAGGAGGTCGTTCCATTTCTAGAAAACGTAACCCGCGGGCGAGGCATCCCGCGTGAGCGTCTCGTGGAAGTAGGCCAGCACTACTTCCATTTCAACGGCAAGAGCCCGCTCAATGAGCTCAACCGTGAGATCATTGACCACATCGAGAAAGAGCTGAAGTCCCGCGGCAACGACATGCCGGTGTACTTCGGCAACCGAAACTGGCACCCGTTTGCCAAGGACACTGCTGAGCAGATGGTAGAAGACGGCGTTCGTTCCGCACTAGTATTCTCCACTTCTGCGTGGGGCGGATACTCAGCGTGCAGGCAATACAACGAAGATATCGTGCATGTTGAAGAGCACCTGGAAGAAAGAGGCCTCGCAAACATTGAGATGTTGAAGCTGCGCCACTTCTTCTCAAATCCTGCATTTATCAACGAAAACGCAAAGGCTCTGAAAGAAGCTATCGCCGCAGTTGATGAGGATAAGAAGGACAATCTGCGCATCCTATTCACTGCGCACTCAGTTCCGACCGCCCACGATGAAGTTGGTGGCGGCGAAGATAATCCAAATCTCTACTCCCGCCAGGTTGCTGAGGCTTCGCGTCTAGTTGCTGAAGCTGCAGGCATTAGCGAGTACGACGTGGTTTGGCAGTCTCGCTCCGGAAATCCAGCAACGCCTTGGCTTGAACCAGACATTGTTGACCATACTGAGGAGATCCATGCGAAAGACGGTATACAGGCAGTGGTCGTGTGCCCAATCGGATTCATCTCCGATCACATGGAAGTGATCTGGGATCTGGATACTGAACTTGTAGAGGCCGCCGACAAACTTGGTGTGCAGGTCTCGCGTGCCTACACCGTTGGTCCAACAGAGTCCTTTGCTTCAATGATCGTGGACCTCATCGAGGAACACACGCAGGGGCGCACGCCGGAAATCCTCGGTGAAGTAACTGTTCAGGGATCAACCAAGAACGGTGCTCCTTGCACCGGAGGCTGCTGTGATATTTGGTCAATCAGAAAGACCAAAGCCCCAGCTTAAGATTTAACTACCGAGCAAAGTCCATCAGCGCGTAGTCCACACCGGCAATACGTGCTGCGCGCACATGGCGCCAGAGGCGGAAAAGTTGAGGATCGAGACTGTGATCGCCAATGCGGTCAGTGACAGTCTCGATGATTGCAGCGACTCGATCTGCTCGGGCAAATAACTTTGCGGAACGGCTCGGCACACTCGAGGGCAGTCCCGGAGTGTCATAGAAGTCAGCCAAGGTCCCCACCGTTAGACGCGGGTTGGGGATCTTGTCCGTTTTATATCCCATCGATTCGATAAGTGATGCTGACTCGTCGGTTGCTTGTGACAGTAGTGCGTCGGCATCACCAGGGCTCAGCCAGGCGGGCGCGGGCAATGACTGTGTCTCTTCAAAGATCGACCAATCTGTGCCACGCTCAGTACTTTCCGGAACCAAAATCAAATGACTATGCCCGCCCATGTCGCCGAGGCTCGCGCCGGTGGCGTTAGCCCGGACAATGATCGCTCCTTGACTATTGGAGCTCGCTGCGAAGCTAGCGGTGCTTCCCGCAGGAAGGGCAGGCGGGTCACCAGGGCCTGAGAGGATAAGACGAAGGAGGGGACCTTCAGATGAATCATCCTCAGCCGTTGCTTCTCGAATCATTGATAGGGCATCAATGAATGGGCGAGTAGTAGCGGAAGAGTCAGGCGTAGAAACTAGACGTTGAGTGCCGCCAAGTGCGGTCATAGCAGATAGGGCTTCATCAGCTGGCTCGTGTCCATAAAGCCACGCCCCGATCCATACGGCAGTGTTTTGCAGTGGTGACCACACCTGTTCGCGCATATCCATGGCGAGCCAGTCTAGTAGACGAGTGTTAGAGCGATAAAATGCTCGGCATGAGTTTTTCTTCCCGCGATCCTTATGCAGGCGATATTCTCGGTGGGCATGCCCGAAGCAAGCCAGTGGAATATCCGGTGGTGCCAGCAAAACCTGGCATGGTGGTCGAAGTCTTCGGTGATGACTTCGTTGGTGCAGTCATGGGCGTTGATAAGACCGTTTATGGCGACGTGATCCGCTTGGAGGACCGCCGTGGTGCACAGCGCGTATTTAACCTCATTAAGGGTGGATTCTTGCTCGAGGGCGAGCGAGTCTCACTGAAGCGTTATGTGGCGCCGCGGCAAACGGAGACTAAGTCCAACTCCGGTTCACGCAGAGTGGAAAATCTCGAAGCTAAAGTTGCTGCACCATCGCGCATCTGGGTAGAAGGTATTCACGATGCCGCGATCGTGGAAAAGGTCTGGGGTCATGACCTTAGAGTCGAAGGCGTTGTTGTTGAATACCTCGAGGGACTGGACAATCTTGAAGAACGCCTCGCAGAATTCCAGCCGCAAAAAGACCGCCGTGTTGGTGTCTTAGCCGATCACTTGGTGAAAGGCTCGAAAGAAACCCGCATGACCGAGACCGTAGGCGAGCATGTCCTGGTCACTGGTCACCCCTTTATTGATATCTGGGCTGCTGTTAAGCCCCAGGCTGTTGGAATCAAAGCTTGGCCCAAGGTTCCCTACGGCGAGGACTGGAAAACGGGAGTGTGCGAACGCCTGGGCTGGCCTGACCCCAAGGAAGGCTGGCGCCGTGTCTATAACTCGGTCAACAGCTTCCGCGATCTGGATTCAACTCTCATTGGTGCAGTCGAGCGTCTCGTTGATTTCGTGACCACACCAGAGCTTTCCAAGCACGACCTGATGTAGGGGCTTTAGGCGTCCAAGTCAGCCGCTGCAATGAGGTTGACTGCCAGCTGCCATCCGGCGCCCTCTGCCGCCCAGCCAGCGGCCTGGAGGCGCTGGGACATCGCTTGTTTAGAGATACCCAATTCCTCGGCAGCCTCATTCTGATTCAGCCCTGAACGAACCAGTGAAGTCGCTTCACGGCCTTCGGCTGTGCGCTTGCCAAGAACGAAGCTCAGCAGTGCGAAGGCCGAAACAATATTCGCGGAATTCTTCTTGGCTTTCTCCTTCGCAGCTTTCGAACCCGTGCCGGCAGCCACAGTGGGCTCTACGGTGGCATAGACCTGACCGGGACGTGCGGCTGGTTTCAGTCCCTCCGTCGCAGTCTTCTTAGCATCACTGCTTGAGACGCCAATGGAGATGGCCCAGGAGCCATCGGCAAGTAAGGCCATGACAACCTCGCACACTGCTGTGGCGGTGTCTACGTCGGCGCAAATATCCTCAACGCCGAGAAAATCAAATTCACCGACTCCTTCTAGCGTGGACAGTGCGGCGGCGGAGCGTTCAACTAATTCTGCGCGCCTCGTAGCGCGGCCTCGGTAACGTGCGTGGACAGCTAACATGCAATTTAGTCTACTGTCTTGCCTTGACTTGCTTCTGCAACTGGCATGCGCGCGTCGAGTATTAATCCGCCGATTCCCAGCAGTGCGCACACAACCATTGCGACCACGATTCCCGGATGGGTTTGCCCAGCCAACAAGTCACCAAAGAAGACGCCGATGGCCGTAGTTGGTATCGATCCAACGGCTGTTGCGATAGCGAATTGCCCAACCGGAATTGATGTCAGCGCGGCAGCGTAATTCAGCAAAGAGAAGGGGACACCGGCTACTAGCCTGAGTGATGCAATAGCCAACCATCCACGACGCTCTAAACGCGCGTCAATTCCGGCGACAGCAGGGTGCTTAAGCCTTGGCCGCATCCAATCTCCCAACAGCCCGCGAACGACGAGCAGCGCGATAATTGCGGATGCTGTCAATGCAGTCAGTGCGATCAACAGTCCCGTTGCTGGACCAAAGAGCAGGCCGGCCGAGACCGTCCATAAAGTTCGGGGGAGCGGGAACAGAGTGAGAACGACGTAGCCGATCCAGAACAGCACGATAAACCATGATCCGGCCCCATCTGCCCACGTACGAAGCTCACCGATATCTGGGAGATCGGCAAAGAGAATTAGCGCAACTAGTACAATGACGGCGACGGCGACGGCCATCTTGCGCGCTGGGCTCCACTGGCGAATTGAGGCGATAGCATCCTTGCACAGTCCTGAAATGAACTCTGCGAAACTTTTTAACCAGGAAGCAATTGATGACACGGGCAGTAATACTACTCGCACCTATGCCGCCTTCTAATCCAGACCTTCGGTCATATCGCCGTCCGGTACGATGCCTTTGGCGGCGCCGCCAGCAGTTGGACCACACAGGCGTGAAAAAGAGGTTCTGAATTGCGTTTTAGCAATCCAGAACCTCTAAAAATTCTGTGCCCGGAGGGGGACTTGAACCCCCACGTCCGTTAATAGGACACTAGCACCTCAAGCTAGCGCGTCTGCCATTCCGCCACCCGGGCTGGGTGTTTCAACGAGGCATAATGCTCCGTTAGGCACGGACTAACTGTAGCGTTAAGCCACTGCAGGTAACAAATCGCCACGTCAACCTATATTTATGTCCCGATTTATCTTGAATCTGACTTTCGAAAACACATCGGTGTTAGTTTAATTTTTGAATTGCCTAGGAAGAAAAGATGCGGGAAGGTTACGCAACAACTGCCGCAGAAGGATGATGAGACGCTAAAGCTCGCGGAAAAGTTCTGTGATGTCGGGTACAAATGGATTTATGACTACCTACAACGAACCACGATTCCCAGGACCAGACCCGTACGAAGCATTGGGCAACCCACCAACTTTTGCCCTCGCATCCACAGACTTTGTCGACGGCGATGAGCTGGAGGAGAAGTTCCGTGCACCATCCAACATCTCTCCGCAGCTGGAGTGGTCGCATCTTCCGGAGGGCACAAAGTCTCTGGCCGTAACCCTGCTGGATCCAGATGCACCAACCGGTGCGGGCTTTTGGCATTGGGCAGCATTCAACATCCCCGCTGATGTCACGGAGCTGCCACAGGATGCCGGTTCTTCGGCCGACCTTGGTATCGAAGGTGTAGTTTCTTTGAAGCATGACGGCGGCCAGCGCGAATACTACGGTCCGCAGCCACCAGCAAGCCACGCGCCACACCGCTACCTCTTTGCGGTGCACGCGCTGGATGTAGAGACCCTCGACATTGATCCTGACGCTTCACCGACGGTGTTGGGCTTCAATCTCTACTTCCACACGCTGGGTCGCTCCATTTTGTGGGGTTGGTACGAACAAAAGTAGTTCGACCAGTTAATCTAACTATCTATGGCAAAGAATTCCCCTAAGTCCACTCAGCGTTCTGGCGACAACCCCGGCGTGAGCATTCCAATTCAAGTTCGCGTCGGCGGCGCATTCATGGCGCTGGCCGCAGTGCTATTCCTTTTGGCACTAGTTGCTGTGTTTACTGACGGTTGGGCCGCACCTTTTGCTTGGACCCCAATCCGCGTAGCCATCGTTATCGCGGCATTGTTGGTTGGTGGCTTCGCCACGGTAAGAAGAGACCAGAAAGCAAGCATGACTCAGGTGGTTGCTCTTGCGGTCGCCGTGCTTCTTATCATCGGCAGCCGCTTTGTCCCACAAGAAATCTACCTCGTGCAGCACCAGGCATTCTTGGTCCTATACGGCGGCGCTGCGCTTATCTGCGCACTGATTCTGCGCCGTTCTGTCATGCCGAAGGCCTAACACACCGAGGTCCATTAGAACCGAAGGCTTAGATAAATCAAGGGCGCTTCACCATGTGAATGTGGTGAAGCGCCGTTGTACGTTTAAGCCTTTAGACGCGCTTCCAGTGCAAGTTGGAGCCGATTGCCTCAGTGATGTTGCTGAGTCCGTGCGCGCGAATCTGGGCAGCAATTCCCTTGTGAATATCCCGAATCCAGTCTGGTCCGCCGTAAATCAGGCCGGTGTATCCCTGAAGCAGGGAAGCGCCACTGGTGATCCTTTCCCAGGCTTGTTCAGGAGTAGAAATACCACCCACGGAAATGATGACTAGCTTGTCACCAACACGTGCGTAGAGGCGCTTAAGAACCTCAAGCGAGCGCGCCGCAACTGGGGCACCAGAAATACCGCCAGCGCCCATCTCGCGTACGAATTGGTCGTCGGAGTTAAGGCCCTCACGCGAGATTGTGGTGTTGGTTGCGACGATGCCGGCCAGACCCAACTCAACAGCGAGGTCAGCTACCGCATCCACGTCTTCATCGGAAAGATCCGGAGCGATCTTGACGAGGACAGGAACGGAAGTAGATTCCTGGACCGCGCTGAGAATTGGGCGCAATGACTCAACAGCCTGCAAGTCACGCAATCCCGGGGTATTAGGGGAGGAAACATTGACTACCAGGAAGTTTGCCAGATCGCCCAGAAGAGAGGCGGAACGCCGGTAGTCATCAACAGCCTCCTCTGCCGGAGTCAGTTTGGTCTTGCCGATATTGATGCCGATGATGCTGTCAGTCTTGCGCTTATGCAGATTGCGGGCTGCCTCAGATGCGCCAGCGTTGTTGAACCCCATGCGGTTCAGGATTGCCTTATCTTCGGGAAGACGGAACAGGCGAGGCTGTGGGTTGCCCGGCTGTCCCTTCGCGGTAACAGTGCCTAGCTCCGCGTAGCCAAAGCCAACTGCTGACCAAGAGTCAGCTGCCGCTGCGTTCTTATCAAAACCCGCAGCCAATCCGAGTGGTCGAGGAAAGTGTACGCCAAAGACTTCTTGTTCCAGCACTGGGTCATTGACCGGCAGGACTGCACCCAAAACCTTGTAGGCAGGTGAGAAGCGATTGATTCCACCCATGAGCTGGTTCGCCATGATGTGAATGTGCTCAGGATCAATCTTGAACATCGTCTTCAGCGCGACATCATATGCCCCCTGGCGTGCCGCTGTAGCCAAACGGCCTGCATTTGATCCGAGCTTGTTGACAAAATTCATCAGTGCTTGTACCTTCCGGGGTGGCATAAAGGCTCCGAGCAAGCGTCGGAGCCTTTGAAATTATTTCAAGATTTTCTTTGTGGCTTTGGATTCTAGGACTGTTCAGGATTGTCCACGGCGTCATTGACTTCCGTAGCCGGAATTGTTTGCAAACCGTCACCTGATGCGGAACCGATAACCAAATCACCGTTGTTCAGCGCTTCAATATGCTGCGCATCAGCAACCGTATCCAAGGTGGTGACTAGCTCAGGAACACCGGTGGAGATATCAAATCCGTGGACAAGGTTGTTGTCAGTAGTGGTAATCCACGCAATCTGACGTTCTTCATCCCAGCTGACACCCCAAGGGCTGCCATCGACTGGGCCGAACTGGTGCTGGCGGATGACGTCTTCAGAGGTATAAACCATCAAACGGCCACCAACAGTGTCCGAGACCAAGATGGTGCCGTCTTCACCGACCGTTGCCTGACCCAAACCGAGTCCTGCGCGAAGACGTCCGCCTTCGCGGGAGTTCTCCCAGTCCAAGCTCTGAATGGTGGTATCTGCGCCATAAGTGCGTACTACGTTATCCACGCCGTCACGGTTGGGGATTGCCAACAACTGATCAGTTGGATCCTCGACCTTGAAATCATCAATAACTTCGCCGTTTTTATAGATGACGATCTCAGCTGCCTCGTCGGAAGCCAAGAATAGCTCGCCGGTGGAAAGCTCTGTTGCGGCAGTAACTGGGAACTCGACGTCCACTGGAATAATCCGTGGTTCGCCGGGATTTTCAGGGTTAATCTTGTAGACCTTGTCACCGCAGCCGATGAAGAAATTACCTGCAGAAGAGGTCAGATCGCCGCATTCCGGGGAGATATGAAGTGGATCGCCCAGGGAATCAGCAGAACCAAAAGTGATGGTGTCGCCTGAACGGACTGCGAGTGTGTCGCCGACATGATTGATATCACTAATTTCGGCGTGTTCTTCGACGCTACCAGCAGGATTGCTTGCCTCCGGTGAGGCCGCCGGGGACGCGTTGCCTTGCACCTCCGTGTCACTGCCTTCATTGGGGTTATAACCACAAGCTGTGATGACCAGCGACGATGCCGCCACTGCGCCGACTAGAAACTTTTTTGCACCAGAGGATGAATACACGATGGTTCATTCTATCACCTGGAATTACCAGCTAAGAACCGTGTTCGGGGTAGGCTTACCCGCGTGGAAAATCTCACTCTTGCGCAATCTACAACCGAGATGACGGACATGTCCTGGATTCAGGTCATCGTCTTGTCCATCGTCCAGGGCCTTACAGAATTCCTTCCCGTCAGCTCCTCTGGCCACTTGAGGATCGTCTCCGAGCTGTTCTGGGGGCAGGATGCTGGCGCTTCCTTCACCGCCGTTATCCAGCTGGGCACTGAGCTGGCCGTAGTGGTTTTCTTTGCCAAGATGATCTGGCAAATCCTCACCGGCTGGTTCAAGGGCTGGGTGGACAAGGAATCCCGTGGGCAAGATTGGAAGATGGGCTGGTTTGTCATCGTCGGTTCCATCCCAATCGGCATTCTTGGCTTGCTGGGCAAGGACTTGATCCGTGATGCCCTGCGCAACCTGTGGATTACTGCGTCCATGCTGATCCTGTTCTCGTTGGTCTTTATCGTCGCAGAGCGCGTTGGTAAGAAGAACCGGGGATTCGATGATCTGACCATGAAAGACGCTATTGTCATGGGCCTGTGCCAGTGTCTGGCGCTTATTCCAGGCGTTTCCCGCTCCGGCGGCACCATTTCAGGTGGTTTGTTCCTGGGACTCGACCGTGAGGTAGCAACCCGTTTCTCCTTCTTGCTAGCTATCCCAGCGGTTCTTGCTTCGGGCCTTTTCTCGCTTCCTGATGCCTTTGATCCGGCAGCAGGTCAGGCAGCATCAGGTATGCAGCTTCTAGTGGGTACATCCATTGCCTTTGTTGTTGGTTATGCAGCGATCGCTTGGTTGCTGAAGTTTGTCTCGAACCACTCCTTCGAATGGTTTGCGGCATACCGCATCCCAGTCGGTATCTTGGTCATGATTCTGCTGGCCATCGGAGTACTGCAGCCTTATTAAACCTTTAAGCGAATGCTAGGTACGATGGCAGGCATGAAATCTTGGCCAATTCCTTCAGTTCCATCCGTACCGGGCACCGCTGCATCGCTAAAGTTGTACGACTCTGCAGATGAGAAAACAAAGCCAGTACACGTTGAAGGCGATACCGCCACGATGTACGTGTGCGGCATTACGCCCTATGACTCCACCCACCTTGGCCATGCTGCAACATATGTGACCTTTGACGTTATCTATCGAATGCTGCTGGACCAGGGTCATAAGGTGCACTACGTGCAAAACATCACCGACGTCGATGATCCACTATTTGAACGCGCAGAACGTGATGGTGTTGATTGGCGCGAGCTGGGCGACAGCCAGGTAGATTTGTTCCGTTCAGACATGGAACAATTGGCTGTTTTGCCACCGCAGGACTACATCGGGGCGATTGAGTCTGTCGATGAAGTCATTGGGCTGACCCAGAAACTGTTGGACAATGGCGCGGCCTACGTGGTCGATGATCCGGACTTCCCTGACGTTTATGCATCAGTTGGCGCGACCGCACAGTTCGGCTATGAGTCCAACTATGACCGCGAAACGATGAAGAAGTTCTTTGCGGAGCGCGGTGGCGACCCTGACCGCGCGGGCAAGAAAGATCCTTTGGATGCATTGCTCTGGCGCGCAGCGCGCGAGGGCGAGCCTTCCTGGGAGTCACCATTTGGCGCAGGCCGCCCCGGCTGGCACGTTGAGTGTTCGGCGATTGCCACCAACCGTTTGGGTTCCTCATTTTTAATTCAGGGCGGCGGCTCTGACCTGAAGTTCCCTCATCATGAGTACTCGGCAGCGCACGCTGAGGCGGGTCACGGCGTTGACCGCATGGCGCAGTTCTATGTCCATGCCGGCATGATTGGTCTGGAAGGCACCAAGATGTCGAAGTCTTTGGGCAACCTGGTCTTCGTACACAAGTTGGTGGAGCAGGGGATTGACCCTTCTGCGATCCGCTTGGGCTTGTACACCAATCACTACCGCGATGACCGTGACTGGTCCGATGAGGTCTTGAACACAGGTGTGGCACGTCTTAACGCTTGGCGTGAGGCTGTTGCCAATGCTCAAAACTCTGCCGATGCCAATGCTGACATCGATGCTGATGGCGCAATGGCAGCTGCAGAAGCAGCGGTAGTGACACTTCGTGAATGCCTAGCAGATGATCTGGATACCGCTGGAGCATTAGTGGCTATCGATGATTGGGCGAAGAATCCATCGACGCCAGAGGCAGCTGCGGTGGTAGCTGTGGCAGTTGATGGTCTGCTGGGCGTGCGCATTTCATAGTTTTAGGGGACAATGACCACATGAGCATTCGCGCTACCTATCAGCCACAAATTGATGAGTTTCTAAGCAATCTGGAGTCATTCGCGACGGGTGACTACCTCAATGAAGAAGAGAAGGAATTTTGGGATCAGCCATTCGATCCGAAGGCGCTTCCAGCTCTTCGTACCATCCTCGAGCGTCTCTTTGATGCCTTTGATGCAATCCCTGATGATCCCACTGGCAGTCAGCTCAAGAGCGCAGTTGCTCCTTTCTTGGATGAGCTCGAGGCATTCAACCGCAAAAACCAAGATGCAATCATTGAGCCTGAAGAAAAGCAGGAACTCAATGAGCTCATCGCTCAAGCAGCTGCTGATACCGGCGCTGATGATGAAGCCTTGAGCGAGCTTCCAGAGCTGGACTAGCACCAGCAAATTTATCCTCGTGTTGCCCGAGTTGTTCGGGTGTGCGGGGATTAAAGGTGTGCGCAAGACACGCCAGGAATTCTCCTACGACAAGAAAAGTACTAGCACTAAATTCATGAAGAAACCTCTCGCCATTTTCTGGGATATGGACGGCACCTTGACTGACTCGGAGCCGCTGTGGGAGGAAGCTACCTACTTCCTTTCAGAGACTTTGGGCAAGCGCCTGACACCCGAACAGCGCCAACTCACTGTTGGTTCAACCTTTGAGAACACCCTGCGGATCTGCGCTGAGGCCGCCGGTGTTGAACTCACAGAAGAGGATTTTCCGAAGTATCAGGCGCTGACTTTCAACAAGACTCGCGAGCTTTTTGCCGAGCGCCTCGAGGTATTTCCAGGCATCCAGAATCTGCTCATGCAGCTCAAAAGCGATGAAATGCCGATGTTCGTGACCACCAACACGGTCCGCCACGTGGCAGATTCCGCAATTGATACCGTTGGCCGGCACTTTTTCACTGACACCATCTGTGGTGATGAAGTGCCAGAAGGAAAGCCCGCACCAGATATGTACCTTGAGGCGGCCCGCAGAGCCGGGGTAGCACCATCTGATGCCTTGGTGTTTGAAGATTCAACGACCGGCATGCGCGCGGCGCTGAAGGCAGGATGCAACGTCATCGGGCTGCCAGAACACGACGGGGTTGAGATTCCTGAAGGTGCGATCAGCGTCAAGGAATTGAATGGAAATGCACACCTGGACGGCGCAAAGGCTGACGATGTCTACGCGTGGTTTGCCCGCATTTCGGGGTAAATCGCGGGCAATGTCGTGCGAAAATTACTATCTATGGAACAATAGGTAACCGTGAAGAACTTTGAGACTTTGTTTAATGAATTGGCACAGAAGGCCAGCGAACGCCCTGAGGGCTCTGGCACGGTTGAAGCATTAGACAAGGGCGCCCATTTCATCGGCAAGAAAATCATTGAAGAAGCCGGTGAAGTCTGGATTGCGTCGGAATACCAGTCCGATGAGGAACTGGCCGAAGAAATGTCGCAGCTTATTTACTGGACCCAGGTGATGATGCACCATCGTGGCATCGCTCTGGAAGATATCTATAAGTACCTGTAAATAGACCACTGCATTCGCGGACTTGCTGAAGTGTGTTCACCGCGGATGTGCGACATAGAATTCGAAGGACCTTTCCGTGATTAAGATTGCTGTTCCGAACAAGGGCTCGCTGTCTGAGATGGCAGTGAAGATTCTCAGCGAAGCCGGCTACAAGTCTCGTGGCATGACTAAAGCTCTGAACATTGTTGACGAGGCCAACGGGGTAGAGTTTTTCTTCCTGCGCCCCAAAGACATCGCTATTTACGTAGCTAAAGGCCTGCTCGACCTCGGCATTACTGGCCGCGACCTCGCCGCAGACTCCCGCGTGAAGGTTCAAGAGATCCTTCCACTGGGCTTTGGATCCTCCACCTTCCGCTACGCCGCACCAAAGGGCCAAAGCTGGAACGTTGAAGACCTCGACGGCAAGCGCATTGCTACCTCTTACCCGAATGTCGTGCGTGACTATCTAGCCGAGCGCGGCATGAAGGCAGAGGTTATCCGCCTTGATGGTGCCGTGGAGATTTCCATCAAGCTTGGCGTCGCGGACGTTATTGCAGACGTTGTTTCCACTGGTAACACGCTGCGCCAGCAAGGTTTGGAGCCATTCGGTGAACCGCTGATTGATTCTCAGGCTGTGGTTATCAAGCGCGTCGACACGGATGTCACTGAAGAAGAACAGGTTGTTCTCAAGCGCATACAAGGCATCTTGAATGCCTACAACTACCTGATGATTGATTACAACATCCACAAGGACAGCCTGGATGCGGCAACCAGCATTACTCCAGGTCTGACGGGACCGACTGTTTCGCCGCTCGCACGCGAAAACTGGGTCGCGGCCCGCGCCATGGTGCCGAAGAAGCAAGCGAACCAGCTCATGGACGAATTGTCCAAATTAGGAGCCGAAGCAATCTTGGCTTCCGAGCTCCGGATTGCCCGCATTTAGGGGTATAAATAGGCTTTCCGTTCGTTCGCCTTGTGAACGCGGTTACGATTGTGGCTGAACACTTCAGTTTTGCTTGATTACGTCTAGTGAAAGCACGGTGAGAACATCACCGTGCTTTGTGCTGCGTGGTCAAGCGCGTATCCGAACAAGGAGCGAAACAAGCATGGCCAAAACCTCCAAGAAGGACGAGTCCACCCAGGATAAGTCCTCCGAAGCAGCTACCACCCAGGCAGCTGATACCAAGGAGACTCAGGAAAAGGCAGCCCACAAGGCACCGACCAATTCTTCCGGATTGAAGGGTCCAGCAGTCGACACTAAAAAGGCTGTTAAGACGACCAACATGAAAACCCGTACCGAAGAGGATTTGCTGGGCAAACTTGAGGTCCCAGCGGATGCTTTCTACGGCGTTCATACCATGCGTGCACTGGATAACTTCCAGATCTCCTACGTCACCGTCAACTCCATCCCGGAATTTATTCGCGGCATGGTGATGGTGAAGAAGGCGTCGGCTATGGCCAACCGTCGATTGCACACCTTGCCAAAGAAGAAGGCAGAGGCCATTGTCTGGGCATGTGACCAGGTTCTGAATGAAGGCCGTTGCATGGATCAGTTCCCACTGGACGTGTTCCAGGGTGGCGCTGGTACTTCTACCAACATGAACACCAACGAGGTTATTGCTAACCTCGCTTTGGAGTACTTGGGGGAAGAAAAGGGCAGCTACGACGTCATCAACCCAAACGATGACGTGAACATGTCCCAGTCGACTAACGACGCATACCCAACCGGTTTCCGTCTGGGCCTGTACTTCTCCCTGAACAATCTCATCGAGCGCATCGACCTGCTGCAAGACTCTCTGTCCGCTAAGGCCAATGAGTTCCAGGACATCTTGAAGATGGGCCGTACTCAGCTGCAGGACGCTGTCCCAATGACCTTGGGTGATGAGTTCAAGGCTTTCGCGCATAACCTTCAGGAAGAGCAGGCAATCCTGCGCAACGCGCAGAGCATGCTGCTTGAGGTCAACCTCGGCGCAACCGCTATCGGTACCGGCGTTAACACCCCTGCTGGCTACCGCCACCAGGTTGTTGCTGCCCTGAGCGAGGTCTCTGGCCTGGAAATCAAGACCGCGCGTGATCTCATCGAAGCAACTTCTGACTGTGGCGCTTATGTGCTGCTGCACTCCTCAATCAAGCGCACCGCGATGAAGCTGTCGAAGATCTGTAACGATCTCCGCCTGCTGGCTTCCGGTCCACGTGCTGGTCTGGGTGAAATCAACCTGCCTCCACGCCAGGCTGGTTCTTCGATCATGCCAGGTAAAGTCAACCCAGTTATCCCTGAAGTTGTAAACCAGGTTTGTTTCAAGGTCTTCGGCAATGACCAGACCGTAACCATGGCTGCTGAGGCAGGTCAGCTGCAGCTTAACGTCATGGAACCAGTTATCGGTGAGGCACTGTTCCAGTCCATCCGTATCATGGGCAACGCTGTGGACACCCTGCGCGAGAAGTGCATCGTGGACATCACCGCTAACCCAGAGGTGTGCCGCAACTACGTGGTTAACTCCATCGGTATTGTTACCTACCTCAACCCATTCATAGGCCACCACAACGGTGACCTCATTGCGAAGGAATCCCTGGAAACCGGCCGCGGCGTTCGCGACCTCGTTCTAGATAAGGGCTTGATGGATGAGGAGACCCTGGACAAAGTTCTCTCGGTTCAGAACCTGATGCACCCAGAGTTCCGCGGTCAGCTCTACATCGACGAATAAAGCGTCGATAAGGGCTGAGGGAAAGTTGAACCTTCTTCCTTGGTCTGTGCCCTTCCTTTTCGGGAGGGCACTTTCGCGATCTAAGGCCTAGATCAAAGTCACAGTGAGATGCCAGACGCGCTTAAAGTCCCTGCGTACGATGGAAGGCATGACTAAAATTCCAAGTGATGTTGAGATTGCACAAGCTCACAAGCTCAAGCCAATTGCTGAAATTGCTGACACCGCAGGCGTTCCTTCAGAAGCACTAATTCCTTATGGCACCACCAAAGCCAAGGTCGATATCACCAAACTGCCAGATGCAAAGAATCCCGGAAAACTGGTTCTGGTTACCGGCGTTTCACCAACTCCTGCTGGTGAAGGAAAGTCCACCATTCTCATTGGTCTGACTGATGCGTTGAACCGCGTGGGCAAGCGCGCCATCGTTGCTATCCGCGAACCTTCCCAAGGCCCAGTCATGGGTATCAAGGGCGGGGCTGCGGGCGGCGGTTACGCGCAGATTGTCCCGATGGAAGACATCAACCTGCACTTCACTGGTGATTTCCATGCGATTGCAGCGGCAACCAACACTTTGGCGGCGTTGATTGATAACCACATCCACCAGGGAAATACCTTGGGCATCAACCCTAATCGTGTCACCTGGCAGCGTTGTCTAGACGTCAACGATCGTTCTTTGCGCAATGTGGTCACGGGCCTGGGCGGTGCCGCGAATGGAACAGTGGCTGAAACTGGATTCACCATTACCGCAGCATCAGAGATCATGGCCATCCTGGGTCTTGCTACGGACTTGGAGGATCTGAAGCGACGCCTCGGCGCCATCACAGTGGGCTACACCTTCGATGATAAGCCGGTAACGGCGAATGATCTGGAAGCAGCGGGTGCTCTAACAGCGTTGATGCGTGATGCGCTCAATCCAAACCTGGTTCAGACTTTGGGTGGTGCGCCGGCCTTTGTCCACGGTGGTCCTTTCGCCAATATTGCTCATGGCTGCAACACGCTGTTGGCAACCAAGGCTGCTCTCAACCTTGGTGACATTGCTCTGACCGAAGCTGGCTTCGGCTCTGACCTGGGTGGTGAAAAGTTTGTAGACATCAAGGCACGCTTCGGCGAGCTCAACGTCGATGGTGCAGTAGTAGTGGCCACCATCCGCTCCCAAAAGTACAACGGTGGTGTTGCGCGGGAAGACCTTCAGACCGAAAACCTGGATGCGCTGAAGAAGGGTATTTCTAACCTGGAGCGCCACGTAGAAAATATCCGCAAGTTTGGCATCAAGCCAGTTGTGGCATTGAATCTCTTCCACACTGATACTGATGCTGAGCGTGAATTCATGCGTCAGTGGGCGAAAGATTTCGAGGTTGCTTACGAAGAAGCAGAGGTCTTTGCGCACGGTGGTGCCGGTGCTGAGAAACTAGCGAAGAAGCTACTGGACAATCTCGATGGCGAGTCAAAGCAGCTCTACGATCCGGCGAAGGGCGTTGAGGAATCTATCAAGACCATCGCGCAGGAAATTTACCGCGCAGACGATATCCAATACTCCAAGCGTGCGCTGAAGGACTTGGAGTACATTAAGGACAACGGTTGGGACACCATGCCCGTGGTCATCTCCAAGACGCAGTATTCCTTCTCCGATGATCCAACGGTCTTGGGTGCTCCTGAGGGCCATACCCTGCATGTGCGCGAGATTATTCCGCGCACCGGTGCCGGCTTCATAGTGGTGCTCACCGGCGATGTCATGACGATGCCTGGTCTTCCAAAAGTCCCGTCCGCCAACACCATCGACGTTGATGGCAACGGACAGATTTCCGGGCTGTTCTAGTCCCTGATGGTCCTGGGACAGACTTGTTCTAGGCCTTGGATAGCTACATAGAAAAGCTCCCCATCAGTGGGACCTAAGTTACGGTTTCTTAGCTGATGAGGAGTATGTTTTTCGGGCTAGGGAGCATCGCCAAGCTATTCTGCGGTCGAACCTGGCCACCCGGGATATTCTGGCGGGGTGCCACCGAAAGCGGGGCACAGGTCCTGGAATGAGCACCATCCGCACAACTTGGACTTCTTCGGACGGAAGATACCCTGCTTGCCGTCGCCCTCAATCTTGGCCCACAAGTCACCCAAGTCGCGCTCAAAATACTCCAGTTCTTCGCGCGA
Organism: Corynebacteriaceae bacterium 6-324; assembly: GCA_041226025.1. Classification (GTDB taxonomy): domain Bacteria; phylum Actinomycetota; class Actinomycetes; order Mycobacteriales; family Mycobacteriaceae; genus Corynebacterium. The sequence continues at coordinate 458,706 of JBCLTK010000002.1, read as the reverse complement.
AGGTGTGAGGAACATGGAGTCAAAGACCTTCAAGTACATCAATCGAAGCTGCGCTGGAATAACGCCGTGCAGGCGCCAATAGACCAAGGCATAAAAGCGCATCTGGAACTGAGCGTCATGTGAATACTGCGGCTTAGGCTTCTTACCGGTCTTATAATCCACTACGCGCACTTCACCCGTCGGGGCTTCATCCACGCGGTCAATGAATCCGCGGACTGGCACGTTGTTGGGCAAGATCGTGTCCACGTACATTTCTACTGCCTTGGCATCAAAGCCTTGCGGGTTTTCCATCTGGAAATAGCCCTTGACCAGATCACGCGCCTCAACCAGAAAGCTCATGGTCTGCTCAGCTGGCACCAGCTCAATGAGCTCATCGTCCTTGGCGCACATGTCCTCCCACTCCGGTTTGAGGAACTTCACCGCGCGTGGGTAAGTGCGATCCTCACGGGGAAGCTCATGCGTCTTTTCCAATGCCGCGTGCACCAAAGTACCTTTGACCTGCGCAATGGTCTTAGGCTCTGGGAGGCGATCAATGGCGCGCAGACGATACAGCAGCGGGCATTGGTTATAGTCACTGGCGCGCGACGGCGACAGAGCAATCGGCCGACGCTTGCGGCCATGGCCTGTGCCTGCGTTGGGACCAGCGGCTACGGATTGGGGAGTGGACGCGGCTGGGTCTCCGGTTGGGTTCTGGATCGAGCTAGAGGTTGAAGTATGGGGAGAATTCATGGTGTTTCAAGCTTATCGCTGTCGAAGAAGTGGCACAGTGGAGGGTATGGAAAATACCATTGAAGACTTTATTGAATTCATTGCTCAATCACCCAGCTCCTATCACGCTGCCGAAACCGTAGCTGGGCGCCTCGAAGAAGCAGGCTTCAGCCGCGTGGATGAAACCGCGCAGTGGCCAACCACTCCTGGTGGACACGTCATGGTGCGCGGTGGGGCAGTGATGGCGTGGTTTGTGCCAGAAAAGGTCACTGGGGGCTTCAAAGTCATTGGCTCGCATACGGATTCACCTGGCTTTATGGTTAAACCGACTCCAGATTTCCACAACGCCGGATGGTCCCAGTTGGCCGTTGAAGTCTATGGTGGGCCCATCATCCACACCTGGTTTGACCGTGAGCTCAAGCTGGCTGGTCAAGTGGTTCTAAAAAATGGCACGCGCCGCTTGGTGGATACCGGCGCGTTGGTGCGTATCCCTAACTTGGCTATCCACTTGCACCGAGAGAAGAACTTCGAACCAGACCGCCAGGTTCACGTCCAGCCCATCATGGCTTTGGACTCCGATGGTGTGAGTTTCGTGCAGGTTTTAGCTGACATCCTGGAAGTCTCGGCCTATGACATTGCTTCTTTCAACCTGGTCACGGTGGATTCACAGCGCGGGGAAGTATTCGGCGCAGGACATAAGTTCTTAGCCGCTGGACGCATGGATAATTTAACCTCCGTGTGGGCAAGCATGCAGGCGATGATCGCAGCAGCCAAAGACTATTCCGGTGGGGACGTTTTGGTTATGTCTGCTTTTGACCATGAAGAAGTGGGCTCTTCATCGCGCTATGGTGCGGCCGGCCCAATTCTGGAAGATGTTCTCACGCGCACGGCATCCGCCCTGGGCAAAGATGATGAGGGCCGCCGTCAGATGTACGCGCAGTCTTCCTGTATCTCGGTGGACGCGGCGCACAGCGTGCACCCCAACTATGCCGGCAAGCATGACCCAACACATCATCCGCTTATCGGCCAAGGCCCGGTGACGAAGATTAATGCGAATCAGCGCTATGCTTCCGATGCCACCTCCATTCAGATCTGGGAATCCGCATGTGAGCGGGCAAACGTGCCGTTCCAGCGCTTTGTGGGAAATAACGCTGTGCCATGTGGTTCCACGATTGGTCCGATCACCGCTACGCGTCTGGGCATTGACACCGTAGACGTCGGAGTGCCTCTGATGTCCATGCACTCCGCGCGTGAATCGGTGGGCGTCCAAGACCAACTATGGATGATCGACGCTCTTGAGGCATACTTGGTGGGTTAACAAGCCCAATAATTGACCACCTTTGATGGTTTAAGAGGAGAAACACACATGCCTTATTCCGGTCCATTTCAGTACGGTGACCGCGTGCAGCTTACGGATGCAAAGCGCCGTCACTACACCTTGGTTCTGGAAGAGGGCGTGAAGTTTCACTCGCACCGCGGCATCATTGAGCACTCCCAGATTGTGGGCATGGATGAAGGCTCTGTAGTCACATCCACCTTGGGTTCTGATTTTCTCTTGTTCCGCCACCTCATGGTGGACCATGTGCTGTCCATGCCTCGTGGCGCTGCCGTGATCTACCCAAAGGACTCGGCGCAGATCCTGGTCGAGGGCGATATTTTCATGGGCGCCCGCGTTCTGGAAGCCGGCGCTGGTTCGGGCGCGCTGTCAATGACCCTTCTGCGTGCCGTGGGGTCAGAGGGCCACGTCTTTTCCTATGAGGTCCGCGAGGACCACTTGGAGTTCGCCGAGAACAATGTTGAAGAGTACTTCGGCACCAAACCTGAATGGTGGTCACCACGCCTGGGTGATTTGGCGGATGTGAAGAAGGAAGACCTGGGCGGCCCAGTAGACCGCATCATCTTGGACATGCTGGAGCCATGGGAACACCTGGAAACCGTGCGCGACCTGCTCATCCCAGGTGGCGTATTCATGACTTATGTGGCAACCGTGCCACAGCTGATGAAGGTCATGGAAGGTATCCGTGAACTCAAGTGCTTCACCGAACCACGCGCATGGGAGTCTTTGGTGCGTGAGTGGAAGGTTGAGGGACTAGCTACGCGCCCTGAGCACCGCATGAATGCGCACACGGCTTTCCTCATTTGGACCCGCCGTCTGGCCGATGGTGTCACCCCGCCCGTGGTTAAGCGCAAGGCGCGGCGTTAATCACTCACCCCTAAATGTACCCACCCACCGTATATTGTCGCGCAGGTCACATATACTGACCTGCGGATACTCTTCGGTAAGCTTTGCCTAAGGTTTAAGCCGTGGGTTTAGAACGCAAGCGTTACTTTAAGCGCTAAGGTGGACACATGTCACAATCCACCGGAGCACAAGGCAACAGTTTAGACGCGCATAACGCGAGTGAGTTGCGCGTTCAGGTGCGCAAACTTACTGAACGCAATTCTTCACTTGCCTCGTTGTTGCAGGATTCTCGGAACAAACTGCAGCAACTAGCTGCTGACGTTAATGATTTAGCAGAACCAGCATCGACCTATGGCATCTTCTTAGGTTATTCGGGGCGCCCGCAAGACTCGCGTCGTGATGCAGAGGTTTATACCAATAACCGGCCCATGCGGTTGAAAATTTCGCCGCAGATTGAGCCGGGTTCCTTAGAAGTCGGCCAGTTAGTGCGCCTGGGTGAGGGCGTCGTTGTGGTGGAAGGCTGCGGTTTTCCACGCGATGGCGGTCTCGCCACTATTACAGAACGCATCGGCAAAGATCGTGCCGTGGTCCTGGGCGGCAACAATGAAGAATCTATCGCGATTATCGCGGAACGCCTGCGGGATAGCGTGCGATCGGGTGATAGCGTTTTGCTGGATACCCGCGCGGGCATCATCTTGGAACATGTGCACAAGACTGAAGTCTCACAGCTGCAGCTCGAAGAAGTTCCCAATGTTACCTTCGAAGATATTGGCGGCCTCGATGCCCAGATCTCGCAGATCCGGGACTCTGTTGAACTGCCGTTCCTGCACCCGGAGCTCTACCGCGATTATGCGCTGAGCCCGCCCAAAGGTGTTCTGCTCTATGGCCCTCCGGGCTGCGGTAAGACTCTGATTGCGAAGGCTGTGGCCAATTCCTTGGCGCAGCAAATGGGGGAGGACAGCTCCTCCTACTTCCTCAACGTCAAAGGCCCAGAGCTGCTGAACAAGTATGTTGGTGAGACTGAGCGCCGCATCCGTCTGATTTTTGAGCGTGCCCGTGAGCTCGCGGCTATTTCCCCGAACCGTCCAGTCATCATCTTCTTCGATGAGATGGAATCGATCTTCCGTACGCGTGGTTCTGGCGTTTCTTCCGATATGGAAACCACCGTGGTGCCACAGCTGCTAACTGAGCTTGATGGCGTGGAAAAGCTAGACAACGTCATCATCATCGGCGCCACTAACCGTGATGAGCTCATTGACCCGGCGATTATGCGCCCAGGGCGCCTGGACATCAAGGTGCGCGTTAACCGCCCCAACAAGCAGGGTGCAAAGGATATCTTTGACTCACACTTCCCAGAAGACATTCCACACCAGGGCAAGCGCCTGGACTTAATCGAGTTCGCAACAGATGAGCTCTTCGGTGAGCGCCCCTTTGTCCGCGTCCACTTTGATGATGGCTCAAATCGTTTGCTGCACTACCGGGACTTCGTATCCGGTGCGATGATCGCCAACATCATGGCGCGAGCAAAGAAATTGGCCATCAAGGATTCACTGCAGAATCCAGAAACTCCTAAGGGTATTAACCGCTCGCATCTGTCTCTGGCAATTGCCGCGGAACAAGCAGAAAGTGAACATCTGCCGACGTCTACCAACGCAGAAGAATGGGTCAAAACCATTGACGGCGGTTCAGGCGGAACGCTGAATCAAGGCCAGCACATTGATCGCATTGAATTTCTAGGTTTTAGGAGCCCGTCATGGCACGTTTCCTAGGCACAGAGACCGAATACGGTATTTCCACCCCAGAGTGGCCAGAGCTTTCACCCATTATTACGTCCACCCACGCCGTGGTTGCTTATGCCGCGATGTTCACCAAGGCGCGTTCACGCTGGGATTTTACTGAGGAGCATCCGCTGCGCGATATGCGTGGGTTTGATCTCAAGCGCTACAGCACCGCGCCCGTGGTGGATCCCAACGCCATTGGTGTAGCCAATGTGGTCACCCCGGCGGGCGCACGTTTCTATGTTGACCACGCGCACCCAGAGTACTCCTCCCCGGAGTGCTCTAATGCATGGGACGCCATGGTCTATGACGCGGCCGGCGATAAAGTCATGCTGGATGCAGCCGCAGCAGTGGCAGGTTTGACTGAGCAAGGCAAATCAGTCCTGGCCAATAATGAGCCATGCCCGCCGTTGAAGTTGTACAAGAACAACGTTGACGGTAAGGGCGCTTCCTATGGCTCCCATGAGAACTATCAGTATTCCCGCGAAACGGACTTTGAGGTGCTTGCACAGGCACTCATTCCATTTTTCGTGTGCCGCATTGTGGTCACCGGTGCCGGTCGCGTGGGCCTGGATCAGGATGGTTCCACGCGAGGTTTCCAGATTTCGCAGCGTGCGGACTACATGGAGCAAGAAATCACGCTGGAGACCACGCTGAACCGCGGGATTATTAATACTCGCGATGAGCCGCATGCGGATGCAGATAAGTGGGGCAGGTTGCATGTCATCGTCGGTGACGCGAATATGTCGCAGACTTCCAACCTGCTCAAGCTGGGTATGACTTCCATGGTGTTGGATGCTATTGAGCGAGGCGTTGACTTCAGCGATCTGAAGCTTGCCAACCCTGTTCAAGAGATTAAGAATATTAGCCGTGACCTTAGTCTTAGCCATCAGGTTCAGCTTAAAGATGGCCGAAAGTTAACTGCACTAGAGGTCCTTGCCATCTACCGCGAGCGCATCACAGCAGCTTCAGAGGCCGACACCAAGGTGTTGGATGCGTGGGACGAGGTTGTCGCATTGCTTGCCGATGACCCCTTGTCCGCAGCACACCTGTTGGATTGGGTGGCAAAGTACCGCCTCATTAAGGGTTTTATTGACCGTGGTGCGGCCCTTGATAATCCGAAGCTAGCCTTGATTGATCTTCAGTACACAGACATCGATCCCGCCAAGTCGCTGTATCACGCGCTGATTCGCAAGGGTCAGATGCGCAGGTTGGTCAGCCAGGAAGAAATTGACGCTGCAGCGATCACGCCGCCGGCGGATTCCCGTGCATATTTCCGTGGTCGCGTGACAGAGAAGTTTGGGCAAGATGTGATAGCCACGAACTGGCAGATGGTTTCTTTGCAGGAACATCAAATCACCAAGGGCGTTGACACTACAGCGCACCTAGCCCACGTTCGCATTGATGACGTGGAAGGCTTTACACAGTCAGCCGTCGGGGAGCTCATTGATTCCGCCAGCTCTGTGGCCACGTTAATCAAGGGCCTAGAAGACCAGGGAATTGGTGTACAGCGCACCAACAAAGCAATTAGAGTACGACATTAAGAGCATGAGTTAAGGAGAAAATTATGTCTAATAAGCAATCACAGGTCCATGGCTCCGGCTCAGGGGATAATGCGGGCGATGATGACGCCCAGGCTGCCGGCCAGGTGCAGATTAATACCACGGGTACAGATGACCTGCTGGATGAGATCGACGGTTTGTTGGAGTCCAATGCAGAGGAGTTTGTGAAGTCCTACGTCCAAAAGGGCGGCCAGTAAGACCTCATGAATTTTCAGAGACCACAGTCGCCGGTCTATGCCCGCCGCATCATGGGCATAGAAACCGAATATGGCATCACCGCTGTATCTGAGCCAAGTCAGCGTCGGCTCACGCCGGATGAAGTCGCACGGGAACTATTCCGTCCTGTCGTGGATAAGCATCAAGCAACCAACATCTTCACCGAGAATGCCTCGCGTTTGTATCTTGATGTGGGTTCCCACCCAGAGGTTGCGACAGGGGAATGTGACAGTCTGACGCAATTGCTCAACTATGAGCGCGCGGGTGATGCCATTGTTAATGAGCTTGCAGTCGGCGCTGAGAAAACCCTGCAAGATATGGGCTTGGCCAAGTCTCTGATTCTGTTTAAGAACAACGTAGATAGTCAGGGCAATTCCTACGGTTGCCATGAGAACTATCTGATTTCGCGGCACATGGTACTGCGGGACATTTCCCGCAAGCTGATGCCGTTTATGATTACCCGCCAGCTTATTTGCGGCGCTGGCATGGTGGCGCCACAGAAGGCGAATTCACCTGCACGTTTCGTATTGTCTCAGCGCGCTGATCAGGTGTGGGAAGGAGTGTCTTCCGCAACCACTCGCTCACGCCCCATCATCAATACCCGTGATGAACCGCACGGTGATTCTTCACGTTTTAGGCGCATGCATGTCATCGTGGGTGACTCAAACATGGCGGAGCCAACCTTCGCGCTCAAGGTGGGTTCTACCCAGCTCATGTTGGAGATGATTGAGGCCGAGTTTGAGCTCCCAAACCTCGAAGTCGAGGATCCAATCGCGCATATCCGCGATATCTCAACGGATCTAACCGGTCACACACCTATCAAGCTTGTCAGTGATACTGATTCCAGCTCCACCATGACTGCCTTGAAAATCCAGCAAGTGCTGTGTGATCGCGCTGAGAAGTGGCTAGAGCACCGCCCAGATGAGGGCACATCAACGGCGGAACTCGCACGAGTCGTTGACTTGTGGAAGCGCACCTTAGAAGCCATTCGGACCCAAGATTTCTCTGCAGTTAACACGGAGATTGATTGGGTTATCAAACGTGATTTGCTAGAGAAGTACCGCGACCGTTTGGACGCTGACTGGGCACATCCCAAGCTTGCCCAGATTGACTTGACCTATCACGATATCCGTCCTGGTCGTGGACTTTATGATGTTTTGATGCGCAAGGGACTCATCTCCCGGTGGACTACCGATGAAGCCATTACAGACAGCATCGATATTGCGCCACAAACCACCCGCGCGAAACTGCGCGGAGAATTCCTCGGCCAAGCCCGCAAATATGGTGCCGATTTCACCGTGGATTGGACCAGGCTAAAAGTCAATCGCCCCGAGCCGAATATGGAAGAGTTTTCAGACCCTTTCATTTCCGAAGATGAACGCCTAGCTGGGTTGATAGACTACATCGTGGAACATAATCGCGATAAATAGTTAGTGTCACTGATATTAACAAGCCGAAAGGTCACGCCGAATGGGAATTGGGTCAGCTGATAAGCCGATGAAAGGCAAAGCCGGACTAGAATATGTCGCATTAGGCCGGCACATCAGCTTGTACCTTGCTTTGCTAGGCGCAGCGAACAGCGGCGGAAACGCTTCCCGCACTTCGGAGTGGATCCGCAAAAGCGTGCACGACTACAAGGACAAGTCGGACGAGGCTTTTGACAAGGCGCTACGCCGCGATATTCAGATGTTGCGCCACGCCGGCATTCCAATTTCACACTCGCGTGATGCCTCAGGCCACACGCACTACCAGCTTTTGCTTGAGCAGTATGCACTTCCGGATGTGGAGTTCACACCGGAAGAAGCCATGGCGCTGAGTGTAGCCGCAGGCTTTGGAAACACTGGCGGTCTCGGAGACTTCTCGCAGTCAGGCTGGACCAAACTTGCTGCATCGGGCGCAACCCGATCCAAGCAAGTGATTCCTGTTCACACAGCAGTCTCCGATATGACTCTCGTGCAACCCATTATCATCCGCGATATCAACACTGTTATTCGCAACGGCCTGAGAATGTCTTTTGAGTACAAGCGTCAGCCAGGTGTGCCGGCGGAACGTCGTCTCATGGATCCGTGGGGATTGGTCACGCACCACAACCGCGTATATCTGGTGGGCTTCGATGTGGACAAAGATGCGCCGCGGGTGTTTCGCATCCTGCGCGTGGCATCGGTCAAGGCGCGCGATGAGAAAGCAACGCATCCTCCAGTACAAGAGTCTTTGCAGACACTGGTCAATGACGCTTTGCAGCGCAGCCAGACCGCAGCGACGCTGCGTGTGGATGCGGATAAAGCTTATGAGCTCATTGAAGAAGCCCAGGACAATGGCGATGGAACCTACTTCTTTGAAAAGGCCTCAGTGGATTGGCTGGTGCGCACCGCGTTGTCTTATGCCGACTCCGCTGAAGTTGTAGAGCCAGATGAGATTCGCACGCAGATTGTTGAGCTCGCCGAGAAGGCATTAGATGACAACCTGGTGGATCTCGCCGGCGAGTTGACTAAGTGGCGCCACGATGAGGTCGCCGAAGATCCAACGCAGAATTCCGCGCAGAATGTCTCCACCATGGGTCCACGTATTCACCGGCTGGTTCGGATTGCCAACGTCATCCCATATTTCCGCCGCCATCCAAATAAGTCGATGATGGAAGCGGCAACCGATTTGGACATGACGCATGAAGAACTAGCAGCAGCGCTCAATACGCTGTTCGTCTCGGGCGCTACTCAAAATACTGAGGATCTCATTGACTTGTCGTGGGATTTCCGCAAGGTCAACATCATTGATAGCCAGGGAATGGATAAAGCCCTGCGTCTTACTCCGACTGAGGCGAGTGCGCTGTTGCTAGCGCTTGAATCGCTGGAGTCAATGCCCGGGCTGATTGATCCCCAAGCAGTCCAGTCCGCCGCGAATAAAATCCGCGGCATCATGGATACCAAGACCGAGGGAATTTATGACTCCTTGGCGACCACGCCTCCGGAAGAATCGAAGATTCAGGCCGCGCTTGCTACGGCGGTGAACACGAATAAGAAGGTCCGCTTCGATTATTGGTCACCGGGCACCAATGAGTCTTCCACTCGAACCGTGGACCCGGTTCGAGTTTTCCTCGCCGATTCCGAACTTTATCTCAGCGCCTGGGCCGAGGATCGGGATGCCCACCGCACCTTCCGCCTTGACCGCATGCGTGGGGTAGAGGTCTTGGAAGAAGACGCCACCCCCAAGTCGGCGGTGGTTGAGATTGATCCCACAGATCCATTCGGGTTTAGCTCAAGTCAAAGAGCAACTCTGTTTTTGCATGAATCTGCGAGCTGGATGGCTGATTATCACGACATAACTTTGACCGAAACCGCGCGTAACGGCTGGATTGAGGGCTCTATGCCGATCGGGCGTGATTCTTGGTTCGTTCGCTTCGCGCTGAGCAATGCTGACAGAATCCAGGTGATTAGCCCTGAAAACATTAGAAGCTCCATTTTGGAAACCGCGAAACAGGCTATCGCTCGTTATACTCGACAGGAAAGTAAGTAAAAGGCTGCGGGTGCCTGAAAATTAAGGTACGCGCCCAATCTTTGGAGTTAGTTCATGCCTGGTTTAGGTGCCGTAGAAATCATCCTCATCATCGTGGTGATCGTATTGCTGTTCGGAGCCCGAAAGCTGCCGGATCTGGCACGCTCGGTTGGTCGCTCCATGCGTATCTTCAAGTCCGAGGTCACTGAGATGACCAACGAGTCCAAGGCTCGTGAGGACTCCAAGCCTCAGGCAGAGCTGACCCAGGGCGATGACAACGATCAGTTCTGGCAGGACCCAAACATGCAGCCGCGCCAGAGCCCTCAGCAGAACGCTCCTCAGAATGGCTACCCACAGCAGGGCTACCAGCAGGGTAATCCACAGCAAGGTTATTCCCAGCAGCAGCAAAACTGGGGCCAGAACCAAGGTGGCTACCCACAGCAGGGCAATCCGCAGGGTAACCCACAGCAGCAGAACTGGGTAGATCCTCAGCAGGGCATGCAGCAGCCGCCACAGCAAAACTGGGCACAGCAGCCGGGTCAGCAGAACTACCCAGGTCAGCAGCCAGATCAGGGCAACTACAACACCGGAAACTACTGGCCTGGTAACAGCCAGCAGGGCAATAACTACCCTCAGCAGCCGCAGCAATAAGAACCGGCTTTAAATCATCCGCCGTGGTAGGAATCAGCACTGGAAGCAGTGTTCCAGATGGTTCCCACCCAGGTGGTTCAAGTTTGGGTAGGGGATAAATAGATCATGGCCAACGGCATGCCACCGCAGAATTCGGGCAGCGTCGCATATAACGCTGGGCCCAATTCACCAGCGAAGGCCAAAAAGCGCGGAGCACTTAACCGCCTGAAGCAGTCGCAAGCTAAACGACAGGCGAAGAAGGCTAACACCACGGGTGAGATGACCCTGGTGGAACATCTCCAAGAGCTCCGTCAGCGCATTATTGTTTCCTTGGCGGCACTCGTCATCGGAACAATTCTCGGCTTCATTTGGTATCAGTCTTCACCGTTCGGCTTAGCGCCGCTGGGTGAGATTCTCCGTGGCCCGTATTGTTCTCTGCCGGAAGAGCAGCGCGCAGTATTCACGCAAGACGGGGAATGCCGTTTGCTGGCAACGCAGCCATTTGAGATGTTCATTCTGCGTTTGAAAGTCGGCGCACTTGCCGGCGTCGTTCTCTCATCGCCAATTTGGCTCTACCAAATCTGGGGCTTCATCACTCCTGGTCTGCACAAGAACGAAAAGCGCGGCACCGTCGTATTCGTAACGCTCGCAGTTACCTTGTTTGTAGCGGGCGCTCTTCTGGCTTACTACATCGTTGCTTTCGGCCTTGAGTTTCTCATCAGCATGGGTGATGAATTCCAGATTACCGCTCTAACTGGTAATGAATATTACAACTTCTTGCTGGCACTTCTCGCCATCTTTGGTGTCAGCTTTGAGGTTCCGCTCATTTTGGTAATGCTCAATATCGTCGGTATCCTCGAATACCGCCATGTTAAAGACAAACGCCGCATCATCATTGTCGGGATCATGGTTTTCGCGGCCTTCATGACTCCAGGCGGCGACCCAATCTCAATGGTGATTCTCTCTAGCGCTATCGCTGTGCTGGTGGAGCTGGCTTTCCAATTCTGTCGTTACAACGACAAGCGCCGTGGCCGAGAGCGTCCAGAATGGTTGGAGCTCGATGATGAAGAGTCATCCGGACCTATCGGTCCTGCATCATCTATTGGGGCGGAAGGCGGGGTTGCACCGGCGGGGCCAATCGAGCCAGCTGCTCCTATCAATAATGGATATTCCTACCAGCAGCAGCCACCAGCCCAGCACAACTTTGGTGCTCAACCGCCACAGAACCCGCAAGGCTATGGCCCAAACTATAACCAGGGAAATGGTGTCACCACCCATCCTGGTCAGGGTCAACAAGACCGACCTTCCAATGGTGCGAATCCATTTGATGATGTCCTCTAGTAATTGATTTAAGCTCCAGGTTCTTCCTCGAAGGACATGGAGCTTTCTTGTTCGCACTACCTGCTGGTAGCGGGTAGTGTTGGCAACTATGAATCACCCGCATCTTGAGGAATTTCGAACATCATTGTCACATCCCCTGGATGACTTCCAGGTTGCGGGCTGCGAGGCTGTAGAAGAAGGCCACGGCGTCCTTGTCTGCGCACCAACCGGCGCAGGTAAGACCATCGTCGGCGAGTTTGCTGTTTCCCTCGCGCTCTCACAAGGCACCAAGTGCTTTTACACCACACCGATTAAGGCACTCAGCAACCAGAAGTACCATGACCTCGTTGCCGAGCATGGTGAGCAGGCAGTAGGGCTTTTGACCGGTGATGTTTCCATCAACGGCAACGCAGAAATCGTCGTAATGACCACCGAAGTTCTGCGGAATATGATTTACGCAGACTCAACTGCGCTGCACCGACTTACCCACGTGGTCATGGATGAAATCCACTTCCTCGCGGACGCTTCCCGCGGTGCTGTGTGGGAAGAGGTCATCCTCAACCTAGATGAATCAGTTTCGATTATTGGCTTGTCAGCAACCGTGTCCAACTCGGAGGAATTCGGCGACTGGTTGTCCACGGTTCGTGGAGATACCAAGATCATCGTTTCGGAGCATCGCCCGGTCCCATTGGATCAGTGGATGCTGCTTGGACGCAAGATTTTTCCGATGTTTGAGCCGGGCTCCGATGGCCAGGTCAATTCTGAATTGGCGCGACGTATCGCGCGGCTTGAGTCGGGTTCCAGTGAAGAAGGTCGCGATGACTACAAGTCGGGCAAAGGCTTTCGTGCCCGTGCTCGTCAGCAGGGAAGAGACGGTCGCGGTGGCCGTGATGACAGAGACAGTCGGGGACAAGGCCACGGCGGTCGTTCTGGCGCGCCACGCCCGCAGGATCGTTACCGCCCACTAGGTCGCCCGGAGGTTTTGCAGATTCTGCAGGGACAAAACATGCTCCCTGCGATTACCTTTATTTTCTCCCGTGCTGGTTGTGAAGGTGCGCTGTACCAATGCCTGCGTTCACGCATGTCTTTGACCACGCCTGAAGAAGCCGAGGAAATCAAGGCTATCGTTGATGCCGGCGTTGAAGGAATCCCGGAAGAAGACCTGCAGGTTCTTAACTTCCGCCAATGGCGCCAGGCGTTGACGCGCGGTTTCGCAGCACACCACGCGGGCATGCTTCCGGCGTTTCGCCACATTGTGGAAGACCTCTTCGTCAAAGGCCTGGTTCGAGCAGTATTCGCCACTGAGACCTTGGCGCTGGGAATCAACATGCCAGCGCGCACCGTCGTGCTAGAAAAGCTCATCAAATTCAACGGTGAAGCTCATGTGGATCTCACGCCGGGACAATACACACAGCTCACCGGCCGCGCAGGACGCCGTGGCATTGACAACATTGGTAATGCAGTGGTCATGTGGGCTCCCGCAATGGACCCACGTCAAGTTGCAGGGCTTGCATCAACACGCACCTATCCTCTAATTTCAACGTTTCAGCCGGGCTACAACATGGCTATCAATTTGTTGGGGATGCTGGGATACCAAGAATCGCTGCGCTTGCTGGAGAAGTCTTTCGCGCAGTTCCAGGCCGATGGCTCCGTCGTGGAAGAAACGCGCGAGATCGAGCGTGCAGAACACCGCGTGAGGGATTTGCGTGCACAGCTGGATCAGCTCATCGAAATGCTCGCACCACCGGCACCGGACGATGATGACGCTGCGGATATGTTGCTCGACTACATCGATCTGCGCCGCGAACTGACAGAAGAGGAACGCAAATCTGTTGAGTCTAAGACTCACGAGCGTTCCAAAGAAGTTGTCAAGATTCTGGGTAAACTTCAGGTCGGTGACGTTATTGCCATCGCAGGGAAGAAGCACCCAACCCTGGCGGTTGTGGCAACCCCGGCTAATCAAACCACCGATCCTCGTCCGTGGATTACTACAGAGACCGGTTGGTCCGGGCGTATTGACGCCAGTGGCATTGAGAACCCACCGATTGTCATTGGGCACATGAAGCTCCCGCGCTCGGTGCAAAAGAGTCCGCGCCGCAATGCCAAGTTCGTGCAGGACCAATTCCGCCGTCAGCACTTTGACCGCCCAAAGCGCATGAAGATGAAGCCCCGCTCGCGTCCCAACCCGCAGGTTGGTATCTTGCGTGACGCTATCCGGCTGCATCCTGTCCACGAATGGCCGGCGACTGACCGCGAGCAACTCGCTGGTCTGGCTCAGAAACTGGCACGCCGCGAGCGTGACTTGAAGCGTCTAACCAACACGGTTGAGCGCGCAACCGATACTTTGGGCAAGACTTTTGAGCGCATCGTCGACTTGTTGGCGCAGATGGACTACGTCGAGTTTGAAGGCTCGGGCGAAGACCGCACTCCGGTCATTACTGATGAAGGTCAGCGCCTGGCATTGATCCACAATGAGTGCGATCTTCTGGTGGCCCAGTGCCTCAAGCGTGGTGTGTGGGATGACCTGGATCCGGCTGAGCTGGCGGGCGTGGTGTCGATGTGTTCGTTTGAGAACCGGAAGGAGACCTCAGGCTCACCAGAGGCTGCAACAGACCGCATGGCTGAGGCGATGAACGCCACTTTGAGAATCTACGCTGAGCTGACCGCGGATGAGCAGCTGCACAAGCTGCCACTCACACGCCAGCCAGAGCCAGGTTTCTCACTGGCCCTTCATCAGTGGGCAGCGGGCGCACCGCTGGGCTACTGCATGTCCGCAGCCGCAGAATCCGGTGCCGAGCTAACACCTGGTGACTTTGTTCGCCATTGTCGCCAGGCAGTTGACTTGCTGCAGCAGGTGGCAAAGACCGCTTATACCGATGAGCTCAAAGCCAATGCCCGGCGCGCGGTGGATGCCATCCAGCGCGGCGTGGTTGCTATCGGAGCTTAGGGCCTAGTTTTTTAGTACTGCATCGCTATAAGTCCCTGTGCCGCCCGGCACAGGGACTTTTTGTGCGTGGAGGTCTGTGCAACGGTGGCCAGTCCCAGGTTGATGCCGAGTGGGTCAAGCACTAGGGATTGAACGGCATTGATAGTCGGTTGTGTGTCGCCGTCGCGCATGGAGAGAACGGCGCCGCCGGAGTCGCCTTTGATTGCTTTGGGAGTATTTATTTGAATGGCGGCGGGACGCACGCGGGTTTCAAATCCTCGGGAATAGGAGATCGGTATGGGCAGCAGCACAGTGCCACGCTTTTCGATGGCATATTTGCTGTTGCCGCCATATCCGAGTGTGGCTGTCTTCATCCCTGGGGATAAGGACTGTGTGCCCACGCCGAGCAGCTCACGGGCCGGGGCTGGGCGTTGTAGCAGTGCGATGGCAATATCTGTGCCGTCGATGGTGCGAACAGCCTGCAGCTTGCGGTTAAGCCCTCTTCCTCGGACGTAGAAGGCACCAATGGGTGCGGTGCGAAAGAAGTGGGCGCAGGTGAGTACCAGCGAGGTGGATATTTTCTCCTCGGTTGCCTCTAAGTCAGGTGCAATCAGCATTCCTGAGCAGTACCTGCGACCGTTGGAAATTCTTATAGTTTGCCGGTGCAGGTCAATGCTTGGGGAGTCTAGCCATGTTTCTAAAACCACACCGCCCACCTTAGACAACCCGGGCGGAGGAGAGGTGTGAATATTAACGGGGTTATCATGGCAGACATGAGTTCATTAACTGCCTTTTCCCCTGAAGTTTATGATCAGCGCCTGCGCCGCGCGCAGGAAATCACCAAGTCCGCTGGCATTGATGCCGTGGTGGTTGCTACCGGCGAGGACTTCTTTTATCTCACCGGCTCAACGCTGTCTTCCCATGAGCGTTTGACCGCGCTCATCATTCCAGCAGAAGGCAAGCCGCAGCTGTTCGCACCAGGGACCGATATTTTGGATCTGAACCTGTCCCCAGTTCCGAACCTGAATGTTGAGGTCCACGGCTGGAATGATGGCGATGATATCTACGGCCAGGTTGCCAAAGCCATCGGCCAGGATGCTGCAACGGTCGCAGCGACTGCTGCGCTGACTGCAGACCACCTGTTCCAGTTGCAGGGCTTGGTTGATGCCCAGTGGGTGCTGGCGAATACTGCCTTGGCTGAGCTGTTTTCCTCCAAGGATGAAGCGGAAATTGATGAGCTGCGCAAGGCAGCGCAGGCTATTGACCGCGTCCACGCGAAAGTTCCTGACTTGTTGCAGCCGGGCCGTACTGAGCGTGAGGTCGCAGAAGACCTCACTGCAATGATCTTGGAAGAGCACGTCAGCGTTGACTTCGTCATTGTCGGTTCCATGGAAAATGGGGCTAATCCGCACCACAGCTTCTCTGATCGCGTCATCAATGCAGGCGACCCAGTGGTTGTGGATATCGGAGGCACCCTGGAAACCGGTTACCACTCCGACTGCACCCGCACTTATGTTGCAGGTGGCGATATTTCCCAGGCGCCGGAAGACTTCCTCAAGGCTTATGAGGTGCTGCAGGCCGCGCAGATGGCGTCGCTGGAGTTCTCGAAGCCAGGTCGCACGGCACAAGAGATTGACGCGTCCTCACGTACCCCAATCACAGAGGCTGGGTACGGTGCGTACTTCACCCACCGCCTAGGCCACGGCATTGGCTTGAGTGGGCACGAAGAGCCATTCATCATCGCTGGTAATGACCTACTAATCCGCGAGAGCATGGCCTTTTCCATCGAGCCAGGCATCTACATGCCAGGCAAGTGGGGCATGCGCATCGAGGACATCGTCACCACCAAAGCCGACGGCATTGAACCCCTGAACCAGGGTCCACGTGGTCTCCGCTAAACCCGAAGCTCAACCAGGCACCGTCCTAATTCTGGGTGGCCGTAGCGACATTGGCGGCGAGCTAGCACGCCGGCTATGTCCCGGCCGCCCAGTTGTTCTCGCAGCGCGCGGGAATCATGGACTTGAGGGGCTCACCGCAGAGCTAAAGAATCTCGGGTGCCCACAGGTGGAGATTCTGGATTTCGACGCCGCAGACATTGCTTCGCACCGAGAAAAGATTAAATCGGTGCAGCACAAGGTCGGACCGATTTCCTGCGCCGTGGTGGCTTTCGGCATCTTAGGTGAGCAAGAAAAAGCAGAGCGCGATGAAAACCATGCGGTAGACATCGCAACGGTGGACTATCTCGCCCAGGTATCGATGCTCACAGTGCTTGCCGATGTCATGTCCACCGGCCACATCATCGCCTTTTCCTCGATTGCTGGTTGGCGTGCCCGGCGCGCTAATTATGTCTACGGCTCCACAAAGGCGGGCCTGGATGCATTCTGCCAGGGACTCGCTGACAAACTGACCTTGGATAAGTCTAAGAACCTGGCGCTCATTACCGCTCGTCCTGGCTTTGTTATCGGGTCAATGACCACGGGAATGGATCCTGCACCGATGTCAGTAACGCCAGAGATTGTTGCAGACTCCATCGCGTCAGAGATACACAAGCAGAACAAGTCCGGATCCGGCAGGAAGTACCGCAGTATCACCCTGTGGATTCCACGCCAGCTAGCCGTTCTCGCCTTCATCATGCGCCTCGTTCCGCGACCAATCTGGCGGCGCATGCCGCGGTAGGTGCTTTAGAGAAACGGCGAATTCACATCGAAGATGAGCCCGCGTGGTGCAAGTACTCGTACCACCACGTCGGCATCGCCTTCAGAAAGATCGTGCAAGACAAGCCCCTTCCACGGGGTAATTGTCACTGGTACTTCCATCTTTCCTAGAATCTCTGCGATCTCGGCACTCATCACGCCGTCGAAAAGGCCAACGCCCAGTTCCACGCGGCCGCTCGGCATATGATCAGCCAGCCAGCCGATGGGAAGCTGGGAGTTCTTCAACGGGGAATCGATAAGCTCTGCATCGGCAAGCTGTGCTTCTGCGGTCTTGTTGGCGTCAAAACCTTGCAGGATTTCTGCCACCGCGCTCGGTGCTTCACCAATCTCCGTACGTATCTCACGTTCTAAGACATTGACGCGAACTTCTGTGGTGTTTTCAATCAACGTCACGCACACATGCGGATGCTGGCTGGCAATGAGCCCATCACCAGAATCCACACCGACCACTATGTTGTCCTTGGTCGACTCAGGCGCTGCCTCACCAATCAAGCGTGCAAGCTCGCGCGCACGCGAATTCAACGGGGACGCAACCACGCGGCACGGCGAAGTGTGCAGGGTAGTGGTGGCCAAACGTTCCATGACAGCGTCACCATCAGAAATATTGCGCAGCTCCAGCGAGCTATGCGAGGTGAGATAGATTTTAGAATCTGCGAGTTGACGTGATGCATCCGCGATTTCTAGCCAATCCTGCGACCTGGTGACTCCGCCCGCGGGGAACAAGCTCAAAACGGTGGAATCTGACTGCGTGGAAAGAATTGGTCGTGGCATGCGCCAGATTCTACTACCTTGTGACAAATACACAGCATGTACACATGTCGTATCACACCCAAGCTTGTAGGATGGTCAACATTATGCCGTTCATGCTTGTCTTATTCGTATACCTCGTCCTCGAAGGCCTAGCCTTTGTAGGCATCGCGCAACTCATTGGTCTGGGATGGACCCTACTGTTGCTGCTTGCCACCATGCTCTTTGGCATGACCATTGCAAGCCTGGAAGTCCGCCGCATCATGAGCGGCAAAACCAAACGCACCGAAGATGGTTCCGTCATCATGGAAGACGCAACCCCAGGCCGCACGGCCGGCAATGTTGGTCTCACCCTTGCAGGCGGCGTGTTCTTGTCCCTGCCAGGCTTTATCACCACCTTCATCGGCATCTTCCTGATCCTGCCGCCGACCCGTGCATTGCTGCGCAACATGCTTTCGGTCAAACTGTTCAAGTCAGTGGAGAACATGGGCGTGCGCTTTTATGATGCCTCCCCAATGTCCGGGCAGCACGAAAGCTACGGAAACTTCGGTGGCTTTGGTGGATTCGGCAATCCAGCGGCTGGCTTCGGTCAAGGTGCTGCGCAGCATCCAAGCGCTGGGGGACAGGGTAGCGCTGCTCATGGTCCCGCTGCCGGCAATAAGCCAGAAAACCATGAAATCATTGATGAAGAAGAAATCCGAAGCTGGACCGAATCCCTGAACCCAGAAGACTTTGGCAAGTCCAGTGGCTCAAACGACTCAGCTCAAGATGACTCCACGGGCAAAGACAAGTAAGCCTGTGGTTTCGGTGCCGTCACCACGCCAAAGAAGTGATAGTAATAAATAGTGTTACTTTTGCTTCGCCTCCTTCTGGCCGGCCTCGGCGGCGCTGGAGTCTACTACTCCTTTGAGCCCCACGGCTACTGGCCACTCGGCATCGTTGGCATCACCGTACTTTTTATTTCGCTGATGCCGTGGCGCGGCAACTTTTTGAGTGCCAAGTCCGGAGCGCTCATCGGGTTTGTTCACTCCATGGTGGCCTACTTGCTGCTGCTGCCTTGGATCGGGGAACTGGTTGGCGCCTTCCCATACGGCGCACTGGCTTTTTGGCTTAGCCTCTATGCCCTTCTTCTTGGCGTGTTTGGCGTCTTCATCGCCCGCATGCGGTTGGGCTATATCATCTTCCCGCTCTTTTATCTGGCCATTGAACTTCTGCGATCCTCGGCACCCTTCGGTGGCTTTTCGTGGGTCCGCCTGGGATGGGGCCAAGTTGATGGCCCGCTGGCGTTTCTCGCGTCCTGGGGTGGGCCCGCGCTTGTGACGGTCGCTGCCGCCACGGTGGGCACCAGCATCGCCGCTTTACTCTTTGGCCCGCCACGTCAACTGGTAGCGCCAGAAACGGTGGAGGAGAACCCACTGGTGCGACTTGGCATGAATTCCGAGGCGGAGTCCGGCGCCTATGGCGTTCGCGCCCTCGCGCTATTTACCGGCTTGATTCCTTTTGGGCTGGCGTTTATGGCCCAACAAGGCGTTAATCAGCCGCTTCACACCACAGACACTGTCAATATTGCCGCGGTCCAAGGCAACGTTCCACGCTTGGGTCTGGAATTCAACGCTCAACGTCGCGCCGTATTGGAAAACCACGTTGATGTCACCAAACAATTGGCTGAGTCCGGCGAAGACGTGGACATCGTGATCTGGCCGGAAAATTCCTCCGACGTCAACCCTTTCCGTGACCGACAAGCAGGCGCGCTGATCCAAGAAGCCGTTGATGACATTCAGGTGCCGATTATGGTGGGCACGTTGACGGTTGACGAGGTCGGCGAACGCAACACCATGCAGGTCTTTAATGCCGATGGCGAACCGGGGGATTACCACTACAAGAAGTACTTGCAGCCCTTTGGTGAAACCATGCCCATGCGAGATATCTTCAAACATGTCTCCGACTATGTGGAGCTCGCCGGCGACTTCAAGCCCGGCGACGGCCCCGGAGTAGTCGACATGGCTGACGTAATGGTCGGCGTAGCAACCTGTTACGAGGTCAGCTTCGACAATGCGTTTAGAACGTCCATTGAAAATGGTGCGCAAATCCTGACCAGCCCGACCAATAACGCAACCTTTGGCTTCTCAGACATGACCTATCAGCAGCTAGCAATGAGCCGGATGCGCGCGATTGAGACTGACCGCGCCATGGTGGTCCCTGCAACATCTGGTGTTTCCGCTATTGTTCATCCCGATGGCAGGGTGTCGCAGAACACTGAGATTTTCGAGCCTGACTATCTAGTCGAAGAACTTCCACTGCGCGATTCAGTAACATTTGCAGTGCGCTTTGGATGGTGGATTCAACTCATCCTCACCGCCTTAGGCGTGGTGGGTGCAGGGTATGCTTGGATGATAAAACGTCAGCCTCGCAACGTTAAAACCGCCAAGCCTGCTCAAGCAGAGGCATAACATCGGTTATGTTTTCTTTGGCCACAATCATATTTTTTGCCGATTAAGGAGTACCAACGCCCGTGACTTCTCCACAGACCGCACTGTCTGACACTACTTTGGTGATCATCCCAACGTTCAATGAGATTGAGAACTTGCCGCTGATCACCAAGCGTGTGCGTGAAGCAACACCAGAGGTTCACATTCTGATCGTGGATGACTCTTCTCCTGACGGCACCGGCGAACTCGCCGATGAGCTCTCTGAGAAGGATGACCACCTGCATGTCATCCACCGCAAGAGCAAGGATGGCCTGCTGGGCGCATACATCGCGGGCTTCAAGTGGGGTTTAGATCGCGACTACCAGGTTCTGTGCGAGATGGACGCTGATGGTTCTCACGCACCAGAGCAGCTGCATCTACTCCTGGAGGAGATTGATAAGGGCGCTGATCTGGTTATCGGCTCCCGCTATGTTGAGGGCGGCGAAACCGTCAACTGGCCGGCTTCCCGTGAGTACCTCTCACGTCTAGGCAACATCTACATCTCCATGGCTCTCGGTGCTGGTCTGTCCGATATGACCGCTGGTTACCGCGCGTTCCGCCGTGACCTGCTGGAGTCCATTGACTTCGATGAGCTTTCTGATGCCGGCTATATTTTCCAGGTTGACCTCGCATTCCGCGCGGTCAAGGACGGTTTTGATGTCCGTGAAGTCCCAATTACCTTCACTGAGCGCGAATACGGCGAGTCCAAGCTGGATGGTTCCTTTGTGAAAGACTCCTTGTTCGAGGTCACCAAGTGGGGCCTTGAACACCGCACTGAGCAGGCCAAGGACGCTGTCGAAGACGTCACCCCAGTAGTGAAGAAGCTAGTGGAAGATACTGGCGTGACCAAGGTTCCTTCCCGATTGGGCGAAGCAACCTCCTACGTCGGTGATCTGGCTGGGGAAGTCTGGAAGCTAGCAAAACATACGGTAAACGACATGCGCTCGGGTTCAAAGCGCTAGGCTTTTAGCAACAACTATTTTGCGTAAGGAAAACCATGGCTCACGTAGTTTTTGATAACGCCACTTGTACCTACCCGGGCGCCGAGAAGCCTTCCGTGGACAAGTTCGATTTGGAAATTGCTGATGGCGAATTCCTGGTCCTCGTCGGCCCGTCGGGCTGTGGCAAGTCTACAACCTTGCGAATGCTCGCGGGGCTCGAGATGGTAACCGATGGCTCAATCTCCATCGGGGACAAGGACGTCACCAACACTGAGCCACGTGACCGCGATATCGCCATGGTTTTCCAGAACTACGCCTTGTATCCGCACATGTCCGTGCGCGACAACATGGGTTTTGCCTTGAAGATGGCGGGCAAGTCCAAGGCAGAGATTAATGAGCGCGTTGAGGAAGCCGCGGAGACCCTCGGCCTCACCGAATTTCTAGACCGCAAGCCAAAGGCACTGTCTGGTGGTCAGCGTCAGCGCGTGGCCATGGGACGCGCGATTGTGCGCAGCCCTCAGGTGTTCTTGATGGATGAGCCATTGTCCAACTTGGATGCCAAGCTGCGTGTGCAGACCCGAACTCAGATCGCAGCGTTGCAGCGCAAGCTTGGGGTAACCACCGTGTACGTTACCCACGACCAGACTGAGGCCTTGACTATGGGTGATCGCATCGCGGTGCTTAAGGAAGGCAAGCTGCAACAGGTTGGTACCCCGCGTGAGCTCTACGATTCACCACGCAACACCTTTGTGGCTTCCTTTATTGGTTCACCAGCGATGAACCTTTCCACGTTTAGCGTCGACGCCCAGGGTTATGCCACCAATGGCTCGGCGCGTGTTGAGCTTCCTGAAAAGGCACGTTCCGCAATTTCAACATCTGGTGAATCAACCGTTGTAGTCGGATTCCGTCCAGAAGGCCTTGAGTACGTTCCAAGTGCCGATCAGCTCCCAGCTGATAGCCACGGCGTGGTTTCCTTCGTTGTTGACTTCACCGAGGAACTTGGTAGCGACACCTACCTCTATGGACACCTTGATGGCACCGATGCTAGCTCCGCACCTAGCGTGTCAGCTGCCGCGAACAATGCAGGTACAACAGGCACCGCAACGGCTGCTCCAGTAGCAACGCAAAACGCAGCGGACATCGTCATGCGCGTGGCTGCGAGCGCCAAAATCCAGGCAGGAGAGACCGTTCACGCAGCGGTAGTTCCCGGCGGACTGCACGTGTTCTCAGCCGGCGATGGTGAACGCCTCAACTAAGCTGACGCACAAGAAAAGGTGCGGGCCTCCAAGAAAATCTTAGGAGGCCCGCACCTTTGCGTTTAGAGCTTTAAATCTCAGGCTTAAAGCAAGAACTACTTGCCGTTCTTTGCCTGTTCTTCCTGCTGTTCCTTCAGCATGCGAGCTGCGGAGCGACGACGCTTGCGCAACGCATCAATGCGCTGTTCCAGCAAGGAATCAAGTTCTTCGATGGAGCGACGCTCACGCAGCATGTCCCAGTGGGTACGTGGTGGCTTGATTGGCTTGGACTCTACGCCTTCGCCCTCAACCAGGGTGCCCCATGAACCGTTCTTGCACAGCCATTCCTCTGGAATTTCTGCATCGTGTGCGAAAGGAACCTCGTAAATCTCGCCCGCTGCCGTGCGGTACTTGACCATCTGGCGTGGTGCGAGATCGTGGTCGCGGTCGGTTTCGTAGCTAACAGCGCCCATGCGGCTGCCACGGAGTACGCGATCTGCCATTGCGACATCATCCTTTACAACTAGGGATAGGAGAGCGCGGGTGAAAACACCCACAGCACCTTCTCATTAAACAGAGCTATAAGTATAACGGACAAGCGATGAAAATTGTTCCCGGCATCCCCAAGACTTATTATTTAACTGTGAGGAGTCACCCACGGAGCAGCCGGGATGGACTCACTAGTTTGGCAAACGTTGTACTAAGGTAGAGCAAGTGATGCGTACTTCTGATTGTGAAGGAGACAAAGCAACCTGTCAGTGGTGTGGAAAATCTGTTGTAAACCAGGGTAGAGGCAGGCCAAAGAAGTATTGCAGCTCCGCGTGCAAACAACGCGCATACGAGAAACGAGCTGCTCTACGGGACTTTTCGGACAACGAGAAAGCCTTGACCTTATCGCCTGAGCGCGCGGTGAAACTGCATGACGGGCTCTTTGAGCTTCGCTGTTCTGCCGAGGATATTGCCACAGCAATTGAAGAAGGCGCACCGGCATCAGAGGTACGGCACCTGTGTGACGAATTGGTTGGCATTGCCCGCCGAGTGGAAGAGTTGAGATAGAAACCTAATGTTGAAGAAGATTTTCTACAATCGCAAAATTATGGTCCCAATTTTCATTGTGATCATCGTGGGCTTGACGCTGGTCGCGCTTGTCCCAATGTTTTACACACTCTTCATGGGCTCCGGCGTGAAGACTGAACCAATCAATGCCGAACAAACCGAGCCGGCATCCACCGAACTGGATGGTAATTGGGAAGTTATCCAAGGTAACGCCCACAATTACAGCTCCGTAGGCTTTACCTTTGGCGAGGTTCTGCCAGCTGAGGTCACTGTAACCTCAGGCTCCACCAAGCACGTGAGCGGCCAGGCTGAGATAACCGACGGCACCGTTGAATCCGCAGCAATCACCGTGGATATGGCCGAGCTGTCGACCGATAAGCAAGTCCGTGACCAGAACATGAAGGACAAGCTGTTTGAGACTGACCAGTTCCCAGAGGCAACCTTTGAACTGACCGATCCAGTCGACTTGAGCGCATTGCCTGAGGACGGCACCCTTGGCGAGGTTGAGCTCACCGGCGACCTGACTATCAAGGACGCCACGAAGAATGTCACCGCGCCATTCCAGGCCGTGCGTGACGGCGACACCATCTTGCTGGGTGGCGATATTCAAATTAACCGTCTTGACTTCAACGTCATCACACCGGACATGATTGCGGCCAAGATCGAAGAAGAAGGCGCCGTCAACGTTCGAGTAGCCCTGGGCAAGATCGAAGAATAACTACAGCGAAGGCTGCCACCGGGATAATTACCCCTAATAACGTCACTGTGACGTTATTAGGGGTTTATTCGGACTTGCGACCGTTTAGGGGCAAAGTGGCCCTAAAGCGACTGAAGCAACCAAGGACGGAAAACGCATCGAAACTGATCGATGGTCTAATGCGAGCCCGGGGTTGAACAGCCGCACAGCAAAGCACGCAAAACCGCGGACGCGTACCTGAGCAAGAAAAGGCGCGCATGCTCGACACGATGATTAGAGCAAACACAATAACAAACACAGCGCAGCGAATGTAGTGCAGCGACTGTTCTACAGCGAATGCTTCAAGTGCATCAAGCGGTTATCGAAGGTAAACCGTGGACAGTGGGCAATAATAAATAACTGCCCTTTTGTCCGATAATGTACATTATGTCATTTTACATTTGGGTGCCCCTCTCCCTATTTTCTAACTTTGCTTGGGTATCCGCTTAGTCATCCGTTCCGCTACCTAGCTCTTGGGCTGTCCGCCGGTCTGGACTCACTGCTATCCGGTTTGCGCTTTCCAGCGTTCTACAGTGAACGCCGTGCGGATGGCCGGGTGCTCGGCTTGGCGGTTTGATTGCTTCAAGCCTACGCAGCCCATTTCAGTATGACGTGTGCCATTGTGTGGTAAATGACTTTGATTTCTAATTGTTCACACGCTAGTCTAAAAGTCTCACCAAATGGGACTTGTTTGTCCATGGAGTGAGACTTTTACTTTAATGACCAGGTTAGAGGTTTGCAACAGGTATGTTGCGGCTTCTCACCTTATGAAATAGCGAACTAGAAAGCGCCAGAATATTGACTACCTCTGTTTTTCAAAGTGGGAATACGCCCGCCGCGGGTTCGGCAGCTAAATTGACGCCGAAAGACCGTCGTCGTGTCGCTTTTGCATCGACTATCGGCACCACGATTGAGTTCTACGACTTCTACATCTACGCCACTGCGGCCGTAGCGGTCTTCCCTCTCCTGTTCTTCCCCGCTACTGAAGATCCAACGGTAGCGTTGCTGCAGTCGTTTGCCACCTTCGGTTTGGCGTTCGTAGCTCGTCCTTTGGGCTCCATTGTCTTCGGCCACTTCGGTGACCGCGTTGGCCGTAAAGCAACCCTCGTGGGTGCATTGCTGACCATGGGTATTGCAACGTTCATCATCGGCCTGCTTCCAACCTATGCCACCGCGGGCATCCTCGCACCGGCACTGCTGGCACTGATGCGTTTCTGCCAGGGCTTGGGCCTGGGCGGCGAATGGTCCGGTGCTGCCCTGCTGGCATCGGAGACTGCTGAGGATGGCAAGCGTGCATCGGCAGCCATGTGGCCACAGTTCGGTGCACCTTTCGGATTCTTCCTGGCTAATGGCTTGTTCCTGATTTTGGTTTCCGTCTTGGGCTACACCCGAGGCGATACCACCGGCCCATTCATGGAATGGGGCTGGCGCATCCCATTCCTGGCTTCCGCAGTCATGGTTCTCATCGGCCTGTATGTTCGCCTGAAGTTGGAAGAGACCCCGGTATTCCAGAATGCTGTCGACCAGGGCAAGAAGGTCAAGGCGCCTATCACTGAGGTATTCAAGGTTGCAGGTAAGCCAATGTTCATTGGCACCTTTGTCATGGTCGGCTGCTACACCTTGTTCTACTTGGTCACCACCTGGATCCTGTCCTTCGGCATTGGCGATCCTTCACAGGGCCTGGGCTTGGGCATCGAATACACCGACTTCCTGCAGCTGCAGCTGATTTCCATCTTCGCGTTCATCGCGGGCATCCCAGTATCCTCCATCCTGGCTGACAAGCGCGGACGTAAACCAATTCTGGCAACTGTCTCCGCCCTGATCATTGTCTTCGGCTTCACCTTCACCCAGTTCCTGTCCATTGAGACAGCAACTGAAGGCTCCGTGCTGGCCTTCCTGACCATCGGCATGTTCTTGATGGGTCTTATCTTTGGCCCAATGTCAGCGGTGCTGCCAGAGCTCTTCCCCACTAACGTTCGCTACACCGGCTCCGGTATTGCGTACAACGTCTCTTCCATCTTGGGCGCGGCGATTGCACCGTTCATCGCCACCTGGCTGGTTGCACAGGTCGGCGTTCACGCGGTGGGCTTCTACCTGGCTATCGTGTCCGCAATCTCCTTGATTGCGGTGCTGTCCATGAAGGAACTGTCCAAGCAGGACCTCAACGACGTCTAAGGTTCGGCTCTCAATAGACATACAAAATTCCCACCTCCTACCAGTTCGCTCTCCTGGTGTGAGGTGGGAATTTATTTTTGCCGGTTCCGGCGCTGCGCGGGAACGAAGCCGCCCTACTGACCTTCTGGCAGGCTGTAGTGCGCGACCTGGCACGGGTAGTAGTTAGCCAGTTGAACATCCTTGACGTTGCCGCCGTCGAGGGCGATCTCCAGACGGTCTAGAATCAGCTCCCACTTTGGGGCAATAAGACTGATCTGTTCTTCAACGCCTTCCACGCTGTGGTGGAATTCCAGGTAGGTCTCATGATTGTCTTCCTCAGTGAGGTAGAAACGGATGTTGAGATCGTGGCCCTGGTGGTCGTTGACGGCCAAGTGCAGGTAGGTGTACGGCGTGGACTCAGCGATGGTCACGTCGTAGCTGGACTCGATTTCCTCCGAAACCATGGTCATGTGTGAAGCATCGCCCAAGGTGTGGCAGTGGCCAAACCAGCGGGAAATGCGGGCAGCGTTAGCCAGGTAGCCCCACACAACTTGTGGTGACTGCGGAAGCTCACGCGAAATTACGATCTGTCGCCCGTTGTCGGTTTTTTCGATATCACCAGTTGGCTCGAAGTTCTCAACATCGAGTGCATCCCTTGCATCCGCTAACGCCACGGTGGAACCGCCGCGCAGGTTTTGCGAAGCACGCTTTTCAGACACTTAAACAGTCTCCTTAAGTAGATACTGCATTGTAGGTATAGATGAGAATGGCACTCAGGGGCCAAGAAAGGGCCCATTAGCAGTTAATAGACCCTTGAATTGATGCTTGTTTTTTAGCAAGACACTACACTAGCCCTCCTTTTCGGCAAGGTGGTAACAAACCCGCCGTTCACCCCCGATTGGAGGGGTCTAAAAGTTGCTCTCACCTGCACCTATAGTCTCAGGACTGTGCCGGAAGTTACCTTCGCCCACCCCGGTGGCGGTGGGTGGCAACGAAGGCCACGGAATCAATCATGCCCAGGGTCAACAGTGCTTCACGCAGCGCAAATTGATAGGCCCATAGTCGGCGGAAAACCTGGTCAAAGCCGGCCGCAGCAGCCTCACGCAGGCGGCCATCAAAAAAGGACCGTTCATACTGCAAGGAAGCTTTGTAGTGCGTACCCAGGTGCAGATGTTCCACAACGCGCAGCCCAGAGTATCGTTCCAGCAGCTTGTGTACGTCTTCCACGCTGGGCAGTTCCATTCCCGGCCAGATATACGCGCGCAGCGGCTGCAGCGCAGAATGGGCAGCTTTTGACATGGTCTCGGTAGTCACCATTGATTGCAGGACCGCGCGGCCGGTGCCCACCAGCAGGCGGCTTAAGGCTTCCACAAAGGCTTGACGTTGCTTGGGGCTGAGAGCTTCGAGCTTTTCTATGCTCACTATCGCCTCATAACGACTCTTTAACTCAGTGCGGTTCGGAATTCCTTCATTGAGCGCAACGCAGGCCACTGAGTCATCAACGCCCTCCAATACCAATTGGTCATTGAGAAACTTCAAGTGGGCATCGTCAGCCGATGCAATATCAACCGTCGCGCGGCGAGCCGCAGCCTGAACTGCAACCTGTGCACCAGATGCTGGGTAAATCAGCATGTGCGTGCCCACATTCGTCTTCGTCAGGTCACACAACTCGGCTGCCCAGCGGCGCTGCGCGTCAGCGAGGTCTTCCCGGTCAACAGTGTCATCGGGCTCATGCACGGTGGTGACATCCACAAAATGCGGCTTCTTTGCACCCGCACCACGCGTGAAGGACGGCCAAGACTCCCGCACAGTTGTGGGAACGCCAGAGGTAAACAGACCGCCATGGTGGCTCAGCCCATCACCGGAATACAGATTGACCAGATCGCCGGGCAGCTCCCCACCAAAAGACTCTGAGATGGGAACCTGCTTTGTTGCCGGGTTGTAGCCCACTCCCAGCAGACGTGTGAGAACTTTTACCAAAGTCGAAGAATCCGGCGTGGACCACTCCCCGGCCATATATGATTCCGCGACACCCAACCATCCACTGTGCGCAATTCTTGCGAACAACGCATCATGATGAACCACCAGATCGGGCTCATCTTCCAACGAAAGTCCAGCATTGGAGCACGCTTTAGCGAATTCGGCTTCCGCACGACGTGCCCTAACTGCGGTGATGAGCCCGCTAGGGTAAGTGGCAATCCCCGGCCATGCTTGCGCATCAATGCTAGACAAGTGTTGGTGTGCGGCCATTTCTGCCTTTCTTAACCCTTAAGGAAGATGAGGGAAACCCCAGCGGGATCCTCACTGAAGAACTATCGTTTAATCCGAGATTCGATCATAGTTATTAAATACACGTTTCTTTATCAGGCTTGCCGCGCGAAACATGGGCCACAGTGTTTAGTAACTAGTCTTTCAGCCTTTTCGGATCTAGACTACTTACGTCGAAAAATTACTTATTACTACAGGAAGGGTGCTCCTTCGCAATGACTGATGCTCCATTTCGTCCAAACGGTGGCCGCCACCACGTTGTCATCATCGGTGCTGGCCTCGGTGGCCTGACTGCTGCTCGCAAGCTCAAGGGTGAGAACGTTGATGTCACCTTGATCGACATGAAGAACCACCACTTGTTCCAGCCAATGCTGTACCAGGTGGCCACCGGCATAATTTCCGCTGGCGAAATTGCCCCTTCCACCCGCCAGCTGCTGCGCAACCAGGACAACGCTAACTTCGTCAACGCAGAAGTAACTGACATTGATATCAAGGCTCAGACCGTGACCGCAGTGAACGACGAGTTCACCCGCGTCTTCGAGTATGACTCCCTCATCGTCGCTTCCGGCTCCGGCCAGTCCTACTTCGGCAACGACCACTTCGCTGAGTTCGCGCCAGGCATGAAGACCTTGGACGACGCTTTGGAGCTGCGTTCCCGCATCATCGGTGCTTTCGAGAAGGCTGAGCTTACCGATGACCCTCAGGAGCGCGAGCGCCTGCTGACCTTCATCATCGTGGGCGCTGGCCCAACCGGTGTTGAGCTCACCGGCCAGATTGCTGAGTTGGCAAACCGCACCCTGACTGATGCTTATTCCAACTACTCCACCGCGACCGCAAAGATCTACCTGCTTGATGGTGCACCACAGGTTCTGCCACCATTCGGCAAGCGCCTGGGCCGCAAGTCCCAGCGTGCACTGGAGAAGCTCGGCGTTGACGTTCGCCTGAACGCCATGGTTACCGACGTGACCGAAGAGGCTGTAACCTACAAGAACATGAAGGACGAGTCCGTTCATGTGCTAACTGGTGCAACCAAGATTTGGTCCGCTGGTGTTGCTGCTTCCCCACTGGCTCGCCTCGTTGGTGAGCAGGCTGGTGTTGAGGTCGACCGCGCTGGCCGCGTGTCCACCAACGACGACCTGACTGTTGGCGAGTACTCCAACGTCTACGCGATTGGTGACCTCATGGGCCTGAACCGCCTGCCTGGCCTGGCTCAGGTTGCTATGCAGGGTGGCGCTCACGCTGCCAAGCTCATCGCGGCAAAGACCGATGAAGAGTCCACCGCCAATGAGACCGAAGCATTCGATTACTTCGATAAGGGCACCATGGCGACCATCTCCCGCGGCTACGCCGTTGTGAAGATGGGCAAGACTGAGATCACCGGCTTCATCGGCTGGTTGGCTTGGTTGGGTCTGCACGTCAGCTACGTCACCGGTTTCCGCAACCGACTGGTCACCATCATCAACTGGTTCCAGAACGGTTTCACCCGCTCCCGCGGCAACATCGAGATCACCAAGCAGCAGGCTTACGCCCGCAACATCATCGATGATTCCAAGAAGCAGGAAGCTAAGTAAAGCTTCTTTGCTTGCACAAAGCGCTCGCTAGCACCTCCTTTATTCGAGGGCCAGCGAGCGCTTTCGCGTTAATAAACGCATCACTTCTTCCCGATAAAAATCGCTTAGGCGATTTTTAACCGAGGAGCGAACTACCCGGTCGCGACAGTACTGCCACCAAGAAAGTCGAGTTCGCGCTGAAGGTATTCATGTCCCACGATGAGAACTTGAAATCGATGCGGAAACCGACCTGTTCCACGAGCCCCAGGAACTCGTCGAAGCTCCAGCCGCGGCCCGCGCCGAAACCAACGACGAAGCGGCCGCCGGGCTCAAGCGCGTTGAAGATATTGCGCAGCGCTGCCTCACGGCCGTCTTGGGCAAGAAAGCCCATGACATTGCCCGCGGAGATAGCTAGATCGAAGCCGTTGTCCGGGATCTCATCGTGCGTGAGGTCCCCGACTTCCCAGCGCACGTCGGGGTGTTCTTCGCGCGCATAATCAATCAAGATTGGGTCAATGTCCATACCCAGCACATTGTGGCCTTGACGCGCCAAATATCCGCCCACGCGGCCGGTGCCACAGCCAGCGTCTAATACCTTGGACCCGCGCTCCAGCATGGCGTCTGCGGTGCGGGCCTCGCCGTGAATGTCTTTGCCTTCTGCTTCCAAGACTTTCCAGCGGCGGGCGTAGTTATGGGAGTGGGAAGGATCTGCTTCCGTGATTTCTTTCCAGGTTGCCATGACAATGAGTATAGGTGCTCTGGTTGCGGGTATGATTCCTAACCGTCAAGATGACGGGGAACATCCCCGCCGCAACCACTGGGAAAAGGAGGCTGATATGCCCGCTGTACCGTCGCCGTTTAGGCCGCGCAAGCCAAAGGTTGAGCCTCCTTCACAGTCCAAGATGAACGTGCCTGTTGAGCGCGCCATCGAGCACTGCCGCGTATTTGTCGATGGTGAAGCACTGCCCGGTGAATACACGGTCCACTCAGCGCTGGAAGCCGTTGAAGAATACGGCCGCGGCTTCGTCTGGGTCGGCCTTGTTGAGCCAGTTGAGCACCAGATGACGCGCGTCGCTGAGCAATTCGGCATCCACGAACTGATTGTTGAAGACGCCGTCTTGGCGCACCAGCGCCCCAAGCTGGAGCGCTATGACGATCAGCTTTTCGTGGTCGCACGCTCAGTCAACTACCGCGACTCCGATGAGGTTACAGACCGCCGCGACGTCATCTCCACCGGTGAGGTGCAGATGCTCATGGGCAAAAACTTCCTCATCACCGTCTGCCACAAGGCGAAGCTGCCGAACTTGGCGTACACCGTCGCGGATGAGCAGTCACTTGTAGAAATCGGCCCAGTCGCTATGGTCTGGAAGATTCTGGACATGCTGGTGGACCGCTACTCAGAGATTTCCGCGCTGCTAGCAGTCGAGGTCGATGAGATTGAAGAAGAAGTCTTCGAACCCGGCGTGAAATTCGACGTCAACCGCATCTACCTCTATAAGCGCGAGATTCTAGAGATGAAGCACGCCATTGAGCCGCTGTCTGCTGCTTTGAAGTCACTGGTTGAAAACAACAAGGACCTCATCGATAAGCAAATCCGCTCCTACCTCCGCGATGTCAACGACCACCAATCAGTGGTCAAAGACCACATCCAAAGCTTCGATGAGCGCCTTTCTTCGCTTCTCGATGTCTCCGTGGCCAAAGTCTCCATGCAGCAAAACACCGACATGCGCACCATCTCCGCCGTGGTTGGTATGGCTGCCGTGCCCACACTCATCGCGGGCATTTACGGCATGAACTTCGACAACATGCCCGAGCTACACCTGGAATACGGCTACTACATTTCCATCGCATTCATGGTCATCACCGTCGGCGCTATCTTCTGGTGGTTCCGCAAAAACAACTGGTTGTAGCATCGGCAAGCTGTGCTTAGCCAAGCGTCATCGTGCGCAGCTTGGACAAGGCTACAAGCTTGCCTTCGTGTCGTAGTTCAATGTTCCAAATCTGGCTGCGCCGACCCGACTGAATTGGCGTGGCATGCGCTTCAATGATGCCGTTGGTCACAGACTTGATGAAGTCGGTGTTGTTGTTGACGCCCACGACAACCTCGCCGGCTTGGACAACACCCGCGATGGAACCCACTGATTCCGCGATCGAGCAATACACGCCGCCGTTGACCAAGCCCCATGGCTGCAGCAACGACGGGGTCACGCGGACCATGGCGCGCACCTCGCCGCGAGTTATATGCGTATAGCGAAGGCCAAGTGTTGCATCAAAACCAATTGCATTCTCATTAAGCAACGCCAACTCGGGCTGATTCAGAGGACGCTCGTGCGCGATTTTTAGCAGCTCATCCAGCTTTTTGCGGATCTCCCCGCTGTTATTCGGTGGGTTCATAGGTATTTATCTTAGGCACCACTTGGTGTGCTTGTGACCACTTGGCGGCACGCGAGTCTGCAGTGTGCGTAAAATGTCGGGCATGAGTGAAACTACTGATCGTGCCCACATTGGTGTTGTCGGATTGGCAGTTATGGGAAGCAACTTGGCCCGTAACTTTGCCCGAAATGGCAACACCGTCGCCGTGTATAACCGCAGCTCTGAGCGCACCCGCGCGCTGATTGAAGATCACGGTTCTGAAGGCAACTTCATCCCTTCCGAAACCGTTGAGGACTTCGTCGCTTCCCTGGAGCGCCCACGCAAGGCCATCATCATGGTCCAGGCTGGTCCCGCGACGGATGCCGTGATCAACCAGCTGGCTGACGCTATGGATGATGGTGACATCATCATTGACGGCGGCAACGCTTTGTACACCGACACCATCCGCCGTGAGAAAGAAATGGCAGAGCGCAACCGCCACTTCGTTGGCGCTGGTATCTCCGGTGGTGAAGAGGGCGCGCTGAACGGTCCTTCCATCATGCCTGGTGGCCCGGCTGAGTCCTGGAAGACCTTGGGCCCAATCCTGGAGTCCATCGCTGCCGTGGTTGATGGCGTTCCTTGCGTGACCCACATCGGTCCGGATGGCGCTGGCCACTTTGTGAAGATGGTGCACAACGGCATTGAGTACGCTGACATGCAGGTCATCGGTGAGGCTTACCAGCTGCTGCGCTACGGCGCCGGCATGGAGCCAGCTGAAATTGCTGAGGTGTTCAAGGAATGGAACTCCGGCGACCTGGATTCCTACCTCATTGAAATCACCGCTGAGGTCCTGGCTACCACCGATCCTGACACTGGCAAGCCACTTGTCGATGTCATCGTGGACGCCGCTGGACAAAAGGGCACCGGCCGCTGGACCGCTATCGGCGGCCTCGAGTTCGGTATCCCAATCACCGCTATCGCAGAAGCAGTCTTTGCACGTGCACTGTCCTCTTCCGCTGACCAGCGCACCGCTGCGCAGGAAGGCAAGCTGCCAGCTGGTACCGCTGTTGATCTCGAGGGCCTGGGCATTAGCCGCGAGGACTTCATCGAAGACGTTCGCCGTGCGCTCTACGCCTCCAAGCTGATTGCATACTCCCAGGGCTTCGACCTGATCAAGGCTGGTTCCGATGAGCACAACTGGGATGTTGACCCACGCGACTTGGCCACCATCTGGCGCGGCGGCTGCATCATTCGCGCGAAGTTCCTTGATCGTATCCGCGAGGCATATGACACCAACCCAGCGCTGCCAGCACTGATTCTGGATCCATATTTCAAAGGCGAGCTGTCCGATCTTATCGATCCATGGCGCCGCGTGGTCATCGCCGCAACCCAGCTGGGTCTGCCAGCACCGGTCTTTGCGTCTTCACTCTCCTACTACGACTCTCTGCGCGCATCCCGCCTGCCAGCAGCATTGGTTCAAGGTCAGCGTGACTACTTCGGTGCCCACACCTTCAAGCGTGTGGATAAGGAAGGCACCTATCACATCGAGTGGTCCGATGACCGCTCCATTACCAAGATGGATTAACTTCCGCTGTGGCGCGGCGGCTAAGCTGAGAGGCAATGACTACTTTTGCCGATCTTGGCTTGCCCCGCCCCATTGTTTCCGTCCTAGCTAAGCAGGGCATCACCTCGCCGTTTCCTATCCAGGAGGCGGCGATTCCTGATGCTCTCGCCGGAAAGGACATCCTCGGCCGCGGCCCCACAGGTTCCGGTAAGACCTTCACATTTGGCTTGCCGATGATCTCCCGGCTCGCCAGTTCCGGCGCCTCCAAGCCAGGCCGCCCGCGCGGCTTGGTGCTGGCGCCAACCCGCGAGCTAGCTATTCAAATCCAGGAACGCCTGGATGAGCCTGCTAATGCCATGGGCCTGCGGGTTCTGTCAGTAGTTGGTGGTGTCAATATCAACAACCACATCCGTCAGCTTGCTCGCCCAGTGGACATCCTGGTGGCGACCCCGGGCCGTGCCCAGGACTTGGTTAATCAGCGCAAGCTTTCCTTGGCTGATGTTTCTCTCACCGCCCTTGATGAGGCGGACCAGATGGCTGACATGGGATTTTTGCCACAGGTGAAGAAGCTTCTGGATCTCACCCCCAACGATGGCCAGCGTCTGCTATTTTCCGCCACTCTTGATGGTGACGTGAACAAGCTGGTCAACCGCTTCATGCACGATCCAATCACGCACTCCACCGCGCCCGTTCAGGCTGCCGTGGACACCATGAAGCACTACCTCTTCTTCGTCGGTGAGCGCGATGACCGCAACAAGGTTGTCACCCGCATTGGCGCACGCGACGGCAAGACGATTATGTTCATGCGCACCAAGCACGGCGTCGACCGCCAGGCCAAGAAGCTGCGCCGCGCCGGCATCCCAGCGATGGGCCTGCATGGCGACAAGGGCCAAAACACCCGCACCGCTACCCTGCAGGGTTTTGCTGATGGCAGCGTTTCCGTCCTAGTCGCCACCGATATCGCCGCGCGCGGCATCGACGTCCACGACGTCTCTCTGGTTGTTCACGTCGATCCACCAGCAGAGCACAAAGCATATTTGCACCGCGCCGGCCGCACCGCCCGTGCAGGCGAGGCAGGCACCGTGGTCACCTTGGTCATGGACGCCCAGCGTGACGAGGTGGACAAGCTCATCGCCAAGGCCGGCGTGGATGCCCAAAGCATCGACCTGACCAACGACGCCAGCCCGGCACACAACCGCACCCTCGCCGCGATTACGGGTGCGCAGGCTCCCACTGGCGTGGCGCTGCCGGAGCCAGGCCAGCAACAGCAGAAGAAGTCTTCCAAGCCGAAGGCAGCAAAACCTCGCAGCGGCGGAGGCCGAAACGGCGCTTCACGTGGCGGTGCAACCCGCTCCGGCAAGCGTGGCAATACTCCACGAGAAAAGGGCTCGAAGACGGGCGGAGGGGCATCGGCAAGCAATAAGCCTTCCCGCAGCAAAAACTCAAGGCGACGCAGCTGGTAGATATGGATGTCCTCGACCCTTCCGAATGGCGTGCGCGAATGGCTGCGCACGATACCCGCGCGGATGAGTTGCTGGCCACCTACCGGCACCCCGGCACGAAGCATCCCATCTTCGACTTTTTATTCAACTATTACCCGGTCCGCCCCAAGCACCTGCGGCATTGGCACCCTGGCGTGGGCACTTCGCTTGCCGATGCTGCCTCCGCACCTCACACCACCTGGCGCGATTACACAACCGACGGCGACGTTGTCGCCCTTGACCTGCCCGCGTTTTGGGCACGGCGCGGCGAATCGATGGAGCATATTCAACGGCTGCTGATTAACTCTGAAGACAACCCCTCGCGCTTTGAATGCTTCGGGCTCCACGAATGGGCGATGCTTTATAAATCTGAAGAAACTCGCCATGATTTGCCGCTCAGGCTAGGCCAAGTTGGCACCGATGAAGTCGTGGAAACCCACCGTATCCGCTGTTCACACTATGATGCCTTCCGTTTCTTTACTCCCCCTGCGCGCCCCTTGAACCTGACCGTGCTGGAGCGCAAAGACCAAGTCCACACTGAACAAGCCGGGTGCGTGCATGCGACGATGGACCTGTACAAATGGGCCTGGAAAATGGGGCCGCTGGTGCCCGGCGATCTGTTCCTCGACACCCTCGAACTCGCCGTCGACGCCCGCATTTTGGACATGGAGGCTAGCCCCTATGACTGTCGTGAGCTAGGGTTTTCCGTGGTGGCTATCGAAACGCCGGACGGCAAAGCAGAATATGTGCGCCGGCAACGAAACCTGGCCGCGCGCGCAAAGCCACTGCGCAGTC
Organism: Corynebacteriaceae bacterium 6-324; assembly: GCA_041226025.1. GTDB lineage: Bacteria > Actinomycetota > Actinomycetes > Mycobacteriales > Mycobacteriaceae > Corynebacterium. The sequence goes on along the minus strand of JBCLTK010000002.1, from coordinate 421,834 downwards.
GGCTTGTCGCACTCATTGAGGAAGCTAAACGCGCTAATCTGAACTCCTGAAATACTGTGGCGTAGGAAATGAAAGGCACTGCAGAATGGCTCGGCACTCAAACGGAAAAGACAATTACAAGGTCGCAGGCTGGGTCATTGCTGTGGCCATTGCCGTGGTAGTCGCCATAATTGCGCTTATCATCTTCCTTCTCAGCCGCGGCGGCGACGACGTCGATAACGCTGCTGACTCCGCCATTACTTCCGAGGCACCCGCGGAGACACAAGAAGATGACGCTGCTACAGAGCGCACCTATGAGGAGGTCACTTCCGAAGAGGACGAGGCTGAGGCTGAGGCAACCTCCGAGGCGCCTGAGTCTTCCGAGGCTGAAACTCCCTCTGAAGAGCCCGCTGCGCCCTCTGCTGCCGCTTCTGACACCCTGATCCTGCTGGACACTTCCGACGGTCTAGCCGGGCAATTTGAGCCTGTTACCGGCGCTCTTGCCAACACCGCGCGCGCCCTGGCTGCCGATGGCCAATCCGTCGCCCTCTGGAACTACTCCTCCCCCCTTAACCCTGGTGTGACCGTGGGCTTCCGCGACAACCTAGGCTTTGGCAGCGGCGAGGATGCCGCAAACACCATCACCGCCTTCGGCACTGGCGGTGCACCGCAGTCCCGCTCCGCTGTCGTGGCCGCGGTCGATACGGCCACTGACCAGGCCGCGAACACCAATGCGCCAGTACGCGTCCTGCTGGTCACCACCGGCACCGACGCTGACATGGATGATGCTTCCTTTGCCCAGGCTTATGGGCAGGCCGCTGGCGATAATGTGGAGCTCTCAGTTGTACACGTCGGACCTGGTGAACCAGATAGCGCAATCGAGGGCGTTGCTTCCTCCTTCACGTCTGTCGATGGCAACGATTCCACCGCCGTTGCCGATGCCCTAAAGGCAGCCGCCGGCGCCTAATTTACCCCCTTTATAGGGCACTTTGCGGGTCTAAACCGAATTGGTTTGGGCCCTCTTTTTCATGCCCATTTTTGGGCAGTTGCGCCAGTTCGCAAGAGTGTATTTCAAGGTTTAAGTAATCCAGCTTTGGAGTGATTGCTTCGAAAATAGGGGGTTTATTTGTCGAACGGATTGACTAGGCTGAGTTTCAACAAAGCAAGCCGAAAGCAACACTCTCAACTGCGAAAGGAGGTAGAAACCATGGCCGGATATAACCCGACATCCCGCACTCAAGACCGCCAATCCGCTAACGCTATAATTCGCGATTCCATCGAACACATTCGCATCGGACTTGTCAATCTGCAGGCGGCGATGCACTCCGTCGACACCCTGAAATTCCATGACATCTACCTCCAATTCGAGGAATTGGAGGAGCTTTTTGGCAAAAAGACTTTCATCGACGCAGCCTTCGCCTTCCTTACCGAGCGCGACGACGCAGGACGCATGGTTTCTTCCTCCCACGCCACCGAGTACCTCATCAAGCGCTTGGGGCTGTCTTATGGCACCGCCATGGACCGTCTTCGCAATGCGCAAACCATTTTCGGCGAGGATGTTAAGCCCGACCCAGGTCCGGAGCCAACGCCGCAGCCGGAACCGGAAGAGCCTGCTGTTGATGAGGCAGCTGATGAAACAACTGATAGCGCGGCGGAAGAGGCGGCGCAAGAGCAGGCTGAACAGGAAGCGCGTGAGGAACGCGAGCGCAAGGAATGCGAAGCACGAGAGGCACGCCAGCGTGAGGCCGACGAGCGCGCCGAACGCGAGAACGACGCCAAGGCACGCAACCGCGAGAAGATTGGAACCGGCTCCATTCCCGCCGATGTCTTGAGCATGATTGACTACGAGCTCAAGCAACTCGACCGCTACGCCCAGCCAGGAACACACGAACTGCGCGCCGCGGCCCTCGATAAGGCGAAGGAACTATCAAAGACCCAGCTGAAGAACTGGCTGCGGTCCGCAATCCGCAAGGCAAACGCCAACGCGGTTATGCCCAACGGCGAGAAAGATCACACTGCGCTGACGAAAAAGCGTGAGTTCATCATCTCCAAGCCTGATGCCGAAGGCATGGTGTCCTTCCGTGGCAAGCTCGACCCAACCTCAGCCGCTATCCTCATGAAGGCGATGTCCCCTGCAGCCCGCCCGGGCTTCGATAAAGAGGAGACAGGTTTCGAAGACAACCGCAGCCTGACGCAGCGCCGCGCAGACCAGCTCACCCAGCTGTGCTCCAACTTCATGACGAGCCGTCATCCTGACTCTGGTCTGTCAAGCATCGTGGTCTCTGCAACGCGCAAAGAATTAGAGAACCTCTCCCCAAATACGCTGCTCCCGACCGACACCGGCATCTTCCTCACCCCGCTGGACCTGGTCCGCCTGGGCGCTGCTGGCAGCGACTTCCTGTGCATCATGGATGACACAGACTTCCAGCCTCTGGCACTCGGACGCAGCAAGCGCACCGCCACGCTGGCGCAGAAGATTGCACTGATTGCATCCGAAATGGTCTGCTCCCACGATGGTTGTGAGACAGCCGCCATGAACTGCGACGTCCACCATATCGTGGCCTGGAGCTTCCAAGGCGTCACGGACTTAAAGAACCTGACGCTGCGGTGCAGAAGGCACCACGGCGATAACAATGATGCCCAGGACTTCCGGCGCAACATGGCCCATGCGGCCCGCTGCCCCGATACCGGACGAGCCGGAACGCAGTATCCGCGCACGGATGGCCTGAGATTCAATGATTCGACGGCGGCGCAACAATCAGCGCACCACAAGCTCAAACATCAAGACCTTGCTGAGCCAGAACATCCGGCTAGTAGCGCATACGCCGAGTCCGCTCCTCCGGGCAGTTCTCCACCGAGTGCTTCATCTTCGAGCGCACCGCCAGAACCTGGTGATGAGCAGACCAGCCTCTTCACAACCGCCTAGAGATACAAGTCAACCACCCGACCCCCGGGCACAACCGTGCCTTGGGGACCGTGGTGGTTTTGCCGCTTAGCGGAAGCGCTTCGGGACGTCCGGCTCGCCGAGGGTGAGCATCAACCGGTTAGCCCAGTTGAAGAAGGACGAGGAATTGATGACATCGATAATGCTGAGGTCATCAAGGCCCGCCTCCCGCAATTTCGCCACATGAGTGTCGTTAAAGGCGAAGGGAGTGCTGGTTAACGCAACCGCGGCATCGCGGATAGCTGACCACTGTTCGGATCCGAGGTCGGCCTCAATGCCTTCATCAAGCAGGCGGTGGATGGCATCAGCGTCGCCGCCTTCTTCTTTCGCACGCGCCTGATGCACGGAGGCGCAGTATTCGCAGCCGTTATAACGGGAGGCCACCGTTGCGGCCAGCTCACGCTCGGCGCGGCCCAGACCACCCTCGGTGTTGTAGAAGATATCAAGGTCAGTGACCGTGCGGGCCTTCAGCGCGGCGGGGTCGCGAGCCAGTAGGCGAAAGTAAGGCATATCAATACGCTCAGGCTTGATCAGCGAATCCAGATGGGCCTCGGTGAAGTCCGCCTTTTCCATGGGTGCAACCCAAGGCTTCCAGCCCAAGGAGTGGTTGACAAACCTACCCGGTTTGACCACCTCTGGTGTTAGCGTATTCTCCCCTGGTTCCCAGCCTGTGTCTGAAACGGTCTTGGCAATGGCACCCGCCGCGGAGGAAAGTTCGCCTGAGGTAGACGCCGAGGTGCCGGCGAGAACTCGAAGGCCATGCACCACGCGTTGCTGGAACGCGAGGAAGGAGATGAGCTGGGCCAGGGAGACGATGTCGTCGGCGGACCAGCCTGCTGCATCCAGGTGGCCTACCGCGGAGGGGTCGGCATCCTTTGGGTGGAAGGTCAACAGGTGCGCGAAGTCCAGCGCTGCAGCGAGACGTGCACCCAGGGCGGAGCTTGGGTCAAAGATGGTGAACTCGCCCTGGTGGAAAGGACCAGTCACAGTGCCAGCCGCGATGGCTTCGCGGACGGCGGCGACGAGGGCGTCGTCGGATTCATCGGCGAGCAGGTCGAGGTAGAACTTTGCGGCTTCCCCCGACTGGGAAATGCCCGTGACAAAAGCGGCCACAGCGTAGCGTTCCGCGTAGCTGAAGTCGCCCGGGTTTTCTGGCTCAAGCAGGGCCTCGAAGCTGGCCTGAGCATTGGCAACGGCGTCGGCACGGCGCTCGCGCAGGGCGATGAGGTCAGCGTCGATTCCGGACAGTTCATTAATGATATCGATCATGGTGTCCCCTTTCTACAGGCCCAAGTTTAGGTCACCGGCGCGGTAACGCTGGCCGGGAATGGCGCCGATCAAGTCGCGGGTGAAATCGGATTGTGGGTTGCGGAAAACGTCTTCGGTCACGCCGTGTTCAACCTGTTCGCCGCGGCGCAGCACGCTGACTGTGTCGGAAATTTGGCGCACCACGGCCAAGTCGTGGGAAATGAAGATGTAGGTCAGGCTCAGGTCTTTTTGCAGCTTGTCCAGCAGCCGGATGATTTGCGCCTGCACGGTGACGTCCAGTGCGGAGACAGCTTCATCGAGGATGACCAGCTCCGGCTCCACGATCAGTGCCCTAGCTATGGCCACACGCTGGCGCTGCCCGCCGGAGAGTTCGCGGGGGCGCCGGGAGTACATATCAGCATCCAGAGCTACCAATTCCAGGTATTCCTTGGCGCGGGCTTGAGCCTTGCTTTTCGATGCCTTCGTGAAGTTCCGGAACGGCTCCGCAATGATGTCGCCAATGCGCATGCGCGGGTCCAAAGAGGAATACGGGTTTTGGTAAACCAGCTGGATGTTGCTGCGCAGCTCCGGGCGTTCGGATGCCTTGGCGCCCAGGATATCCACGCCGCCGACGCTCACGCTGCCGGAGGTTGGGGTCTCAAACAGTGACACCATGCGGCCAGTTGTGGTTTTACCGGAGCCGGACTCACCGACCAGCGCATGGGTGGAACCGGGGCGGACCTCGAAGGAGACGTTATTGACGGCAGTAAAGTCACCATAGGCCTTGGTCAGCCCTGACACCTTGACCAAAGGCTCGGTGATAGAGCCTTTCGCAGCGCCCTCGCGGCGGATGGTGGGGGCGGCGAGTGAGGGGGCATCGGCAAGCAAGCGCTTGGAGTAGTCATCCTGCGGGTCTGTCAGCACCGTCGCTGCCCAGCCCGCCTCACGCACCTGGCCTTTTTCCATGACCACAATGCGGTCGGCACGGTCGCCGGCCACCGCCAAGTCGTGGGTAATAAATAGAATGCCCAGGCCAAGCTCTTCACGCATGCGGTCCAATAGGTCCAGGATGACCTTTTGGACTGTCACATCCAGCGCGGAAGTTGGCTCATCGGCGATGATGAGCTCGGGCTCGAGCGACAAGGCCGCCGCGATGAGCACACGCTGCTTCATGCCGCCCGAGAGCTCGTGCGGGTATTGCGCGTAGCGGCGCTCTGGGTCATCGATACCGACCGTGCCAAGCAGTTCAATGGCGCGCTTCTTGCGCTCGGCAGCACTGCCGTGATTGTGGATCACCATGGCTTCCTCAACCGAGGCACCAATGGTCTTGACCGGGTTGAGCGAGTTGTTCGGGTCCTGCGGGATCAGCGCGATCTGCTGGCCGCGCAGCTGGCGCCACTCGCCGCCCGCCAAGTTGGTGATGTCGCGGCCTTTGAAGTGCACCTCGCCGGTGTCAATGCTGGCGTTGCGCGGCAGCAAACCGATGGCTGCCATCGCAGAAGTGGACTTGCCGGAGCCAGACTCTCCCACAATCGCGGTGATTTCGCCCGGGTGGACCTCCAGGCTCACCCCGGATACTGCCGCCACGTCTCCCCTGCGGGTTTGGTAGCTAACGGCCAGATTGTCAATCTTCAACAGTGCAGATGACATGGTTCTTAAGCCTCCGTGTGGATGTTGCGGGACAGGTGGTTTGCGGCCATCACGACGGCGATAATGGCAAGGCCCGGGAAGGTGATGACCCACCAGGCGGTGGCGATGAAGTCGCGGCCGTCGGCGATGATCAGTCCCCATTCTGGGATTGGAGGCGGTGCACCGTAGCCCAGGAATCCGAGGATGGCCAGCTGCAGGATTGCACTACCGAACTGCAGGGTGGCCAGGGCGATGACTGGGGTCAGCGAGTTAGGCAGAATGTGCTTGAACAGCACCTGCACACCCGATGCACCAGAGCCGTAGGCGGCCTCAATGAAGTCAGCCTTGGCCACGGTCATTACCTGTGAGCGCGACAGTCGCGCGAAGGTCGCCACGGAAGTCATACCCACAGCAAACGCGGCATTGGTGGATCCGAAGCCCAAGATGATGATGATAGACAGCGACAACAGGATGCCCGGAATTGATAAAAGGACATCCACGATGCGCATGATCACGGAGTCGACCCAGCCGCCGCGGGTGCCAGCTACAAGGCCGAGCAGGGTGCCGAGCACGAGGCCAACCGCGACCGCGATCAATGCGCCGAACAGGGACTGTTGGGCACCGTAGACGATTCGGCTGTATACATCGCGGCCCACCGCATCGGTGCCCATCCAATGCTCGCCGTTTGGTGCCTGCAGCGCCACATCCGTGCCGGCATAAGGGTCGGCGCTGGTAAACAGGCTCGGGAACAGCGCCCAAGCAAAGGCGATAACGAGAACGATGATCGCAACAATTGAGCCCGGAGAGGTCCACGGATTGCTGCCCTTATGGCGCCGGGTTGTGGACCGCAGGCGGGATTGAACGTGTTCTTGTGAAGACGTTTGATTGGTCATTTACTTAGCCTTCCTACGCAAACGCACGTCCAGGACCGGGTACAACAGGTCCACGATGAGGTTGATAATGATGTACGCGGTGGCAGCGATAACCACGACCGCCAGCAGCACCGGGGTGTCGCGGTTAGACACGGCCTGCACGGTCATGTTGCCAAGGCCGGCGCGACCAAAGACGGTTTCCGTCACCACGGCGCCGCCAACAAGTTCGCCGAACAGCAGTCCGACCATGGTCAGCGCCGGCAGGATGGCGTTGCGCAGCACATTTCGCCAAAAGATCCAGCTTTCAGATGCACCCTTCGCGCGCACCACCTGGACAAAGGACTGTTGGTTGACTTCGTCAATGGAGCGAATCAGCACCTGAATCAATGGCGCGGCCATGGGCACCACCAGCGTCAGGGTCGGCAGAATGAGCCCTTCCAGGGTGCCGGGGTTAATGGCGCTGACCCAGCCGAAGCGGAATGAGAAGACCTGCAGCAAGATAATCGCTAGCCAAAAGCCTGGCAAAGATACCAACAGCGAAGGCAGGCTGCGGAAGAAGTTGCCGATGAAGCCCATTCCCGGCACGGTGGCCAGGAATGCAACGATGAGCGCGATGATGATTGCCAGCCCCACCGAGGTGGTGGCAAGCGCCAGGGTGTGTGGCAGGTTTTCGGCCACCATCGTCGATACCGAGGTGCCGGTTTGCACGGAGGTGCCAAAGTTACCGGTCAGAAAGCCACCCAGGGTGGTGATGAATTGCACCAAGATTGGCTTGTCGATACCCATCTCTTCGCGAATTCCCGCGATCTCCGCCTGGGACAACCCGAGTGCGGGAGCGCCGTAGCGGGCCATGACGCCATCGGAAGGCAATGCGGAAAGCAGGAAGAATGCCACGGTGAACGTGATAAACAGCACCAGGACTGATTGCCCGATGCGTCGAGCTAATGCTCCGGTAGTCATTTACTGTGCCTCCTCGTGGTCAATCCACGCGCCGTAGAAACTGGGTCGGCCAATCGCCTCTGGGTTAAATCCCTCGAGATATGGCTGCACCGCATAGACCACTGGTTCTTCAAACAGCGGCAACGCATATGCCTGCTCGGTGACGTAATCCTGGACTTCTGCAGTGGCCGCCGCACGGCCCTCGTCGCCCGCTGTGGAGACGACCTTGTTTAGTAGGTCTTCGAGGCGCTGGTCCAAGACATTGCCGTCCTCGTCCTGGTTAATGAAGGAGTCACGGTTATTGACTGAATAGAGCGACTTGATCACGTCATAGTCCGCGCGCCCGACCATGGTGTGGTCCAGCTGGATCTTGTTAGGGTCCTTGGAGTCTGCGTCCTGGGTGGCCTGGTCTCCGGAGTTCAGGCGTACCTCCACTCCGATCTCGCTGAGTTGTTCTTGGACCATGGTGATGACCTCGCGGGAGCGTGGCTGTGGCATCGCCAGCTTGGCGGTAACACTCAGGCGCTTGCCGTCCTTGACGCGGATGCCGTCGGAGCCGACTTCCCACCCGGCGTCATCGAGAAGCTGCTTCGATAGCTCTGGATCGAATGTGTACGCCGCACTTTGGTCCTTGTAGCCCAAAGCCGTTGCTGCCATGGTGGACGTGGCCAGCGGGTAGGACTCGGAGAAGAGCACGTGGATGATCTGCTCGCGGTCCACGCCGTGAATAACAGCCTCGCGCACTGCCTTTTCATTAAACGGCCAGTGGTTAAAGCGGAACGCCAGCTGGTTATTCATGCCGTTGGTGCCACGGGAGATGACGTTCAGGCCCGCCGCTTCCAAGTGCGGCTCCTGCGGTGCCGACACCTGGCGCACAATCTGCACCTGGTTCGACGTGATCGCGCCGGTACGCATGGACTCCTCCGCGGCCAGCACGTAGTTAATGCCGTCCAAACGCGCGCGTCCCTGGTGTTCGTGTGCTGGCGGCGCCCAGTCATAATCTTCGCGCGCCGACAAGTGCAGGTCGGTACCCAGGCGCTCGCCGTCAATGACAAAGGGACCGGATCCAATCACTGCCTCCGCGTTGCCCGGTGCAAAACCTTCGTTGTCCAGGTCAAGCGTGGAATCCGCCAAAAGGCCCGCGTTGAATGAGGACACTGCCTGCACAAATCCCGGCGAAGGCTCTGAGAAGTAGAACTTCACGGTGTCTTCATCGACTACTTCCCCGCGGTCATAATTGGAGATCTGCTCGGATACGTTGAGCAGGCGCTCATCATCGCCCTGTCCATAGAGGTCGATGTTGCGCACCACGTTCTCTGCCGTCAGCGCAGTGCCGTCGGAATAAGTGACATCGGTGCGGATATCAAAGGTGAACTCCGTGGCGTCCTCGTTAATCTCCGGCAGGTCAGTAGCAATCCACGGCGACAGTTCGAGTGTCTCCGGGTCCTGATAAAGCAGGCGGTCCGTAATCTGGTTTACCACCGCGCCATTCGGATAAAAGCCCGCCGCCGGTGGATACAGCGTGCGGAAGAACTGCGGCTCGAGGTAGGTAATCTCGTTCGCTTCGAGTCCGCGCTCACCCCCGAGGCTTTCTTCACTATCTTCACTATCGGCGCTCGACGTGCATGCGGCGACCAGGCTGGTGGCCATCAGCACGGCGATAACGCCCAGGGCCTTTCCGCCCCGCACGCGTTGAATGCGTTTCACTATTCCGCGTCACTTTCTTATAGCTAATGTTAATGGGTTGTTATTATTCAATGAAGAAAACCTAACAGATTTCAGACTAGACTGTTCTTTTCAAACAGACTAGACTGTCTATAGTTTATTAAATTAGCAGTTCACCGGGCAAAACCTCAAGAAAGCTGAGCGAATTTTTTCCATGTCTTCCACCCCCACTCGCGGCAATACGCAACCAGCTACTCCTTCGATTGCCATTGTGGGTGCAGGACCACGCGGAATCTCCATCATTGAGCGTATCGCCGCCTACCTTCGTTCAGCACACTCTTCGCAAGGCCTGCGCGTCCACCTCATCGATGACGCCCAGCACGGCGCCGGCCGCATCTGGGAAACCACGCAGACTCATACCCTGTGCATGAACACCCTCGCCGGCGCCGTCACGCTATTCACCGAGCCTGGCGCAACCGTTGGCGCGCCCGTTCTGGAAGGCCCCATTCAGTACGAGTGGATCAAGTTGTTGCGCGGGGAGCGTGAAGGCATCGATAAGAAGAAGCTTGAGCTTTTCGATACCTTCCCAACCGACCCCTCCATCGCCCGCGACTTTGCCGGCGAGATTGCTGCGACCGTCCCCGAATCCAACCCGTCCCGTGCGTTGTATGGCGCCTACCTGCGCTGGGCCCTCGAGGTCGCCATCGCCCAGCTGCCCGCAGGCACCGAGGTAATAAACCACCAGGCCCGCGCGGTGAGCATCACCGAAACCCACACCTTTGATGTCATTGAGCTCTCCACCGGCGTCACGGTTGACGCCCACGCCACCGTCCTGGCCTCCGGCTGGGTTCAGCCTGCGCCGAACGCCGAAGAAGAAATCTTCGCCAACTCCGGCCTGACTTGGGTTAAACCCGGCAACCCGTTGGAACAAGACCTCTCCGTCGTGCCCGACAAAGCCGACACCCTCGTGCGCGGTCTCGGCATGGGCTTTTTCGACGTCATGGCGCTGCTCACCATCGACCGCGGCGGCAAGTTCGTCGAAGACACCACCGCGCGCGCCGGGCTGCGCTATGAGCCAACCGGCCGCGAGCCGCACCTGTACGTAGGCTCTGGCCGCGGCTACCCCTACCTGCCTAAATCGGAGTATCATTCGCTCCCGCCGAAGGCTAACCTCGCGCGGCTGAAAGCCGTCATCGCCGAGCACCACGACGCGCCCGAACAGTCCATCGACTTCACACAAACGGTCTGGCCCGCCATCGTGCGCGACGCTTATTCCGAGTACTACACCACCCTGGCCCGGGTTCGCCCCGCGAGCTTGGAGCAGCCGCTGGAGGACATTCTCGCGGTCATTGATTCCACTTCTGTGCCGAGCAGCACCGACGCCAGCGCCATGCCGGCAGCCCTCACGGCCGCGCTGGAGGGCGCCTCCACCGAGCCCTTCGTGCTCAACGACTGGATCGCGCCGCTATCAAAGAAGGGCATCGGCGTGGCTGGGTTTACCACCCGCGAGCTGACCACGCGCATTGCCAGCCGCCTCGACCGAGACATCCGCGAGGCAGTCGCCGCCCGCAACTCGCCGCTCAAGGCTGGTCTGTGGGCGGTGTCGGCGGCGCGCAAGCCATCTTCGATTCTCGGCTCCAACGGCCGCTTTATCTGGGAGACCCGCACCGGCGCGTATAAGACCTTCATGACTCTTGGGCAGATGGCCGGCTCCGGCCCACCACTGTTTCGCACCCGCCAGCTCCTGGCCCTAGTGGACGCCGGCCTGGTTACCTTCGTCGGGGATCGCACCTCAGTGACCATCGGCACGCCCGAGGGTAGCAGCAAGCAAGAGTTCATCATGACCTCCGGATCGCGGGCTGTGCATTCGCCGGTGTTGGTTGATGCCTGGATGCATCAGCCCGATGTCCGCCGCCCTGGCGACAGCCTCTCACAGTCCATCACCGAGCGCGTCACGCCATTTATTGACGGCGGCAATGCAACCGGCTCGCCCGCAACCGACGCCGAGACTCGCCGCACCATTCACGCCGATGGCACCGTGGACGCCCGACTTCATGTGGCCGGCATCCCAACTTATTCACAGTGGCCAGACACCACAATTTCGCCGATGCCGGGCACGAATCCCCTGATGTTGCAGGAAACTGACAAGGTTGCTAGGTCCTTGCTGGCAACCGCCGGCGTTGAAATTTAAGCTGCGAACTGCAAAAATCCGGTTTATGCCCGAAGTGTGGCAAAATAATTAGACTCTCATCAGAATCTGCCGACTTTATGGTCTGATGCCTTTTCTGCACGCTCAACTACCATCGGGGTGTGCATATTTGGTACGCAGATTAGAGCTCTAACAATGCGTTTTACTTCAGGATTATAGGTTTTTGACTACTTCACAGAATTCAGTTTCGTCCCCTGCACCTCACGTCGCGGATTTCGTTATCGCCGCGCAGCGTTTTCCGGATACTAACCAGCGTTTAGCCTCCGCCGAGTCTGCCCTGGCGTCCGCTGCACAGCTGGAGCTCACGCAGCTCCAGGTGGATTGGTGTTCCACAGAGTTGGGCCACGCCTTGTCCGCGGCTGTGGAGGCGAAGAGTTCTGTCGGGGAAGTGCTTGCGCAGTTCCCCACCTTGGCCGCCGTCGTCCGCTTTAACGGCGCGGCGCATTCGCGCAACAAAACCACGCTGAAGACCGCTTTGGCACAGCACACCGCTTGCCGCAACAAGGACGCCATCGCATTGCTTGCCGATGTCCCCGCCGCCGAAGCCACCCTCCTTCCCGCAAGCCCCGCCCTTCCGGAGGTCCCTCACCTGAAGCTGGAGCCGGACACGGGCAAGCTGTATCTCATGCTTCCGGCGATTATGCCCAGTGATGATGAGCAGATTGAGTGGCTCATCGACGCTGGCTTTGACAGCTTCCGCATCCCGGCTGCGATAGATGACGAGGGCCGGCCTCTGAGCCAGCGCGTCAGCATTGTTCAGCCCACCGCGCGGATTACCGTCACCAACTCTGAGACGGGCGAAAAGCATCGCCTGCCAGTCATTGACGCAGGATTTCCTTCCGTCCTGTTTGCCCCTGATCTTAGCCGCGCCGCGGATCAGAATCGGATTACTACCTCGACCGCGTTGTTCTTGGCTCCAACCGGCACGAAGTTCCAGTTGCCGGCAGATGTCGTGGAAGCGCCAGAGGCGACCGAGGACGTTGAAATTCCCGAAGAGCCTCAAGAAGGCGTCTTCCCCACCCGCGCTGCCGTTCCCACCGATGAGCTCAAGTTCAGTTCCTGGCCCGAGTGGTCCCTCTTTGAGTTCAGCAACCTGGACATCACTGGTGTCCTGCTGATGAGCTACGGCGCCGCAAATTCCACCTCGAAGTCGCAGACCACCAAGCAGGTGGCTCTCGGCGGGAAGCGTGCTCCGCGCTGGTACGACGCAGCTGGCCGCATCAACGATGCCGAAGGTATCGATGGCAATCCCATCTACACCGTCTCCCCGAAGCTGCAGCTGCCAAAGGATGATGGCGCTGACTGGACGGTGGAGCTGTACTACATCGACACCACGGCCGAGGCTTTCGCTGAAGGCGAGCTGCCGGAGCGCGAGCTGGTTGAAGAAATGATCGAGCTCGATCAGCATGAGGGCGAGCCTTTCGCGCTGTTCGATGACGTTTTTGAAGACGCCTGGATCGGCCACTATGAAATCGATGTCTTGCGCGACGGCGAGCTCGTAGAGCGCCGCACCTACAATCTCGCAGAAGGATTTGACCTGCGGGTGTCTTATACCGGTGATTCGGCCGCGAACTTCCGCCACCCGGACCAGACCGGTGATGCCAACGCCTATACGAAGGCTTATTTCGCGCAGCGCTCCACCTCGGAGAAGTACATCGAGGTGCCTTTTGAACGTGCGCAGCCCATTGATCGCGACGAGCGCTCCAAGTCCTTTGTCATCTCCAATCCAGCCGAGTACCGCCTGGATGTTGTTGTCGTGCCCAAGGCACTGGCTTATTCCGTGGATCAGCGCGGCGAGCAGCCGGACTGGGATTATTTCCCGAACACCATCGCGCTGAATTCTTTGTCCAAGAACGGCGAGTTTCGCGTGCACTTCCCCGGGACCATTGGCGGCACCGCTTCCCTGCTGTTGACCCACGAGGTCTCGCGCAAGGTGAAGGTCATTCAGCTCAAGCGCAAGCGCGGCGGCGCAGTATTTACCACCACGAATGCCTCGATTCGAGCGGCATTCAAGGACGCGCACGCCTCCATCCTGGCAACCCTTGCCTGGCATCCAAAGAATGCTGCAGATACCTGGAGCGCGCTGCAGGCCGCCGGCCAAGCCAAGGCTTATGAATCCGAGCTCGAGTATGAAAAGGCTTATGCCGCGCATGCCACGCCAGATGTCATCATCGCCACCACCGCGCGCTTTACCGAAGCGCTGCCGGAGGTCGCAGGCCAAATAGTCGGCGATACCCTGCGCCTGAGCGGGTTCTCCAGCGATAAGCCGCTGACTGGCTTCTTGTGGCCAGCCACCCGCCCCGACATTGAGCCTTGGCGCGTCCACTTCGATGCCCGCCTTACCTGCGCCGTGCCTGAAGAGCTCCAGGATGCCGGGCCGCTGGTTCTTGATATCGCAGAAACTCATCCGGGGTATATTGCCAAGGCACCGAACCGCCCCACCTTTAACGCGGTCGTCATCGGTCAAGAAGGCCACTTCGATACCGCCGACGGCGCCAAGCTGGCGTGGCAATTGTCGAAGAGCAATGAGAAGGAAAGCATCGAAAAGCAACTGCAACCCGCTCTGTGGCGCCACTTGTATGCGCTGCGCAACCTCGATGACCCGCTGCTGAACCCGATGCGCGCGGTCATTCGCCGGACCGTCAACTCCGACCCGCGCCACATGCTGGAGGCCCTGGGCCGCTCGAATGTGCGTGTGGGTGATCAGCCGGCACTGACCATCATTCACGGCCTGGTGAACTTTGACTTCCACTCCAACGGCGAGCGCATGGTAGATTTCCGCGCCACCGCCTGGGTCTATGCCTTGGAGCTGCTCAACGAGCTCATCGACGGTAATCTCACCGGCGAAGCCCGCGCTGAGGCGCTGGACTTCATCCGCACCGAGGGCGGTGAGTTCATCGCCGGGCTTATCGATGGCTCCTTGCCCGCCGAGCTCGCCCCCAAGACCGCCGATGCCACCTCGCCGATTCTTGCGCCGCTGCGTGATACCCAGCAGATCATGAAAGAGGTTGTCGCCGCCGCACAAGCCAACGCGCTGTCGGATGCCGTGGAGGCGCTCAATGACATTGCCGGCGACCGCGGAATCGTGGACGCCAAGGCCCTGCGCCACGGTTGGTTTGAATTACTGCGCCGCCGCCGCAAGTTCGAAGACATCGAAGGTTTCTTGGAGCTGCGCCAGGAGATGTTTGACCAGGAGGCGAACATTATTGGTGATGACGTACGTCGCCACCTGCTCCTGCTGCGAAAGTTTGGCGCCACCTACGGCCAGCGCCAGAAGAACTGGTGGGCGTGGGGACCTTATATCTCCGTCGCTGCAGCGCATGTCTCCCGCGCGGCCGCCGCCGAGCAAAAGGGCGTGGCCAAGTTCTTCACCCCGATCAAGTCCCAGCACTTGCGGGCCTGGGCTGACATCGCCCAGCTGGCACCGACTATGACCACCTATTACCTGGTCATGGAAGAAGCTCGCCAGCTAGTGCGCGCCCACGGCTCCATCTAAGACAAAAATCTCCGCTGCCTCACCGAGAGGGCAGCGGAGATTTTTTGGAGTGTTACGTGCGCGGGTTTTAAGAAGTCTTGCGCTGACGCAGCTGCGCCAGTTCGTCGATGCCGACGACGGTTGCTTCGCCCTCATCAAAGTCAACGCGCTCTGATGGGAAGGAAGAAATGGTGCCGGACAGTTCCTTCATGATGCCTGGAACTGCGATGCCAAATACACCCTGGCCACCGGCCAGAAGGTCAATAACTTCATCATTGGAGCGGCACTCGTACACCGTGGTGCCGTCGGAGACCAAGGTCAGCTCCGCAATGTCATTAACACCTAGGTCGCGCAGCGAGTCTACGGCCAGACGAATGTTCTGCAGAGAAATGCCGGTGTCCAGCAGGCGCTTCACAATCTTTAGAACAAGAACATCCTTGAAGGAGTACAGGCGCTGGGAACCAGAACCACGCGCGGTGCGGATGGATGGGTTGACCAGGCCGGTGCGTGCCCAGTAGTCCAGCTGACGGTAAGTAATGCCCGCTACCTGGCATGCGATTGGCACGCGGTAACCGACCTGCTCATCAGGCCCTACGTCGAACAGGGACTCCTGGTAAGGCTGGGTAGCCTGCTTAGTTGCTTCTTGTGCAGCCTGTTCGATGTGGGTGTTGTCGCCCGTGATGAGGGCGTCTTCGTTCTTAGACACGTAATTACTCCAATGGTGTTTAGCTCAAAGGCTATAGGTACATTATTTGCCATGGATTGACATACGTCAACCCCGCACGCTTCGCAGTTTCTGCAAAGTCTCAATCTCTACTTCAACCTTAACCCGAGCAGATCTCGAATTCACCATTAGTCACACGCGTGTCATTCTTTCAGGATAATTATTTTCCATAACACCCCCACCCCTACCCCCGGTAGGTGCAAACGCCGTGCTTAGCGCCGGTTTTCACCGCCGTCGGAGTCATCCTCGTCCTCAGCATCCAGGAAATCATCAATGCTTGTCTGCCCATCATCGGCTGCTTCGTCGTCAGCCGCATCCTCCACATCAGCATCAAGGCGCAGCTCGTCCTCGCTCAAGCCCATGGACTTCATCAGCTCGCTAAAGTCTGCATCGGCTTGCGCGTCACCGGAGGCAGAAGTGGACTCGGAGTCCTCATCATCAGGACGCGAGCTTTCACCAGGAACAAACGAGGTCGCTTCATAATCAATGTGGAAGTACTGATCCAGGTCATCCTCGGTTACGTAGAGACCAACCTTGCCCAGCAGCTCTTCATCAATGGTCAACGGCACGTTAAAGTGCATGGACAGCACCAGCGCATCCGAGACGCGAGCATCCAGGTTCTTTTCCTCGCCAGTCGTGACCTCAACATAAAAAGCGCCCTCATGGACATTATTGATAACGATGCTGGTGACCCCACCTTGCGCCTCGAGCATCTCGAGCAACAAGTCATGAGTATCCGGGCGGGAAGGATTGTAGCCGTCCGCACGGGAGCTTAAGCGTGCACCATCAGAAAGAGACATCCATACCGGCACAATCTTGTGCGAGTCCGGGTGCGCCAGAAGTGCACACAAGAAGTCTTCCGGCTCCATCATGTGTACGCCGAGGAATTCTAACCTCACCGATTTCATGGTCATCGCTATCTTGTACAGCCTTCCCTTAAAGTATGAAACCACCCTAACCCCTGGGCATGGCTTGCGCAGGGTGATGAGGGTGGAATTAAATAAATTGCCTGCCTAGAACTCGTTGCGCAGGTCAGTCTTGACCAAGGTTGCGTGCAGGGAGACAACCAATGCTGCCATCTGGGAAGACAGCTCCTCTGCTTGCTGGCGCGCGGTGTCTGACTTGGAGGTTGCAACTGGTGTTGCCACCTGAGCAATCAGGTCAGCCTGGCGGCGCGCATTATTGCGCAGGGACTTCAGGCGACCCTCATCAAAGCCAAAGGCCTTCAGTGCTTCCGCCGCGGAGACTACAGAGACATCATCAGCGGTGAAGAACCCGGAAGAATCTGGGCTAATCAGACCAACCTTGACCAAAGCCATCACAGACTTCTCAGTGCTGCCGGCCTGCTCTGCCACGTCCTCCCCCGTCAAACGGGTAACAACTGGTGCGCGGAACTTGTCTGCAGAAACCAAGGTGGAGGTCTGGCCCGCACCAACAATCGCGGTGACCTGGCCGGAATCCATGGCGTCTAGCTGCTCACGGATGACTTTTAGCGGCGTGTAGTTGTCACGCTGCTGGGTCAAAATGTAGCGCAAACGCTCCACATCGTCTTCAGTGAAACGACGGTAACCAGAGGCAGTACGCGAAGGCGTGATCAGCTTCTCGGACTCCAAAAAGCGGATCTTGGACACAGTGACATCGGGAAACTGCTGCTGCAGGTTCTCCAAAACCACGCCAATGGACATGGTCTTTTTCTTCGGTGTCTTCGGTGCGGGGCTTACTGCCGCTGCCTGTTGCTTCGCTGCACTCACGATGTTTTTGTTCTCTCCAGAACTCGCCGGGAAATTGCTTTACCGACGAATTTCATAGGTATCGCTTGGAATACCAGCCATTCGTTCCAAAGCCGAAGCTCAGGCCCGTTTGGCGGTAAACCACAATTGTGTCATTTACTAAGAAACAGTCTCTCACAAAAAGAGACTGTTTTGTTCAAGAACTAGAATCCTACTTCTTATTAGCAATGAAGACTAGTCGGAATTTACCGATCTGAATCTCATCGCCTACTTCCAAGACCTGGGAGTTGCGTGGCTCGCGGTTGACGTAGGTGCCGTTGAGGGACCCGACGTCTACTACCTCGAACTTCTCGCCATCGATGCGGAACTCCGCGTGACGGCGAGACACGGTGACATCATCAAGGAAGATGTCTGCCTCTGGGTGGCGGCCCGCGGTGGTGGTTGGCTGGTCAAGCAAGAAACGTGCACCCGCATTTGGTCCACGCTTAACAACGAGGAGAGCCTGGCCGTCAGGCAGGTTGTCTGCGCCCGCGGTGGAGGTCTCAGTGCTCGATGCAGCAGAGTTCTCCATTTCTTTGAGCAGGTCCGCACGGAAAACCGAAGTGGTTTCAACCTGCGGCTCTGGAGTGCCAGTGTTCTCGGCCATAATGTTTACCTCCGAAGTATTGGGCAAAGTCGTGGATAGTGATTTACTGATTTCATAATAGCGACTTTCTCACAGTCTGCGGGCAGTCGCGTGAGATTTCACTTACCTAAATAGGTTACCAATCCCCCCAATAGCGGAGTTGCCAGACCCAGCCAGAGGGTTATCGGAAACCATATAAGTCCATGTTGCGGATGGTCGCGCAAGCCCCGAATCATCCAGATGAGCACCGTTTTCGTCGATTTCTACTGTGTTAAATGTCTCGACGGAGTCATCGACTGCGCGCTGCGCTAGCTCTTTAAATTCCCTTACGGCAATGCGGTGGTATTCGTCGATGGGGGTCTCTCGCGCAATCGCACGGAGGTGAATGGATTCCCGCACATCGTCCATCAGCTCGAGGTGATCAGCCCATGACAGGTCCAGATGGAAGAGCATAATTTCGCGAGCGGCGGCCACTTTGGCGGCCTCGGGGACATCGGCAAGCTCTGCGGCACGCTGCGGGGCGCGCTGGGCAAGTTCCTTCCAGGCTTGGTCGGTGTCAAGGAGGTTCGCACGGCGCTTGTCGATGATTATTCGCTGATCCGCCAATAACTGATTGTATTTCCAGGTCTGGGCATGGATTTCCAGCAGTTGACCTTCGGTCACGCGCTGACAGTGGGCAACGAAGTCATTGACGCGCTTAGATTCGATGCGCCCGTCTTCGCCGGGGTTAACCACCAGCGAGTCATCTTCCCCACCTTGGACCACGAGGTCGTCTTCCAACGAAACGAAAAACAGTGACAGCCCTGGGTCTCCCTGGCGTCCTGAGCGCCCGCGCAGCTGGTTGTCCAGTCGCGCGGTGCGATGCCGCGAGGTACCCAGCACCGCCAGCCCGCCGCGTTCCACGACTGCTGCGCGGTCTGATTCGTCTGCGCCGCCGAGTTTGATGTCGGTACCGCGGCCGGCCATCTGCGTAGAGACAGTCACGCGGCCTTCATCGCCAGCCTCGGCGATGATGCGGGCTTCTTCTTCGTCATTCTTCGCGTTGAGCACGTTGACCTCAATGCCCAGCTCGGCAAGCGCTTCGGCGAGGTCCTCTGACTCTGCCACGTCTTGGGTGCCCACCAGCACCGGCTGGCCGGTGGCGTGCAGCGCCTGAACTTCGGCAACAATCGCCTTGTTCTTCTCGGCCATGGTGGCGTAGACGCGGTCTTGTTCATCAAAACGCTGCAACGGGTTGTTCCGGTCAATCACGGAAACATGTAGTTCGTAGAACTGACGCAACTGGTCGGTTGCTTCAACCGCGGTGCCGGTCATGCCGCAGACTGTTGGGTAGCGGCGCATCAGCTCCTGCAGTGTAATGGTGTCCAGGATGCGCCCGCCCTCGGATACTTCCAGTCCTTCTTTGGCTTCTACGGCTGCTTGCAGCCCGTCTGGCCAGCGCTGGAGGTCGGCAACGCGGCCCTTGGAAGCATCGATAAGTTGCAGCTCGCCTTCGTTGACGATGTAGTGGATATCGCGAATCAACAGCGCCTTGGCGTGCAGCGCCAGGTTAACCTTGACCAGCACGGTGCCAATGTTGTCCTCGGAATACAGCGAATCAATACCGAGTTCATGTTCTACCCGATGCGCGCCCGCATCGGTCAGCGTTACGGTGCGTCCATCCTGGCTAATGGTGTAATCAAGCTCCTCGCGCAGGCGCGAGACCACATTCGTGATGTGCCCCGTGGGCGCGTCACCCTTGCGGGAGCCGGCCAGCACGAGCGGCACCAGGGCTTCATCGACAAGCACTGAGTCTGCCTCGTCAACCAGTGCCACGTCGGCTGGTGCCTGCACGGTCTGCTCGCGGGAGGTGATCTGGTTGTCGCGCAGCACGTCAAAGCCCAGCTCATTGACCGGCGCGTAGATAATGTCGCTGCGATATGCCTCGCGGCGCTCATCAGCGCTGAGTTTCTCCGTCACGCTGGCAACGCTTAGCCCAAAGGTTTCAACCAACGGGCGCATCCACTCGGCGTCACGCTGCGCCAGATAATTATTCACGGTTACCACGTGCACGCGCTTGCCCGTCAACGCGAAACCTGTAGCCGCCATGGCACCGACAAGGGTCTTACCTTCACCGGTGGCCATCTGAATAACATCGCCTTCCAGCAGTCGAAGTACCGCCTGGGATTGGACATGAAATGGCGCTAAGCCCAGCTTGCGCTCAGCCGCGACCGCCAGGCAAGCAAGGAAGGTGGACTTGTCTTTAAGTTCCCCACCTGCGGCGCAGGACCGGGCGCGGGCGGCTAGGTCGGCATCGTTAAGCGCGCTAAGCTCTGCGACCAGCTCGCCTGAGCCAGTCACAATAGACTTGGATTTCTTATCGTTGCGCTCGGACGATGATCCCATCGCCTTCCAAAACCAGTCGAATGCTCCCATGAGTGTTATTCCATCTCCCTATAGCGGTTCTTGTGATTTATATTGACTGTAGTAGGCCAAGCTAACCCCACAGACACCTATCCCGTTATTGTATGTGTCATGCAATCCGTGAATGTCACGTTTCCATCGTCGACCGGTATCAACATCACCGGCACCATTGACTTTCCTGACTCTCCGCCCAAAGCGTACGCAATCTTTGCGCACTGTTTTGCTGGCCACCGCCACACTCCCGGTGCGGCGCGTGTCTGTAAACAGCTGACGAATTTTGGCATTGCCGCTTTGCGCTTTGATTTTCCGGGCCTAGGCCAGTCCGAGGGGGACTTTGCCGAGACCTCGTTCAGTGAGAATGTCGCTGACCTCAAGGCCGCCGCGGATTGGCTGGGCCAGGAGTACAACGCACCGCAGCTGCTCATCGGGCATTCGCTCGGCGGCGCTGCGGCCCTGGCTGCGGCAGGCTCTATTGATTCGGTCAATGCTGTCGCAACCATTGGCGCGCCTTTTGACCCCGCGCACTCGGTGCTGCACTACGCCGACAAAATTGGCGAAGTGGACAAGCACGGCTCGGTAGAGGTTGTCCTGGGTGGGCGCCGTCTGACCATTTCGCGACACTTCCTAGAGGACCTCGCGGATACCAATCCGGAGGATTACCTGCGCCATATGCGCAAGCCGTTGATGCTGGTGCACTCCCCAATTGATCAGACCGTGGGCATTGACAATGCGCAGACCATCTTCCGTGTCACCCGCTACCCCAAGTCTTTGGTGACGCTGGACAAGGCTGATCACTTGGTGACCAAGCAGGGGGCCGCGCAGCGCGCCGCTGATCTGATCGGCGCGTGGGCTGAGCAGTACATCGAGCCGGACCACACCCCTGAGGCGGTCGGTCCGGAAACCGCCGTGTCGCATCTGGCAACGGGTACTCGCTACGGCGTGGTGGTGCGCAACAATGACCGCTCCATTTCCACGGACCGTTCCAAGGCCGATGGTGGCCGCGGCAGGGGTCACACCGCGGAGGGTTTGCTCATGTCAGCGCTGGCTTCAGGCACGGCACAAGCGGTTAAGGCCGCAGCCAAGGGCATGAAGCTTGACGATGTCAACGTCACCGTAACCCACATCCACGAAGCCACTTTCGAGCGTCGCGTGGACCTGGTGGGACAGCTCAGTGCCGCCGAAAAGTCCGTCCTTCTTGCTGCTGGCAAGGATGCGGAGATTGTCTCCTTGATTTCCTCCGCGCACATCGTGGATGTGTTCTAGCTCCATGGATATTCTCAACCCACTTCCGGCCGATGTCCGTTGCCCGTGCGGCACCGGACTGACGTTTGGCGAGTGCTGCAAGAAGTACCATGACGGCGCGCCCGCACCCACGGCGGAAACGCTCATGCGCTCACGCTTTAGTGCCTTTGTCACCGGCGATGAGGCTTACCTGCTGCGCACTTGGGATCCGGATACTCGTCCGGGTTCGCTCAATCTTGCTGAGTCCTTCGCCGCCGATACCGGTATCAGGTTCTACCGCTTGGACATCATCGACACCGCTGCCGGATCGCCGCTCGACGACACCGGCATGGTCGAGTTCGAAGCCTTCTACAAAGGTGCCGCCAAAGGCTCTCAGCGTGAGCGTTCCAGCTTCCGCCGCATGCAGCTTCGCGATGACCACCCGCGCGAATGGGTTTACTCCACCGGCGATGTCAGCTAAGTATTTGCCAAATTCCAGCCCTATTTTTCGGTTCCAAATACCAATGATGTAACCTATCTTCATCGGCCAGAAGGAGCCGATGGCGGACTATGGCGCAGCTTGGTAGCGCACTACACTGGGGGTGTAGGGGTCGCAGGTTCAAATCCTGTTAGTCCGACAAAATCCCGCAGTCGATTCGTAGCCAACAACTATTAGTCGACTGTTTGCTTTGACCCCGGGTAAAGCGACGAAAAGCGTGTCTTTACCCTGATCCCCGGGATTAGTAAATAAAAAGAGGCTGTGCCCCACTCCATTACCGGAGTGGGGCACAGCCTCTTTGGTGTGAAGCCGAAAGAGCTTGGATTAGCTCTTAGCGGTTCTCTTCATTGTTGTCGTCGTTGTTGGACCCGAGGGCGCCGTCAATCTTGTCGCGTGCACCGTCTACCTTGTCGTGATGCTCTTCGCCGACCTTGTCCTTGGCAAAGTCTTCTGCCTTGTCCAGGTGGCCATCAAGCTTGCCGTCCTGTGCAGCCTCGGTAGCCTTGTTCTTTGCATCGTCAAAAATACCCATGAATAACGCTCCTTAATACAAGTTTCGTTTAGCGCCCAAGGAATAGCCCTGTAGCTAATCGCCGCAGCAGCATCATGCCTTGGCGCCTCGTGCACTTCCCACGATAAAGACCTCGAGTCCATCGCGCCATGAAAAGTCGGGCAAAGATTGCTGAAAATTGCCTAAATCAGACACCTGTAATCTTTTTGTGACCCGCGTCCTATTTGGATAATGTTGGAGGACGTTACCCCCGTAAAACCCCGATTGCAGTGGATCGATACCAAAGGTCTGCCATTGGCGGTGATAGGGTCAACTAATCACGTTCAGTGGCTAGATATTACGAATTAATTTCATTGCAAATTAATCCAAAAATTAGACGGATCTTCACTGTGGTGGGCGCTCCCCGAACCTGCCGTGGTCGAAAATGAAGTCAGTATGCTGAATCTTGAGAAGCACGTAGAAGAAAACTTCAAGGAGCACCCCACCCTCATGACGCAATCCGCGACCCAACAGCTAAAGCCGTCTTCTGTCAATACCAACTGGGTGATATCCCTCTTCGGTACCGCTGTTGGCGCCGGCATCTTGTTCCTGCCCATCAACGCGGGCGGATTCGGTTTCTGGCCGCTGTTGATTGCAACTGTGCTCATCGGGCCCATGACTTATCTCTCGCACCGGGCGCTATCGCGCATCATGTGTGCATCGCCAGTCGCGGGCGCGGACATCACGGGAGTGGTCACCAACTATTTTGGTGAACGCGCCGGCACGGTCATTTCTG
The DNA here is from genome assembly GCA_041226025.1 of Corynebacteriaceae bacterium 6-324. Lineage (GTDB taxonomy): Bacteria > Actinomycetota > Actinomycetes > Mycobacteriales > Mycobacteriaceae > Corynebacterium. The sequence goes on along the minus strand of JBCLTK010000002.1, from coordinate 398,386 downwards.
TGCTCTACTTCTTTGCCATCTACCCCATCGTGTTGATTTATGGCGTCTCAATTACCAACACGGTGGATAGCTTCATCGTCAATCAGCTCAACGGTCCAGAGATTTCACGCTGGCTGCTTTCGCTGATTCTTGTCGGTGGCATGACCCTGGTCTTTGCGTTCAGCCAGCGCCTGATGCTGATCATCACTCAGATTATTGTCTACCCGCTCATCGTGTTTCTCGCCGCGGTGTCGCTGTATTTGATTCCACAGTGGGACTTTGAAAGCTTCTACAACGCGGAGCTCAACACCGCTGGTATCTGGGCCATCATCATGATTTTGCCGGTTCTGGTCTTCTCCTTTAACCACTCCCCAGCGATTTCGCAGTTCTCATTGGCCATGCAGCGCACCTGGGGTCGTCGCTCCACAGAGAATGCCTCCAGGGTCCTGGCAATCACCGCCATTCTGCTCACCGTCTTCACCATGTTCTTCGTCTGGTCTTGCGCCCTGGCAGTCGGCGGAGAAGGCTTAGCCGAAGCTCGCGAGCAAAACATCCCGGTCATGTCCTACATTGCCAACACCACCGGTGTGCCAATCATGGCCCTGCTGTCGCCTATCGTTGCCATCCTGGCCATTGTGTCTTCCTACTTCGGCCACGTGCTGGGGGCATCGGAAGGCGCGCGCTTTATCGTCGGCAAGATTGCACCAGGCTTTACCAAACGAGCATCCTCGGCCACCATCACCAACCTGGTGTACGCGTTTATCTTCCTCACCACGTGGGCGGCGGCGATTGCCAACCCATCGATTCTGTCGCTGATTGAATCCATCGGTGGACCATTTATCGCTATGATTCTCTACATCATGCCGATGTACGCAATCTACAAAATTCCAGCGCTCTCGCGTTTCCGCAACACCTGGACTGATTTGTTTGTCATCATTACTGGTATTGCCGCGATTTCCGCAACGATTGTAGGACTCTTTCTGTGACATCAAGCTTTGGGCTTCACTGGCCGGGCAAGCAAGAAGCGCTCGCCCTGGCTCATTCGCCTGCCCAAGCTACCGTTACACCTACCGCCGGCAACGTACTCTATTCCGGTGACAATCTAGACGTGCTGAAAGTCCTGCGTGAGCATGCGCCTGGCAGCGTGGATGTGATCTATATTGACCCGCCGTACAACACTGGCCGGGACTTTGTTTACCGTGATAATTACCGCAACCGACGCGAGCACAAGTCCACAGACCATGGCCAATGGCATACTCAATGGCTGTCGATGATGGCACCGCGCCTGCAACTGGCGTGGGACCTGCTGGCGCCGACTGGCCATATTTTTATCTCCATCGGCGAGGATGAGGTTGCGCATCTTCGCATGCTTGCCGATGAACTCTTTGGCCAAGCCAACTTCGCCAACCAGTTCATCTGGAAGAAGGGCGGCACGGGCAAAAATGATTCGCGCTTCGCGGTCGCAGAACATGAATATGTACTGGCTTATGCCAGATCGCCCGAATCCCCAGGGTTTAATCTAGACCCACAGGGACATACCAGCACGAAATATAACTTCCGGGATGAGCACGGCGCCTATTCCCTGGTCCGTTTGGATTCAAAGACCCTGGGATATTTGGCCTCGTTGGATTTCGCCATAACTAATGCCGATGGCAAGGAGTACTGGCCGCACCAACCCGAAGGCCAGACGCAGGTGGCGCGCTGGCGCTGGAGCCGTGAAAAGGTTGCTGAAAACTTTGATCAGCTGGTGTTTCGCCGTGGTTTTGTGTACACCAAGAACTATCAAAAAGCGGGTGCGCGGCCGCGCAGCATTCTCGACGGCGAACGCTTTGGCGTAACCCGTGCGGGTCGCCGCGATGCCGAAACTGCTCTGGGTGTGGCGGGCATCTTTGATTTTCCCAAGCCGGTTCGGCTGGTGGAATACCTCATTGGCATTGGTGGGCCCACAGATGCTGTTGTGTTGGACTTCTTTGCTGGATCTGGCACGACAGCGCAAGCGGTCGCGCAACTCAACGCGGCCGATGGAGGAACGCGCCGAGTGCAGCTGATTCAGATTCCGGAACCGACCATGGAGGACAGCGCCGCGTTTAAGGCAGGTTTTGAAACCATTGCTGATATCTGTTGGGCACGCATGCAGGCGGCTGGACTGCAGGCCACCCGCGTGCATGCGAGCTAGCTTGCGCAGGCTCTAGCTTTCGCTGAGCTCGTCTTCTTCCATCGTGCCAGACTCAACGGTTGCGGCCTCTTCCATGCCGGCTGGACGGCCCGGGATGCCAAAGAAATCTAGAACCTTGTCGGTGGCAAAGCCATCGCCGACTTCGCTGTCTTTGTCATAGGTACCGCCCGGCCACACGTGCTGGCCGCCGCCGATACGGATGTGCTGGACGGGGCGTTGGCACTGCTCCCACTGCACTAGCAAGGCGTTATTGGCCAGTCGTTCGGTGCGAAGGTTTCCCTCGCAAAGGTTGCGCTGAGCATCCATTGCCACTACTTCTTGGACAGCAACATAGCGTTCCTTGTGGCGGGTACCGCCGTAGTAGTCAACCACCGGATCAAGGGTGCCGTGCATGTCCAGGCGTCCCACTGGCTCACCTTTGCAGGAGGCGTGGATGGCTTGGTAATAAGCTGCGGAGACGGTGGCAACGGACTTGAAGATAGTCGGAAGCTGACAACCCAAATAGGCTGCGAAGCCGCCACCATTGGACATGCCAGTAGCAAAGATGCGGTCATCATCCACGGCGTAGGTAGCACGCAGTGAGTCGACGATATCGCTAGCAAACTGCGTATCTTCTTCGCCCGTGGTTTCCGCATAAGGCGCGGGCGCCCAGGCGCGTTCGACGCCGGAGGGATAGACCATAATGGCATCGGCAGCATTGAGCTCCGTGTAGCGCTGCATCATGCCAGCGGTTTCTTTCCAGCCGTGGAAGGCTAGTACGACCGGCCACTTCTTACCAGGCTCGTAGTTTTCAGGCACGTGCAGAATAAAGCTGCGGCCCGATGCAAGATTGATGGTTTTGGACTCGCCCGGCTCAGGACCAACGAGTGGTGCCGACTTTGGCAGACCAAGATTGCGGGTTTCGGAGGCGGCGTTTGCTTCGCTGGTTGGTGTGATGGTGTCCTCGCCCGACAGCGAGGTGGTCTCCCCTTGTGAGGGAAGCTCAGAGCACGACACCAGCGCGGCGCCCATCAACACTGCGGTTGCGCCGGCAACGAGGCGTTTGCCAAGACCCTGCGGGTTAACACTCCGTGCAACACGCCCGATGTAGCTGGTTGTGTGCACGTGCGTTCCTCGCATTCTCTTCTCAGTCATCTGTGTGGGTTGTCTGTTGGGGTCTATTCTCTACCACGCTGCCACGCAGTCCAAAGCTGCCGGTAACGACCTTCGGATTCTAGCAATTGCTCATGGGTTCCTCGCTCCACGACGCGACCATTATCCATGACCAGGATCTCATCTGCGCGTGATGCTTGGTCCAGGCGGTGAGCCACCACCAATGCCGCGCGACCGCGGGTGAGTTCTTCGGCAGCATCTTGTAGCGCCTGCGCGCCCTGAGAACCGGCTTCGGCGGTCGCTTCATCCATGACCACGACCTTCGGATCAAGAAGCAACATGCGGGCCAACGCCAACTGCTGTGCGGCCACAGGTTCAAGCTGCATGCCCTGGGCACCGACGACTGTGTCGAGGCCGTCAACAAGGTGATCAAACCAGTCTGCATGCACGCGCTTGAGCACCGCGAGCATCTCCTCATCGGTGGCGTCCGGTTTAGCCAGGCTCAAATCTTCACGCAGAGTTCCGGAAAAGACATGGACCTCTTGTGAGACCAACGCGAGGCGAGCAACTCGCTCAGCATCGGACAACGTGGTGACTTCTACTCCGTCGACGGTGACGCTGCCGGAGTCTGGAACACGCAAGCCAGCCAGCAAAGCTGCAACGGTAGTCTTGCCAGCGCCAGACGCGCCCACAACGGCAACGGTCTCGCCCGGTTTGATGGTGACGGAAACGTCTTTCACTGCCCAGCCTTCGCCATAGGAGAAAGAGACTTCACTAACCTCGACGTGACCTTCCTTCGGTGGTGCGCCTGCCGGTTTGGTCGGCTGCGGCGGGTTGATGACCACGCCCACAATACGAGCCAGGGAGGCATAGCCGGACTGAACGGTATCGAGCACGCGCATCAACCCCATCAGCGGGCCGCGTAGGCGAATCAACATGAGCATCGCGGCGGTGACTGCACCCACGGTGAGCGATCCGGTCTGCACGGTGATGAAGCCGACGATCAGACCAACGGTAAGAAGCACGAACTCAACCGAGGTCATCCACAGCTGCAGCACAAACATGGTGCGGCGAGCCGAGTAGCCATGTTCAACTACATCCCAGGACGCAGCATGAATGCGGTTGTGCATGTCTTTTTCCATGCCAAAGGCACGCACGGTAGCTCGCCCGCGGATGGCTTCCAGCACGCGCCGCGCACGGTCCGCCATGGATGCGCGTTCCGCAGCATAACGGCCGGGTGCGACGCGAAGATAACGTTTCGCGGCGATGACATAGATTGGCAGCGCTGCAACGACAACCAGAAGGAACTGCCAATCCAATGCAATGAGCGCCAGCGCGGTGGTGACGATGGCAAACCCGGAGTTCGCCAGAATCGGAACCGTTTCCGTGACAGCTGCGGAAAGCTCTGCCACATCATCAGTAGAACGCGACACCAAGTCGCCAGTGCCGGCGTCCTCCACGCGGTGCACGGGCAGACCAAGGGCGGTGCCGACCATGTCTTCACGCAAATTGGCAATGACCCGCTCTGTTAAACGCGACAGAACGAAAAAGCCCCAGGCGGAGAAGATCGCTGCCACCAGTGCCGCGATCACCAGTTCAATACTGATCCGGACCAGGCTGGTGCTGGCCTCGGAAATCACCACGTCCACGATGCGGCCTAATTGGATGGGGATCCAAATATTCGCTACCGCGCCAACGCCCAATAAAACGATAGAGAAAATGAACTGACTTAAAGCGCCGGGAACCTGGCGCAGATGCCGGCCCAAAACCTTGCGGGTTTCTGGCCACGTGGCGGTTGGGAAACGCATGCTCATATTTACTTCGCCTCCATTTCCACGGCCTGCCAGGCTGGCGCATTGGTGTACACGATGGTTGGTTTATCCGCACGAGCTGCAGCGACGCGTGTTGCAATCGTCTGCTCAGTAACGGAGTCCACCGCTGTTGTGGGGTCTTGCAGAATCAAGATGTCTGCATCGGCAGCAATCGCGCGCGCCAGTGCAACACGCTGGCGCTGCCCACCAGAGAGGTGCCCGCCGTTCTCCCCGACCTCGCGCTCGGGGCCACCGGGGATATCTTCCGCCGAAGCCACTTCCAGTGCCCACAACGCACGTTCCCGATCTGGGTGTACGTTATCGAGTACTGAGCCTTCAAAAATATCGGCATCGTGCGGAGCAACAATGTATTTATCCCGCGGCAAGTTCATCAGCTCTGCCGGTGGCGTCGAGGTCACCACGGTGATGCCGGGACGAAGCGCGGGCAGCGAAGGATGATCGTCGGTAAAGGAGGCATCGGCAAGCAAAAGCTCCTGGATACGCCGTCCAGATGCCTGCGCGGTTGCCCACCGCGAAGCGATATTCTTGCCCAACATGGTCATCGGCGTGATCATGAACTGCGTCAGACCCACCACCGTAATGAGCTCACCCACCGTCATCGTGCCATTGATAGCCATGAGACCTGACACGACGCTGACGATGATGACGTAGAAAGCGCCAGCCGTCTCCGTCACCGCGTTTAGTCGTGCCTGCGCGCCGTTGGCATCCACGGTCTTGTTATAAGCCGTATCGGAGACCAGCTGGTAGCGCGAGCGCACCGTATCCACTGCTCCCAAGCCTTTGAGAATGCGCAAGCCTTGAACCACATCTGTTGCTGTAGCTGAGGCCGCGGCCAACGCCCGTTGCCGCCTGCTAGACCGCTTGCGCAGCGGCGTTGCGGACTTGAGCGAAATCATGACCACAATCGGGCCACCGATAAGAACACCAATGCCCAGCGGAACATTGACCAAGGACACCATGATGGCGACATAAGTAATGGAAGTAATCTCCGCAACAGGAAAGACCGTCATCATCACCGCGTCCGAAACACGCTGCGTATCCGATGATGCAATAGAGAGCATCTCCCCCGCCGTGCGCTGCTTGCCAGCCATTCCTTTGGGATGCTGAATGCGGTCCGTAACCGTCATGCGTAGGTCGTGGCCAATCTCCAACGCAGCCCGAGTAAACATCGAGCGCGCGAACCAGCCCGCCGCAGCGTTGACGCAGAAAGTTACCAGCAAAATAGCGACCCACAGCCACAGCGCCGACAAGCTGCCGATGGCAATCGCCCTGTCGATGGCTTGGCCAACGATGACCGGGGACAAACCATTACACACAAAACCAACAGACATTAAGATAGCGGCAGGCACAGTCAGCTTTTTGCGGGAAAATAAAGTCTTTATCAACCACCGCGGATCGCTTGCTTGTGGAAGAACAGCCACGACCATCACCTCACGCACTATCTGTATTGTTCTAATTACTTATGACTTCCGAACCAACCCATCCTAGCCCAGGACATTATCCCAGCTACCGCCCGCCGTCGCGGCGGCAGGCACCACGCTTTGCCACCGTGGCGCACAAGGCGGCCGCGGCGGAAGCATATCGCGATGGCGCGGATGTTTATGATGAAATTCGCCCCGAGTACCCACGTTTTATTGGGCATCTTGCACCCGGCAAAACTGCCGTTGATATTGGTGCCGGAACGGGCAAGCTTACTCTTAGTTTGCCGCATGACACAGTTTTAGCGTGTGACCCTTCCCCCGATATGGTGCGCGTTCTCCAAGCGAACGGCATAACGTGTTGGCGTGCGACGGCCGAGCATTTGAGCCTAGCCGATTCTTGCGTGGACGCCGCCTTTTGTGCCCAAGCCTGGCACTGGGTGGATGCCAAGGCCGCCTGTCAAGAACTCGACCGCGTAGTGCGTGCCGATGGCTCCGTGGTCTTGGTGTGGAACACCATCGACGTCCACGCCGATCCCTGGGTGCTGCGGCTAACGCGCATTATGCACTCGGGTGATATCTTGCGCCCCGACTTCACACCCGAAGTGCATTCACCCTGGACAATCACAGAAGAACACCACGAGCACTGGAATCAGACGCTTCGCGTGGAACAGCTGCATACTTTGATGCACTCGCGTTCCTATTGGCTGCGAGCTACTGAGAAGAACCGCTCCCGCATGACCGGCAACCTGAATTGGTACCTCTTTGAGCACATGGGCTTTCAACCTGGGCAAAAGATAGAAATCCCCTACCGAACGGACGCATTTGTGCTGAGCCGTTATGCTGGGTAGAGCGAAAATAATCAACAATAGTTATAAGGACTGATGAAGTGAGCTCCGAAGAACCTAATAATGTTCCGGATACACCAGTCGAGGACGTCACTCTTGCACGAGTAGCGGAAATCTTTGACGACAAGCAGCTGGTCTACCGCCTCGAAGAGGTAGACACCCCAGACGGCGAGCAGGGCACCATCTTGCGCACCGGATTCTCCAACGCTGCAATCGCGATGCAGATCCGCGACCACACTTTGGTTATTGACTCCTTGTGGCGCGGCGCATTCCCAACCACTCAGGGTCCACAGGTTCTGATGCTGACTAACCAGTGGAACCAGGACAACTTTGCACCAACGCTGCGTTTCTTTGACAGCAATGCAGAGGAACTTGCGGTGTCCGCATTCCGTGAGTTGCATGTCGGCGCTGGGGCTTCGCGCAACCAGCTGGATGCCTTCGTGATGACCACCATTGATGCCATCTTGGGTTCCTTTGAATGGATTGAACAAAAGCACCCTGAACTCGTGACCTGGGAGGGCGACCACAGCCATGACTAATCCTGACAACGCTAATACCGCAAATACCCTGCCACCGGTTGATATTGACCGAGTCATCAATGCGATGACCCAATTCGATATCACGCTGGAAAAGGCCCAGGGCGCAGATTCTGTTGCTAGCGCTAACCTCAATGGCTTGGGCATCATGTTCGCAGTGCTGCCATCCGTCATCATCGTGCGTGCTGATGTTGGCACCGATGCATCGTTTGCCAATGCTGATGCTGGCCTCTTCTTGGCAGCCGGCCAGATCAACACCGTTTCCTTCGGTGCCCGTGCAGTTATCACTGAGCACGAAGACCAGCTCATTGTCCGCACTGAGCGCGAATTCATGCACCTGGCCGGTATGAATGATGACCAGCTCGCGCAGTCCCTCAAGGTCGCTGTCGACGGTGTTCTGGCCGCCCAGGATGCTCTTGTTGCCGCCGCTGAGGAAATGGCGAAGCTCGGGTCCGAGACCGCCCAGGACGAAACCTCGCAGAACTAGCTTTATCGCTGGTACAAAAGCACCCATCTCCTACCGCTGCGTGGCGGTCAGTGAGATGGGTGCTTTTTCTTACTTGGAGTCCAAAATCCTTTGGCGCTCTACCTCAGGATCGAACTTGGCTTCAGGCCAGGACAAGTCCATGTCGCGCAGCTCGCTGAGGATTAAGAACTTCAACGCCATGCGCGCGTACTTCTTATTATCCGATGGCAGGATGTACCACGGCGCGTAGTCTTCATCGGTGCGATTGAAAGCATCAGCATAAGCCTTGGAATATTCATCCCAATGCGCGCGCTCGGTCACATCGCCGTCATCATACTTCCAGAACTTCTTCGGATCCTCGACGCGCTCCAGGAGGTTTTCTACCTGGAAGTCCTTGGAGATGTGCAAAAAGACTTTGATGATCCGCACGTTGCGATCGGCCAATTCTTTTTCATACTGACGGATCGCTTCAAAGCGCCGATCAATCTCATCCTCATCAACCCAGCTGTGAACCCGCTGGATTACTACGTCTTCATAATGAGAGCGGTCAAAAGCCACAATCTGGCCAGGCAACGGATCATGTTTGCGGATACGCCACAGGAAATCATGTTCCATCTCCTCTTCCGTCGGCTTTCCAAAACCAACCGTGGTGGTGCCCTGCGGATCAAAGATTGAGAAGACCGAGCGAACCGCTCCACCCTTGCCGGAAGTGTCCATTCCCTGCAAAATCACCAGGATAGAAGGCGCATCCTTGCCCAGCGCGCGGCCGTTGGCAAACAGCAGCTCCTGCAGGTCACTGAGCTCATCATCATAGCGCTCAGCTTGCTGCTTCAAATCATCCTTGTCCCCGTCAAACCCTGGGGTTGCCGTGGGATCATCATCCTCAAAATCGAATGGCTTCTGGATTCGCAGTTTCAGTGCATCTTTGACTTTGAACTTGCTCATTCTCCCCACTTTACTAATAAACAAAGACCGCCCACCCAAAATCCGCGAAAGGATTAAGGCTAGGCGGTCAATATCGCGCAAGGCACAGGTGAATCTACTGATTCTCCCCTGGCTCCCCTGGCTTCTCAGACATCTCAGTCTTCTCAGCTTCAGGAGCTGCCTCTGCGACTGCTTCCTCAGCTACATCAGCAGCTTCTGCATCAGTCGGTCCGAGGTCAGATTCGGCTTCGTCTTCGCTGTCTTCAACACTGATGTCAGCGTTCATTGGGTTGTCCTCTGAACGGAAATGTGCGACGTCGTCCAGGACGGCGTTGATATACGGTGCAGCGGCATCAGTCGAGTATTCGCTGGCGAGTTCAACACCTTCGGTCACAGCCGTGGCTAGATCGATCTCTTCAGGGTTGAACAGCAGCTCCCAGACGGCGACGCGCATGATTGCACGGTCGACGGCAGGAATGCGGTACAGCTCCCAGTCCTCGGACAAGAAACGCTCAATGGTCGTGTCGATGGTGTCAAGCTCTTCAGCGACACCGGTGACAAGAACCTTGGTGTACTCCGCAATCGGAGCCACATCATGCTCATTCTCACGAGCTAGCTTGATGCGATCCTCAACGATGGCGACCGGGTCCACGTCGCGATTTTCTGCCTCATACATGATGTCGGCAGCGCGACGACGCGCACGGTAACGGGCACCGTGACGACGCGACTTCGGCACACGATTCGATGTTGCTTTGCCTTCAGCCTGTGCCACAGGCTCGGCGTTAGTGTTTTCTTCAGACACGATTAGTTGCTCACGCGGGACTGGTACTCGCCGGTGCGGGTATCAATCTTCAAAACGTTTCCGATTTCAATGAACAGTGGAACCTGGATTTCAGCACCGGTTTCCAAAGTTGCTGGCTTGGTGCCACCGGAAGAGCGGTCGCCCTGCAGACCTGGCTCGGTGTGCTCAACCTTGAGCTCAACAGAGATAGGAAGCTCTGCGAACAGTGCGTCACCCTCGTGGAAGGAAACCTGAACGCGCATGTTTTCCTGCAGGAACTTTGCAGCTGGGCCGAACTTGTCTGCAGACAGTTCAACCTGCTCAAAGTTGGTGTCATCCATGACGACATAAGAGGTGCCATCGTTGTACAGGTAGGTCATGTCACGACGATCAACGGTTGCGGTCTCAACCTTGGTGCCCGCACTCCAGGTCTTATCCGTGGTCTTGCCGGAAACAACATCCTTGAGCTTGCTGCGAACGAAAGCTGGGCCCTTGCCCGGCTTTACGTGCTGGAACTCAATAATCTGCTGGAGCTTGTTGTCAATTTTAAGAACAAGCCCGTTCTTGAAGTCGCTGGTATCTGCCACGAGATTCTCCTGTGATGGGTCGTGTAAAAGTACGGTCTATCATCCTACTACAGCCCCGTGTCCACACGTTACTGGACCAAGCCGGGGCTTAAGCGATTAGAAGGTGCAATCTAGCCCACGGCTAGATAACACGCAATTCCTTAGAGGATGGGGTGATGATTTTCGGTGCGCCGGAAGTGATGATCAAGGTGTCTTCAATACGTACGCCACCCTTGCCCGGGATATAGATGCCAGGCTCGATGGTCAAGGTCATGTTTTCTTCCAAGTGGCCCTTGCCCGTGGATGCTGCAGAAGGTCCTTCATGGACGTGCAGACCAATGCCGTGGCCGGTGGAATGCACAAAGTATTCGCCATAACCAGCTTCTTCAATAACCTCGCGGCAAGCACGGTCGACGTCAACCAGCGCGGTGCCAGGCGTCGCTGCGGCCACGCCAGCCAGCTGCGACTTGAGCACCACGTTGTAGATTTCCTTAGCGAAATCGGTCAGTTCACCCATGACGAAAGTACGTGTCATATCGGAGTTGAAGCCGCGCAGGTGTGCGCCAAAGTCGATGGTGACTAGGTCGCCGGATTCGATAACGCGGTCATCGGCACCGTGATGTGGCATTGCTGAGTTCGGGCCAGAAGCCACGATGGTGTCGAAGCTAACGCGCTCTGAGCCTGCCTTGCGCATGCGGTATTCCAAATCAGCGGCGACCTGGCGCTCGGTACGCCCGATAGCTAGCTCGCCTGCCTCCAGCATGTCTTCCAGGGCGTTGTTTGCGAGGAGCGCAACTTTCTCCAGCTGCTCCAGCTCGAAAGAGTCCTTGGTCTCACGCTGCTTTTCAATCACTCCTGAGACAGGAACCAACGTGACATCTTCGGGGCAAGCTTCCTCAAGCTTCTTGAACTGCTCAACGGAGACAAAAGAAGACTCGAAGCCAACGCGCTGTGGCCCCTCAAGGCTCTCGAGCAAGTTTGCACCTACATTGCGCTGGATAACAGCCTTGATGTCTGGAACTTCCTCAGCAATCTGAGTGACATAGCGACCGTCGGTGGTCACCACGGCAGAAAGATCCTTGCGCAACAACAGCGCACCATTGGAGCCAGAAAAGCCAGTTAAGTAGCGCATGTGAGTCAAGTCAGTCACCAAAATTGCGTCGATACGCTGCGCGGCCAAGGTTGCCGCCAGTGCGCGGCGTCGATTGCTAAAGCGAGTATCTGCCAAACCCATATTTACTACTTATGTCCTTTACTCTCATGCCGCTACCTTCCGGGGTACGGAAAATAGCGGCCTGACCAAAATGTTTCTAGATGCGAATACTGTCCAAGCTTAGCCGCCTAGGCGTTCTTTGGTGCCAAGTCTTGAGTGAAATATCCCAGCGCCGCGATGTAGCCATAAACACCCAGGCCAGCGACAACACCGAGAGCCTTGTCAGAGAGGTAAGAGTGCTGGCGGAACTCTTCGCGCGCATGCACATTGGAGATGTGAACTTCCACAAAGCCCTTGCCATCGGCGATCTCCGCCAGCGCATCACGCAGCGCAACAGAGGTATGGGTAAAGGCGCCAGGGTTGATAATTACAGCGGCGCCTTCATCGGCAGCAGCATGCACGGTATCGAGCAGCACACCCTCGTGATTGGACTGCACGAAGTCCAGCTCGATGCCGGCGGACTCAGCGTGACTGCGCACCAGCTTCTCAATATCCGCAAGCGTGGTGGTGCCATAAATTTCTGGCTGGCGCTTACCCAGTCGGTTCAAGTTTGGTCCGTTGACTACAACAATCTTCATGCTTGTTTAAACCTTTCACTTCTTAATGTGTGGAAATCGCGTCATAAGCCGCACGCAGTTCATCCATGCTTGGGCCTTCCAGGCGCGTGGTGCTTCCCACCCCGGTCAATGCCACGAAACGGATGGTGCCGTGGCGGTTCTTCTTATCGCGCGTCATGGCTTGGTACAGCTCATCGAAATGGCCCGGCTCATAGGTTGTAGGCAAACCAATGTTGGCCAAGATACGCTCGTGGCGTGCAACCAGCTCCGCGTCAATGAGGCCGCGCGCGTGCGATAGCTGCGCGATAAACATCATGCCCACCGCGACTGCCTTGCCATGGCGCCAGCGGTAGTTCTCACGCAGCTCCACAGCGTGGCCAAAGGTATGACCGTAGTTCAAGGTTTCGCGCAGGCCTGCCTCTTTGAGGTCTTCACCCACCACGGCGGCTTTGACCGCTACCGAACGAGCGATCAGCTCTGGCAAGAACCCATCTGGGTCCACGCACGCCGCTGGGTCTTGCTCATAGCGTTCAATAATGACTGGGTCATGAATGAAGCCGGTCTTGATGATTTCGGCGGAGCCGGCAATGATTTCATCGGCAGGCAAGGTGCGAAGACGCTCCAAGTCGATGAACACTGCCGAGGGCTCATGGAACGCACCCACCAAGTTCTTACCCGCTGCGGTGTTGATACCGGTCTTGCCGCCAACGGCCGCATCAACCATGGCGAGCAACGTGGTGGGAACCTGAATGACCTTAATACCGCGCATCCAGGTGGCGGCCACAAAGCCCGCCATATCGGTCACTGCCCCGCCGCCAAGACCAACGATGGCATCGGTGCGGGAGAAGTTCTCCTCGCCCAAACGATCCCACAGTGCAATCGGTGTTGCTACCTGCTTGCCGCCCTCGGCATCGGGGACCTCTTCAACGAAGACCTCTAGGCCCTCTTCCCTGATGCGCGCAGCTAGCTGTGCTGCCGGCTCGGCGATGCTCGGTTGATGCACCACCATAACCTTGTCGGCGCCGGTAGCTTTCGCATGCTTAGCGATGTCCGCATCGAGGCCCTTGTCGATGACTACCTCGTAGGGAGCTGGTCCATTGACGGCGATTGTGGTCCTTGAATTGCTTGCGGCTCCGGAGGTTGTGGAAGTCACTGACTGTGCCTTTCTCTAAAGATGATGCGATGGGCAGGCGTGGTTTCTTAAATCAACTATGGTGGTTGTATCAGCACACCGTGTCGAGGAAGCCCAGGATATCCGCAACTACTTGTTGGGGGCTGCGGCCATCGGTGCGCGCCCGGAAGTTGGCTACCTCACGGTAGTAAGGCTTGCGGGTTTCAATGAGGTCCCGGTAGTGCTCCACTGGATTATCCGCGGCGAGCACCGGCCGGGTGGACTCACGCGCCGTGCGTCGTGCACCTTCCTCAGCAGAAACGTCAATGAGCACCACCACGTGGTTTTCTAGCAACTGGCGCGTTGACTCAGTCAACACTGCGCCGCCGCCGAGGGACACCACGCCATCAGATTGCAGTGCCTCTGCAACATGCTGGGCTTCAATATCACGGAATTTTGGCTCACCAAGGTCTGCGAAAACTTCACCACAGGATTTGCCTTCAGCTGCTTCAATGAGCTGATCAGAATCCACCAGTCCCACGTTCAGAGCGCGCGACAGGCGCCTGCCGATGGTGGATTTACCAGCACCAGGCGGCCCCACGAGCACCACGTGCGGGCGAGTCGCAGCAGTAGGCTGCGGAATAGAAGGAAGAGTCATGGTCACTAGTCCTGGTTAAATTCCATACGCTGTGCAACGTAGTCCTGGTAAGCAGCAATATTTCGCTTAGTTTCTTCAACGCTGTCGCCACCGAACTTATCCAGAACGGCACGGGCAAGCACCAAAGCAACCATTGCTTCGGCCACGACACCTGCCGCTGGCACGGCACAAACATCGGAGCGCTGGTGAATACCAGTCGCTGCATCGCCGGTTGCCATGTCAACGGTCTTCAGCGCGCGTGGCACGGTAGAAATCGGCTTCATCGCCGCACGGACGCGCAGCTGCTGACCATTGGTCATGCCGCCTTCCAAACCGCCAGCGCGGTTGGTCAGGCGATCCACGCCGTCTTCGGTGCGGACCATTTCATCATGAGCTTCTGAGCCGCGGCGACGTGCTTCTTCAAAGCCATCACCGATCTCCACGCCCTTGATGGCCTGAATGCCCATCAGCGCGGAAGCCAACTGTGCATCCAAACGGTCATCGCCAGAGATGTGTGAGCCCAGTCCAATTGGCAGGCCATCAACCACAACTTCAACAATTCCGCCGAGGGTATCGCCCTGCTTCTTTGCCTTCTCAATCTCTGAGATCATGGATTCCTCAGCGGCCTTGTCAAAGGAACGCACTGGGGATTCATCGATAGCGGTGATGTCCTCAAAGTGAGGAGCCGGGCCCTCATAGGTTTCAGATGGACCGATGGAAAGGACGTGGGACAGAACCTCCACGCCTAGAGTCTCACGCAGGAAGCTACGCGCCACGGTTGCAGCTGCAACACGCGCGGCAGTCTCACGTGCGGAAGAACGCTCCAGGATTGGACGTGCTTCCGTGTGTCCATACTTGATCATGCCAGCGAAATCAGCGTGACCTGGACGTGGACGAGTCAGCGGTGCACCGCGACCAGATTCCATCGCTTTAACGTTTTCTGGATCATCCATGTCCAGCTTTTCTGCGGACATGATGGTGGTCCACTTAGGCCACTCAGTGTTGCCAATCATGATGGCGATTGGGCTGCCCAAGGTATAGCCATGACGAATACCAGTGAGTAGCGTCAACTCATCCGCCTCAAACTTCATACGCGCACCGCGGCCATAGCCGAGGCGGCGACGAGCGAGCTGGAATGAAATTTCATCACGGTCAACGGGTACACCGGCCGGCATATGCTCAAGCATCGCAATGAGCGCCTGGCCGTGGGATTCCCCTGCAGTAGTCCAACGAAGCATGCCAACCATTATCACACGTGGGTAGGTGCAATGAACCATTTGCCTCCGGGTTTGATTCAGCACTCCCCCTACAGTGGTGTAAAAATCACCATTGCCGTAGCCAAAAGCATGGCTGGCCCATTGGGCGGATCCGCAAACTTCTGCGGATTTTTTCGATTTCGCAGCCGCAGCGGAATCCCCCATACCAACGCGATCAGTGCTGTAATCACCATGGCGACAAGGATGTATCCCGCTCCAGAAACCAAAGCGATAGACATCCCGAGCGGCAAGGCGAGCTTGATATCCCCGCCACCAATACCGTTGCCTTTACTGAGCAACGCCAGCACAAAATACAGCAGCGGCCACGCAAATCCCCACAACCCGGAGAAATCCATGGAAAGAATCGTCCACGTCAACATCACGGCACCGGCGGGAAGCGTCAGTGCATCAGGTAAGCGCCGCTGGCGGATATCAAAGTAGATTAGCGCTCCGGCCCACGCCACCGCCACGAGCGCGATGACGGTGAACAACCAAATATTCATGGACACACTCCCCCAAGTATGTTTTCGAGCTCACGATGTGGCGCGAGGCAAGCTGCCGATCTAAATGTCCGTTTCTGGACTAGTACAGACGGTTAACGTTCTTGTCGCGCATGTAAATATTTAATGCCTCAAACATAGCCTCGCGCGGTGCTTTCTGGCCAGTGTATTGCTCAAACTGGCTGAAAGACTGATACGCCAGCATGCGGTGTCCACCCACGGTTGGGTAGCCATCAGCTGCAGCGTGCACGGTCAACGGAGTTGGCCATGGATCATAAAGAACGTCCAAGACAGGTGCATGTGCAAGAGCAAAGCTATGGTCTGCAATCGCCTCCGAAGGCACGGTGGAAATAATTACCTCGGCGCGGTGTGCAATGGCTTCGATGTTGTCATCGTAAGTCACTGGCTCGATGGTCAGGCCAAGCTTTTCTGTCAGGTGCTGAAGCTCACCACGGCGATCCGAGCGGTTGAGTAGATCAATGTGCTTGATGCCGCGCTGCGCCAGTGCCCACAGTGCTGGACGAGCCGTGCCGCCCGCACCAATGAGTAGTGCACGAGGCTCAGATTTTGAAGAATCCGTAATCCGCAATCCATCAGCGCGGCCCAGAAGCTCATTCAGTGCACCTTGCACACCCTCAGTATCGGTGTTGTCGGCTTGCCAGCCCTCCTCAGTGCGCACCAAGGTATTTGCCGAGCCCATCAATCGCGCACGCTCCGTTACCGAAGTGGCAAAGTTCAGTGCTGCGAATTTGCCCGGCATGGTCACTGAAAATCCACGGTAATCCTCCTCGGCATCGGCAACAATGCCCGGTAGGGTGTCCGCATTGGCTTCAATCCGGGAGTAGGACCAATCATCTAAACCAAGAGCCTTGTAGCCCGCGGAGTGCAGAATCGGGGACATTGAATGGGCAATGGGCTGACCCAAGACTGCTGCGCGTGGCATGAACTCTAAATACTCCTTTGAGATGTGAGAAAGACCTCGTCAAAGATCTTCCCCGATGGTGGCTTAATTGCTTGGGGCTACTCTACTGGCGCTGGGTATCCAGGATGCCGGAATCAATAGCGCGGTCAACCTGCTCGAGGTGCTCCTCGAAGGTGTTAGTAAACACGGTGGTTCCTTGGTCATCGATGGTGACAAAGAACAGCCATTCACCATCAGCCGGGTTTTCCATCGCCTTGATGGCGTCCTCCGAAGGAGATGCAATCGGAGTCTCTGGCAGGCCGTCCATGGCGTAGGTGTTCCATGGGGTGACGTTGCCACGGTCTTCATCGGTGGTAGCAAGCTCAACATCTTCCAAGCCGTAGTTCACGGTGGAGTCGAACTCCAGACGCATTGGCTCATCCAGACGGTTCAGGATGACGCGAGCGACCTTGTCGAACTCCCCGGCCGGTGCCTCTCGCTCGACCAAAGAAGCAGAGGTAAGAAGCTCGTATGGAGTAATGCCGATAGCAGCGGCGCGATCCACAATGCCGGTCTCGTTGTACATGGAGGTAGAACGAGTAATCAGGTCGGTCAGAATTTCTTGTGCGCTCATGTTCGGGTCCAGCACGTACTGACCAGGAGCAATCAGGCCTTCGATGCGCTTCGGGTCATCACCGCGGGCACGAATTTCTTCCAATGCCCACTCCGGTGCACCAAGTTCTGCTGGGTCAACGGTCGCAGCGGTGTTTTCCAGATCCGCCTTGTTCACGCATTCGCCGTCGTTACAGGTCACGGCCTCAATCAATGAGTACACGCCATAACGGACATCGCCGCCCAGGACATTAATGTCCATCAAGGTGGAGCCGCCCTGAACTTCTAGCATGTCCACGCGGTTTTCAGCGTCCAAGAGCGCTTCCACGGCGGAGCTGGCGCTCATCTGGCCCTGCAGTCGGTAGAAACCAGGCTGGATATTGCCAGCGTCAGAATTGCTTGCCGCGGCGGTCTGGAATGCGGCATCGGATTTCACAATATCGCGCTCTTCCAGTTCTGGTCCCAACTGAGAGATCGACGAACCTTCTGGAATCTGGACTAGCTCGACGGTGCCGTTGCCTTCGCCCTCATAGTCATTGCCATCTACTTCCCCGCCGCTGTTGCTGAGCACGCGCATGGCGATGTAGATAACTGCGCCGATAATCAGAACGAAGGAAGCGATGAGTACCGCGATACCGCGTTGGCGGCGCTTTACATGGACTGGTTTCATTGACTTGGCCAGTCGAGGTTCTTTGTGGCTCACTAAGGTCACGGCTCCTTGGGGGTCATTTCCACTTTGGCGTCCCTTTTGGTCACCAAAATGTTGCCATCAACATGTATTAACGTCACCACACTAGTCGCTGTATTCATGGTTAGCGAGCAGGCATACCGGCAAAACGTTACCTTTCTGAGATATCCCAGTTGTGAACCTGAGATTTATCTGAGAAACAGCGGCTTCTATTCGCCCGATCCTTCGCCCGATTCGTTGCCCGTTTCATCGGCCAAGGCAGCGGCGCGCCCATCGAGCCAGGACTGCAGAATCTCTACGGCCGCAGCCTGGTCAATAACAGAACGGCCCTTCTTCTCACTCACACCAGAGGCACGCAGTGCTGTGGTGGCTGCAACTGTGGTGAGCCGTTCATCGCCCATCCGAATAATTGGGGTGGGCTGCGGCGGAGTTGGGTCAGATTCAAAAGGTTTGCCCAAGCGGCGCTTGAGGCGGAAGGCGATTTCCTTGGCGTGTTTGACGCTGGCGGAGCCGTTGCCTTGCAAGTCGCGTGGGAGGCCGACAACGATTTCGATGATGCTGTACTCGGCAATAATTGCCAGCAGCCTATCGATGTCGCCCTGGTCCGCGTCTTTTAGACCGGTTTCACGCGGCACGGTTTCCACTGGAGTGGCCAAACGGCCATCACGGTCAGAGACCGCCACACCGATGCGGACAGTCCCCACGTCCAAGCCGAGTCGACGGCCAGGACCTGGGTCATCCACGCCCGGAGTATCCGGAGAAACCTTAGCCAAGATGTATCTGCCCTTAAATTTCTGGACTAGAGCTTGGCTGCGAAGTCTTTGACCGCAGCGAAGCCTTGCTCCACACCGGCAGCGGTGTTGCCCGCGCCCTGCGCCATGTCAGGCTTGCCGCCACCACGGCCATCAACGTATTCGCCGAAAGTCTTAACCAGGTCGCCGGACTTCACGCCGCGTGCGACAGCAGACTTCGTTGCGGCTGCGATAAACGGCAGCTTGCCGTCATTGTCAGATGCCAGAACGATGATTGCGTCATCGTTGTTCATGCGGTTGCGCAGGTCGGTAGCCAAGGTGCGCAGATCACCAGCAGCGACACCAGCTGGCAGGTTCACGGTCAAAACCTTGAAGCCATTGATATCTTCAGCCTGAGCCACGAACTCCGCTGCGTTTGCCTGCAGCTGCGCCTGGCGTAGCTTCTGGATTTCCTTCTCAGCCTGCTTCAGCTTCTCCGTCAAAGCAGCAATGCGTGCTGGCAGATCATCCGATGGAACCTTCAGGTCCTTCGAGACGGCATCGATAAGTGCTGCTTCCTTGGAGTAGTACTTGAAAGCATCCATTCCGGAATAAGCCTCAATACGACGCGCGCCTGAACCAACCGAGGACTCACCCAAGACAGAAACTGGGCCAATCTGGGAGGAATGCGCCACGTGGGTACCACCACAGAGCTCAATGGAGAAAGGTCCACCGATTTCCACAACGCGCACGTTGTTGCCGTAGTTCTCGCCGAACAATGCCATCGCGCCCATTGCCTTTGCTTCTTCCAAAGAGGTCTCAATGGTGTTGACAGCGAAGTCAGAGTCCACAGCCTGGTTAGAAATCAGAGCGATTTCATCCATCTGCGCCTGCGTCAGCTGCTCGGTGTAGTTGAAGTCAAAGCGCAGGTAACCCGGACGGTTCAAGGAACCAGCCTGGACTGCTGTTGGGCCAAGCACCTGACGCAATGCAGCGTGAATCAAGTGAGTAGCAGTGTGCGCCTGGGTTGCGCCGTGACGCCACTGCTGGTCAACCTCGGCGGTGACGTTAGATCCCAAGTCCAGACCACCGGAAGCCACGGTTGCCTTGTGCACCCACAGCTTCTTACCAATCTTCTGCACGTCCTGGACGTCCAGAACAGTGTCACCGGTGAATATGCGGCCGCGGTCTGCCATCTGTCCACCAGATTCTGCGTACAGAGGGCTGTGGTCCAAGATGACTTCAATTTCTTCGCCGGCACCAGCGGACGTGACCTTTTCGCCATCACGAACTAGGCCGATGACCTTGGCGTCGGAAGAAATCTCTTCATACCCGGTGAAGATGGTTGGCTGGTTGTCCACCCACTCGCGGTACAAAGACTCATCGGCATGGCCGTGCTTCTTGGCGCGGTTGTCCGCCTTGGCACGCTCACGCTGCTGGGTCATTGCAGCATTGAAGGATTCCATGTCCACTTCGAGGCCGGCTTCTGCAGCCATCTCCAAAGTCAGGTCAATTGGGAAGCCATACGTGTCATGCAGCTCAAAAGCCTCGGTGCCCTGAACGGTGGACTTGCCAGCAGTTTTAGCTGCCGATGCCACCTCATCAAAGCGGTGGGTACCGGATTCCAGGGTCTTCAAGAAAGCCTTTTCCTCATTGAGGGAAACGCGCAGGATGCGCTCACGGTTTTCTGCGATCTCTGGGTAAGACAGTTCCATGGTGTCCATGATGGTGTTCATGAAACGCTCGAGAACCTCAGCCTGCGCACCAAGCAGACGTGCGGAGCGAATAATACGGCGCACCAGGCGGCGCAGAATGTAGCCACGGCCCTCGTTGGACGGGGTGACGCCATCCAAGATGAGCATCATCGCGGTACGGGAGTGGTCTGCAATCACCCGGAAGCGCACATCATTAATGCGCTCAGCTTTCGGATCTTCATAGGTCGCGCCGGTGACCTTTTCAGCCTCAGCAATAACTGGTGCCAAAAGGTCGGTTTCATAGACGTTGTCTGCGCCCTGCAGGATACAAGCAACGCGCTCAATGCCCATGCCGGTATCGATGTTCTTCTTTGGCAACTCACCGAGGATTTCAAAGTTTCCCTTGCCGGTGCCTTCGCCGCGGATATTCTGCATGAAGACCAAGTTCCAGATCTCCATGTAGCGGTTATCATCCGCCTCTGGGCCGCCTTCGTTACCGTATTCTGGGCCACGGTCGTAGTAGATCTCAGAACAAGGACCACAAGGACCAGGCACACCCATGGACCAATAGTTGTCTTCCATGCCCATGCGCTGGATGCGTTCTTTAGGCACGCCAATAACGGTGTTCCAAATCTCTGCTGCCTCATCATCGTCCAAGTAGACGGTGACCCATAGGCGCTCTGGGTCTAGACCGAAGCCGCCTTCTTCAACAGAATTGGTCAGCAGCGCCCAAGCATTCTTGATAGCACCTACTTTGAAGTACTGACCGAAGGAAAAGTTGCCGGCCATCTGGAAGAAGGTGTTGTGGCGGGTGGTGATGCCAACTTCTTCAATATCCAGGGTGCGAACGCACTTTTGGATAGAGGTTGCTAGACCGTTAGGAAACGGTGGGTTCTGCTGGCCCAGGAAATAAGGCTTGAAAGGAACCATGCCAGCGTTGACGAACAACAGGTTTGGATCATCAAGAATCAACGAGGCGCTCGGTACCGCTTCGTGTCCACTATTGACGAAGTGTTGGGTAAACCGTTCGCGAATCTCATGAGTCTTCACTGTGCAGTGTCCTTTTGCATCTATCGGCTGCATCTATCGGGGTTGATGAATGCAACATCTGGCGGGCTAAATCTCTCGTCCGCACTCTATCAATGCCATCAATGCAGTGACGTTACATGCATGAGGGAGCAACACTGACCACGAGTGCGGACTTAACACCACAAGACTTTACCCGTCTTGCGTGTGAGCATGGAATCTAGGGCAGCATTTTCAGGCGCACAGCAGGATTACTTCTGCTTGCCGCCCTTGGGTTCCTGTCGGACAATTCCCCGCAGGCGTGGCAGGTATTCATTAATCCGCTTTTCCGCGCCGTGATCCGTTGGGTGGTAGTACTGTGCATCAGCGAGCTCATCTGGCAGATACTGCTGCGCGACCACTCCGCGTGGATCATCATGCGGGAATTGATATCCCACCGCACTTCCCATTCGCTTTGCACCTTCATAGTGCCCATCACGCAAATGTGGCGGGACGTGTCCAATTTTTCCGCGCCCGATGTCTTCTTGGGCTGCGGCTATAGCTTGCATGACGGAATTGGATTTAGGGGCGGTAGCCAAGTGAATAACTGCCTGCGCCAGCGGAATACGCGCCTCAGGCAAACCAATGAGCTGTGCGGCCTGGGCTGCTGCAACAGCAGTTGGCAACGCGGTTGGATCCGCCATGCCGATGTCTTCTGAGGCATGCACAATCAATCGCCGCGCAATAAACCGCGGGTCCTCGCCAGCTTCGATCATCCGCGCCAAATAATGCAGCGCCGCATCCACGTCTGAACCACGAATGGACTTAATAAATGCGGACACCACGTCATAGTGCTGATCACCATCGCGGTCATAGCGCACCACCGCGCGGTTCACGCTGGCATTGAGAATCTCCGAGGTCAACACCGGCTTCGACGCAGCCGCCTTATCAGCGCTAGCTTCTTCTGCCTCAGAACCATCGGCACCATCGGCGTCAGAATTGTTGACGCGTGCTTCAGCGGTGTTTGCTTCAGAAGCATTGGCTTCTGTGGTCTCAGCAGCAGCTTCCAAGTAGGTCAATACCCGTCGAGCATCGCCGCCAGCAAGCATTGTTAGTTGTTCGCGGGCATCATCTGCAATGGTGATCCTGCCCTGCAGTCCCCGTTCAGATGCAATGGCTCGGTCAATCAACTGCCCAATGTGCTCGGGCTCCAAGGAATTCAATTGCAGCAGAAGCGAGCGTGACAGCAGGGGCGCTACGACGGAAAATGATGGATTCTCCGTGGTTGCGGCAACAAGTAGGACCGTCC
Organism: Corynebacteriaceae bacterium 6-324; assembly: GCA_041226025.1. GTDB lineage: Bacteria > Actinomycetota > Actinomycetes > Mycobacteriales > Mycobacteriaceae > Corynebacterium. Next base: position 375,554 of record JBCLTK010000002.1, on the reverse strand, counting down.
GGTTTTCCACCGCAGCAAGAAGCGCATCCTGCTGGGTTTTAGAAAAACGGTGAACCTCATCAATAAACAGCACGGTGCGCACGCCCCGGATGGCTTCCTGGCGCGCATGGGTGATAACTTCACGGACTTGCTTCACACCAGAGTCAAGTGCTGAGAGCCCCACGAAGTTCTGCCCCATCGCTGAGGCAATCAAAGACGCAATCGTGGTCTTGCCTGTGCCTGGTGGGCCGTACAAGATGACCGAGGCTTCACCAGAACCCTCCACCAAGCGACGCAGGGGTTTACCGGGAGCTAACAAGTGGTCCTGGCCTAAGACCTCGTCCAACGTTTGCGGGCGCATCCGTGCAGCCAGCGGTGACCCGCTGTGCGTGGCAAACATGGAGTTACCGCGGCCAGCTATCCCCGCCGCACTATCAGAATCGGTGCTGGCAGATGGCGCGGTGGGAAATAGCGAGTCTTGCGACATAAAAACCTTCCAACCCTCAAACGGAGAGTGAATCCAAGCAGGTATCTCAAGCAATACCTAGATCTGGTGGTTCGATCCTAGACGGTTCTCGCTGAGACGGTCAGCAACTTGCTGTCCGAAATCGGCGATAACCTGATATTCCTCAGCATTAGAGCCACGTCCACGGCGTGCCGCGAATCGATGAAGCGCCTCAAAAGTCTCATACAAATCGCGACGAACCAACGATTCATCTTCACTAAACGGATCGAAATCGCTTGGGCGCAGCAAGGAATTTGCGGTTTCCTCATCAATTTCGCGCTTTTCCGAGGCAAAGGAAGCCAGCTCCTCTACCCCGCCGGTGTACATCGTGGCAACGCTGGACAGTGCCCAACCGATAAGCGAACGCACGATCAGTCGGTTGAGTTCTTCACTTTCGCCAAAGCGTGGCCAGGTGTCCGTAACTTCACGCGCCCAGGCATGGACGAAGACATCAGCCTCATCATTGGAGATCCGACGAGCAAACAGGAACTGCGGGAAACCAGCAATCACGCAAGCTACATCGAAGCCAACATTGCGGAATCCCGCCCACTCATAGTCCAAGAAAGAAATCTTGTGGGAGACAATGATGTTGTCCGGTGAAAGGTCGAACGGGGTAAACGCACGCTCATTTCCACTGAGCAAGGTTGCTGCCGATTCATGCGCGTAGTGTGTCACTGCCTCCGGCGGGGTCAAGCCGGCACATTCAAGGATTTCAACGCCCAAATAAATAGAGTTGTGCAGTGCATCTGCGCGAAGCTGATAATTGACCTTGTCGGGGTGGTTACGGACCACGCGGCTGAGCAGTGCTTCAAAGTCTGGTTCGCGGCCAGCAGTGTCTGCGTGCATTTGACCAAGCTCGGTACCCAGCGCACGGATGATTTGCATCCGCTCATCATCGCTAGCCTGCGCGAGGGTATCAGACAAGGTGTTGGAATCGCCCAAATCGGTCAGAACCAGAATGCGCTGTTCAATATCGTGCGCCAACAACACCGGTCCGGGACGGGTGTCTTCAGATAGTGAGGTGGTGAACTGATATGCCACGACCTCACTGATGAAGGCCACATCATCAATGGCCTGGCCAGTTGGCGGATTGTGCTTCAACACCACGGTGCGTTGCTGCAAAAATGGTGAGGAAGAAACGCGCGCACGCAGGACAATAGCGTGACCAGAGCCGGAAAGCCGCTCTACTTCGGAGAGTTTTTGTTGACCACCAAACCGCCGCGACAGCAAGTCTTGAGCAATGTCTACGACTTGTTGTTGTTCCAGGTTCACGGTCTACTCCTCAGGTCTGGCGCCACTATTACCATGTCTTTCATTTCATGGCGGAAAATAGTGGTGCCTAATGCTAGATTCTCATCCCGCGCGTGCCGCGCGGAAAGCTGAAGTCTCAAGCTTGAGCTTTAAGCTTCAGCCTTGGTTTCGTTCTTCGCCTTTTCTGGCTTGAAATCAACGCCGGTTTCCTTACGCTGCTGCGCAGGGATTGGTGCTGGTGCGTCGGTCAGCGGATCGACTCCGCCACCAGACTTCGGGAAAGCAATGACGTCACGAATGGAGTCAAAGCCACCGAGCAGGGACACGATGCGGTCCCAGCCGAATGCGATGCCGCCGTGTGGTGGTGCACCGTACTTGAAGGCGTCGAGCAGGAAGCCGAACTTCTCCTGTGCTTCTTCCTCGCCAATACCCATGACATTGAAGACGCGTTTTTGCACTTCGCCGTTGTGGATACGGATGGAGCCGCCACCGATTTCGTTGCCGTTGCAGACAATGTCATAAGCGTAAGCGGTCGCTTCACCTGGGTTCTCATCAAAAGAATCCATCCACTCTGGCTTTGGAGAGGTGAATGCGTGGTGTACAGCAGTCCACTTCGAGTTACCCAGTGCTACGTCACCCGATGCAGTCGCATCAGCTGCTGGCTCAAACATAGGAGCATCCACAACCCAGGTAAATGCCCAGTCGCCTTCCTTGATGAGGTCGTTCTTACGAGCGATCTCACCACGAGCAGCGCCAAGCAGCGCACGGGAAGACTTGGTGTCACCAGCAGCGAAGAAGATTGCGTCGCCTGGCTTTGCGCCAACGTGCTCAGCAATACCTTCGCGCTCAGGTTCGGTGATGTTCTTAGCCACTGGGCCACCCAGGGTGCCGTCTTCGGCAACGGTGATGTAGGCAAGGCCCTTAGCGCCTCGCTGCTTTGCCCATTCCTGCCAAGCATCGAACTGACGGCGTGGCTGTGAAGCGCCGCCTTCCATGACTACAGCACCAACGTATTCGTTCTGGAATACGCGGAAGGTGGTGTCCTTGAAGAAGTCAGCACACTCCACAATTTGGATGTCGAAGCGCAGGTCAGGCTTGTCAGAGCCGTAGTACTTCATTGCATGCTCGTAGGTCATGCGTGGGATTGGGGTGGTGATTTCGTAGCCGATGAGTTTCCACAGCTCAGCGATGATCTCCTCGCCCAATGCGATGACGTCGTCCTGGTCAACGAAGGACATCTCAACGTCCAACTGGGTGAACTCAGGCTGACGGTCCGCACGGAAGTCCTCGTCGCGGTAGCAACGCGCCAACTGGTAGTAGCGTTCCATGCCCGCAACCATGAGAAGCTGCTTGAACAGCTGTGGAGACTGCGGCAATGCGTACCAAGAACCTGGCTTCAAGCGCGCAGGAACCAGGAAGTCACGTGCACCTTCTGGGGTGGAACGAGTCAAGGTTGGAGTTTCAATCTCAGTGAACTCGTGTGCATCAAGAACACGACGTGCTGCACGGTTTGCTGCGGAACGCAAGCGCAAAGCATCGCCCTGATTCTTGCGGCGCAAGTCCAGGTAGCGGTAACGCAGACGAGCTTCCTCGCCTACCTCACCGGAGGTAGATGGGTCATCAATCTGGAATGGCAGTGCTGCAGACTTATTCAACACCTCAAGCTCAGTGACGTTGATTTCGATTTCGCCGGACGCCAGATTTGGGTTCTCAGAACCTTCTGGACGGGCCTCAACGATGCCGGTGATCTTCACTACGAATTCCGAACGAAGCTCGTGAGCTTGCTCAGCAACCTCAGACTCGCGGAAGACAGCCTGTGCAAGACCAGAACGGTCGCGCAGGTCGATGAAGATAACGCCGCCATGGTCACGACGTCGGGAAACCCAACCAGTAAGGGTGACGGTTTCGCCGGTCAGCTCTTTGCGGAGTTCGCCCGCTAGGTGTGTACGCAACACGTTAGTGTTCATTCCTTTCAGATATGCAACCACTTCTTCCTGCTTCGCCTTGCGTAGACAGCGCGCGCGACATGCGGGAAGAAGACATGAACGGCCCAAGTCTACTCGCCTTTAAACTCCACGGGCTTAAGGGGTCATACTTTCCCTCCCGGAAGACAAGCCTTAACCCACAACACTTTCTGAAAGTTGCCCGAGAACTCCCCGGCAACCTCTCGCAGAGAAAGCAAAAGCCGATGAACAGCAGCAAACCGCGGCACTTTGTCCTAAGAATTTTCATTCTTGACGTAATTTCGCTGCGGTGCTGTGGCATGATCAGTGCATGACATTCAAAAAGGGTGGAGATATTAGTGGCAGGCGCGCCACTACTGGCCGCAGCGGGCGTGGCGGTCGTGGCGGAGCAATTGCTGCCGGCGGCGGCATTGGTTCAGTATTACTGATTGGTCTGTTTCTTCTGCTGGGTGGCAATCCTTCGCAGATTGATGATGTATTTGGTGGTCAAGATCAATCCCAGCCAGCCATTGAAGGCGGGGAAGAAGGTGGGGATATTCTCGCCCACTGTCAGACCCTTGAAGATGGAAACGTGTATGCGGATTGCCGCGTAGATTTCACAGCGCAGTCAGTAGATGATGTGTGGGCTGAAATCCTTCCGCAGCAAGCAGGCATTGAGTACGTTGAGCCAGGCCGAGTGGTCTTCCAAGATACTGTTCAGTCTGGTTGTGGCGCCGCTACTTCAGCGACGGGCCCGTTCTATTGCCCAGCGGACCAGACTTCCTACTTTGATGTCTCTTTCTTTGACCAGCTGGAACAATTCGGCGGCACAAATGACCCACTCGCGCAGATGTACATTGTTGCCCATGAGTTCGGACACCACATTCAGCAGCTAGAAGGCACGTTGGGTTTGTCCAATTACAACGAGCCTGGTGAGGATTCCAACGCTGTTAAGATTGAGTTGCAGGCGGACTGCTACGCAGGCATCTGGGCATCCCGTGCGGATAAGGGCGAAGAAGCCCTGTTGGAGCCCATCACACCAGATCAGGTGTCCACCGCAGTGGATACCGCTCGTGCAGTGGGTGATGACAACATCCAGCAGCGCTCTGGCGGTGAAGTCCGCCCCGATATGTTTACCCACGGAACGTCCGAGCAGCGCCAGGAAGCTTTCTTGACCGGCTACAACGAAGGCACCATGGCAGCATGCGACACCCTTGAGCGCGGAGTTTATAACTCTTAAGCCTTGCTCATTTATCCCACCAAGAATCTGTTCACCCTAGTTTCTTAGGTGGGCTTTTGCATGCCAATTGCCAACCTTCCGGGATAGAAACAATCACGCCACGCATGGTGGTTGATCAGTACGCTGAAATCTATGACTTCCACCAAGAACGATGAAACCAAGCACAGCGATCCCACTACCGCTAAAGAGGAAGCAAAGTCCGAGCAGAAATATCAAAGCAGAGCTATTCCTTTTCTGTCCGCGTTCAATGACATTGAGACTCATTTACGGATTGTGTTGGAAGCAAAGCGCTCAGACTCATTTTGGTGGATGGTTGACCGTGCTGTGGATAAGCACCTGCTATCGCGCAGGCAGGGAGAGGTGCTGAAGGATTATGGAAACCTCCGCAACGCTATATCTCATGGCCGCTACAACGATGGCGAGCCGATAGCGGAGCCGCACCCGGTGGTTGTTAAAGATATTGAGATGCTGCGCGGCCTGCTCATCGATCCTCCTTCGGCCCTTTCCATCCTTCAACCGACCAATGTGGTGAGTTTGAGCCCTAACTCCCCTGTCGCTGATGCGCTAAAGGTAATTCGGGAGGAAGGCTTTGCGCAGATCCCCATTTATGAGGAGAACAAGTTCGTGCAGTTGCTAACCACCAACACCATCTCACGGTGGGTGGCCAATGATTTAGCGGACAACAATGCGCTGGATGCACGCACCATTCAAGATGTCCTCGGCATGGTGACAAAGACCGACCAGGCGGTCTTCTTGGCCAGGGATATTAGTGCGCAAGAAGCTGTCGACGCCTTGATTAGCCCAGACAAAGAGGGTCGCCTGCCTTATGCGGCGATTGTGACTGAGAGCGGAGAGCGCAACCAGAAGCCACTGCGCATCATCACCACTTCTGACCTGGCAGTTTTGATTGATTCTTTGAGTTTGGAATAACTCTCAAAAAATATTGTTGACATGTCATAGATCTGCTAAGGTTTCAAACATCGAGACTTAAGCATTTAAGTAAAACAGCACTAATCAACCGTTAGGAACCTGACATGCAATTCGGCGTTATGACCATTGGTGACGTTACCCAAGACCCACTAACCGGCAAGACCCCAACTGAGCATGAGCGCATCAACTCGATGACTCAGATTGCGCTCAAGGCCGAAGAGGTCGGCCTTGAAGTCTTCGCTACTGGTGAGCACCACAACCCGCCTTTCGTGCCTTCTTCCCCAACCACCCACTTGGGCTATATCGCCGCGCAGACCAAGAATCTGATTCTGTCCACGTCCACGACGTTGATTACCACCAATGATCCATTGAAGATTGCAGAAGACTTCGCCTTCTTGCAGCACCTTTCGGGCGGCCGCACCGACTTGATGATGGGTCGCGGCAACACCGGTCCGGTTTATCCTTGGTTTGGCAAGGACATCCGCGAGGGCATTCCGCTGTCCATTGAGAACTACCACCTGCTGCGTCGCCTATGGCGCGAGAAGAACATCTCCTGGGAAGGTAAATTCCGCACCCCACTTCAGGGATACACCTCTACCCCGTTCCCACTGGATGAAGTTCCACCTTTCGTGTGGCACGGTTCCATCCGCTCCCCACAAATTGCGGAGCAAGCCGCGTACTACGGCGATGGCTACTTCCACAACAACATTTTCTGGAACAAGGAACACGTTATGGACATGGTGGGCATGTACCGTCGTCGTTTCGAAGCCTACGGCCATGGCCGCGCTGACCAAGCCATCGTGGGCTTGGGTGGTCAGATCTTCGTTGCTGATACCGAGGCAGAGGCAAAGAAGCAGTTCCGTCCATACTTCGACGTGGCACCGGTCTATGGCCACGGCCCAAGCTTGGAGGAGTTCTCCGAGTTGACCCCATTGACCGTCGGTACGGTAGAGCAGGTCATTGACCGCACCATGCAGTTCGTAGATTGGGTAGGTTCCTACCAGCGCCAGCTTTTCCTCATTGACCACGCCGGTTTGCCGCTGGAGGTTGTACTCAACCAGATTGAAATCTTGGGCACCCAGATTGTTCCTGAGCTGCGTCGCCGCATGGAAGAGCGTCGTCCGGACCACGTTCCATCCGATCCACCGACCCATTCATCGCTGAAGGCAGACCGCAGCAATCCGCACTTCCAGGTCGCTCCGGGCAAGATCGCTGACTAGTTCAGTAAAGCTTCGCCCCAGATCCAGTCAGTGTTTTAGCAGGTAGGGTTGTGTTACCTACATGTTATTGATAGAGAAAGAGTTGAAAAGATAATGCGTTCTTTGGCCGTTATCACCGCCGGATTGTCCTCACCATCATCTACTCGGCAGTTGGGAGAAAAGATTGCTGCCTCCGTAGAAGGCGCAGTTACCTCGCGCGGTGAGTCGGTTGAGGTCCACTACATTGAGGCGCGTGATTATGCTGAGGAATTGGCAGCATCGCTGGTCAACATGGCGGCTGAGACGCCTTTGCTTGACGATGCAAAAAAGACGCTTTCGGCAGCCGACGGCCTCATTGTGGTGACTCCGATTTTCCAGGGCAGCTACTCCGGGCTGTTCAAGATGTTCTTTGATTCTTTGGATACCGAGAGCATCAATGATATGCCCACTATTATTGCGGCTACTGCGGGATCCGCTCGCCACAGCATGGTTCTGGACTTTGCTTTGCGCCCGTTGATGACCTTCTTGCACGCCATGGTGATGCCCACTGGTGTTTTCCGGGCAACAGAGGACTTCGGCACCCCCGAAGGAGCGCGCATTGAGCAGCGCATCCAGCGCGCGGCGGGAGAACTCGCAAACTTCATGGTGGCCAACCCAGATCACGTCGAGGGGCTAGCCGGAGACATCCGCACCAAGGACTCTCGAAAGCGCAAGTCTGGGGTGGGTATCGACACCGAAGATTTTGTCCCTATGTCTGAGCTGTTAAAGTAAAGGCAAAGCTCACCAGCTATATCTTGCCGGTGAGACAATGCGCATGTTCTGTGAATATTAACTAAGACCAAAGTCGAATTAGTTCGGTGCTTTGGCGTTAGAATAACAAACAGACGCATGCGCATTTCTGCGTTTTGCATAATTTTCTACCCCCTGTTTAGTATCCATTTCTTGATAGAGAAAGGCGTCGTTGCATGACCATTAGCGTCGTTGACATCTTTTCCGTAGGTGTTGGCCCGTCTTCGTCGCACACTGTTGGGCCAATGCGCGCAGCCAAAAGCTTTGTGGAGTCTTTGCCTGCCGTTCCAGCAAAAGTTCACACTGAGCTGCGCGGTTCATTATCTGCAACCGGTAAAGGCCACGCCACTGACCGAGCAGTCATCCTTGGGCTCGCAGGTTGGGCGCCACTGACTGTTCCTGTTGACGCTGAACCGACTGCTGGCAGTTTCATCCCTTCCAAAGGTACCATCGAGGGTCCAGTAGGTAGCCTGGACTATTCCATCGCTTTTAATAATGAGCCGGTGCCTGAACACCCCAACTGCCTGATCTTTAGCGCATGGGATGAACAGGGAAATGAAATTGCTACCAACATGGAGTACTTCTCTGTGGGCGGCGGCTTCGTCCTGTCGCGCGCCGAGCTGGATGCTCAGCTCGAGGAAACTTCTGAGGTGCCAGCAGGTATGGCAGCTGCCCAAAATGATGATGAAGGCATTCCCTATGACTTCACCACAGGTGACCAGCTGCTTGCATTGTGCAAGGAAAGCCGCAAGACCGTCTGGGAAATCGTTGCCGCTAATGAGGCCGTGATTCACCGCGAAGATGGCGGCATGGACCGCGTCAACGCCCACCTCGACTTGGTCTGGGATGTCATGCGTGAGTGCGTAACCGACGGCATTTCCACCAAGGGCATTCTTCCTGGCGGCCTGCAGGTCAACCGCCGCGCACCGCAGCTCTACGCACTTTTGCTGGAACAGCAAGATGACCCAACCTCCGGCTTTTCTGCCATGGAGTGGGTCAACCTCTACGCGCTGGCCGTCAATGAGCAAAATGCAGCGGGTGGCCGCGTAGTGACGGCACCAACCAATGGTGCCTGCGGCATCATCCCAGCAGTGCTGCACTACGCACGAGACTTCCTCCCAGATTTCACCCGTGAATCCGCTCGCCGTTTCTTGCTCACCGCTGGCGCGGTCGGCATGATCATCAAGCAGAATGCTTCGATTTCTGGCGCTGAGGTTGGCTGCCAAGGCGAGGTCGGTTCTGCCTCGTCGATGGCTGCGGCAGGCCTAGCCGAGATTCTCGGCGCTACCCCAACTCAGATTGAAAACGCTGCGGAGATTGCACTGGAGCACAACTTGGGCTTGACCTGTGATCCCGTTGGTGGCCTGGTGCAAATTCCATGCATCGAGCGCAACGCGATTGGTGCGGTAAAATCCATCAACTCTGCGCGCCTCGCGCGCATGGGTGAAGGCACCCACCACGTCACCTTGGACAATGCAGTGCAGACCATGGCTGAGACCGGCCGGGACATGCACACCAAGTACAAGGAGACCTCCATCGGAGGTCTAGCAAAGACCTTGGGCCTGTCCGTCTCCCAGGTGGAGTGCTAGAACAAAACAAAAAGAAGCGCCGTGACTATCAGTTCAATCTGATGTTCACGGCGCTTAGCTTTGCAGCAATCAAATCTCTCGTTCGCTTTAAAGCCCTTTAAGCTTTAAAGCCTTGACGATGTCCTCGATAGCGACGTCTTCTTGCTCATGTGCCGCCAAATCCTTAAGCGCCACGGTGCCATTGGCTAGTTCCTGGTCGCCCAGGACGAGTGCGAATCGCGCGCCGGCGCGGTCAGCGCCCTTCATCGCGCCCTTGAGGCCACGGTCGCCATAAGACATGTCGGAGCTAATTCCAGCCAAGCGAAGATCGTTGATGATGTTGACCATCTTCTTCTTTGCTTCTTTGCCCAAAGCGACACCAAAGACTGCTGCGCGTTCTTCAACACCAGGAATGGTCTTACCTTCTGCTTCGAGGGCAAGAACCGCGCGGTCAACGCCAAGACCAAAACCAATACCGGACAGGTCTTGTCCACCCAGCTGCGCCATCAGGCCGTCATAGCGTCCACCGCCGCCGATGCCAGACTGCGCACCGAGGCCATCGTGAACGAACTCGAAGGTGGTCTTGGTGTAATAATCCAAGCCGCGAACCATACGTGGGTTGATCACGAATGGCACATTCATGTCTTCGAGCAAAGACTTCACGGTGTCAAAGTGCACGCGGCACTCATCACACAGGTTGTCCAGCATCAACGGAGCATCAGCAGTAGCCTCCTGCATCTCCGGACGCTTGTCATCCAGCACGCGCAGTGGGTTGATCTCTGCGCGGCGGCGGGTTTCCTCATCCAAGTCCAGCTTGAACAAGAATTCCTGCAGCTTCTCACGGTAAGCAGGGCGGCAATTGCCACAACCCAAAGAAGTCATTTCCAAACGGAACTCAGTCAGACCAAGCGCGCGGTAGCCGCGGTCTGCCAGTGCAACAACTTCCGCATCTAGTGCAGGATCATCAACACCGATGGCCTCGACGCCCACCTGCTGCAGCTGGCGGTAACGACCAGCCTGAGGGCGCTCGTAGCGGAAGAATGGGCCGTAATAAGCCAGCTTGACCGGCAGCTGTCCGCGATCCAAATTGTGCTGGATAACAGAACGCATCACACCTGCGGTGCCTTCCGGACGCAGGGTGACGCTACGCTCACCGCGGTCAGCGAAGGTGTACATTTCCTTCGAGACCACATCGGTGGATTCTCCAACACCGCGCGCGAACAGCGAAGTATCTTCAAACACCGGCAGCTCAATATGCGAGTAACCCGCTAAATACGCTTGGCCCACAAGGGTCTTGCGCACAGCGTCGAAAGTCGCGGACTGCGGCGGAACATAGTCTGGCACGCCTTTTGGTGCCGACAAGGCTTGAAACTGCTTCTTATCACTCACGGCTTCTAGATTACATCTCCCAGGTTGAGAAGAAACCCATTGGTCTTTCTTTCCGCACGCATGGTGGTTGTCGGACCATGACCCGGAAGCAGCGTCAATTTATCATCCAAGATATTCAACAGGTTGCGCAGCGAATCTTGCATCGCCTGCGGATCAGAATGTTGCAGGTCTGTGCGCCCAATAGAGCCTTTAAACAGCACATCGCCGGTCAGCGCAAAGTCTTCAGCGACGATGACAACACAGCCCGGGGAATGGCCCGGGCAATGGTGAACATCAAACTCCATGCCGATGAGATACAAGTTCTCACCCGTACCAATGTGGCGAACGTCCGCGATGGGGATCATCGAGGCAGCATCGAAAAGCATCAGCGATTGCGGCGATACTCCCCGGCCGTCCTTCAACATGAATTCATCATTCGGATGAATATAAACCGGTAAGCTCAAACGCTTCGCCAAGTCCCCCGCCTCGCGAGTATGGTCAAGGTGTCCATGCGACAGCACAATCGCCTCGATAGTGAACTCATGCTGCGAACTCAGCTCAATAACTCTGTCCATGGCGTGCATTCCGGGATCGACCACAAAGGCACGTCCTTCGTGCTCCACGATGTAGGTATTTGTCTTGTAAGGACCGGCCCCAAAACCAAGAATTTGCATGCCTATACCCTATCCTTTGGCTCCGAAAACCTAACATTGCGCGAGCAATGACAAAGCTCCGACCAACCCACAACTAATGGGTCGACCGGAGCTAGTAGATACGAGCCTTGCTCGATATCTCTTGGGCCTTTAGTTCAGGGCAGCCAATGCCTCGTCGTAGTTAGGCTCTTCAGTGACCTCATCGACGAACTTTGCGTAGACAACCTTGTGGTCTTCATCGGTGACGATGACGCCACGCGCGAGAAGGCCAGCCAGTGGGGAGTCCTGCAGGGTTGCGCCGAAATCTTCACCGAAAGAAGAACGGAAAGCGGATGCTGCAACCACGTTATCCAGACCCTCTGCTGCGCAGAAGCGATCCAGAGCGAATGGCAGGTCCTTGGAGATGGACAGGACAACGGTGTTTTCCAGGGAGGTTGCCTTCTCATTGAAAGAGCGGGTCTGTGCCTGGCACACGCCGGTATCGATGGATGGGAAGATGGAAACAACCAGGCGCTTGCCTGCGTAATCCGCTGGAGTGACGTCCGAAAGATCGGTGCCGACGACGGTGAAGTTAGGAAGGTCTGCACCTACTGCTGGAAGCTCACCTGCGGTGGTTGCTGGGTCATTCTTAAAAGTTACGTTAGCCATGTCCCCGACGATACTGTCGTTTTCACTTCCTCGCCATGAAGTTGTTTCTTGGCCACACATATTTAACCCGGGACGGCCATCCCGCATCCGCAAAGTGCCAGGAAATGCACAACTAATTGCGTAGGGGCACTTCAACCCATCTACGAGGTTCACGCTAGAATCAGTCCGAGAAACCTGGCACGCGAAGTTTCGCAAAACCGCTGTGCCAGATGTACCTGTTCAACCACGAGCTAAGGATCACTCGGTGACTAGTAATAAAAAGCGCGGCGAAGAAGCCCTATCTCATCTTGAACGCGAGATTAAAGCTCGCGACCGCAAAGACAAGGCACGCCCGTTTGGCGTTGTCATCGCTTCTCTCGTAGCCATCCTCGCCATCGGCGGCGGCATCACCTACATGGCACTGCAGGGCAACGAGGAAGACGTCGTTGCAGAAGACGCAGACACTAATGAGACCGAAGCTGCTCCTGAGGAGCAGGAAGTTCTCACCCTTGCTGGTCAGCGTGAGACCCCGCTGGAAGACACCGTGCAGTGCGAGTACAACGAGTCCGGTGAAGCTGCAAATGATGCCACCGTGCCAAACGGCAACGACATTTCCACTGAGGGCACTGTGACCGTCAACTTCACCACCAACCAGGGTGAGATTCCAATGGAGCTCGACCGCGCGCTTGCTCCTTGTACCGTCAACGCGATCACCGATTTGGTTGACCAAGGCTACTACGACGACACCATTTGCCACCGCATGACCACCGGCGGTCTCGCTGTGCTGCAGTGTGGTGACCCAACCGGTTCTGGCTCCGGCGGACCTGGCTTCCAGTTCGCTAACGAGTACCCAACTGATGAGCTCGATGACACCGCTGTTCAGTCCATCTACCCACGCGGTTCCATCGCGATGGCAAACGCTGGCCCAGATACCAACGGTTCCCAGTTCTTCCTGAACTACGCGGACTCCACTTTGGCCCCTGACTACACCTACTTCGGCAACGTCACCGAAGAGGGCCTAGAAACCCTCGACTCAATCGCCGAGACCGGTGTTGAGGGCGGCGCCAGCGACGGCGCTCCTGCGGAAGAAGTTCGTATCGAATCCGCTACCCTCGCCTAGGGTCAATCGCCCTGGACAGAAATATTTAGACATTTAACTTGCCCGCTGGATTTATATTCCAGCGGGTTTTGCTTTGCCACGTCGCGAAATGAACCAGATGCTTCGATGGGGCTAACTAAAATTGCCCAGTTTTCACAGCTCACAGGCAGTGAGTGATGGATGTCATACTCTTGATAAAACTTCATAGATCTCTTGCAATAGCCTTAAGGTCACGTTAATATCATGGCGTCTACTAGAACTTACGAAGTCTGAAGGATTTCCACATGAAGATTTTCTCCCGCAAGGCAATCGTTGCCGGCGCAACCGCACTCGCAGTCACCTTCGCAGGTACCTCCGTAGCCGTAGCTCAGGACGAGACTCCGTCCGTCTCCGAGGAGACCTCGACCGAGACCTCGACTGAGACCTCCACCCCAGTCAACAATGATGACGACGCTGATGATGACGCTAAGGAAGAAGAGGGTTCTTCCACCGATCCTAAGGACATCACCGCTTGGATCTCCGTCTTCACCGCAGTCATCGGTGCACTGGGTACCCTGTTCACCTTCGCTAACAAGCACTTTGACTTCATGAGCTAATTTGCTCCCTTTGAAGTAAACGAGCTTAGAGCTGCTGGGACATTGTCTCAGCAGCTTTAGTCGTTTTCAGACTCGCTCAGCGAAGGCTGAGCAAACAAACACGCTTGCTTAGCCATAAAAATGTGAGATTGGTTCATTTTCACATACGTGTGTCGAAAAATAATTACATTAGAGTAGACTTCTTCTGGGCACTTAAAACTTGAATATCAAAGGATTGTTTCATGACTCTCTTCTCCCGTAAGGCTCTTGTTGCAGGCGCTACCGCTGTTGCTTTGACCCTCTCTGGAACCGCTGTTGCAAACGCACAGAGCAGCTTTGCTGGCAGCTCCGAATCCACCACTGCGGAAGGAGAGAACACCGGCAATGGCAACAACGCTAATGCCGACGTCTCCTCTGAGGATTCGTTCGTTTACAACCTCTTCTACGGCTCCACCAATGATGAGGGCGAGCTGGATCCAAAGGAATTCACCACCTGGATCAACACAATCAACTCCCTGCTGCGCACCATGGACAGCTTCCTGTCTATGTAAGCACTTTGCTCAAGGCGTTCCGGCCGGCTCGTTATAACGGGTTAGCCGGATTTCTTGATCAGTGGCTAGGGTCAGCAACTCATTTGGTGTGAGGCTTTTGGGCCGGTGACTCGAGAAGTTCTTTTGCTCCCCGCACGTCTTTGAGCATTTCTGGGTCAAGCGGGTTGCCTGCACGGATGATGGAGACGTCACCCGAGGACTCTAGAATCATTGCTTGGACGTCTGCGAAGTTTCCAATTCCGGCCTTGCGGATTGACGTTCTGACATCGTCATAAGAGAAATGCGACTTGCGAAGCGCGTTGGTCACAATTGCGCCCTCAAACATCAACAAAATAGGCTCACGGTCAATCAGGTGCCCAAGTCCACTCTTCTCCCGCAGGATGCCGAAGAAGGCCTCTAATACCATCAGGGTTGCAAGCCCAATGATGCCAGCGGCCAGCGTGGGTGGATGACCGAGGATAACGCGCCCGGCGACTGCGCCGAACATAATGATGATGACAGCATCAGAAGCTGACATTGAGGTCAGTACGCGCGAGCCGAATATCTTCACCAAGAGTAGGAACGCGACATAAATCAGGACTGCCGCCAAGATGACGATAGGAATTCGAGGCGGGTCAATATAGAGCTGCTCGCGGGCGTGTTCCATCAACGCATCAGTCCAATTCACGTCATCTACGTTACCTTGCCAGTTGCTTGAGGCCATGCAAAAGCGGGCGGTCCTTCCCCATTGTTGAGGATGAACCACCCGCGGTGAGTTACTAGCAGCTAATTAGAACTGGATTGGGCTGACAGAGTTGATCTGACGGTGCAGATCGTTCAGTGCACGCTGCATGTTGGCTGGGATGAACTGGTCGAACTGACCGCTCAGTCCAACGAAAGCTGCGATGCCAGCAATTGCTGCCAGTACACCGGCGACGCCAAGACCTGCTGCGGAACCGGAGGCAAGACCTTCGGAGGAGCTCTCGGCGGAACCCTCGGAAGGGGTTCCTGGCTCTTCGCCATCGGAGTCCTTGGTGAAGCCAAGCTCGCTCAGTGGGACCGTGATTTCGGTGCCTGCATCGGTAGTTACGGTGACCAGGTCGGTCTCCGCAGCGTCCTCAGGCAGGGTCAGTTCAACGGTTGCACGGCCGAACTCGTTGAGCTGGTTGTCTTCCTCAGCGTTCCACTCGGTGTCAACGTCAGCGGTCTCAGAAACATCGCCAACTGCAACGGTTGCGGTGGTGGCCTGTGGGTCTTCTTCCATGGTGTAGTTCAAGGAAGTCAGGTTGAAGGTGACTGCCTCGCCTGGCGCAACGGTGCCCTCAGCGGAGATGCCGATATCGGTCTGTCCGGTCTGGATATCTGTGCCAGCTGCGATGAAGTCATTCAGCACGGAGTAGTCCATGTATCCCACATCGGTTAGCCCCTGGACATTAGCCAGAGACGTAAAGCCGTCGCCACCATCGAAGAGGAAGGTGGAGGTTGCCACGGTGTAGTCAGCGGCAGGATCAATCTCTTCACCGTTCAAGGTTGCGGAGATAACGCGCTCACCCTGCTCAGCCGATGGATCGTATGCGTATTCAAAGCCAGCGGACATTCCCAATGCCAGACGTGGACGGGAAGCACCTGGCTGCCACTGAGCCTCCAGAGCGTCCAGGATGTCCTGGCCGGTCAGGGTGCCATAAGCAACAGAGTTCCCGAATGGCTGAACGGTGAGAACGTCTTCGAAGGTGACGTCTCCCTCAGGCAGGTCAGCGCGAACGCCGCCGGCGTTCATAATGCCCAAATCGATTCCCACACCGGTCTGCTGTTCCAGAGAAGCGCGGTTAGCGTCAGCAATCAGGGAGTTCAAGGTGGATTCAACGCCACGGTTCGAACCGGAGCCCGCACCAGCATCCTGGCCACGGAAGGTTGCGGATTCCATCTGGCCAACAATCTGAGCGCCAAGAACCTTAGCCTCTGCCTCGGCAGCGGCAACGCGTGCCGCTACCTCAGCGTCAGGCTCGAGAGCCTCAACCTCTGGCATGGAACGGTCCCACTGATTGATCTCAATGGACTCAATCTCGTTGGTGTCCTTGTTGAACCTGATGTCTGCGTCCTGCAGAACCTTGCCGTACTCGTGGCCCTGAGCCCAATACAGTGGCAGTGCACCTTCGCGTGCAACCTCACCGCTGCTGCGCACGTGGGAGTCGCCGCCGAAGAGGATGTCAACGTTGTTGTTGAAGCCCTCTGCGTACTGCTGCGCGTCCTCGTGCATCAGCGCGACAACAACATCAGCTTCGCCGGATTCGGTCAGGCGGTCAGCTTCTGCATTGGTAGCAGCTACTGGGTCAGTGAACTCAACGCCCTCGATTGCGGAAGGAGCAACCTTGTTCTTGGTCAAGGTCGTCACAGTGCCAACGAAGCCAACCTTCACGCCGTCAACTTCAATGACCTTGGACGCGTTCAGCAGTGGCTCACCATTCAAGGTGACGTTAGCGCCCAGAATTGGGTAGTCAGAGGCCTCAACAATGCGGCCGGTCAGATCCTCATGGCCCTGGTCGAACTCATGGTTGCCAACAGCAGAGACATCAACGCCCAGAAGATTGAGGATGTCCAAGGTTGGCTCATCATTTGCCACTGCAGAAACGAATGCGGTCCCGCCAACGTTATCGCCGGAGGTGGTCATGATGAATTCCTGGTCCTGGTTGACGTACTCAATCAGGGACTTCAGCTTCGCCGCACCCATTTCAGAGTTAGCGCCTGGCTCTTCAGTTTCTTCGAAAGAAAGGTGGCCGTGGAAGTCGGTGATGTTGGTGACGGAGAAATCAACAACGTCACCTTCCTGTGCGAAAGCAACAGGTGCGCCAGCAACGATGGTGGCGGAAACGGTGGAGGCAGCTAAAAGGCGGCCGAAACGATGGAACTTAGACACGGGTTCTCCTGTGAGGATCATAAAAGTTTGCTTACAAGAGTTCTTTATAACGCCTAAGAAACAATTCGGCAGCGCAACGATTACACCCCACCTGCGCATTTACCTTTGAGTTCTCAACAGTTCACTTTGAGGACACGCACCCGAAATATATTAGAAGCCTAATTACCCCAAAGGAGGGGCCTGCTGTTGCAAGCCCCCTCCTTAGTTTGGCAAAGCCGTCCCCGTCTAAGCAGTCACGCGGTAGACGTCAAAGATGCCTTCGGTGTTTCGCAGCGTGGTCATGAGAGCACCCAGCTGCTTGGTGTCAGAAACGGAGAAGGTGAACTGCAACGTGGCAATGTGGTCTTCTCCCCTGCTAGAACGCATGGACAAGACATTCAGCTTGGACTCGCTGAAGATCTTGGTCACCTCGAACAGCAATCCTTGACGGTCGAGAGCTTCCAGCTGCAATGTTGCAGCGAAAGCACCGGAGGAAGACTTTCCTTGAGCCCATTCCACCTGCATCATGCGCTCTGGTTCGCTCTTGAGCTTCTCAGCGTTGGTGCAATCGACGCGGTGAACAGAGACACCGCCACCGCGGGTGACAAAGCCGAAGATTTCATCACCTGGCACCGGCTGGCAGCACTTTGCCAACTTGGCCAGCACATCAGGGCTGCCCTCAACCAAAATGCCGGAGCCATTCTTAGAATCTTCGGTCTGCTGCTTGGCACGGGAGCTTTCCAGCTCAGACAGCGGAGTACGTGAAGCGAGTGCATCAACAGCATCATCACGGTCACCGAACAGCGCCATCAACTGATTAGCCACATGCTGTGCAGATACGTGGCCTGCACCAATCGCGGTGTACAGCGAATCTACATCTTCAAAATGCAGCTGCTCCGCAACCTGCTTCATCGACTTTGCGGTAAACAGACGGTGCATCGGCAAGCCACCGCGCTGCACCTCCGTGGCCAAAGCGTCACGTCCAGCCTCAAGGTGCTCCTCACGGCGCTCCTTGGCAAACCACTGACGAACCTTCGCCTTCGCACGCGGTGAAACCAAGAACTCCTGCCAGTCCCGTGATGGACCAGCATTAGCATCCTTGGAAGTAAAGATTTCTACCTTGTCACCGGACTTCAACTCCGATTCCAGCGCAACAAGCTTGCCATTGACCTTCGCGCCGATACAGCGGTGACCAACCTCCGTGTGCACGGCGTAGGCAAAGTCCACCGGAGTGGAACCTGCTGGCAGCGTGACCACATCACCCTTTGGGGTGAAGGCGAAAATCTGCTGCGACGTCAGGTCATAGCGCAAAGAATCCAGGAACTCATTTGGATCGGCTGCTTCCTTCTGCCAATCCAGCAGCTGGCGCATCCAGGCCATCTGGTCAACTTCTTCATTGTTGCCAGAGTTCTTGCCCTTCATCTCTTTGTAGCGCCAGTGCGCTGCCACACCGAATTCGGCGTTGTAGTGCATCTCGTGTGTACGCACCTGGACTTCCAGGGTGGACTCCCCAGCAATCACGGTGGTGTGCAGGGACTGGTAAACACCGAAGCGCGGCGAGGAAATGTAGTCTTTGAAACGCCCCGGAAGAGCCTGGAACAGAGAATGCACAACGCCAATGGCGGCGTAGCAATTGTTCACGTCATCCACCAAGATGCGGATGCCCACTAGGTCAAAAATCTCTGCGAAGTCACGGCCACGCACAATCATCTTCTGATAAATCGACCAGTAGTGCTTTGGTCGGCCCATCACTTCGGCTTCAATGCCGTTTTCTTTCAGGGCAGAAGAAACCTGTTCCTTGATTTCCGCCAGCGCCCGGTCACGCGAAGGTGCGCGGTCAGCCACCATTCGCACGATCTCGTCGTACTTCTTCGGGTACAAGATGGCGAAGGCAAGGTCCTCGAGCTCCCATTTGACGTTAGCCATGCCCAAACGGTGCGCCAGGGGTGCAATCACGTCGAGGGTCTGCCGCGCCTTCTTAGCCTGCTTTTCCGGCGGCAAAAAGCGCATCGTGCGCATATTGTGCAAACGGTCCGCAACCTTGATAACCAACACACGCGGGTCATGCGCCATGGCGACGATCATCTTGCGGATGGTCTCCGCCTCAGCGGCCGCGCCAAGCGCCACCTTGTCCAGCTTGGTCACGCCATCAACCAGACGCGCTACCTCAGGACCAAAATCAGCCGTGATGTCCTCGAGTGAGTAGTCGGTGTCCTCCACCGTGTCATGCAGCAACGCGGCCACCACAGTGGTGGTGTCCATGCCGATCTCCGCGGCAATGGTTGCCACCGCCAACGGGTGAGTAATATACGGCTCCCCCGACTTCCTAAACACACCAACGTGCAACTTCTCCGCAGTTGAATATGCATTGTTGAGAAGTTCTACATCAGCGCGTGGATGGAACTGCCGGTGGATAGAGAGCAACGGATCCAAGACCGGATTTACCTTGACGCGACCCCCTGTCAGCGAACGCGCAAGGCGGGCTGACATACTGCGAACGCCACTGCTCGCTGGGCGTTTCGTAGACCTATTATTCGTCATATGCGCCCTTTCACTCACTACACGATCGGCTCAGAAAGCTTCTCAGAAGCTATCTGTTATCTGCCACTGTGGGGAACAAAATGGCAGTAACCGAATCCTTAATGTATCTAGTTTAGCGCGTCTTATTCAGATGTGGCATTCAGCACACTGATTGGGCGATCCCCGAACTTCTCGCGGCCACCCAATCCATCAACTTCCAAGACCACAACGGCTCCAACCACCTCAGCACCAGCTGACTCCAACAGCTGACGCGCTCCGGCTAAGGTGCCGCCGGTGGCCAAGACGTCATCGACAAGAGCGATCTTGGCGCCCTTAATCACTGCCCCGTCCGCAGGAATTTCCAACGCCGCCGAACCGTACTCCAAGGAGTACTCCTGGTGCAGAACTGGAGGCGGTAGCTTGCCGGCCTTGCGCACGGCGAGCACTCCGGTGCCAAGCTTGTAGGCCGCAGCCGAGCCCAGCAGGAAACCACGCGCATCCAGGCCCGCAATCAAGTCAGCGCCGAGCTTCTCGCATTCATCGGCGAGCCCATCAATAACCACGGAGAAGGCAGCACCATCAGCCAAGACCGGAGTGAGGTCCTCAAAGAGCACACCCTTCTCTGGGAAATCCTGAACGTAGCGGATTTTGTCTTTGATAGCTTCGCGGGCATTGGCATATTTGGAAGTCACGTTTATAAACCTTAAAACCTAATCTCAACGGATTGGAAATGTTGGGGAAATGGGACCAGCTTGAAGGCATTGCACTGCACAAGCAGATTATCAAGCGGGCTGGGAAGTTTCTTTAGTCGCCGTTCTCAGCGGAGTCGGTGGAGTCAGTGGAGGTCTCTTCGCTGGGTTCGGCTTCGCGCACGAACCAGCGGTCCATGTTCCAGCCAATTCCGGAGCTGCCGGTATAAGGCACGGCGTTGGCTACCTGCGGGGAAATAAAGAAGGTGTGCGGTTCAGCCGACAATGGGAGTCCTGGAAGGTCTTCCCACAGTTGGCGTTCTTCATCGCGCAGCTCGTCCACGCGCGCCAAGCTTGCCGATGACACTCCGTACTGCGAGCGTGAGTCAATCGGGCCGAGGAAAGCATCAATGCTTGGCAGCCAGGTCTCTGGGTCCATCTCGAGGAAGGCCGCGGAGACATTTGCGCCGGAGACTTCTTCCACGGTGATACCTGCTGGTTCACACTGCTGGCGGATGGAGTCCACCATGGCTTGGAGGCGCTGATCTTCGCCCAGGTAGCCAATGCGGATGGTGATGCCGGCTAGCTGTCCGGCGGTGTCCATGTCAGTGCCCTGGTGTTCTTCGGTTACTGAAGTCAGCGTGCGTGCGAGCGGATCATTGTGGTTGACCGCGTGGGTGTAGACCGCTGGCACCTCAACGCCGGAGGCTTCTGAACTCACGCGCGCAATCTCTTTGTGGTCAATGCAGCTAGCAAACGCTTGGCGTGCCCACTGCTGCTCGAATACACCAGAATCGGAGAAAATCAGCGAGTCCGTAAGGTCACCTACGACGTCTTCGATCTCAAAATCATCGGCCATGGTCTCTGCGTTGTACCACTGCGGTTCAGAGACCGCGGCGTCTGCAATCAACAGGTTGTCCTGCTCAGTTACTTCAGAGACATCGGACTGAATAGGCCACACCACAAGGTGTTCCATAGCGGCCTGATCACCGTCATAGTTCTCATTGCGCTTAAGCAGCACCTCGCCTTGATCGCCCACGCTGTCAATAGTGAATGGGCCATAGGAAACGTGCATCTCAGGGACAAAGTTCTCTAGGCCAAAAGCGAATCGCCAAATCTCTGCCATGCGACCCAACTGGTTAGGATCCTGAGAGAACAATGCGCTGACTAGTTCTTCCCGGCTCATCTCGGCACGCTCAGCGACCTTGTGCGCCGGCATAATGGTGCCAGGGCTAAACATGTAGCGCCACTGGCCGCCTTGTCCTGGTTGGAACTTGACCAAGAACTTCTTGTTTTCAGGCGCACATGCCACGGACTCAACCTGATCCATCAAAGGCATGTTGGAGCCGAACATTTCCTGCATCTGCCCGGCGGTGTACGCCAAGAGGAAGTCATCACAGGTAACCGGGGTGTTGTCAGAGTAGGTTGCGTCCTCGGCGATGGTGTACAAGACATTGCGCTGGTCGCCGTCCATCCACTCTTGGGTGGTCACCAAATCTGAGTTGGGCACGAATTGTCCAGTTGGCCCTGGAACAAATGCACCTGGGTATAAACGCCCGGACAACTGCGATGCCACAGATGCCGTGCCGAACGCGGATCCTGCGTTTACGGTTGTCAGCTCAGAGTTAGCCAGATAGCCCGGGTACTCCGAAGCCTTCTTCTCCTGCGGCCCCAGCTCGTCCTCACTACCTTGATCAGCACCAGAGGAACATGCGGTTAATCCCACCGACATCGCGGCTAGAAGCGCTACACCGGCACGGCTGCGCCATGCACGCGAACCACGCGCATTTGCACCTGTTGTACCTGGCATCTTCGCTGCCTTTTTGCTCATGCCCACGTCTCCTTCACAAGCCTGGAATTTTACTACTGCCGTGCTTCTTAGACCAATAATCAACCGTGGAATTCAATCAACCTCAGTAAAGCAGACACTAAAGAATACAGCACCGCCGACAATGGGCGGTGCTGTAAGAAATTAGCTAGCTAGAAGCCAAGCTTTAGCGCCCGGGGCGCCACGAGGAACCAGTGCGGTTTGCTTGGGTTCCTTCCAGGTTGGTGACTTGCTTGGTTGGAGAAACAACCTGACGCTTGGTGCCGTGGTCTGAATCGGAGCCCGCACCAGCTTCCTGATCCTCCGTGAATTCCGCACTCGCGCGGTATTCGGCAACGTCCTTGTTGTGCTGCTGAATCTTCTTGCTGCGATTAGCCAAGGAAACAACCAGTGGCGAGGCCAGGAAGATGGAAGAGAAGATACCTTCGATAACGCCGATAAGCTGAATCAATGCCAAGTCACGCAAGGTACCAATACCCATCATCCACACCGCGACAATGAACAACGCAACAATTGGGAGTGCGGATATCACCGAGGTGGAGATCGAACGCATCACTGTCTGGTTAATAGCCAAGTTGGTTTGCTCGGCGTACGTCCGATTTCTTTGCCCAGTAATCCCCTCCGTATTTTCATTGACCTTGTCAAAGACGATGACCGAGTCATAGATGGAGAACGTTAGAACGGTCAGCAGACCAATGATTACTGCTGGGGATACTTCCAGACCAAAGAGTGCGTACAGACCTGCGATGATGACTCCATCAACGATCAGCGCGAGGATTGCCGCAATCGCCATGGTGCGCTGCAAACGGAATGCAACATACGCGGTTGCGATGACCAGGAAGACGATCATCGCGATAACCATGCGTTGGGTAATCGTGGAACCCCAGGACTCAGAAACGGTGGATACACCGACTGCGTCTGGAGTGGACTCACCCATCGCATTAACTGGCTCGAACTCTTCGTAGATGGCCAAACGCGCTGCATCAGCCTGTTCTTCGGTCAAACGCTCAGAGTTGACCTCGAGGGTGGCTGAGTTGCCACTACCAACGATTTGAACCTGTTCTGGTTCAATGCCGGTGGCTTCCTCGAAGACCTCGCCTACTGCTTGTTCTTCTAGGTTGGCAGCCGGAAGGCTGACCTTGGTGCCGCCTTCAAAGTCCAGGGACAGGGTGAATCCGCGGATGGCGATTGCAGCGATAGCCACGATGAGTAGGCCAGCAGTGATGGCGTACCAGGTCTTTGCACGGCCGATGAAGTCGAACCCGCCCTCATCGAGGTAGAGGCGGTCCATGCGTGAAATCTTTGATTTATTTGCAGCCATGATTATTTCTCCTCATCCTGGGAGTCCTGCTCCGACGGCGTCGTGGAGTCACTATCCCCGCGGGATTGGTTTTCGGTTGCTGAAGATGAGGCCGATCCAGTCGCGGCTGGGCCTACGACACTACGAAGTTTATTCTCCGGTGCTTCTTCTGGCGCTGCATCATTGTCGGCGGCGTCAGCGTTCGCGCCAGCAGACTTGCCAGATTTAGAGAAGAATCCTTGCTCACGGCGCTCTTGCGCAAGCGCGAAGATGCCGCCAAGGCCATTCATGGAAGGCTTTGCAAATGCTGGTCGGCGAGCTGCAAGCTGCATGAGTGGTGCCATGATCAGGAAGGAAACGACCAAGTCGAATACCGTGGTCAGACCCAAGGTGAACGCGAAGCCCTTAACCTCACCGACAGACAGGAGGTAAACCACGATGGAGCCAATCAGGGTCACGGCGTTACCTGTGACGATGGTAGAGCGTGCACGCTCCCATGCCTTCGTGGCAGCCGACCTGAACGTGCGGCCTTCGAGCAGTTCATCCTTGATGCGCTCGTAGTAGACCACGAAGGAGTCAGCCGTTGCACCGATACCGATGACTAGACCGGCAATACCGGACAGGTCAAGCGAGTAGCCGATCCAGCGGCCCAACAGAACAATGGAGCCGTAAGTCAGGATGGCTGCGCCAACCAGGGTCAGGATGGATACACCAGCCAATGCACGGAAGTAATACAGCGAGTACAGCGCAACCATGATCAAACCAACGATGCCGGCAATCAAACCAGCCTGCAGTGCGGTGTGGCCCAAAGATGGTGGAACGATTTCGGTGGTACCACCGGATTCGCCGTCTTCACCCGTGAAGGACAACGGTAGTGCGCCGTAGCGCAGGTTGTTCGCTAGGTTCTGTGCTTCTTCCTGAGTGAACTCACCCGTAATAGAAGTCGCGGAACCATAAGGGGTTGCACCCTGAATAACTGGAGCGGAGATCACCGCGGAGTCAAGGGTGATAGCAATCTGCTTCTGAAGATTCTCCTGGGTCAGGTTAGCCCAGGTTTCAGAACCGGAAGGACCATCACCGGTCTGGAAGGAGAAGCTGATTTCCATCTGGCCGGTCTGGGAGTTCAAACCACCGTTGATTGGAGAGTTGGTGTCAATCTCATTACCAGTCAGGCGGGTACCTTCAGGGTCCTCAATGCCGGTCAGCAGTGGAGCTGGTTGCAGCAAGTAAGGAGCCTGGTTGGCGTAGTCACAAGTAACAAATGGCAGCGCTGGGTCGTCAGCGCCAGCCAGTGGGTCAGTGGTGGCATCGCACTGCATCAGCGAAAGAGCTGCTGCCTGAACCGTTGGGTCTTCCGACTGACGGTCTTGCAAGAGCATATCCGTCATCTCATCGCGACGGTCCGCTGCTTCCAAGGAGTTCTCTGGCTCTGGAAGCGGCTCCGCGGTCACGGTAGGAGCATCTGAGCTCTCGTCCTCAGCATCAGCTTCCTCCTCACCGTCTTCCGCGGTGGTTGGGTTTATAGCGTCATGGACCTGGCCGAGGATTTCATTTGCACCCTCAACAGTGATGACGTCATATTCCACCCAGCGGTTAGCCATTTCTTCAATGGTCTCGCCCAATGCGGCTGGATCTGGCATTGGCTGATCCGCTACGGGACGGAACAGCAGCTGCGACGTCGCACCCACTGCCTGTGCCTGAGTGGTGTCTTCACCAGGAACCGTAATCACCAGGGTGTTGCCGTTGGTGACAACCTCTGCACCGGAGACACCCATGCCGTTAACACGTTGTTCCAGAATGACACGAGCCTGCGCCAACTGATCCTGCGTTGGCTCTTCACCCTGGGGAACCAGAGTTACTCGGGTACCACCCTGAAGATCAATACCAAGCTTCGGGCTTAGTGAACGGTCACCAGTAAACAGCACTAGTGCGTATAAAAGGACCACCATGAGGCCAAACAGCGCCAGTGCGCGTTTTGGCCAGGTGCGACTGCTGTTGCTGATCGCGCCGCGGTTAGGAGCGGACAAGACTAATCTCCCACTGATTGACTTTATTGGTTATATATCTTTCGTGGCCTCCACAAGTACTACATCTTTCAATGCAGAGTTCTGAGACCAAACACAAACCATCATCGTACGTCATCTTGGCGGCTAGGCTGCACCCGACCATGGCATTTCTGGTCACTTGTGACAATTACAACGACGTATCAACAAAGCCGTGCAGGTTAACGTACCCTTAGTTAGGAAAGTTTGATCAGAAATGGCACCCGCGGCACCTTCTTCAGGTGGCACGCGGATGCCATTTCTATTTAGTGACCTAATGACTAGGTCACGTTAATTTTTAGACTCTTGGGAGTTGCCGTAGTCGCCCTCACCATAGTCACCGGAGCTAAAGTTGTCCGGATTGTTCTCAGGATGAACGTTGCGGTCGCCGAAGGAATCCTGCAAGGATTCTTGCTCTGGCGCAACGTCCTCAGCGGGAGCCTGCTGGCCAGCAACAGCGGTTGCTCCAGCGGAGCCAATGCCGTCTGCGCTTCGCAGGATGCCCATGCGGTCAAACGTGATGACAACGTTTGGCGCAACTTCCAAATCCACACCATTTTCATTGGTGGAAACAACGGTACCGATAATGCCGCCCGCGGTAGCTACGCGCTGACCAGGGACCAGGTTCTGCTGGAAGTCAAGAACTTCGCGCTGACGCTGGCGCTGCTTGCGGCCGATCAAAATACTTGGAAGGAGGAAAAGGACGAGGATGAGTGCTAGAAATACTAATTCCATAATGACACCATAATGCCAGAATAACGCCTCAATCTCTGCCCTATTTGGCTTTGTTCTCTACACGCGAACAAAATAGTTGCCATGTCCCCTACCCGGGATTTTCCGAGAAGACCACCCTAGAACAACCCAGCAGCGGTTTCTGGCGGGGTCATGCCCAAATGCTCCCACGCCAAACGCGTAGCGATTCGACCACGCGCAGAACGCGAAATCATACCTGCGCGAACAAGGTAGGGCTCACATACTTCCTCAACCGTGGAAGGCTCTTCGCCAACGGCAATCGCGAGCGTATTGACACCAACCGGTCCACCACCGTGGCCTTTAATCAGAGCACCAAGGACGGCGCGGTCTAGACGGTCCAGGCCTTTATGGTCAACGTCAAAGACTTCCAGTGCGCCCTGTGCGGCTACGAGGTTTACGCGACCATCACCGTTGACTTCAGCGAAGTCACGCACGCGGCGCAACAGGCGGTTCGCGATACGCGGGGTACCTCGTGAACGCGAGGCGATTTCGATGGCTGCTTCTTTATCAATCTCCACACCAAGGATGCGCGCCGCACGTGTGACCACGTGCTCCAGATCATCGGTGTTGTAGTACTCCATCTGCGCGGTGAATCCGAAGCGGTCACGCAACGGTCCGGTCAGCATGCCAGCACGAGTGGTTGCACCCACCAAAGTAAATGGCGGGATTTCCAAAGGAATAGATGTCGCACCGGGTCCCTTGCCCACGATCACGTCAATGCGGAAGTCCTCCATCGCCATGTAAAGCATTTCCTCAGCAGGACGGGCAATACGGTGGATTTCGTCGATGAATAAGACATCACCCTCCATCAGATTCGACAGCATTGCTGCCAAGTCACCCGCGCGCTCGAGTGCTGGGCCAGATGTCATGCGCAAACTGGTGCCCATTTCCTGCGCGATAATCATGGCCATGGTGGTCTTACCCAAGCCCGGAGGACCAGAGAGCAGAACGTGGTCAGGAGTTACGCCACGGTTTCGCGCACCAGTGAGAACCAGCGAGAGCTGCTCTTTTACCTTCGGCTGGCCAATGAACTCATCCAATCCCTTCGGGCGAAGTGAGCGCTCAATATCATGCTCACCAGTGTGCGCCTCAGACTCGACGTTCTCGTTACGCTGCAGAGGAGAGGTCCGCGTGGCTTCATCAGGAAGGTTAAACTCTGTGCGTTCTACATCTGACATGTGTTGTCCCAATCTCCCCTGGATTACTTACTGCCGCTCAACGAGGCCAAGGAAGCACGAAGAACCACTGCGGTCTCAAGCTTTTCAAGGTCCTCTGATTCTCCAACGTGTGCTTCGACCACTGGGCGTGCTGCCTTTTCGGTAAAGCCAAGGCCAACCAGTGCCTCGACAACAGTGTCGATGATGGCACCGCTGCCCACCGGCAGGTGGGACTGGGTTGGGCTAGCCGCTCCCTCTGCTGAATCTCGAAGACCAACGAATCCCTTAACCTTGTCTTTCAGCTCCAACGCCATGCGCTCCGACATGCGCTTACCCACGCCAGGAATGGTCTGCAACTTCTTGGCATCACCATTGCTAATGGCCATGGCAATTTCACCAGCGTCCATAACAGAAAGACAGGCAAGAGCTAGTTTCGGGCCAAGACCGGAAACAGCCTGCAGCTGGTGGAACATTGCGCGGTCATCAGCGTTGGTAAAACCGTACAAAGTCATGGCGTCTTCTTTGACAGTCATAGATGTCATCACCCGTGCATGCTCACCGCGGGTCAATGTCCCTAGAGTCTTAGGCGTGGCCAAGAACTGGTAGCCGACTCCGGCGCACTCAATAACAGCGTGATCAAGTTCAGTTGTGAGAACTTCACCGCTCAAAGATGCAATCACGTGGATTCAAGCTCCATTTCTACGTTCAACTAGGTTCAGACTGTGGGGCGTATTGCCCGGAATTGGTAATATGTTTTCAAGCTATACAGTTTTTGACTGCCAATCACGGCCATTGGTTGCATGACGCGAAAGCCAAAAATTAACGGGCAGCTTTCTGGCGGCGCTGTTCTTCAAGTTCTTTCAATTGTTGCTGCGCTAGCTCAGCTCTATGAATGACTGGGGCACGCCAACAGTGACACACTGCCAAGGCCAGGGCATCAGCAGCGTCCGCAGGCTTCGGTGCTTCACTCAAACCTAAGATTCGGGTGATCATCGTGGTCATCTGTTTCTTATCAGCGCGACCGTTGCCAGAAATAGCTTTCTTCACCTCTGAGGGGGTGTACATGTACACCGGAATATCCCGTTTAGCCGCTGCCAGCATCAGCACGCCAACACCATGGGCGGTGTGCAGGACTGTTGAGACATTTCCGCGCTCGAAGAGTCGCTCGATGGCAACCACATCCGGCTTATAGTCATCCATCCACTCTTCGACTGCATTGGACAATCGAAGTAAGCGCTGCGCGAGCTCTTCCTCTGGTGGTGTACGGGCGACTCCCACCGAAATGGGCAGAACTGCACGACCACGGCCAGCTTGAACGACGGATAAACCACAGCGGGTTAGGCCAGGGTCAATGCCCATTACGCGTAAACCCTCAAGGTTCATTTGCCACACCGTCCTCTCGCGCCGATTCAGAAATTGATGCTACCCGCCAATGTCGCATATTACGACACCAACTCACACATATGTTCTACCACAAGGCCCAGGCAAAGAACTGCACCTACTCCCCCAACCTGGGAAGTAGGTGCACTCTTTTAATACTTAAAGCCCTTTGTAAGCCAATCTAATTTCGAATTAGTCAGCGTCCAATGCAGCGATGACGTCATCGGAAAGATCCATGTTCGTGTAAACGTTTTGCACGTCATCGGACTCTTCCAAAGCATCGATCAAACGCATGATCTTCTTTGCGTCATCAACGCCCAATGGAACCTCTACTGATGCGCGGAAGTCCTGGTCAGAATCCTCAACTTCAATCTCTGCTTCCACCAAAGCTTCCTTGACTGCAGAAATGTCGGTTGGTTGGCATGTTACTTCGTAGAATTCGCCGATATCGGCTACATCCTCAGCGCCTGCCTCCAGCACTGCCATGAGGACATCATCGACTTCGAGTTCGCCCTTCTGCACGAGTACAACGCCAGTGCGGGTAAACATGTATGAAACAGAACCGGATTCACCAAGGTTGCCACCGTTGCGAGACATTGCGGTACGAACCTCGGTTGCTGCTCTGTTGCGGTTGTCGGTCAAACACTCGATCAGCATTGCAACACCGTTCGGGCCATAGCCTTCGTAGGTAATGTTTTCCCAGTCGGCACCGCCGGCTTCTTCGCCGGAGCCGCGCTTGCGTGCGCGTTCGATATTGTCGTTCGGGACGGAGGCCTTCTTCGCCTTCTTGATCATGTCGTCCAGGGTTGGGTTGGCCGCCGGGTCACCGCCACCAGTACGCGCTGCAACTTCGATGTTTTTGACTAGCTTCGCGAATTCTTTGCCGCGCTTAGCGTCATTCGCAGCCTTCTTGTGCTTCGTAGTTGCCCACTTTGAGTGGCCTGACATTCAAGTTACCTTTCGTAAGTGAAAATTTAGCTCTGTATCAACTATACGTTCTTCTGCAGTTTGCGGTATTTCTCCCCCGCAGAAAAATCCAAAACTAAATTCAAAAATTACTTTGCAAGGTCTGCTATTAGTTGGGCTAGGAAGTGCGCTTTGCGCGAATAAGCCCTTCTTGGGACAGCACCGCCACCAGCTCTCCTCGTTGGTTGTAGACGTTTCCCTTGCTCAAACCAATGCCACTACCGGCTGACGGCGAGTACTGATCAATAAGCAGCCACTCATCAACTCGTACCGGCCGCAGGAACCACATGGCGTGGTCAAGGCTCGCAGCCTGAATATCGGGGTTTTCGTGATCCAAGAGGGTCGTGTACAGCAACGTCATATCGGAGAGATACGCAAGTGCTGCTTGGTGCACACCCTGGTCATTACCCATGTCACTGGTGTTTTTAATCCACAGGTACTGATGTGTAGCCTGGCCGGCTGGATGGAGCTGCGCTTCTGAAAGCTTCTCATTGGGTACCACACGGATATCCCAGTCGGTCCAGTCCAGCGCGCGCTTCTTTGCCGATTGTGGGCGGAACTTAACGTGGTCGATGGATTCTTCAGGCCCAGGAACATCCGGCATTGCTGTGGCATGTTCAGGACCAGAGTCTTGGTCATGATGAAAGCTCACGGACATGATGACCATGCGCTTGCCGTTTTGAAAACCTTCGACACGGCGCGCAGCAAAAGAACGGCCATCGCGAATGCGCTCGACGTGGAAGTCAATCGGTTCGGCAGCAACGCCACCTTCCAGGAAATAACAGTGCAAGGAATGTGCATGCTTGCCATCGACAGTCAGCAAAGCGGCGCGAAGAGCCTGCGCGACTACTTGTCCCCCAAAGGTGCGGGTAAATGCAGTAGGTACTGCCGGCCCCAGAAATACGTCTTCGCCAAGTGTTTTCATCTCAACTATGTCGCTTACCGTGTGTGAGGCACTCGTTGGCACTGAATACTCCTTTTAATACTTACGTTCAATTTGGAGCTAAATGGCTCGCAATCTTATGTGAGCAATCGTAAACCCTCACATGCCTGTCTAGTGCACCAGTATGGAAGTTTGTTGGATACGATGTTGCCTATGACGCCGAAGAAACTGCACAGAATTGTCGCATATCTGGAAATGTTTACTTGGACCTTCCTCATCGTGGGAATGATCCTCAAGTATTCGGGAGTTACTGACGCAGTTACTTCGATTGCCGGTGGCATCCACGGCTTTGGCTTCCTGTGCTTCATCTTCATCACAACGTTGGTGTGGATCAATAACAAGTGGCCATTCGGCATTGGCGTACTGGGGCTCTTTGTGTCTATCGTTCCGTGGGCAGCGCTTCCATTCGCATTGTGGGCTGACCGCAAGGGCCTGCTGGAAGGCGGTTGGCGCTACACCAACCATGATGAGAAGCCACATGGTCTCTTCGACAATGTTTTGGCCCAGGTCGTGCGTCACCCAGTGCGTTCTATTCTGATTGTTTTGGTCGTAGTGGTTATTGTCTTTAGTGTTCTTCTCATGCTGGGACCACCGGTGGATGTTGAATCTGCCATTGAGGGACAGACCAACTAGTTCTAGGCTGTAGCCTTAAAAAGCTCGCTTTCAGAGCGTGCACCTCACAACTGTTTATTTACAACGACAAAAGGCCACTAACGCATGCCAGTTTTAAGGCGTCTGTTCGCTTCCGTTCCTGCGGTGTGGACAGCTTGGGTTCTCGCCCGAATTGCTCTTGGGTTCATCATTTTGGACAATTTCACACCGCGTGGTGACGTTGCTTATTACTTCTTCGGGGAGTTCGGCGATGACCCAACGATGATGACGGAATATCCGCATGCGGGTACGTGGCCAGTTGAGATTCTTACCGCCATCATCGGCGACAGGTTAGATTCTTTCTACATCGCTTTTGTGGTGATGTGCATGGTTTTCGATGCTCTCTTCCTTGCCCTTGTCCTCCGCGGGCATCAGAATAACTCGCGTGTGTTCTACGCCGGCTGGTTCTGGGCATTGTTTGGCACCCTCGCGGGGCAAGTCTTCTACATGCGCCTCGATATTTTCCCAGCGCTCGCTGTGGCTGCAGCCGCGGCATGTATTACGCGCTGGCCTAACTTGGCATCGGCAATGCTGGCGTTTGCCACCACCATGAAGTTGTGGCCGGGTGTCTTAGCCGCTGGTTTGGTGGGTCGATTTACCAAGGGCAAAGCATGGCTTCGTCTGGTGTCCTTCTTCGCTGCACTCGTAGCGTTGTGCGCAGTCACGGTGTTTACCCGCGGCTGGGATCGTCTCATTAGCCCGCTGACCTACCAAGGTGAACGCGGACTTCAGATTGAATCAATCCCCGCTACGCCCTTTGTTTACCAGGCCTTCTTTGAGCCCGAACGCTGGGAAATGGGCTATGCCACCTCTAAGAGCTTTGAAATCGCAGGCCCTGGTGTCGAACAGGCAATCACCTGGTCAACTTACGCCATGGTGGCCGTGGTTGCCTTTGCCTTGTTGTGGGCACTCTGGCGATTTTTCGCCGGTGGCTGGCAGCCACGCAGCACCATCGCCTTCTTTGCTGTCATGGTCCTGCTGCTAATTGCCACCAACAAGGTCTTCTCCCCGCAGTACATCGTTTGGTTCGGCCCACTGCTCGCAGTGGCAATCCGCCAACCGAAAATCGAGGGTACCCCAAAGGCACGCATTGCCATCCGTATACTGCTGTGGCTTCTGGCATTGATGACTCTGGCTGCTGCCGGTTTGGGAACTTATGTCTACCCCACCAAGTACAACTTCATCTGGAACGATGTCGGAGTCGAGTACAGCCCTGTCCTAGCACTAGCAATCCGCAACGGTCTCATCGTCGCGATGGCTATTCTCTCGCTTATCTGGCTCGCCATTGAAACCTGGCGCGACGCGAAGCTCACCAAGGGCGGCATCGAGGGCAAAGACATTATTACCCCGCGCGATGTTGAATCAGAAGGCACGGAAGTAGCTGCCGCTGTCAGTTCTTCAGCTGCAAGCCCAATTTCGCAACACGAAGAATTTGATGCAGCTCCAGAACTAGGCCCGCAGTTAGGGCTAGAGCCGGATGCTGGCTCTAAGACTGATCGAGTTTAAAAGAGTACTCAAAGAACTCCGGTAAGGGTGCTGTGCCGCCGAGGCGAAGCACCCTGACAGCTGGGCGCAATCGCAGCCCGCGGGTGTCTGAGACGGCCTCATTATAAAAACGGTGAGCTAGTTGGACACGCGTTTCGGCATCGACAAGCTGCGGATTAGCCGAAATCGAGTTTCCCTTCGCTAAGTCAGAACCCAATCCAGGCTCTGCCTCCAGGAAGTTGTGGACTGCCTGATTGAGCTCGCGTTCGCGTTGTGATCGCTCGTCGAACTGACCGTGGCGCAAGGGAACTCCCTCGGCCTTCGTGGCAGTGGACGCGATCGACGGAATGAGCACCCCGATCACGGCGGCGCGCCTATCCAACATGGCTTGCAGCTGTGCCAATGCAGCGTCGGTTCGGATGTGCAGGGTGTTGAGCCGCTGCGCGGTGAAATAAGCCCACAGCGCCATAACAGTGACGACAACCGTGGCAATAATCAGCAATAGTGTGTTCATTTTTAACCGATGCGAACCTTCGTGCCGTCTTGAACGGTTTCATAAACTTGCATGACAGCTGCTGCCACGTAGTCCCAGTCGTACTGCTGGGAACGTTTGGTGCCGGCTGTAATCAACTCGTGGCGTGCCTTGTCATCATCGATGAGATGCGTGATTTTCGCGGCTAAGTCTCGGGCATCACCGTTTTTAAACAGCAACCCTGCCGGTTGCGGAGAATCTGCGTCACAGACAGCAGCAAATGCTTCAAGGTCACTTGCGACGACAGCACAGCCAGCAGCCATGGCTTCCACCAGGACAATGCCGAAGGACTCCCCGCCCCTATTCGGCGCGACGTAGATATCCGCACGACCCAAAATCGTAGCCTTGTCCATATCTGAAACGCGTCCCACAAAGTCCACGCCGGGCCGAGAACGAGCTTGACCCCCGCCCATCACGGTAACCCGAATTGGGCGGTGAATATGCTCCAGCGCATCCAGCAGCACGTCTAGACCCTTGCGGGATTCATCCAGGCGTCCCAGAAAAACAATCTCTATTGGGTCATTGTTATACGCACCGTTGGCCTCTGCCCGGGCGAGCTTTTCCTCGTGCAGCTTGCGGGCACCGGCGTAGACGGAGGTGTCCACACCGTTGGGAATCAGTACAGGATCGCCACCGAGCTGTTCTACCTGCCAGCGACGAGCCATTTCAGACACCGCAATCCCGCCACGAATCTTATCCAACATGGGATTGAGAATCGGTTTGACTAATTGCAGAAGGCGCGAGTTGGCTGCCGATGCATGGTAAGTCGCTACAATGGGGCCTTCCGCGATACGCAGCGCCCGCATGGAGTAACTCGGGGAATTCGGCTCATGGATATGCAGGACGTCGAAGTTGCCTTCGCGAATGAACTCTTTCACGCGCTTGGTCACCTGCGGTCCCACCGAGAGCCGAGCCACCGAGCCGTTATAGGAAATTGGAATTGAGCCGCCGCCTTTGACCACAAAGTCCGGCACTTCCGTCTTTGCTGAAGCAGGCCCGAGAACCTGCACGAAGTGCCCTTGGTCCAAAAACACCGACGCCAAATCCAGCATGTGGGCTTGAACGCCACCGGGTTCGTCGAAAGAATAGGGGCACACCAATCCAATACGCATAGCTGTGTCCAAACCTTCCTAAAAACTCACCTGATTACTGAGTACTTGATTAACGTTGTTCCTGTTTGCGTCGTCTGCGACGCGCTTCAACATCTACATTCCATTGTGGCTGCAGCATGTGCCAATCTTCTGGACGCCGCCGTAGAAATCTCTCAAAGGCATGCGCGATACACTGCGTTGTGGCTTGCGTATCCGTGACCTCAATCGGTTCTGAGACCGTCATGCCCCAGCCCGGCGTGGAGTCATCGAAAAAGCAGTGAACGGCATGAAGATTAGCTCCAGTTTCTTGCGCAAGCAACGCGGGACCCGCAGCCATGTTGCAGGGCTCGCCAAAGAATTCTACTTCGACACCACTACGCGTTAAATCACGTTCAGACAGCAAGCACACCACTTCACCAGCGTTGAGCGCTTCTTTCAGTTGTTCAAAAGGAGGCTGCTCCCCGCCGGTCAAGGCAATAACCTTAAAGCCCAACGACTCGCGGTATTCCACGAAGGCTTCAAAAAGCCTTTCAGGTTTTACCCTTTCAGCCACCGTTGTAAACGGGCCGTCATAACCAACCAAGAAAACGCCGGCCATATCCCAATTGCCACTGTGGGTCAGAGCCAGGATGGTGCCTTGATCAGAGGCCAAGGAGGCATCGATAAGCTCTTTGCCCTCCAACCCTGCTAAAAGCTGACGGTGCAGGTCTGGATCTTTCTGAATAGTTTGAAGCCGAAAAGCTTCCATCCAATAGCGCATATAAGAGCGCATGGAATTGCGTACCAGCTCTGCGGTGACATTCTCCGGCCCCACCACGCGGGCGAGATTGCGGCGAAGCTGATCCATCCCCTTGCCGTTGCCGGAGACTTTGTCTGCGACCTTGTCAAATACCCACCGTGCAAACGGCAGCGGTAAGTGCTTCACCACTGACCACCCAGCTAGGTAGCCTGCCGCGGAGATGTCTTCTTTGCTAAACATTAATCCTCTCAGGCTGGCTTCGCGGGGTTTGCGCCGCCACTAGGCTTTCGCTGTTGGGCCTGTTGCTGCTGGTCCTGTTTGAAAGCCAACATGAGGCGCTGGTAGACGGTGAAACACGAACCTACGGCCAAGACCCACAAGCAGATTGGCAGGATGTATGGCACGCCAAGACCTTCCAAACCAATGCCAACCAGGCCAAGGATGAGGCGTTCTGGGCGTTCGATCAGGCCGCCGACCATGGCAAACCCTGAAGCCTCACCGCGGGCTTTGACATAGGAAATGACCTGCGAGGTCACCAACACCACTAGGGCTGCGAAAATGGTGGCCGGGTGGGCATTGTCCTGATAAATCAAGTACCAAATGATGGCAGCAAACAACGCGCCGTCAGTAATACGGTCGCAGGTGGCATCAAGCGTTGCTCCGAACTTCGTGCCCCCGCCGCTCAACCGCGCCATGGTCCCATCAACCATGTCAAAAGCAGCGAACAGCCCGGAGAATATAGCTGCCGCGAACAAATATCCACTTGGAATCAGCGTCACCGTGATGGCAATGGTGACAAAAGTGCCAATGAGGGTGACAGCATTGGGAGTCAAACCTACTTTGAGGAACGCGCGAGCAACCGGCTCAACAACGACTGCCGCAGGCTTGCGCCCATGGACGCTAAGCACTGGGGTTCTCCCTCTTAGAAGTCTCCATTTGGCTATCCTCCAACTCAATTTCCTGCCAGCCCTGGGCAAGCACCTGCCGCGTGTCTTTCAGCAGTTGCGGCAAAACCTTAGTTCCATCAAGGATAGTCATAAAATTACTATCACCTGACCAGCGCGGCACGACATGCATGTGAAGATGATCTCCCACCGAACCACCTGATGCTTTACCTAGGTTGAATCCTACGTTGATTGCTTCAGGCCGTGACACCTTCTTAAGCACTCGAATGGCTTTCTTCACAAATGCCATAAGCTCAGCAGTCTCTGGTTCGGTGAGATCCTCGAAGTTGGATTCTTTGCGGTAAGGCACCACCATCAGATGGCCCGCGTTATAAGGAAACAGGTTCAGCAGTGCGTAAACGTGTTCTCCGCGGGCGATGATGAGCGCTTCCTCATCATCTTTCTTTGGCGCCTCAACGAACGGGTCCTTAGTGCGCTTGTTGATATATGCCATGCGAAACGGCGCCCACAACCGCTCTAGGCGGTCAGGCTCACCCACACCAGAATCCACGTACACGTCCATTCCTTCTTGTCCTTCTTTCTCGCTCTCGGCTGAGGAGTTGGCCATGACTGAGGACGTGTCCTTTCTTCTCGCCGTGAAAGTGGCGAATCTTAGGCTGTGGATTACTGGTGTGAGTGGAAACTGCTCTTAGGCGTTTTCGGAGCGTCGCGCCTCGATGTTTTCCTGGTTTGGCTGCGCGTTATTACGCTCTGCAATCCAGTTGGCAATCAGCTCGACTGCTTCATCAACTTGCACACCATTGGCCTGGGAACCGTCCAAGAAACGGAAGGACACAGCGTCTGCTTCCACGTCACGTGCACCAGCCAGCAACATGAAAGGAACCTTGCCGGTGGTGTGGTTGCGGATCTTCTTCTGCATACGATCATCAGAAGTATCCACCTCGGCGCGGATGCCCTTCTTGCGCAGCTTAGCGATGACCTGCTCCAGGTGGCCCACGTTGTCTTCAGAGACTGGGATACCAACAACCTGGTGTGGCGCCAACCACACTGGGAAAGCACCCGCGTAGTGCTCAAGCAGCACCCCGAAGAAACGCTCAATAGAACCGAACAGTGCGCGGTGAATCATGATTGGCTGCTGTTTCGATCCATCCGAAGAGGTGTACTCCAGGTTGAAACGCTCTGGCATGTTGAAGTCCAACTGCACCGTGGACATCTGCCAGGTACGACCAATCGCGTCACGCGCCTGAACGGAAATCTTTGGACCGTAGAAAGCAGCGCCTTCTGGGTCCGGAACCAGATCCAGCCCGGACTTCTCAGCCACGCGGGCCAAAATCTCCGTGGAACGCTCCCAAATCTCATCAGAGCCCACAGACTTCTTCGGGTCACGGGTGGACAGCTCCAAATAGAAGTCGTCCAGTCCGTAGTCCTTCAGCAAGGAAATGATGAAGTCCAAAACGGAAGTCAGCTCATCTTCGAGCTGGTCTTCGGTGCAGTAGATGTGAGCGTCATCCTGGGTAAAGCCACGCGCACGGGTCAGGCCATGAATAACGCCGGACTTTTCGTAGCGGTAGACATTGCCGAACTCAAACAGACGCAATGGCAGTTCACGGTAGGAACGGCCACGGGTGTCGAAGATCAGGTTGTGCATTGGGCAGTTCATCGGCTTCAGGTAGTACTCCTGACCCGGCTTGGTCTCATTGCCCTCCTCGTCATATTCCGCATCCACCTGCATTGGTGGGAACATGCCGTCCTTGTAAAAGCCCAAGTGGCCGGAACGTTCAAAAAGGTCCTGCTTGGTGATGTGCGGGGTGTTGACAAAGGAGTAGCCAGCCTCGATGTGGCGACGGCGGGAGTGGTCTTCCATCTCGGTGCGGATGATGCCACCGTTAGGGTGGAAGACTGGCAGGCCGGAGCCAAGGTCGTCTGGGAAGCTGAACAGGTCAAGCTCCGTGCCTAGACGGCGATGGTCGCGCTTTTCGGCCTCTTCCATCATCAACTGGTAGGCATCCAGGGATTCCTTGGATTCCCATGCGGTGCCGTAGATGCGCTGCAGGCCAGCGTTGTCCTGGTCACCGCGCCAGTAAGCAGCGGAAGAACGGGTCAAGGTAAACGCCGGAACATACTTGGTGGTTGGCAGGTGCGGGCCACGGCACAAGTCAGACCATTCCACCTCATTGGTGCGTGGGTTGACGTTGTCGTAGTAGGTCAGCTCACCAGCGCCAACTTCGGTTGCCTCATCGGAGTTCGGGTCAACGTTGCCCTTGTCCGCAATCAGTTCGAGCTTAAATGGCTCATCCTTGAGCGCTTCTGCTGCTTCCTCATTGGACGCGAAGACACCACGTTCAAAGCGCTGACCGGTCTTGATGATCTTTTTCATGCGCTTTTCAATGGTCTTGAGATCCTCAGGCGTGAAAGGCTCCGCGGTCTGGAAATCGTAGTAGAAACCATTTTCAATCGCTGGGCCGATGCCCAACTTGGTTCCTGGGAACTCAGCCTGTACGGCTTGTGCCAAGACGTGTGCACAGGAGTGACGGATAACAGCGCGTCCATCATCCTCGCAGGCTGCGACTGGAGTGAACACAGCATCTTCTTCTGGCACGTGTGCGAGGTCCTTCAAGGTTCCCTCGGCATCACGCACCACCACAACCGCCTCTGGGCCCTTATTAGGAAGACCCAATTCCTTCATTGCTGCGCCTACTGCTGTGCCTGCTGGGCAGGTAAACGGTTCATAGTTGACCGAAATGGCGGCGATTGCTTCTGACATGCTGCGCTCCTTTGCGCTAAGTGGGAAAAACGGCTTACCTGGCCGCCACCCTGATGTACAAGATCTAACCCGGCTATCCTACCTCGTCCAATAGAGTTTCCGTCCAAAAGGTACCGGTGGTTGCACCGGCGTGGACTCCTGGCGGAACGAAATAGACTGCCGAGCCAATGTGAGTAATCCACTCATTGAGCAAATCTACTTCATCCATGCGCCGTTGCATGGGTTCAAAAACTTTCGTCATGTCCTTTTGGAAACAGATGAAGATGAGTCCGGAATTAGACAGCTGTACCGGCGTGCCCGAAATTTCTTCGTCCTCACGCTGGAAGCCTGTCTCCGATATCGGCGCATAATCCGGTTGCATGTCGTAGTTGAACGCGCGGCGCAGCATGTGTTGCGCCGGCTGTCCCTCAGGTGCTTGGGCACGTGCGACATGGGAGTTGCGGTCAATAGTAGGAAGCCCATACTTGTCCACTGCTTCAAAGTCTGGATCGTCGAACTCTTCCTCACCTGTCAAGGGCGCACCGTTGTCCAGCTTGCGTCCAATGGAGTTCTCACGGGAATTACGGTCCAGTTTCTCCCAGGTATCCAGGTTCATGCGAATGCGGCGCACCACCATGGATGTGCCACCTTGTGCCCACTCGGGTCCTTCATCGATCCAGACTTGCTGGTCCATTTCTTCATCGGAGCGCGGGTTGACGGTGCCGTCGAGCTGCCCAAAGTGGTTACGCATGGTCTTTTCTTTGCCGCCGGAAGCATAGGCATGGCCAAAACCTTGCTGCAGCCAAGACACCTGCGCATAGTCTTGCCCCGCGCGAATCATGTGCCGCATGGCATGGCCCGCGGTCACCGCGTCATCGCAGCAAATCTGCAAGACAACATCCGTCTGTCCCCACTCCGGTGACAGCTTGTCCCGGCCAAAGGCTTCAACATCCCGCAGCCACTCCGGGCGAAGTTCGGGCGCGCCGATGACATCAAAGACGCGCTCGCCTATTCCACACGTAATAGTCAGGTTCGCCGGGGTATCCACCATCTCTGGTTCAAGGGAGCCCGCCGGGGTTTCAGCCGTGCATAGGTCGCGGGCATCAGCAGTCCACAAACGCATCAGGTTGGTAAATTCACGTTTGCCAACAGAGTCTTTCAGGTTAAAACCAAGCAGGTTCAACACCGCATGAGAGTTAGCGGTAATGCCGGCTTGGTGGTCACCATCGAAAGGCACCATCGCACTATCAAGGATGTGGTCGGATACAGCTTGTGCTTCCGCATTGCTTTCCGATGCCCCCGTACGCTCCGCCGCAGCACCCGCGGCCGTGTCGGTGGCGGCTACGTCTGTGCCAGCAGCATTCGGCCCACTGCATCCTGCGATAATCGCACCGGTTGCAGCGAGCCCGCTGGCTAGACCACCGCGAACTAATAAGGCTCGTCGGTCGAGCTCAACCATGAAAACTGTCACCTTCTTCAACGCTGCGCTCAAAACAAGCGAAGCGTATTAACTAAAAAAGAGAAAATCTAGTGGCCTTCATGATCATCGTGATCATCATGGTCGTCGTGGTCATCCGCATCGCCATGATCATCATGGTCACCGTGACCTTCATGGCCAAGGTCGCCGTAGTTTTCATCGCCCGCACCGATGGTGCGAACCGGAATATCATCGAATTCTTCGGTAGAGCCATCCGCAAGTTCAACGGTCAGCGTGATTTCATCGCCAGCCATAACTGGCTCGGAAACGTCCATGAGCATGAAGTGTGCGCCGCCTGGCTCAAGTGTTACAGACTCACCAGCAGGGATGATTAGTGGTTCTTCCATCTCACGCATCTGACCATCAACGGTCTCGTGGATTTCATTAACACCGGCATCGATGCTGGAGGTGAATCCAACAACCTCAATATCCTCAGTGGATTCATTGACCAGTGTGCCGAAGATAGCGGTCATATCGGCATCTTCTGCCATCGCGCGAACTACTGCATCTTCAAAGTCCAACGCATCTGCAGAATCGTCAGAATCGTCGTTCGCACCATCATCGGAGTCTGCCGCAGCGGTTTCTGCAGCAGCGTTCGCTGCAGTTTCCTGTGCGGTATCAGTCTGGGTGGAATCTTGCTCGGAATTGCTGCAACCAGCCAGTGCTAGTGCGGAAGCAGCGATTGCAGATACCAAAATACGGGAAGGCTTAGTCATGAAAAATCAGTCTTTCTCCGCTTTCGAGGAAGCGGGCTAAAAAGAGAAATATGAATCAAAGAAAACGAGGAGCGCAGGATTACTTAGCGTCGTAGCCGCGGCGCTTAACCAGCATTACTGCAAGTACGGCAACGACGGCCAGAACACCGACACCGGCGAGAACCCACTTCATGGTGTCGCTCATGCCTTCAGTTGCTTCCTC
Source organism: Corynebacteriaceae bacterium 6-324 (assembly GCA_041226025.1). Lineage (GTDB taxonomy): Bacteria > Actinomycetota > Actinomycetes > Mycobacteriales > Mycobacteriaceae > Corynebacterium. The sequence continues at coordinate 334,286 of JBCLTK010000002.1, read as the reverse complement.
AACGGAAGTTGGTGCGGAGGTTTCTTCGCTATCGGCGGCTGAAGCTGCTTCAGAGGTCTCTTCTGCTTCTTCGGTCTCGGCAGAACCTGCTGCGACAGCATCATCAGCGCCTTTTACGCTAAAGGAGACACCGCCACGAGTTGCGTGACCATCAGAGGAAGTGATCTGGAAACCCAGTAGATAACTGCCATCGCCGAGTTCGTCAACATCTGGCGTGGTAATGGTCAGTTCACGATCATTGACCTCTGGTTCCTCTGAAAACAGCAGCTCACCGGAATCTTGGTCGGTGATAGCGAAGTTGTTGAAACCTTCGCGTGGAATTCCGGAGAACTCCAGCGTGATTTCTTCGGGGAATTCATCCAATACATCACCTTCAGTGACAGTTCCGCCGATAACGCTGTCGTGTGCGAGGGCTACGGGCGCCATCAGCATGGAGGCTGCGCCGAGGCCCGCGACTACCGCGCCGGCGGTGAAAGTCTGTCCCAGGCGGATTGGTGATTGATTCATTTTCACTCCTTGGCTCCAGGAAAGTTTCCTGCAGTGAGCCCAATGTGATTGACAAAATTTAGATGTACAGAAGATGTACTAAGCATTTAGTCGCATCACTGCTCACATTAGTTCCAAGCCATCCGTTTGTGAAAGCACGGGCGATTCACGAGACTTCCAGCAAAGCTATTGATAACCATTGCTTTTAGCTTGGCAAGTCCGTTGCCGACAATTGGACTGGTGATATCAAACACACAGTTCAGGATGCTTTGGCACGCTTCTTCAGGCGAGCTTCAATAGCAAGGAGTACCACCCACGTAATGCACGTAGCGCAGAAAAGCCACGTCGCATCGCGTGGGGTTTGAGTAAAGACCACAAAAGACGTCACCACTGCGAGCAGAAGCACCACTGCCCCAACGCCGTTTAACCATGCATTAGCAATCCGAGTCACGTTCGAGGCCCACACAACTTCCATGCCAACGCACACAAACGCAAGGAGGAGAAAGAGCATGAAATAGCGCGCGGTGTTTCCCCCTTCTGCCGCCGGTGTGAAAAAGACAAGTACGAAGCCCAAAAGAAAGATAGATACCTTAGACCCGATGCTGTATCGCCTAATCCATCTCAGCTGCCTGGCTTGGCTGTCTGTGCTTTCTTCGCTTTCCATGTCTCCCCCTTTGCGTTATTTATCGCACCGAGAATAGTACGCACCGTCACCACCGCAGTCCAGAGGTCAGGAGTCAACACATAACAAAGTAGTGGGCAGTTCCATTTCTAGAACTGCCCACTACTTACTTGAGCGGATGACGAGACTCGAACTCGCGACCCTCACCTTGGCAAGGTGATGCGCTACCAACTGCGCTACATCCGCAAACGAAACCAGGCCCGGTTTCTAGGACTTCCCACATAAGCGGGTGTCCGTGTGCGCGATACTGGGATTGAACCAGTGACCCCTACCGTGTCGAGGTAGTGCTCTACCGCTGAGCTAATCGCGCCTTGTACCTGCCCCTAGGACAGCACAATTTGAGGTGGAAACGGGAATCGAACCCGTGTGCACGGTTTTGCAGACCGTTGCCTCACCACTCGGCCATTCCACCGTGGCGAACCGCCTCGGGAACTTCGACGGCAAGCCGTTAAAGAACCAGAGCGGATGACGAGACTCGAACTCGCGACCCTCACCTTGGCAAGGTGATGCGCTACCAACTGCGCTACATCCGCACTTTCAAGGTTTTACCCTTGGTGCGCGATACTGGGATTGAACCAGTGACCCCTACCGTGTCGAGGTAGTGCTCTACCGCTGAGCTAATCGCGCAAAACTAAGTTCCACTGTAATGAAACTTTGAGCGGATGACGAGACTCGAACTCGCGACCCTCACCTTGGCAAGGTGATGCGCTACCAACTGCGCTACATCCGCACTGCTACGCAACCCAAGCAATTTCTTCTTGCATTTAAGCAATCATGAAACACCTGCGCTGTGTTGCGATATGAAACTTTATCCTTTGCGGCCCGAGTTTCCAAATCCCCCGCTCAACTACTCTTTAAACGCCCTTTAACAACGCAAAATCCTGGAAACTAATTACCCCGATGTAATTCATGCGTTGTTAACTTTTCGGGCTGAACCAACGCTACTGGCAACACCGAGCTTTTCAAGAGGGCTAGATTGGTGTGATGACTGATTCAGCATTTACGCCACTGCCGCAATCCTCTCCGCCTGCAGCGGACATTATTGGTCCAGATCCTGATCCTTCAACCCCGCACGTACGCTTTGTCGAGGTTTCAACTCTCTCTGGGTCCGCTGCCGTATCCGGCAACAGTGGCGCGATGGGCAATAAGCTGGATACTGAAGTCTTCCTGGGAATTCGTGAGCGCTCAGACGTCATCGTCGTCGGTAGCCGCACAGTGTTGGAAGAAGACTACGGCGGAGCACAACCCACGAAAAATCGCCCTACGCCACCACCAATTGCGGTGATCACTAACTCTTTCAACGTTGATGTGAATTCAAAGTTCATCAAAGGAGCAATCACTTCTCCCCTCGTCATTGCTAACGATGATGCACTCAACGACCCCGGCTTCTCAGCGAAACGCCGGGCGCTTCTCGATGTTGGAGTGGAATTCGTCAACAGTGGCACCGGAACTGCGAAAGAAATAGTTGAGCAACTGAGCAAACGAGGACTCCACAAAATCGATTGCGAAGGCGGCCCCGGAATCTTCGGGCTGTTCATCGCGGATAATGCCATCGACCAGATGTATTTGACTCTTGATCCCCAACTAACCCCAACGGTTGAGAAGAATTTGGTCTCAGACAAAGCCGCTTCCGCAGTGGGAGTGCCAACGGATGCAAATCTGCGTATGAGACTGGAGAAAGTAGCCGTGGATACAGATTCGACGGTGTTTCTACGGTACGGAGTCGCTCCGACCACGTAATATCTGCCGATGTGACAGCTGCATTTCAGAACCGGTTTGATTCCGTGTGGTCCGCTACACGCCCATTGACTACCAGGGTTAATACCGCAACCCACGATGAGGTTTCAGCAACGCCGTCTCGCCTTTCGCAAGTTCTGACAGCAGCTGCGTGGCCACTGGCAATCTTGCTGGTTCTCCATCGCACCTTTATCACCGCCTTCAATGGCACAGCTACCGATGACTTCACTACGGTTTACAACGCGCTAGCACGGGCATTAGCCGGCACGCCTGTATATGACCAGGCGTATCACCATGTTGATCCGCTGTATTTGTACAACCCAGGCGCAACACTTTTGCTCTTACCCATCGGAGCCGTGGACAGCTTCGAAGCTGCTCGATACACGTTCATTCTGGTCAACAGTCTGGCCATTGTCGCGGCGCTCGCCATCTTGACTAGGCTTGTCGACCATTCCTTGCGGGGCCCGGCATTACCGGTGTCAACTGCCCTGGCTTTTTCCACAGAAGCAGTCATTAATACTCTGACCTTTTCAAACATCAACGGCATTTTGCTTTTGCTGCTAGCGGTTTTCCTCGCCTGCTTTGTCAGGTCCTTCGAATCCGCTGCGACCACTGCTGAGACTACCCGAGGTGTAAAGAGTTCATCACCGCGGGTATCGCCACATGTAATGCGCTATATTGCTGGCCTGGCCATTGGCCTTGCCATCGTCATCAAGCCGCAGTTCGCTCCCCTGTTGTTCATCCCCTTCATGCGCCTCGATTGGCGCACTGTGGGCACGGGCATTGCCGTCCCAGCGCTTTTGAATATCGCTGCATGGCCAATCATCCCGGGAGCCGGTGACTACCTGACCAAACTCGTTCCATACCTCGGAGAGACTCGCGACTACGCAAACTCTTCACTCGCCGGCTGGCAGGCATACTTCGATATTTCAAACGCGCTTTACTTACCGGTGTGGCTGCTCACAGCAGCGGCAGTGGCAATCGGCGTAATCGTTCTCCTGCGTTGGCGGTCCACGGATACCTTGCTGTGGACATTGACCACCAGCGGGCTTTTGATGGTCGGCGTATTCACGTTGAGTTCCTTGGGGCAACAGTATTACTCCATGTGGCTCTTCCCCATGATGTTTACCGTCCTGCTATCCCGGAGCGTTTTCCACGCTTGGCCAGCATGGTTAGCGGCGGTTTTATTCTTGATTCCTAACAGTTGGACGTCCTCGCTTTGGCCAGATTTCGGCCGTTGGATGGGCACCTACATTGGAACTATCGGCTGGGTGCTACTCATCTTCGTGACCGCTGCGACGTCCGTGGGCTGGTGGCGTTTACAAGTAAAAAATCCGGCGTAGACTCAAGGCTATGTCCGATAACTTTGTATCCCCATCAACCGGCACTGAAGCAGAAACTGACTTCTCCCAGCTCACCGATGAACAGTGGCGTGAGCGTCTTAGCCCTGAGGAATACCAGGTACTGCGCCAAGCAGGCACCGAGCGTCCTCACATTGGTGAATACACCAATTCCACTGCGGAAGGCATCTACCGCTGCCGTGCCTGCAACGCGGAGCTCTTCCGCTCTACTGAAAAATTCGCCTCCAACTGCGGTTGGCCTTCATTCTTCTCCCCACTCGCTGGAGAAAGCATCATCGAACGCGAAGACCGCTCCCTTGGCATGGTTCGCACCGAGGTTCTCTGCGCAAATTGCAACTCGCACTTGGGCCACGTCTTTGCTGGTGAGGGCTACGACACCCCAACCGATCTGCGTTACTGCATTAACTCCATCTCCATGAGCTTTGAGGACGCAGAAGGTTAAAAGGTAGCCGAGTTCCTTTATTCGCTTACAACGAGCAGTGGGGTGAGCATCCATTTCGGATGTCTCGCCCCACTGCTCGTTTTCGTGCATCGATGCAATTAGGCCACCGACGCAATTATGTATCTATGTACTTATACCCTCAATCCGATTTGGTTTTGTTCGGCTGGGATTAAGGAAGGATTTCAATCAGTTCAGAAACATCCTTCACACGACGGCCGGTGTGGAATGGGATCTCCTCACGAACATGCAGACGCGCTTCGGTGTAGCGCATGACGTACATCAAATCCACGATACGGTCGAGCTTTGGAGCTTCGAATGCCAGGACCCACTCATAGTCACCGAGCGCGAATGCCGGAACAGTGTTAGCGCGCACGTCCGGGTAGTCACGAGCAGCCATCCCGTGCTCCATCAAGATCTTGCGGCGCTTTTCATCCTCAAGCAGGTACCAATCGAAGGAGCGCACGAATGGGTACACAGCGATCCATTCTTCTGGCTCCTCGCCCATGATGAAGGAAGGCAGGTGCGACTTGTTGAATTCTGCTGGACGGTGCAGAGAGTTGCCGATCCAGGTAACGTCGGAAATTTGTCCAAGAACTGTGGTGCGACGGAATTCGGCGAAAACCCTTTGAATATCTTCAAATTCCTCAGCGTGCCACCAGATCATGAAATCAGCGCTGTCCCGCATACCTGACAGGTCGTAGATACCACGAATGATGACGGTTCCAGCTTCTTCCACAGCCTTGAAAAACTGCTGCGCTTCAGAGATCACGTCTGCACGTTCAGTGCCCAATGCGCCCGCCGGCACTTTAAAGACCGCATGCTGTGAGTACTGCTGCTTCTCGTTCAGCGCCTTAAAATCGAGCTTCGCCATGTGACTTCGCCCCAACCTTTCATCAATACGAATAACTACCTCATCCATCATAAGTTCGAGGATGGAGAAATGCACCAAATGTGACACGGCGCGCCTAATCGGAATGCAGGACTTTAAACTATAGGTTGAGACTCGTGAGCATTTCCGACGCACCTACCCAGCACTCAACTGGCGCCCCTACGCCTATTTCAGGCAATCAGGACGGAGCGCAAGGCACTGCTGGCGATTCAGAAAACAAGACCCCACCAGCCTTTTCGCAAGCAGTAGAGTCGATGCACGCGGCACAGCTGCGCGATGAGATTACCTTGGGCACCATTCGCCCACCACAAAAGTTGGCTCCCTTTAGCCACGCTGTGGGCCTCGAAGTTGGCGGTAACAGTGCTGATGACATCGTTCCAGTTGATACTGACGGTGACGCATTCGGCCGCCTCATCTTGCTTCATGATCCAGGCGCAGAAGAGGCATGGGAAGGCGCAATGCGCCTTGTCGCCTACATCCAAGCCGATATGGACTCAGATGTTGCTGGTGACCCTTTGCTTCCGGATGTGGCCTGGGAATGGCTGACCGAGTCGATGGAAGACTGCGGAGCAACCCACACCAACCTTGGTGGCACCGTCACGGCGACTGCTTCAGTTCGCTTCGGCGAGATTGGTGGCCCACCGCGTGCACATCAGCTGGAGATGCGCGCGTCGTGGACTGCTGAAGGCCTTGACCTGACCAAGCATGTTGAGGCGTTTTCTCGCGTGCTTGCTAATGTCGCTGGGCTTCCACCAGAGGGCATCACCGAACTTTCCCGCTAACTGCGGTGCACAAAAGCCTGTATTCGAAACAATATTCACAACAGGCTTGTACTGTGCCCAAGATTGTCTATCAGGTGGACTACTCTTCTAACTTATGAATTCTCCGCGCCGCGTCCCTGAAGGTGGAATCCCCACCGTATTTTCAACACGCGACGGAGTAATTGAGGCAGCACAAATCCTGGCACAAGGCTCCGGTCCAATCGCTATCGATACTGAACGTGCGTCGTCGTTTCGATATGATGACCGGGCCTTTCTTATTCAGCTACGCCGTGCCGATACCCCCATCGTTCTTATTGCTCCAGAAGGTATTCGCAGCGATGTCCGTGAGTTCCTCGCGCCGGTTATCAACGGCGAAGAATGGATTGTTCACGCTGCAGCTACTGATCTCACCTGTTTAGCCTGGTTAGGTTTATATCCGGGAAAGCTCTTTGACACGGAAGTGGCGGGACGCCTCCTGGGTATCCCTAATCCAAATTTGGCCTATGTTACTGAAGAATTCCTCGGGATTGAGCTTGATAAGGGTTATGGGGCGACTGACTGGTCGCGCTTTCCATTGTCTAAGGCACAACTTGCTTATGCCGCACTAGATGTAGAAACCCTGATTGACCTTGCTGAAGAGATGGCCTATGACCTTGAGCAAGAAGACAAGACCGAATGGGCTAGGGAAGAATTCGCGGCTATTGCTAACCACTTCGGCAGTATCACCGAGCCAACCCCACGGTCATGGATTGATTCCCGCGGAATTCGGGGAATCTATGAACCCGAGGGTTTAGCGGTTGCCAAGGCTGTGTGGGAAGAACGCGAGCATCAGGCTTACGATGCCGACATTGCTCCTGGCCAGATTATTTCGAACTCGTCGCTGGTTGATATTGCGCGGCGTATCCCGCGTTCTATAAACCAACTGCGACGGATTTCTCAGCTGCGAAACCGCTCGGCGGCGGAGCTAAAAAATTGGGCCACCATTATTGCGACTGCTGCCGACTCAGATCCGCAAACCTGGCCAGAAATTCCCGTGGAGAATCATGAGTACCCCACCAAGCAATTCTTGAAAAGCAACCACCCTGCTCTCAATGAGTTGGTCAATGTCCTGCGTGAATACCGCGATGACCTCGGCGAGGACATAGCCGTGGTGTCTGACTCCATTGTCAGTGTGGCCATTTTGCGCAATGCTGTCTGGGCGACCCGCGGAGATACCCGGAGCCCGCAATACGGCGACAAAGCACAAACAGTCACCACCACGGCCCAGCTCGAGGAATTCTTGCGTGAACACGGTCTGCGCAATTGGCAGGTTGAGCAGCTCACCCCTGTTCTTGAATCAGCTCTGCTCTAAAACCAAGCCATGAGAATCGGTGATAGCAACAGCGATGCCGCCACAGCTTAAGTTCATGCTGTGGCGGCATCGGTTTATTGAAAGCAGTGCGCTAACGCAGGCTGTTAGTGCAGGTTGTCTACCCACTCGGTAACGGTTGCTGCAATACCTTCGGCATCCATACCAACCTCTTCAAGAACTTCACCGCGTGAGCCATGCTTCGGGAAGATGCTTGGGAAAGCTACTCGGCGCAGCGGAGTATCTACCTCAGCTGCTGAGAAAGCCTCGTCGAAAAGTGAGCCAACACCTGCACGCATCATGCCGTCCTCTGCCACAACAACGATGTCGTGGGCATCGGCCATTTCAATAAGCGATGGTGCAACCGGGCACAGCCAACGTGGGTCAACCACGGTGACGGACATTCCCTGTTCCTCCAGGATGTCAGCTGCGCCCAAGCAACGCGCAGCCATCGCACCAATGGAGATGATCAGTACCTTCTTCGCGGACTCTTCAGCCGAACCCTCTTCCGAGGACTCATAGAGAATGTCCACGCCGTCATCGGTAGTCGCAACAGCGTCCATGTCCTCTAGCAGATTGCCCTTTGGGAAACGCACGACGGATGGGCCGGAGTCAATGTCCAGAGACTCCTGGAAAAGCTCCCGCAAACGCTGTCCATCACGTGGTGCCGCAACATGTATGCCCGGAATAATGGTGGTCAAAGACATATCCCACACACCGTTATGGCTAGCGCCATCGGAACCCGTGACACCTGCGCGGTCCAGCACGATGGTTACTGGCTGCTTCAAGAGAGCAATATCCATCAAAAGCTGGTCAAACGCACGGTTCAAGAAGGTTGAGTAGATAGCAACCACGGGGTGAAGACCACCCAATGCGAGACCAGAAGCTGAGGCCATCGCGTGCTGTTCAGCAATGCCCACGTCAAAGAAGCGATCCGGGAACTTCTCAGCAAATGGCATCAGGCCGGTTGGCCCAGCCATCGCTGCAGTAATCGCAACGATGTCATCGCGCTTTTCTGCTGCCGCGATGAGCTCTTCAGAAAATACTGCAGTCCAACCTGGCTGGCTTTTGCCTTTTGGAACACCGGTGACTGGATCAATCGCGCCGGTGGAGTGCATCTGATCCTGTGGCTCATTAACCGCAGGAGCGAAGCCGTGGCCTTTCTCTGTCACCACGTGGACAATGATTGGTCCCTCATAGTCACGCGCGTAGCTGAGTGCGTGATCAAGTGCTTCAAGGTCATGGCCGTTGACAGGGCCGATGTACTTCATGCCCAGTTCAGGGAACATCTCAGTTGGCAAAACCGATGATTTTACGCCTTCCTTAAATGCACGCAGCGCATCGAAAGTGCGATTGCCAACCCACCCTAACGACTTCAACGTCTTCTTGCCGTGCTCCATCAGCTCGTCATAGCCATGTTGAGCGCGAATTCGTCCGAGGTTTTCTGACAGACCGCCAATGGTTGGAGAATAGCTGCGGCCATTATCGTTGACCACGATAACCGCATTGCGCTCATTGTCAGCGGAGACGTTGTTCAACGCTTCCCAGCACATGCCGCCGGTAAGTGCGCCATCGCCGACGACCGCAACCGCATTCCGTCGCGACTCGCCCTTAATACGAAATGCCTTGCTCAGACCATCCACCACAGAAATTGCTGCGGAAGCATGGGAGGATTCCGTCCAGTCATGCTCAGATTCACCACGGTCGGTGTATCCGGAAAGACCATCTTTTTGGCGCAGAGTATCGAACTGGTCCGCGCGTCCGGTCAGAATCTTGTGCACATAAGACTGGTGCGAGGTATCAAACACGATGGGGTCACGTGGAGAATCAAAAACGCGATGCAAAGCAATAGTCAGCTCAACTACGCCAAGGTTAGGGCCGAGATGCCCACCCGTAACTGAAACCTTGTCAATGAGGAATTGACGGATCTCTGCGGCAAGTTCCTCAACCTTGTCATCGGACAAACTCTTTAGGTCTTGAGGTGAGGTCACCTTATTGAGAATTCCCATGGAGTGTTTAGAACCCCTTTACTAAAGACGGTGCTGGGCAAAAATATATGTGAAGAATTCACGTTTATCACGCGCGGCTCGTGAATATATACGGCACTTCCGCCGGCTACGGGGCGCGATCTTTTAGGTTCCACCGTACCCCGGGAAAGGTAGAAAACGTGAATGATTCAACGGAAAATACGTGCGGGGTCAAACAAACGTTGCCCCGTCAGCGAACGTGCTACTGCGCTGAAGCTTCTTGGTTTACAGAGTCTTCTTGCTCCGCAACGCCTGGTTCCAAAAGCGCAATCACCTCAAAGTGGTGCGTGCCTGGGAAAGCATTCACGAGTGTGAGTCGCTGCATGCGGAAACCATGCTCATTCCAATAGCCGATGTCGCGAGAAAATGTAGCCGGGTCACAACCCACGTGAACGACGCGCTGTGGCGATACGGATGCAACGGTAGATACAACATCTTTGCCCGCGCCGGTACGTGGTGGGTCCATAACTACTGCGGTTGGGCCCGGAAGCTGGGCTGCGACCTTTTCCACGCGGTCTGAAACAACATCAACTTCATATTGCTCAAGATCCGACTGGTTCAGTGCCGTAGCTGCTGGCGAGTAGTCCACAGAGATGACGCGCGCAGGCTTTTGAGGAGTGCCGAGGCTTCGTGCAATTGCCGGAACAAAGACGCCGACGCCGCCGTACAAGTCCCAACCAAGTGGCTCACGGCCAACAGTTTGTGGGCAGTCCTTCAAGAACTCACGGATAACGGTGGAATAAGTATCAGGTGCGTCAAGGTGTGCCTGCCAGAATGCGGTTGCCGGGAAATGGAACCGGTGTCCGTCAGCTTCTTGATTAACGTCACCGCTGCCTTCGATAACGGTGGTGACCTTCTCCACCCGACGCCCACGCGGGGCTTTCGATGTCTCCACAACGTGGCGGTTGCCATCGCTATCAAGAACAGCGACAACCTCTGCACCTGGAGTAAAACGACGCGCGTCCACGCCAACGAGGCCGTCTACCAGGCCAGGAACCAATTGCGTACACGGAACTTCATGCACAATCTCATTAGAACCGCGCTTGCGGGTGCCTGCACGCCCCTGCTCATCGACACCAAGTCGCACGCGCGTGCGCCATCCACGCTGTGGGTTGAGGTTGATGGTGTCAATATTAGGGATGTCGTTGGTCTTCGCTACACGATGCAGCTGGTCCACCAAAACATCTAGCTTGATGCCAATTTCTGATGTCGGCGCAAGTTCTGCGAAGTCACAACAGCCTGCACCAAGCTCAGCGGCTGGACATGATGACGTTGTCCGGTGTGGTCCTGCACTAATGACTGATTTCAAAACTGCGTGGGCAAATGATTTCTTTGCTTTGCTCACTTGAGCGCTTACAACATCACCGGGGAATCCGCCCTGCACGAAGACCACACGGCCATCGGGTGCAACGCCTATGCCTTCACCACCATGCGCCATGCGTTCGATGGTCAACTCAAAGGTATCTCCTACCTTGATGGCTGGCGCGGAGCTTGCTGCTGCATCGGCAGCCGCTTCGGCGTTGGTCTGTGGACTTACTTGTTCGCTCATCGTCCGTCCTCGTTGTTTGTCATAGTGTCTTCAGGATGTGTTTCCGTGATGGGCTCTGCTGTTACTTCAGCATCGCTGCTATTGGACTGCTCGGGGTTAGTCTCTGCGGTGGCTGAAACCTTAGGTTTCGGGGTCACTTCCCCACGTGCGATGGCTTCTTCCACTGCCTTGTTAGCGCGGCGAACCATCCAGATCGTCAAAATGGTCACAACACCGGTTAATGGCCAGCCCATGATGATGCGCACTACGCCCAGCGTCGCGGTATCTGCTGAGTTGTACAAATTGTTCTGGACAAAGAACCTAGCCAGGAAAATGACTACCCAACCAAGCGTCGCAATGGAGTATGACCGACGTGCACTGGCAACACGCTGCCAGGTCATATCTTCGCCGTTAATACCCTTCCAAATAACGCCCACCGCGGGCCATTTGAACAGGACTGTCGCAAAAGCAACAACGGCAAAGACCAATGAAGCCCAAATGCCGTAGAGGAAGTAGCCCTTTGCATCACCTGTAAACCACGCAATAGCAGCACAGAAGGCAACACCTAAGAAGCCAGAAATGGCCGGCTGGATAGTTTCCTTGCGGATAATGCGCCACACAAGAATAAGCAGTGCAACGCTTAGTGCCGCAATCAGCGCAGGGCCAAGCCCCCACCTGCTGTTAACAGGTACCAGCACCAGAATGGGCAAAGTCGTGGAAACTAGGCCTTGCCAGCCTCCCATTTGTTCCAGCAGAGTTTGCTCTTCAATCGGCTTCTTTTCTGGTTTGGCTTTAGCTTTGGCGCTGGCTTTGGAGTGAGCAGCACCGGAAGCGTTGCTGTCTTCTTCAATTGGGTTATTCACCGTTAATAAGTTGCCTTCACAATCGAACAGTAAAAATTAGCGCCCTATGCAAGCATGATTGCGTTTGCTCGGGCGCTAGAGATAGGTTCACTCTACTTGGAGTCGGTACCTTTATCAGTATCGTCGGTACCGTTGTCGTGTGAATCGGACGGCACATCGGGCTCATTCTCCGGATGGTTCTCGGAGTTCTTTGCTGCTGCTTCCGCGGTAGTTGGCTGATTATTCTTCTTAGCCTGTGCCGCTGCATTACCGCCGAGCATCTGGAAGAGCTGTCGGGCCGCAGCTTCCTGTGAAGCCTTGTTTGCAGCGGAGGTATTTTGCTCAGGCTTTGCCTGCTGCTGCTGGTTGTCCTGGCTCTTTCGGCGTTCCATCTCGTCTTGTACTTGCTTAACCAACTGTGGCGGCATGGTCACGGGCAGTGAGTTACCTGCCAGCATTGGGTCATCGCCGCGGTAGACGAAGACACGGGAGGCTACTTCGCGAGCAAGCTCGGTCAAGCCTTCTTCTTTGCCGGTTGGCGCAGCCAAGGTGAGGCGCAGCAGCCAACGCGGACCTTCGATGCCGATGATGCGAATCATTCCGTTGGCATTTTGGGCAACGATTTCAGTACCCCAGGGGCCATCTTCTAGTTCGGTGTCCATTCCGTCTTTGTGGATATTTGCTACCAATTCGCCGACGGAAGATTCCCACTGACCGCTAGAGCGTGGTGCAGCGAATGCGACTGGGGTAATACGCCCATGCTCAGTGATGACGTGAAGCATCTTCGGCCCCTTAGGTCCCATCTCCACCTGCACCTGGGACTTCTTCGGCAGTGGAATCTTCATGGACTTCAAATCCAGAATGCCATTGGAGAACTCAGAGAAGTCAAAGGTTTCAATATCCACGGAGTCTCCGTCGAACGGCCCCATATCGCCATTGATGGCGTCATGTGGGTGCACGGTTACCTCTAGATTCTGCGCAGCGGCAGCATCGCCTGGGGTATCAGATGGTGCTGGGCTATCTGCTCCCAATGTTTGCTCTGCTGCTAATCCCTCTGAACCAGTGTCATTGGTGTCTTCCACAGCATCATTAGCTGCAGCGCGGGTTTCCTCAGCTGCCTGTGCAGCTTGGTCCTCTTTGTCTTGCTTCTTATTCTTTCCGAAAGGCCAAAGTGCCATAACGTGTCATCATCCCTTCAGATGAAACTATCAATCTGTATTGGATCAGTTCTAATGCCGTGGCGTAAAGGGCGAAAATCCCGTGCCAAAAGCCCGTGCAAATATTTAAGTATTTCTACCCAGCCTAACGAAGCCGCAGAAACTTTCATCGTCCAAATGCAATTTCTTCGACTTTTCGTCGCATTTGCAACCGCGGTTCATCGGTGGGTAGGCGCAGCTACGGTGTCTAAACGCCCGTGGAGCCGTAGCCGCCTGCGCCGCGAACGGTGTCATCGAGTTCTTCAACTTCAATAAAGTCCACGAGCTCAACACGTTGGATGACCAGCTGCGCAATGCGCATCCCGCGCGTGATCTCAATCGCCTCATGGCGGTCATGATTAATCAAACAAACTTTAATCTCGCCGCGGTAGTCCGCATCCACGGTTCCCGGAGTGTTGACAACGCTCAAGCCTTGCTTGGCCGCTAGCCCAGAACGTGGATGAATTAGGCCGACGGTGCCCAGAGGCAGTGCGATAGCGATGCCGGTTCCTACAAGTGCTCGCTCCCCCGGCTCCAGAGTCACGGCCTCAGCAGCGTAAAGGTCCGCACCAGCGTCACCTCGGTGGGCGCGGTGTGGCAAAGGCAATTCCTTATCCAAACGCTTAATTGCTACATCACCAAGCGGCGATAGCGCACCTGTTGGCGTGCCAGCGTTGTCGAGGTTCTCAGTCATTTTGTCGTATCCATTCACGTCCCACACCATACCGCCACTCTGATGCGAACATCACCATAGAGCGCCTCTAAAAGCATAAGAATTGCATTGGCAACGGTGCTTGGCTGGCATCTCCAGCTGAATTTTGGCGCATTCAGCGGGCACGCCACAAAGCGATGTGGCGTAGGTCAAGGTAGTTCGCTAAAAAATAGGAAACAAGTACACTAGTGTTTTGTGACTTCATCAGCTCATTCCACACCAGACAGCACAACATCCGGCGAAAATGCCGAGGTTTTATACCAGGAACGTCAATGGGTTCCTTGGTACTGGTGGCTGGCAGCCGCGTTTGTAGCGGGACTGCTTGCGGCGACTGTGGGGATTAACCGCATGGATATCTGGCCGATCATCACGTTCCTTATTGCTTTCGGCCTGATGGCTTGGGCGTTGTATTCCATGTCCGGCACGATCATCAAAGTCGAAAAAGACCCGGATGGTTTCCGGTGGATAACCGTCAAGGGCGCTCAGTTGCCACACGATATCGTCTCGCGCAGCTTGGCAGTTCCAAAATCTGCGCGCCGCAGCGCATTGGGGCCGCAATTAGACCCAGCAGCTTTTCTTGTCTCTCACCAGTGGGTTGATGAATTGGTCATGTTGGTGCTCGATGACCCAGAGGATCCAACGCCTTATTGGCTGGTCAGCTCCAAGGACCCCGAGGCGCTGCTGCGAGCTTTCCTCCCGGAACAAGCAGACCACGCAATTAAGGACCTCGATAGATAGTGCCTCGAAGTACTTCACATAGTTTCAAGATTTGAAAAAGCGGCATCCCAGCAGAGTGGGATGCCGCTTTGCGTTATTGAGAACTAAACCTCAACGGCAGACTAAACACAGACTAAGCGCAGTCAAGACAGATTGGCTGGCCGTCTTCCTCATGAGAGAGGCGTTTGTTTGACTGCACGATAAAGCAAGAAGAACAGGTGAACTCGTTCTCCTGGCGTGGGATAACAGTGACGTTCAGTTCTTCGCCGGTGAGGTCCACTGTTGGTGGCTCAAACGGCTCAACGATTTCTCCGTCGTCGTCCATGCCGTTGTTATCGTTTTCAGCAGCTTTGAGACCTTCAAGAGAGTCGGTCTCGAGCTCGTCCTCAACTCGACGACGTGGTGCGTCGTAATCGGTTGCCATAGATGCGTCCTTAAATAGCGTTAAACATACGGTTTACGTTTCGTCGATCGCGCATACTAAAGGACATTTCTGCATCTGTCATACTCATTGACGCTTCAAACTATGATTTTTACCCCCACCACGTATATTCCTCCCGGAGTTTTTGCCCTCACCTGCAGGTTCTCTGGTAGCGAACGGTGATGTGATTTTACCCCTACTGCGGGTGAAAATTCCTGGACCGTTCAAGTCTGGCCCAACATTTTGAGGGCTAAAAACTAGTCAATTTCACCGTTAGCACCAACGGAAGAAAGCAGCCGTTCAAAAGCAGGAGCCAAGTCAGCCGAAGCTGCCCACACCAATGTGCCGCGGTCTGAGTTTTTCTCCCACACTTCGGGGACGCGGACCTGGGCGCCTGCTTCACGTGCAATCACGATGCCGGCAGCAACATCCCAAATTTTTACGCCGTGTTCGTAGTAGGCATCCACTGTGCCCTCGGCAACTCGGCACATATCAAGGGCAGCTGAGCCCATGCGCCGGATATCACGAACTTGCGGTAGCAACTCTTGGAGGATTTTCGCCTGTCCGGAGCGCCGCGTCGTGGTGTATCCAAAGCCAGTCGCGATGAGAGAAAGCTGTGGATCGGTTTCCTGGCGGCAGCGCAAGATAGTGCTTGTGCCATCGCGGTAGGTCACGGTCGCACCGTGGCCCACGGCGGCGGAGTACAAGGTTTGCTTCACCACATTGATAACCACGCCGGCAACATATTGCCCATCGACCATTGCCCCAATTGAGACTGCGTACTCCCCCAGCCCATACATGAAATTGACGGTGCCATCGATAGGGTCAATAACCCACGAGACGCCGGATTTCGATGGGATATCGGCGCCTTCCTCGCCAATAATTCCGTCATCGGGTCGGTCTCGGCGGATGCTGTCCGCAATGAACGCCTCGGCCGCAGTATCTACTTCGGTGACAGGGTCGACCGCAGAAGTCTTTGTCTGGCTGTGCGAACGAATGTCATCGGTCGCGGTAATCTCAGCCCGCTTCGTCAAAATGAGGGACGCGGCCTGCTGCGCTAGACCTGCGGCATAGTCACGAAATTCACGCACGTTGATTTCAGTCATACCAACCATTGTGCACTTCTGTAAACTTGTGCGCATGAACACTTCTTTTGGCATTGATGTGGGCGGTTCCGGCATCAAAGGCGCCGTAGTCAATTTGGATACCGGCGAGTTTGTTGGAGATCGCATCAAGATTTCAACCCCGAAACCGGCAACCCCCGAGGCAGTCGCATCCACGGTGGCACAAATCGTGGAGCAGGCAGGTTGGGAAGGACCTGTCGGCATTACGTTGCCTTCCATCGTGAAAGGTCAGATGGTCCTCTCAGCGGCCAATGTTGATAAGTCATGGATTGGGGTGGATGCCTACGAGCTCTTCCACCGCCATCTAGGTTCCGATCGGCACATTTCGGTGCTTAACGATGCCGATGCGGCCGGCCTAGCAGAGGTCGCTTTTGGTGATGCCAAGGCAAAAGAAGGACCGGTCATCTTCCTCACCATTGGCACGGGCATTGGTTCAGCATTCTTGCTGGACGGAAAGTTGTGGCCGAACTCGGAACTTGGACATCTCATCGTCGGCGATGATGAAGCAGAACACCAGGCATCATCGGCAGTCAAGGAAGATAAGGATCTGTCTTTCAAGAAGTGGGCGAAGCACGTTAATCGCGTGTTGCACGAGTATGAGGCGCTGCTTAATCCGAACCTGTTCATTATCGGCGGCGGAATCTCGCGGCGTTTTGAAAAATGGGGTCCACATTTGACCATCAAGACTGAGGTTGTTCCTGCTCATCTACGTAACAAGGCAGGAATCATCGGCGCGGCGATGGCCGTTACTCGTGACATCGCGCCTTAAGCCATTATGTTGAGTGTCCAAACCGATATTTCAAAAAGCGCTCTATAATAGTAAGAATGCCGACCCGTTCTGGCAATGATGTTTATTCATCATCTATACTGGGCGGTCGACCGTTCAATATTGAGCAACTCCGCACGCGATGGGATATGCAGTTAGCACTGCAACCCCCTCTCATCTGGCGGCAGGAAATTAAAACACCCTCTTCGGCGTTTTAATTATTTGTCGCACCTAGAGGGTGTAAATCCAGGTTTTATGGAATCTGCGTGTTAAGTTTCAAACAAATCATGTCTAGGCGAAAGGGCGTACGTGGCAGCCACTGAATCTTCAGACCAGGCTTTCAGCGAGGGTGCAGAGGAAGCTCCTGCAGTAAAGACCCCTGCCAAAAAGACGGCGAAGAAAACGGCCAAGAAAACCGCTAAGAAGACGGCGAAGAAAACGGCCAAAAAGACCGCTAAGAAAACCGCTCGCAAGACTACGGCCAAAAAGACCGTCCGTAAGTCTGCAGCGTCAAAGGCAACTTCTCCTGAGAAGGCTTCTGCAGAATCCGATGACGAAGAGGCATTGGAAGATCAGGAAGTCGACGCAAACGAGGAAGACGTAGATCAGGAAGAAACTGATTTCGATCCTGATGCAGCGGAGATGGATGAGGACGAGTTCGGCGAGCCGGATGAAGAACTCGAAGCCGAGGAGGATGAGGAAGAGTCCGAGGAAGACGCTGGCGCTAGCGTTTGGGACGAGGACGAATCCGCAACCTTGCGTCAGGCGCGTAAGGATGCAGAGCTCACCGCTTCTGCTGACTCGGTCCGTGCTTACCTAAAGCAGATCGGTAAAGTTGCGCTGCTCAATGCCGAGCAAGAGGTTTCTCTTGCGGAGCGCATTGAGGCGGGCTTGTATGCACAGCACCGAATCGATGACATGGAGCGTTTGATTGCGGAAGGTGACGCGGCTGCAAAGCTGTCCCCTGCGCAAAAGCGCGACCTTCGTTGGATTGCGCGTGATGGCCGCAAGGCTAAGAACCACTTGTTGGAAGCAAACCTTCGTCTGGTTGTTTCGCTTGCTAAGCGCTACACCGGTCGTGGCATGGCATTCTTGGACTTGATCCAGGAAGGCAACTTGGGCCTTATCCGTGCAGTTGAGAAATTCGACTACACCAAGGGCTACAAGTTCTCCACCTACGCTACGTGGTGGATCCGTCAGGCTATTACCCGCGCTATGGCGGACCAAGCACGTACCATTCGTATCCCGGTCCACATGGTTGAGGTCATCAACAAGCTTGGCCGCATCCAGCGTGAGCTGTTGCAGGATCTGGGCCGCGAGCCAACCCCGCAGGAGTTGGCAAAGGAAATGGACATCACCGAGGAGAAGGTGCTGGAAATCCAGCAGTACGCTCGTGAGCCAATTTCCCTTGACCAGACTATTGGTGATGAGGGCGACTCCCAGCTGGGTGACTTCATTGAGGACTCTGAGGCAGTCATTGCTGTCGATGCAGTCTCGTTCACCCTGCTCCAGGATCAGCTCCAAGACGTATTGACTACTCTGTCTGAGCGCGAGGCAGGCGTTGTGCGCCTTCGCTTCGGCCTGACCGACGGCATGCCGCGTACTTTAGACGAAATCGGTCAAGTTTACGGTGTTACTCGTGAACGTATTCGCCAGATTGAGTCGAAGACGATGTCGAAGCTGCGCCACCCATCGCGTTCGCAGGTTCTGCGTGACTACTTGGACTAGATGCCTAGGCCTCCCTAGCGTTTGAAGCCCTGATTCTCTGCTCTTTCACTCCCCCGTGGAGGTTCGAGAATCAGGGCTTTTGGCGTGCCTCGAGATATTCACTCTGGAGAATACCCATGTGAATCTGTGACCCGAGTTTACCGGCGTGGAATGCAGCCGCGCGGCGCGTTCCTTCAACAACAAACCCAACGCGTTCGTAAGTGCGCAATGCACGTGTGTTGAATTCCCAGACGTTGAGCTCAGTTTTGTTAAGCCGAGTTCTTCAAAGGCGTATCGGAGCACAACCCGCATCGTATCTGTGCCGAAGCCGTGCTCTACGAATTCGCCGCTCTCAATTTCTTCAATGGAGTAGCCAAATCCTCGAGGATTATCATTCCGACTCCAAATGCGGAACATCTCTACGGTCTATGCTTCCGGAGTTGGAAAGACGGCTGCTTGCTGAAGGACCATCCACGCCGGATCATTCCACCATGCAGAAATACGCGGAAGATCATCTTCTTGCAGGGCGCGGAGGCGAATCTTGTCTCCCCGTAGAATTTCGGATGCGTACTCTTGAAATTCCATGCTCACTTCTGGCCAATCGATAGTGCGACGGGTGAGCCTGAACGGTATTTCTCATCATCTTACGCACGCGCCGTCTCTGACCGGGGCACAGTTTATGGTGAAAACTTAAGTGGAGACACCAGGCTCGGGGGGTGTCCTAGTGTCTCCGTGTCAGGGGGCTCGCTCCGGAACTATCGGGGGTGAAGAACCGGGGGCCGCGCGCTGACAATTACGAGTATTACATATAACTTTGCCTCTCGCCACCTGATCTTGGGGATGTTTTTTCTCAGCGATCAATGCCAAATTTCGGCACTATTCGGCGCAAAGTAAGGGTTCATCGCGGGATATATTTCACCCCAGTAATCCGCCCCCCATAATTCCACTGCCTCCTTTGGAGCACACAGAATTGCAGGTCATAGCGCCAAGACCCAGGGATTCATGTTCGCATAGCGAATTGTGACGCCATACTGCGCACATTGACTATATTGTCTCCATCACTACTTTTACTCGCGATACTTCTGTGGGAGATAGAGACCTCTCCTCCCCCTGGTTTCGCTGGTTTAGGTCCTAGTTCGAAAGAGGCATGAATATGGGCATCCATTCACGTTCAGAATCATCACACACCCCGGTAGCTATCGTCGGCGCCGGACCAGCAGGACTCATGCTTTCGCATCTCCTCCACTTGCAGGGCGTGGACTCTGTGGTCATCGAAAAGCAATCCCGCGAAGAAGTTGAGACCACTGTGCGCGCCGGCATCCTGGAACAAGGCACCATCGACCTGCTGCGCAAAACCGGTGTGGGCGAACGACTGGACCGGGAAGCAGAAATCGATGAAGGCATTTCGATCTCCATCGCGGGTGAAAGCCACCGCATTGACTTTGCTAAATACACCGGCAACCATGTCGCAGTGTATCCGCAGCACGAGGTGCTCATCGACCTCATTGCTAAGCGCCTGAGCGACAACGGCGAAGTTTGGTTCAACACCGAAGTAACTTCCATTGATGACCACGAGTCCGACAATCCCAAGGTGTATTACCGCACGGCAGACGGCAACGAATCCGTTCTGAGCGCCGATTATGTGATTGGCGCCGATGGTTCTAATTCGCTTACCCGCAAGCTAATTACTGGCGATGATGGACGCCGCATGAAGCACGAATACCCCTTCGCCTGGTTTGGGATGATGGTTCATGCACCGCAAACCGCACCAGAGCTCATCTATGCAACCCACCCGGAGGGTTTCGCGCTAATTTCGACGCGTTCGGAATCCGTGCAGCGCTACTACCTGCAGTGCAATCCAGATGACACCCCGGAGATGTGGCCGGATGAGCGCATTTGGGAGCAACTGCACCTACGCGCCGATTCCGACGGCGTGACTGTGTCCGAAGGTGAGATCACTGACAAGGCTGTGTTGCGTTTTCGCTCCGCAGTAACTGATCCAATGCAGCGCGGGCGGCTGTTCATTGCCGGCGATGCTGCGCATACTGTGCCGCCTACCGGCGCGAAGGGCCTTAACCTTGCCATGGCGGATACCTGCGCCTTGGCTCCGGGCCTGGTCCAGGCCGTGAAAAAGTCTGAAAGCTCGCTGCTGAACACCTACACCGAGCGCGCCTTGCCGCGCGTATGGAAGACCCAGCACTTTAGCTACTGGATGTCTTCCATGCTGCACTCCGTACCAGCCGAAGACGAACTGACCTCTGCCTTCCATACCAATCGCCGCCTAGCGGAGCTTTCCACCGTTGTATCCTCTGATGCCGGCCGCCAGCTTCTTGCGCAGCAATATGTCGGCTGGGACTTCCCCGCCATCTAAGTTCCTCTTAAGAAGGAAGGCTTCATAACGCATGAACTCATCTACTTCTTCTACGTCTTCTGCCGCAGTGCGTGCCGCATGCGGCGCTAAGAACCCCGCTGTCATTACGGTGCTGTGTTGGCTGGCAATGCTGCTCGACGGCTTCGACCTTGTGGTCTTGGGCGTTGCCATTCCATCCATGATGGAAGATACGCGCTGGAACTTTGGCGCAGCCGAAGCCACCCTAGTGTCCACCTCTGGCCTAGTGGGCATGATGCTCGGTGCGCTCATCATCTCTTTCCTCACCGATAAATTCGGCCGCCGGCGCGTTCTCATGCTAGCGGTGACGCTCTTTTCCATCTTAACGTTCTTCCTTGCATTTACTAACAGCGTGGCCTTGTTCGTCATTTTGCGCTTCCTCGCGGGCGCGGGTCTCGGTGGCGCGCTGCCAACAGCCATTGCACTGGTGACGGAATTCCGTGGTGCCACCAAGTCTGGTTCTGCCTCAACCACGTTGATGACGGGTTACCACGTGGGAGCTGTCGCTACTGCGTTTTTGGGCATCATCATGATTGAGCCACTGGGCTGGCACTCACTGTTTATTGCGGGTGCACTTCCAGCACTCGTCTTGGTCCCAGCAATGTACTTCCTGCTGCCAGAGTCACCGCAGTATTTGAAGACAGTTGGCAGGGTCGAGGAAGCTAAGGCGATTGCCGCGCAGTTCAACATCCCATTAGAGGATGAATTGGGCGAAAAGCACGCAGCAGAAATTGAAAACAACAACACCATGAAGGTGCTGCTTGGACCAACCTTCCGCCGCAACACCCTGGCTATCTGGGGCACGTCCTTCATGGGCTTGCTCTTGGTCTACGGCATGAACACGTGGCTGCCGCAGATTATGCGCGATGCTGATTATGATTTGGGCAATTCTCTGGCTTTCCTCATGGTACTCAATATCGGCGCTGTGGTTGGCCTGCTCATCTCTGGCCGGATTGCAGATAAGCACTCCCCACGCAAGACGAGCTTGGTGTGGTTCGTGGCATCTGCAGTCTTCCTTGCACTGCTTGCCGTGAAGCTGCCGCTGATTGCTCTGTACATCATGATTTTCTTGACCGGCGTATTCGTCTTCTCTTCCCAAGTTCTGGTCTACGGCTTCGTTGGCGAGAACCACCCGTCATCCGTCCGCGCATCCGCCATGGGGTTATCTGCTGGCGTGGGCCGCTTGGGCGCGATTTCCGGCCCGATGCTTGGTGGCTTGCTGGTTGCCCAAGGTCTTGCATATCCATGGGGTTTCTTCGCTTTCGCCATCGTGGGCTTAATCGGTGCCGCAATTTTCTCCACCAGCCGCACGCTGAAGACGCGCCCTGAAGATACTCAGACCGCTTCTTCGGCTACATCATCATCTGGGTAAGCAAGTCCAATTTGATCATCCACCACAATTGCACTGCTAAGACTATGCCTATTGGGCCTAGCAGATTATCCCGTGGTCGGAACAAGCGCCCTCAACCTAAAGTTTGAAAATTCATTAGGGTGGGGCTTATGACCAAGCATTTCGAAGTAAAAGTTCCGGGTGGAAAACTGGTGGTCGTTGACGTTGATACAGACGGCAGCACCATCACCGAGGTAAAGATTTCGGGTGATTTTTTCATCGAACCAGATGAGGCGTTCTTTGCGTTGAGCGGGGCGCTCAAGGGGGCATCGACAAGCGATCCTGCGGATCGTTTGCGCGACAAAATGGACGCCGTGCTCGCTGAATTTGACGGCGCGGAACTGCAAGGCTTTCAGACCAGTGACGTGGCTTTAGCTGTGCGTCGTGCTGTTACTGGAGCGAAGGACTTTACTGATTTCGAATGGGAAATCCTGCACCCTGGTGTCTTGCCCACTCCAGTCAACGTCGCTCTGGATGAGCTAATCCTGGAACAAGTCGCCAACGGTGAGCGCAAACCCACCATGCGCATCTGGGACTGGGAAGACCGCGCCACCGTTATCGGCAGCTTCCAGTCCTACGTCAATGAACTTCATCCCGAGGGCGTTGAGGAACACGGCGTGACCGTTGTTCGCCGTATGTCCGGCGGTGGCGCGATGTTCATGGAAGGTGGCAACTGCATCACCTACTCCGTCTACGCGCCGGAATCCCTGGTGGCGGGCCTGAGCTACGAACAATCCTATGAATACCTTGACCGCTGGGTTCTGGCTGCATTGAAAGAACACGGTGTGGATGCCTGGTATGTACCCATCAATGACATCACCTCTACCGGCGGTAAGATTGGTGGCGCTGCCCAAAAGCGTCGCGGCGGCGCTGTGTTGCACCACGTCACCATGTCTTATGACATTGACGCCGACATGATGATGCAGGTTCTGCGCATTGGCAAGGTCAAGATTTCTGATAAGGGTATCCGCAGCGCGAAAAAGCGCGTGGATCCGCTACGTCGGCAAACCGGCGCTTCCCGCGAGAGCATCATCCAGACTCTCAAGTCGGTCTTTTCCTCCCGTTACGGCGCCCAGGAGGTTGAGCTCACAGACGCTGACCTGCAGGCCGTGCAGACCCTGGTGGATGAGAAGTACTCCACCGAAGAGTGGACCAAGCGCGTGCCTTAATCGCCCTATTTGATGATGCGGTGTTTCGCACTGCGGAGGGTGTCTTTCAAGCCCATCTTGACCTGCTGCCGCCGCGTCATGGGGTAAATGAGCTCGGCTAACTCTTCAGCCTGCTCTTTCTTTTCGTCGGCGTGCTGGGGCGAGAGTCCCGCGCCGGCTTCAACGGGTACAAGCAGGTCCGTGATTGTCCACGACGAGCCAACCGATGCATGCTTGACCGAGTAATACATGCCAGTATGAGCGGAAATCGCAATTCCAGATACACCGCGCGCAGCCGCCACAAGATGCGGATGAAACCGGGTGGAAATCCAGGTTTGTCCTTGGCGGGTAGGCAGACCAAAGGCCCACAGCTCATCGAATGGGACAACCCGAGTTTCCCGCATGAGGTCTTCATCAATGTCTCGAAGTGCATCCAGGACCTTGTAGTCGTTTTCAGGGATGCATTCGATGTACGCAATTTGGCGTCCTTGCGCACCAAAGTGCTTAAGCTGCCGCATGATGCGCTGCGCTAGTTCTTCGACACCAATGTCAAGCAGGTCTGACTGCGCGGCGATGACAAAGTCTCGCTCGCGGGCATCGGCATTGCCCCAGCCCAAACCGTGGCGAGTTGTGGATTCCGCAGCTGCCAGCCAGGCATCATCTACTCCCCGGTCCATCTGTGTGACATCAGCGAACAGAGCATGTGAAGGCTCGTCTCTGACCACAACATGATCAAAGCGCTTCAGCCACCGCCCAAGCTCATCTTTGCTCTTCTCCCCTGGGATGAACCCCTGCCCAGTCATCACCTTCAAGTCTTTGCCCAATGAAGCCGCTCCGGCGAGCACTTTGAGGTGATGAGGCCACGTGTCATTGAGCCAGCCACCACCGAGCACGTGCACAATATCGGCGGTCTTGGCCAAGTTCATCCCGGTGGTCAGCAAAGGCTTGGAGTAGGTATTCCCCAGCGATTCCACCACTTCTTCCGGCGTGGAACACTTGAGCGCCAGGTGCCACAAGGTATCCGTCACCGTCAGATGCGGGTGCACATTCGCGTGCAGGATTGACGCGATACCGGGTGTATGGCAGTCCAAAATGACCTGGGCATGCGGACGCCTGCGATATAGCTCGCGCAACCACGCTGAAACGATGTATTCATCACCGAAATTTGGATGGCCAGCGGGCGCCACAAGATAAATCGTTTCAGGCATGAACACTATCGTGGCACAGTACACGTTTCTGTGCAGGAAATACTTTGACCAATCAACCAGAACAGGTGCGATTACTCTGCATTTCTCTCGAAATCGTCCTTCTAAGAGATCTCCAAGTCCGGAAGCCAAGCCAATGCACGGGGGCTATTAGATCAAGTTCATTGCTCCCATCGTGCTCGTTGCTCACGAGTCGTCCTCCCGGCGTTAGAAGTTTGACTTTGCCGCGGTGTCGTATCATCCGCCCTCTGCTCTTTTCATGGCGCACGCCTTGTGCGCCATCGTCGTTGACGCCGTTGTGATAAGCACACAGCGTGGACAGATTCGAAGGATTGGTCTGACCGCCATTCTTGTGCGCATCCAAGTGGTGTACTTGGCAGCGGTTGGCTGGCACGTTGCAGTCCGGCCACGGGCACACAAGATTCTCGGCCATGGCCAGGATTCGCTGCTTGCCTGATGCGAACCGTGCTTCGTAGAGATTGACCGGCCGGCAGTCGGATGGAAAAGTCCAGCGTAAATCTTGTCGCCGAGGGCGCCAGACATCGCAAGGTTAACGATCTCCGCGCCAGTCATGGTGGTGCCGTCGGATGCTCATATGATGAATTCATCGCCTTCCCCGCGGATGATCTGCGTGGATTGATCTAGGCCGATGGCAATAACGGTGTGGTACTTGGGTTGGAGCACGCCACCGCCGCCGTCAATGTGTTTCCAGAACGCTTCCAGTAATGCTTTTTGCGTGGTTGTTCGGTGGTTTCTATGGCGTCGAGGGTTTTCTCTAAATCGGTAATTCGGCGCTGTGTATCCATCACGGTCATGGTGACCATGCCGTTCTTGGTTTGGCTTACCTTTACACCGGGCTCTTTTGGCTTCTCGCCTTGGACTTCTTTCACACGCCGGTTGCCGTAGGCATTGACTTCCTTATAGGAGCCCTCGTGCGCGATAAGTTCAGCGCGCAATTTCCACGCTGCGCCGCGCTTCTTCAATTTCTTCGCGTATCTATTGACCATCACGAGGTGGTCGAGGCTTAACTCGCGTTGTTCCGCGAGCGCTATTGATTCGCGTTGCAGGCGCGGGGAGTCGGCGGGGCCAAGAAGGGTATCGGCAAGTTTGGCGTACTCCTTTGCCTTCGGTAAAACAATGCCATAATTCTCCAAGTCATATGGAGAGTGCTCGTAAGCAATGCGGAGAATGCCTATGCCCTGGCTGAAGTAGAGTTTGAT
The DNA here is from genome assembly GCA_041226025.1 of Corynebacteriaceae bacterium 6-324. Lineage (GTDB taxonomy): Bacteria > Actinomycetota > Actinomycetes > Mycobacteriales > Mycobacteriaceae > Corynebacterium. The sequence goes on along the minus strand of JBCLTK010000002.1, from coordinate 308,188 downwards.
TGTCTGAAGTAGTTCCATAGCTCAGATGCTAAACCGACAGCGCAACCGCGCACCAGAGAAAGTTCGAAAATCTGTGGATAGCTACGTTGACGCGTCACCCAACAGGCTAAGTTATCCACAGGTACGGCGTCTGAGCGCTGAAAACGGCCCTCACGCCGCCTACTGCGTTCCGGATTGCGTCGGCGCGACCTTCCGGACGGACTCAATAAGCGTGCCCAATGCGCCGTATTCCATCATCACGTTGGGGCTAAGTGAGCAATAGTCCAAGATTTCATATCCGGCATGCTGGATAGCGCGGTGCTTTTCCCAGTGCTGTTGCACTTGTTCGGGGTGGTCCAGTGCCAAAGTCTGGATGGCGCGGCGCTCAGACAACAGCTCGTATTGCAGGTCGCGGCGCTGAACCAGCGCGTCATCGGGTTTGCCCGTCAGAAGGCTGCCCAGCACTGTGGACATGGACTGGTAGCTACGCAGTTGCAGGCGCATGTATTCGCGTGCCTTGGAACCGTTGCTCATAAACCACAGCACCAAGAACGCGAATGCTACCGACAGTGCGATTTCCGCGATACGGGAGACAACCAAGTCACCGAGTGGTTCAGAAATACCACCCATGAGCAGCGCCAGCGGCGTGGAGAAAATAACACACAGGGCGTAATTCTTGACCACCATGATTTCGGCAAAGAACTGACAAATTGCCAGCGCAGCCAGCAGCGTCCAGCCTTCAACACCAAAGAGGTAGAACAGGGCGAACAGTCCCAGGCCCAAGATGGAGCCCAGCACGCGGTGGGTGCCGCGGATAGTGCCAGGGATTTTCTCTGGGCCGTTCTGCAGAATCAGCAAGGCCGAGATAACTCCCCAGTCGGGTCGGTTTAAGCCCAAGGCCACACCAATGACGCCAGTGGCAAGGCCCGCTACAGCGACTTTCTTGGCAGTAACCATCGCATGGCTATCAGCCGTCAACGACCTATAGATGCGATACCGCGCGGTAGGCCTCGAGTGCGGCATGACGGTACGTTCTGGGTCCAGCAGGTTCGCGGATTCAAACAATGCTTCAGTAGACGCGTCCACGCCAGAGCGATTGTGCTTAACGATGCTCCGCTGCGCATTCAGCGTGCGCTCCACCAGGTCACTTTGCGGGGCGATAACAACGCGGCCGGCGCGGACAATGCCGGCATCGGCAAGAGCTTCCCACGCCGTAGCTAGCGCGGTCTGTGCTTGATGGTGGCGTGCTAGTACATCATCTTTGGATTCTTCAAAGGCTTTGGTCGCGCGCTCCAGCGTGGCAACGGTGGCGCGTTCGGGACCATGAGGATCAATAAGTGCTGGCAGCATACCCAGCACTAAGGCGGTGGCAATTGCAGTCAGTGGCCAAAATGCTGCTTCTAGCGGATCAATTCCGGAGCGCGCCAACATGGTGGAACCGCCCGTGACCATGACAATGAAGAAGCCACCCGGCGGCGGCAGGCGCAACGCGTTTTGAATAAAGACAACGCCCGCACCTAAAACGGTGACGAAGAGGGCGGTGAGCAATAACCACCAATGGCCGTTGCCTGGAGCAAACACCAAGGTACCCACGAGCGCGCCGACCGAAGCGCCGAGCCAAAGCAAAGTGCCGGCAACAGCCATGACTTTCCACCGTCTGCGGTAGACAATGCCCTCGCCGTAGATGACGGTGAAGGCACCGGCACAAATGAGCAAAATAGCTTCCTTGTTGCCTGTGAGCATGGCGATGCTACCGGGGATGAGAATAGCTAGTGCCGCGCGCAGTGCGCCCGGCCAGCGGGTGGCAGTGGAGTTGATGGCAATAAACGCGGTCCACCAGTCAGCCAATGTCAGTGTCTTCTTTTTTGACTGTATCGCGTCACTCACTGCGTACCTCTCCCCTTCATGGATTTCTATTCATTTTGGCTATTCTTATTTTCTCTGAGATTGTCGTGCTGTGCTGGCTCTTCCCACAGAAACAGCGCCTGCCACAGTATTTCGCACAAGCGAATCTGTGTCAGGCGCCGAGCGCGCACACGTGGTGAACAGTCTTGCTACATACTAGCTGTCCTCCGAGCCATTGCAGGACGCAATTTACAAGCTAGTTCGGGAGATTGAGGTTACTGCACCAGGCCTTCGAAGCACTCCTGGAACTCAACCTGGGTAGCTGCGTTATCCCTGCAGGCTTGAACCGCAGGGTCACCAAAGATTGCCAGCACAATTCCAAAGAGAAGTACGGTTGCGATAACACCAATGATGGAGAAAATCAGGCCAAGGACAGACATCCAGGTGCGGCGGGCTTCCTTTGGCTTCTTGCGGTTGACCACCAAAGCGATAATCGCAACGATGATGCCGACGATACCTGGGACGATGGAGAAGCCGGTGATGGTGGCCAGCAGGGAGATGATACCGATGATGAAGGCAGCCAATGCGAGGCCCGACTTCTTCACTGGCGCGTCATCGAATCCGCCACCCTGGTAGCCCTGGTATTGCTCATAGCTGCCAAAATTTGGCTCTTGGTAGCCACCGGAACCTTGCTGGTAGCCGCCAGGTTGGGAACCTGCTGGGCCCTGTTGAGCACCCGAACCGTAGCTAGGAAGACCCGAGCCGGAGCCATAGTCGCCAGCGCCGTAGGAGTCACCGCTTGGCTGTTCGCCATAAGGCTGCTGATTATCGCCGTAATTGCCCGAGTTTCCAGTGGAGTCGTACGGGTTATTGTTTGGGTTGGACATAAAAGATAATCCTTACGGTTGTTGGTAAATCAAGCTTGTGGCAGATGGAGCCAGCTAGTGCCCGAGCGTGTAGTGAAACAGTTTACCGATAATCCTCGCCGCGACACCGACCCGGGATATGAACTTGCTCCCACAGACACTGCGGAACACGTTCATATTCGCGCCCGGCGCGCGTGTTACCACTTGCGAAGGTATTCGATTCTTTCGCGAAGTTGGTCGGCGTTGCACAATGCGGTGGGCGGACCGCCGCAGGCTTTACGTGCTTCAGTGTGGATGGCGCCGTGTGGGCGCCCGGTGCGCCCGGCGGTGATGGAGACAATCGTGTTGAGCTCTTTGCGCAACTCCGTTACTTCATCAATCGCTACTGGCGCATCGCCATCGGTGTTTGCGCTGTCACTGCCTGAGACGCGACGTCGGTTAGCAGGCGAAGACGGAAGTCCGTGAATCTTGCGGCGGTGTTCCTCAGCTGCTTGGGCGGCGCGTTCTTCGCGTTCTTTAGCGGCGCGCTGATCCATTTCTTCTTCCTGCTTCTTACGCAGCAAGTCCTTGACCTGGTCCGCGTCAAGCAGACCTGGGATGCCCAAGAAATCAGCGTCTTCATCAGAGTCCAGTGCAGCAGTGTTGAACTGTGAGCCGTCATAAATGAGCCCTGAGAATTCAGCATCAGCGCCGATCGACTCATAGGACGGTTCCAGGTCTGGCTCCGTCTGTTCCTTGTTCGCTTGCGCGAGCAGGTCATCATCCCAGCCGTCGTCCGGGCGGTCAGGTTTGCCGAGCACGTGGTCGCGGGATTTCTCCAGGTTCTCCGCCAGGCCCAATAGGCGCGGCACTGAAGGCAGGAAGACAGAGGCGGTCTCACCAGGCATACGGGAACGCACGAAACGACCAATCGCCTGCGCGAAAAACAGTGGCGTCGAAGCAGAGGTTGCGTAGACACCCACGGCAAGCCGGGGAACGTCAACGCCCTCAGACACCATGCGCACTGCCACCATCCACTCATCGCGGCTGTCAGAGAATTCCTGAATGCGATCAGAAGAGCCCGGCTCATCGGACAAAATGACCGACACTGGCGTGGAGGACAGCTCCTTGAGGATCTTCGCGTACGCACGCGCTGTCGTCGTGTCAGTAGCGATAACCAGGCCACCGGCATCAGGCATGTTGCGGCGCATCTGCATCAAACGCGTGTGCGCGGCCTGCAGCACCGATGGAATCCAGTCACCGCGCGGATCCAGGGCAGTCTTCCACGCACGCGCAGTTTGTTCAGGGTTGAGCGGATCCCCCAGGCGTGCAGCGAACTCTTCACCCGCGGAGGTGCGCCACCGAGCTTCGCCGGAGTAGGCGAGAAAGACGACGGGGCGAACGACGCCATCGGCAAGCGCATGCCCGTAGTCATAGGTGTGGTCAGAGCGCGATACTAAGTGCCCTTCCCCATCTTCTTCATAACGCACGAACGGGATCTGCGAATCATCGGAACGAAACGGCGTACCGGTCAAGGACAAACGGTGCACCACGTCGTCATATGCTTCACGCACACCATCGCCCCAGCTCTTGGCGTCACCAGCGTGGTGGATCTCATCCAAGATCACCAAAGTGCGTCGGGCAGATGCCACCGCACGGTGCTTAAACGGGTGCATGCCCACCTGCGCATAGGTGACCACGATGCCGTCGAAGGAAGGGTTAACCGCAGACGAGTTAGTGAAATGCGGATCGAGCGACAAACCAACGCGTGCGGCAGCAGCCGACCACTGCACCTTCAGGTGCTCTGTCGGCACGACCACGATGACGCGTTCAACCGTGCGCGAATCTACGAGCTCCGTTGCAACGCGCAGCGCGAAAGTAGTCTTACCCGCGCCCGGGGTTGCCACCGCCATGAAGTCTTTCGGCTTGGTGGCAAGAAACTTATCAAGTGCGGCTTGCTGCCAGGCACGTAGTTGACCCTTGTTCCTGGAAGTCTGTGCACTCACTTTCGACGCAGGCCCTTGTAAATCCGTTCGCAATCAGGGCAGACCGGCGAACCCGGCTTGGCTTGTTTGGTCACCGGGAAGGTCTCCCCGCACAACGCAACAACCATCTTGCCGGACACAGCGGAGTCCACAATCTGGTTCTTTTTGACGTAGTGAAAGAACTTAGGGGTGTCATCGTCGGTGTTGCTTACATCCTCGCGGATGTCTGGTCTCTCAATAGTCTTTGTCGTCGTACTCACGCCTTCTATCTTGCCCCAAAACCCCATCGAATGGGCAAGCCGCAGGTAGGGCCGTATCGAATTTGGGCGGTGATTGGGTCTAGGCTTGAAAACCATGAGTTCCGGTCAAAATAGAGGCAAAGGCAAATCCAGTGCCAAGCCCTGGTGGAAGCGCAAGGAGTCTGTGTTGATCACAGACGCCGAAGTTTCACCTGGGCAAGACCGTCATCGCAGGGAGATCGGCTACGGCATATTGATGTTCCTGCGTGTTCCCTCGCTACTTCTTACGGTATGGGTCATCTATGCCTATAACGCGTGGCTTTTGGGCGCGTTCATTTCCGCCATCACCATTCCCCTTCCCTGGATTGCTGTGGTCTTTGCTAATGCTCGGGGCCAAAAGCGCGACCCGCGTGAGCGCAACACCTATAAACCAGCGCTTGCCCGCCAAGCCCGTGCAAAGGCACTTGCGGCGGGTAACAATCCACAGTTGGAATACACTGACTCCCCGCGCCGTGAATCTGACATTATTGACCATGTAGATACCGATAACCCCAATTCTTCAAAGGACAAATAGATGCCCGAATTTTGCCCGCCACTCAACCCGCAGGTTCCACTTCATTCCATCGCGCAGGAATTAGTGGATGCCTTTGAAGAAGCAGGGTTTAATACCCATGGCATCGCCGCGCATTTAGGCCCGCAGGCGACCGAGGCGCTTTATCGTGGTGAACCGGCAGCGGTCGAGGTAGCCACCAGCACAAACACGCAGATGGATCTGCTCATTAAGTTATTTTTGTTGCATCAGCCGGCACCAGCCACGGATTTGGCCGCGGCGGTAGGCTCCGTTCTTGCAACAAAGCTTGTCGATGCCAACATTGCCCTTGCTGATTCCAACGGGGTAATCCGCATTGCTATAGATATTCGCTCCCACATTATTGATGGCACAAACCGCTGGGTATTCTCCGACGTGGATGCCTCGGTAGTCGAGCATGTCCCTGGCCCTGACCACGTCCTCGGTGTTGGGGCGGCGAGTTTGTCCCTGCTGCGCACCACCCCAACCACCCCGGTTCACTCCGTGCTGGACTTAGGCACCGGTTCTGGCGTGCAACTACTTGGCCAGCTTGGCAGCGCGGAGAATATCGTGGCCACCGATGTCCACGAGCGAGCGCTGGCCCTAGCGCAGGCAACGATTGCCACCACCGGCGCGAAGAACGTCGATTTTCGCCACGGCAGCTGGTTTGAGCCAGTCGCGGGTGAGCGCTTTGACCGCATCGTGGCCAACCCGCCATTCGTGGTCGGGCTGCCAGAAGTAGGGCATGTCTACCGCGATTCGGGCCTCAATCTTGATGGCGCCAGCGAGCTAGTTATCTCTGAGGCCGCTGAGCACCTCAACCCCGGTGGTACCGCGCACTTGTTGGCTGCCTGGGTGCACACTTCCGATGGTGCGTGGCAACAGCGCGTTGCTTCCTGGATTCCGAAGACCGGGGTGAGCGCCTGGGTCTTGCAGCGCGATGTCGCAGACCCGGCCCTGTATGTCTCCACCTGGCTCAAAGATGAATCCATTGACCCGCGCAGCGATGAGGGCCGCGAACGCGCCCGACTGTGGCTGGAGCATTTCCGCGACAATGACGTCACCGGAATTGGCTTCGGTTTTGTCGCCTTGCAGCGCATTGATGATTCACTACCGTCTGAGGTCACTGCGGAAGAAATCCCGCAGGCTTTCGATGACGCCCTAGGGCCAGAAATCGAAGAACACTTCATGCGCTCTGCGTGGCTGCGCAATCTCTTGCCGGATGAAATTGGTGACAAGCAATTCGGCTTACGCCCAGGTGTTGCCCGCGAGGATATTGCCTTGGCCAATGCTGAAGTTGGCTTCGGTTTCAGCCGTGCAACCATGCGCTTAACCCGCACCGAGGGACCACGGTGGACCCATGAGGTCGATGAACACGTTGCTTCCATCGTTGCCGGGCTCAACCCGCAAGGGCTCAACCTGCGCGAGACCATCGAGCTTTATGCCGTGGCCAATGACTTCGACTCTGAGGAGCTTCTCACCGCAGCGATTCCGGCCATCACCGACCTCGTGCGCCATGGCTTCCTCTACCCCACCGAACTCGGCCCGGTGCTCTAAGAACCAATCTCTCAACACCCCATTTCTTTAGGAAAGGACTCCCTTCGACGTGCGTGCCGTACTAACCCGTTGTCTTTCTGCTTCCGTCACAGTCGACGATGAAGTCGTTGGCTCTTTCGACGCTCCGGAGACTGGCGGGCTGCTAGCGCTCATCGGAGTCTCCAGCGACGATATCGCGGCGGGGGTTGAAGACCCGGCGGTGTTCGACAACAAGATTGCCACCATGGCTCGCAAGATTGCCGAGCTTCGCATCCTCGATGGCGAGACTTCCGTGGAGTCCACTGGCGCCCCAGTCCTCGTGGTGAGTCAATTCACCCTTTATGGTCGCACGGCCAAAGGCCGTCGCCCTTCATGGTCCGATGCGGCAGCCGGTCCTGACGCCGAACCAATCATCAACAAGGTGATTGAAAGTCTGCGTGCGCGGGATATTCATGTCGAAGAGGGACGCTTTGGCGCGATGATGAAAGTCGCCTCTGTCAACGACGGACCCTTTACTGTTCTTGTCGAGACGTAAACAACTTAGGCAACCCTTACCCCCAATCAGGGTGTCTTTTTCCGGTGTGGGAGAACGATTTTTATCGCGTGGGAACTAATCAGCATTCAGTGCCGTTGGACATTATGTAACCGGCGATTAATTCAGGAGGCCCACGATGACAGACGCATCTGCCCAGAATTCCCATGACGCTTCAGATAAGAATGAAAAGGAAGTTGACCGCGGTTCCCGCCGTGGCCAAACCAATGACAATCCTTCCGCAGACCTAGTGCGTGTTTACCTCAACGGAATTGGTAAGACAGCACTGCTTTCTGCAGAAGATGAAGTTGAGCTGGCACAGGCGATTGAAATCGGCCTTTACGCCGAGTACAAGCTTGCAAATGCAGACAAGCTCACCCGCGCAGAAAAGCGCGATATGAAGATTTTGGTGAAGGAAGGCAAGAAGGCACGCTCCCACCTGCTGGAAGCAAACCTGCGCCTCGTAGTTTCTTTGGCCAAGCGCTACACCGGTCGCGGCATGCCGCTGCTGGATCTCATCCAGGAGGGAAACCTCGGACTTATCCGCGCAATGGAGAAGTTCGACTACGCCAAGGGCTTTAAGTTCTCCACCTATGCAACCTGGTGGATCCGTCAGGCTATTACCCGCGGCATGGCTGACCAGTCACGCACCATCCGCCTTCCAGTCCACCTCGTCGAACAGGTAAATAAGCTCTCCCGCATCAAGCGCGAGATGTACCAGTCCCTGGGCCGTGAGGCTACGAATGAGGAGCTGGCGGAAGAGTCCGGTATCGAAGAGAACAAGATTGAAATGTTGCTTCGTCAGTCCCGTGACCCAGTATCACTCGACATGCCGGTCGGCGCAGATGAAGAAGCTCCACTGGGTGACTTCATTGAAGACGCCGAGGCTACCGATGCTGAAACTGCGGTTGTAGCTTCCATGCGCCACTCCGACATCCGCGATGTCATCGAAACCCTTGAGGAACGTGAGCAGGATGTTATTCGCTTGCGCTACGGCCTCGATGACGGTGTACCTCGCACTTTGGACCAGATTGGCCGCAAGTTCGGCCTGTCCCGTGAGCGCGTGCGCCAGATAGAGCGTGAGGTTATGGCCAAGCTGCGTGACGGCAACCGTGCTGCACGCCTGCGGGAGTACGCTTTGTAAACTACAGACGGCAAAACTTCGCTTAAAACGAACTGTCCATCGGCGCCACTTCACGGTGAGCGCCGGTGGATTTTCCGTTCCCGTTAGGACTTATCGGCATAAAGTCCAGCGCATTCCACACAATGGCACAGATTCGCCACCGTGTGCTAAATTTAAAGAAAAGCTTTTATATCTGCCGCCATCTATCAAACAATCCAATAACACCACCTAGGCACAACTTTTACACTGAGACTAGAAAGTCAGTCGTAAAAGTCTCGGCGGAAAAAGTGCGCTAGTGTGTAAGTAATTAATTATTTTCTTTGCTGCTGAAAGGGTCGCCACGTGAGGGACTTAGTCGATACCACTGAGATGTATCTGCGCACCATCTATGAACTTGAAGAAGAAGGCATTACCCCTCTGCGCGCGCGCATTGCTGAACGCCTCGAGCAGTCCGGCCCAACCGTATCCCAGACGGTCGCCCGTATGGAGCGCGACGGCTTGCTGCACGTACTTCCAGACCGCAGCCTTGACTTAACCACCGAGGGCCGCGAGCACGCTACTTCCGTTATGCGTAAGCACCGTCTGGCAGAGCGCCTGCTCACGGACGTTTTGGGGCTTGACATTCACCAGGTTCATGATGAGGCGTGCCGTTGGGAGCACGTGATGAGTGAAGACGTGGAGCGCCGCGTCGTTGCTGTCATCGAGGACCCATCGCTTTCTCCATTTGGTAACCCAATTCCAGGTTTGGAGAAGCTCGGAGCAGTCTCTGCACCGTTTAATGATGATAAGCGCGCGATTGATCTGCCTCATGGTGAAGACGTTGAGGCAACTATTACGCAGATCAATGAGATCATCCAGTATGACGGTGATGCTTTTAAGAACCTGTACGCTGCCGGCATGAATGTGGGCGCGACTGTGACGGTGCGTCAACAAGGCGGCGTTGTCACTCTCACCAATACTGCGGGCGCAACGGTACAATTGGAAGACGATTACGCACACGCGATTCGCGTGGCAGTACGCTAGTCTTCCCCGCGCTTAATTCTTAGGGCTCACTGCCCTAGTGCTTTGGGGTTCGAACCTTTAACGGGGTTCGGGCCCTTTGTGGTTTTCTAAGTGAAGCTTCAGCGCAGCGTAGTTTTCTTTCCTTTGTTTCCAATGTGTTTGGTAGGTCTTACATGAAATTGCTCGTTACTGGTGGCGCCGGATATGTCGGCAGCGTGTGCGCCGCGACTCTGGTGGAAGCTGGCCATGATGTCACCATCATTGATAATTTTTCGACCGGCAACCGGGAAGCAGTTCCTGCCGAGGCGACACTGGTGGAAGGCGACGTTGCCGATGTAGTGGCAGAAGTACTCGGCCAGGGTGGCTTTGATGGTGTTGAGCACTTCGCAGCACGTTCACTTGTTGGTGAGTCAGTTGAGATGCCAGCGGAATATTGGCAGCACAATGTTGTCACGACCTTGACGCTGCTGGAAGCAATGCGCGTCAATGAGGTGAAGAACCTGGTGTTCTCCTCCACCGCCGCTACTTATGGCGAGCCTGAGCAGGTTCCTATCACCGAAGACATGCCGACCCAGCCGACCAACCCTTATGGTGCGTCAAAGCTTGCCATTGACTACATGATCACCTCCTATGCCAAGGCTTATGGCCTGGGTGCGACCTCGCTGCGCTACTTCAACGTTGCCGGCGCTTATGGCCAGATCGGTGAAAACCGTGAGGTTGAAACCCACCTCATCCCAATCGTGCTGCAGGTTGCGCTGGGCCACCGCCACAAGATTTTCATGTTCGGTGATGACTGGGACACCATCGATGGCACGGCGGTGCGCGACTACATCCACGTTCGCGATCTGGCTGATGCCCACATGCTGGCGCTGGAAGCGAACACCTCCGGTGAGCACCGCATCTTCAACCTTGGCTCCGGTGATGGTTACTCGGTCAAGCAGGTTATTGAAACCTGCCGGGAAGTTACCGGGCATCCTATCCCTGCAGAGGTGGCTCCGCGCCGTGCGGGAGACCCAGCAACCTTGATTGCCTCTTCTGAGCGCATCAAGTCTGAGCTGGGCTGGAACCCGCAGCGCACGGATCTTCACACCATTGTCTCCGACGCGTGGGAGTTTACGCGCCAACTCGGAGACCGCGCGCACTCCGCCAAGCGCGTTAAGTAAGGCTCAAAGGAGTCACCGCGCCGAGCCCGGCGCGCTAGGCTGCGTCGTCGAAATCAGGCGTGTCAGACTCCCGTGATTCACGGGAGGAACCGCCTGAGCTTGGTGGGTTTTTCTTGCCCTGATTTTTCTGCGCCCGCTGCCTGTAATGATGGCTGCGGGCGTTTGTGCTTCCTTGGTAGATATTGTCCACGCACTTATTAGCTAGGCCGTTGAGGTAGCACTGCAACATCAGGGTGGTCAGCGAGTGAGTCCGGTCTGCTCCTTGGGAAGCTCCGAGAGCCATTCCCGCGTACATCGGCATGCCACGTTTGATCTGTGCCGCTGCGTAGATGCACAGGGCGTTGTTGCGGATTTCTCCGGTAAACGATTGTGAAGTCGCGAGCATAATCGCTGCGGTTTCCTCAGGGTGGTCAAGGTATGTCGCTGCGGTGAGGTCACGGACGTAGGTATTGCCCATCGTCATCGCGGCAACTCCCAACAATCCAATATCGTGCAAGCAGCTATCGGCCGCATCATATCCATAGGTGGACGCCTGGAAGATGAGCTCCTCACATTCATTGAGCAGGTCTGCTAAATCGTACCCGTAGCGTGGATTATCGAGGGTGTTTTTGTCTTGCATGATCATTGCCGCATGCAGTGCCTGAGCCTGGGTGAGTTCCAAGGTGTCAGCATCGATGATGTGATTCCGCGTGTGCAGTGGCGCATGCGCCTCATCACGGTCAAAGCCCGGCAGGCGCCCTTCGCGGATGAAAGGCTCCATTGTTGCTGAGTTCACGATGTTCTCAATGCGTCCCCTCTTCCAGTGCTCGGGAAGTTCTTCCATGTCGATAAAATCTGGGTGGATATCGTTCAAGTCACGGGCAATCATTCCAAAAGGCTCACCGTCTGCGATTTCAGTGGTGTGCCACATCCCCGTGATGGGCATCTCCAGCAGTACTGCCTGATTGAAGATTTCATTGGCGATGCTGTGAAGGTCTGTGTTGGCAGACGCCGTGATGGCAAAAGGCATGATGAAGACGCAACGGTGATAGTCGATGGCGGTGAGAGCTTCTGTCAGTGTGGAGCTGACATCTGCGATGTCGAAGCGAAGGGTGGGGCCAAGGGTTAGCGCGCCGTCGCTTTCTTCAAAAGCCATGAGGACTATAGAGTCTGAGGGATAGAATCCGAGGATTCCGGGAATGTTGGCGAGTAGCTGTCCTGGTGTACGAAGAGTTGATGAGTTTGTCATGGTTCTAAGCTTCGTAAATCACGCAAGCCCTCACCAGAGCAAAAGCCCTTAGCCTTAGTAATCTGTGGATAACTAGGCCAGTTCGTTGATGTGTCACCATAGTTATCCACAGGCAAGGAGACTGGCGCAGGCGAATCCTTCACAGCTTGGCACATATTCGCGAACGTATGGCCTAGAATAGTTGGACAAACGCCGCGGATTGCATGCAGCCAATGCTCGGAATACTTTATCCGTGAAGTGTGTTGAACGTGGTAGTAAGAGGAGGTTAATCATGCAAGATAACGAACGTCGCATGTATGAGTTGGAATATCCCGCACCACCGGTAGACGAGGGGCCAACATTAGTGGTGGCAATGCACGGCTATGCCGATGCCGGACTCGCGGTTGAATCCAGCGCTGATCACCTCAAGGCTGCCTTGGATTCACGCCCGCTAGCAACATTTAACGCTGATGAGCTCATTGACTACCGCTCACGTCGTCCTGCTGTGACTATTGATATTGATCAGCCGGTCGAAGTGGAATCAATGGACTTGGATATTCGTGTCCTCAAAGACACCGATGGCAAGCCTTTCTTGTTGCTGTCTGGCCCAGAGCCAGATTTGCGTTGGGCGTCTTTCACCAAGGCCGTATCCGAGCTCGTGACTCGCTTTGATGTGAAAAACACCATCTGCCTTTATGCAGCCCCCATGCCAGTGCCGCACACGCGTCCGTTGGTTGTGACTGCACACGGTAATTCTACGGAATTGGTCTCACGCATGGTGCGTATGGAATCCAAGATGATTGTTCCGGGTTCTGCTTCATTCTTCATCGAAAAGGAACTGGCAAAACGTGGCCGCAACGTCGCGGGCTATACCGCGCATGTACCGCACTACTTGGCTTCTTCGCCGTATCCTCACGCAACCCATGAGTTGCTGGATGCTATTTCAGAGGTTGCAGGTTTGAGCTTGCCGTTGAAGTCTTTGGAGCATGACATCGAGCGCGTCAATACCCAGCTCGAAGAGCAGGTAAATGACTCGGAAGAAATCGTGCAGGTTGTTCACTCCTTGGAAGAGCAGTATGACGCCTACATGGAGCGCTACCGAAACGAACATCCGCAGGCGATTATGCCTGGTGAGCAAAATGTTCCAACCGGCGAGGAAATTAGTGAAGAGTTCCAGCGCTTCCTCGCGGACTTGGACACTGTGGATGACTTCTTGTCCGAAGACATTGATGACCGTGAGGACTCCGGCCCAGAAGACGACATTTAGTCAGGATGACTTCTAGCAACTGAGGTAGCTAAGCTGGGACGGGTGAACTTATCCCAGATGTTGCCTGACTTGGAAGAAGTACCCGAATCCCTCGTTGATGATGCGGTATGGGACACCTTTGTGTCCTGGACTAGCCAACGAGGGATTTCTTTGTATCCCGCGCAAGAGGAAGCATCGTTAGCTTTGCTCGCCGGGGACAACGTTATTCTGGCAACCCCGACCGGCTCCGGTAAATCCATGGTTGCCAACGCTGCACACTTCGTAGCCATGGCGCGTGGACAGCGCTCCTTCTACACCGCTCCGATTAAAGCGTTGGTGAGTGAGAAGTTCTTCGCGCTGTGTGAAATCTTCGGCCCAGAAAACGTCGGCATGATGACCGGTGATGCCACCGTAAACGGCAACGCACCGATCATCGCCGCGACTGCAGAAATCGTCGCGAACATCGCTCTGCGAGACGGCGCTGCGGCAAACATCGACCAAGTAGTGATGGATGAATTCCACTACTACTCCGAACCTGACCGCGGCTGGGCCTGGCAGGTCCCGCTGCTCGAGCTTCCCAAAGCTCAGTTCCTACTGATGTCTGCGACATTGGGCGACACTGAATGGTTGGAAAAGGATCTCACCTCCCGCACCGGGCGCGAAACCACCTTCGTTGGCGGAACCACTCGGCCCGTGCCACTGGACTTCTCCTATACCTTCCTCGCGGTACATGAAACAGTCCAGGAACTGCTGGACACCGGTAAAGCACCAATCTATATCGTGCACTTCTCCCAACGCGAAGCTTCTGAACGCGCACAGGCCTTAACGTCTTTGTCTGGGCTTATTACGCCGGAAGAAAAAGAGCTCATCTCCAAAGAAATTGGTACTTTCCGCTTCACCACCACCTTCGGCAAAGACCTCTCCAAGCTCGTACGCCGAGGAATCGGCGTGCACCATGCCGGCATGCTCCCCAAATACCGCCGATTGGTAGAGCGACTCGCGCAAAAAGGATTGCTCAAAGTCATCTGCGGCACCGATACCCTCGGCGTTGGCATCAACGTTCCTATTCGCACGGTGCTCATGACTGGCCTGGCTAAATATGATGGTCGCCGGGAACGTATCCTCAAGTCCCGCGAATTTCACCAGATTGCTGGTCGCGCCGGGCGTGCTGGGTATGACACCGAAGGCACCGTGGTGGTTGAAGCACCGGAACATGAGATTGAAAATGCTAAGGCACGCCAAAAGCTCTCCACTGATCCAGCAAAGCTGAAAAAGCTCAAGAAGAAATCCGCCCGCGAAGGTTCTGTCACCTGGTCGGAGCAGACTTTTGATCGCATCATCAATGCCGAGCCGGAACAGTTAACGTCCCAATTCCGGGTGTCCAACTCCATGCTGCTCAATGTCCTGGCACGCCATGGCAACGGCTATGAGCATATGAAGCACCTTTTGCGCACCAATCATGACACCCGCGCTCAGCAGAATAAGCACATCTTGACTGCGCTAGATCTGTTTCGCGGACTCCTCAACGCTGGCTTAGTGCAGCGCTCCACCAAGGGCCTGGACATCTACGGCAGGCCTTATCACTTGGTGCGTGAACTTCCTCGTGACTTCGCACTCAACCAGCCATTGTCCCCCTTCGCACTCGCGGCACTGTCGCTGTTGGACAAAGAATCCCCCACTTTCTACCTCGATGTCATATCTGTCTTCGAGTCAATCTTGGATAATCCCCGCCAGGTGCTCCAGGCACAGCAGTCACAGCGCCGCGGTGAAGAAATTGCTGCGCTGAAGGCCGAGGGCGTGGACTACACCGAACGCATGGCCATTGTTGAGGATGTCACCTGGCCAAAGCCTCTCGAAGAACTCCTTGAGCAAGGCTATGACACTTTCGCCGAATCCAACCCGTGGGTGAAGGAATTTGAGCTTTCCCCCAAGGCCGTCGTCCGCGACATGCTAGAAAACGCGATGACCTTCTCTGACTTGGTAGCTACCTATGGGTTGGCACGGTCCGAAGGCGTTATCCTGCGCTATCTCACAGACGCCTGGCGCACGCTGCGTCAGTCCATTCCGGATGAATACATGACCGAAGAGCTCGCCGATGTCATCGAATGGCTCGGCGAAATGATCCGCCAAGTGGACTCATCTTTGGTTGACGAATGGGCTGAGATGACAGGTGAAGATTCTCCGATTTCGCAGGAAACCCTCGACCGCGAGCTTGCCTTCGGCGTGGAAGATCCAACGCTTCTGACCTCAAACCGCAGAGCTTTTACCATCATGGTGCGAAATTATCTCTTCCGTATTGTCCAGCTCTTTGCCTTCGAAAAGGAAGACCGCTTGGAAGAGATGCTGGAATACCTCGAGGACATGCCAGACTTCGGCGCTGCGTTGGATAGCTACTTCGACGAATATGACGACATGGAAACCGGACCAGAAGCGCGCGGTAAGGAATTTTTCCGTCTCGGTGATACTTCCGGCCGCAGCTGGGAAGTCCGCCAGATTATTAAAGATCCAGCTGGCGACCTCGGTTACCAGCTCGTTGCAACCATCGACCTAGATGCCTCCGATGAAGCAGGAGAAGTTCGCCTCTCCAGCCTTCATATCGAATACTAAGTTCGGCTATTCTACTCTGCCTCGTGCCATGTATTGCTTGGCCCATCGTGATAACCACGATGAGTACAAGCAGCATGAGCTGAACTGGGTTAATTGCTGAACCCAGCAGGGTCTCAGTAGCCATGACGACAGCTGGCAATGTGGCAAGAATCAACGCAGATAAAACGGCGGCGCAAGGATGACTCCCCATTGCGGCAACAAGATGGGAAGCGTAATGGAAAACGTCGACAGAATAATCAGCTGTCCGACATTGCCCTGCAATTGTGTGAAATCCACGGAAGCAAACGCGACTATCCCACTTAAAATCCACGCCAGGTGGAACCGGATCGCGGCAATGGTGAGCACGCCAAGGCCCTGACTTGACGCCCAGCGCGACGAATACAAAACGCACCAGCCGAAAACAGATTCAACGCCAGCGCAGACTTAACCCGCTGCGGCTTCGTTGCACGTGGCGCATCCACAGCGTTCTCTGAGTTCACACTCGACTTTCGCTGCTTGACTGCGAAGTAACCAATTGTTGACAGCACTGCAGCAATGAGAAAGGCGGAAAACGTCGTGAAATTAGATAGCTCCGGCGCAACCCGCATACCGACCACAGCGGTACCGATTCCCTGCCAGATGACAGCGACAGCAACAATGACAGCTCCAGTCATTGGCTTATTCGACGTATTCATATCCCTCACTCATTCATTGTGGACCTCAACTTGCGGTGTGTTTGCACTGTCAAGAGCGCAAATTTCAATGCTGACGCGCAAGGACGATAAAAACTTTCAATTCATTCAGGAAGGTTCTCAGTTTTTAGAACCGTCTCCATGTGAATGGTTTGCGCGATAGCTTGGATAACAGAAGCAATCTTGACTGCTTCCCACACCTGCAGCGTACTTAGCCCCTGTTCTTGGGCATCACCGGAGTGTGCTTGAGTGCATTGTTCGCAGCCGTTGACTACCGAAACAGCAACTGCCCACAGTTCGTAATCGGCTTGGGCGACACCGGGTTTGAGGAAGACACCGTTGCGCAGTCCGAAGCGAATGTCTTCAAAGTCGTGGCTCAACCAATGCTTGGCCCGGAACCCATAATTGTTCAGAGTCATCGCGCTCGTGCACGCCAGTGCCACGCCAACAGCGTTGTCACTTAAATGCTCACGGGCTTCAGCGTGGACCTGTTTTAAAACCACATCGTTGCGCGACGTCGCGGCAGACACGAGCACGCAACCCCACAGCTGTTGCTGCGTCAGCACCGAAGAATTGATGAGAACATCGAGGTTTCGCCGCTGATCCTTGGCGTAGTCGGGAATTAAATGTGTGAGGTTGTCCAAAGCCATTACAGCGGCCGTCCTTTAACGTGGATATGAGTGGGCTTCTGGCATTAATAGTAGTGACAAGCTAAAACCACTAGGAGATTCCGCCCATCGAAGCAACTCCTTCACCTGCCTACCTATTGCCATTAACCTGCATCTAGTTGAAATGATTATCAATAGTAATTGAATTTATAGATTTCCTTAACAGTAGGTGTAGAGTTATAGGCATGTTCGATAAAGAGTACCGCCCCACCCTGGCGCAGTTGCGAACCTTCGTGACCATTGCGGAGAACAAGCATTTCGGTACAGCAGCCCAAAAGCTCAAAATTTCGCAGCCCTCCCTATCGCAGGCGCTGGTTGCACTCGAGCAAGGACTCGAGATTCAACTTATTGAACGCTCGACCCGCAAAGTCATTGTAACCTCTGCCGGGGAACGTCTGCTTCCCTACGCGAAAGCTACCCTCGAGGCGGCAGATATCTTCCTGACGCACGCACGTGGCACGCACGGAGAGCTCGCGGGCCCCTTAACTATCGGCATGATTCCTACGGTCGCGCCGTATGTGTTGCCGCAGATTCTAACCGATATTCAGACTCAGTTCCCGGGGCTTGAGCCACGCATCGTGGAAGAACAGACAACTCACCTGACGCAAAAGCTTCGTGATGGCCAGTTGGATATGGCTATCATTGCGCTTCCTGCAGAAGGCTCAGGGCTGGTGTCTGTTCCTCTGTATCGTGAACGCTTCTCTATTGTCCTGCCAGACGGGCATCCTTTGGCGGGCCATAATGATGTTTCATTGGACGAGATTAAAAACCTTGAGCTTTTGCTTCTCGATGACGGTCATTGCCTCCGCGATCAAATCATGGACTTGTGCCGCCGTGCAGATGTGAATCCTTCTGATGCTACGAATTCCATCACCCGTGCATCCTCACTGACCACCATCATCCAGCTAGTGCTCGGCGGTTTGGGTTCAACACTGTTGCCAGAATCGGCGATTGCTACGGAGTACTCCAACGACAAGTTGAAGCTTGCTACTTTCCGGGATGATGTCATCGCCGAGCGCGAGATTGGCTTGGTCTTCCGCGCTTCTGCTGCCCGTGGTGAAGAATTCCGTCACTTTGGCGAGCTGGTCGTGCAGGCATATGAGGCTGCAGTCGCACGCTCGCGCAGCGTGCTCGCTGAAAAAGTTGGATAGCTAAGGCTCCCAACTCCCCCAGCGCACAGCAACGGCCCAACCACATCATCTTGGTTGGGCCGTTGCTGTGCGCTTAAGTCAGGTATCGACCTTTAGCTGCGATCGATGCTGTCGTATGGAACTGGTCCACCGGCAATCTGGCGGTAAGCATGGGCTTGCGCCAGCAAGTACACCGGCAGGGCAATAATCATGCCAAGTCCAAGAGTTACCAAAGTAATGAAGACCATGACAACGCTAACAGCGATGTTAAATCCGATCAGTCGGAAATAGTTGGCAACACCAGACTGGAAGCCTTGCACGATGGACTGACCAATACCAGCGCGGCCGTCTGCTGCGTACCACACCATCAGCTGGTACAGCGGGGTTACCAGCAAGGTGCCGGCCACAATCAGCATGAGGATACCCAAGAAGGTGCCAATGTTCGCGGCTAGAGCGTTGTAGAACGCTACCTCATCAGTGCCGGCCGCCTCGAGCTGCGCAAAGAAGCTTCCGAGAATCACTGTGACGACAAAGAACGAGAACACAAGGCTGATGAGCCAGAGAATAAACGTGATGGCCAGGGTTGGGAAGTAGTGAACATCCTTGCCCAAGGTTGACCAGCCAGTGGAGCGGGAGTCCACTTCCTTGGTTGCAAGACGGTAGACAAATGGCATCAGGGCCAGGGAAATAAGGCTGACAATGTTGCCGGCAAGGTCGGTACCGAGCTCGAAACCGCCAGCTGTTTGTGCAGCATCGTTTCCGAAAATCGCGCCGACGATTCCACCGAGGATGAAGGAGACAACGATAAAGGCCAAGGAGCCCAACAGCCATAGCTTGGCGTTGGAGAACGTGCGCTTGAAGCCGAAGCCAATTGCGCTAAACACCTGTAGCTTGCCGTCCGTCTCTACCAAATCACGCTCGCCTGAGACATTGTTAAAAAGATTCTTCGAGTAACCTGCGCCGCCGAATTGAGCGCCACTGTAGCCAGAGTTTCCATAATTGGAGTCATACCCAGAGGAATACGGCTGGCCGTTGCCGCTCTGCCCGTACCCGCCTTGCCCATAGTCAGGGCGGTCCTCAGGATGATTTGTGGACCCGTATCGTGGCAAGTCCCCATAACCTTCATTCTCCTTGTCCCAGAAGTCATCCCCGTTACCGTTGTATGGAGTACTCATTTGCCGTCCCCTTCTTAAATAAAACCTCTACTTCACAGGATAAACACAACCGCAAAAGTAATTCTTGTTCAACGCTACCGTGTACTTTCACACCCCGCACTACCGCATCCAACTTCGCATTCCCGCGCCGAGAGATTCGGAACCACTTTTAGCCGCATAGGATTAGCGTTGAGCAAGGTAGGACAGCATTTATCAACGTTAAGGCTCCAACTCATTACAATTTGAAAAATTCTCAGGCCACACATCGGCAAGCTTAAAGCCCAGTTAAGGCTCAAGCGCCAAACCAACTGGGTAAAGGCAATGATAACGGGTATGATTTCCCACTAGTCATGAGTAATTCACACCGCGATAATGCCGCTGAAAATTCACAGAAGTCCCAGGATGATTCTATCGACGCTCCAACTCGCCAAGAGTTGTATGAGCGTCTAGAGCGCGTTGCGCTGACTGAGGAACGTTCTTTTCGCCGTCGCCTGTCCAAAGCACGTGCACCGAAGGCACTATCAGCTATCGGTGTGGACATTGATAAAGCTGCTTCGCGGGTCGAGCTTATCGATGCCCACGTGCCGGAGCTCGAATACCCCGAGGCACTTCCTGTCACAGACCGCAAAGAGGATATTGCAGAGGCCATAGCCAATAACCAGGTTGTTATCATTGCTGGTGAAACTGGTTCGGGTAAGACTACTCAGATTCCGAAGATTTGCCTTGAGCTTGGACGCGGACGCCGAGGACTTATCGGTCATACCCAGCCCCGGCGTCTAGCTGCCCGCACTGTCGCTGAACGTATCGCGGATGAACTGGGCCAAGACTTGGGCGAGTCGGTTGGTTACGCCATTCGTTTCGATGACCGCGTTACCAAAACAACCGCGGTCAAGCTCATGACTGATGGTATTTTGCTCGCGGAGATGCAGCGTGACCGTTTCCTCAACGCTTATGACACCATCATCATCGACGAAGCCCATGAGCGCTCGCTCAATATCGACTTCCTGCTGGGCTATTTGAAGCGACTTCTCCCCCGCCGCCCGGACCTGAAGGTCATCATCACCTCTGCGACGATTGACCCGGAACGGTTTGCTGACCACTTCGCGGATCAAGAAGGCATTCCTGCGCCAATCATTGAAGTATCAGGCCGCACCTACCCCGTTGAGATTCGCTACCGCCCCCTGCAGTTTGAAGCCGCAGGCAAACTGGTAGACCAAGATCCCCTTGACGGCCTGTGCGAGGCAATTGAAGAGCTCATGAAGGAGGGCGACGGAGATATCTTGTGCTTCTTCCCTGGTGAGCGCGACATCCGTGATGCCATGGAAGCAATCGAAGCGCGGCGCTGGCGGGGTGTGGAGGTAACTCCACTGTTCGGCCGTCTGTCCAATCAGGAACAGCACCGTGTCTTTAGCCCTCACTCGGGCCGCCGCGTTGTCCTGGCAACCAATATTGCTGAAACCTCACTCACGGTCCCGGGCATCCACTACGTGGTCGATACCGGCACTGCGCGCATCTCCCGTTATTCCACGCGCACTAAAGTGCAGCGACTGCCGATTGAGCCAATCTCACAGGCGTCAGCAAATCAGCGCTCGGGCCGTTGTGGTCGTATCGCTGATGGTATTGCTATTCGCCTCTATTCCGAGGAAGACTTCGAGTCCCGTCCAGAATTTACCGACCCAGAGATTCTGCGCACCAACCTCGCCAGCGTCATTTTGCAGATGGTGTCGCTGCGCTTGGGCGCCATTGAAGAGTTCCCCTTTGTCCAGCCGCCAGAGGCCAAATCTATTCGTGATGGCTTGATGGTGCTGCATGAGCTCTCTGCATTGCAGGACACAGAAGACGAAGGACTGCCCAAACTTACTGAGATTGGTCAAGACTTAGCGCGCATTCCTGTGGATCCACGAATGGCACGCATGCTTGTCGAGGCAAAGAAACTCGGTGCATTGAGCGATGTAACCGTCATCGTGGCTGCGATGACCGTGCAAGATGTTCGTGAGCGCCCACTCGAGTTCCAAGCCCAAGCCGACCAGGCGCATGCTCGGTTTAAGGATAAGACCTCAGATTTCATCTCGATGTTGAAGTTGTGGGATTACATCCAGGACTCCCGCGATGAAATGTCGGGAAATGCATTCCGCAAGCGCATGAAGAAAGAGTTCTTGCACTACATGCGCATCCGCGAATGGTTCGATCTGGTGCGACAGCTCCAAAATGTCACCAAGCAGATGGGCTGGACGGCTACTCAAACCCAACGCCAAGAGGACAGCATTCACCAGTCGCTGCTGTCTGGCCTGCTGTCCAATATTGGTGCACGCGACGGGAACTCCAAGGAGTACTTCGGCGCGCGCAACACGAAATTCCTCATCTTTCCAGGTTCTGCCCTAGCGAAGAAACCGCCTGAGTTCATCATGGCGGCAGAGCTTGTGGAGACTTCACGTCTGTGGGCTCGCGATGTTGCCAAGATTGATCCCGCCTGGGTAGAAAAGCTTGCTGAGAAGCTGCTGCGCCACAACTATTCAGAACCAACTTGGTCCATCAAGCGTGCTGCCGCGATGGCTACGCAGCGCTCAACTCTCTACGGAGTCACCGTAGTCGCCGACCGCAGCGTGCCTTATCACCGCATCGACCCTGTAGCGGCCCGGGACATGTTTATCCGCGAGGCGCTCATTGGCGGCAATTGGAACACACACCACCACTTCTTCCACGACAACGTAAAGAAGCTCGAGGACGCAAGCCAGTATGAGGAAAAGGCGCGCCGCCGCGGAATTGTTGTAGATGAAGATACGCTCTTCGATTTCTACGATAAGAGACTGCCTGCCAAAGCAACCACGGGTCGCAATTTTGACACGTGGTGGAAGAAGGAGCGTCATAAAAATCCAACGCTTCTAGATTTTGATCCGGAAAGCCTCATCAATGATGATTCGACGGTCACCGAAGAGGCGTTCCCTGATCACTGGAAGCAGGGCTCGATTGAC
The DNA here is from genome assembly GCA_041226025.1 of Corynebacteriaceae bacterium 6-324. Classification (GTDB taxonomy): domain Bacteria; phylum Actinomycetota; class Actinomycetes; order Mycobacteriales; family Mycobacteriaceae; genus Corynebacterium. The sequence goes on along the minus strand of JBCLTK010000002.1, from coordinate 285,716 downwards.
TATGAGTTGACCTATCGTTTCGAGCCGGGCGATCCTCTCGATGGTGTCACCTTGATGATTCCGGTTCCGCTGCTGGCGGGACTGGAGAAAGAACATTTCGATTGGCTGGTGCCCGGACTTCGCGAGGAACTTGTCACGGAGTTACTGCGTACCCTTCCTAAGGCTCTGCGCCGCTCTGTCGTGCCGGTTCCAGAGTTCGCTAGTCGGGCGATGGACAAACTCATTCCATATCAGGGCAGTTTGGCCCAACAGCTATCTGACGTGCTGCGAGAACTCGGCGGGTCCGGCATTTCTGCATCTGATTTCCGTCCGGAAGCACTACCTCCTCACCTGAAGTTCAACTTCGCTGCGGTGGATAAGAAGGGCGACATCATCGACTCGGATCGAGATTTGGCGCTGCTGGTCAAGCGTCAAGCGGGATCGATTACATCTTCGGTGTCACAGCTGGGTCGGGCCAAGGAATCTGCAGCTGTATCCGAATGGACGACTGACACGATTGGTGAGATCGAGGAAGAAGTAGCAACCGTTGTGGATGGCCATGACGTGGTTGCTTATCCTGCGCTCGTCGCCACCCCAGATGGCGTTGAGGTCAAGGTGCATGCGACTAAAGCAGCTGCGGATTCGGCAATGATTACAACGACGCTGACTTTGCTCATGCGCGATATCACCGTCAATACGACGCAGATGGTCAAGGGCCTGCCCTTGCAACAACGCGTTGCAATCGACACCTACGGTGCTGAAGAGTTAGTCAATGATGCTCGAATCGCTGCGATCCGCGATGTCATGATGGAATCGGGCGGTCCAGTGCGTTCTCCAGAAGAGTTCCAAGAACTCAAAATGAAGGTGAAGCCAGAAGTTCCAGGGCGTGTTCGCCAATCCATCGTCGCTCTAGCTCCGGCCATGGTGCAGTTTGCTCATGTTAGCGATGAGCTCAAGAAGTGGACCGGCCCGGCTATTGATGACATGAAGAAGCAGCTGGAATTCTTGCTGCCGAAACACGCCATCACTGTCCACGGCATCCAGCATCTCAAGCACCTACCGAGGTATCTGCAGGCAATGAACATCCGCATGGAAGAGATGGGAATTGACCCAGACAAGGACGCGGACCGCCAAGCAGAGGTAGAAAATGCTCATGCTCATCTCAACAACAGGCTGCGCAATCTACCGGCGGGTCGTGCGAAGTCACGGGAGGTCAAAGACATCCGTTGGATGATCGAAGAGCTCCGTGTCTCTCTCTTCGCACAACGGCTTGGTACCGCTCATGCGGTCTCGTTGCGCCGAATCCAAAAGGCCGTCGACAAGCTCTAGCGATAATCAGACGTCGCGTTCGCGGCGACGCATTAGGCGGATCTCAGATTCGAAGTCATCCGCGCTATCGAAAGACTTGTAGACGGAAGCAAAGCGCAAATACGCAACCTCATCCAAGTCACGGAGCGGCTCGAGGATGGCCAGGCCAACGTCATTAGCGTTGACCTGGGAGCTGCCGTGGCTACGCACCCGTTCCTCTACTTCCTGCGCTAGCCGCTTCAGAGCGTCATCGGAAACATCACGGCCCTGGCAGGCTCGACGTACACCGCGAATCAATTTGTCGCGGCTAAAAGGTTCAGCCAAACCATTACGCTTGACCACCAAAAGGATGGCTTTTTCAATGGTGGTAAAACGTCCCTGGCAGGAGGCGCACTCACGGCGACGGCGAATGGCTGAGCCTGCATCGATAACGCGGGAGTCGATCACACGGGATTGTTCGTAATGGCAAAAAGGGCAGTACACCAAAGGTCCTAACTGTGAGATTCTCACGCCAAATTAAAGCGTGATGAATACTTAACTAGAACTAGTGTACTGCCCTTAAGAAAACTTATTCAGACTGCCCAATGTGCCGCTATGGCCAGCGATATTGCTCAAATCTGAATGATTTGAGGCTCAGATTATCGAGCAATAATTTCGCCGGCCGCAGGTGAGCTGGTAACGGAGGTAACCTGCGACATTGGTTCTTCTGGAGCATTGAAGCCGGCGAAAAGAGTGCCCATAAATACCGCAGCGCCAAATACTGCGCCCAGCGCGATGTTGCTTCGAACACTTGCAGTGCGTCCACCATTTTCGGGAGTAGATAATTCTGGATTTGAAGCACGATTTTCGAAAGTGTTTCGCTGCACTGTTCTAGGAGAGGTCCCTAAAGTGCGAACATTATTTAATCGCGGTTCCCGAAGTGAAGGTTCCCACACAGATGCGGATGGAACTCGATTAACGCGATGCGAGGAGAAGGTAGAAGTACGTGCTGAATTTACGTTTCCGCGGTTAAGAGCGATAGCCATAGTATTTTCCTTTCGGTTACGCATGTGACACTATCCATCTATCCAGACACTGGAATATGCCATTAGCGCAACTGTTCGATTTTCTTTGTATGTTCGATTTATAACAGGATTTCGAAAGTTTGTCCAGAAATGGCCGGAAATAGTCGAACATCGGCGAAAAACGTGATACAAATGGGGTATCGCTTTTATAGCTATTTCACTTTCACCGATTACCCGCAGTCCACTTGACGTAAGTTCAGTCGAACTAAGCCGCTAAAGCATCACGCAATTTGAATGCTGGCTTAGAAGTCCAAGGAGCTAAGAAAATGGCCAAACCACGAGGAGTTACTCCCCGTCCAGATATTTCCGAGCTGTCGCCGCGACAGCGCCGGATCCTCGAAGTCATCAAAGATGCGGTTGTTTTGCGCGGTTATCCGCCAAGCATCCGCGAAATTGGTGACGCGGTTGGACTTCAGTCCACCTCTTCTGTTGCTTACCAGTTGAACCAGCTGGAGCAGAAGGGCTTCCTTCGTCGAGATCCAAACAAGCCACGCGCTGTGGATCTTCGTCAGTTTGCAATGGATGATGAGCCGAAGCCTGGACGCAAGAGTGCCGCGGAGGCTCCAATTGACGCCACTCTTCCGGAAGGTGCAGCAGGCGTTAGCTACATCCCGGTTGTCGGTCGTATTGCTGCGGGCGCTCCGATTACAGCCGAGGAGAATGTGGACTCCTACTACCCCCTTCCCGATGAGATCGTGGGCAAGGGCGAGCTCTACATGCTCAAGGTCGTCGGCGAATCCATGAAGGACGCAGCCATCCTTGACGGCGACTGGGTAATTATCCGTTCCCAGCCAACCGCGGAATCCGGCGACTTTGTCGCTGCGCTCCTGGACAATGAGGAAGCCACAGTCAAGGAATTCCACCAGGACTCCAGTGGCGTGTGGCTACTTCCACACAATGAGGCTTTTGCACCAATTCCAGGTGATGACGCCAAGATAATGGGCAAGGTTGTCTCTGTAATCCGCAAGATTTAACTCGCACTCGCTAGAACCTAGGCCGCGTCTTCTAACAAAGGAGGACGCGGCCTATTTTTGTGTTCTCAGTTTTGTGGGATATCGGAAATCTGTTCCCCCCGAAAGGGTAATTTCCTATGGTTCTCAAATCGCAGGTATTCCCACATTCTGTTTCCGATATTAAGCCGCTGACCGTTATTAATAGCAGCAATAATACTGTTCAGCGGGCTTCATGTGACTATGTCGTTGATGTTGAATCTGTGTTTAGTTCTGAAAACCATGGCATTCTGGAGTTAAGACTGCCAAATTAGGACATAACTCCACATTTCCACCCTCCGGTTAACTTTCTTGCGCATCACATTATCGGGTGGGGGAATTGACCTTGACTGATTCGATCTACGCCCGTGATGGAAGGAAATGCCATATGTACGCTGAGGAGCGTCGCCGACAAATTGCTTCAATGACTGCAGTAGAGGGTCGTGTCAACGTCACCGAGCTGTCAGAGCGCTTTGATGTCACTGCTGAAACCATCCGTCGTGACCTTGCGGTGCTCGACCGAGAAGGCGTTGTGCATCGTGTCCACGGTGGCGCAGTAGCATCGCAGTCTTTCCAAACTTCTGAATTGACTCTTGACACACGTCTGCGTTCAGCAACCACCGCGAAGATGGCCATCGCCCGTGCTGCAATGGAGTTTCTCCCCCAGGGGCACGGCAGTATTTTCCTCGACGCAGGTACAACCACGAGTGCAGTGGCCGATTTGATTGGTCAATCCCCTGCTGCGCATCAGTTGTCTATCGTCTCCAATAGTCTGCCCATTGCATTATCGCTGGCTAATAACGGTGTGCAATATGTCCAGCTGCTTGGCGGCACGGTTCGTGCCATTACGCAGGCAGTTGTGGGTGATACGGCGCTGCGCACGATGGCGTTGCTTCGTGCCGATGTCGCTTTCATCGGCACCAACGCCCTCACCTTGGACCATGGGCTGTCCACTGCAGACGCGCAGGAAGCAGCCATCAAGTCTGCATTCGTAACCAACGCGCACAAGGTAGTTGTTTTGTGTGACTCATCGAAGTTGGGCACGGACTACTTGGTGAGTTTCGCGCCAATTTCTGAGGTCGATGTCGTTATCACGGATAGTGGCGCATCTGAGGTCTTCTTGAACTCGCTGCGTGATCGCGAGATTGAAGTGGTCGTTGTACCTGACGTAAACCGCTCATAGGTAAACGCTCAAACAATCAAGCCGGTCAAAGCAGAATAATAACTGCTTTGACCGGCTTTCTTTTGTGTTAGCCGTTTAAGACCGCGTTTTAGGAGTTGTATTCATCCAACAGTGCGCGGACAGCTTCGCGCGCCTCCGGTGCGCCCACGGAATAGATGGCTGCCTCAGCCATCTTCTGACACTGCTCCAAGGTCACTTCAGCAAGCTGAGCACCAACACCTGCGATTGCTGTCGAGGCCGCGGACAAGGAATTGACGCCAAGTCCTACGAGAACGCACGCCAATAGTGGGTCTGCTGCAGCCTCGCCACATACGCCGACGGGGACGTTGTTGTCGACGCCGCCAATGCAGGTGTGCTGAATCAAGCGCAGAACTGCAGGCTGCCAAGGGTCAGTCAGGTATGCCAGCTGCGGGGACAAACGGTCTGCCGCCATCGTGTACTGGGTGAGGTCGTTGGTGCCAATGGAGACGAAGTCCAAGTGCGGCATGATGGTATCGGCCATCAAAGCAGCGGCCGGAACTTCCACCATTGCGCCCGGGACTAGGCCGCGCTCACGGCACAGCTCAGCAAACCACTTTGCCTCAGTCGAGGTAGCCACCATGGGTGCCATGACCCAGGTTTGAGCGCCTTCATTACGCTCTGCTGCGGCCCGGGCAATGGCGTCGAGCTGGCGAGTCAGCAAAGACTCGTTATCCCGCGCAATACGCAGACCACGAACACCCAGGGCTGGGTTTTCTTCTTCGCTCAAGGTTGCATAAGAAATTGGCTTATCAGAGCCCGCATCCAAGGTTCGGACAACGACCTTGGAGTCAGGGAATGCCTGGAACACCTTTCTATAGATCTTGGCTTGCTCATCAACTGAAGGTTCGGAGCTAGCAGAGAGGAATGACAGTTCGGTGCGGTACAGGCCAACGCCTTCTGCCTGTGACTGGGCCGCAAGGCGCGCTGCATTGCCATCGGCAACATTGGCAAGAACCTGAATGGAGTGGCCGTCTTTGGTCTGCGCGGGGCCGGTCCACTGCGCAACTTTCTCAGCGCGCTCTTTGTATTCATCGACGGCCTGACGAGCTTCGTTCTCATCAGCATCGGTGCTCACGGCGCCCAAAGCACCATCAATAAACAGCACTGCCGACGCTTCAATGTCTCGAAGAGACTTGCCCACGGCGACGATACAAGGGATATCCAGCTGGCGGGCAATAATCGCGGTGTGGCTAGTTGGGCCACCAAGCTCAGTCACCAAGGCCTTAACGTGTGAAGTATCAAGGGTGGCTGTGTCGGCCGGCGCCAAATCATCGGCAAGCAAAATTGCCTCGCCCTCGATGTGAGGAAGGCCCGGTTCTTCTTCACCCCGCAACTCAGCGATGACGCGATCGCGCACATCGCGCAGGTCGGTCGTGCGTTCTGCCATGACGCCACCAGCGGCCTCAAACATGGCGACGAACTTATCTGTCGCACCGACGACCGCATACTCAGCATTGTGCCCACCGAAGATATTCTTCTTGACGGCCTTTTGCCATCCCCGGTCCTTGACCATTCCGGCGGTCACGTTGAGAACTTCTTGTGCATGACCTTCTGCTTGTGCGGCGCGGTCATTCAGACGTGTGGACACCACTTCTGCTGCTTGCTGGAAACGTTCAAATTCGGCGTCACGTGCATCTTCCGCGATGGATTGACCTGGTTGCGGAAGTTCTGGACGCGGACGCACCCAAACGGCTGGAGCATAAGCGACGCCTGCAACGACGCCAGTACCGTTGATGGACTTTGACATGGTGTGTTCTTCTCCCTTGTCTTTCTTGCATGCTGTGCGCTGCGCTTTATGCCTGCGCCATGCGAAACAGTGATGCGGATTTGAGGTGTGAAGTTGTAAATGGGTTTGGGAAACAATATTCCACAGATTAGCCACAGAATATCATTGACAATCGGACATATTCGGGCAACAATCAACATTGCCGAGTATTTATCCATGCAATTTCCCAAGTAATCGCCATTTACTCGGGCTTTGTCCCAATATAGCTAATTTTTGGAGAACCCCGCACCAAATGATTGTGACTCTAACTCCGAATCCAAGTATCGATGCCACTATCGCGTTGGATTCTGCCCTTGAACCCGGCACTGTGCACCGGGCCCATAGTATGACACATGTTGCCGGCGGCAAGGGCATCAATGTGGCCCACGCAGTGACGCTGGCAAACCAGCCCAACATCGCAGTTTTTCCAGCTGCAGACAATGATCCTTTTGTCCCTTTGGTTCGCGACATCAACGTTGAGATCAACACTGTCGCGATTGGTGAACCCATCCGCACCAACACCACCGTTACGGAACAATCCGGGCGCACAACCAAACTCAATGGAAAAGGTCCATTGGTGGATGAGAAGGCACAGCAACTGCTGATTGACGCCACCTCCGCCGCGGCTGCCGATGCCTCGTGGGTGGTTATGGCCGGTTCCTTGCCGAATGGCGTGCCTTCTGATTTCTACGTCACCGCCATCAAGGCTCTGCGTGAATCAGCACCGAATGTCCGAATTGCTTTGGACACTTCCGACAAGCCGATGGAAGAGATTGCAAAGAATCTCTCTACCGCGGCACCTGATTTGATCAAGCCAAATGGCTTGGAGTTGGGTCAGCTAGTCGGTGAGGACGGTCTTGCACTGGAAGAAGCTGCCGAACAAGGTGACTTTTCTGGTGTGATTGCTGCAGCGCGCAAGGTCAATGCTCAGGGTGTTGCCTATGTTCTGGTGACGCTAGGCGCTGCGGGTGCATTGTTGGTTACTGAGTCGGGTGCGTGGTTGGCTAGTCCGCCACCCATCGAAGTGGTCTCCACCGTTGGCGCGGGCGATAGCTCACTTGCTGGATTCTTGTTGGCCCAGGCGGCTGGCAAGAGCTTGGGTGAATCTCTACAACAATCCGTGGCGTATGGTTCCGCCGCAACCTCATTGCCGGGTACAACTATTCCGACTCCGGATATGCTGAATCTGGAACAGACCGAAGTCAGTGAACTGAATTAGTTTCATATTCCTTCCCTTATAAATCAAGGAGAGACCTCTCATGGCATCCGATCTCATTTCTACGGACTTAGTCGCGTTAGACGCTGACTTTGGCTCGTCCGTTGATTCCGTCATTACCCAGCTCGCTACGCTCGTGCATGGCGCAGGGCGTGCCAACGACATCGAGGGCTTGGCACAGCCTGCAATCGAGCGTGAATCTCAGGCTGGCACTGGCGTGCCCGGCCAAGTTGCAATCCCCCATTGCCGTTCTGAAGCAGTCAGCGAACCCACCTTGGCTTTCGCTCGCCTGTCCAATCCAGTGGACTTCTCTGGCCCTGACGGCGATGCCCAGTTGGTTTTCCTCATTGCTGCGCCAGCTGGCGGCGGCAAGGAACACCTGAAGATTTTGTCCAAGCTGGCTCGCGCGCTGGTTCGCAAGGATTTCTTAGAAGCGCTTCGCACCGCAACCAGCAAAGAAGAGATTGTCTCCCTGGTCCTCGAGGTTATCAACGCAGAGAAGAAGCCAAAGGCACAAGCCACACCTGCAGCTGAGTCTGCAAGCGCCGCGGCTGGCAACGCAGCAGCGGGCACCGCTGCAACCACCGCAGCATCCACGGACACGCGCTCAACCTTGAATGTTGTTGCGGTTACCGCCTGCCCCACCGGCATTGCGCACACGTACATGGCCGCCGATGCTTTGACGCAGACCGCTGAAGGCCGCGACGATGTAAATCTGACGGTCGAAACTCAAGGGTCTTCCAACAACACTCCCGTGGCGCAGTCTGTCATTGATGCTGCCGATGCGGTCATTTTTGCTACAGATGTCGGGGTACGCGACCGTGAACGCTTCGCGGGCAAACCGGTCATTGAATCCGGCGTAAAACGCGCCATCAATGAACCTGATGCGATGCTCAATGAGGCTGTCGCGGCTGCAAAGAATCCGAATGCCCGTAAGGTCGCGGGTTCTGGTGCGGCGGCATCGTCAAGCAGCGAAGAAGCCGGCGGCCAACTGAGCTGGGGCAAGCGCATCCAGCAGGCCATTATGACCGGTGTGTCTTACATGGTGCCTTTCGTTGCTGCCGGTGGTCTGCTGCTGGCTCTGGGCTTCCTCTTCGGCGGCGCCGATATGGCCAATGGCTGGCAGGCAATCACCACGGAGTATTCTCTGACCAACCTGCCGGGTCATGACGTTGAAGTTGATGGCGCGACCATGACTTTTGAACGTTCTGGCATGCTGCTCTACATCGGTGCTGTTCTCTTCGCTACTGGCCAAGCAGCGATGGGCTTCATTGTCTCCGCACTGTCTGGCTACATTTCCTACGCTCTTGCTGGCCGCCCAGGTATTGCCCCTGGTTTCGCTGGTGGCGCTATCGCTGTTGTTGTTGGCGCTGGCTTCATCGGTGGTCTGGTTACTGGTCTGCTGGCAGGCCTCATCGCAATGTGGATCGGCTCCTGGAAGGTTCCACGTTGGATGGTTTCTCTGATGCCAGTCATGTTGATTCCACTACTGACCACCCTGGTGGTCGGCCTTGCCATGTACTTCGTTCTGGGCGCACCGCTAGCCGCACTGATGACCGGCCTGCAGAACATGCTGGGCGGAATGTCTGGCTCCTCTGCAATCCTGTTGGGCATCGTGCTTGGTTTGATGATGTGTTCCGACCTTGGCGGACCAATCAACAAGGCGGCGTACCTCTTCGGCACCGCGGGTCTGTCCACAGGTGACCAGGCTTCCCTGCAGATCATGGCTGCGGTTATGGCTTCCGGCATGGTTCCACCAATCGCACTGTCCATCGCAACCTTTGTGCGCAAGAATCTGTTCACCCCAGCTGAGCAGGAAAACGGCAAGTCTTCCTGGCTCATGGGGCTGGCATTCGTGTCTGAAGGCGCAATTCCATTCGCTGCCGCCGACCCATTCCGCGTCATTCCAGCGATGATGGCTGGTGGCGCAACGACCGGCGCAATCATCATGGCGCTCGGCGTAGGCTCCCGCGCACCACACGGCGGCATCTTCGTGTTGTTCGCTATCGATCCAATTTGGGGCTACATCGCCGCAATCTTGGGCGGCACGCTCGTGGCAACCGTACTAGTTATCGCCTTGAAGCAGTTCTGGCCTAACAAGACCATTCAGGAAGCAGCAGCTAAGAATGAGAAGGAAAAGGCCGCTGCCGCAGCTTCCTAATTCCTGGACAAAATCCGTGGCCTTGCCGCGACTTAGAATCAATCTGGGCCATTCCTAGGCCATTCGTGGCAAAGTTTCGGATTCGTCTTTAAACTGGTGTGAGAAATTTTAATTCTGGAAAGGATTTACTAATCATGGCTTCTAAGACAGTAAAAGTCGGCTCCTCCGTAGGCCTGCACGCACGTCCAGCTTCCGTCATCGCGGATGCTGCAGCAGAGTACGATGAGGACATCTTCCTGGCTCTCGTGGGCGAAGAAGACGACGATGAAACCGATGCCGCATCTTCTTTGATGATCATGGCATTGGGTGCCGAGCAAGGTGACGAAGTCACCGTCACCTCTGACAACGCTGAAGCCGTTGAGAAGATTGCCGGTCTCATTGAGCAGGACCTCGACGCCTAAGCGCCACCCAAGACCTCGCAATACAAAGCAGAGGGTCTGAGAAACTTCCAGTGGGAAGTACTCAGACCCTCTGCTTTTGCCTGCGCATGCTTGCTAGTGCGACAAATACCAGTACAAGTTGGTCACAGCTTCAGCTGTGCTGCTGCCATCTCCCCTGTCGACATAGTCTTCAAAGGTCGGCTCGGAAACCTTAACACCTTCAGTCGCAAGTTCTTGGGCGAAGGCGGACCACGAATCTGCAAGTTTGTTGTAGCTGCCGTGGTGCACGGTCATCGCTGCATTGCGCTCATCGAATTCGATGAGCTCCAAGCCGCCGAACGCACCATTGGAGTCATTGTTGTTGGCTTCTTCTACTGCTGCGTGGATGACGTCGAGGTCGTCCTCAGCGATGACATAGGCCGCGGCAATATCAATCTCATTGGGAGACATTGAATAGGTATACGCGCGGCACGCCTCTTCCTCGATGCCAGCCTTGCTCACGAGTGCTTCGATGCGTTCGTATGAGGGCTTGAGGAAAGTCGGGATGCTGTCCAGCGGGACGGTATCGCGGATTGAAAGAATATGGTGAGCTGGAACGGTGGTCATTTCGAATTGCATGTGCTGATTCCTACTCTGAATTCCTGACGAGAGTTTTTCTGCCAGAACTCCATTTATTGGTGATGTAGGGCACAGACTACCACCGTTTGCTGTTAGTACTTTGCGTTCTGGCCCTCACCAAGGGTTTCATACAGCTTCTTCAAAATTGGGTAGGCGACGATGATGCCGACAGAACCCCAAGCAATGCCTTCAAGTGAGATGCCGAAGACAGTCAGCGTTAGGTTGCCGATACCTGCGACAAGCGCAACCGCAGCACAAGTGAGGTTGACTGGATTGTTGAAGTTGACCTTGTTATCCATCCAGATGCGGATGCCCAACATGCCGATTAGGCCGTAAAGCACCAGGGTAGCTCCACCAAGCACACCGGTTGGGATGGTGAAAATCAGTGCGCCGAATTTTGGAATGAACGCGAGTGCAATCGCGGTGAAAGCAGCGACCCAATAGGCGGCGGTGGAATACACGCGGGTTGCCGCCATAACTCCAATGTTTTCCGCGTAAGTTGTGGTTGCTGAGCCGCCGAAGCCACCCGCTAGCCCGGTGGCAAGTCCATCTGCAATCAACGCGTCACCAGCGAGATCATCCAAGTCACGCTTGGTCATCTCACTGACAGCCTTCACGTGGCCGACATTCTCAGCGACGAGAACAACGAGTACTGGCAAGGCGACTGCAATCGCGGAGAAGTTGAACTCCGGGGCATGAAACTGTGGCAGACCAATCCACGCCGCCTCAGCGATGGATTCCGCGGCGCCCTCGCTCAGATTTCCGGTCACAGCGGCAAAAATCCAGCCGATGATGACACCGATGAGAATGCCGAGTCGTGAGACCATTCCGCGTCCACCGATGGTGCACAGGGCGATGGCCAGCAAGGTGACGGTTGCAACCGCTGGCTGGGTCTGGAAGTTTGATGCTGCCGTTGGCGCCAGGTTAAGACCGATCAACGCCACAATGGCACCGGTGACAGCCGGCGGCATAACCGCGTCCACTACCTCGCGGCCAGCCATTTTCACGATGAAGCCGATGGCCATGAGGCAGACACCGGTGACAAGGATGGAACCTGCCTGTGCGCCGATACCGTACTGCTGGGAAGCAGCGAGCGGCGCAATGAAGGCGAATGAAGAGCCGAGGTAGGACGGGAGGCGGTTGCGGGTAATCAGCAAGAACAAGATCGTGCCGACACCGGAGAACAACAGCGTGGTGTTGACTGGGAATCCGGTCAACGTTGGAACCAGCAGCGTTGCACCGAACATGGCTACAACATGCTGCATGCCAATGCCGATGGTCCGCGGCCAATTCAGGCGCTCCTCAGGGGCCACTACCGCCCCTGGTTGAATCTTCTTACCGTTTCCGTGCAGCTTCCAGCCAATTAATGAACTCACGAAACACTATTATTGTCTATCCCCAGCAATTCACCTAACCAATTGCCAAACTAATTTCTGCAGGTGTGGGAATACTTCAGAAGAAAAAGTGCATCCTAGGAAGCGCTGCGGTCAGAGTCTGTGGCAGAAGAATCTTTGTTCATGAGCTTCTTCGCCTCGTCTTCGCCAATGATGAACTCTTCAAGCTCACCAGCAAGCTGCGCCGGCAGGCGAACATCAACGAAGGTGCCCTCTTCAACGTAAGACTCATCCAAGACCGTGCCCAAGTCATGCACACGGGCGATGACATCACCACGGGTAAACGGCACCAGAAGGTGCACGTGAGAATCCAGCGAGTTCAAAAACAGTTCAATGCGCGTGGTCAGCTCACTGATGCCTTCGCCGGTAAATGCCGAAACATATACAACATTGTCACGGTCGAGAACGTGGCGAATCTCCGCTAGTGCAAGTTCATCAGCAGCGTCAATCTTGTTGATGACAATGATTTCTGGTGGCGGGGTCTCCCCGGTCTCCTTCGCAATGTCATAGATGACCTTGTTAACAGCGTCAATCTGCTTCAGCGGGAAAGGATCCGCACCATCAACCACATGCAGCATCAAATCAGCGTTGAAAACTTCTTCCAGGGTGGACTTGAATGCTTCAACCAACTGAGTTGGCAGGTGGCGGACGAACCCGACGGTGTCCGTGAGAACCACATGGCGGCCATCTCCAAGCTCTGCTTTACGCGTGGTGGGATCCAAGGTGGCAAAGAGCGCATCCTCCACCAAGACACCAGCACCGGTCAAAGCGTTAATGAGCGAAGACTTGCCAGCGTTGGTGTAGCCAGCAATAGCGATCTGCGGCACGGTGGAGCGCTGACGGTTCGCACGCTTAACGTCTCGTGCGGTCTGCATACCTTTGAGTTCTTTGCGCAGACGCGACATTTCCGTACGGATTCGGCGACGGTCAGACTCAATCTTGGTTTCACCAGGACCACGCAGACCCACGCCACCGTTGGATCCAGCGCGGCCGCCGCCCTGACGGGATAGGTTACCACCCCAACCACGAGTGTGGGTGTAGAGGTATTCCAGCTGTGCCAGAGAAACCTGCGCCTTACCTTCTTTGGACTTCGCGTGCTGGGCGAAGATATCCAAAATCAGCATGGTGCGGTCAATCACCTTGGTGTTGAGCTCGCGCTCCAAAGCGGACAGCTGACCAGGGTTGAGCTCACCATCGCACACGACCGTATCAGCGCCGGTGGACTCAATGATCTGCTTGAGTTCTTTGACCTTGCCGGAGCCAATAAACGTGCCGGGATCCGGACGATCGCGCTTTTGATACAGCATCTGCACAATCTCTGCGCCGGCAGTCTCCGTCAAGGCTGCAAGCTCAGACATTGTGGCTTCCACTTCTGCTGCCGTGCCTTCGGTCCACACACCAACGAGGACAACTTGTTCAAGGCGGAGCTTTCGGTACTCCACCTCATAGCCGTCGGTGGTGTCCTCAGCTCGAATTTCGGTATCACGTGTCACTCGCCTAAAAGCATTGCGCTCCGCGAGTTCTAGTTCACCCAGGGTTAAATCTTCATCATCGCGCTCACCTGAACGGGGCTGCGGGGTGTTTTCTGAAAAAGCACGTGCCAACAGCTCGTCACGCTCTTTTTCACTATTAAATCGGTTAGAAAAATCTGTCATTGTCTCCCCAGTATCGCACGAATGACCGGCCTTTGGCTAGAAGTCACAGGTAAATGACACCAATACATTTTCGATAACGCACATTTGGGACTAGAATCAAAGTCATGACTACCGCCCAGACCCACTCAGAGATGCTCGCGCTCGGTTTCAATTTTGAGCACTGGCAAGACGTTGTGGAAGCAGCCATCGCCACCAATCAGCTCACCGTGACTGGTGAAGTTCGTGGCGGACAGTTGATCCAATTTGCAGATGCCTCCGGCGCACAGCTCAATATTCTTGCTGTGGAGCCATTCTCTACTTTCATCGGTTTCGAAGGCATTACCCAAGCATTTGCCCACGTCTCCATGGTTAATGATGTGTTGAGCTACATGAACATCATCACCCCAACCGGTGACACTATTGCAGAGATTACTGCGAACCTGGCGCAGGGCCCGCTTCTTGCTGAGGTTGAAGAACAGCAGTGGCAGCAGGTTGGCATCACCGCTATGGGCCTGTCGGTACAGTCCTATGACTCAGCGGAAGCCTTCGAATCAGCAGAGGGCATGTACCCGGCACTGTTTGAATCCGATGGCGCGGAAGTTATTAACTCCGGCAACGGTGGCGCAGCCCCAACCCCAGGCGCTCGCTTCGCGGCACGTGTTTTGGAATCTTCCTGGCGTCACAACCAGCTCAGCGGCAAGAAGTTCATGCACGTTGTTCTTGACGGCGCATTCCCCTTCGATCTGTGCCTGCCAGAATCATTTGGTGAATTGCCAGCTAAGGATACTGTCCTGGCTGGAACCGCTTTGATGACAGCAAGTGTTCTGACCCCAATGTCTGGCTGTGGCTCAGGCGGCGGATGCTCCTGTGGCTCAGGCGGTTGCGGCGGTCACTAATCATGCAGTGGGGACCGAGCGGATTTACATCACGTCAACGCACCATATTTGGCAGCATTGCCATTGTGGTCGCGGCTTTCGTCGTGCTCAGTGTACTCCGCCTCCCCGGTGTAATTATTTGCCTGATCATTCTTCCGATCGCGCTGTTTATGCTGTATTCGCGCCCGGATGCTTCAGAACAAAAGACTCTGCGTTCATCAATTTCTCTCTCCGCGGATGATATCCAGGACGTCGTTGATGAATATGAGCACTTTGCCCACTCAGTAGATACTGCTGCGATTGCGGACCGTACGCTTCACCGCCCCGCTTTAATGGACACTGAGTGTGAAGACCCAGCTGTGGAGCAATTCCACTATCAGCTCTCCACCGCGAAGCGCTATTTGCGCCGCTTGGATGCCCGTTTGGTAAAAACCAATATGGAAACCAGCGAGTTTGAGCAATTGCTCAAGATCACCGATCAGCGCGCGCTGGAACTGAAAGAGTCGTGGCTGGTAGCTCGCCGCGCAGCACTTGCGCTGGGACCGAACTACCGCCGCGATATCGAGGGCGACGCTTAGATTGCAGCTAGGCCAGTTGCCACAATTTCAGATGGGCCACGCAGAGTGGAACCATCTTCACGAACATCAACAAGCACCTGTCCGCCAGGGACGTTGACTTTCACGGAGCCTGTGACCGCACCGGCATCGGCAAGCGCCGATACAGCGGCTGCGACCGTTCCGGTTCCGCAAGAGCGAGTCTCCCCCACACCGCGTTCGAAGACGCGCATGTGCACCTCGCCGTCTTTCAGCGGAGTAACCACCTCGAGGTTGAGGCCGTGAGGGAAGAATTCCGAATCGAACTCTGGCTGTTCAAGAATAAGTTCTGCCAAAGTCTCAGGAGATAGTCCTGGAATGGTTGCGGCGAGATGCGGGTTACCCATATCTACGCCGAGGCCGGCATAGGGCTGACCTGCCATGTTCGCGGTGGATAGCCCCATGACTTCGGGCGCTCCCATTTCTACGCTGACCTCAGCTCGGCGGGAGTTGAAAGAATGCACGGTGACTGGCTTTGCGCCGGCACGAGTACCAACGGTGAATGAAACTTCGCTGTCATCTGAAGCATCTGATGGGAAACGCACCAAGCCTTGCACCACTACCCAGTGGGCGAATACGCGGGTGCCATTTCCACACATCTCTGCAATTGAGCCGTCAGCGTTGCGGTAGTCCATAAACCAGTCATCACCAGTAATGCCCTCGGCAAGCTCATCAATTTCGCCATTATCCACCAAGGCTTGTGCGCGAATAACGCGCAGCAGTCCATCAGCACCAATCCCCGCTCGACGGTCACACAACGCGGCAACGCGATCGGCGTCGAGTGTCAACTCACCTTGCGGATCATTGACAATAATGAAGTCATTCTCCGTGCCATGACCTTTTGCGAACGGAAGTGTTGCGGTGGAAATAATAGACATGACTTTCATACTAGTGCAGCGCGTCAAGCGCCTGCGGCAAGGTCGGCGCTGTGGCATCAAGCCAGGTAATACGCTTGTCGCGGTGGAACCACGAGCGTTGACGGCGCACATAGCGCCGCGTGCCGATGACAGTTCGCTCGACTGCCTCTTCCCAGCTCAACTCACCTTCCATGGCCTGGAAGACCTGGGCATAACCAATCGCACGCCCCGCCGTTGAATCCCGCACCAAGCCTTTTTCAATGAGCCTTTCGACTTCTTTGACCAATCCTTGTTCAAACATCAGATTGGTTCGAAGCTCAATGCGCGGATTCAACCACTCCGGATTGGTTTCTAGTCCTAAAAGCTGGGCATTCCACCGAGGCGGCGCATCTTTTGGCGGCTGACTGGCCTGAAAAGGCTTGCCGGTGAGCTCAATGACTTCCAGAGCGCGCACTGTTCGCCGTGGATCCTTATCTTCAATAATCGAAGCTGCTTGCGGATCAACGTGGGCCAGCCTGGCATGCATCTCATCCACACCGACTTCGTGCAATTGTGCTTCATATTTCGCACGCACCGCAGGGTCGGTGGGTGGAAAGGCCCACGCGTCAACCAAAGACTGCACATACAGCATGGAGCCGCCAACGATGATCGGGCGCTTTCCACGCGACATGATCTCTTCAGCATCACGCACCGCATCTTCTTGATAGCGCGCGACGGAAGCCGTATCCGTAATGTCCCAGACATCAAGCTGGTGGTGCGGGATACCTTCACGCTCTTCCGGCTTGAGCTTTGCTGTTCCGATGTCCATGCCGCGATAAAGCTGCATGGAGTCACAATTAACTACTTCGCCCCCAAAATGATGAGCCAGTTCCAAAGACAGGGCTGATTTACCTGATGCGGTTGGCCCCACAACCACGATGGGCCGCAATTGCTGGGGCACTTCATTCGCTTCCACTATCTACACCTCCCAGACTGCGATGTAACGACCGACGCCAAGCGTCACATCGGCATCGATAAGCTCTGCATTGCGCGGCTGCATTCTGGCCAATTCCTGCCATAGCCGTGGCTCAAGCACCCCAGCATCGACAAGCTTGTGCTCACTAACCTCTTCTGTGCCCTCTTGTGCATTGTTGCCGCGCAAAACCTCTTGGCACCACTGGTTAATCTCTTCGGCTGAATCCAACAGCGCCAACGGTGCACGCGTGGTCAAACCCGCGCTGCCATCGACGACGATGATGGTGAGCGCTTCAGAATTCAATTCACCAATATGCGCCCGAGTCTCTGTCACCGCAGACTGAGAAATATTCGCTTGGCTGAGCACATAACGGGCAACAAGCTCACCCAGATAATGTCCATCCTCGACGTCCACCTGCGGCGCACCCCATGCCCGAAACGAGCCCTTGTACGCGGTGTACCAGCGCTTATCCTGGGAGCTGACCACATGGATGGGGCGATCTGATGGCGTTGTAGCATGAGATATCACTTCAACCGCGCTGCTCAGCAACCTGCGGGAGGCATCATCACTGGGTGAAAGCTCGGGAATGAGAGCGGGCGAACCGGGAAGAAAGACAACATTGTTCATTGTGCCTCCCATCCTATGCCCGTAGGTGGAATTAGTGTCATTAACCCTGACATCACCGCACCTATACCGGTATTGTGTAACAAGACACGTTCGTCTCGCATATTGTGGAGCGTTCGTTATTTAATTTCTAGGCAGCCGTGTCGCGCGGCACAGCCCTTAAAAGTAAGGACGGAGTTTATCTCATGGCAACTTCTACCCCATCCCCTGCCAACATGCCGAAGCCAGGCCCTCGCCCAGGTGCGAAGCCACAGCCAGCACAGGCGCAGCCAGTGGTTGTGATGAATAAACCTCCACAATCCGACCCAGCCAAGTGGGGCCGCATTGATGACAATGGCACTGTCTTTGTCACCACCGCCACCGGTGAGCGCGAAGTTGGAAGCTGGCAGGCTGGCACTCCGGAAGAGGGCTTGGCGCACTTTGGTGCCCGCTATGACGACTTGGCAACTGAGGTTGAGCTGCTGGAAGCACGCCTGAAAGCGCATCCTGATGAAGCTGAAGCTATCAAGAAGACTGCTGCCGAGCTGAAGGCAACCGTTCCTACCGCCGCTGTTGTCGGTGACTTGGCGGCCCTGGAAACCCGTCTGGATGCCATCCAGGAGCACTCCATCAAAGCTGGTGAGCAAGCTGCAGCAGACAAGGCGCGCCGCCGCGAAGAAGCTATTGCCGCTAAGGAAGTCCTTGCTGCTGAAGCCGAGGAATTGGCGGAGAACTCCACTGACTGGAAGTCTGCCGGTGACCGCATCCGCGAGATCCTCAACGAGTGGAAGCAAATTAAGGGCATTGACCGCAAGACCGATGATGGATTGTGGAAGCGCTACTCCCGCGCACGTGACGCTTTCAACCGCCGCCGCGGCGCGCACTTCGCGGAGCTCGACCGTGGACGTGCTGCTGCACGCAAGAAGAAAGAAGAGTTGGTTGAGCGCGCTGAAGCTCTCAAGACCTCCACCGACTGGGGTGAGACCGCTCGCGCCTACCGTGATTTGATGACGGAGTGGAAGGCAGCCGGCCGCGCACCACGCGAAGTAGATGACAAGCTGTGGGCAGCATTCCGCGGCGCCCAGGATCACTTCTTCGCAGCGCGCGATGCCGTCAATAATGAACGCGACCAAGAATTCGCCGCTAATGCGAAGGCAAAAGACGAACTCATCGCTGAATATGACGCCCTTATTGATCCTGCAAAGAACGTCGAAGGCGCCAAGGCCAAGCTGCGCGAGCTGCAGGATAAGTGGGAAGAGGTTGGGTTTGTTCCACGCGATCAGGTCCGTGAGTACGAGGACAAGATTGGTGCCTTGGAAAAGCGCGTCTCTGATGCCGAAGAATCCAACTGGCGCCGCACCGACCCTGAGGTCCAGGCACGCGTAAACCAGTTCAAGGTCAAGGTTGATGAGTTTACCGCCCAGGCTGAAGCCGCTGAGGCGAAGGGCAAGACCAAGAAAGCAGAAGAACTGCGCGCCCAAGCTGCGCAGTGGGCTGAGTGGGCAAAGACCGCTGAAGCCGCTGTAGAAAACTAATCACTGTGGATAATCTGCACCTCGTGCAGTTTGCGCCACCTTCATTTCCCTCCACCACCGCCACCGGCCCGGTCAATACCTCACCGGCGTCGGCGGCACGGTCGGAGGGATTTGTTCCTGAGCCCTCCGACGCCATTCGCACCTTTGTGTTCATGGCTAATCTTTATGCCCAGGAAGCAACGGGTGACCCAGCTGCCTCCGCCTCCCCTGAACGCGTGGTTCACCGCCTTCGCGGCTCCAATGAATCACTGACCTATATCTTCGCCCTAGTCCAAGGAAAGCCACCGCTGGGAGAAGTCTCAGCTCTTGGCCTGCCACAAATTCCTTCCACTGGTGTGTGCCCCGACTATGACTATGTGGGGTTTATCCACGTCAGTATCCCTCTCCTGGAGGAAAAGAATACGGCAGACGTAGATTTTGTCCTGGACGTAAATTTCCTTCCCTTACCTGGTGAAGAAATGGACGAAAATGCTCAGCACATTGCTGCGACGTTGGTAAAACACGGCCTGGATATCTCCCGAAAGTTGGGGCGTACGACACTGCAAACGGGTTCGCTGCATTCGGACGACACCACCGCCGATGCCGATCCGTTCACGGCCTTTTACCGCCAGGCAGGCTTTAGCATTAAGCACGCCGAACGCCAGATTGTAGTTCCAGTTCCTGAACAGCCCGCCACTGCGCTGGTGCCAGCTGGCCTCAGCACACATGTCTGGCCGGATTATGACATCCCGGATGAGTACATCGATGATGTCATTGCGCTGCTTAGCGTGGCTTCTGAAGACTCGCTGACCGGCGATTTGAGCGTGGAGCCGATTCAGTGGAACCGTCAGCGCCTCCAGGAAGCGCATGGCCGGCTGCGCTCACGCAACGCGCATACGTTGATCATCGCTCTTGTCGATGTAGCTTCGTCCACCGTCGTAGCTCTCACCGAGCTTGGCCGGCATGCGGCATCTGACCCGGAAGTCGCCGAATGGACCATGACGGTCACCCACCGTGAGCGCCGACGCCAACAATACGCGAGCAGACTCAAGCTATTAGCCTTGACATCCTTGCGCGATAAGTGGCCGGAAGTAGAACGCACTTATTCATCCATCGGTGTTGATGATGAGGCGATGAACCGCATCTACAGCGGGCTCAACGCCGAAGGAATCTCCCAGTCCGAAGCCTGGGAGCTCGCCCTAGATTAGTCCTCTGCCGCGTCCTGCTTCTGCTCACGTGGTTTCCTAGATTTCTGTATGTCCTGGTGACGCTCAGCGGCGCGGGCCCGGCGGTCATCGACAAGCAAATGATTAACTTCAGGTGCAGCTTCCTTACGGATATCCATCTGCGCTTGACCCACAGAATCCAGCTCCGTCGCGGCTTCGCGGGCGCGTTGCGCTGCTTCAAGCTGCTCTGGGCTGCGGCGTAGTGCCACGAGCGAATAAGAGACAGTCGCGATAGCCACCGCGATGATGCCGCACCACATGCCGATTTCCGCACTATCAGCACGCGTACCGCGCATCCACACCATAAACAGTGAATAGGCAAAGCCAACGGTGACAAACATCCAGCCGACCAGCCCGAATACTGCCTTGCGCGTGATCAAGACCAAAGTCGTGCAAATGCCCACGCCCAAGGTCGCGAGGATGGCAAAGACGAACTCAGCAATTGACATGGTCTCCCGCGCTGCGGCGGAAAAGGTAATGATCTGAAAACCGCGGAGGCCGGCCGCCTGCGGCAAAAGCAACCACGCTACATAAAACACGTCGGCGATAATGAGCGGAATGACTTGATTTCTCAAGTCCATGGTTTGAGCAATCTTTCGCTCAGCCTGAATCGGATTTAACTGCTGCTTAGACACAATTACCTAGCTTACTCTTGCTTGCTCATGAGAAAAGTTTCGTCGGTCTACAAACCGCACGCGTTGACGGGTGCTGGCTCCTGCGCCGGCTTGCCAATCTTTGGCAAGCCCAAACCCACGCCAATCGGTTGCGTGGTTGGGGTCTGACCCAAAGCAGACATGTCACCAGCCTTGGTTCGGCGATGGGACGCAACGCCAGCATCAGCGATGAGGAAGAAAGACCCGGAATCAGTAATAGTCGTGTGCACGACATCGCCGGGGCGAATCTCCGAAGCTATGTCCTTGCCTTCCTGAACTGGCGCAAAGTGCACCAGGCGGCCATCACGTGCACGCCCGCTGAGGCGGTGAGTCTTATCATTCTTGCGGCCATCGGCCTGCACCAAAAGCTCTACATCGGTGCCCACCAGTGTGGCATTCTCTGTCGCTGCAATCTCATCCTGCAAAGCAATCAGGCGCTCAAAGCGGTCCTGCACGACTTCCTTCGGAACCTGATTTTCCATGGTTGCAGCAGGAGTACCTGGGCGAGGCGAATACTGGAAGGTATAAGCAGCAGAAAAACGTGCACGGCGAACAATATCCATGGTGCCCTGGAAATCTTCTTCAGTCTCTCCTGGGAAGCCAACGATGATATCGGTGGTGATTGCCGCATGCGGCATCTTCGCACGTACTTCATCAACAATGCCCATATACTTCTTCGTGCGGTAAGAACGGCGCATGTCTTTGAGCACCTTGTCCGAACCAGACTGCAAAGGCATGTGTAGCTGTGGGCACACCGCCGGGGTCTCTGCCATTGCATCAATGACATCGGAGGTGAACTCTGCTGGGTGTGGAGAGGTAAAGCGCAAACGCTCCAATCCTTCAATCGCACCAACTTCACGCAGAAGTTTGGAGAAGGCGAACTTGTCACGCGGCATGTCAGGGTCAGCGAAGTTCACGCCATAAGAATTCACGTTCTGCCCCAGCAGGGTCACTTCCGTAACGCCTTGGTCCACCAGCGCTTGAACCTCAGCGAGGATGTCACCTGGGCGGCGGTCTTCTTCCTTGCCGCGCAGTGAAGGAACAATGCAGAAGGTGCAAGTGTTGTTGCAGCCCACGGAGATGGATACCCAGCCGGCATAGGCGGATTCGCGCTTGGCAGGCAGCACCGAAGGAAATGCCTCCAGCGAATCAACAATCTCAATTTGCGCTTCCTCATTGTGGCGCGCACGTTCCAGCAAAGCTGGCAATGCCGCCATGTTGTGAGTACCGAATACAGCATCCACCCAAGGCGCGTTGGAAATGACAGTGTCTTTGTCTTTTTGAGCCAAGCAACCGCCCACGGCAATCTGCATACCGGGATGGTTGTCCTTGGTCTTCTTCAATGCGCCGAGCGAGCCATACAGACGCTTGTCAGCGTTTTCACGCACAGCACAAGTATTGAACACGACCAGATCTGGTTCAGCCTCTTCTGGCGCCGCGACATAGCCAGCTTCTTCCAATAAGCCAGAGATGCGTTCAGAGTCATGAACGTTCATCTGGCAGCCGAAGGTCCGCACTTCATAGGTGCGAACTGCCAATGCTGCCGCTGGGGCGGCGGCATCATTTGAGGTCACGGGGTTTTCATTGGGGGTTTCGCGCATGGTTTCCACGTCTAAATATTGTAGTGGGCCGTTGCATTAGTGCCTAACCATCAAGATATGGACAAAAAATATGTCCGTGCGGACATCGATCAGAGTATGACGGGGGCAACATTGGGGGTCATTTGATCCCTATTCACTAGCCAACTTTACAGATTGGCTTTGTTCGCGAAAATAAATTTCACACCCTACAACCTGCACCAATACATAGACCTCCGCGCAAAACCTTTGCAATTTCTGCAAAGGTTACCAAGTTGTTATTTCAACTTTTACACGCTTGCAAACTTCACCGCCTAACATTCTGGGTATGTTGCAACACACACGCGAAGGGAGAAAATGAAGTGACAGACACTCCGATGATTCGCATGAGCGGCGTGCAGAAGTTCTTTGATGACTTCCAAGCACTGACGGATATTGACCTTGAGGTTAAGCACGGCGAAGTAGTTGTGGTTCTTGGCCCATCGGGCTCAGGTAAGTCAACGCTCTGCCGAACCATCAATCGACTTGAGACAATTGAAGAAGGAACCATCGAAATTGATGGCACCGTCCTCCCGGAAGAAGGTGGCCAGCTGGCCAAGCTTCGCGCCGATGTAGGAATGGTTTTCCAGCAGTTCAACCTCTTCCCCCACCTCACCATTTTGGACAACGTCACCTTGGGCCCCATCAAGGTCCGCAAGATGAAGAAGGCCGCCGCTGAAGAGCGCGCCATGCAGCTTCTTGACCGCGTCGGAATTGGCAACCAGGCAAACAAGTACCCAGCGCAGCTCTCAGGTGGTCAGCAGCAGCGTGTTGCTATCGCTCGCGCGTTGGCAATGACACCAAAGATCATGCTTTTCGATGAGCCGACTTCCGCACTTGACCCGGAAATGGTCAATGAGGTTTTGGACGTTATGACGGCCCTGGCCAAAGAAGGCATGACCATGGTGGTTGTGACGCACGAGATGGGCTTCGCCCGCCGCGCTGCGGACCGCATCCTGTTCATGGCAGATGGAGAAATTGTAGAAGACACGGATCCAGAGTCTTTCTTCAACAATCCACAGTCCGATCGTGCCAAGGATTTCCTCGGCAAGATCCTTTCCCACTAATCCCCTATATTTGCGTCCCTACATTTCATCTAAGGAGAAAACCATGTCCCGTTCAATCACTCGCATCGCAGCAATCCTCGGCACCGTTGCCGTATCCGGCAGCCTTCTCGCAGCTTGTGGCGACTCCGCTGGCGGCGACTCCGACGGACTGCTGGGCGCTATCGAGTCCGGCAATGTCACCCTCGGCACCAAATTCGACCAGCCAGGTCTGGGTCTTCGTGAGCCAGACGGATCCATGACCGGTCTGGACGTTGATGTTGCAACCTACGTTGTGAACTCCATCGCGGCTGAAAACGGCTGGGAGGAACCAACCATCGACTGGCGTGAAACCCCTTCCGCACAGCGTGAGACCCTCATCCAAAACGGCGAGGTCGACCTCATTACCGCGACCTACTCCATCAACCCAGGTCGTTCTGAGTCCGTCAACTTCGGTGGTCCATACCTGCTGACCCACCAGGCGTTGCTGGTCCAGGAGTCCAACTCTGAAATCAACGGCCTTGATGACCTGGAAGGCAAGATCCTGTGCTCCGTTACCGGCTCTACCCCAGCTCAAAAGGTTAAGGAAGCACTTCCTTCCGTCCAGCTGCAGGAATACGACACCTACTCCAGCTGTACTGAAGCACTGCGCCAGGGCAACGTCGACGCGATGACCACTGACGCAACCATCCTCAATGGCTACTCCGCACAGTCCCCAGGCAACTTCCGCGTGGTTGAACTGGAGCAGGACGGCGAGCCATTCACCAACGAGTACTACGGTATCGGCCTGACAAAGGATGACACCGAGGGCACCGACGCAATCAACACCGCTCTGGAAGCAATGTTCGATGACGGTTCCTACGACCAGTTCGTCTCTGACAACCTGGGCGAAGGCGACGCAATTACTCAGGGCACCCCTGGTGACCTCTCCTTCTTGGATGAGTAATTCAAACGCTTAACTGTTACTGAATAGCCCCGCGAGAAGCACATAGCCGGGGCTATTCTCACTCACCACACATTTCGCGTTTGATAAGTATGCAAGGAGAACTATGAACGCCATGTGGGATCAGCTATTACCAGGCTTATGGCCTGCGTTTTGGCTCACCATTCAACTGACATTCTGGTCAGCAATTGGTTCTCTCATCTTCGGAACCATCCTCACCGCCATGAGGGTCTCACCCGTGTCAATTTTGCGCACGATTTCCACGTTTTACATTTCCGTGGTGCGTAATACTCCCCTGACGCTCATCGTCTTGTTCTGCTCCTTTGGTTTGTACCAAAACCTGGGCATGGCACTGGCAAGTCGCGAATCAAGCACCTTCCTGGCGGACAACAACTTCCGTTTGGCCATCGTGGGCTTCATTTTGTACACCTCGGCCTTTGTTGCAGAATCACTTCGTTCCGGCATTAACACCGTTGATTTCGGGCAAGCCGAAGCAGCACGTTCTTTGGGCTTGAGCTTTAGTGACATGTTCCGAAAGATTGTCTTCCCTCAAGCTGTGCGCGCGGCCATCGTGCCGCTGGGCAACACGCTTATCGCGTTGACGAAGAACACCACGATTGCATCCACCATTGGTGTTGCTGAGGCTTCGCTGTTGATGAAGTCCACGATTGAGAACCACGCTAATCAGCTGTTCATCATCTTCTTCATCTTCGCACTCGGCTTCATTATCCTGACCCTGCCAATGGGGCTGGGATTAGGCAAGCTCTCTGAGAGAATGGCGGTGAAGAAGTAATGTCTGTACGCGCTACAGTCCTTTATGACGCGCCCGGCCCAAAGGGCCGCCGCAATAACCTCATCTACTCATTGATTGCCGGCATCATCTTCTTGGCCATCATTGGCTGGGTTGCATGGACGCTGAACAACAACGGCCAGTTTGAAAGTCGTCTGTGGACACCATTCCTCGATACTCAAACCTGGACGACCTACCTGCTCCCGGGTCTTCGCGGCACCCTGTTCTCAGCATTTGCATCCATTTTGCTGGCGTGTGTGTTCGGCGTGGTTTTGGGCCTGGGTCGACTGTCTGAAAACCGTCTTGTTCGCTGGATCTGCGGCGTTATCGTTGAGTTTTTCCGCGCCATCCCGGTGCTGCTGCTCATGATTTTCGCTTACCAGCTGTTCGCGGTTTACAACGTCGTGCCATCCCGCCACTTGGCGTTCTCTGCGGTTGTCTTCGCACTGACCTTGTACAACGGTTCTGTTATCGCAGAGATTCTGCGTTCCGGTATTCGTTCTCTGCCAAAGGGTCAGACTGAAGCAGCTAAGGCGCTGGGTTTGTCACACCGCTTGACCATGTACCGCGTTCTGCTGCCGCAGGCTATTGCAGCGATGTTGCCGGCACTGATTGCGCAGATGGTTATTGCTCTGAAGGACTCCGCTCTGGGCTACCAGATTGGCTACATCGAAATTGTTCGTTCCGGTATCCAGTCTGCGTCTTACAACCAGAACTTCCTAGCATCGCTGGTCATTGTCGGTATCATCATGGTGCTCATCAACTGGGGTCTCACCACCCTGGCACAGCGCATCGAGCGTCAGCTACGCGCTGGCCGTGCCCGCAAGAACATCATTGCCAAGGTTCCAGAAGAACCAGATCAGGGTCTAGATACCAAGGACAATGTCAACGTTGACTGGCACAACCCTAACTACAAGCAAGTTAGGAACCCTTCGGAATAATTTTTCGAGCCCCTAGGATGTCCCTAGCTCTTCACACCGCTCATCCAATGCGCGGCGTGCAAGAGATAGGGACATTCCTTCGTTAAAGCCCCTGCGCGCGAGTACACCCACGATTCGGCGCAGGGCTTTGTCATGCTCGCTGCGGTCTTCAGGGACATGTTTGATGGACTTGGCCTTCTTGACTGCCAGCTTCCAGGCCATGTCCTCTTCGTCTTCCTGGTCTATCTGTTCCAGCGCCTGGGCGCGAACAGACGAAGATATGCCTTTGCGCACCAGTTCCTGATTAAGGGCACGCGAAGACTTGCCGCGTCGTGCATGGCGCTGGCGAACCCATTCAGAAGCAAAGAGCTCATCATTGATGAGCCCGACGCCCGTGAGGTCATCGAGTACGTCTTCAATAACCGGTTCTGCGAACTCCAGTTTCACCAGCCGCTCTTTGAGCTCGTGCCGCGAACGCGCACGCTCATCCAACAGCCGCAGTGCACGAGCACGAACATCTGCCTTTGCTTCCTCAGCCTCATGATCAATGAGATGATTTTCCACATTGCCTTCGGCATAGTCCTCCAAGGCCTGTCGCAGCTTGGCCAATTTCTCTGGACTAGGTTCTTGCGCCATCGCTCTTAAACCCTTTCAACCCCTGCACCGGTAAATCACCGAGTACTCAATGAAAAATACGCGGTACATCCATCCCGGGTGTGTGGGACTTTAGTACCGCGTATCAGCTTCCTGCTCTAAAGCTTTACTCTTCGTCCTCATCGTCGAAATCGACGTTTGGTACGAAGCCCGCTGGATCATCAGTCAATGGGTCTTCTGCCCCAGGAACGTCCATTGGGGTCTCTTCGCCGGTGGTCTGAGCATATTCACCGACACCGAGCTTCTGAAAGATCTTCTTCTCAATCTCATCAGCCAAGTCCTTGTTGTTCTTCAAGAACATGCGAGCCTTTTCCTTACCTTGGCCAAGCTGGTCGCCTTCGTAGGTGAACCAAGAACCAGACTTCTTGATAAAGCCGTGTTCAACACCAAGGTCAATGATGGAGGACTCACGGGAGATTCCCTCGCCGTACATGATGTCAAACTCCGCAATCTTAAATGGTGGAGAAACCTTGTTCTTCACAATCTTGATGCGGGTACGGTTACCAATCGCGTCCTGACCGTCCTTCAAGGTCTGGATACGGCGGATGTCACAACGGACAGATGCGTAGAACTTCAGCGCCTTACCACCGGTGGTGGTTTCAGGTGAGCCGAACATAACGCCAATCTTCTCACGCAGCTGGTTAATGAAAATGGCGGTGGTGCCCGAATTGTACAAAGCACCGGTCATCTTACGCAGCGCCTGCGACATCAAACGTGCCTGCAAACCGACGTGCGAGTCACCCATTTCGCCTTCGATTTCAGCCTTCGGGGTCAAAGCTGCAACCGAGTCAATGACAATGATGTCAATCGCGCCCGAGCGCACCAACATGTCAGCAATCTCGAGCGCCTGTTCACCTGTGTCAGGCTGGGAAACCAGCAGGTTATCAGTGTCAACGCCCAGCAGACGTGCATATTCCGGATCGAGCGCGTGCTCAGCGTCAATGAACGCCGCAATACCGCCGCTCTTTTGCGCTTCTGCAATAGCGTGCAGCGCCACGGTGGTCTTACCGGAAGACTCTGGGCCGTAAACCTCAACCACACGGCCACGAGGGAAACCACCGATACCCAGGGCAATATCAATGGCGGTGTTGCCCGAAGAGATGGCCTGAATTGGCGGGCGGTTGTCCTCACCCAGGCGCATGATGGCGCCCTTGCCGAAGTCCTTTTCAATCATGGACATTGCGGCATCTAATGCCTTCTTACGGTCTTCACCAGGCTTGGTTGCCGTTGCCTTCTTCTTTGCAGCCATGTGTCTTCCTTAATTTAAATTCACTTCATGTTGGTCAAACAGTTTAATGACCACTGTAGTTTCTAGACTTAACCGGTTGGCGTTAGGTTCCCACGCCGAAGCCCATTACGCGGTTTAGACTAATATCCGCGTCTGACAGTTCGAATAATACACGCAACCCTATTCGATTGCATATTCGAATAGGGCGTGTTGTTGCCAAATTGTTCAAGGCTTGTCTTAAGGCTATTTTCCAGGCCTATCTATACCCAGGCGCTTATCTTCGGGTACCGAAAAGTCGTCGCACAATTCTTTCCACACCTTCGCCGGATCGTATCCGCGTTCGATTAAATCATCCGGAGTTCCGCCCAAAGTAGAGACCACGTGCGAATGTGCGATCCATCTGCCCTGCGGGGATCCAAAAACATCCTCCAATAATTGGTCAAACTCCGTTAGTCGCATGGGGACTATCATAACGCAGCGCGACAAAACGCCTGATTAAACACTGTTCAAAAGATGGGTTTGCCAGCAATAATAACCTTGCTCTACAGTTATCTCCCATGAAGAAGAATTCCCTCGCCACGGACCTGGCATATGTCGCGGTCTTCACCGCGCTCATCATTGTCCTCGCGTTCGTATCTATCCCTGTTGGTGCCGCCGGCGTGCCCATCGTCATGCAAAATGCTGCCATCATTCTAGCCGGGCTCGTCCTGGGCGGCCGCCGTGGTCTCTACGTCGGATTGCTTTTCCTAGTGTTGGGCCTTGCATTGCCGGTCCTAGCCGGCGGCGGAACCACACTGCGCGCCTTGGCAGGACCTACAGCCGGATACATCATCGGCTACGTTCTCTCCCCTGCCGTAGCTGGCCTGATTGCTTACCGTGCGCCACGCAAGAAGGCTGGCATGGCTATCACGCTTATCATCGCGGCTTTCGCAGCACTCGCCGTGCAGTACGTATGCGGCGCTTTCGGTCTTATGGTTCGTTCCGGCTTGGAATTGGGACCAGCTTTTGCCGCGCAGGTTCCCTTCCTTCTGCCAGATAGTGCAAAGATTGTTGTAGCAATCATCATCGCCCTCGGCGTCCATGCCGCCTTCCCTGACCTCATTTCCCGGAAACGAAAGACCGTGTAGTGCCGCACATCAAGTTCAGCAATGTTGATGTCTCTTTTGATGAGACGTCTGTGCTTAAGGGCATCAACTTGGATCTCACCGAGCACCGCATTGGCATCATCGGCGCCAACGGCTCGGGTAAGTCCACCATGACTCGG
This sequence comes from Corynebacteriaceae bacterium 6-324, assembly GCA_041226025.1. Classification (GTDB taxonomy): domain Bacteria; phylum Actinomycetota; class Actinomycetes; order Mycobacteriales; family Mycobacteriaceae; genus Corynebacterium. The sequence goes on along the minus strand of JBCLTK010000002.1, from coordinate 256,270 downwards.
TTGATTAATGGCCTGGGTGAGCCGACTTCAGGTTCGGTTTCTGTCGATGGCTTGGACGTCTCCGAAAATGGCAAGGAGCTGCGCAAGAAGATTGGGTTTATCTTCTCTGATGCAGAAAATCAGATTGTGATGCCTAATGTGCGCGATGACGTGGCATTCTCCCTTCGCCGTTTCAAGTTACCCAAGCAGCAACGCATTGAGCTTGTCGATGCCGCACTGGAGCGCTTCAAACTCACAGACCTCGCAGACAACTCACCGCACACCCTTTCTGGTGGCCAAAAGCAGATGCTGGCAATGGCAGCCGTGCTGGTCATTGACCCCATCCTGATCCTGGCCGATGAGCCAACCACTTTGCTGGATTTAATCAACCGCAATCGCATTCGCCGCGAGTTTGCCGAGCTTGAGCAGCAAGTCATTGTTGTTACTCACGATCTGGAATTCTTATCTGATTTCGACCGCGTCATCTGCATTGATAATCATGCTGTTGCTTATGACGGCGCACCGCAGGACACCATTGGCTTCTATACCGATTTGATGCAGCAGCGGGCGATGTGATGAAGACGAAGAACATCCCCCTGGCTGTCTATGTTGATAAAGACACCATCATCCACCGGATGCGGCCTAGCTGGAAGCTGCTGTTCATCTTTGTCTTCATCATCACCAGCTCCATTTTGTCCACCACTCCGGTTCGCGGTCTCATCGCGTGTGCGATTGCGGCATCGTTGTATTTTCTCGCGCAAATTCCTCCGCGCGTGGCCTTCTCTCAGTTGTGGCCACCGCTCATCATCTTGGTGCCGCTCGCAAGTTTCCAATGGTGGGCACGGGATTTGGACTATGCATTGTCGATGTTTCTGTCCATCTTCTCTGCCATCTTGGTGGCTTTCTTGCTCACTTTGACCTCCACGGTCGATGACATCATGGAATCGGTTGAAACCTCCCTTGCTCCACTGGAGCACTTCGGTTTCCCGGTCGATACCGTGACTCTCGCAATGTCGCTGACCATCCGGTTAATCCCGTTGATGTTTGCCACCGTCGGTGAAGTCTTAGATGCCCGCAAAGCCCGCGGTGCCGGCTTTTCCTTCGCAGCTTTTGGTACCCCAGTTCTGATTCGCTCCATTCGACGTGCCCGCTCCATCGGCGAAGCACTGCGAGCCCGCGGCGTCGGCGACTAAGAGCAATCCGGGGGAGAAATTTCGGGGAAAGTTCGGGGGAATTTGCACAAATACTACAATCAGTTGGCTTTGCCGTACCCAAGACATAGTTAGCTAGACAAACGTATATCTACTCAAGGAAGACTTACATGAAGAAGAATTCTGTTGCCACTGACCTCGCTTATGTCGCGGTCTTTACCACGTTGATCATCGTCCTCGCCTTCGTGGCCATCCCTGTCGGCACCGCTGGTGTGCCCATCGTTGTGCAAAACTCTGCACTGATTCTGACCGGGCTTATCATCGGCGGACGCCGTGGGCTCTACGTTGGCCTGCTGTTCCTCACCATCGGCCTTGCCCTTCCCGTCCTCGCGGGAGGTGGCACCACGCTGCGTGCACTCGCCGGACCTACAGCGGGCTACATCATCGGCTACGTGTTCTCCCCTGCTATCGCCGGCCTCATTGCTTACCGAGCGCCGCACAAGAAGGTTGGCATGGTCGCCGTATTCATCGTCGCCGCATTTGCTGGATTGTTCACCCAGTATGTATTCGGTGCGCTAGGTTTGATGGTGCGCTCCGGCCTGGGTGTGGTTGAGGCAATTGCCGCGCAGCTGGCCTTCATCCCCGCGGCCAGCATTGAAATGACCGTCGTCATCATCATCGCTTTAGGTGTGCACGCCGCATTCCCCGACCTGATTCGCCGGCAGCCAAAGAAAGCCGCTCCGGCTCGAGCGCAGACGATGGCAACCTCTTAAATACAGCAAAAGGAGCTGTTCTCCCAGTTGGGAGGACAGCTCCTTTTACTAACACTTCTCGACTACGTCGAGTAACTACTCTCCGCGCAGCTCGCGCAGGCGAGCCTGGACTGCATCATCGGAAGCAGAAGGTGCAGAATCATTTGCACCGGACTCAATGGACTTGTTGGATGCGGAGCTACCGGACTCAACAGCCTTGCCCGCGTTCATCTCAGAACGAATCTGCTCCAAGCGGGAGTGACCAGCCATCTGAATGCCAGCCTGCTGAACCTCGGCCATGCGGCCTTCAACAGAGTTGGAAGCCAACTCGGCCTGACCCAGAGCCTTGGAGTAGCGACGCTCAATCTTGTCGCGTACAGAGTCCAGGGAAGGACCAGAGGTGTTGGTCAGCTCATTCATGCTGGAAAGGGAATCAGATACCTTCTCCTGCATCTTGGCCTGCTCCAGCTGGCTCAGCAGCTTGGAACGCTCTGCAACCTTCTCGCGCAAGGTGCCGGCGTTGCGCTCCACAGCTTTCTTAGCCTGGTCTGCCTGCTGCAGAGCCTGGTCGTGCAGACGCTTGGAGTCCTCTACTGACTGCTCAGCGGTAACCAGCTGCGCCGCGAATGCCTCAGCAGCATTCTCGTATTCAACTGCCTTGCTCTCATCACCGTCAGAGCGAGCCTTATCTGCCAGCTCCAGCGCCTGACGGGTGTTACCCTGCAGCTTCTCAATCTCACCGAGACGGCGGTTTAGCTGCATTTCCAGCTGACGCTGGTTACCAATAACTGCTGCAGCCTGCTGGGACAATTCCTGGTGCTGACGCTGAGCATCCTGAATTGCCTGCTCGATCTGCACCTTTGGGTCTGCGTTCTCCTCAATCTTGGAGTCAAACAGCGCCATTAAGTACTTCCACGCCTTAACAAAAGGGTTAGCCATAGTCCCAGGCCTTTCATTCAAATCTACGAGATTCGGATTGTCTATTTACTAAGCTTACTAAGTTTAAAACTACCTTAGAATTCTACAGCCACAATGGTAGCGAAGTCATGCGCACAGTGCCGCGCGAATTGGGTAAAAGTTCAATCACGAAACAGCACAGTGGGCATGCGAAAGCCACACGGGCAAACCTGCGCCTTATGGCGCGGTCCCACCGTGTGACTAGAATTCAGAAGCTGCCGGCGCAGTAGAGGCTAGCTCTTCGTTCACAGTAGGCAGCGACATGTTGCCAGCCGCCTCAATGAGAACGTCAGAAACTGAAGCGCCGAGTGCATGGCACACAGCAGCAAGCATCTCAGAAGAGACTTCCTTGCGGCCGCGCTCGAGCTCAGAGAGATAGCCCGGAGACACGTGTGCGCTAGCGGCGAGCTCACGCAAGGTGACGCCCTTGTCAGCACGGAATGCGCGCAATGTCAGGCCAAGTGCCTCACGCAGAAGCGGCTCGGGATGACGAACACGAGCACTGTGCGGTGCGGAAGCTCCGTGGGAACCAGTGGTTTTTTCGAGGAGTGCAGTTGTAGTGTTCATTACTTGGTATAACGACGCTCAACTTTAATTTGTTCCCGCGTTGTTAAAAATTAACCTTTGCCGAGCTCAGATGCTATCTAGCAACAGCTGGAACGCACATTCCACAGCTTGCTCACGTATCTCATTGCGCTGACCGCTCAGCACCTTGATGTCGCCAGACTCAACTTCACACCGCACTCGCACCGAAGTGTCATTTTCCGCCCGAATTACCACGACACCTTCCGGCCCGGCGCAGGCAATGAATACTTCCCCGACAGGATGACCGTCCTGGGAATCAGGACCCGCCACTCCAGTCAAAGCCACGGCCCATGTGGCATCACAGACCAATCGTGTGCCCTTAGCCATCGCCGCAGCCACTTCGGCGGAGACTACCCCGAATTCATCGACAAGCTCTTGCGGCACATGAGCCAAAGCCACCTTAAGGTCGGTCGCATAGGTAACTAGCCCGCCTCGCAACACCGCCGAGGACCTTGGCACCTGCGCAATGGTCGCACTTGCTAAGCCCGCCGAAAGCGACTCACAAAAAGCTAGGGTTTCCCCACGCTCGGTAAGTTGACGAACAACCTGGGCGGCACGCATCTAATTGTGCTTTCTTGCATCCATGAGATATTGCGCACCGGTAACAACCGTCACGGCAACCGCCAGCAACATGACAACGTAAGACGGGATGTCCATCCAGCCCGGCAACGGGCACAGATAAAGCGCAACAGCCAAAGACTGCAGAACGGTCTTGAGCTTGCCGCCCTTGGATGCCGGCACGACCTTGCCGTTGCGCAACATCCACATTCGCCACAAGGTGATGCCGAACTCGCGGAACAGGATGACAACGGTGATCCAGACGGGAAGCACGCCAATGATGTTCAAAGACACCAAGGCGGCCGTCATCAGGGCTTTATCAGCAATTGGGTCAGCAATCTTGCCAAAGTCAGTTACCAGACCACGTGCTCGCGCAATGTCTCCGTCAAGCTTGTCAGTGGCCATCAGGACAGCGAACAGACCGAAAGCCCACCACTGTTGTCCGGATAGCACCAGCCACACGAAGACGGGGATAAATAAGATGCGCAAACTGGTCAGAACATTAGGCAAGTTCCAGTTGGATGGCTTTGCTGCCCCGGAACCTGAATTCGCGCTATCTTTTGGAGTGGTCACACAAGACATAATACCGTGCTTGAATTATTAATGAACCACCCCACCGACATGGGTTGAGAAATCCGTACAATCGGACAGATGAAGTTCTTCGCAGTTACCTACGAGTACAACCCAAATCACCCTCGCCTGGATGAAGTTCGCCCTGAACACCGCGAGTTTATTTCTACTTTGAACAACCAGGAACAGATCCTGGGTTCCGGCCCTTTCACTGATTCCAAGGGCGGCGCACTCATCGTGCTCCAGCTCGACGAAGACACCGTCCTCGAAGACGTCATCACCATCATGGACGGTGACCCTTATTGGATCGAGGAGCTAGTGCAAAAGCGCGAAATCCGCGAATGGAACCCAGTCATTAACTCCTTCGAAGACTAAGCACCGCTACTCACAGCCCCAAAAGACAAAGAAAGGCGGGCACCAGTCTCCTACACAATGTAGAGCTGGTGCCCGCCTTGAGCTGTTTTATTACCTCGGTTGCTTTAACTCACCGACGTAATTGGCTACTTGCCGTTCGGCAATTCACTTGCTGGAAGCTCAGAAGCGTAACCAACCAGGTCACCCTTCTGGTCGCGGACAATCTTGTTGCCCTCATCGTCCCAGTCGTAGTGGTTGTGGGAGATGTGGATGCCGCCTTGTGCTTCATCACGCTTGTTCTTGATGATGGAAGCAACGACGGTGACCACAAGTACACCGACGATGACCAGCAGCGATGTGGTAGTGCCCACCTCAGGGACAGCAACGTTTTCGCCACCGTTGATGAACGGCAGATTGTTCTCGTGCAATGCGTGCAGCAGCAGCTTGACGCCAATGAAGCCCAGGATGATGCCCAGACCGTAGGACAAGAAGACCAGGCGGTCCAACAGGCCATCCAGCAGGAAGTACATCTGGCGCAGACCCATCAGGGAGAAAGCGTTGGTGGTGAACACCAGGAATGGTTCCGAGGTAATGCCGTAGATAGCAGGGATGGAGTCAAACGCGAACATGATGTCAATCAGGCCGATAGCAATCAGCGCGATAAACAGAGGGGTCAGCGCAAGCTTGCCCTTCTTAGGACCGGACTCTTCACGGTGGGTCAGCTTATCGCTGTGGTAGCGCGGGGTCACGTGAACGACCTTGCGCAGCCACTTGATGATCACCATGTCGTTAGGGTCGGTCTCCTCCGCATCCCGGATCTCATCGATGATGAGCTTTACTGCGGTAAACAGCAGGAAGATTGCGAAAAGGTAGAACACATCGGACCAAGCAGCGATGACTGCTGCGCCCAGCAAAATGAAGATCAGGCGGAAAATCAGTGCCAGCACGATACCGATGAGCAGCACTTTTTGCTGGTATTTACGCGGAATCTTAAACGCGCCCATAATCAGAGCGAAGACGAACAGGTTATCAACCGACAGAGCCTTTTCTGTCACATAACCCGTGTAGTACTGCATCGCGTGCTCTTGGTCCCACAGACCCCAGACTAACAGGCCGAAGAGCAATGCAATGGCAACGTAGAACGCAGTCCAGGTACCCGATTCTTTCAGGCTTGGTTCGTGTGGCGTTTTTACGTGGGAATAGAAATCAAAAATAAAGAATCCGGCAATGACGGCGCCCGTCAAAAGCCAAATCCACAAAGGTACACTCATGGTTTTACCCTCCGGTCTCAGAAAACTTAGATTGACCGGAGGTCTCCCCCGCCTGCATTCGCGGGCCGGCACGACCGGGAGAATATATCCTGCATCAATGTTGACGCAATCAAACTCTGCCGTGTTGACGATCAGTGCCAATTAATGGGGTACTCCCCTCCAAGACTTCTTACACTCTACACGAAAACCCCACCCAATCAACCTCTCAACATTCGGGTGGGGTTTCAGACTAGAAGGCGCCTGAAGTGGGGTTGTAAGTCGCCTGCACGGTGCGGGTATCCCCGTCATCACCGGATGCAGAGTCCTCATCCGCAGCGCTGTTCGCCTCGGCTTCAGCAGCCATTTCGTCCTGGACTTCCTTCGGCGCATCCGCTGGATCCGCGCCCTTGATCATCCACACGATGGTTTCGAGCTCTTCTGGTTTGACCAAAACCTCACGCGCCTTGGATCCTTCGGAAGGTCCAACCACACCACGTGATTCCATCAAGTCCATCAAGCGGCCGGCCTTCGCGAAGCCGATGCGCAGCTTGCGCTGCAGCATGGACGTGGAGCCCAACTGGGAGGTAACAACCAGGTCGACCGCCTCAAGCAGGTCGTCCATGTCCTTACCAATGTCGTCGTCGATCTCTTTCTTGGCTGCCGATGCCTTCTCTTCGGTAACGCCCTCGGTGTAGTTCGGCTGCGCCTGATCCTTGGCGGCTTCAACCACAGCGTGGACTTCTTCGTCAGCAACGAAAGCGCCTTGGACGCGAACCGGACGGCCACCCTGCGGGATAAACAGCGCGTCACCCATACCGATGAGCTTCTCAGCACCACCTTGGTCCAGGATGACTCGGGAGTCAGTCAAAGACGACGTCGCAAATGCCAGACGGGATGGAACGTTGGTCTTAATCAGACCAGTGACAACGTCCACGGATGGACGCTGGGTTGCCAGCACCAGGTGGATACCTGCCGCACGTGCTTTCTGAGTAATACGCACGATGGAGTCCTCAATCTCCTTCGGCGCCGTCATCATCAAGTCAGCCAGCTCGTCCACCACACACACGATGAATGGGTAAGGACGCATTTCGCGCTGCGATCCCGGAGGTGCAGTCAGCTCACCGGAGCGAACTTTGCGATTGAAGTCCTTGATGTGGCGAACACGCGCGGACTTCATGTCCATGTAGCGCTGTTCCATCTCTTCCACCAGCCACTGCAGCGCAGCAGCAGCCTTCTTAGGCTGAGTAATGATTGGGGTAATCAGGTGCGGGATGCCCTCATAAGGAGTCAGCTCCACCATCTTCGGGTCAACCAGAATCAGGCGAACGTCTTCCGGCGTCGCACGAGTCAACAGTGAGACCAGCAGCGAGTTCACAAACGCCGACTTGCCGGAACCAGTGGCACCAGCAACCAGCAGGTGCGGCATCTTCTGCACGGAAGCAGAGATAAACTCACCCTCAATATCCTTGCCCAGACCAATCAGCATTGGATCATGGTCCGCGATAGTCGCCGGAGCTTCCAGCACCTCACGCAGACGCACCATCTCACGGTCTGGGTTTGGAACCTCAATACCCACGGCAGATTTGCCTGGAATTGGGGTCAAAAGCCGCACATTCTCAGTTGCAACGGCATAAGCCAGGTTGGATTGAAGGTTGGTAATCTTCGAAACCTTCACGCCAGGTCCCAGCTCGATTTCGTAGCGGGTCACTGTTGGGCCACGGCTAAAGCCGGTTACCGCAGCGTTGATCTTGAACTCTTCAAAGACGTCCGTGATCGCTTCAATCGTTCGGTCATTGACTTCCGTGCGCTCCTTCGATGGTGCGCCTGGAGTCAGCAAGTTGGTCTCTGGGATCACATAATCAGGAGCTTCGAATGCAGCAGATTCGCTACCGAAGTCCGCGTCTTCGTCCTCAGCATGTGGATCAGCAGCCGGCTTCCCGGTGACAGGATCTACACCAGAACGGGCGAGAATAGCTTGACGCATGGCGTCTTGAGAAGACGAGACAACATCACCATCGCCGTGGCTTTCGCTTTCAGGTTCAGCCGCGGTGGCAGGTGTCGCACTTGGCTTGTCGATGATCCGCGTTGGCTCAGCCTTCTGCGCTGGCTTGGCAGGAGCTGGCTTAGATGGGGTCGGCGTAGTCATTGCCGGGAGAACTTGGGTGTCATTCTCAGACGGTCCTTCATCAACCGGGTAACGGCCAGGTTCTGGCGCATCTTGTGGCAGATCCTCAGTCGGATATGCCTCCATTGGGCTGCGCGGCGTGGATCGAGAAGTTGGACGTGGAGAAACCCGCGGGCTCACGCGTGGAGTGCGGGTGCGTTCGCGTCCACGTTCGATATCCGCAATGTCATCGCTAACGGAGCCATAGAGGTCATCGCCATCTTCCTCGTCATACTCGTCCTCCGCGTCAGCTGGGGACATAGTCTGCTTAATCAGCGCGGTGATGTAATCAATTGCCTCGCGCACGGTGATGCCAGTTACGCGCAGTGCGCCGTAGATAATGACGAGGATAAGCAGTGGGACAGCAACATAGGAAGAAAAGCCTGCCGCCAATAATCCGCCAGTCCAGGCGCCGACCGCGCCGCCGGCGGCGATGCGCTCATCCCAGGCGCTCGGATTGCCAGCGAACAAGTGAATGAGCCCCAACATGGCCACGATGATCATCGTGGTACCGATGATGACGCGAGTCGGAATACCTGTCTCCGGAGCGCTAATGTCAAGCATCAGGGCTAGAGCTAAGGCGATGAGGGCTACTGGAAGCACCAGTGCGCCAGCACCGATAACCAAGTGAATGGCGTGGGCGACAGCAGCGCCAATCGGGCCAGCAATATCCAGCCACACGGATGCACCAACGATAGCGGCAATTCCCAACAGGATCAGGCCGACAGCATCCGGGTTGGTTACGCGCCAGCCTGGCAAGTCTGCCTTCTCTACGGTGTCCTCTTCTACTTCATCAACATCACCAAAGTCATCGAGGGAAAGTTCTTCCTGAATTGGCGCTTGGCGCGCCTTAGAGGTCACGCTTGACTTGCGGCGCTTGCGCGGTGCGGGTTTGTTCGAAATGTCGTCATACTCCCTTGCATGTCCGAACTGATCATCATTTTCATTTACATCGCGGTCATTGTCACCGTCATAATCTTTAGACGGTTTCAGACTCGCCATTCCGTCGCCTACTGAGCGTGTCACACTTCCAACGCCCCGGGCTGTTGCGCCAAGAGCTTTGGACAAGCCACGTCCAACCGCACCAAAGGCGCTACCGGTTCGCTGATGCGAGCTGGTAGCGCTTGGGGTTACTTGCAGTTTGGTTTCTGCGGCGGATCCGCCTCGCGCGCGAGCAGGCCGAGACCGGTTAGCACTCTTGGTGCTAGAACGTGGCCGGCGTGACGAGCGAGAAGCATTCTTGACAGACATGCTTGTAACTTTAGCCGCAGAAACACCTCTCGTCACATTAGGCACACGGAGATCGCAGGATTTCCTGAAACTAAATTCTGGGAGAAAGTATTGTTAAATGCTTAACGGACGATCTTGGATTCATCCCCATTGATTGTCACATCGACGACATCACGGCCTGAAGCCCAGAGCAGCAACTCCCCTACTTCCCCACTGACACGGATAACATCGCTGCCATTGCGCGCAACGCCCTTCTTGTCCGCCGCAACGATTCGATCAAAGCCACGAGGATGAAGCACAACCGGGCTGTGTGATTTCTTCAGCATCATCGGCGCCATCATCTTCAGCGATCCGTATAGCTGCTTCTGCGCTTCCAGCGATAAAGGTTGAGGCGTAGTCATGCCATTGGCACGGCGCACGTCCTCATGGTGGATAAAGTTCTCAGAGGTGTTCATTTGCTTATCAATGAACTTAATAGGCTTCGGTGGTCCCGCAGCCCACTCCTTGACTACATCCTCATAATCACGCTCTAAGGTTTTCTGCGTTAATTCCTCTAGCCGCGGTTCTAATTTAGAGATAAACATTCCGCCCGCGGCGTCAATGCGGTTTTCTCGGATCCATAAGTGAGCTGCAAGATCCTTTGTCTCCCAACCTTCGCACAGAGTTGGAGAATTAGGACCAAGGTCAATAAGTAGGGCTGCTAATTGGCTTCGTTGTGCATTGGAAAAGGTCATGTCCCCCAGCATAGACATGCTGGGGGACATTGAGCTGAAGCAACCCTAGGAGATTACTGGGAAGGACGGGTTGCCTTCACGTCCTCATCATCTGCAACCAATACCTCGCCGGAAGTGGCGATAATGGTTGGCAGAATAACTGGCTCACGCTTGTACTGGGAATCCATAAGTTTGGACACCTTGCGGCGCAGACGCTGAACCATACGGTAAGTGTCGTTCTCGCCTTCAGAAGCCAAGTCGTTCATGGTGCTTTCGACCAGCTCGGCTACCTCTGGAATGATGCCGCGGTCATCATCGCTAAAGCCCGTGGTGGACACGATTGGGTGCTCCAGCAGACGCGAAGTGCGGTTATCAATGACACAGGTGATGGATACAACGCCGCCGGAACCAAGGTTGGTGCGGTCCGCGAGGGTATCGGCGTCGACATCGCCCATGTTGACACCATCAACGTAAAGGTGACCAACGGTGAGCTGACCAACAACCTGTGCGCGACCATTTTGCAGGTCAACAACCACACCATTTTGTGCAAGCACAACGCGGTCGCGGTCCACACCGGTGGAGATAGCCAGTTCCTTGTTGGCGCGCAGGTGGCGCCACTCACCGTGTACTGGCATCGCGTTCTTTGGACGGGCTGCGTTGTACAGGAACAGAAGCTCGCCGCCGTAGCCGTGGCCCGAAGCGTGAACCTTTGCTTCCTTGTTGGTGATAACTTCCGCACCAATTTGGGACAGCATGTTCATAACGCCGTAGACGGCTTCCTCGTTACCTGGAATCAGGGAGGAAGAGAAGATGATCATGTCGCCATCACGAACAGTGATCTGACGGTGCTCACGACGCGCCATGCGTGACAGCGCCGCCATTGGCTCGCCCTGAGTACCGGTGGTAATCAGAACAACCTTGTGCGGAGCCATCTTCGCTGCATCTTCGATGGAGACGATGGTGCCGCGTGGCACCTTCAAGAAGCCCATCTTCTCTGCGATTTCCATGTTGCGCATCATGGAACGGCCGTTGAAAGCGACCTTACGGCCAGCTTTCACTGCGGCATCAATAGCTGCCTGAACGCGGTAAACGTTAGACGCGAAGGACGCGATGATGACGCGCTGGCGAGCTCCTGCAACAAGACGGTTGAAGGTTGCCGGGATATCGCCCTCGGATGCGGAAACACCTGGGATGTTTGCATTTGTCGAGTCACAGAGCATGAGGTCAACGCCCTCATCACCGAAACGAGACAGCGCAGGAAGGTCGGTTGGACGACCATCGAGTGGGGTCTGGTCCAGCTTGATGTCACCGGTGTGGATGACGTTGCCAGCTGGAGTGCCCAGCATGACGCCAAGTGCATCTGGAACAGAGTGGTTAACTGCCCAGAAGCGTGCACGGAATGGACCGTAGCTCACATCGGACTTCTCATTAACCTCAATGAACTTTGGACGCTGACGGTGTTCCTTACACTTCGCAGCAATCAGCGCGATGGTGAAACGGGATGCAACGATAGGGATATCGGAGCGCAGCTTCAGCAGCCATGGAATCGCACCAATATGGTCCTCGTGTGCGTGGGTGACGATCAAGGCTTCAATCTTGTCGATCTTGTTCTCGATTGGGCCGAAGTCTGGCAAAATCAGGTCGACGCCTGGCTCGCCGGAGGATGGGAAGAGCACACCACAGTCGATGACCAGCAGCTTGCCGTCGTATTCAAAGACGGTCATGTTGCGGCCGATTTCAGAAATGCCGCCCAGCGCGTAGATACGCAGGGAGCCGTTAGCCTGCTTTGGTGGCTGTGGCAGACGCTTGGTCAGGTCCGCACCCTGCATGGACTTAGGAACGTTGCGGCGGTTGTTGTTGTTTCCGCCACGACGGTTGTTGCGGCCGCCTTGGTTGCCACCGCCCTGGTTGTTGTTGCCGCCTTGGTTATTCTGGCCGTTGCTTTGACCATTGTTATTCTGGCCATTGCCGCCACGGCCACGACCGCGGGAACCACGGGAGCGGGAACGACGGTTGTTGTTGCCGCCCTGGTTATTGTCCGAGGAGTTCTTCTCGGCGTTTCCAGCGTTGCCGGAATTATCAGACTTCTGCCCAGCAGGGGCATTGTTTGATGCCGCGTTTGCAGAGTTATCTGGGGCCTGGAAAACAGGCGAAGCCGCTTCATTCGAAGCGGTTTCCTGCGCCTCCGCTGGTGGACCCGCCTTTCGGGTTACCTTACGGGGACGGTTACGGGATTCATTCATTCTTTAAGGACTCCAGCCTTCTTCATTGTCTTGCGGAGATCCTCGAGCTCATCGGCGTTAGCGCCGACTACTGGCAAACGTGGATCTCCAACTTCAATGCCCTGCAGTCGCAGAGCTTCTTTTGCAAGTGTTACGCCTCCGAGACGGGCCTGTTGCTCCGCCAGAGGGATAAGAGTTTGTGCGTTAATCTCCCGTGCACGCTCAATGTCGCCGCGGTCAAAAGCATCCCACAGTTCAGCCAGCTGGCGTGGAGCTGCATGGCCTACTACTGAAATAAATCCAGATGCGCCAACAGACAACCATGGCAGGTTGAGTGGGTCATCACCGGAGTACCACGCGAGATCAGTTTCTGCGATCAAACGTGAGGCAGCTGCAAAATCGCCCTTTGCGTCTTTTACAGCCTTAACGGTGGGAAGTTCTGACAAACGCAGCAAGGTATCAGTCTCAACTGGGATACCTGAGCGTCCCGGGATGTCATAGACACAGATAGGTAAGTCTGTGGCATTCGCTATCGCTGCAAAGTGCGCGTAGACACCTTCTTGTGACGGCTTCGAGTAATACGGCGTCACAATCAACAGGCCATCCGCGCCAGCATCAGCGCACTTCTTTGCCAGCTCAATAGAGCTCGCAGTGTTGTTCGTGCCTGCGCCGGCGGTGATCTTGGCCCGGTCTCCTACTTCATCCTTTACAGCTTTGAGCAGTTCAAGCTTCTCATCCACAGTAGTAGTGGGTGATTCTCCGGTGGTGCCAGACAGGATCAATGAATCCAAGCCGTTATCCACCAGGTGTGCGGCTAGCTGCCGAGCCTTTTCCACGTCGAATGCGCCGTCACCATCAAAGGGAGTGACCATAGCGACACCAACGCGGCCAAAGTGCTCGACACCTGTCCTTGCTGTCATACCTGTGCTCATGGCAATCAAGATTACCCGCTTGCCCTTCATTTCGGCATATCGGTGCCCGTGTCTGGCGAAAATCGGGCCTTAGCCTGGCCCTAGGCTAGGCATAAGGCGAGGATGCCATCTCCGTACCATCTGCCAGCGTGGAGATATTGAAATCATCAAAAAGCACGGGTGCTTGTTCCTTTAACAAGCGCAAACATGCAATCGCTACACTGCGAATCTCCACATCCGCATACTCCGTCGCGCGTGCGCCGATAAAGTGCCGCCAGGCACGGTAGTTTCCGGTCACAACAATGCGTGATTCAGTGGCATTAGGAAGAATCGCTCGTGCTGCCTGACGTGCCTGTTTCATGCGCAAGATGGCATTGGGTTCATCGGCAAGCTTCTCTTCAAGCGAACGCAACAGCTCCTCATACACAAAACGCGTATCATCAACGGCTTCTAGGAGCAGACGCGACAATTGTTCATCACCCGCAATGGAATTTGGAACAACCACTTCTGCGTCTTCCGGATGCACAAAGCGCTGCGAAAGCTGCGAGAAGGAAAAGTGACGGTGGCGCACCAGCTCGTGACATGCCGAGCGGGAAATTCCTTGAATATATAGCGTCGCCGTGGCGTGTTCTAACAGCGCCTCATGGCCCACCTCCAGCAGGTGCCGCAAGTATGACTCATTGGTTTGCGTACGCGGATTCGGCTTGTCAAAGGAGTCATAGCAGGCACGCCCGGCAAACTCTACGAGCGCTTCCGCGTCCGAAGCCTTCTCATCACGTTCCCATTTTGGCTGCGGCGGCTTGTGAAACTGCGTTGCAGCTATCAGCTGCACATCTAGGTTGACTTGCTCGGCCATCTACAGCCCCAAGAACTTTTCCAGACCATAAGACAGACCTGGGAACTTCTCGATTTCGCGAACACCCAGCAAAACGCCTGGGGTGAATGAACTGCGGTCATAAGAGTCCTGACGGATGGTCAACGACTGACCTTCCGCACCAAAGATGACTTCCTCATGCGCAACCATGCCGCGGGTACGAACAGCGTGAACCGGAATGCCATCGACGAGTGCGCCGCGTGCGCCGTCCAAAGTCTGCTCGGTGGCATCTGGCATAGCGCCCAGGCCTGCTTCTGCACGTGCCTGCGCGATGCCTTGTGCTGTGTGAATAGCGGTGCCGGATGGTGCATCCAGCTTGGTTGGATGGTGGTATTCCACTACCTCAGCGGTCTCAAAGTACTGCGCGGCCTGGCGGGCAAAGACCATAGTCAATACGGCGGAGATAGCGAAGTTTGGAGCAATCAGCACATTGCCAGCGCCTTCTTGCGCGGCCCACTGCTCAACCTGCTGCAGGCGATCCTCGGTAAAGCCGGTGGTGCCTACGACGCAGTGAATGCCCTGGGCAATGCAGTATTCCAAGTTGCCCATGACCGAGTCTGGCTGGGTAAAGTCCACCACTACTTCTGCGCCGTTGACGGCCAAAAGCTCCAGGGAGTCATCGCGGCCAATGGTTGCCACCAGCTCTAGGTCCTCGCTTGCTTCGACGCCTTGAACGATTGCCTGACCTACGCGACCTTTAGCCCCGAGTACACCGACCTTAATAGTCATCTACATCTTCTCCTTAAATCGAGCATGAAATGGTTTGGTTGAAAATTCTTTTTCTCTAGCGCTCCAGTGTAGCGAGATGCGCTGCTAAGGTTTTAACCATGCGCATTTATATTGCTTCCGTATTCGTTGATGACCTGGAAAAGGCCCAAGATTTCTACGTCAATAAGCTCGGTTTCGTTGTCAAAGACAGCGTTAAGAATGAGCACTTCTGGTGGCTTACCGTCACCAACCCGGATGGTGGTACCGAACTCCTTCTGGAACCAAACGGCCATCCAGCAGCGCAGGCTTACACTGAGGCGTTGCGCAAGGACGGCATCCCGGCTACCCAGTTCCTTTCCGATGATGTTGAAGCAGAAACCGCAGCGCTCAAGGAAAAGGGCGTTGAGTTCACCACCGAACCAACTGACTACGGCCACTCCGTGGTGTCTGCTTTTGATGACACCTGTGGCAACTTGATTCAACTGGTACAGCTGAAGAACCAATAAATCTCAACCTCACTGTTACCAAATTATCTCAATAGACACTTCTTAAACAGCTAAACTGGGTTTATGTCTATTCGCCGTATTTCCCTATCCGCTCTGGGCTTGGTAACAGCCACCACTTTGCTTGCCGCATGCTCATCCCCTGCTGATGAGACTGCGGCCACTTCTGTTTCCCCTGCTACTTCGGAGGAATCAACCTCCGACACAGCAGCGTCAGAGACAACTTCTGAAGAGCAGTCTTCGCCTGCTCCAAGCACGGTTGAGGCAACCACCGATGGTTCACAAGCCATCACTCCCCTGGGGTCGCCAGATTTGGCTGATAAGCAAGCCCGTCCAGCAGAAGGCACCAGCCTGATTCCGAAGGGCGTACGCGTTGCTGATCACGGCGCATTTACCCGCGTTGTCCTGGATTATGAAGGCGAGGGTAAGGCCGGCTGGTACACACAATTGACGGCTGAGCCAGCACAGCAAGCATCCGGCTTCCCCATTGAATATGAAGGCGCTACCGCCATCGTTATCGGCGTTGAGTCCACGCCATGGCCATCCACTCCTGAGTTGGAAGATGCCTACATGGACTCCGGCAAGGTTGAAGGCACTACCGCCGGCGTTGTCACAGGCGTCGAATACGTCAATACCTTTGAAGCTCAATCTCAATACGTCATTGGCCTCAACAAGGAGTCCGCGTACTCAGTCACCTCTCTCCAAGGCCCACCGCGCGTGGTCATTGACATCTTGAACTAACAGTTGATGTGCGCCCGAAGGATGCTACGGCGCCATCACATGAAAACAAGCAGTGCTCCTAGCGAAATCAATCGCTCAGGATCACTGCTTGTTTTTAAGCCAGATTTAGGCTTTTATGCCTCGACCGGAACCAAGGAGATCTTGCCGCGATTATCAATGTCCGCGATTTCAACCTGAATCTTGTCGCCAACGTTGACAACGTCCTCAACCTTTTCAATTCGCTCATCGCCACCGAGGTTGGAGATGTGAATCAGGCCGTCACGGCCTGGGGTGATGGACACGAATGCGCCGAAGGCAACGGTCTTCACAACGGTGCCCAAGAAACGCTCGCCGACCTTAGGCAGCTGAGGGTTCGCAATAGCGTTGACCTTCTCAATTGCCGCGTCAGCAGCTTCACCGGTAGTAGCGGAAACGTAGACAGTGCCGTCATCTTCGATGGAAACGTCAGCGCCGGTTTCTTCGGTGATGGTGTTGATGGTCTTGCCCTTAGGGCCGATCAGCTCACCAATCTTAGAAACTGGAATCTTGATCGAGGTGATCTTTGGTGCCTGTGGGGACATCTCATCTGGACCGTCAATGCCCTCAGCCATGATGTCCAAGATTTCCTCGCGCGCGTTGCGTGCCTGCTGCAAAGCGTTAGCCAAAACCTCAGAAGGAATACCGTCCAGCTTGGTGTCCAACTGCAGTGCAGTGATGTAGTCGCTGGTGCCGGCAACCTTGAAGTCCATGTCGCCGAATGCGTCCTCAGCACCCAGAATGTCAGTCAAAGCAACGAAGCGCTCTTCGCCCTTAACCTCACCGGAAACCAAGCCCATCGCGATACCTGCAACTGGTGCCTTCAGTGGAACACCTGCGTTGTACAGGGACATGGTGGATGCACAGACAGAACCCATGGAGGTAGAACCGTTGGAACCAAGCGCCTCAGAAACCTGACGGATGGTGTATGGGAACTCCTCACGGGAAGGGATAACTGGCAAGAGCGCGCGCTCCGCAAGTGCACCGTGGCCGATTTCGCGGCGCTTTGGTGAACCAACGCGGCCGGTTTCACCGGTGGAGTATGGAGGGAAGTTGTAGTGGTGGATGTAGCGCTTGGACTCAACCGGGGTCAGGGAGTCAATGGTCTGCTCCATCTTCAGCATGTCCAAGGTGGTCACGCCAAGAATCTGAGTCTCACCGCGCTCAAAAAGTGCGGAACCGTGAACGCGTGGAATCAGTCCGATTTCAGCGCCCAGGTCACGGATATCTTCTGCTGCACGGCCATCAATGCGGAAACCTTCGGTGAGGATCTTCTCACGCACGATTTCCTTCATCAGCTGGTTGTATGCGGCACGGATCTGCTTGGAAGCATCATCTTCGGTGAAGACCTCAAGAAGCTGTGCTTCTACTTCTTCCATGTGCGCGTTGGTTGCATCCTCGCGCTCCTGCTTCGCAGCAATGGTCATCAACTGACCAAGCTTCTTCTCAGCCTTGCGTGCGACTGCGTCATAGACCTCATCAGCGAATGGTGGGAAGAGTGGGAATTCCTTCTTTTCCTTCGCCGCGCGCTCAGCCAAACCTGCCTGTGCTTCACACAGGGACTTGATGAATGGCTTTGCTGCCTCCAGGCCCTCAGCAACGGTGGACTCCTGTGGTGCTGGAGCACCCTCAGCAATACGCTCATGGACGTGAACGCCAGCGCCAGCTTCAACCATCATGATGGCAACGTCTTCGACGTTCTTGCCCTTGTTCTTGCGGGTGACAATTCGACCCGCAACAACCATTTCAAACAGTGCGCGCTCATGCTGTTCAGCATTAGGGAACGCTACCCACTGGCCCTGTGGGTGCTTATCATCAGAAAGCAGCGCCATGCGCACGCCACCGACTGGGCCTGATACTGGCAGACCGGAAAGCTGGGTTGCAGCTGAAGAGCCATTGATGGCAATGACGTCATAGTATTCCGCTGGGTCCAGGCTCAGGACGGTGTTGATGACCTGAACCTCATTGCGCAGGCCCTTCACGAAGGTTGGGCGCAGTGGGCGGTCAATCAGGCGGCACGCCAAGATTGCTTCGGTGGAAGGGCGGCCTTCGCGGCGGAAGAAAGAGCCAGGAATCTTGCCGGCTGCGTACATACGTTCTTCCACGTCCACGGTCAGTGGGAAGAAGTCGAAGCCTTCGCGTGGCTGGTTGGATGCAGTCACGGTGGTCAGCAGCATGGTGTCATCATCAAAGTAAGTGGTGACGGAACCATCAGCTTGGCGGGCAAGCTGGCCGGTTTCAAAGGTGATGGTGCGGGTACCAAAGTCACCGTTGTCTAGGACTGCGGTTGCTTCGAGGATGTCAAAGTCTTCATCGCGTGCGAAGCTGACCTGGTTGTTTGGGGTTTGCGCTTTCCCGCTATTGCGTGGGCTCATTAAGAGAGGATCTCCTTCGTAGAGTATCTGGCGATCATCGATGTCGCCATCAGAATTGTTCATTTACGTATTTTTGCACGTACGACGCTCCACAGTCTACCAAACTCCCAGCTCGTACACACTGCCAGTCCATTAGGTTTGACAATGTGGGGCAAAACATAAACTAACGCCGCTGCAAGTTCGTTAAAACAAGCAGCGGCGTTAGTTAAAAAGCTTTAACAGCTTAAGCAACCTTACTAAGGCTTAGCGACGCAGACCCAGACGGGAAATCAGGTCACGGTAGCGGTCAACGTTGTTAGCTGCCAGGTACTTCAGCAGACCACGACGACGACCAACCATAAGCAGCAGACCACGACGAGAGTGGTGATCGTGCTTGTGGAACTTCAGGTGCTCGGTCAAGGTGTTGATACGGGAGGTCAGCATTGCGACCTGTGCCTCTGGAGAACCGGTGTCGGTCTCGTGCAGGCCGTATTCCTTGAGGATTTCAGACTTCTTCTCAGCGCTCAATGCCATGAGATTTTCTCCTGTTAATATTTCAGTCCGCATTAAATCAAACAGCTCAAGGCTGCTACTGAGCGACTGCTGCGAACCGCAGTCACAAAGCGGTGTCCAACATTACCCTTTACTGAGCCAAACGGGCAAATAGTTGCCCAAGCTTATCGATGAAATCAGGCACGAACGCATCCACGTCCACACCCACGGCAACGCGGGTTTCAACCTCGGAGCCATCCCAGCGTCCAATGGTGCGCCCCACCGTCGGGCCTTCGGTGTCAACTTGGAGCGGCAAAATCAAGCAATCCACGAGGTCAGGATCAACTGCCACGGCAACAGCTAGCGGGTCATGCAGCGCGCAGCCATCCATGTGAGGATTGTTTTCTTGATAGGCGTCAATGTAGTAACCGGCCATATCCGCAAAGGCATCTCCTGCCGCAGTGCCGCGCCAAGAATCTGCCTCCGCGCGGGTGAGCTGTGTTTGCATGGTGACGTCCAAGCCCACCATGGTCATGTCCTCAGCCAGTTGGTATACGGAATTGGAAGAAACTGGATCCTGGGAGATATTTGCCTCAGCAGCGGGTGAAACGTTGCCCGGTACAGTTAGGGCACCGCCCATGGTGACCATGCGAATCCCGCGCAAGGTCTCATCTTTTTCCAGAGCCTTAGCGATGGTGGTTTGCGCACCGGTGGGCACAACAACTAGGTCCTCGCCGTATTTTGCAGCAGATTCGATGAGAAAGTCCACGGCCTCACCAGCGGACTCAGCATTATCGGCAGCGATATCTACTTCCCCAACGCCATTGGTGCCATGGATACGGGCGGAAGCTTCAGAGACTACAAACCCCTGAATTTCCACGCCGGCATAGACCGGAATATCCGGCTGCCCCAGTAGTTTCAGCAAGGCCCGGGTATTGGCCATGCCTCGCTCGACGGTCACGTTGCCATAAGTTCCGGTGACACCAATGAGTTCAATCTCGGGGTGGGCAATGGCATAAGCCAGAGCGAATGCGTCATCAATTCCGGTATCGAGGTCCAGAATCATTTTCATGGGCGTCTATCCTTCTGCTTGTAGAAAGTAAGTCTCTGGCGCAAGCTTATGCTCAGCGGCATCGGTAGCAAGTACCTCACGGGTTTTCAGCACGTCTTTAGCCATGACTTCCAACAACTGCTCCACTGAGTCGAACTTCTCCATGTCACGAACATGGTCAACGAATTCAACCTGAACATCATGGCCGTATAAATCGGCCTCACGGTCTAAGACGAAGGACTCTACGGAGCGCTGCTCATCGCCGAAAGTCGGATTGGTTCCCACAGAAATCGCTGCTGCATAAGCTATGCCTGGTTCCATGTTTCCGCTCACTGGTGCACCGGTTGGAATGATGGTTAACCAGCCGGCATAAACGCCATCGGCAGGCAAAGCGACCGTGTCATGAAAATACTGATTCGCCGTCGGAAAACCTAACTCCTTGCCACCACGACCGGCACCGCGCACCACCGGGCCGGAGACGGAAAAGTGCCGGCCCAATGCCCAGTTGGCGCGCGCGACATCACCCTGGGACAGGTAATCGCGCACCGTGGTCGAAGAAATCCGTACGCCTTCATCGTCCAGCAAGTCAATAACTTCAACGGACATGCGGGATTGGCAAATGTTCATCAAGGAGTCAGCGGTACCAGCGGCGTTTTCCCCAAAGGTGAAATTCGCGCCCACCACAACATGCGCGGCATGCAGTGTGTCCTCCAGTAGAAACTCCACATATTTTTCCGGAGAGATTCCAAAGAGTTCTTTGGTGAAGTCAATGACTAAGACAGCATCAATGCCGTATTCTTCCGCCAATGCGAAACGCTCAGCCAGAGTAGTAATCCCCAGCGGTGCACGACGCGGCAGGAATACAGAAACCGGGTGCGGGTCAAAAGTGACCATGACGGCTTTTGCTCCCTCGGAGCGGGCTTTAGAAACAGTTGCATTAATCAGTTTTTGATGTCCACGGTGTACACCGTCAAAGACACCAATGGTGACTGCACTGTTGTTTAAGTCCGCGGGGACTTCTGCTGTTCCGTACCAAATATCCACGCCTTACATGCTAGATCATTTGGTTGCAGATTAGACTATGGCCTCATGACTGACTCAGGACTTGTTGTTGTGGATAAACCGGCCGGCATGACTTCTCATGACGTTGTCGCCCGCATACGAAGGGAGTTTGGCACCCGCAAAGTCGGCCACGCCGGCACCCTAGATCCTATGGCCACGGGTGTTTTGATCCTGGGTATTGAACGCGGCACCAAGTTTTTGGCGCACATGGTCGCAGCCACCAAAGCCTATGACGCCACCATTCGTTTGGGTGCTTCCACCACCACCGATGACTTTGAGGGAGAAATCCTCACTGAGACCTCTGCTGAGCACATCACTGATGAAGAAGCGTTGGCAGAAATTAAGAAGTTAACCGGCGATATTATGCAAAAGCCGGCGAAGGTCAGCGCCATCAAGATTGATGGTAAACGCGCCTACCAGCGTGTACGCGATGGCGAAGAGGTGGATATCCCTGCTCGTCCGGTGACAGTTAGCCGCTTCGACGTCAATGCCAGCCGTACCAACCCACGCGAGTTTGATGTCACCGTTGAGTGTTCATCGGGTACCTATATTCGCTCGTTGGCGCGTGATTTGGGTGAAAGCCTGGGCGTGGGCGGGCATCTCACCGCCCTGCGGCGCACGGCGGTTGGGCCATTTTTGCTTGCCGACGCCTCCCCGATCGACAACTTGCAGCTCTCCCTCACTCTCGACGAGGCGCTTGTGCGTTGCTACCCACGCCTTGATGTCACCGAAGAAGAAGCAGCCAAGCTTGCCATGGGCCAATGGTTAGAGCCACGTGGGCTCAAAGAAACCCACGCTGCCGTTGGACCGGATGGCCGCTCCGTCGCATTGATCAAAGAACAAGGTAAGCGTCTAGCAACCGTCTTCGTCGCGCATCCTTCGACTCTCTAGACCTCGAAGCTCTCAAATACTGGCTCTAGTAGGCCAGGCGCTCGTGGCCAATTCCTTCTTCCACGGTGGTGGCCACGATGACATATCCGTCTTGGACCATCCAACGGCCGCAAATAAATGGCACTGGGGTTGGGCGCACCAGGAGATAAGAAATCAGAGTGCCGTCTTCGCGGATATCTATCTCCGCCTGGTCAAAACCTAGCCAGCGATGAGTCATGGGGAACCACGCTTTATAGGTTGCTTCCTTTGCACAAAACAGCAACCTATCTGCATAAGGAATGCCAGCTTCACGAAGGCGATTAATCTGCGGAATCTCGCCTGAGCGCGCAATCATGGACAACACGCCTTCGGGCAAAGGTTCTGCCTTTTCAGCATCGAGTCCGAGTGACAAAATCTTCTTCGTCGGCGCAACCACGGCTGCTCTAAAACCAGTGGTGTGTGTCAATGAGCCGGTAAACCCTTCCGGCCACAGCGGCACCCCACGCTCCCCGCGCAAAATGGGGTCTGCGTCTATATAACCTAGTTCCCGAAGTGCTTCATGTGCGCACCAGCGAGCATCACCAAATTCTGCCTTGCGGACTTCCACCGAATGCGAAACAAGGGACTGCTCTAGTGGATGCAGGTTCTGGAAGTTGACGAGGTCGGAGCCTTCGGTGCCGGTTTTTACGTAACAAAAGCGGGCGACATCAGGAAATAGGGAGGGCTCTAGCATGATCACTTCTCCTCCCCCATCGTCATCACAGGGTATGGCCACAATTGTTTACCTTCATGCGCCATCCACTCACGCGGGTATCCAAGTGAAACCTCGATATGGTCTACCCCATCAATCTTATCTACAGAAGGCATGTGTAAGTGGCCATATATGACAGCTTGTGCGTTATATCGGGTTGGCCATTGGCGTGTGTGCCGAGAACCGCACCACAAACCAATTTCCGCCCAACGCATCTTCAGCGTGGGTTCTTGCACCAAAGGCCAATGATTGATCAAGATTGTTGGACCTGAAATGCGTGACAACCGCTTGATGGAATAAGCCAGCCGGTCCCAGCACCACGCACGTACGTCCACGAACGGTGCAATGGCAATCTCATCCGTCATCATGATCTGGCGCTCGGCGGCGGCAGCAATTGCCTGTTCCACCGTGGTTCCAGGGGCGCGGAAAGAATAGTCGTACAGGGTAAACAATGGCGCGATTGTTACACCGTTGAATACTGGAAATGGATCTTCCGGAGTATCCACGTCAATTTCGCGGCAGCCTTCAACCAATTCGTTGTACTTGTCGCGGCCTTGATAGCGGTCTGTGGAGCGCGAGAACAGCTCATGGTTGCCCGGCACCCAAATGACCTTGGCGAAACGAGAACGCAGCTTCTTGAGCACTTGCACCACTAAGTCGGTGCGTTCTGCAACGTCGCCTGCAACAATCAACCAGTCCGATGGGTGTTGTGGTTGGATGTCATCAATTCTGCCGTTATTGGCCTTGACCGCAGCATGCAGGTCGGAGACCGCCCACAGTGTCGTGTGCGATGCCTTTCCAGCCATGTATTTACCCCTAGTGCTCGGTCATGTTGTAACTACTGAGACTTTAGCAGTCGCTCGTTTCTCTAAGGTCTATCGCGCGCCGAGGCTTAAGCGTTAGCCCACAACCGCCCACCGCATGGAATAGAAGCGGAAGACCACGGCGATAGTGCGCAGCCCAATAAAGGCTGCCAAACCACACCAGATTCCCGCTAATCCTAAATCTAGGAAGTAAGCGATGAGAATGCCTGGCAAGAAGCCGACGATGACGGAACCAACGGTAATCGTGCGCAAAAACGCTGCATCACCCGCGCCAAGCAGGACTCCGTCGATGGCGAAGAGAACACCACCGGCAACAATCATGGCGATCATGATCCACCATGGAATCCGCATAGCCTCTAGCACTGCTTCATCGTTGGTAAAGATGGGCGGGATAAAGGCAGCGCCGAGTGCAAATACCGCTGCGAGCCCTCCGGAGAAGATCACCGAATAACCAATAATTTTCTGTCCGGAAGCGCGTGCCGCATCCACGGACTTCGCGCCCAAAGCTGCACCGATAAGCGTTTGCGCAGCGATGGCAAGGGAATCCAACACGAGCGTAAGGAAATTCCAGATTTGCAGCATAACTTGGTGTGCAGCCAAGGGTGCTGTGCCAAAGCGTGCCGCGACTGCAGCTGCAGAAAGAAATGCCACTTGCAGACTGGCAGAGCGGATAATCAAGTCTCTGCCCAAGACCAGTTGGCGTTTGATAACGCTCGGGCGCAAACGCCAGGAACCCGTATGTTGCTTTTTCAACTCCAGCAAAAAGAGCACAGCGATAATGCCCATGCCCAGTACGTTGGCCCAGGCGGAGCCAACCAATCCCCAAAAATGCACGAAGATCGGGACGGCGATGGCACCCGGAATCAAACCAGCGAGCGTGAAATACAGTGGCTTCTTAGTATCTTGAATACCACGCAACCAGCCGTTGCCCGCCATCTCCACCAAGGTGATGGGAATAGCGAGGGCCGCCACGTGCAGCCAGGCTGCCGTAAGTTCTGCAGTCTCTGGATTGCCGGTCATCCACAGCGCTATCTGTCCGCCGAAAAGCCACATCACACAGGCCAGTGCGAAGCCGACGATCAACGCAACATACGTTGCCTGCACACCTTCTGCGACAGCCTCGTCTTTCTTACCGGATCCGAACAACCGCGAAGAGCGCGCCGTGGTGCCATAAGACAAGAACGTCAACTGGGTGGTCACCACTGACTGCACCGCCGCAGCGGCACCTAGTGCAGCGAGCTGTTCCGCTCCAAGGCGACCCACCACTGCTGTATCAAGCAGCAGGTACAAAGGCATGGCTGCCAGCACACCGAGTGCTGGCAGCGCAAGGCCAAATACCTTCCGGGCAGAAACATGCTCGGCGGAGTTGCTGTTAGAACTTGTCAACGATATTCACTAGTTCCGCAATAATTTCTTCTGGATCACCCTGCGTCGAATAGCCAGCTGCTGGCACATGTCCGCCGCCACCAAGACGCGCAGCAACCTGGGCGCAGTTCACGTCATTAGAACGCAAAGACACTGCCCAATACCCTGGCACTTGTTCCTTGAACACGACGCCCATATCGGTGCCGTCTAATGCGCGGACAAAGTCCACCATGGTCTCAACGGCAGAATCTGAATGGCCAGAAATCACATCATAACGGCCATAAAGCACAGCCATGGTGTGGTTGCCAGCAGGGACAATCTGAACATCGGCAAGCACTCTGCCCAGCATCTGCAAGTCCTCAGCGGTAGTGGAATCTAGAAGATCCACGGAAATCTGCTGGGTATCCAGCTCAAATTCCATGAGCTCAGAAGCCAAGGTATGCATCCGTGGTGAACCCCAGCGGAAACTGCCCGTATCCGTAACCAATCCGGCGTACATCGCATGCGCGATGTCATGGTTGATGGTCACGCCAAGCTCTTCCAGCACCGATTTCAACACTGTGGTGGTCGACTCGCAACCTGCAACGACCAGGTTGATGTTGCCAAAACCAGGATTCGACGCGTGGTGATCAATGCAGACCACGTTTCCGCGGCGAATCATCTCGGCCAAATCTGGCGCCAAGAACCCAGTGCGATCCAGTGAGCCACAATCCACCGTGACATAAAGGTCATAGCCTTGCGGCAAGGAAGTTGCAGTCTCCACGGTGTCCGTGCCAGGAATGGTGAAAAGGTTCTCCGAAATAGGCCAATCTTGGCCGATCACGCAGCGTGTCTTCTTACCTAGCTGTTCCAGCGCAAGGCGCAGCGTGGCCACCGAGCCTAGCGCATCAGCGTCTGGGCGCAGGTGCGCCACGATGCACACGGAATCAGCTTCCTGGAGTGCTCCCACCACTTGGGAAATTGAGGACTGTTGGGACATTGCCAGTTCTATTCCGCATCCGTCTTATAAGGATTTGCTTCGCCTGCAGGCTTCGCGTTCTCCTTGAGCTTCGCCAGCTCCTCATCACGTGCACGAGCACGTGCGAGCAGCTCTTCCATGTGGGCAGATGCCTCTGGAACCGCATCAAACTCAAAAGACAGGGTTGGGGTGAAACGAACCTGCAACTGATCGCCCATGATCTTGCGCAGCTGGCCCTTGGCACGGTTGAGTGCCTCGGCAGCCTGATCCAAGTCAGGTTCCGTATCAATATCTACACCTCGCACCGTGTAGAACACAGTCGCGTCATGCAGATCGCCGGTCACGCGGGCGTCAGTAACAGTGACTAGTTCAAGCCTGCGGTCTTTAATTTCGCGTTCGATAGCGCTTGCCACAATAGTCTGAATGCGCTTTGCCATCCGGGCCGCGCGTGCATGGTCAGCCATGATATTCGCCCTTTCTTCTACTTTTTAAAACTCTGAACAATCCTAGTTCATTTTCTAGGAATCGAAAACACTTGCTTAATGGCTTAAGAAGCCGGGCACAAGGCCCGGCTTCTTAAGCTTTTCCAGTAGTGAGCAGTGCTAACTACTCACAATTACTACCTGATTAGGTACGTGGTACTTCAACTTCCTCGTATGCCTGAATCAAGTCGCCTACCTGAATGTCTGGGTAGGCCAGAACCATACCGCACTCGTAGCCAGCATTGATTTCGTTTGCGTCGTCCTTCTCGTGACGCAAGGAAACAATCTTGGAATCGGAGACGATGACGTTGCCGTCGCGGACAATACGAACCTTGCCGTTGCGCTTGACCTTGCCCTCGGTGACCATACAACCTGCGATGGTACCGATAGCGGAGGACTTGAACAGTGCACGGATCTCTGCCACACCGGTGTCGCGCTCTTCGTAGATTGGCTTGAGCATGCCCTTGAGTGCCTGCTCGACTTCTTCGATAGCACGGTAGATGACGGTGTAGTAGCGAACGTCAACGCCTTCAGCGTTAGCCTCTTCGGTTGCCTTACCTTCAGCGCGAACGTTGAAGGCAATGATGACAGCGTCGGAAGCTGCAGCCAAGGAGACGTTGGTCTGGGTAACCGCACCAACGCCACGGTCGATGATGTTGAGCTGTACCTCGTCATCAATGTCAATCTCAAGCAGAGCGTCTTCCAGTGCTTCAACAGAACCGGCGTTGTCGCCCTTGAGGATGAGGTTAAGAGTCGAAGTCTCCTTCAATACTGCATCCAGGTCCTCGAGGGAGACGCGCTTGCGGGACTTAGCCTGCATTGCGGAACGCTTACGTGCATCTCGCTGAGCGGCGATCTGACGTGCAACACGGTCATCTTCAACCACGAGCAAGTTGTCGCCAGCGCCTGGAACACCGTTCAGACCCTGAACCTGGACTGGACGGGAAGGTCCAGCCTCGGTGACGTCCTGACCGAATTCGTCGAGCATACGACGAACGCGACCAAACGCGTCACCCACAACGATGGAGTCACCGATACGCAAGGTACCGCGCTGAACGATAACCGTTGCCACTGGACCACGACCGCGGTCCAAGTGAGCTTCAATGGAAACACCCTGTGCATCCATGTCTGGGTTAGCAGTCAGCTCCAGAGCTGCATCAGCGGTCAGAACAACAGCTTCGAGCAGGGCATCAATGTTGGTGCCCGCCTTAGCGGAGATGTCCACGAACATGGTGTCGCCACCGTATTCTTCAGGAACCAGACCGTACTCAGTGAGCTGGCCACGGATCTTATCCGGAGCAGCCTCTGGCTTATCAATCTTGTTGACTGCGACCACAACTGGGATGTCCGCTGCCTTGGCGTGGTTAATTGCCTCAACAGTCTGTGGCATAACGCCGTCGTCTGCTGCAACAACCAGGATTGCCAAGTCGGTGGACTTCGCACCACGGGCACGCATTGCGGTAAACGCCTCGTGTCCTGGGGTATCCAGGAAGGTTACGGTGCGCTCGCCGCCATCGACATCAACCTGGGTCTGGTATGCACCAATGCCCTGGGTAATACCGCCGGCCTCGCCAGCACCTTCATTCGTCTTACGGATGGTGTCCAACAGGCGAGTCTTACCGTGGTCAACGTGACCCATGACGGTAACAACAGGAGGACGCTTAGCAAGGTCTTCCTCTGAACCCTCATCATCACCGAACTGCAGGTCGAAGGACTCGAGCAGCTCACGGTCTTCGTCCTCTGGGGACACGACCTGAACGTCGTAGTTGACCTCAGCACCGAGCAACTGCAAGGTTTCTTCCGAAACAGATGCAGTAGCAGTCACCATTTCACCGAGGTTAAACAGTGCCTGTACCAATGCTGCTGGATCCGCACCGATTTTCTCGGCGAAGTCAGACAGGGACGCGCCACGGCGCAGACGAATGGATTCGCCCTTGCCGTCTGGAAGGCGTACGCCACCAACTACGTTTGGTGCGCGTAGCTCTTCGTACTCATTCCTCTTCTGACGCTTCGACTTCTTACCACGACGTGGTGCCCCGCCCGGACGGCCGAATGCACCAGCGGTGCCACCGCGACGTCCACCGCGGCCACCTGGACCACTGCGGAAACCGCCTGGAGCGTTACCGCCCTGGCCACCTTGACCGCCGCCAGCGCCTGGGCGCCCGCCACGGCCACGTCCGCCGCCAGCTGCCGCCTTTTGTGGCATTGCTGCTGGATTTGGATGTGAAGGCATCATTGCTGGTGATGGACGACGTCCGCCACCCTGGCCACCAGACTGCGGCTTGTTATCGCGCTCGCGGTTATCTGGACGGCCGCCCTCGCGCTTGTTGCCACCCTGTGGCTTCTGGCGAGGACCCTTTGCTCCACCTGGGCGAGGTGCAGGACGATCGCCTGAGCCGCCACCGGAAGAAAATGGGTTGTTTGCAACGCGGCGGGAGCCGCCTGGCTTAGGCATAGAGCGTGGGGTTGGCTTGTCGCCACCCGAAGCACCCGGCTTTGGAGAACCAGGCTTTGGTGCATTCGCCTTTTGTGCGCCCGGCTTTGGAGTACCAGGCTTAGGTGCGCCTGGCTTGCCTGCGTCGGACTTTGGTTCTTCCTGCTTCGCAGCAGCAGGCTTTGGAGTGCCTGGCTTTGGAGCTGCCTGAGCCGCCGGCTTCGGAGCTGCCTTCTTAGCTGCTGCCGGAGCTGGCTTGGATTCAGTCTTAGCTGGAGCTGGTTTAGCAGCGCCAGGCTTTGGAGCACCTGGTTTTGCTGCGCCCGGCTTTGCAGGTGCAGATTTTGGTGCCGCTGGCTTCTTAGCCGAGTCAGCCTTAGCTGGGGCCTCAGCGTTGTCGCCGCCGACACCCTGTGCTTCATAGTGAGCACGCATCTTCTTCACCACTGGTGGTTCGATGGTGGATGATGCGGTCTTTACAAACTCACCTTGCTCTTTGAGCGAAGCGAGTAGTTCTTTACTGGTAATTCCGAGCTGTTTCGCCAGCTCGTGAACGCGTAGCTTACCTGCCACTTGTCTCCTCTTGGTTTCCCTAGAGGCGACAAGGCGCCCCTAGGATCAGTTACTGACTTTCATCGCTGATGCTTCATCGTTGTGTGCTCATCAGTGTTCGGTCTTCCTTACAATCTCGAAGGTCTTAGATATGTACTCACGTACTTGACCTGTATCCACGGGTGCGGACAGCCGGAGAGCGCGAGCGAATGCTCGGCGTTTCTCCGCAAGCTCGTATGCAGCTAAATCTGGTGTTATCCAGGCTCCCCTGCCGGGAAGCCGTCTGCCGGGGTCGGGGATGATACGTCCATCTGTATCAGCCACCACACGCAATAACTCCGTGTCCGGCAGGCGCTTTCGTGTTGCTATGCACGTCCGAAGTCGGGTCATACCCAACTCCTTCCTGCTGCACGTGGGCCGTTAACAATCCTACTTGATATGTCGGCAAATTTGAACTTGCGACATTTCACCGGTGTTATTCTGCGCGGTCCGCATCCGAATGGATATCAATCTTCCAGCCGGTGAGACGAGCCGCAAGACGAGCATTCTGGCCTTCTTTACCAATTGCCAAAGACAGCTGGTAGTCCGGAACAATCACGCGCGCGAACTGTGCCTCTGTGTCAACGATTTCAACGTTTACAACCTTTGAAGGCGCCAAAGCATTGCCAACGTACACGCTTGGATCTTCATTGAAATCGATGATGTCAATCTTTTCGCCACCCAGCGCCTTCATCACGTTGGTGACACGCTGACCGCGAGGACCAATGCATGCGCCCTTCGCGTTGAGGCCCTTGACCTTGCCGGTGACGGCAACCTTGGAACGGTGTCCCGCTTCACGGGCAATAGCAACTATCTCTACTGCACCATCAAGAACTTCTGGAACCTCGAGTTCAAACAGACCACGTACCAACTCAGGGTGGGTACGGGAAAGGAGTACCTGAACTCGTGCGCCTTCTTTTTGCACGCCGACGACGTAGGCGCGAACACGGGTGCCGTGGGTCAGCCGCTCACCAGGAATCTGCTCGACCGGAAGCAAAACGCCGTCCTGGGTTTTGCCTTCCTTGATGTCAATCTCGGTGCCTAGCTGAACAATGACGATGCCACGCGAGTTAGCGTGTGCATCCTGCTGAACTACGCCAGAGACAACAGTTCCCTGCAGCTCTGCGTAGGAATCATAGGCGCGGTCTGCTTCTACTTCACGCAGACGCTTGAAAATTGCGTCACGCACAGCCGGTGCTGCAACGCGGCTGAAGTTGGTTGGGGTGTCGTCGAATTCGGTGACAACTTCGCCCTCTTCATCAACTTCGGTAATGATTACGGAAACTTCGCCAGTATCGGCATCAATATCCACGCGCGACTTGTGATTTTCTTCGATGTTGCCGTCGCGGTATTCGGTGTACGCATACAGTAGCCCGCTTGCTACAGAAGTCAGCAAGTCCGTTACTGGGACACCACGCTCGGTCTCGATAGCGCGCAACGCGTCGATATCAATATTCACTTATTCATCCTTCAACGTTTCCAACATTTCTCAAGCTGGCATAACCAGCCCGGTCTGCTTAGTCTTCGGCTTCCAATTCCTTGGCCGCCTCGAAGCTGAGCTCGACAATATCCTGTTCCACGACGGGAGCAGGTGCGAATTCAATTTCTACCACTGAACCCACAAGGTTTTCCAATCGCTGTACTTGTACCTTGGCTATATCTCGGGCACTTGTTACGACAATCACGTTCTCCTCGTCGTCACTAATAGCACCGATTCGGAATTCACCCTGTGAAGACTTGATCTTGCGCCCGCGGTTGCGGCGGAAGTGCCGTGGTTCGCTCAGCGGCAAATCCACGCCGGGGGTGGAAATCTCTAGTGTGTAGCCGGCACCAAAGTTCAGCTCCCCCGCTGCTTCAGCGGCATCAAAGGCATCGCCGATGGTCCGCGACATTTCTTCCAAGACATCCGAGGTGGGGCGTACATCGCCGTCGAGCCGGATTGCTACCTGGGATTTCTTTCCCGCTTTGGTGGTCTTAATCTGTTCAACATCGAGCCCACGCTCAGCGACGAGGGGCTCGAGGAAATTCTTCAAAGTTTGTTCACTTGGGAAAGCCATAGATATCAGCTTAACGTGGAGAGGGTAAGGTCTTCCACGTGAATCGCCGACTTACTCTTGTAGCCCTAGTAGCGTGTGTCCCCGTGATCTCTTCATGCGCAGTCGTGGACTTCTTTGGTCCGCGTCCGAATTCCGCGTTGGTGGAGCTTGCCCAGACCGCGCAAGCAGATGCGAATACCGCTGATGACTCGGAGCTCGCTGAGCTTCGCCTGACGCAATCAGAAGAGCTTTTCGCAGAGATTAACCGTGTCTGCGGTTTAGAAGAAGATGGCATGGTTCCTGATAGTTGCGTTATCAGTGGTGAAGACGCAGCAGGTCCTTCAGCGTCACCGGAAGATGCGGTTGCACAGCTCATAGAGCTTGCCGATGACGCCCCCGATGAATCCCGTCCCCTGCTCATCAGTCAGGCCATCGCACTTGCGGAAGGTGAGGCACCGCTACCTGAAGAAGCTCAAGAAGAAGTACTGACGGAAGCAACGTCCTTGCTTGAAAATGAATACGCCACCATTTATGGCCTCGATGTCGCCGAGGCTCATGGCGCGAGCGTTGACACCGAGTTCCATGAGGCGCTCACGCTCGAGCTCTCTGAGCTACTTGGTGACACCGCTCCGGTTCCGGATACTGCCTATAAAGCAAAGTGGCCAGATGATTCCAATGCTCAGGCCTTTGCCGATGAGCTGGTTCAATCCAGCCGAGATCGCCTCGCAGCCGCTGCCACCACCACAGATGATCCGCAGTGGCGCAGCTGGCTCATTCACTCTGCTGCGAAGCTTTAACCATTACTTGCGGCCGAGGCGCTGCAGCAGCTCGTCGACGATATCGTCGGACTTAACCTCAAGGGTCTCGCCGCCGCGGATGCGCAGCTCGATGATGCCGTCTTTGAAGGAACGGCCGAGGATTGCGCAGAATGGCATGCCGAGCAGTTCAGCATCCTTGAACTTCACGCCTGGGGATACCTTCGGGCGGTCATCGAAAAGTACTTCAACGCCGGCCTTGTCCAAAGCCTCAACCAGGGCGTTGCCTGCCTTCGTTGCTTCTTCGTCCTTGTTAGCCACTGCTACGTGCACCTGGTAAGGCGCAACATCGAGTGGCCAGTTCAGACCCTTTTCATCATGGCGCTGCTCTGCCAGCACCGCCATCATGCGGGACACACCAATGCCGTAGGAGCCCATGGTTGGGATGGCGCGCTTGCCATTCTCATCCAAAATCTGGACATCAAAAGCCTCAGTGTACTTGCGGCCCAGTTGGAAGATATGGCCCAGCTCAATGCCGCGCTTCAGTGTCAAGGTGCCCTGACCTTCTGGCGCAGGATCGCCTTCGTGGATTTCAGATGCCTCCACGAACTGCTCAACCTGGAAGTCACGGCCAGCAACCAAGCCCACCACGTGGCGGTTCTTGGCATCTGCACCAGTGATCCAGGAAGTACCGGAGACCACGCGTGGGTCTGCATAAACCTTCACGCCGTTGGCGTTGAGGCCACGTGGGCCGACATAGCCCTTGACCAGGAATGGATTTTGCTT
Source organism: Corynebacteriaceae bacterium 6-324 (assembly GCA_041226025.1). Taxonomy (GTDB): domain Bacteria; phylum Actinomycetota; class Actinomycetes; order Mycobacteriales; family Mycobacteriaceae; genus Corynebacterium. The sequence continues at coordinate 223,222 of JBCLTK010000002.1, read as the reverse complement.
GAAGTCTTCTTCGGTTGCCAGCTCAAAGGTTGCTGGCTCCAGTGCTGCTTCCAAGCGCTTTGGTGCCAGTGCGCGGCCACCTGGGATCAAAACACCAGCCAATTCTGGCTCTTCACCTGGCTGCGTGATCTTGACCATCATGCACTTGAGAGTGTCATTGGCTTCGACCTGGCGGCCATCAATGGTGATTCCCTCAGCGCGTGCCCATGCCACCAGGGTGTCAATGGTCTCTGAATCTGGAGTCTCATGATCCTGCGCGGCAGGCAGGTTGGTGAAGTCAATCTCTTCTGGAACTGGGGTGACAACAGCTTCTACGTTTGCCGCGTAGTCACCTTCGGTGGCGCGGACAAAGGTGTCCTCGCCCACTGCGGACACCGCGAGAAATTCCTCAGAAGCCGAGCCGCCCATGGCGCCGGAGGTCGCCTTGCAGATCGCGTACTCAATTCCGAGGCGATCGAAGATGTTCTGGTAGGCCTTGCGGTGGCGTGCATAAGACTCATCCAAGCCCTCATCGGACATGTCGAAGGAATAAGAGTCCTTCATGATGAACTCACGGCCACGCAGAATGCCCGCACGTGGACGTTCTTCATCGCGGTACTTGGTCTGAATCTGGTACAGGGTGACTGGGAAGTCCTTGTACGAGGAGTACAGGTCCTTGACCGTCTGCGCGAACATTTCCTCATGGGTTGGGCCGAGCAGCATGTCCGCGCCCTTGCGGTCTTTGAGACGGAACAAATTATCGCCGTACTCAGTCCAGCGATCAGTGGTCTCATATGGCTCACGTGGCAGCAATGCTGGGAACAGCAGTTCCTGTCCACCAATCGCGTTCATTTCCTCACGGACAACGTCTTCAATCTTGCGTAGTGTTCGCAGGCCCAAAGGCAGCCAAGAATAAATACCGGGTGCGGCGCGGCGCAGGTAGCCGGCGCGGACAAGAAGCTTGTGGCTTGGGACTTCAGCCTCTGCGGGATCCTCACGCAGAGTTCGCAAAAACAGCTCAGAAAGACGAGTAATCATGATCCCAAAATACACGGCTAGTCTATATACATGCTCATTATCCTCCCTCCTAGTGAAACAAAGGCCTTCGGCGGAGATGGCGCTCCTCTAAATTTCGAGTCGCTTTCTTTCCCGTCGCTGAACCCAAACCGCCAAGAAATAGTCGATGTACTGCAACAATATGATGTTGATGAAGCGATGAAGGTTCTAAAGATTTCGGAAGCACTGCGCGCCGAAGCGGAGGAAAACACTAAGTTAACAACTGGACCTACCATGCCAGCGCTTTATCGCTACACCGGTGTTTTGTACGACGCATTGGATGCGAATACCCTTTCGGACAAGGCATGGGATCAGCTCGCGATTGGCTCAGCGCTTTTCGGTGTCGTTCGTGCCCGGGACATGATTCCCTTCTACCGGTTGTCAGGAGGCACAAAGCTTAACGATGCCACCATGAAGTCACGCTGGGGAAAATCCATCACCGAAGCTCTCCACGCTGAAGATGACTTCATCATCGATCTGCGCTCAGGCACCTACCAAACACTGGGCAAGGTCAAAGACGCCGTAACCGTGCGCGTGGAGAATTCTGAAGGGAAAGTCATCTCCCACTTCAACAAGTTCTACAAAGGCCAGCTAGCCCGCGAAATTGCTGGAAAAGACATCTCGTCTATCGATGACATTCTGGCCACACCAGGTTTTAACTTCAAAGAAGTAAACGGCAACCAGATCACCATGGTGGTCTAGTCCAGGGCGGCACGTACCTTATCGCGCAGGTCCCACGGGGAAATCGTGTTGAGATAAATGTGTGTACCGCCCTCAAACCCAGCCAAGGTTGAGACTCGCAGTTTCAAGTTGATGCGCCACGGCATTGCGCACTCAACTTCCGGCGGCTGGTGGTACCACTCTTCGTTGCACGGCACATCAGCACCGATCGCCCAGTGCGCCAGGTGCAGCAGGTCGCTGACCCCACGGATTTGTTCAGGCGTGTGCTCCCACGGGCGCCCCTGATTCTTCGAATACACCTCAAGAGTGGGATAGCGGTGCCCGAATCCTGCAAACAGCACAGCATGCTCATTCTCGGCGATAACAAGGTCCTCACGGCGTGCTACATCCAGGCCGTTGTCATTGAAGATGTTGGGGTTGTCCAACACCAGCTTTTCTAAGTTGCGCAGAGTCCTACCGCGGTCATCGATAGCCACCAATTGCTTATGCAGATGGTCAAAAGACGCACCGGATGGTTTGAGCCAATTTTGAAAAGCCACCACATTAGTCGCGTAGGGATTCTTCGCGTACAAATCTTCCATCGCATCCACAGTGAATGCGATAAAGCGCGCGTGCTCATCCGCGCTCAGGGTGCCTGCCGATGCCAACTGCGAAGAATCCTTCGCCCCCTCAACAAAGTGCCGGCGCGCCACAATCACATCATGTCCACCAGAGAAGAACCCGCGAGCATGCTCAACCAGTTCTTCACCTTCGAACTTCTTCTTAGTCTTAGCCTCCACCACGGATTGCACATGCTCGTAGCCAGTAGACATGTACCGGCTAATTAGCACTTCGTCTGCTTCCAAGCCATAGTTGGCATTCCAATAATCAAAGGTGACGATTTCAAAGAGATTCGGGATCCGCCGAAATTCTGGGACGGTTGCGTCTAATTCATCGGCAAGCACATTGCGCATCACCGTGGCATCGGCAAGCATGCGGGCCTTCTCCGGCGGTGTCTCAAGCTTGCGCTCCCAACAAAAAGCACAAGCATGCTCGCCTGGCTCAATAGGATTCTTCTCCACCTGCGGCCCTTGCAATGGCCTGTCACCACGCCCGGGTACCGTCCACACTTCTGTGCCCGAAAAGGGATTGATCTGCTTGATGGTGCCATCAGCCATCTGCGTAAACGGGGAGAATTCCTGGGTCATGGCATTTAATGTTAAATCCCTTGCCCCGGCGCTCAGGTAGTGACCTAGACTAATGGGCATGGAGCACGAGTATTTTGAAGTTGATGTTTTTGCCACCACCGCCTTTTCTGGCAACCCATTGGCGGTGATTGCCAACGCTGGGGAGCTTGATTCCGAACAAATGCAAGCCATAGCCCGGTGGATCAACTTTTCAGAAACCTCGTTCCTTCTCCCACCCACTGAGTCCTCCGCGGACTACCGCGTACGTATCTTCACGCCATTTGAAGAACTTCCTTTCGCCGGGCATCCCACCTTGGGCAGCGCCCGCGCCTGGCGCTCGTTGGGCATTGAACCCCACAAGCACGGCCGTATTGTCCAAGAATGCGCCATTGGTCTTGTCACCATTCAGGAAGAAACCATCCGCAATGACGCCGGCAAGAAGCAGAAGATTTATTCCTTCGCCACCCCGGACCTGCTCAAGTCGGGCCCGCTGACACACGCTGAAATCGCCAGTGCCTGCGAAGCCTTGAACATCGACCCTGCTGACGTTGTTGACCATGCCTGGGGCGATAATGGCCCGGGCTGGAAGATTCTGCAACTTGCGAACGCCGACGCTGTCAAAGCAATCAAACCTCAAGCTAGCCACGACGAGAAAGTCGGCGTTATTGGCGCTTATGAGGGTGAAGGTCCTGAATACGAAGTACGCGCTTTCATGTTCGGTCTCGAGGACCCAGTGACCGGCTCATTGAACGGCTCTGTCGCACAATTTATGCGCGAGCGAAATCACGTGCCTGATTCCTACACCGCCACCCAAGGCTCCCAGATGGGCCGCGCGGGTGTTGTCCACGTCTTTGATGATGGCAAGGACATCTGGATTGGTGGAAGCGTCCAGATTCGGGTCTCAGGCACTCTCAGCAGTGGAAAGTCTCTATGAAACTCCAACACTCCTATGCCGAAGCACTCCCCGATATGGTTCGGGCAGCAACCGGTGAGGAACAGCCCGATCCGCAACTCCTCGTTCTCAACGAGCCACTTGCTGCGGAGCTCGGCCTTGATATCGACTTCCTCAAGTCCGCGGATGGACTAAAACTCCTCCTCGGACAAACAGGTGAAGGCCATGCCATGGCCTATTCCGGCCACCAGTTCGGCCAGCTCTCCCCTGTCTTGGGCGATGGCCGCGCTGTACTGCTGGGCGAAATCGCAGGCCAAGACCTGCACGCCAAGGGCACTGGAAAAACTCCATTCTCCCGCCCCGGCTCTGACGGTCGCGGTGCGCTGGGTCCCATGCTGCGCGAATACCTCATGTCTGAAGCAATGCACGCTCTGAGAGTCCCCACCACGCGTGGACTTGCGGTCATAAGCACCGGCCGCAAGATTCAGCGTGACCGCGTCGTACCAGGTGCAGTCATGGTGCGCACTGCCGCCAGCCATATTCGCGTTGGCACCATGCAATATGCGGCGATGACGGACCAGATTAAAGACGTCGCCGATTTTGCTATCGCCCGGCATTATCCCGGTGAGGACTACCAGGGGCTGTTCCGAAAGGTCATGCACGCGCAGGCAGCAACTGTGGCCAAATGGCAGCGCCTGGGCTTTATCCACGGCGTGATGAATACCGATAACACCACGTTGTCGGGAGAAACAATTGACTACGGGCCATGTGCCTTTATGGAACAGTTCGATGTCAATACGTACTTTTCTTCCATCGATACGCAAGGCCGCTACCGCTATGGCAACCAGCCCAGCATCCTGGGTTGGAACTTGGCACGGCTGGCGGAGACGCTTTTGCCGCTTTTCGATGAAGACCCCAACCACGCCATCGACATCGCCAACTCCACCATGGCGGAATACACCGACATCATGAATGGTGCACTCGAGGCAGCAGACGTCCAGGAAGTCTCAGGCGATATCACGGAAGAAAACCACAAGAGAGACCCGAACTCCCCTGTGACTATTCCGCGTAACATTCCAGTTGACCGCGCCCTAAAGCAGGCAACCGATGGCGATCTCTCTTACTACTTCGAGCTGCTTGAGGCAGTAAAAAAGCCCTCCGAACATCACCCGGATTTGTCTTTCCCGGGTGACCTTGAAGGGTTTATTACATTCTGCGGAACTTAAAGCTCAGGAGCATTATCCAGCTGCAGAGTCTTCTGGGTAATCTCCCAGATCTCATCAAACAGCTTAGGGTTTTTGCCCAGCTTCTCACCGTATGAAGGAATCATTTCATACAGCTTCTCGGACCAGCCGATCATGTGCTCACCGAAGCAACGCTCCAGCAGCTCCAGCATGACAGCTGGGGCGATGGAAGCACCTGGGGACGCACCAAGCAGACCCGCGATGTTGCCCTCTGGGTTGTTGATCAAGGTGGTACCGAATTCCAGGGAACCGAAACGAGGTGCACCCGCTGGCTTGATAACCTGCACGCGCTGGCCTGCAACTACGGTCTCCCAGTCATCACCATCAGCGGAAGGAACGTACTCACGTAGGGTTTCAACGCGGTCATCGAAGTCCTTGAGAACTTCCTGAACCAGATACTTGGTCAGACCGAACTCCTGCGCAGCAACACCCAGGTAGGAAGTGATGTTGTTCAGGCGGATGGACTTGAACAGGTCCAGGTAAGAACCGGACTTGAGGAACTTAGGGCTCCAGCCACCGTAAGGGCCGAACAGCAAGCTGCGCTCACCGTCGATGATGCGGGTATCGAGGTGAGGAACCGACATTGGTGGCGCGCCAACAGCAGCCTTGCCGTAGACCTTTGCGTTGTGTGCTTCCACCAGCTCAGGGTTGGTGGAGCGCAGCCACATACCGGAGACTGGGAAGCCCGCGTAACCAGCAACCTCGCGTACGCCGGCCTTGCGGAGCAAGTCAAGAGCGTTGCCGCCAGCGCCAACGAATACAAAGTTAGCCTTGACAACCTGGGTATCACCGGTGTGAACGTTCTTGGTGTACACCTTCCAGCCAGCGCCGTCACGCTTAATGCTGGTGACTTCGTTGCCGTAGCGGATCTCAGTACCAGCAGCCTTAGCTGCGGTGAGGAACTGCTTGGTCAACGCACCGAAGTTAACGTCGGTACCAACGTTGGTCCAGGAGATAGCAACCTTGCTGTCTTCTGGACGGTCCTTCGCCATCAATGGCAGGTGGTTAGCGAATTCATCACGATCATCGCTAAATTCCATGTCTGGGAAGAGGTGGTTTTCCTTCAGGAGCTCATAGCGGCGCTTCAGGTAGTCAACCTGGATTTCACCCTGTGCAAAGGAAACGTGCGGAACTGGGTTGATGAACTCGCGTGGTTCAACCAGAATGCCGTTGTTGACCTGGTGGGTCCAGAACTGGCGTGCCACCTGGAACTTTTCATTAACGCCCATTGCCTTGGAGACGTCAATCTTGCCGCCCTTTTCTGGCGTGTAGTTCAGCTCGCACAGTGCGGAGTGACCAGTACCAGCGTTGTTCCAAGGGGAAGATGATTCCAGAGCAGGTCCGTCAAGACGCTCAAAAATCATTTGCGTCCAACTTGGTTCGAGCTCCCTGAGCATTGCACCCAGGGTTGCGCTCATGACACCGGCACCAACAAGTGCGACGTCTACGGTATCAACTGCTTGGCCTGCATTCTTTGCGGGGGACACCAGACATTACCTCTTCGTAATCGAATAAAAAGTGATCAATTATTTAGTCGCGCACACATCACGCATCGCTTCCAACCATACGCCTTAGGTTGCCGATTAGTAGATTTAGCCTGGGAGTTACCGCAAATTCACACCCCTTTATTCACATTCTTAACTCCAGCAACTTCCGTACTGTTCCGTTATATTTAAATGCATGAATCAATTGCGCGATTGGCAACCCGATATTTTGGGTGAGGATTATCAAGCACTTACTTTGCCTTTAGGAAAAGATCCCGACGGCTCTGGCCACATTCAAGCCACCTTAGTTCGCTACCAACCAGCAGACACTGATACCAAAGGCCGCCCGGCATTGCTATGGGTCCATGGAATGACGGACTACTTCTTCCAAGCTCATGTCGCAGAATACTTCCACAACCAGGGCTACGCCTTCTACGCCATCGACTTGCGAAAGTGCGGCCGCGCCCGGCAAGAAGGTGAACCTTGGCACTATGTCACCGACCTGAAGTACTACTTCGCAGATCTCGATGCCGCATTAGAAGCGATCACCGAGCATCACCCAAGTATGACTCCCATTGCCCACTCCACCGCAGGCATCATTGTGCCCATATGGCTCAATCAGCTCCATAGCGACAAGGTTCCCGCCCTCATCCTGGACAGCCCGTGGCTCGATTTGATGGGCTTTAGCCAACGCCAGCTGCGTGTTATTCGTCCAATCGTCAATGTCGCGGGCAAGCTTCTCCCACGCGTCAAATTTCCAGGCGGCGGACTTGCCGCCTTCGGCGAATCTATCCACGCCGATTTTTATGGCGAGTGGAATTATGACTTGGCAATCAAACCGCTCGGGGGTCACCGGAAATATTTGGGCTGGCTACGCGCTGTACTCAACAGCCAGCATCTCATCCACACCGACCAGATCGATGTGGGTGTTCCCACGCTGGTGCTCACATCTGCCCGTTCACATTTGGGTCAGCCCTATTCGCCTGCGACCAACACCGCCGACGCCGTCATTGACGTGCAGCAATCACAGCATTGGGCTCCCCATCTTGGAAAAGATGTTGACATACACACTATCTTGGGAGCTAGGCATGACGTATTTCTTTCCCTTAAACCAGCACGCGATGAAGCGTTTGCTGTAACCAGCGCCTATCTCGCGCAGCACGTAAAGAAATAAACGTTAGTAAATCGAAAGCATATTTAAAGGAACACAATGACTCACTATGACTTGATCATCATCGGTGCCGGCTCCGGCAACTCCATCCCCACCCCGGAGCACGATGATATTTCGATCGCGATTATTGAGAAGGACAAGTTCGGCGGCACCTGCATGAACGTTGGCTGCATCCCCACCAAGATGTACGTCTACGCCGCTGACGTTGCCCACCAAACCACTCATTCGCAGAAGCTGGGCATCACCGGTGAGGTCACCAATGTGGACTGGGATTCCATTGTGGACCGCGTATTTACCAACCGCATTGACAAAATTGCCGAAGGTGGCGAGGCCTACCGCCGCGGCGACGAAACCCCAAACATCACGGTCTACGACCAACATGCCGAATTCATTGGCCCAAAGACCATTAAGACTGGCGACGACGTCATCACGGGCGACGAGATTGTGATCGCTACCGGCTCCCGCCCGCAGATCCCTTCCGCTATCGCAAACTCCGGGGCAACCTACCACACCAATGAGACCATCATGCGCCTGCCGCAGCAGCCAAAGAGCTTGGTCATCATTGGCGGCGGCTTCATCGCCATGGAGTTTGCACACGTCTTTGAAGGCCTCGGCACTGATGTCACCATCATCAACCGCTCCGAGACACTCCTTCGTTGGCTGGACAAGGATCTCTCTTCCCGCTTCAACACCCAAGCCCGTGAGCGCTACAACGTGATCACCAACGTCAACGTACAAAACGTGGAGAACACCGCCAATGGTGGAGTCAAGATCTCTTTGGACAATGACAGCGTTCTCGAAGCCGATGCATTGCTGGTTGCTACCGGCCGCATCCCAAATGGTGACCAGATGAACCTAGAAGCTGCCGGCATTGAAATGCACGAGGACGGCCGAATTAAAGTCGACGACTTTGGCCGCACCACCGCTGAGGGCGTTTGGGCACTTGGCGATGTCTCCTCGCCGTACATGCTCAAGCACGTAGCGAATGCAGAGACCAAGGCTGTACGGCACAACATGCTCCATCCAGATGACATGGTGCCAATGCCACACGACCACGTCCCTTCCGCAATCTTTACCCACCCACAAATTGCGACAGTCGGACTCACAGAAGAAGAAGCACGCGCACAGAACCTCGACATCACGGTCAAGGTTCAAAATTACGGTGACGTCGCTTATGGCTGGGCTATGGAAGACCACGACGGCATTTGCAAGCTGATTGCAGATAAGAAGTCCGGAAAGCTTCTTGGCGCACACTTCTATGGACCACAGGCCTCCACGCTCATCCAACAGATGATTACCGTGATGGCATTTGATTTAGATGTTCGAGACTTCGCTCAGAAGCAATACTGGATTCACCCTGCATTGCCTGAGGTTACGGAGAATGCTTTGTTGGGTTTGGAATTCGATTCCGAGTAGTTATTTCCTCTGTGGGACTCAATCCCCGTATTACGTGATAACAATCACATTACCCCCTCGGGGGCGTAATAGGATTGAGACAAAATTGCAACAACCTTAACTTTTACTGAAATAGGTGCGAACGCGATAGTTCCCGACGGGGTTAATTTTCATCTAGTTTGAATCTTTTAAGGCTGTCAGCGTGCGAAATGTCCATTATTTGGTTAGAGTTCATTTGTGACACCGGCTTAAGCCGTAAACCGGCAACCGCGTGTTTCTGGAAATACCCTGAATTTCCAATAACACTTAGGTTTCCACCTGGGAGCCTTGCCAGTACGACATTTAAGGACATTTCACATGCGTATCCGCAATGCAGCCATCGCCGGCGCAACCGCAATCGCAGTCGCTTTCGGCGGCACCACCATCGCATCTGCACAGCAGAACGACGAAGAGAACGTATCCTCCGACGTGGAGAACACCTCCTCCGAGCTTTCTTCCGATGAGGACGCTGCGTCCGAGGAAGAGGGCAACGGCGGTTCCCTGTCTTCCCGCATCGGTGACTCCGAGCTGGTTGACAAGGGCGAGGGCGACGACAAGAACACCCAGTTCAATGGTCGCGACGTATTCGGTTCCTCCAAGGATCACGACAACATCCCATCTTGGGCTCAGAGCTTCTACGCTTTGACCATCGTTGCTTCCATCGGCTCCCTCATCGGCCTGGTTGTTGGCCCAGCTGCCAACTACTTCCAGTTCGGTCAGTAATCCGCAGCCCTAGCTACTAAACCCCCGAAAGGCTTTAATACAATGCGTAACTTCCGCACCGCTGCAGTTGCTGCCGCTACCGCAGTTGCTGTTTCTTTCACCGGCATGACCGCTGCTTCCGCTCAGGATGAGCAGCAGCACGAGGACAACGCGTCCTCCTTCGTTGAGGGTTCCTCCGTTCTCTCTTCCGATCGCGCCCAGGATGTTCTCTCTTCCGAGAACACCGAAGAGTCCCCTAACATGTCCTCCAAGATCGGCGACCTGATGAACGCTGACGAGGACGCTTCCGGCTCCGAGATCTTCGGCGACGAAAAGGGTAACCAGGGCGACAACGGCGACATCACCAACCCAGGTTGGGCTCGTCTGTGGCGCGATGGCAACGTCGTTGCTGCAATCGGCACCGTTGTTGGCGGCATCATCGCTGCTTACAACTACGGCGTCTACAACGGCTTCTTCCCACACTTCATCCAGAAGTAAATAGAAGCTCGTACTTCTAAATAGTCGCAGCTACCATTTAAGGTGGTTGCGACTATTTTTCGTTTTGCTGTGGCATCAAAAAGTGGGAAAAGGCCGAAGCCCTCTCCCACTCCTAAAGACCCTTGAGATTAATCTGGCAGCGTCAGAATCTCATTACCGTCTTCGGTAATCACGATGGTGTGCTCAAACTGTGCGGTAAACTTACCGTCACGGTTTTGCACGGTCCAGTCATCAGGCCAGATGTCATATTCCAAAGAACCGAGGTTCAACATTGGTTCAATGGTCAGGGTCATGCCTGGCTCTAGTACGTTACGGTAAGCCGTGGAATCATAGTGCAGCACAATCAGTCCATTGTGGAAGGTTGGGCCCACACCATGGCCGGTAAAGTCACGGACCACGTTGTAGCCGAAGCGATTTGCGTAAGACTCAATAACGCGGCCAATGACGTTAACTTCACGTCCAGGCTTTGCCGCCTTAATACCACGCATCATTGACTCTTTGGTGCGCTCGACCAACAGACGGTGCTCCTCAGACACGTTGCCCGCCAAGAAGGTTGCGTTCGTGTCGCCATGGACCCCATTCTTGTAGGCGGTGACGTCAATGTTGACGATGTCGCCATCCTGAATGACGGTGCTATCTGGAATGCCGTGGCACACAATCTCATTCAAAGACACGCAAGTGGACTTGGTGAAACCCAGGTAGCCCAAGGTGGACGGATATGCACCGTGGTCACACATGTACTCATGAGCAACCCGGTCCACCTCATCAGTGGTCACGCCAGGAGCAACCGCAGCGCCGGCTTCTTTCAGTGCGTTAGCGGCAATCTTGGAGGCCTCACGCATTGCTTCAATGGTTTCTGGAGTTTGAACAAATGGTTCACCCATTGCTTCTTGAACGGTGTCTTTCCAGACGTACTCTGGTCGCTCAATATGGTCTGGGACCTTACGGACAGGGGTTGGCTTTCCGGGCTTCAATTTTTCACGAGTACTCATGATGCCCATGGTAGTCCTGCCGAATAATGCTTTTAGCTTTGGGGTTCGGCTCGGTGCCTGTCTAGATTCTGGAAGAAGGAATCTGTAATAGACACGGCGGTTTCAGAGCCGCCGCCAAGGACAACAAGCGTTGCAAAAGCAATATCGTCATCCGCCCGGTAACCGGTAAACCATGCGTGCGAGCCCTGGTTGATTTCGGCCTCACCAGTCTTACCAAAGATCTCACCCTGAGCTTGCATGCCCGCGGCAGTGCCGGAGGTGACTGTTTGGCGCATCATCGAGCGCAGCTCATTAATCACATGCTCACTCGGCGGTTCAACTGTCTCTGACACCTTTGTCTCTTCAGTTGACACCAGCGTAGGAACTGGGGTGGATCCATTGGCTACTGTGGATGATACCAGTGCCATGCCAAAAGGTGAAGCCAGGTCATAGCCCTGACCATAGCCAGCCTCAGTGCGCTCCAGTGGCGTCTCCCCTTCCGGAATGCTTCCGGTCATGGTGGTCAATCCAGGAATCTCAAAGTCGATTCCGAGGCCGAACTGCTTACCTTCATCGGCAAGCTCTCCGGGTGCAAGACGCGTCGACATATCTGCGAAGGTAGTGTTGCACGAGCTCGCGAAAGCATCCTGCAAAGGCACGTTGCCCAAAGAGAAGCCATTGTAGTTGGTCACCACACGGCCATAGATGTCCATGGTGCCGGGACACGGCACGATGGAGCCGCGGTCCACGCCTTGCTTATCCACCCCAGCGGCGGCGGTAATAATCTTAAACACCGAGCCCGGTGGGTACTGTCCACTCAACGCGACATCACCATCACGGTCGGCCGCATCCGTTTGCGCCACGGCCAGAATCTCGCCCGAAGAAGGACGGATAGCCACCATCATGGTTTGCGAGTCCGCGCGCAGATTCACTGCTTCTTCAGCCGCACGCTGCACGTCATAGTCAATGCTGACGCGCACTGCTGGCGATGGATCGGGCGCATGCTCCACCACGTTGGAGAAAGCAGCACCTTCATCATTAACAACTGCAACGGACCAACCGTTCACGCCATCAACATCATCAGAGACCAGGTTGGAGACGCGTGACATCAAATCCCGCGCAAAACCTTGGTCACGCACCACGAGCGCTGGCTCTTCATTGATACGCACCTGCGGATCATCGGCAAAACGCTCTTGCAATCGCTTGCCGATTTCCTCGTTGAAGATGCCCACCGAATAGTTGCCTTCGACTTCGCTCATCTGACTGGCCAGCTCGCCTGTATCAGGAGCGCTGCCGCCAGCATCAGTAATCGCAGCAGCCACACGCCCAGCGAATGCCGGCACGCTGTCTACTTCGCGCATATCGGCGATGACGCGGTACTGCAGCCCGGGGCGCATCAGCTCCACGCCGTCGGAGCTGACCACGCTCGCACGCTCTGCTGGGATGGACCGCAGCTCCAAGTGTTGATTAGCACCTAAGGAAGGATGCACCATGCTGGGCTGCCAACGCCCAGTCCATTCATCGTTGGCTTTGGTCAGCACCATTGAGGTGTCATAGGTTAGTTCCCGATCACGCGGCAAGTTCCACGTGATGGTGTAATTGGCTGTTGCACGAGAGTCATTTTGCTCAATATCGTGCAATTCAACATCGATGCCTTCGGCCTGCAAACCTTCATAGGTGGAGGTGAAAACATCATCAACTTCAGCGGACTTATCAAAGAACTCGCCAAAGGCCTCACCGGACTCCATCGCTTGCATGATGGAGTCAACGGTGGGATCAGCCGAAACCGGCTTCGGGGTACACGCCACTACTGTGCCTGCAGCTATTGATACTGCACACAGCAGTGATACCGACCGTTTCATGAGTTAGCAGCGTAGCAGCGAAACACGCTATTTACGCTGACCAACACAGGAAATTAGCGAGTTACACGAACCTGCGCCTTGGAGCCTTCAACAGCTTCCAGGCCCTGCTCGTCAGCGATGCGCATTGCCTCTTCAATGAGGGTCTCCACAATCTTTGCCTCAGGCACGGTCTTAACAACCTCACCCTTAACAAAGATCTGGCCCTTGCCGTTGCCGGAAGCAACGCCTAGGTCAGCGTCACGTGCCTCGCCAGGGCCGTTAACAACGCAGCCCATCACTGCAACGCGCAGTGGGAACTCCATGCCGTCGAGGCCAGCGGTAACTTCTTCAGCGAGCTTGTACACATCAACCTGTGCGCGGCCACACGATGGGCAGGACACAATCTCCAGCTTCCGTGGACGCAGGTTCAGCGACTGCAGAATCTGGTCACCAACCTTGATTTCTTCCACTGGGTCAGCGGACAAGGACACGCGGATGGTGTCGCCAATGCCATCGGCCAACAAAGCGCCGAAAGCAACCGAGGACTTAATGGTTCCCAAGAACTTCGGGCCTGCTTCAGTAACACCCAAGTGCAGTGGGTAGTCGGTCTTTGCAGCCAACTGACGGTAAGCCTCAACCATGAGTACTGGGTCAGAGTGCTTCACGGAAATGGCGATATCGCCATAGCCGTGCTCCTCGAACAAGCCAGCTTCCCAAATAGCGGACTCAACCAGAGCCTCTGGGGTTGCCTTGCCGTACTTTTCCAACAGGCGCTTGTCCAAAGAACCGCCGTTGACACCAATACGGATCGGAATACCAGCGTCACCAGCAGCCTTAGCCACTTCCTTAACGCGGCCATCAAATTCTTTAATGTTGCCTGGGTTCACACGAACCGCGGCGCAGCCAGCATCGATAGCAGAGAAGATGTACTTCGGCTGGAAGTGAATATCAGCGATAACTGGAATCGGGGACTTCTTCGCGATGGCAGGCAGCGCCTCCGCGTCAACAGTCTTTGGGCAGGCCACACGCACCATGTCACAGCCAGCGGTTGCCAGCTGGGCAATTTGCTGCAGTGTCGCATTCACATCATGCGTCTTGGTGGTGGTCATAGACTGCACGGAGATCGGATGGTCAGAACCCACGCCTACATCACCGACAAATAACTGGCGGGTCTTACGACGCGGCGCCAAGGTCGGTGGAGGACCCTCTGGGATACCTAGACCAATAGACATTTATTCTCCTTGTTGTCATGGGGGTATTATTCCCCTACTCTAGCACCGGTTTCTAGCCAAGCAATTTTATGGGATTGACGAAGTCAGCCACGATAATTACGGCAGCGACCGTCATCAATGCAGCCGCAATCACATAGGTAACCGGCATAAGCTTCGTATAATCGGCTGGACCGGCTGCCGCCTTGCCGCGAAGGCGCCTGAAGAAGTCTCGAATCTTCTCATAAAGCACCACCGCAATATGACCTCCGTCAAATGGTGGCAGCGGTATGAGATTAAACAGAGCCAAGAAATAGTTCAGTGAAGCCAGCATGGTGAAGAACGCCGCCCACAGGTTTGCTTCCACTAGTTCGCCACCCACGCGGGACGCGCCAACGACAGACATTGGGCCGTCAGTATCGCGCTCAGCGCCGAAGATGGAAGCAACAACGCCAGGAATCTTGGATGGGAACTCAATAATTCCCTGCACGGTCGCTTCAAGCATGTAGCCCGTGTAGTTCCAGGTCGCAGGGATCGCGCCGACAAAGCCATGCTTTTCGATGATGTCCAAAGGCTCCTGAATCAAACCAATCGAACCGGCATCAACCATTTCACCATCAATATTGCGCTTGACAGTGTCCAATTCCACTGGAAGTTCCAGCACCTGAGTGCCGCGCTCTACCTCAATGGTGACGGTCTCACCTGGGCGGATCAGAACTTCATCGCGAAGCTGCTGAAAGCTCTCCAACTCTTCGCCATTGAAAGTAAGGAGCCTATCGCCTTGCTCAATACCTGCTTCTCCACCGGCTCCAACACCAGTGCAAGTCCCGAGCTCTCCATTCTCAAGTTGGTCAGCGGAGCACGTAACCTGGTCCACCACAGGACGCGTATCCGCGTTGGGGTTGGGAATACCGGCGGTCTGAGCAACCACAAACAGAATCATGAAGCCGAGAATGATGTTGACTGCCACACCACCAGAAAGCACGATGATGCGCTGCCACCAGGGCTTTTTATACATCACATAGGGGCGCTCTTCTTCGGTGATGAACTCATCTTGCGCGGTCATGCCAGCGATATCGCAGAAGCCGCCCAGAGGCAGCGCTGCTACGCCGTACTCGGTCTTGTTTTTCTTAAAGCTCCACAGGGTTGGCCCGAAACCAATGAAAAACCTGCGCACCCGCATGCCAAAAGCACGCGCGGTGAGCATATGGCCAGCTTCATGCAGTGCAACTGTGAGACAGATGCCGAGGGCAAACAGCACAATGCCCAAGAGATTCGCCATTGAGAGAGCTTCCTTTTATACCTAAAGTCCTTTATCTATGACCAAGTGGACAGCAGTTTATTCGCCCGCTTGCGCGCTTCGGCTTCAACAGCCAGCACATCGTCAACGGTTGACGGTACACCAGCAAACTGTGAAGCAGAATCCAGAACCTCAGTAATACAGTCAACAATCTGTGGGAGCTTAATGCGGCCAGCCAAAAATGCTGCCGCCGCTTCCTCATTAGCTGCGTTATACACTGCCGGCAATGTGCCCTTCCCAGCGACATCGGCAGCCAACTGCACAGCAGTAAATGCCTCGCCGACTGGCTCGAAGTGCCAATCCATTACCTGTGAAAAGTCCAACGCCGGCTGCGCATCAGGCACGCGATGCGGCCAATCCAAGGACAAGGAAATGGGCAGCTTCATCGAAGGCGGCGAGGCCTGCGCGATTGTCGAACCATCTTTAAACGTCGCCATTGAGTGAATTATCGACTGCGGATGCACGGTGACATCGATAAGCTCTGCGTCAATATCGAATAACAAGGTGGCCTCGATGAGCTCCAGGCCCTTGTTAACCAAGGTGGCCGAGTTCAACGTGTTCATCTGCCCCATCGACCACGTCGGGTGTGCCGCAGCCTGCTGTGGGCTTACTTCCCACATCTGCTCCCTCGTCCAACCCCGAAATGGCCCGCCCGAAGCCGTCAAGACCAACCGCGCCAGCTCCCCGCGCTCGCCGGAACGTAGACATTGCGCCATCGCCGAATGCTCAGAATCCACCGGAATCAACTGCCCCGACTTGACCTTATCCATCACAATGGAGCCACCCGCAACCAAAGATTCCTTGTTGGCAAGCGCCAGAATCTCCCCAGCATCGATCGTTGCCAGCGTCGCCTCCAAGCCTAAGGATCCCACCAGCGCGTTGAGCACCGTATCCGCCTCAACATCGCGTACCAACTGCGCCGCCGAATCGACAATCGTACCTCCGAGCGCCTCCGACACCTTCTTCGCCGCATCAGCCTGCGCCACTGCCACGTGGTCAGCCGAAAGATTGAACGCACGTGCCTGCTCAATGATGAGATCTGGGTTTGATCCACCTGCAGCAATGCCGACAATTTCAAACTTTTCGGGGTTGTCCGCAACCACTTCTAGCGCTTGCGTGCCGATGGAACCTGTTGAGCCAAGAATTAGAATTCGTTTCACCCACACCACCTTAGTCAACGTCACAAAATTATCGGGGGTGGATTAACGCCTTTCCGAGGTTAATGGACTAAGGTTATGAGGAGAATTGTGGCTTTGACAGAAATAAGGAGAGCACGTGTCTTCTCACAACAAGGCGCCTGAGGTATACAACGGCGTGTCCACCAGTGACGTTCCTTCCGCTGGCTTCGGTTGGTCCCGTACCCCACGCACCGGCACCCAGATCGCTGGTTGGGGTTCTGTATTCATCCTGCTGGCGTACAACTTTGGTAACCACCAGGGTCACGTTGAGACCGTCTTCTTGGCTATCTTTGCTGCACTGATTGCTATTGGCCTTCTGATTCACGCTTTCCAGCCAAAGCTTTCCCAGGTTCGCACCCTGACTGGCCGCAACAAGCCAGAGAACCACGTCGAGCCAGACTGGATGTACGAGCAGAAGACTTTGGGTGGCGAGTACGCAGAGCTTAGCGATGCTGAGCTGCGCGCACTAAACATTGACCCAGCCCGCGTCGAGCACCTGCGCGTTGCCCCTTCCAAGAAGAAGGCAATCCAGAACTAAGAAGTTCAAGTTTACCGCTTTCGATCATTCGGAGGCGGTTTTCTTTTGCCCACTGAGGTGAACATACTTTCGAAAGAATTTGCGCAAACCTTTTGACCCTCCCTGTGGGCTCGCTATACTTTCCATTAGATTACTTGTTCGAATAAACGAGGAATTATGGAAAATAACAATGCAACCTTAGAAATGATTAACTGGGACGCACTTGAGTGTTCAATGCGTCCTGAACCATTAGACGAATCCGCCTACTACTCCATTAGCAACTGCCACGACCCCGCCGCCGCGCACGGCGGGATCCGCCGATGCATGGACCTCCATATTTGGATGATGCACGTCCCCGAGAATGAAGAAGACTTTGAGCTTTATGCCCGCAAAATGTCTTCGACTTTCGGCGTGACTGTCGGCTATGTCCGCGCTGCCGTATTTGGCATTATGCGCCTAGCTGAGCTGCCCGAGACGAATGCAATATTCAGGCGCTTATGTCACTTGGATATTGACCGACTCATTGGAATCAACAACACTCTCGACAAACTAGGTCCAATACCTGACATAGCCATGCTGCACCGCATCGATTGTGAGTTGGCGGCGTATCTCACTCCGAAGCGCCGCAATCAGCGCATGCCTTCTCGTCGCGCAATTACTAATTTCCTCAATGAGCTCATTGCTCTTGAGGATTCTTCTTTATCTAATGAAAACACCAAGCCTCGGCTTCGCTACACCATCGATTACTCCGGCAAGCGCGCGTTCATCGAATTAGAAACCGGCGCTGAGGCTGGCGCAGTCATTGATAAGTGCATCAAAGAGTTGGCCGAGCGAACAGGCACGTCGCTGGCCAAGGCCGCGATTGCGCTGCTCAGCGGCGAGGAAGACCCGAAAGCGAAACTCATCTTGAACCTGTACCAGGCCAAGACCGACAACGCCCCTGTCTTCATCCCAGAAATTGGTTGGCTGGAACCCGAGCAAGCTGAGGAAATGCTGCAGCGCATAGCAAGGACACGCGATATGGATGACGCCGCCACCGCAGAGACCGCGGCCTACTCCCCTTCTGATTCCATTCGTTCGGCCGTTGTCGGTCTTGATGGCACCTGCCGCTGGCCTGGCTGCGATGCACCCGCGCACCGCTGCCAGACCGACCACCGGCACAATCACGCAGATGGCGGTCCAACTTCGGCATGGAACCTCGCTAGTCTGTGCCAGCACCACCACAACATCAAGACTGACCGCCGGGCGTTCTACATCATGGACCCGTTTACGCGAGTCATCTTCTGGCTATTCGCCGATGGTTCTTGGGAAAGCACGGTTCCTAGCGGGCCGATGTCCGAGGGCAAGAAGCGGTGGGCGCAGACAGTGGCGCAAGCAAATCAGGCCCGTCGCCGCAATGCGCGCTTGTTCGCGCAGATGGACATCGACGAGCATGAAATTGAAGAAGTCATCGTGGACTTAGAAGAAGGTGAGCCACCGTTTTAACGAACCCAAGCACCGACCTTCTTGTACACAACCGGCATCCGATCATCTGCGGTGTTCTTGACCACCAGGATGATGCCGACATAAATCGCTGCCGGAATTGCCAAAGCAACCAGCACGCCAATAACTGGCTGCCCGAAGAAGATGATGAGTGCAGCGCCTGGGGCAACTGGAATCCAGCCCAGGAACATCAGCGCAAACACAGCAACGAATGCGGCGCCGGAGTAGCCGGACTTATCGGCCCACGGGCTGGTGCCCGGAGGAGCAACCGGATATGGATTAAATGCGGAAAGGAACAATGATAGCGCAGCAGAAGTCATCAATACGCCGAGGCTGACTAGGCCAACCAGTATCGTTGTCGATGTGTCGTCGTACAGGAATACCAAGACGATTGCGAAGAGCACCTGGAACGCTGCGGGGATGATCATGTGTGCCCAGTGTCGGGAGAGAATGAGGCGATACTGCTGGACTGGAGAGACCATCTTGAGCCACATGGCCGGGCCGTCATAGCCGAAGTCATTAACGGCCATTGCTCCGCCGAGAAGGCCACAAATCACTAGCGCTGTGTAAGCGATTTCTGGAATGCCTTGAGAGACGGACTGCACCATGAGCACAATCACGACGATGGGTAGCACGAGCACTGACATGAGCAGGCGGGTGTCGCGGAAGATATAGCGGACACTGCGCGCAAATTCGATGCCGGTCGGGGTGTTGGGCACAACGGGCATGCGCAGATCAGTCTTGTTGCGCTCTTTGGTCTGTACAGGCGCGACTTCAATGTCACGCCACCACAGCCAAGCACCGAGTGACAGGGTCGCAATGGCAATGAGCAGCTTGACGATGCCCCCAGTAGCCCAGCCAGTAGCCGCGGCGAACGGTGTCCAGGATGCGATGGCGCCGATATCCTCGAGAGGCATGTTCATTGCATCTTGGCTTGAGATGTTGACGGCGAAAAAAATCATGGCAATAATGCCGATGCCACCAACAATTCCAAGGATTTCTTTGCGTGAGCTTCCCACTTTCGCGATGACATCCATGTAGATGATCGTGGTTGCCGCAGCCATGGCCGAGCCGATGATGAACATGATGCCCTGCCCCATTGGCAGCTGGGTGAACCCAAAGATAGCCCAGATGATGGTGAACAGGATGGTCAGCATGGCACGCGAAGTCCACAGGGAAGACAGCGCCATGGCTGGTTTGAGGTTGTCTATCGGCAAGGTACGGAAAGTCTCTTGCGTAATGTGCTGCTCGTTGGCGGGCATCGCGAGCGAGAGAATCAACATCGCGACCATGCCCAGAGCTACCGGCGCGTGAAGTGCTTCCGGGGACGTAACCTGAACAGTCATGGAAACAACGCTGAGTAGGCCATAAACCAGGATCATGCCCGCGGAGACAAGCACCGTCGGGTTCTTCTTGATTGTGCGCCACCACAGCGTTCGGTGAAGTTTAAATAGCGTGGAGGTCATTAGTTACCTCGCAGCCAGGTAAACGTCGTGTCGTCGAACTCGGCGCCACCGGCGTAGTCCACGAAGACATCGGTGAGCGAGCGCCCTTGGCGCACTTGGTTAATTTGTCCGGCAACGGCAACCTCACCATTGTTGATGAGGGCGACGTGATCGCACAGGCCCTCCACCAGCTCCATAACGTGTGAGGACAAAACAACAGTGCCTCCCCTGGCGGCGTAGCTGCGCAACAATTGCTGCACCATGCGGGAGGACACTGGGTCGACGGCCTCAAGCGGCTCGTCAAGGATGAGAACTTCTGGGTCGTGCAGGATGGACCCTGCCAGAAGAATCTTCTTAGTCATACCGGCGGAGTAGTCGCCGATGTACTTCGTGGCGGCATCGGAAAGCCCAAGCGCCGAAAGGAGCTCCCTGCTGCGCTCTTCGACCTCGGCTGCTGGCATACTGCGCAGCGCGCCAAGGTACTGCAGGTATTCAGCGCCCGAGAGCTTTTCAAAGACCGGCGCACCATCCATCAACAGGCCCATGGCCTTCTTTGATTCGATAGTTCCGGTCTCGTGACCAGCAATCCAGGACTTACCAGCATCCGGCTTGGTAATGCCCGTGACCATGGTCAAGGTTGTGGTCTTGCCAGCGCCGTTCGGACCGACGATGCCATAAATTGAGCCATAAGGAATGCTCAAATTTAGATTGTTTACGGCCAGCTTCTCGCCGTATTTCTTACTTAGGCCCTCGATCCGAAGCGCGTCCATTATTGCCTTTCTTCAGCGGCAAGCTGTCCACACGCAGCGGCAATCTCCTGTCCCTTAGTATCGCGAACGGTGCAAGGGACACCTTGCGCAATGACGCGGCGAACAAACTCTTCCTGTCGGTCTTTTGGTGACGCATCCCACTCAGACCCAGGAGTCGGGTTAAGCGGAATGAGATTCACGTGGACTTTCGAGCCTAGTGCTTTATGCAACTTTTCGCCGAGCATGTCTGCGCGGAAGTCCTGATCGTTCTTGTCACGAATGAGCGCGTACTCGATAGAAACACGACGTGAAGTCTTGTCTACGTAGTAGCGAGCAGCGTCCAAAATCTCATCAACATCCCACCGCTGGTTAACCGGAACCAGCTCATTTCGGAACTCATCGTCCGGAGTGTGGAGGGAAATGGCCAACGTGCAGGACAGGCCTTCATCGGCAAGCTTGCGAACTGCAGGAGCCAAGCCGACGGTGGAAATGGTCACGTTGCGCATCGACATGCCAAATCCATCTGGGTCCGTAAACTGCTTCACGGCATGCACCACTCGCTTGTAGTTGGCCAGCGGCTCACCCATGCCCATGAACACTACATTGGTCAAACGGCCGCCTTCGGCCTCCATGGTCTTGGCAGCATTGCGAAGCTGTTCTACGATTTCAGCAGCAGACAGGTTACGGTCTAGGCCGCCCTGGCCGGTCGCGCAGAAGGGACACGCCATGCCGCAGCCAGCCTGCGAAGAAATACACAGGGTTGCGCGGCCCGGGTAACGCATAAGGACAGACTCCAGCAGCGTGCCGTCGTAGAGACGCCACAGCGACTTGGTGGTCTCCCCATCATCGGTGGAGAAATCACGGATCTGGGTCATCAGCGGTGGGAAGAGCTTTTCCTGAATATCCTTGCGCGCAGATTCTGGAATATCAGTCATCTCATCTACGTCCACGGTGTGGTGGACGTAGTAGTGCTTAGCCAACTGCTTAACACGGAATTTGGGCAGACCTAGCTCTGCTAGGATCTCAATGCGCTCTGCCTCGGTATAGTCTGCGAAATGCTTTGGGGGAAGCCCGCGACGGGGTTTTGTAAAATTTAATTCAATTGGTTGCGCCATATCCGACATCTTCGCATGATTTGGCCTATTTTTCCCAATTCCGGGCGGGTTAAGTGGGCAAAACCGTTTAAACCAGATTTAATGAGGGGTATGACTACACCAAACCCATCTGAAGAATTCGAATACGCATCAACCGAAGTCGAGCCTGGCGAGGTGCAGCCGACCGAACAGCCAGTTGCAACCTCCCCCGAGAAGGCGAAAGTTAAGGGCTCATTGGCTGCATCAACATGGATTGCTCTGATCATCGGCGCAATCTTGCTGATTCTCTTGATTGTTTTCATCCTGCAGAATCAACAGTCTGTGGAGCTCAATATTTTCGCATGGTCTGGTGAATTCCCAGCGGGTATTGCGTTCTTGCTGTTTGCCATCGGCGGTGCACTAGTTATGGCACTCATTGGTGGCTGGCGCATGTTGGAACTGCGCCGTCAGATCAAACACCTAGGAAAGAAATAGCCACCCACGTGACCATGGCTGCCGGCAACATGCCATCTAGGCGATCCATCAGACCGCCATGGCCCGGCAAAATATAGGACATATCTTTGATGCCTAATTCCCGCTTGAATTGAGACTCCACGAGGTCGCCGAGGGATGCGCACACTACTAGGCCAAGGCCCATGACTGCGCCTACCCAGGCTTCACGTTCAAGCAAGAAGTGGATGCTCAACGCGCCGGTGACCATACCGAAGATGATGGAGCCAACGAAGCCTTCCCAAGACTTCTTGGGGCTCACTGCTGGCGCCATTGGATGCGAACCGAACATCACGCCAGCAACATAACCGCCCGTGTCAGATGCGACAACGCACAGCATAAACACGATGATCGATGCCCCACCTTGTGAGGTGGTGGACAACATCGCAGCAAAAGAGCCGAACATCGGGATCCATGTCAGGACGAATACGCCCACTGACATGTCGCGCAGATAGTTGATTGGCGGACGATGTCGCCCATTATGAAACAGCCGGCCAAACATCAATGCCAACACTGCAACGACATACACGGCGATGAGACCATTGGTTTCAAAAGGCCAGGAGCTCCACAGCATTGCTTGCCCGCCGATGATCATCAACGTGCGTGGCAGATGATAGGAATGCTCCCGCAGACGAGTGAGAACTTCCCACATGGCGACCCCCACCGCCACGGCGACAACGATGTACCACGCAAGTTGACCCGCCCACACCGCAAAAATCACCAGTGCGCCCAAGCCAACACCAACGCCGATAGCGACCGGCAAATTACGGCCGGCGCGATTTTTCGGTTTTGGCACAGTTCTCATTGTCGCCTTTCGTCCCATATGAAAAGTGCCGCCCACACCAGGCGGCACTGAGTATAACTAGTTGTGGAAGGGCTTAGACCTCCATGAGCTCCGCTTCTTTGTTAGAAACGAGCTTATCAATCTGCTCGATGTAGCCCTGGGTGGTCTTTTCCATTTCCTTTTCAGCTGCTGCGACTTCATCCTCGCCAGCGTCGCCGTCTTTTTGCAACTTCTTCAGCTGTTCCATAGCCTTACGGCGAACGTTACGGATAGCGATCTTGCCGTCCTCGCCCTTAGACTTGGCAACCTTGACCAGGTCACGACGACGCTCCTCGGTCAGCTGTGGAATAGTAACGCGTAGAACCTGACCATCATTGGTTGGGTTAACACCCAAGTCAGAGTTGCGGATAGCGTTTTCGATTTCACCCATCATCGCCTGCTCATAAGGCTTGATAAGCAGCATGCGTGGCTCAGGCACGCTGATGGAAGACATCTGGGTAATTGGCGTTGGAACACCGTAATACTCAGCGACAACGCCATTAAACATAGATGGGTTCGCACGGCCAGTACGGATGGTCACTAGCTCTTCACGGGTGTGCTCAACCGAGTTGGTCATGCGCTCTTCAGACTCAAGCTGAATGTCATCAATCATGATGTGATCTCCTTATTAATTCGAATTCAATGTAGCAGACTAAGACTGCACCAAGGTACCGATACGCTCACCATTGACGGCGCGGGCAATGTTGCCTTCGGTCAAAAGGTTGAACACGAGGATTGGCATGTTGTTGTCCATGCACAGGCTGAACGCAGTGGCATCTGCAACCTTCAGGCCGCGTTCGATGACCTCACGTGGCGTGATTTCATCATAAAGCTCTGCGTCCGGGTTGGAACGTGGGTCATCGGAGTAGACGCCGTCTACGCCCTTAGCCAAGAACAGCACCTCACAACCGATTTCCAGCGCACGCTGTGCCGCGGTGGTGTCGGTGGAGAAGTATGGCATGCCCATGCCTGCACCGAAGATGACAACGCGGCCCTTCTCCAGGTGGCGCTCTGCACGCAGCGGCAAGTAAGGCTCGGCGACCTGCGCCATGTTGATGGAAGTCTGCACACGGCAGTCAACGTCGAGCTGGCCGAGGAAGTCCTGCAAAGCCAAGCAGTTCATGACGGTTCCCAGCATGCCCATATAGTCAGAGCGGGCACGGTCCATGCCGCGCTGGGAAAGCTCCGCGCCGCGGAAGAAGTTGCCGCCGCCGATGACTACCGCAACTTCAGTGCCGGCACGGGCAACTTCTGCAATCTGACGTGCCACGTTTTCTACAACATCCGGGTCAATGCCGACTTGGCCGCCGCCGAACATTTCACCGCCTAGCTTTAACATCACGCGCTTATAGGCTGTACGACGGCTTTCAGTAGTCACGGGATAGTCTCCTTGATGGTGATTTCGAGTCTGTTCTATATTACATTAGGCACACAAAAACCCGGCCAGGCATCTGGCCGGGTTCATGAGATCACAGGTGTGATTATTTCTTAAGCGCCAACCTCGTAGCGCTGGAAGCCGGTGATGGTGGTGCCAGCTTCCTCAGCAACCTGCTTAACGGTCTTCTTGGAGTCAGACAGGGAAGCCTGGTCAAGAAGAACGATGGACTTGTAGAAGCCGTTCAGGCGGCCTTCTACAATCTTAGGCAGTGCAGCTTCTGGCTTGCCCTCTTCGCGGGTGGTAGCCTCAGCGATTTCGCGCTCCTTCTCCACGATCTCAGCTGGGACCTCTTCGCGGGTCAGGTATTCCGCCTTCATCGCAGCAACCTGCATTGCAACTGCACGAGCTGCTTCTGCGTCGCCTTCGTAGGAAACCAGAACGCCAACTGCTGGTGGCAGGTCAGCGGAACGCTGGTGCAGGTAAACCGCAACGTTGTCGCCTTCAACGGTTACTGCACGACGTGCCTGCAGCTTCTCACCGATCTTTGCGGACTCTTCGTCGATCAGAGTGGCAACGTCCTTGCCATCAATCTGAACTGCGTTGAGCTCTTCTGCGGAGTTTGCCTTAGCAGCGCCAGCTGCTTCAACAATCTTGTCAGCGAAAGCGCGGAAGTCAGCGTTCTTAGCAACAAAGTCGGTCTCACAGTTGATTTCAACCATGGTGTTACCGGAAACGGCGATGAGGCCTTCGGTTGCTTCGCGGTCAGCACGCTTGGAAACAGACTTTGCGCCCTTGATGCGCAGAATCTCGACGGCCTTGTCGTAGTCGCCGCCTGCTTCTTCCAGAGCCTTCTTGCAGTCCAGCATGCCGGAGCCGGTAGTCTCGCGCAGTGCCTTTACGTCAGCAGCAGTGTAGTTCGCCATAGTGTGGGCGATCCTCCTTGTTTAATCAAACAATGTTCAGAAAATAGCGTAGCCGATCTTTTACTTAACCGTCGGCTATGTCAACAACAAGCCCCCGTCACCGTACTCGGCACGGGGGCAAGTCACATAAGCTTATTCAGCTGATGCTGGGTCGGACGCTGCCGCAGCCTCAGCTGCATCGCGCTCGTCCTTCTCAGCGGTGTCGCCAGCAGCATCCTTAGCTGCTGCCAACTGACGCTCTTCGCGGGACTTCTTGCCCTCTTCAACAGCGGTAGCAATGATGCCGGTCAGCAACTTGGTTGCACGGATTGCGTCATCGTTACCTGGAATTGGGAAGTCGACGTCATCTGGGTCACAGTTGGTGTCCAGGATAGCAACGACTGGGATGTTCAGCTTGTGAGCCTCAGCTACTGCAATGTGCTCCTTGTTGGTGTCAACAATCCACAGTGCAGATGGAGCCTTGGACATCTCAGCGATACCGCCGAGAACGCGCTCCAGCTTGGTGCGCTCACGGGTCAGCATGAGAACTTCCTTCTTGGTGCGACCCTTGTAGCCGTCCTCAGCCTGATCCATTGCCTGAAGTTCCTTCATGCGCTTCAGACGCTTGGAGACAGTCTGGAAGTTGGTGAGCATGCCGCCCAACCAACGGTGGTTGACGTAAGGCATGTCAACGCGAGCTGCTTCTTCAGCAACTGCTTCCTGAGCCTGCTTCTTGGTACCGACGAACAAGACGGTGCCACCGTGAGCAACGGTTTCCTTGACGAACTCGAATGCTTCATCGATGTAGGTCAGGGTCTGCTGCAAGTCAATGATGTAGATGCCGTTACGATCGGTAAAGATGTGACGACGCATTTTTGGGTTCCAGCGACGGGTCTGGTGGCCAAAGTGCACACCAGCGTCGAGGAGCTCGCGCATGGTTACAACTGCCATGTTTCGCTCGCTTTCAGTTTCGGTTTTGTACTAGTTATTGTGCGGTTTTGCCGCACCCTGGCTGCGAAGCTATCTCAATCAACACCCGTGAAGGGACCTCGTCGATGAGTTGTCTTCGCCGCGCGAAGTCAGCGTGCATATGACACACTGCAGGGTTGAGTTTAGACAGAACTACCCCACTTATCAAACCGACTGGCTGGTTGTCCACAATTTTTTGTTGAGAGATAAACAACCACGTCAAGTTATCCACAGTTTCGCAGTGCGTGCCGATGCTCCCCTGGCAGTTTATCGGGGAGTAACGCAAGACTTAAAGCTATGAAATATCGATGGCTTTTAATTGTTCCTTTTCTGCTCGCGTGGGTCGATCCCACCACGGGCGATTCCTATGCAACGTCAGTGCTACGCGCCTATGACCCACCCGCGCAGAACTGGCTTGCTGGGCACCGCGGTGTGGATCTCCGGTTAGACATTGGTGACTCGGTGCTTGCTGCTGGCGATGGCACTGTCGCTTTCGCCGGCGTAGTTGCGGGCACTCCCACGGTTTCTATCCAGCACGGTAAGATTCGAACCACCTACCAGCCAGTACACGCGTGGGTAAGTCAGGGTGATGTGGTGAGGGAAGGTGAAGTCATCGGCAAGCTAGGGCATCCTTTTGATGGCTACCCCGGTCTGCACTGGGGTGCACGCACTGGCGAAGACCAATACATCAATCCCCTGTCGCTGCTGAGACCTACTATCCGGCTTAAGCCCGTGGATGGGCTTGGTTAAAGACTTTCTTTATCCGTTCTGAAGTCACGTGCGTGTAGACCTGCGTGGTTTGCAGCGAGGAGTGCCCAAGGAGTTCTTGGACAACGCGGAGGTCCGCCCCACCTTCGAGCATATGGGTTGCTGCGGAGTGCCGCAGCGCGTGCGGAGAGACTTGGCTTGCGGCTTCAACAACCCGGCGTACTTGGCGCTGATCGATGCGCCCTCCGCGCGTGCCAACGAATAGGGCGTTGGTGTCTTTTGCGATCTCAGCCCGGCGCGCGAGCCACTTGGACAGCGCGGTGTTGGCGGCGTCGCCGAAGGGGACGATTCTTTCTTTCTTTCCCTTGCCGAGGACGCGGATGGTGTTGCGTGTGGAATCAATGTCGCCTAGGTCAATGCCTGTCAGTTCGGAGACGCGCATGCCTGTGGCGTAGAGCAGCTCAAGCATGGCAGAGTCACGCAGGAAGTGAAGCTCGTCGGGGGATTTTGCGTTTTCCATCGCGGTGCTTGCTTCTTTTTCGTTGAGCACCTTGGGCAAGTGTTTGGGAACTTTGGGCGTGGACAACTTGGCGGCTTCGTCGGTGTCGAGGTATCCCTGTTTGACGGCCCATTTGGAAAATGCTTTTGCTGCCGCGGTGCGGCGCGCAAGGGTGGAGCGCGCTTTGCCTTCCGATACTGCCGCGGCCAACCAGCTGCGCAGACGGGCAAGGGTGAAGGTTTTAAAGCTCTCAGTCGTGTTCGCTAGCTCAAGCAGATCAGATTTATATCCCTTGATGGTCGCCTCAGACCTGCCGAGTACCAGGCGTTGGTGCTCGGCGAAGTCCTCGATGGCTTCAACCATTTGGGTGTTACTCATGTGAATGGAGTTTAATCCATGTTTTGCCTTCCCTTCGAATGAGTGTGTTCTTCTCCAGCACAACAAGCAGGTGAACTACCAAAGGGATGCGCATCCCGGCATCGCGTGCGATATCTTCGGCAGTGTGGCCCTCATGCAGAGGCACCGCGTCATAGACTTTGAGCTCATTGCGCGACAATGACTGCACGGGGCTCGCGGCAAATTCGAGTTCGTATTGTGCGCCGGCGTCCGCATCCCCTATGCGGCCGATGAGTTCGCGGATTTCTTCGCCGCTGGCAACAAGTTGCGCGCGCCCTTCTTGGATACGCTGATGACAGCCCAAAGATCCACTTGTGGTTATCGGACCGGGCACAGCCATGGTGACTTTGCCCAAGGCTTCTGCCCAGTTAAGGGTATTCAAGGCACCGGATCGGTAGGCAGCTTCCACCACGACGGTGCCGGCAGTCATGGCGGCGACGAGACGGTTGCGCGATAGGAAACGGTGGCGTTGCGGTGTGGTGCCCGGCGCAAATTCGCTGACGATGCTTCCGGTTTGCGCGATGCGGTGGAACAAGGGCGCGTTGCGTGCTGGATAGTCATAGTCAATACCGCAGGCGGCAACGGCTACGGTTGGGGTCTGCATCTCTAATGCTGCGGAATGCGCAACGGTATCCACACCGAGTGCGCCGCCGGAGACGATTGTCCATTGGTGTTTAGCAAGGTCTGCGACGACTTTGCGGGTTGCTTGGGTGCCGTATGGGGTAATGGCGCGTGTGCCCACCACGGCGACAGACTGGGCAACAGTTTCCTTCAGTGGTCTTCCCCGGACCCACAGACACGAAGGTGGGATGGCTTCCCTATCAAAGTTGGTGGGTGCCTCAAGGTGGCCGTAGAAGCGGAACGCGCTAGTGAAGTCGGGCCACTCTGCATTTTCTGGAGTGATTAAACGCGCGCCGACGCGTTCGATGGTCTCTAAGTCTTCTTTTTGCCGCAGCCAGTCCCTGCGGGCAGCGGATTCACTAAGAAGGTTTCCAATCCAGGATTCTTGGTGATAAATGCCGTGGGCGACTTTCTCCACTGGATGCTCGGCAAGAAGCTTGCCTAGGGTTCGTGATGGTGGTTCCACAACGCGGTTGATGTAGACCCAGGCTTGTTCGGGGGTGTCATTGTAGAACACTTAGAACCCCTCCCCACGAAGGTTGAGCGCACGAGCGATGTGGTCAAGGCCTGGAAGGTCTTCCCCATCCAGGTCGCTGAGCGTCCACGCCAGTTTTAGGCAGCGGTCTACTCCGCGTTGTGACAGTTGGCCTTCGGCGAGATAAGCACCGACGAGTGCCATCGCGGATTCATCCGCCGCGCAGTGTCGACGCAGGTAAGTAGACGCCATTGCCGCGTTGTGAATGACGGAGAGACCATGGGATTTCCATCGACAAGCAGCGCGGTCACGAGCTGTAGCGACGCGATCAGCAATGGACTGTGAGGATTCTTCGTCTTCCGTGTGGATGATGGCTGCTTGGCTGGATAGCTCGAGCACGATGTCGAGGCGGTCACGCAAGGGCCCCGAGATATTGCGCAAGTAGTCCTGCCGGATTGTAGAGCGGCACACGCACTTCGATGGGTCTTCAGCTGCGCAGCGGCACGGGTTTGCCGCCATAACTAATTGGAAGCGTGCCGGATACGTAATCTCGCGGCGAGCGCGGGCAAGTCGGACTTCCCCATCTTCGAGCGGTGCGCGCAGACCGTCGAGGACTGCGGGAGAGATTTCACTAGCTTCATCCAAGAAGAGGACACCGTTGTGTGCAAGACTGACCGCGCCGGGCCGTGGGTTGCCGCTACCGCCGCCGAGAAGTGCCGGCCGTGACATGGATGCATGCGGGGAGATAAACGGTGCGTGAGTAATCACGTTGCCCACCGAGCCAGCAATGGAGTGAATCGCGGTTGATTCGATGGACTGGGAAGTGGTTAGCTCTGGCAGAATCGAGGGGATTCGTGCGGCGAGCATGGATTTACCTGAGCCTGGCGGGCCAATCATCATGAGGTGATGTCCCCCGGCGGCTGCTACTTCGGCAGCAAACTTCGCTTCATGCTGGCCAGCAATATCCGCGAAGTCCAATGCTTGGTTCGGCGGTGCAGATGGAATCTGCTCCGGGGTTGTGAGGTTCCGGTTGCCGCGCAGCCATTCAAAGACTTCTCGGAGGTTGTGTGCCACAAGCACCCGGGTGTCTTCAACCAGCTGGGCTTCGCCTGCGTTTCCGTGCGGAATGACCAGGGTATGATAACCATGCTTTTGCGCGGCCACCATCGCGGACAGGATTCCTGGCACGGGACGGATGCTGCCATCCAGACCAAGCTCACCAAGGAAAAGTGTGGTGGCGGTTTTCTCAGCGAAGGATTCGTTGCCCCAGGTGGCGTAGCCATCGGCAGCCAATTGCTCATCTTGCGCCTTCATGCCAGCGAGCAGGATCGCCACCGCCAGCGGCAGGTCAAAGTGCGAGCCGGACTTGGGCAATGATGCCGGGGATAAAGAGACCACAATCTTGGTCTTCGGCCAGGCGAGCTTGGAATTGATAATGGCTGTCTTGATGCGCTGGCGGGATTCGCTAATTGCCGTATCCGTTCGCCCCACCACGTGAATACCGGGCAGGCCGGCGCCGATGTTTGCTTCAATGTCGACTATGTGCGCGATGACGCCTTCCAACGCAATGGTCTTGCACGATTCCAGCGCCATTTAGCTCACCGCCTCGAAGTGCTCAAGGTCGAAAGAGTTGCCTTTAACCAAAAGCGCTATAACATCAAAGCGCACTTCTGAAAGCGGCTTACCATCAAGCCACTGCACGGCGGCTTTACGCATGCGGATGAGTTTGCGCGGTGTCACCGCCTCAGCAACTCCATAGTTCGCTGAAGTGCGGGTCTTGACCTCAACGAAAACGAAGACGTTATTCTCGCGGACGATGAGGTCAATCTCCCCCACCGCATAATTGACATTCGCGGCAATAACATCGGCGCCGCGGGAGCGGTAAAAGTCAGCCGCAAATTTCTCACCGCGCTTGCCCAAAGCAGATTTTCTGGTTGTCCTATTAATCATTGCATTCTTTCTGTTCGCCATTTCTACTGGTCATTAACCAGTTTCATGGAGCACAGATAAGAAACTCAATGGTTGATACGTCGACAAAACACAAAACTGTGGATAACTAAATCTACGGGCTTAGTTATCCACAGGTGTATGCGAAAAAGAGGCTTTATTCAGGAAGAATGTACTCCGGCTTGTCCAGCTCTTCGATGTTGACATCCTTGTACGTAATCACGCGGACATAGCGGACAAAGCGCGCAGAACGGTACATGTCCCATACCCACGCATCCGACATGCGTACTTCGTAGTACACATCCGGGCCGTTGGTGTGCGGAATGAGTTTTACCGCATTAGCCAGGTAGAAGCGGCGTTCGGTTTCCACGACATAGGAAAACTGGCTAACCACATCGCGGTATTCGCGGTAGAGGGACAGTTCAACCTCTGCCTCGTAGTTTTCCAGCTCTTCAGCGCTCACTATATTTCTCCTTCGACGGTGCTCCGGTTTACTTTAGTCATTTCAAACGCTAAATGCGCTTGCGCCACGTTGGAATAACTCATCCGATGAATAGGAGTTGCCCCTAGAGTTTTGATTGCTTCGGTGTGGATGGCTGTGCCATATCCCTTGTGTTTGCCCAGCCCATAGCCGGGATATAAATCCTCAAGCTCTTCCATAATGTGATCGCGGGAGACTTTGGCAAGGACGGAGGCGGCAGCGATGCATCGAATAGCAAAATCGCCTCCGACAACCGGCAGATAGGGCGCGGTGAATCCTGGAACTTTCAAGGCATCGGTGAGAATGTAGCGCGGCCGGACATCTAGGCGTGCCACCGCGCGGCGCATCCCGGAAACATTGGCGTGTTGGATGCCATGGCTGTCGATGTCTCCTGGGCCGATGTGCAAAATTGCATAAGACAGCGCGTGTTTTTGGATGATGGGGAAAAGACTCTCCCGTTGCTTAGCGGACAACTTCTTACTATCGGTCAGTGTGTCAAGCCCCGGAATGATCTTGTCTGGCAGCACGCACGCGGCAATAGTAATCGGTCCCGCGCATGCGCCTCGCCCTGCTTCATCCACGCCGGCAACAGGGCCTAAACCTGCCTTGGACAACGCTACTTCATAGGTGCGTTTTTGAACGAGCTTTCGCATTTAGATGGTCTCAGACGGTACGGCTCGGAATTCGGGGAAGAATACTGCGCGCACCCGTCCTTTCACATTGGACGTGGGAATCGTGCCTTGGAGCATATCGCCCATGTGGTAGCGAGAATCCAGCGAATTTGTGCGGTTATCGCCCATGACAAAGATATTGTCTTCGGGCACGGTCAGCGGCCCAAAGTATTCACCACCGCAGGCAGCCGAACCAGCTTGGGGGTTGACTTCCATATCCGGTGGGGACTTGATGAAGGAGTCATTGGTTTTGGTGCCGTTGACCATCACTCCGGGATCATCTTCCAAGCACTGCACGGTGTCGCCTCCTGTGGCAATGACGCGCTTGACCAGAATGTTCTTGGTGTTCGGGCGCAGACCGGCTGCGGCCACGAGGTTTTGTACACCGCGCACCATGACGTTATTGGAACGGTCAATATTAAAACCGACGTTCCAGGCATCGGGTCCTTCAAAGACCACGACATCCCCGGGATCAGGATCGGAAAAGTAGTAGCTGAGCTTTTCCACGAAGATGCGGTCATTGGTGCACCCCTCACAACCGTGAAGCGTGGGCTCCATCGATGCCGAAGGAATCACATAAGGCCGGCCCACAAACGCCTGGGTTCCAATGAGCAGCACGAAAGCCAGGACAATGATGAGGAATGCTTCCCACACCAATGCCCAGGGACTTTGCTGGTCTTTATCCTTGGATTTCTGGGTCATCGACTCCACCGATGCGGCTAAACGGGTAGAAAACGAGCGCTACCTTGCCGCGGACATTGTCCATAGGAATAGTGCCTTGGTACTCATCGTATGAATGCGCGCGGGAGTCAGCCGAGTTAGTGCGGTTATCGCCCATGACGAACAGATTGTCATCTGGGACGGTGATTGGGCCGAAGTATTCACCGCCACAAGCTTCAGAACCGGTGGCTGGATCGACTGGGTAGGTCGGCGGGTTTTGCACATAAGACTGGTCAATTGGAGAGCCATCAACCATCACCGCTGGGTCGCCTTCTTGGCACTGCACGGTCTGTCCGCCAGTGGCAACAACGCGCTTGACCAAGTTGTTTTCATTAGGTGGGGCAAGCGAGACATAGCTCAATGCTTCTTGAACACCAGCGAGGAATTCATTATCCGAACGTGGCGAATCCCAGCCGGTGTTCCATGATTCCGTGCCCTCGAACACAATGACGTCACCTGGTTCTGGATCGGAGCCGTAATAGCTAATCTTCTCCGTCAGAATTCGGTCATTGGTGCAGCCCTCACAGCCGTAAAGGGTGGGCTCCATC
Source organism: Corynebacteriaceae bacterium 6-324 (assembly GCA_041226025.1). Lineage (GTDB taxonomy): Bacteria > Actinomycetota > Actinomycetes > Mycobacteriales > Mycobacteriaceae > Corynebacterium. The sequence goes on along the minus strand of JBCLTK010000002.1, from coordinate 189,503 downwards.
GATGATGATGGGATGACGTATTGGCGACCAACAAACGCCTGAAGGACGCCCACGATAGCCAAAACCACGCCCACGATAAGGAGGGTTTCAACTATCCATGGCAACTGCTTCTTGCCGCTCTCAGCGTTATTGTCTTTCACCCGGTCGATCGTAGCAGCCTTTGTTTGGACCAAGGCATACACTAAGGGATTGTGTCAGAATCCCCAGAATCTTCCCATTCATTTAAGACCCTGCTCTCCATGCTGGGTCACCACAAGGCATCTTTAACCGGTGCCATTATCTTCTCCATCCTCGGCTCACTCATGGGACTTGCGCAGCCCATGCTGATCAACCAAATCATCGACCAGATTGGCCAGCCCATGGGCATGCTGATTACTTTGCTCGTTGGCCTATTAGTCTTGTCCTCCGTTGCCAGTGGCCTGGAATGGTACTTGCTCACTCGTACAGCTGAGGCAGCCGTCTTTGCTACCCGCCGTGATCTGGTGTCGCACTTGCTCAGGCTTCCCATCACCTCCTATGACAAGCACCGCACCGGCGATTTGGTCACCCGCGTCGGCTCGGACACCACCTTGGTGCGTACCGCTTTTACCGGCGGATTGGTCCAGGCTGTGTCATCGGTGTTGACCATCGTGGGCTCAATCGCGCTGATGGCACTCATTGACGTCACCATGCTGTTGGTCGTCTTGTCAGTTATTGCCCTGACTCTGGTTGCCGTGGTGTTTACTTCCCGGCTCATGCAGAAGTACACCAAGCGTGCGCAGGAAGCCGTGGGTGAACTCGGCGCCGGTATGGACAAGTCTCTTGTTGCGGTGCGTACTGTGCGTGCTTCCCGCGCGGAGGCCCGCGTGGAAAAAGAACTTCATGGCAGCGCTGATAGGGCTTATCGCGAAGGCGTCAAAATGGCGACGGTCGGTGCTTTGCTCAATCCGGTTTCTGAATTGGCACTGCAAGGATCATTTTTGATTGTGCTCGGTATCGGTGGTGCTCGCGTGGCGGCCGGAACTATTTCCGTGGCGGACTTGGTGTCTTTCGTGCTCTATATGTTTATGGCATCGATGCCTTTGGGCATGATTTTCAGCGCGATTACTACTGTGCGCCAAGCTATGGGCGCGATTGACCGCATCAACAATGTGTTGGACGAGCCACTCGAGGATTCCACAGGGAAAGAAGCAGAGCGCTCCTCTGCAATCAGCTTTGATTCCGTTTCTTTTACTTATGATGGCAAGACTCCGGTGCTGGAGAATGTGTCTTTTGATATCCAGCCCGGAACCAAGACCGCGCTGGTTGGACCATCAGGCGGTGGCAAGTCTACGACGCTCGCACTGATGGAGCGCTTCTATGATCCGACCGCTGGCACGATCTATCTGGGTGACCAGGATATGTCTGAGCTTTCCCGCGAGTCAGTGCGCGCCCAGGTTGGATACGTGGAGCAAGAAGCGGCCATCTTGGCGGGTACGGTGCGAGAGAATCTGAAGCTTGCAAACTTCCAAGTCACCGACGAAGAATGCTGGGATGCCTTGGACCAGGTGAACTTGCGTGATCGTTTCGAAGACTCGGAAGGTCTCGATACGATTCTGGGTGACCGCGGTGTTTCGCTTTCTGGTGGTCAGCGTCAACGATTGGCCCTGGCGCGCATGCTGCTGATGGATTCCCCGATTTTGGTGCTCGATGAGCCAACGTCTGCAGTGGACTCTCATAATGAGCAGCTCATCTTGGATGCGATTGCCGCAGCCGGTGCTGATAAGACCGTCATTATTGTTGCCCACCGCCTGTCCACGGTTACAGATGCAGACCAGATCTTGGTCATCGATGACTCTCAGGTGCAAGCCCGCGGCACGCATGAAGAGCTGCTTGAGACTTCTGAGCTGTATCAGGAGCTAGCTTCCAGGCAGTTGTTGGCATAAAAAATTCCCTGCACCCTCGAGATGAGGATGCAGGGAATTCGCCGTAAATTAGCGACGCTCCTTGATGCGAGCCTTCTTACCGCGCAGGTCGCGCAGGTAGTACAGCTTCGCACGACGGACGCGGCCGCGGCGGGATACGGTGATGGACTCCAGGTTTGGAGAGTGTACTGGGAAAGTACGCTCTACACCGATGCCGAAGGAAACCTTACGGACGGTGAAGGTCTCGCGAACACCGGAACCCTGACGACGGATGCAGACACCCTTGAAGAGCTGGGTACGCTGGTTGTTACCTTCGATAACCTTTACTTCAACGTCCAGGGTGTCACCTGGGCGGAAAGAAGGAATATCGTCGCGCAGAGATGCTGCATCGACCTTGTCGAGAATGTTGCTCATAGCAATCCTTTTCAATTTAGGATAGAGGACCCTGGCGTGAAACTAACCGGTTCATATCCGTCTACATAGAACAGTCAATAATTGTGGCACATGCTGCGAGAATATTCCAAATCCTTATTCGTAGCGCAGCGCCTCAATCGGAGTGAGCTTCGCTGCCCTATCAGCCGGGTACCAACCGAAGAATAGCCCGATGATAAGACAGAATACCAAGGAACCGATCACGCCGTAGAGCGGCGGGAGCACCATGGTTCCCAGCAGTGCCGATCCGAGCAGGCCAAAGATGGTGCCAAAGACAATGCCGAGAATGCCGCCGATGACACAGACAACCATTGCCTCGACGAGGAATTGCAGGCGGATGTCTTTGCGCTTGGCACCGAGTGCCTTACGCACACCAATCTCTCGCGTTCGCTCGGTCACGGTGATGAGCATGATGTTCATGACACCAATTCCGCCGACGAACAGTGAGATTCCAGCAATCGCGGCAATTGCGCCGGAAATCGCGTTCATGACTTGGTTGAAGGACTCCAGCTCATTTGAGGCATCTGTTGCTTTCGCCTCATAGTCCACGTTATAGGCGTAGTAGTTATCGAAGTATTGCTGCAGCTCCGGCTGGAGATTGTCCTCACCGCTTCCCCGCACTGCGATCGATGACAGCGTCGCGAAGTCTGGTTTGAAGATTTCCTCAAACTGGTACGGGATGTACATCTGTGCAGGACCTGTACCCACCAAAACGCCGGCGCTCGCTGCTTCTTCCACTCCCACAACCTGGAATTCCATAAACATATCGCCATAGGTCAGTTCCACCATCTTGCCGATGGCTCCGTATGGGTTGCCATCGAAAAGCAGCTCAACCATCTGCATTGGAATCACTGCTACTTGGGACTGGCGCTCAATATCATCGGCAGTAAGCCCTCGCCCAGCAATGATATTGACGCCTCGCATTTCAAAGTAATCAGCGTTAACCAAGCCGACATCGGCAGATGTAGTTTCGTCCGCGGCGGATGCTTCGGCCTGATAAGAGTTGTAATCACCAATGGTGATACCGGCTAGGCGGCTACCGAACTGCGTGCGCAGCCCATTGATCATTTCTTCCGTGATTCCCGCATTCGGATCCTCTAAGCTGCCGGAGTAATAGTAGTAATCTTGCCCGCCTGCTTCTTCGATTTCATCCTCATCAGGACGCGGCTGCACGTTAACGGAAACATCGGTGGCGCCAAAGGATGAAAGTCCATCAAGGGTTTGGGTGCGCAGTGCTGCGCCCAGAGTCAAAATGGCGATTACGGATGCGATACCGATGATGACGCCCAGCAAGGTCAACGCCGCACGCATTTTGTTGGTCCGCAGCCCTGAGACCGCCATGGCTAGTGCTTCAGAGAAATTCATGCGATATTCCCGTCCACCATGGTGACAATGCGGGAGGTTTCCTCCGCCAACTCCGGGTTGTGGGTAATAAACACAATGGTTCTGCCCTGCTCATGCAGCTCGTGGAAGAGATCCATGACCAAGCGTCCGGTCTGTGAATCGAGAGCGCCCGTGGGTTCATCGGCAAGTAAAATGTCCGGATCATTGGCCAAAGCCCGGGCGATAGCAACGCGTTGTTTCTGCCCACCTGAAAGCTCTGAAGGCTGATGGTCAGCGCGGTCTGCCATGCCCACCATCTCCAGCAGCTCATCAGCGCGGCGGGCGCGCTCTTTACGTGAGATACCCGCATACATCATGGCCATCTCCACGTTCTTGCGAGCCGAGATGCGCGCCACCAAATTGAAGTTCTGGAAGATAAACCCAATGCGACGATTACGTAAAACCGCCAGCTTGTCATCGTTGTATTCGGCAACATCATCCCCTGCCAGGGTGTACGTGCCCTCCGTTGGTTTATCCAACAGCCCAATAATGTTCATCAGCGTGGATTTACCAGAACCGGATTGACCAACTACCGCGACGAATTCGCCCTCATCAACATGGAAATCTGCACCGTGAAGCACGGTGAGTTCATTCGGCGTATCTACATTGAAAGTCTTGTAAATGCCGGTCATTTCAATTACACGGCTCATTTACATACCCGGAACTTCAACGGTTTCACCAACGCGGTGGAGATACATTTCTGGAACGGTCAGGACTGTGGTGCCCTCTTCAATGCCGTCGCCTGACACCGTCGCACCGAACTCGTCCTCTTCGACTGTGACCTCGCGTTTAGCAATCTCGCCGGAGTCTTCAATGACAAACAGGTACTGCTTGCCTTCTTCTTCCAGAATCGAGGACGGACTAATGGATAGCCCTGGCGTGGATTCTGTCAGGGAAATGCGCACCTTGGCGGACGCACCAATAAGCAGGCCCTTGGTGTCACCGGTGGTTTCAATTTCTACCGGGTAGGTCACTGAAGATGACTCTCCACCGGATGAATCTCCTGCTGCTGCCGGATCGGTGGAGGGCACGGTGGTTATCTTCTTCACCTTGCCGGTAAAGGTCTGCTCCCCTGTTGCTGGAGTGGTGAATTCGACTTTCTGGCCATGCTTGACACGCGAGATGTCAGATTCCCGGACGTTGGCTTTGACCACCAGCGTGGAGTCATCAGCAACGGTAAATGCCGTGCCACCTTCGGCAGAGTTCTGGTCAGGGACTGCGGTGACCAAGCCTTTGAACGGCGAGCGCACTTCAGCCTGCGCGATATCCACGCGAAGTTGGTCGGCTGCGGTCTCAGCGGAGTTCTGGCCAACCTGCGCCGCGCGCATGGCATCAGATACCTGCGCGTTGTAGTTGGTGATCTGGTATTCAGAGTTGCGACGCGCTGCTTCTAGGCTGGTAGAGGCATCTTTGACTGCCACAAAGGCATCGGCCACATCACGCTGCTGATTAGACAAGTCAAGGTCTACGTCTTGAAGAACGCGATCATATTCTTCCTGGGAGGTATTGAGTTCACGATTAGCGGCAAGGACAGAGGCGGCCGCGTCTACGCCAGTAAGTGCGTTCTCAACATTGCCGCGGTCATAGGCTTCGATGGCTTTCTCACGCGACTCAATCTGCGCCTCGATGGCACTGCGAGCTTCCTCATCCTCGACCGTGGCCAACTGCGCGCGGTCTTCCTCCAGAAGTGCAGATTCACTCGCACGTGATGCTGCGTCAAAGACAACGCTGACTCCCAGCTTGGCAGCGTTGACAGCGGCCCCGAGCAGTGAGTCACGGTTGGCTTCGATTGCAGAATCTTGTGCCACTACTTCGGGTGCTTTGCGGTTGAGCTGCGCTTGGTAAGTCTCATTCGCTTTGTCATAGGCATTTTGTGCCTGGCGCAGTGAAGACTCTGCGCCCGAGATTTCTGGATCCAGCCCAGAATTCAACATGTCCTGGTACTGGTTAAGTTCACGCTGTGCAGCTTCCACGGCAGATAGCGCTTCAGTTGCAGACTGTGCCTGGGTCGCTTCTTGTTGGCTGAGCTCACGCTGCAAATCAGAGACGTTGTAGCGCCCCAGCAGATCATTCGTTTCAACCGGGTCACCAATTTCAACATCAACGGATTGGATTGGTGCCGCCAATGTAGACGTCAAGGTGATTTCGCGGATTGGTTCGATTTGCCCCGATACAGACACGCGCGGTGCTTGTGCGCGCGAGAGCGCCATGTAGTCAGTGGGGGCAATCTGATCACTTCCCCCAGAAGTGAGTGCATAGACTGCACCTCCTCCCCCTAAGAGGACAACAGCGGCCACGGCGGCGATAACGCGTTTGCGCATTTAGTTTTCTCCCACAATAAAAATAATTTTCGATTACTTATAGTAGGAAAATAATTCACGCGCCGTGACCCCGGGTTTAGGGATCTCCCTTAGGGGATCCCGCTCACCGGCGACAACGGTTTTCAAACGGGGGTGTACGAAGGTACCTTTTTAGAAATCGCTCCGAGTCCCCCGAAGGTAAATCCAGCTAGAATCCAGCGTTTTTCAAGGCATCTGCCATTGATCCGCGCGGGGCAGACTGCTGCTTACCGCGGGGGTTCTTTGACTGGGGTTGTTGCTTTCGCGGCGCCGAGTTCTTCTTAGGTTCGGAGCTCTTCTCCGCATTTGCATCATCGGTAAGACGCAGAGTCAAAGCGATTCGCTTGCGGGCAACGTCTACTTCGAGAACTTTGACCTTGACTACCTCGCCGGAGCGCACAACCTCGTGGGGGTTGGAGACGTAGCTGTTGCTCATCGCGGAGATGTGCACCAGTCCGTCCTGGTGGACTCCCACGTCCACGAAAGCGCCGAAGGCCGCCACGTTGGTAACGGTGCCTTCCAGCACCATGCCCGGGGTCAGATCAGAGATCTTTTCCACGCCTTCTTTGAAGGTGGCGGTCTTAAATTCCGGGCGTGGGTCACGGCCAGGCTTGTCCAGCTCAGCGATGATATCGCTGACAGTCGGGATACCGAAAGTGTCATCGGCAAAGTCCTTTGGGTTAAGCCCACCAAGAACGCGTGAGTTACCCACGAGATCCGCGATGGACAGTCCTGTTGCTTGAGCAATCTTTTCCACGACAGGGTAGGCCTCAGGGTGCACTGCGGAAGCATCCAGCGGGTCCTTGCCACCGGTAATGCGCAGGAAGCCGGCGGACTGCTCATAGGCTTTAGGCCCCAAACGTGGCACCTTCTTGAGCTCCTTGCGGGTGGTGAAACTTCCGTTTTCATTGCGGTAGGCCACGATATTGTCTGCGATGGTTGTGCTGACACCAGCGACGCGTTCGAGCAGTGGAACGGATGCGGTGTTCAAGTCCACGCCAACACCGTTGACGGCATCTTCGACCACGCCATCAAGGGTGCGCGCGAGCGAGACTTGGTTGACGTCATGTTGGTATTGCCCAACACCAATAGCCTTCGGATCAATCTTGACCAGCTCCGCTAGCGGATCCTGCAAACGACGGGCGATGGATACCGCGCCACGAAGAAAAACGTCCATGGTTGGGAATTCATCGGCAGCCAGCTGCGATGCTGAGTAGACCGATGCGCCGGATTCCGAAACTACAACTGGGGTTGGACGCTTGCCGCCAGCTTGGGCGATGAGCTCCGCTACTTCCCCAGCGAGCTTTTCGGATTCACGCGAGGCAGTGCCGTTGCCCACTGCCAGCAGGTCAACGCCATGGGTTGCGCACAGAGTAGACAAGGTTTGTACTGCCTGCGACCACTGGTTTTGTGGCTGATGCGGGTAGACAATCGCAGTGTCCAAGACTTTGCCCGTTGGGTCCACCACGGCGCACTTCACGCCATTGCGGTAACCGGGATCCAAGCCTAAGGTGGCACGCTGACCAGCCGGTGCGGCCAACAGCACGTCGCTCAGGTTGGTGGCGAAGACCTTCAAGGCCCCTTCTTCAGCTATTTCTTTCAAGCGCATGCGTACATCCAAACCAGCGGAGATGTACAGCTTGGTGCGCCAGCCCCAGCGCACGGCCTGGGAGATCCACTTGGAGCTACGGTCCAGCTCAAAGCGGGTGGCAATCATGTTTTCATAGATGTCATCATCGCCAGCATCCAAGTTCAATTGCAGGATTCCTTCGGACTCACCGCGCAAAAGTGCAAGGATACGGTGCGAAGGCAAAGACCCGAAAGGTTCAGAGAACTCAAAGTAGTCCTTGAATTTCGCACCCTCGGTTTCTTTGCCTGCAACAACGCTTGCTTGCATGGTGCCCGTGCTAAACATTTCTTCACGGACTTTGCCTACGAGATCGGCGTCCAAAGCACAGCGATCCACGATGATGGCGCGGGCACCATCCAACGCCTTCTTCTCATCCTCGAAGCCCTCAGTGAGATAGCTCTTTGCTAGCTCACTCGGGTCAGCCGCAGGGTTAGCAATGAGTTCTTCCAGCAGCGGCTCAAGTCCAGCTTCCCGCGCGATATCTGCCTTGGTCTTGCGGCGTTTCTTGTACGGCAAGTACAAATCTTCCAGGCGTGCTTTGGTGTCACATTCCAAGATGTCACGTCGCAGGTCATCATCAAGCTTTCCCTGCTCTTCAATCGCCTCGAGGATGGCCTGCTTGCGGTCTTCGAGTTCTTGAAGGTAGGTTGCGCGGGTTTCAATGGTGCGCAACTGCGTATCATCCAAACCGCCGGTGACTTCCTTGCGGTAGCGGGCAATAAACGGGACCGTATTGCCTTCCGCGAGAAGCTTCAGTGCGGTTTCAACTTGGTCGGGGCGAACCCCAATTTCTTGTGCGATAGTCGCTGCAATCATTCGGATCAGTTTAGCAGCCACGCAATTTCGCTTGAGCTATTGCCAAAACCTCGGACTATGACTAGCGTTAGAGCTCGCGTGTTTCATGCAACAAGTCAAGCAACTTAGAAAAAGGAGAAAACCATGCATCTATACCAGCTGCAACAGTTCTTCTTTTCGCATGCGCGCAGAAAGTCTAAATCCTAAAGTTTTAGACTTTCTCAAACAGGTTTTCCGGCGCAGCATCAGCTGACGCCGGATTTTTGTTTTCATACCCACCCCCCTACCCAAGGAGAAAGACACATGTCTCGTTCTCGCGGCCCGAAGAAGGCCGCACCTCGTAAATTCAATGAGAAAGTGCACGTTGAAGCTTTCGCTTCCGTCCTCGAGCCAGCTGTGATTACGCAGGCTGAGCAACTCGCGGGAATGCCCTTTATCCACCCGCACGTGGCGCTGATGCCTGATGCCCACGTTGGCATGGGCTCTTCCGTTGGCACTGTGTTCGGCACCATCGGCGCGGTTGTTCCGGCTGCTGTTGGCGTGGATATCGGTTGCGGCATGATTGGTGTACGCACGCAGTTTAGCGCCACTGACCTGCCCGCGGATTTGGTTCCGCTGCGTGACGCGATTGAAGCAGCCATCCCGCTGTCCCCTGGCAACTATAACGAGTGGCATCTCGAAGGTACCGCGGATGCCCGCGCTAGGGAGCTTGCCCAGATGGCGGAACGGGACGACATTGACCTGTCGCACTCGCCAAAGTGGCGTCAGCAGCTGGGATCGCTGGGCGGCGGCAATCACTTCATTGAACTTTGCCTGGATGAACAAGACCGTGTCTGGATGTTCTTGCACTCTGGTTCACGCGGTGTGGGCAACAAGATTGCGCAGAAACACATCGCCGCAGCACAGGCACAGTGCGATAAGCACTGGGTGCGCTTGCCCGATCGGGATCTTGCCTACTTGACGGAAGGTACCGAGGAGTTCGATTCCTACATTAAGGAATTGCATTGGGCGCAGCACTTTGCATACCTCAACCGTGAGGAAATGATGGATAGGTTTGCCCAGTGCTTGGGTGAGTTCATCGGCACCGAGGTGGTTGAGGCGGAGCGTATTAACTGCCACCACAACTACACCGTCAAGGAAGATCACTTCAGCAAGGAAGTGTGGCTCACGCGCAAGGGAGCAGTGCTTGCCGATGCCGGCGTGAAGGCACTGATTCCAGGATCGATGGGTACGCGTTCTTATGTCGTGGAAGGTAAAGGCTTTGCCCCAGCATTGCGTTCGGCACCGCACGGTGCAGGCCGTAGGTACTCACGCACCGAAGCGCGCAAGCGCTTTACCGAGGAGGACCTGGATTCCCGCATGACCGGTATTGTCTACCGCCCTGGCAAGGAATGGATTGATGAAATTCCGGATGCCTACAAGGACATTGACCAGGTCATGGAGGATGCCGCAAAACTGGTTGAGGTCAAGCACGAGCTGCGGCAGGTGCTCAACGTCAAGGGCACTTAGTCCCTTGACCAAGCCAAGGTCGTGCCGAGTCCGAACTCGGTATGACCAATCTCGGCGGTGCCGTACCACGTGGTATCCGCCGGGAAGGCTTCTGCGACAGCTGCTGCGCACTTGTTCAGTGGCAGCGCCGAAGAGCCGTTGACAATAATGCGGTAGACCTGTGCGCCAGTGGGCGCTGTGCCGTGGTGCATCCAGTATTCGTTGACCAGCACGTTGTCAGTTTCGCAGGCGCTATAAAGCTCTTCGACCGCAATATTGTCCACGACAACGCCTGCCTGCTCTGACAAACGAGGAAGTTCTTCTAAAACTTTCTTCCACTGCGATGGGTAGAAAAGCACTGACAGATCTACGCTGATGTCCATCCAAGTCCCTCCAAGTATTTAATGTCAGCCTTGTCTAGTTGCGCGCCAGCAAGCAACTCCGGCCGGCGCTCAAAAGTGCGCTTGAGGGATTGCTCCCTGCGCCAGCGATCCACTAGGCCATGGTTGCCGGAGGTAAGAACCTCGGGAATTTCCAAATCACGCCAAACGCGTGGCTTGGTGTAACTAGGCCCTTCCAGCAGACCTTCAGAAAAAGAGTCTTCCTCATGGGAGCGCTTGTTTCCCAACACACCGGGAATCAACCGGACTACTGCTTCAGCGATGACAAGTACTGCTACTTCCCCGCCGATGAGTACATAATCGCCGATGGAGACTTCCCGCACGCGATAGCGCTTATGGGCATCATCAATCGCGCGCTGATCGATACCTTCGTAGCGGCCGCATGCAAACACGATGTGCTCTTCGTGCGACCACTGACGTGCATCATCCTGCGTGAAGGGATTGCCCGTGGGCGTTGGTACCAGCAGCAAGGGCAAGGATGAATCCTCACCGGTTTGCTCATAGGAATGACCGTCAATTCCCTCGAGCTCATCATGTCGAGGGCGGTTAAGGTGCGGCAATGCCGAAGCTAGATCGGTGCCTTCGGTATTGCCAGCCGCGACATCATCAAGCGCCGGTCCCCACACCTCAGGTTTCATCACCATGCCTGGTCCACCGCCGGCCGGCGAGTCATCGACAGTCTTGTGTGCGCCCGTCGCCCATGAGCGAAGGTCATGCACACCGACATTAAGGCGGCCTTGCTCAATCGCCTTGCCTAAAAGCGCATGGCGCAGCGGATCGAGGTACTCCGGAAAGATAGTGACTACATCGATCCTCACAGTTCAAGCAGCCCTTCTGGTGGCGTAATGGTGCAAGTACCTTCATCAAGGTCTACTTCTGGAACGATCTCTTCCACGAAAGGAATGAGCGCTTCCTTGCCATTATCTAATTTGATTTCCAGCAAAGACTGTTGCGCGCCGTGGGTGATGCCAGTGACTTCACCGATGGACGCGCCGTCGAGGATGACTTTTAGTCCCTCCAGCTCGTGGTCGTAGAAGCCTTCATCATCTTCTTCCTCGATTGGTTCAGCGAAGAACTGCACGCCGCGCAGCGAATCAGCCGCATTGCGGTCTTTGATCTCATCGAAAGTTAACAGCAATCGGCCTTTGTGCGCACGGGCTGTCTTGATGGTGAACTCCAGTTCTTTCCCACCCTGCTTACCGTTTAGTACTGCCCCCGGGTAGTAGCGCTGCTCTGGGCTGTCCGTAGTCACGTCCACGGACACTTCACCTTTGATGCCGTGCGACTTAATGACTCGACCGATCAATAATTCCATGCGGTTAAGCATAATAGAGCAAAAGCGCCGCTTCCCAATTGGGAAACGGCGCTTGCTTTAAGCAGCTAACTCAAGGCATAAGCCAGAATTACTCTGCGGACTCTTCCTCAGAAGACTCAGCTGCCTTAGCAGCTTCTTCGGCAGCCAGGTCTGCAGCAGCCTTAGCTTCCTTCTCTTCCTTAGCCTTAGCGCGCTTAGCGGTAACAGCCTCAACGGATGGGCCGTTGTTAGCCTCAGCCAATGCAGCGTTGAAGAGTTCCAGCTTGGATGGCTTCTCTTCTGCAACCTTCAGGGTTCCCTCTGCGCCTGGCAGGCCCTTAGCCTTCTGCCAGTCACCGGTGATCTTCAGCAGTGCGAGAACTGGCTCGGTTGGCTGTGCGCCAACACCGATCCAGTACTGTGCACGCTCAGAGTCGATCTGGATGACAGATGGCTCTTCCTTTGGCTGGTAGATGCCGATGTTCTCGATTGCACGGCCGGAACGGCGGGTGCGAGCATCAGCAACGATGATGCGGTACTGTGCGTTACGGATCTTACCGATGCGCTGAAGCTTGATCTTTGCAGCCATGATTGGCTCCTTTATCTTTTAAGTCACTGGGCAGTACAGGCGCTCGATTTTTCATTCAAGCCGGTTCAACCCTTGGAGATTTTTCTGCGTGTGACTGCCGGTCGACCTTAGTCGGTGGCGGCATTACGCAGTCGTGCAATTTCACACAACCGGCATCATATTACAGGGCATTCAACTAATTCCCAAAACTGGTGTGGAGGAATATGTGTTGGGCACCTCGACCGAGTAACCTTGTCACCGAATTCCTGCCACCTCCTGCACAACAGTTACGTTTGCTGTGCCCAAGCAATAGATTCGGACCATATGATTTTATATGAGCACTGACGCTGTTCGGAACTTCCGTTACCGATATGACCTGGACGGACTTCGTGGCATTGCAATTGCCCTAGTGGTCTTTTATCACGTCTTCGTCGGCCGTGTTTCCGGCGGCGTGGACGTCTTCCTACTCCTATCAGGTTATTTCTTCTTAGGCTCGCAGCTGCGTTATGCAGCGAAGCCGAATGCTTCTCTCAATCCGTGGTGGCCGATTTGGCGCACGCTGCGCAGACTTCTGCCCAGTCTGATTCTGGTCATTGGTGTCACCACACTGCTGGTGTACTTCATCACCCCACAGCTGATGCGCACCGAGTTTACGCAGCAGATTACCGCGACCTTGTTCTACTACCAGAACTGGGAACTAGCGCGACAGGACGCTGATTACGCGGCAGCCTCTGCTGAAACTTCCCCCCTGCAACACATGTGGTCGATGGCTGTGCAGGGCCAGTTCTACCTCATGGGCATTATTTTTGCGCTGGTTCTCGCAGCAATCATCCGCTTCCGCCCCACAGGTGGCCTGCGGCCTTCTCGCTTCCCTAGCGTTAATCAGATTGCCGGACCAATCCTGATTGTTATTACGGTTGTCTCTTTTGCCTACGCATCCCGCCATGGTTTGTACGGCACGGGTGCGAATTACTACTCCACCTGGTCACGCGCATGGGAGCTGACACTGGGCGCAGTACTGGCAATTTATGGCTCCAAGATTAAGGTCTCGGAATTCCTGGGCAACGTGATGACCATCGTTGGTCTGATCGCACTGTTCTTTACCGGTGCCATCATCGCGGATTCCACGGCATACCCAGGTCCATTGTCTCTGCTGCCACTCGGTGGCGCGGTGCTTATTATTTTGGGCGGCGGTTCCGGCGGCAAGATTTCCGGATTCATGGCTTCCAAACAGGCGCGCTGGTTAGGCGATATCGCCTATGCCCTCTACCTGTGGCACTGGCCTCTGCTGATTTTGTCCACCTCCGCGCTGGGCCTGGCAACACCGCCATGGTGGTTGGGCATCATCATTATCGCGATTTCTCTCGTTCTGGCAGACCTCACGCACCGTTTGTTGGAGCGCCCGCTGCGCCAAAACGCTAAGCGCCCAATGTCTGATGACATGCCGGTAAACCGCGCGATGGCAACGCTCAAGCAGCGCCCTGGCCAGATGCGTGCAGTCGGCGGCAGCCTTGTCGCGGTCTGCATGGTGGCATTGTTGATGGTTCAGCCAATGTGGTTGCGTTCCATCCAAAATCTTGAGGGCGACACCTTGGACGCGGTTTCTTATCCAGGTGCCATGGCACACTTCGGTGCGGACGTTCCAGAGGTTGACATGGTGCAGCCAGATCCGATGTTGGTCGGCGGAATCATGCCACCAATTTCGTTAGTGCACTGCTTTATTGCCAAGGACGCCCCAGCGGACTTCTTCCTTGACACCGACGTCAATGGTGAACCTTGTATCTTCGGCGATGTTGACGCTGAGTTCACCGTCTATCTTGTCGGCGGCTCACATGCTGAACAATGGTCTTCAGGTCTGGATAAACTGGGCCAGCGCATGGGCTTCAAGCTGGTGCCGCTGCTGCGTCAGGACTGCCCAATTGAGTTGGGTGATACCTCCGGTGTGACTCCGGTCTGTGCCGATTGGGGCGAGCTTGCCATGGACAAGATCCTGGATGCAGAGCCTGACTTGGTCATCTCTAACACCACTCGCCCACAGGGCGAATACGGCCACGGGCCAGATATGGTGCCGGCCGGCTACGTTGGGTTCTGGGAAGGTCTTCAGGCCGCAGATATTCCATTCTTGGGCCTGCGCGATAACCCATGGAGCTTCGATGAAAATCTGATGGCTCGTGAGTTTGATGAGTGCTACGTCGCTACGGAAGATCCCATTGGCTGTGGCATGGCACGAGAGCGCGTGTACACCCCAGTGGATCCGGCCGCAGAGATTCTCGCGAACTTTGACAACATGGTCGCAGTCGATACCTCCAACTGGTTCTGTGATGCGGTCTGGTGCCCAACCGTTATTGGTAACACCATGGTCTACCGCGATATGCACCATATCTCTAATGCATTCGCCGATTCTGCGATGCCGCTGTTTGAGGACTACATCCGCGCATTTATGGAAAGCGCACCAATTCCAGAACCGCGCACTCCAAGTTTCGAGCCAGCGCCACTGCCCGCTCCGGCACCAGAAGGTGAACCGCTTCCGGGAAGCGAATACCCAGGTGGTGAGCAAGCTCCCGTAGAGCAGCTGCCGGGCAATGAACCGCCGCCGTTCTATCAAGATGCTCCGCCCGCTGAAGAAGCTCCGCTCATCGAAGACCCTCCAGCAGAAGTTCCACCCGCGGAAGCTCCTGTTGAAGAGCTCCCAGAGCAAGGCCTAGAAGAAGGCACGGTCCCTTATGAGCCAGGACTTGGAGAGACCATTCCTGGCGCTGGTGCAGCCACTTAAAACAGCGGCTCCGCACTTGAAGAAATTGTTGTAATAATAGATCAATGCTCGGGTCCTGACCTTGTTGGATTTCAGGACCCGAGTATTGGTCTATGTTGGCTATTCACCATGCGATAGTAGCTTCAGCACATCAGCCGTAACGCTGTCCTGAGGCGCTGTATGAATCAGAATGTATCTGCCGTCTCCATCCGGTGCCCGCAAAACTTGGTAGTCCAACTCAAGCTCACCAAATTCCGGATGAAGGAGATACTTCCTTCCCCGAGTGCACCGTTTCACTGGGTGTTCAGCCCACAGGCGTGCAAACTCATCACTACCCAAACTCAATTCACCAACCAATTCGCGCACCTTGGAATTCGTTGGGTTCAGTGCTGCGTCGAACCGCAAAGATGCAACAGCGAGTGAAGCTTCCTCTGCCCAGTTTCGGTAGAGATCTCGTGTATAAGGATCCATGAAGAGCATCCGATTAGTGTTCCATTGTTCTTCGCTTTCGGTTAGATGCTTGAAGAACAGTTCAAAGGCCAATGAAGTGTAGGAAAGAACATCTTTGGTTGGCGAAAGCGTAATCGAGGCTGTGTCCGGCATGAATTCAACCAGTTTCTCGAAAGGCAGACCCTCACCGATCCCAGGCTGCGGCGCCGCGATGGACTTCCGAACTTGCTCTGATGTCCCCGCAATACTGTGAAGATAAGTAGTCTCATCTTCATCAAGACATAGGGCACGCGCGAGAGCACCGATGATGGAGGCCGAGGGATGCATGGCTTCCCCTTGCTCCAGGCGCGTGTAATAGTTCGACGAAACTCCCGCGAGTTGAGACAGCTCTTCCCTTCGAAGCCCCGGAACACGGCGAGTACCGTAAGACGCAATTCCCGCCTGCTCTGGGGTTAGTTGCGCTCGCCGTGCCCAAAGAAAATCTCCTAGAAGATTCTTGGGATCAAGACCTGGGTGTTGAACCGCGTGCGGAGATTTCGGTGATGCTTTCATGTTCCTGATTCTGCCAGCCCGATTCCTCGTTGTCACCGCATTAGCCTGCCCCTCCGAATGGTAGGCACATTGAGGTCTGGTTGAACCTTTTAATTGCGGCGAACATGGAACAGCGGTCGCGAGGTGATTCTTCTCCGACTGATATTTCCTACTTCTCGAATTAGAAAGAGCTACTGAACATACGATGAGTTCTCATAGCAACGCATCATCCGTCGCCACCTTGGCGTCATCTACCTCAGCATTGCCGAAAAGCGGCTCACGGCTAGCTCTAGTAGCGCTCAGCCTAGGTGGATTTGGAATTGGTTTAACAGAGTTTGTCATCGCAGGACTACTCACTGAAGTCGCGGGGGACCTGGGAGTGAGTATTACAGCCGCTGGTCGCCTTGTCGGCGCTTACGCACTCGCGGTAGTACCTGGTGCCCTTCTAATCACCCCATTTTTGATGAAGAAGCCACCAAAACAAGCACTCATTATGCTTCTCCTATTCTTTATCTTCGGTAACGGACTCTCAGCCTGGGCACCCACTTATGAGATCATGTTCTCTGGGCGAATTATTGCGGCGCTTGCCCACGGCGGTTACTTTGGAATCGGTGCCGTGCTCGCTTCAACGCTTGTTCCCAAGAAAAAGCAGGCATCCGCCGTTGCTGCCCTGTTCGCTGGCCTCACTATCGCCAATGTGCTCGGAGTTCCTGTGGGCGCATTGATAGGCCAACAGTTTGGATGGCGAGTCATCTTCTGGATTATTTCCGTAATTGGTGTCATTGCTCTCCTGGGGATCATTACTTTTGTCCCGCTCACTCAGCCAGATCAGGACCAACTTCCTATTTCTCAGCAATTCCGAGCGCTCGGGAGACCCCAGGTACTGGTTTCGTTAATTACCACAGCAATGGTGTTCGGTGGACTATTCGGCGTATTTACTTATATTGAACCGCTGTTGCGTGAAGTTACCGGCTACTCAGCGTCTGCGATTCCTTGGCTACTTGTGTTATTTGGAGCAGGTCTTTTCATCGGCAACATTTTCGGGGGCAGATTCGCTGACAAGGACGCCGACAAAGCTGTATTTGTATTGTCTATGGTCCTTCCGGTGGTTATTCTGATCCTCGGCGCAGTAGCAACATGGAAGTTTCCAATGGCGGTAATGCTCTTCCTGTTAGGTCTTGTTGGGTTCGCAACAGTTCCGGGGCGTCAAGCACGAGTCTTGAGGCATGCTAAAGGAGCTGAAACTTTGGCTTCGGCTACTAATATCGCAGCATTCAATCTTGGGAACAGCATTGGTGTGGGTCTCGCAGGCTTAGCAATTTCTGCTGGGCTCGGTATTGTCAGCCCAACAGTAACCGGTGCGGGACTAACAATCATCGGGTTAATCCTCATCCTCGTGGACCGATGCACCGCCACGCGCATGAAGATTTCAGGTACTTAGGTTCCATTGAATCTTTCAACCACAGCAGCTTAGATAAAAGCTCGAACCCCTGACATCCAATAGTGTCAGGGGTTCGAGCTTTGCTTTGTGCTTAAGCGGTGAGGCGTTTACTTATCAAACTTGAGGTTGTTCAAGTCGATGTTTTCCATGCCCTTGGGCAGCTTATTGCCCATACCTGGAATACCGCCGCCGGCGCCGCCGCCACCCATCTGCTCTTGTAGCTTCTGGAGTTCTTCCATGGATGGCATACCGCCACCACCAGGCAAGCCCGGCATACCGCCTGGCATTCCTGGCATCTGTGGCATTCCGCCGCCGCGGTTGGAGTTCTTTGGCTTCTTGCGCTTGCCGTTCTTGCCCTTGCGGCCCTTTGGCTTCTTCTTCGTCGCAGAGCGTGCGCCGCCGCCCATGCCGAACTGACCGGCCATCTTGGTCATCATCTTCTTCGCTTCGTTGAAGCGCTCGATGAGCTGGTTAACATCAGCGACCTCAACACCGGAACCCAGCGCGATACGCTTGCGGCGTGATGCGTTGAGAACCTTCGGGTTCTCGCGCTCTTCTGGGGTCATACCGCGGATTATGGCTTGGATGCGGTCGATCTGCTTCTCATCGACCATGTCGGCCATCTCACTCATCTGCTTGCCGCCAGGCATCATCTTGAGCAGGTTGCCAATTGGGCCCATCTTGCGGACCATCAGCAACTGGTCAAGGAAGTCATTCAGAGTGAGCTCACCAGAGCCAAGCTTGCGCGCGGCATCCTCGGCCTTGTCATGATCCAGAGTTGCTTCAGCCTGCTCAATGAGGCTGAGCATGTCACCCATGCCGAGGATTCGGCTGGCCATGCGCTCAGGGTGGAAGACATCAAAGTTCTCTAGCTTCTCACCCGTGGAAGCAAACATGATTGGCTTGCCGGTAACTTCACGGATAGACAGTGCAGCACCACCACGCGCGTCACCATCCAGCTTGGTCAACACAACGCCAGTAAAGTCCACGCCGTCACGGAATGCCTCAGCGGTGGAGACTGCGTCTTGACCAATCATGGAGTCAATAACGAAGAGAACTTCATCCGGGTTGACGGCATCACGGATGTTGCGGGCCTGGGTCATCAGGGTTTCATCAATACCCAATCGACCCGCGGTGTCAATGATGACCACGTCATGCTGTGCACGCTTGGCTTCTTCAATACCTGCCTGCGCGACCTGGACCGGGTCACCGGTAGAGGTGCCCATCTCGTGATCATGCGCATCCACCGAGGTACCAGCATCCGGTGCGAAGGTTGGAACGCCAGCGCGCTCACCAACAATTTGCAGCTGCTGGACTGCACCAGGACGCTGCAAGTCACAGGCCACCAGCATCGGGGTATGGCCCTGACCTGACAGGTGCTTGGCTAATTTACCGGCGAGGGTGGTCTTACCAGCACCCTGCAGACCAGCGAGCATAATGACAGTCGGCGGGTTCTTCGCAAACTGCATGCGGCGGGTCTCACCACCAAGAATGGTGACCAGCTCTTCATTAACAATCTTGATAACCTGCTGAGCAGGGTTCAGCGCTTCAGAAACTTCCGCGCCAATAGCGCGTTCTTTAATACGCTTGATGAACCCGCGCACAACGGTCAAAGACACGTCGGCTTCCAGCAGCGCAAGACGAATCTCACGCGCGGTGGCGTTGATGTCTGCCTCGGTCAGCTTGCCTTTACCGCGCAGACCTTTCAGTGTCGTTTGTAAGCGATCTGATAGTGACTCGAACACTTAAGCACATCTTTTCGTTCGGGAACTTTTTAACTCCCCTAGCTTAGCCGCCTGATAGTGCTTCGGTCACATTCCTGACCAAGGCGGCGCGAGAAACTGTCTCCATCATCGCCGCTTGCACCACCATTGTGGCTCCTGGGGAGGTCATTGTCAGCCACTTTACATCAGGTAATTTGCCAATAACATGGCCAAGACCTGCGCGTTGGTCAACGGTGCGCACTTCAAAGACTCCACCGACTTGCCAGTTGGCAGTCGAGGGCATTTTCTCAATCGGTGGTAAGACGGAATACACGCCTGATTTATAGGCCTGGATAAATCGCGCCTCATCAGCTGCCCGCTCGAGTCGCTCATGCAGGGCACGCACCGTAAACTCCGCGGCATAGGAGCCATCATCTTCACGCACCATCGCAGCTGACGTAACGATCCACCCCAGTGCCGCCACAACGGCTAGTGGCCGAACCACTTCGCGTTGATAAGACCCGCGCCAAGAAATGGTCAGATATTTATCTTCCCAGTCAGTTTGCAGTCCAATATCCGCCGGGGCATATACCTGCGGACGGGTGGGTACCAAGGTGTCCAGCATCTTCAGGCCACGCTTGGAAAGCTCGTGCACAGCAGCAGCTTTTCGATGATTCCATACCCCAGGCCCCGTCGACTTCGAATCGGCTTCAGTCAGCACGGTGAGCAAAGACAGTGTCAGCGGGTCGTACTGCACGGCATCCAGCACAGCGTTGCGTGCCTCATCGGAGTACGGGTCCATGCGCGCGGCGAGCTTGGATAGTGTCGTGTGCTCAGCCACGAGGGTTTGCACGCGCATGCGATCAGGCAGGTTAAGTCCCATCTTCTGCGCCATGCGCGCGACCATCTCAGCGCCCACTTGTTCATGCGGGCGACCATAGCCTTTGCCGATGTCATGAAATAAAGCTCCGAGCAGCAACAGGTCTGGCCGGCCCACCGTGGTGCGCACATCAGAACAGCGCGCCACCGTTTCTACAGAGTGGTAGTCAATGGTGTGGGAATGATTGCGCTCGCGCGGCAGCACACCACGAATGTGATTCCATTCTGGAACATAACGCTCCCACAACTGGTGCCTGTCCATTTCGATGATGACCTGCGGGCGGGTCAGCACGGTGAAGAAGTCATCGACCGACGCGCGGGGCCACCGCGGTGGCAAGTTCGGTACGGCTTGCAGCCGCTGCCACACGCCACTTTTCACTGGGTTGCCAGTGCGCGCAGTAGCCGCCGCTACCCGCAGCACCAGACCAGGATCCTCGAGGTTCGCATTGCGGGCGAGCGTAATGTAGCCGCCTTCATCCAACACATCGACATCGAGTGGCTTGCGCACGCGATGCAGGCTGCGCCGGGAAACTAACCCGCGCGCGGTGGATAGGCCACGCTCGACCGCATTACTAATCGTGGTCGCGGCTTCAGCCAGATCGGCCGAGAGCTCATAGCGATCTTTGAACCCTAGGTCATCTGCAATTTCGGCAGCGAATTCTGGCTCCAGCACGTCGCGGTGGCGTCGCGAATGCTCATGCAACAGCACACGCACATCCAACAACAAGTCACGTTGCACCGACAGGTCAGGCACATCGCACAGGTTGCCCAAGGCAAGCGCGCGCAGCAGCTGCACATCGCGCAATCCCCCACGCCCGTTCTTGATCTCTGGCCGCGTCATCGACGCGATCTGGCCCGCCCTGCGCCAGCGCTCAATGGAAGAGTCAATGAACTTGTCAAAGTTCTTCTGCAACGAGACCCGCCAGGTGGCATAGAGCGTCGCCCGGGCTTCATCGACAAGCTGCTTATTGCCCGCCAGAAAAGTTAAATCCAGCTGGCTCAGTGCCGCCGCCACATCTGCTTCTGCAATTGCCGCGCACTCATCCGGCGTGCGGATCGCATAATCCAGGTGATACTTGGCATCCCAAATTGGATACCACAGCGCCGATGCCGCCTCATCATCAATTGGCTCCCCCGGAGCATGGATGAGCACCATGTCCAGATCCGAATAGGATGTCATCTCCCGCCGAGCTAAAGACCCGGTGGCAGCCAGCGCCGCATTGGGCGGTATATCTAGTCCATCGATCAACAATCGCGCTGAGGTATACGCCTCAGCGCGAATTGCGTGTGGATCTAAAATCTCACTAGACAGCGTCTTCGCCACGCTCTCCGGTACGTACGCGGATGACATCTTCAACAGAAGATACCCACAGCTTGCCGTCACCAATCTTGCCGGTGTACGCGGCTTCAACGATCGCGTTCGCAACTTCATCTACGCGCTCATCTGCCACGAGGATTTCCAGCTTGATCTTTGGCACGAAGTCGGTGGCGTATTCTGCACCGCGGTAGACCTCATTGTGTCCACGCTGTTGGCCGTAGCCTTGCACCTCAGTCACGGTCAGGCCGTGAACGTTGATGTGTTCAAGGGCCGCACGCACATCCGGCAAAGTGAAGGGTTTGAGAACTGCAGTAATCAGTTTCATGGTGGTTTACTCCTTTATATCTGTGCGGGATGGAATAACAGGTGCTTGACCATTTCTTTCCATACTAGCGCCCGCGGGTGCAAAATTGTTCGTTCCAGCGACGTCATATGCAGTCTCACGGTGTTGATCAAGGTCAACGCCATTAGCTTCTGCTTCTTTATCGATGCGCCAACCCAGAGTCTTTTGCAGCACCTTAGCAATGAGGTAGGTAATGGCTCCGGAGAAGACCATCGCCACAACAGCGATGATGATTTGGACAACTAGGAGCTTGAAACCATAGGCGTAGTCATCGGTGAACATGCCACCTTCGCGGGCAAAGAATGCCACGCCCACGGTGCCCCACAAACCAGCGACCAGGTGCACGCCAACGACGTCGAGAGAGTCATCGTAGCCAAACTTGTACTTCAGACCCACGCCGTAGCAACCCAGGATGCCACCGATAAAGCCCAGAATGAGTGAGGTCATTGGGGTAAGCGCACCAGCAGCCGGGGTGATGGTGACTAGGCCTGCGACAACACCGGAAGCAGCACCCAAAGACGTTGCTGCCTTGTCGCGCAGAGTTTCAATGAGCATCCAGCCCAGCATTGCTGCTGCCGCTGCCGCTGTGGTGTTGAGCCATGCGAGACCCGCGAGGCCATCGGCAGCAAATGCGGAGCCGCCGTTGAATCCGAACCAACCGAACCACAGCAATGCTGCGCCGAGCATAGTAAATGGAAGGTTATGAGGACGTGAGACGTGCTTCGGGAAGTTTGCTCGATTGCCGACGACTATCGCGAGAACCAATGCCGCAGTACCAGCAGAGATGTGCACAACGGTGCCGCCAGCGAAGTCAATTGGAGCAACGATTGCTTCCCCACCTTCGGTACCGAAGATCCACGCCGAAATAGAGTTTTCAGCGTGCGACAACAGTCCGCCGCCCCAGACCATGTGAGCGAGCGGGAAGTAAACCAGCGTTGCCCAGGCTCCGGAGAAGACCAACCAGGTAGAGAACTTCACGCGTTCTGCCAGCGCACCGGAAATCAGCGCAGTAGAAATAACCGCAAAGGTCAACTGGAATCCGATGTCAATGACATTGGCGTATCCGGAAGCGCCTTCAACGTAGTTTTCAGACTCATCCCAAATCTGGTCACGCAGCCCAAACATCTCTAATGGATTGGCTACTACCCCGCCGAAGGATTGGGTGCCATAAGACATGGACCAACCCCACAGGATGTAAACAACCGCGATAACTCCTAAGCTTCCGAAGCTCATCATCATAATGTTCATGACGCTGCGCCGCGACGACATTCCTCCGTAGAACAATGCCAACGCAGGAGTCATCAACAACACCAATGAGGCTGAGATGAGCATCCACGAGGCATTACCGGATGCTGCTAATACGCTGTCCATTTGCCTTCCCACTTTCTATAGTTCAATAGGTACTGCCTTAGGATACCTATCAGACTATAGAATAGGAAATAGTTGTGACCTAGGAAACACAAAAAGTCGGCACCCCGTGGGCACCGACTTTTTGTGGGTTGAAAAATTCGTTGTAATTTGACCTGCTAGGAAAGCCTGTCCGAGAGGTCATCGCGCATAAACTGCTCACGCGCAAGAGCTTCTGGATCACCGTAGTACGGGTCTGCCTCGTTAAATTTGCAGTCCACAATCTCCACGCGACGCAGCATTGCAGCACGCGAGATCAAGACGGAGCCAATCGCAGAGGTGCCAAGCAGCAAGATGATTGCAGCCAGGCCAACAAGGACGTTCCACCAGCCTGGATCACGCAAGAATGCGCCTATGAGTAGGAACGTCACGCCGAAACCGGAAGCGGTAGAGAGCACCGAAATACGTGCGTACACGTCACGGAAGCTCAACATGCCGGCAGCACAGACTGCAAAGTTAAACGCACCGAAAAGCAGGAAGATGTCAGAGATGATGTGCAGCACTGGCATTAACGCTCACCTCGCATGAGTGCACGCGAGAGCGATACCGCGCCCAGGAAGCCCATGACTGATGCCACGAGCACCAGGTCGAAAGTAAAACCGGAGCCCTTCTTCATACCAACCAATGCCACGAGGGCAACGAGCACGAACAACAACGCATCTGCTGCAGAGACTCGGTCAGCACGGGTGGGGCCGATCAACATACGGTAGGCAGCTGGAATGGTGGACAACGCCACCACGACGATTGCAATATCTAGAACCATGACCTAAGCCTCTTTCTTAACGTCAGAGAAGAACTTCGGGTGAATCATCACGCCACGCAGCATGCGCTCTTCCATATCGCGCAAATCATCACGAAGCTCATCAGCATCCGTGTTGTACATGCCGTGCACATACATCACGCGTTGACCATCTTCGGTATCTGCAGCAGCACCGACAACCAACGTACCTGGGGTGACGGTAATCAACGCGGCGATAAGCGTGTAGTGCGCTTCTGAAAGTGACTGGCATGGGTACTCCGCAATACCTGGAGTGGAGTCGTGTCCGCGGGACAAAATATCCTTCAACACGTTGTAGTTAGCAACGGTGAATTCTTTGATGTACCACAGCCAAAAGCCAATGAAACGAAACGGGTAAGTTACAAAATCCATTATCCAAGCACCGCCTCAACATAAGCGGAGGTATCAATAAGTCCCTGGGCTGCGGTCTCCGACCACGCCAGAAGAACTTCGCCTCCAAGACCAATAACCAACGTCAGCAGCGCGGTGATAACCGCTGGTGCGGCCAACCAGAACTTGATTCGTGGGCGTGCATCAGCAGTGTTGTCAATGATGTACGCATCCGATTCAGCCTTGACAGCAACCGAGGAGCCCTCTGGTGGCAACTCTGGGTAGGTGGCTACACCGCCACCGATGGTGCCTTCTTCACCGTCAGGATCCTGACCAGCGCGAGGAGAAGGTGCAGCCTTGGTGCGATCGCCCCAGAACATGCCCTTCCAAATCTTGAGCATGGACAGCAAGGTAATCAGTGAGACCGCCAGCATGGCAATCAAAGCGTAAATTTCGCCAGCTTCCCAGGTGCCCATGAGCAAGGTGAACTTAGCAACGAAGCCGGAGAACGGTGGAATACCCGCCAGCGATAGAGCTGCAGCGAAGAATGCGACAGCAATGATGGGCTCACGTTTCGATATGTTCGTAACTTTGTCTAGCTCACCCGTGCCGTATGCGACTTCCACCGCACCCGTTGACATAAATAGCGATGCCTTTACAATCATGTGGTGAATCAGGTAGAAGATACCGGCGGTCATGCCCAGCTGGGTAAACAATGCGACACCCATCAGGATGTAGCCCAACTGGGAGACCATGTGGAAGGCCAGAATTTCACGCGTGGTCTTCTCACCCACCGCACCAAGAACGCCGATAACCATGGTCAGGGTAAACAGCAGGACTAGAATCCATAGCCAGCGCGCATCCCCGTCGAAGACGACTGCGTACCAGCGGTAGATGGCATACACACCAACCTTGGTGTGCAGACCAGAAAACAGCGCGGTCACAGCAGGGTTGGTATACGGATAAGTACGTGCCAGCCAGGTGTGAATTGGAACCACAGATGCCTTAATCATCATGGCCAGCATGACGATAGACATCGCGATTGCCACTGCTGGATCTTCCTGCGCAGCGCCCTGTAGTTGTGCGAGGTTAACCGCGCCGGAGGTGCCGTAAACCAGGACGACGCCGGCCAACAGCATGTTGGAAGCAAACAGGTTTGCCACGATAAACAGGCGCAGACCAGCGATCTGCAGGCTACCGCCACGACGATAGATCGTGGTGGCGTACAGGCCGTAGCTTGGCAGCAACATGACCTCGATGAAGACGAAGAAGTTGAAGATATCAGCGGTCAGCAATGCACCGTAAACACCACACATCAACACCAACGTCAGTGGCGCGAAAAACGGTTCTTTGGAAAAGCCACTGGCGGTCGCGAACCATGCACACACAATGGCCAGGATGGACACCGTAACCAACATCAAAGCCGCGAACATATCTACCGCAAATGGGATGGCAACGAGTGCGTCCCAATTACCTACGCGGTGCGCAAGCGCGGTGCCATCGGCAGTAATTGCAATCAGGAAACCAGAACCCACCAGTCCTGCGGTGAGGACGGTGTAGAGAACAACTTCCTGCAAGATGCGCGCACGCCGGAAGATGATCAATATACCGGCTGCCAGCAACGGGATAGCCGCAAATAATGGCAGCAAGGAAGCAACAAGATCAGCGTCGTACCACATTAGAGAACCACATCCTTGTGCTTATCCAGGTCCAGTTCCGGACGCGTTGCATCATCACCGTCGCCAACGGCTGCGGTAACAAACATGAGGACTGAGATTGAGAAACTAATCACGATGGCTGTCAACACGAAGGCTTGTGGCAGCGGGTCTGCTGCAAACTCCATCTGCGCTGTGGTGTGCACACCGAATGGTTCATTACGTGCATAAGTACCACCGCTGGACACAATCATGAGGTTAACGCCGTGCGAAAGGAGGGTAAATCCGAGCGCAATGCGCAACATATCTCGGCGAAGCATGAGGTAGACAGCGCCACCGATGAGAATGCCTGAGGAAATAGCCAGGGTCATTTACTTGCTCCTTTCTTCCGTCTTGTTCTCCGCTATTGCGGCAAGAGCTTTATGGTCTTCGGTTTGTCCGCGACGCTGCAAGGTGGATTCTGAAGCCAAGTCCAACATGACATGGAATTCTTTATCGCCCTTGCGTGGCATGCCTAGCAGGTTGAAGGAGGCAATAACCACGCCGATAACCGCCAAGTAGACGCCTAGGTCGAAGATCATGGCCGAAGTCTGGTGCGTGCCGAAGATTTCTACGTGCAGCGAGGTGAGGAAGGAACCTTCGAAGTAACCCGCCAAACCAGTCAGCGATGCCAGGGCAACACCTGCGCCGATCAAGGTGAAGTATGGCCAGCGGATCTTCGCGCGGTCATTGCTTGGTGCCGACAGATACAGCAGCGCCATACCACCGGAGCCAACCAGTGCCGCGACGAAGCCGCCGCCGGTCTCATAATGTCCACGGAAGAACAGCAGAATCGACAGCGCGATGATGATTGGTCCGACCAGACGGCTGGTGGCGCGCAAGAAGATGGCGTTTTCAGCAGCATCGAAGATTGGTGACTTGCGGTCCAGCAGGGTCTCACGCACTGGTGCCAAACGGAACTTAGCCAGCAGTACGGCAATGGAAATACCTGCCATGCCCAAAACAGTCAGCTCGCCGAAAGTATCGAGTGCACGGTAGTCAACCAGAATGGTGTTCACGATGTTGGTACCTCCCGTATCATCTGGTGCCTGCTCCAAATAGAGACGGGCAGCATCAGACTTATCGCGACGTCCGGTCAGTCCCCATACCGCGAGCATGGCGCACAGGCCGACTACAACGGAAAGAACAATGGACCACCAGTGGAACTTGCGGGTTTCTGGCGTGAAGTGGTCTGGCAGGCGGTGCAGAACCAGCACCAGCACACAGACGGTCAAAATCTCAACGGTCAACTGTGTTGTCGCAACATCGGCTGCACCCATTGCGTAGAACCACAAGGTCACGCCAAAGCCCGCGATGGAGACAACGACAACCACCGTAAGGCGCGACTTCGCCATCACGGAGGCAAGAACACCGATGGTGATGATGAGGACGAATACCCAGTCCATCGGTGAAGAAGTCTCGCGGTAGACCTCCGGAATGTCCCGCAGAGTAAAGATGCCGACTACTGCGATAACAACCAACATGAGCAGCGGTGCTACCAAGTGGCGGCGCATGGAGGTGGTACCCGATGGCTTGGTTACGTACTTCGCGCCAAAGTCGATGATGCCCTGGCGGAGGTTTTCTACTGCATCCAATCCGGAAATTGGCGCACCAAAGTTTGTCATCGCGCGTGCCAGCTCACGGTTGAACTGCACCAGAGCGATACCAAAGGCGATGATGACACCGGTCAGTGCCAGCGGAATGTTAAATCCGTGCCAGATAGCCAAATGCACGTGTGGTTCGGAAGCGGTTGCGGCCAGTGCGGCCTCCCCCACGATCCAGTCCAGCAACGCTGGAACCAGACCGAAGACCACGGTGACAATTGCCAGAATCGCTGGAATTACCCACACAGTCAGCTTTGCTTCCTTGATGGTCTGCACTGGTTCTGGCTCACGATTATCTTCTTCTGCCTGGTACTCAGCTTCAGCAATCGAGTGCTTGGTAGCGCCACGGGAGCCGATGATGTAGCGGAAGGAGTACGCGAACGTGAACATCGAAGTAATCACGATCGTCGCAGTAATAATCATGGTGAACGGGTGCGCTAAACCGGATTCCAGTGCTGCGGTAATCAAACCTTCCTTGGAAACAAAGCCCAGAAGAAGTGGAATACCGGCCATGGAGGCACCAGCAATGGTGATGATGCCGGTGGTGATAGGCATCTTCACGATGCGAGTGTGGCGCAGTTCCTGGTAAGAACGTGTACCGGTTTCATGCTCGATGATGCCAACGCTCATAAACAGCGCGGCCTTGAAACAAGCATGCGCGACGGTGTGAACAATCGCTGCGGTAATGGCTTCATCGGTACCAATACCAACCACCATGACCAGCAAGCCGAGTTGCGACATCGTGGAGTAAGCCAGCAGCTCCTTTAGGTCATCACATTTAACTGCCGTGAGCGCACCGAAGAGTGCTGTGATACCACCGCAAACGATGAGCATGATATTCCACAGTTGGACATCATGAAGCAGCGGCGAGTAACGCAAGATCAGGTAAATACCTGCCTTGACCATGGCTGCCGCGTGCAGGTATGCCGAAACTGGCGCGATAGCGACCATTGAATCTGGCAACCAGGCTTGGAACGGGAACTGGGCCGACTTGGTAAATGCGGCGATAGCAATAAGGAAAGCAACGCCGGCCTTGAGACCAAGATTGTCATCCCACATTGGAGAAGCAATGACCTCAGAAATGGACATGGTGCCAGCACTAATCGCCATGATGACCGTTGCGGCCAGCAGGAACAGGCCACCAAGAACGGTGACCAACAGCGTACGAATAGCAGGCTGATGTCCCTTTTCACCAGAGTTGGCAATCAGAAAGTATGAACAAAGCGTGGTCAGCTCCCACGCTAGGTAGAACACCATGAGGTTATCGGTGGTGACTAAGACAGCCATCGACGCAGCAAAGCCACAGATATAGAAGTAAAACGCTGTGTCCTTATGGTGCAGGTACCGCGTTGAGTAGGCCAAGACGCCAGCACCAATAAGAAGGACCAGCATTAAGAAAACCAGTGAGAGGCCATCCAAACGAAGTGAGAAATCCACGTTGATGGTTGGCATCCACTGCACTGACTCGGTATGAACTTCATCGGTGGTATACGTTGACGCTGCCATGCCGGCACCAGCAAGCAACGGCAATGACAGTAGCCAGCCGGCATTGCGTCCTAAAAGACGCGACGCCAGTGGAGCCACTGCGACCGTGAGCCCTAAGAGCACTAAAACATAAAAAAGCATCGCAAGTAGTTATTCCTAGTTAATGAACAATAAGAGACGGGGTTAAAGACTCAGCTCAAGGAATGACACCAGAGAGATGTGGACCCCACGAATTGATATAGCCATTTGTCCCGTTGTGCCTGATGCGCACAGCGGTTTTTGAGGCATTTGTATTCGTCATCACAGAAAGACTAGCACGCCCCGGGCTCCACTAAAGAGCCCGGGGCGTGCTTTCGGTCGAACTATAGGTTACTGCTCACCGAGCAGTGCATCCACGAAGCCTTCGACCTCAAATGGTGCAAGGTGATCCGCTCCTTCACCCAAGCCCACAAGCTTGACCGGGACACCGAGTTCTTCCTGCACTTGGAACACAATGCCACCCTTGGCAGTGCCATCCAGCTTGGTCAGAACAACGCCTGTGATATCTACTACCTCACGGAAAACGCGAGCCTGCATGAGGCCATTTTGGCCAACAGTGGAATCAATAACCAACAGGACTTCATCAACCGAAGTCTTCTTTTCCACAACACGCTTTACCTTGCCCAACTGGTCCATCAAGTCGGTCGAAGTATGCAAACGACCCGCTGTGTCTACAAGCACCACATCGACTTGCTGCTCCACGCCTGTTGCCACTGCATCGAAAGCAACGGATGCTGGATCAGCACCTTCTTTGCCGCGCACGGTCGTGGCACCAACACGACGGCCCCAGGTTTCTAGCTGGTCCGCTGCTGCCGCACGGAAAGTATCGGCCGCACCGAGTAAGACTGAGTGCCCCATGGACACCAGAACACGCGCCAACTTACCGGTGGTTGTGGTCTTGCCTGTGCCATTGACACCGACAACCATGATGACTGCTGGCTTGCCCTCATGTGGCATTGCCTTGATTGAACGGTCCATTTCTGGATGTCCAACCTCAATCAAAGTCTCACGCAGCATTGCGCGTGCTTCTGCCTCACTGGATACACCGCGTTCTGCAATCTTGTCGCGTAGGGAATCAGTAACCTTCATGGTCACTGCAGTGCCCAGGTCAGCCATGATGAGGGTATCTTCGATTTCTTCCCAAGCGTCCTCATCCAAATCGCCGGCCGACAAGATGCCCATGAGACCTTGGCCGATAGCATTCTGCGAACGCGACAAACGTCCACGAAGACGACCAAGTCGTCCACCAGCAGGCTCAATCTCTTCGAGTGGCTCTGTTGGTTCAGGCTGTGCGACTGGAGTTTCTGGAACCGGAGTCTCTTCTAGTGCCGTCGCAGCCGAATCAGTCTGTGCTTCCGCAGCGTCCGCTGCTTCCTGTGCCTTTTCACGTTCAGCCACATCATCCTTGACGTCTTCAGCATCAAGATCCTCTGCAACCTCGTCAAAGATTGGAGATTCCTCTTCTTCAACCGCAGGAGTCGGCGCCGGAACAACAGGGCTCTCCCCTGCTGTTACATCTGCCGTTGGCTCGGTTTCCTCAACGATGGTGGTTTCTGGCTCAGCTGATTCTTGAGCAGGGGCTGCCTCAGGCTCAGATTCTTCAATGCTTGTTGATTCCTGCTGTGTGTCCTCTGCAACCGGAGCGACCGGTTCCTCTACAGCTTCTGGAGTTGTCGCTGCTTCAGCCGGAGTGGATTCCTTGGTTTCAGGTTCTGCATCTGGGGTTTCCTGTTCTGGAATTTCAGTTGCGGCAGCTTCTTGTGGTTCAGGAGTTGGCGGCACCACTGGTGGTACCGGGGCCGCCTTTTGCTGCTTCACCTCTGGGGTGGGTGCATCTGGAGACTTTTGAACAGGTTCAGCCGACTTCGCTGGTGCAAAGTTGAAGCCGGATTGCGCCTGATAATTACCGGACTTTTGCTGTTGGGTTAGCTCTTTAGGCTCTTCCTCGTGCTTTTCAAACGAGACCTTCTTGTCCTCGCCGCGCTTCTTTCCCCACAAAATCAGGAGGATGATAAGCACGATCAGGACAACAACTGCAATGCCGATCCACAACGTTAAGTTCGATTCCATGCGCCCTATCTTAACTGCTAGCTGGCTCCATTGCGCTTGCCGGGTTCATGCGTTGGGAAATAACCCGCGTCACACCGTCGCCGCGCATCGTGACGCCATACAAGACATTCGCCACATCCATCGTCGGTTTCTGGTGCGTAATCACAATGAGCTGGGAATCCTTACGCAATTCCTCAAACAAAGCAATCAATCGACGCAGGTTTACATCGTCAAGCGCTGCCTCAACCTCATCCATGACATAAAACGGTGAAGGCCGCGCGCGGAAAATCGCTACGAGCATCGCGAGTGCCGTTAGCGACTTCTCTCCGCCCGAAAGCAAGGATAGGCGCTTGACTTTCTTTCCAGGTGGTCGCGCTTCAACCTCAATGCCCGAGGTCAGCAAGGAATCCGGCTCGGTAAGGATCAGACGACCCTCGCCACCAGGGAACAACGTGTTAAATACCTTCGGGAATTCCGCTTCCACATCATTCCAAGCATCACTAAATAGCTGCAGAATCTGCGCATCGACATCCTCAATGACACCCTGCAAGTCTTTGCGTGCTTCGATGACATCATCTAACTGCGTGGACAGGAAGGAATAGCGTTCCTCCAGTGCCTTGAATTCCTCCAATGCCAGCGGATTGACTTTACCCAATGAGTTCAGATCTTTTTCAGCTTGCTTCAAACGCTTGGTCTGCTCCGCGCGGTCAAAATCCTCACCTGGCGTGTAATCCCGCAACAAATCAGCAATGGAAATGCCCAGCTGTTCTGAAATCTTCGCCTCAGCTTCATCAAGACGCACCTGTGCCTGCGAACGCGCGATGTCACCCGAGTGTGCTTTGTTGGTCAGCTGTTCTAAGCGCTGGCGCGCACCGTTGACGGTCTGCTTTGCAGCATTGACCTGGTTGTTCAACACGGTACGTTTCGTGGACAACTCATCACGAGATTCAGCTGCTTCAGCCAAAGCTGTCGCCGCACGCTCACTGAGAGTCTTGGCATGCGATGCAACGGTACGCGCCAGCTCACCAAGTGCGCGGCGGCGTTCCATAGCGCGGTCATGACGCTCTTTGGCCTGGCGTTCTTGTTGCGCTTGACGGCGCAGATTATCGCCACGGCCAGCAACATGCCCAACCTTGTCCTGCGCAGAGCGCAAACTCATCTGCGCTTCCATCTCCATAGTCTTCGCGGTGTCCAAAGCAGCCGAAGCCGCATCGCGTTCACTAGTCGATGCTTCCGTATCTGGCTCATCTTTATCCACGCGGGCGAGACGGTCACGTGCCTGGGAAAGCTGCTCACGCAACTCAGAAAGCTTGACCTCGAGCTCCGTCGCGCGGCCGGCGAGCTTCTCATGGTCACGCTGGCTGCTGTCGACTTGCGATACCAAACGCTGATAGTCGCGCTTCCAGGCAGATACCTGCGCGTCGTGCTCACGCAGTGCAGCTTTTGCGGCGGCAGCAGTAACTCGTGCATCTTCGGCCGCAAGTTTCGCGCCTTCTAAGGTGCCGGAAAGTTCTTCTAAGTCCTGAGTTGCCTGTTCCAGTCCTTGTTCAGCAGCCTGAATTTTGGAAGTAACCTCCACCGTAGACTGCGAACCGGTACCGGCGGATACCCAGCCCTCACCCACCATGACGCCTTCAGGAGTCACCGCGCGCAAGCGAGGATCCTCTTTAACAAGATGGCGGGCTGTGGCGAAATCCTTGACCAAGACGACATCGGCAAGCACGCGGGTCAGGCCCTGCGATACTTCTGGAACCGCCACAATATGATCAAGCAACCATGCGGCGTCCTTTGGCAGATTCGCGTCCATGCGCCATTTAGCTTCAGATCCACCGGAAGTATCAAAGACGGTTGTGCGCTGCGCATGTTCCAGAGCACCAATGAGGTCATCGCCCACTTCACCAGCTTGCGACTCAGCGAAAGCGCCCAGCGCAACAGCAACGGCCACGTCATACTTGGTGGAGATCATCTGTGCTAGTGGCTGCAGTTCATAGCCAATTTCTGCCGTTGGCGGAATGGTGCTGTTCAGCGTTTCAATACGCGAACGCAACGTGTAAACAGCACGCTCACGCACACGCTGTTCATCGCGCAATTGCTCCAATCGCAGATCCGCTGCCTGCGATTCACTCAACGCACGAACATGTGCCTCATCCAGTGGCGTGCGCTCACGATCGAAACCGGCAAGCTTTTCTTCCACTTCACTGGCTTCCTGCCTGGAGGTGCGCAGCTTCTGCGCTGATTCGTTGACGCCATCTTCGCTGCGCGAAAGCTCTTGTTCAGAGGCTTCAACCTGACGGGACAAAGCTTCTTCTTCGGCGATAAGACGCACGACGCCCTCGCGCCTATCGGCGATTGCGCGCAACTGTGCCGCATGCTCTTTATCCGCAGCGTCAAAAGCTTCGCGGCGTTCGGCGACTTCCTCGCGGATGGACTCCAAGGCTTCCGCTGCTTCTTCGGCAGCCTCAACTAACTCAGCGTGTTCTTCATCAGCCTGGTTAGCGCGTGCCTCTAAGTCTTCTGGGTCCTGGCCTTGATAGTGGGCAACCGCGCCAGCGTTGTTCGCTCGCTCTTCGGCAATACGCAAAGTCGCTGCAAGACGCTCCACCAACGTGGAGAGGTCGAACCACAATTTCTGCGCGGCTTCAGCCTGAGGAGCTACTTCATTGAGCTCATCTTCAAGCTCCATTTGTTGCCCCGAAGCTTCTTCAAGGGCCTCGGTTGCAACCGCTACTTGTTCCTCCAGCAGTTCGGCTTGGCGCTTCGCATCCGCAAATTCGGCGCGCACACGCACAACGCGGTCACCTGCCAACTGCAGGCGAGCATCACGCAGGTCCGCTTGGACAGTCGCAGCACGCTGTGCTGCTTGCGCCTGACGTTCCAGTGGTTTGAGCTGCTTGCCCAGTTCTTCCGTCAAATCTGTCAGGCGGTCCAAGTTTGCCTGCATGCCGATGAGCTTGCGCTGCGCTTTTTCTTTGCGCCGACGGTGCTTAAGCACGCCAGCTGCTTCTTCAATGTAGCTGCGGCGGTCCTCGGGCCGGGACTCCAGAATTTCTGCAAGCTTTCCCTGCCCGACGATGATGTGCATTTCGCGGCCGATGCCAGAATCAGACAACAGCTCCTGGATGTCCATCAAGCGGGCTTTGGCGCCGTTGATTTCATATTCGCTGGCGCCGTCGCGGAACATGCGTCGCGTTACGGATACTTCCGTGTAATCAATAGGAAGCGCACCATCGGCGTTATCAATAGTGAGGGTGACTTCAGCACGGCCCAAAGCCTTGCGGTCACCGGCGCCGGCAAAGATGACGTCTTGCATCTTGCCACCGCGCAGCGTCTTCGCGCTGCCCTCACCCATGACCCAGGCCAGGGCATCCACGACGTTGGATTTGCCCGAGCCGTTGGGTCCGACCACGGCACAGATGCCGGGTTCGAATTTTAGGGTCGTCGCGGACGCGAAGGACTTGAAGCCTTTAAGCGTCAACGATTTCAAATGCATTTGGATAATTCTACAGGCCGAACCTGCAGTGAATTCAAACTCTTAGCGTTCGATGAACCCGGACTCGCCTTTAGGCTCAGCCCACTGCTCTACTACCAGTTCCACATGGCCGGGACGGTTGGTAGTGGAAGGTTCTTCTTTAAGAAGTTGCAGAAGCTTTTCGCAGTCTTCTTTAGGACCTTCGGCCACAACCTGCACGCGTCCGTCTGCCTTATTGGTGGCGTGTCCCGCAAGGCCCAACTCTAGGGCGCGGGAACGTGTCCACCAGCGAAAGCCAACTCCTTGAACATTGCCACGGACGAATGCGGTCATGCGTTGCATTTATTCTGCTCGATTCTTGTTTTCAATCATGTCCAAGCCACGGCGGGTAGCCGGGTCAGAACCATCCCAAACCTCAACATTCTTGAGTTCAGGCAGCATGTCGCGGTGGAAGACCGGATCAATCCCCTGGCGACGCTGGTCGTTGAAGTTCTTCAACAGCTTCAACGCCACGCCTGAGAGCGGCACAATCGCCAGAATGTTGAGAATAACCATGGTACCTGCGCCGGTATCGGCCAGTGCGAACACGAGTGGCAGGGAGCCAACGGCACCGAACCAGACGAAGAAGATAACCACGGCGCGGAACAGGAAGAGCCAGGTACGGGACTGCGTGAGGTACTCCACGTTGGCTTCAGCCAAGTAGTAGTTACCCAGGATGGAAGAAAATGCCAGGAAGAAGAGGATGAAGGTCACCATGTGGGTGCCCCAGTCGCCAACCTCGTTGGACAGCGCCATCTGGGTCAGAGATACGCCTTCTGCTTCGCCGCCGTATTCCAGGTCGGTGCCCAGCAAGATAATAAAGGCGGTGATGGAACAAACAACCAGGGTGTCAAAGTAAACGCCCAAGGTCTGAACCAGACCCTGCTTAACTGGGTGGGACACGGTTGCGGTAGCCGCGGCGTTTGGTGCGGAACCCTCACCAGCTTCATTGGAAAACAGACCACGCTGAATACCCTGCATCATCGCGGCGCCCAAACCAGCGCCGGCAATCTGCTGGAAGCCAAGCGCGTGGGTAACAATGTCAGAAATAACACCAGGAACTGCATCGATGTTGGTGATGACCACGTACAGACCAATGATCAAGTACGCAATCGCCATGAATGGAACGATGATCTGGGTCATGTTCGCAATACGCTGCACACCACCGAAGATGATGAAGCCGGAGACTACAGCGATGATGACACCGACAATCGCGCGGAAGGTGAAGGAGTCATTGCCGAAGGACGTAGCAAAAGACTCAGCGATAGCGTTGGTCTGGAATGCGTTGTAGACGAAGCCGAAAGTAAAGGAAATTGCTACGGAGAAGATAATTGCCAGCGGCGTCCAGCCCAGGCCCTTCTTCATATAATACGCCGGGCCACCGCGGTAGTTGTCACCGTCGCGGACCTTCCACAGCTGCGCCAGGGTGGACTCGATGAAGGACGTTGCACCGCCAAGGATGGCAATCATCCACATCCAGAAGACAGCACCAGGGCCACCGACGGAGATAGCCACCGCGACACCGGCGACGTTGCCGGTGCCGACGCGGGATGCAGCGGAGATGGTGAACGCTTTGAAGGCGGAAATTCCGCCGTATTCTTCATCAGCGTCCTTACCGGTTCCCTTCGGGCGTTCCACGACGGACTTGAACATGGACGGGATCATCCGAAGCTGGACTAGTGCGGTGCGGAAGCCAAAGAAGATGCCCGCACCCACCAGAAGCCACGGAACAATGTAGGTCCATAGGCCGTCGTTAAACGTGCCCACAATATTTTCAAGGAAACTCATAGGGATATTAAAGGGGATCATTAATAGTTGGAGCAACCTGAGTCACACAACGGAGTGGGCGGAAACAAACAATTTTCGCAGTGTTTTATCTCCGACAGGTTCCGTTTCTTCCCGCTTTTAGGGTTATTGATAGGCATATACCTAAGCATCAAAGCTAGTTTTTCTATCAACGAATCAGAATGCGGCATCGCCCTGCTTTCAGTTCACCCTTGAAGCAACATCTCACACGACAGGTAGTTCGCACGTTTCACCGATTCGGATACCAGCGCCGAGAAAGTGTCTATATCAACATTCTTTCCATGCACGTCACACAGTCACGGACGAACTCGCAGTCTTTTAAACAGCTAAAGCTTCCGCCCGCAAAACAATTAACACAAGCTGCGCAAGCCGTGGCACAAGTCGATCGAATCCAAGGGTTCAGAGCGCCAGAAGCTTTAGCTTTTCGATGCCCTTCGGGCCGATACACGCTTCCCATAGCGGTAAATCTGGCAACTCCTCTGGCTCCCTGATTTCCAACAAATGACAAGTCTGTGATTTATATCACTAATTGAATAAAGGGGGTAATGAATCAAATTGAGTCTTCTCACGGAAAGCCCACAGTGTTCTTCACCCATCAAGCTTGTTTCCAATCTGAGGCAGCGTGCTTAGTAGCTCAGCACTAATATGCTCAAGACAACCTAGGCAGGTTCTAAGAAGCCTGGACACCAGACGACAAGGATGTTTCGAAGTGACTGATGTTCTCCACCTGCAGGCTCATATTAATGCCCCGGCAGCTAAGGTATACGAGGCCATGACTGCATCTTCGACTCTTCGCACTTGGCTTGCTGAATACGCAGAAGTCTCGATCGCCGATGATCGTTTTGTTTTTTTTGGGGGGCCGACAACTCCCCAAGGCTTAAATCCCAACCAAAAATTGCTAGAAGCACAGCCTAACCAGCTTTTGCGAATTGAATGGACTCTTGATGGCCAGCCAACGACGGTGGAATTTGGCATTACGGAAAACCAGGAGACTTCCATCGTTTCGCTGAAGCAGGATGGATTACCTACCTTGGAAGAATTGATGTCGCCTTAAGATCGCCGCGATGGCTTACACTCCATGCATACTTTTTGGGGACTAGCACTGGCGAATCTCGCCGAATTTGTTAATGATCGACCACTTACGCCGGAGGTCGATTTTCGACCTGGACGCGACGCAGAAATCAGAATTAGCGTGGAGATTAGCGCTCCACCTTCAGCGGTGTTCGATTCACTTACCGATCCAGAAAAGCTTAAGGATTGGTTCGGATGGGAAGTAGACATCGATCCCAGGGTCGGTGGCACTACGACTTTCGGGTCAGAAGGTCGCATAGTCGAGTTTGCCCCGAACCAAGTATTCGCCTACATCGATGAGTTTGGTGCCACTACCCGCTGGCAACTCGAGGCCTCGGATAAAATCACGAAGCTTATGCTCATTCAAAGTGGTTACTCCGAAGATGAATGGGACAGTGTTGCACAGCACGAGGCATGTTGGCTAGGCAACCTCGCAGAGTTAAAGAGAATGCATGAACTGGGTGATGCTTGGACTCCGCTGACCACCGAGCTTCCTTCTGCCCAATAGCCTTAGACTTCAAGACTGGCAAGCTGGACAAAAATGCGAGGAGCGCGCGTTCAAGATGACGCGTGCGATGGGAGTTCCGCAGTCATCGCAGGGTTCATCGGTGCGGCCATAGGCATGTAAGGAGCGGGCAAAGTATCCAGATTCACCGTTGACGTTGACATACAGTGAGTCAAAGCTGGTGCCGCCTTGGGCAAGAGCCTCAGTCATCACAGCTGCGGCAGCTTCATAGATGGCAACGGCTTCTCGCTGCAGTAGGCGGTTGGCTTTGCGCAGTGGAGATACCTTGGCACGCCACAGTGCTTCATCGGCGTAAATATTGCCGATACCAGAGGCAATGGTTTGATCCAGAAGCGCGGTCTTCACGTGAGTCTTTTTGGTCCGCAGTTTGCGGGCCGCGGCCACAATATCGAAGTCCGGACTCAGCGGATCTTGGCCGATATGGTCAATCTTTGACAAGGGAGCTGCCAGCCAATAGCCGAAAGTGCGCTGGTCAATAAAGCTTAAATCCACTCCATCGGTGAGATGGCTTCGGATACGCACGTGCTTGGAATCGGTATGACCAATTCGAAGTTGCCCCGACATCCCCAGGTGTACGAATAGGACATCATCTTCCCCATCAAGCTCACACCACAAGTATTTGCCCCGTCGCCCAAGGCCGCTAATAACGCAACCTTTTAGGAGATCATCAAGTGGTGCGTCCTGTCCCCGATTCGCACGCGGATGTAGAACCTCAACTGACTCGAAGGCGCGGCCAACGACGTGAGGTTCTAGTCCACGGCGGACTACTTCAACTTCAGGTAACTCAGGCATGAGAAATTGCTTTAAGTAGCGCTACTTCACGCGAATGATCAGCGAAGCTTTTTCGGCAGCATGCTGCTCAGCCTGCTTCTTGTTGGGGCCCATGCCTTCACCGAGCAATTGTCCTTCGACAAATACCTGAGCCGAGAATAACTGGTCATGCTCAGGCCCCGTAGATGTCGCGGTGTATTCCGGCATCGGCATTTTGCGCTCCGCGCACAGCTCCTGCAGGGTTGTCTTCCAGTCCATGTGGTTACTGGTGGAGACAGCAGCTTCCAGCTTCTCAGCAAAAAGGTTCAAAATGACGCCACGCGCAGTCTCAAATTCGTACTGCAGGTAAATCGCGCCAAACAGCGCTTCCATGGTGTCGGAAAGGATGGAATCCTTCTCGCGGCCCTTGGAGTTATCCTCACCTTTACCCAACAGAATGTAGGCGCCGAGCCCGATTTCACGCGCTACATCAGACAGCCCATAACGGGAGACTATGGATGCACGCATCTTCGAAATGTCGGACTCAGGGCGCGTTGGGAACTTCTCATACAGCCGGGCTGCAATCGATAACCCCAGGACAGCGTCGCCGAGGAACTCAAGGCGCTCATTGTTCGGCAGATGACCATGCTCATTCGCGAAGGAACGGTGGGTCAAGGCTAGGCGCAGGTAGTGCTCATTGATTTCCACGCCCAAGCTCTTGAGAAGCGGAGCCTTATCAACCGCGGCGTAGGCCTCTTCTAGAGCCTGCTCCCCGCTAATCTTCTTTTTTCTACTCACAAGAACTTCTCCAAGCCGGACCAGCGTGGATCAACGCGCTCTTCTTCCTCACCAGATACTCCAACTTCAACGCCTTCTGGGGTGTTGATGTCGCAGCCACCCTCACACGTTGGTGCGAAAGGCAGGACTACGCCGGCTTCATCGATGACTGTCTGGAGCAAATCAATCTCATGACCGACAACCGATGGAACATCATCCTCTTCATCAG
This sequence comes from Corynebacteriaceae bacterium 6-324, assembly GCA_041226025.1. Lineage (GTDB taxonomy): Bacteria > Actinomycetota > Actinomycetes > Mycobacteriales > Mycobacteriaceae > Corynebacterium. The sequence continues at coordinate 149,820 of JBCLTK010000002.1, read as the reverse complement.
CGGGATCACCAGTGATGAAGTCTTCACTGATGGCAAAGACCTGGTTGACTTTGAGATCGAATGGGCGCTGCAAAGGCTTGAGGCAGCGTGCGCATTCGCCGTCCAAAGTGCCGGTGATACGTGCATCAACCATCAAACCTTCACCCAGTGGGGTCAGGTCAGCGTTTACAGTAATTTCGCTTCCCTTTGGAACCGCAATCATTTCCAAGCCAATGCGCTCGGGCGCGGGACCAGTCTGTTCGCGTTGTTCAAAAGTGTTGGCACGCAACAGTTGTGCCACGTTGAATTTCAGTGGAGAGTTCATAACATCCTTAAGCCTACCCTGGATTCTGTACTTCACCTGTCTAGGAGGTCACAATGCTCTATGTACAGGTGATATAGGCGTTTGTCGGCTTTATTTCTTAACTAATTTCGCTCTAGGATTGCTAAACATGAATGGTCAAGATTTAAGTGCGACACCACTGATTTTTGGGTCGCTGCTCCCCGCGGCAATCCTGATCATTGTCAGTTTTATCTTGGGCCGGATTTCTAGACGCAAGTTCCGCCAAGCCATCAATAGCGACGGCGTGAACCAAAAGGGCGTGGTGCGCTGGTCAGTCATTTCTGGGCTTGTCATTTTTGTACTCACGTTATTCCCACTGCCCAATGACATCGCCATCATGGTCATAGCCTTGGTATTTTCTTTGGCTACCGCTGCCATTACCTTTTATGCACGCAATATGGTCGCCACAGCACTGCTCAGCGTCGCCATAATCGGCGGCATCATCAGCACCGGCACTGCGCTGATCGCACTGGCTACTGATTCACTCAACCAGTTCCAACAACTTGGCCTGGTTTTGTCTACCTGGCCAATTCTCGCGGGCCCTGCCTTTGTCGCAGCCGCGATTTCGGCGGCGTTGAGCGCCTCCGCAAAATCCCCCTCCTACTAAGTATCTGAACGCTTAACAGCAGTACTCAGTAGGAGTAAAGAATATGGTCTTACTCGGGCTCGTAAGAGGAGTAACCGCCGCGGGCAGCACGGCTACCGGAAGCGCCAGCACCACGCCGCAGCGCTGCGCGGTCAGAATTTACAGTTCGCAAGATACTGGTGAGTGACTCTTCGAATTCACCAAGCTTGGAATCCACGAATTCATCGCACTCATTGCGCAGACGGTTGGATTCTGAGTGTGCGGAGTCAATAATGCGGCTGGCCTCCTCGTTGGCGCGGCGAACAACCTCAGACTCAGAGACCAGACGCTCTTGCTCAGCGTGACCTTCTGCAACGGAACGCTCATAGGACTCGTTGCCCTTGGCAACGGTGCGCTCTGCGTCGGCGCGTGCGCCTTCAACAATGTTTGCAGCCTTATCCTGAGCCTGACCAATGGCGGTGGTGGCGCGGTGGTTCGCGTCATCAATCATCGCCTGAGAATCAGCCTCAGCGCGGCCGATGGTTTCATCAGCCTGTGCTTCAGCGTCAGCAATAGTTTGTGATGCGCGCTCTTCTGCCGCACGGATAATTTCGTCCTGGTTATCCAGAACGTCTTGTGCGTCATCCAGTTCTACAGGAATGGCATTACGCATTTCGTCGAGCAGTGCCAACATTTCATTTCGTGGCACCATGCAGTTGGAGGTCATGGGAACGCCCATGGCCTGTTCGAGGTGGTTGACCAGCTGATCCATGCTTTCAAATACGCGGTACATGGGAGCCAAGTATATATAAACTTCAACTTTAGGTTTATCTCCCACGCCACAACCCACCTGAAGTCTCGCTAGGAGCGAATTTACAGGTGGGTTGGAGGGAGAATATCCAGGCCATAGGCCTAGAAAAAGTGCTTAGATGACACCCTGCGCGAGCATGGCATCTGCAACCTTCTTGAAGCCAGCGATGTTGGCGCCAGCAACGTAGTCGCCTTCCCGGTCGTATTCGGATGCCGTGGTGGAGATGTTGACGAAGATGCGGGTCATGATTTGCTTCAGACGCTCATCGGTGTACGCGAAGGACCAGGAATCGCGCGATGCGTTTTGCTGCATTTCCAGCGCGGAGGTTGCAACGCCGCCGGCGTTTGCTGCCTTACCCGGAGCAAATGCGATGTTTGCGGACTGGAAGACGTGAACTGCATCTGGGGTGCTTGGCATGTTCGCACCTTCAGCTACGTAGCGAACACCGTTCTTCTTCAGCAGCTCAGCAGATTCGCCGTCGAGCTCGTTTTGGGTCGCGCAAGGAAGAGCAACGTCTGCTTCAACTTCCCAGATGTTTCCACCCTCAACGAACTTCACGCCAGCTTCCTCAGCGTAAGTGTTGATGCGCTCACGACGGTTTTCCTTGATGTCCTTCAACAGGTCTACGTCAACACCGTCTGGGGTGTAGATGTAGCCAGAAGAGTCAGACATTGCTACCACGGTCGCGCCATGTTCCTGAGCCTTAGCCGCAGCGTAGATTGCAACGTTGCCAGAGCCGGAAACAATGACCTTCGCGCCGCTGAGAGATTCACCGTGGGTGCGCATCATTTCAGCTACCAGGTAGACGGTGCCGTAGCCGGTTGCCTCGGTACGAACCAAGGAACCGCCCCAGGTCAGACCCTTGCCGGTGAGAACGCCGGACTCATGCTGGTTGGCAAGACGACGGTATTGACCAAAGAGGTAGCCAATTTCGCGGCCGCCAACGCCGATGTCGCCGGCAGGTACGTCGCGGTACTCGCCGATATGGCGATGCAGCTCAGTCATGAAGGACTGGCAGAAGCGCATGATTTCCAGCTCAGACTTACCCTTTGGGTCGAAGTCGGAGCCGCCCTTGCCGCCGCCGATTGGAAGACCGGTCAGAGAGTTCTTGAAAATCTGCTCAAAGCCCAAGAACTTGATGATGCCCAGATTGACGGATGGGTGGAAGCGCAGGCCACCCTTGTATGGGCCGAGTGCGGAGTTGAACTGCACGCGGAAGCCGCGGTTAACACGGACCTGGCCGTTGTCATCGATCCAAGGAACTCGGAAAATGAGCTGGCGTTCTGGTTCACACAGACGCTCCACCAGTCCGTAATCAGCGTAGTGAGGGTCCTTTCCCAAAACAACCTTGAGCGAGTCCAAGACTTCTGAGACTGCTTGGTGGAATTCTGGTTCTCCGGCATTGCGCTTGAGAAGCTTGTCGTAATACTCAGAAATCGTGTTATCAACGGTCACTTTGGGCCCTTTCCTTTGTGTCTTAAAGGCACTGTTCCTTATTATTCGATGCCCTCTCTATAAGGCAACTGCCAAACCATTTATATCGGTTAATAGAAACAAATTTACCTATTGCCCAACCAATATGGCAAGTGCCAAAGGTAAACGGGCATATTTGGGCGCAAGATTCAACAGTTATAATCAACCGCATGCTCATTGTTGTAGCCCCAGATTCATTCAAATCCACAGCCACCGCCACCGAGGCGGCGCGCGGTATTGCCCAAGGTGTCGCAGAGGTGCTTCCCGATGCCACCATCAAGCAGCTGCCGATGGCCGACGGCGGCGAGGGCACCGCTGAAGTAATCGCGCAGGCTTTAGCAGCGTCGAAGACTTCCCCTGCGGTTGAGAAGGTTGAGATTCCCTCCACTGACGCGCGCGGAAGACTGATTTCTGCGTCTTATTTCCTGCATGAAAAGACTGCCTACATTGATGTTGCTGCAGCGTCGGGTTTGCCCGCCGTGGAAGACCACAAGGACGTCCTGCATGCCGATTCCTACGGCACGGGGGTATTGATTGCAGACGCCGAATCGCGCGGGGCGACGCACATTGTTTTGGGCCTGGGCGGTTCGGCCACCGTGGACGGCGGTATGGGAATTATCACCGCTTTGGGTGGTGCCCCGATGGATGATCGCGGCTATCCGCTGCCCAAAGGCGGCGCCCCTTTGGTCATGTTGGATTCCATTGACACGGCACAGCTCAACATCAAGGCGGCGGGTCTGAAGTTCACTTTGTTGGGAGACACCACGTGCCCGCCGTTGCATGCAGCCAGCATGTACGGCCCACAAAAGGGCGCATCAGATCAGGATGTACCACTGCTCACCGGTGCGCTGATGAAGCTGTGCGAGGTCACGGACATCGACGTGGAACGTGAGGGCTTTGGTGCCGCAGGTGCGATTCCCGTCGGCATGACCTGGTTGTCAGCGCTGCTATACGGCTCTGAGTCCAACATTGAGTTGCAGCCCGGCGCGCAGTTTGTCGCTGAGCTACTAGGACTGCAGGTCGCGCTCGAAGAAGCTCGAGCCGCAGGCGAACAGGCATTGATCATTACCGGCGAGGGCGCCTTTGATGAGCAGTCCCTTACCGGCAAGGTCGTGGGCACCATCGCGGATATCGCTGACGCTTCAGGCGCGAGCCTCGGCATCGTAGCCGGACGCCTGGACTCCCCCGTGCCAGAAGGCGCACTCTCCGCACAGTTGTCACAAAACGGCCGAATGCACGATCAGCTCAAAGAAGCTGGCCGTGCAATTGCCGAAGGCATCAAAGGCGCATCACACTAAAAGCCAACTGCGCTAAACACCAATGACGGTAAAAGCATTGCCGCTTTTACCGGCTGACGGCGAGGGCCCACGGGAAGATGGCAGGAAGCTCATGTGCTTCCTCGTCTTCCAAAAGCACCCAGTCCTTAGGTAGAACCGCGTGTGGTGTCAGTAGGCGGCCGAGCACCATTCCTAGCTCATTGAGGGAGCCTTTAACGCCTTCGAGCTTGATGAGGTAGCGGTATACCTCGGCGTCTTCCAGGTCGTGGTCTTCGTGTTCATCGCGGTAGGTCTGACGAAGCTGTTCTTCCATGCCTTGTTGCAGGCGTGGGGTATCGTTGATTTCTACCTGTGCGGAATCAATACGTTCTGCTGTGACCAGGCGGTTTAGCGCTTCGTCGAAGACTTCGCCAACGCGCTTGGCTTGAGCGTGTGGAACCAAAACATCAAACTGAATAAGTGGCATAAAAGTAAGCGTACCCTAACTAAAAAGATGGATCATGAATCAGTCGAATTCTATTTCTAAACTCCTAGCTTCTCATAGTGCCGACCTGGAATGGCAGCGTGAATTTTATGAGGATCTTCACCGTCATCCGGAGCTGTCTCACCACGAGGAGCGCACAGCGTCGAAGATCGAGGCGAAGCTGGCGGAGTTTGATTGTGAACTAGTCACCGGTATTGGTGGCTTTGGCATGGCTGCTATTTTCCGTTCCCCCGAGGAGGGACCGACGGTGTTGATGCGCGCGGACTTTGATGCCCTTCCTATGGTTGAGCAAACTGGGGTGGATTTCGCGTCGACGAACGGCAACATGCATGCGTGTGGCCATGACATGCACGCAACTGCGTTGTTGGGCGCTTGTGCCGTGATTGACTCTCTGCGCGGTCAGTGGTCGGGCACGTTTATCGCGTTGTTCCAGCCGGCAGAAGAGACATCGGATGGCGCAAAGCGCATGCTTGCCGATGGCCTTATTAGCCGCATCCCCCGCCCCGATGTCTGCTTGGCGCAGCACATCATGCCCGGCCCGGCCGGCCAGGTGCAGACCGCCGCGGGACCAATCATGGCCGGCTGTGATTCTATTCGCATTCGCATTGCGGGCCGCTCTGCGCATGCCTCCATGCCTGATAAATCCATCGATCCGACGCTAATTGCAGCGATGATTGTGGTGCGCCTGCAAGCGATTGTGGGCCGCGAGGTTCCTCCCAGTGAATTCTTTGTCATCTCCGTCGGCGAATTACATTCCGGCGATAAGAACAACATCATCCCGGATTCCGCAGAGCTGGTTCTCAACACGCGCTACTACGATCCCGCGTTGGCCGAGCGCGTATACGCAGCGTTGCACCGCGTGGTGGAGGCGGAATGTGCGGCATCGGCAAGCCCTGCGCAACCTACCTTTGAGTACTTTGCCCACGGCGAAGTTACTGACAACGACCCTGCCACGGCCATCGCCGTGCGTGAGACCTTCGACGATGTCTTTAGCGACAATGTCATCGATGCCAAGCCATCAACTGCCTCCGAGGACTTCTGCTACCTCCCGCAGGCCTGGGGCGTGCCCTACTACTTCTGGCTCGTCGGCTCCACTCCGGAAGAACTGCTGGACAACCCACCGGTCAACCACCAATCCAACTTCATCCCGGATTTCGAGCCAACCTGCCACTCCTCCACCCAGGCTGGCGCCGCGGCAGTCTTAAGCTTCTTGGCCAAAGCCTAAAATCTGGGTTCCCCACCCCATGGCGAAATGGGGAGCTTGCTCACCTTAAACGGCACTTACCCAGCAACGCGTGAGTTTTGCAATTAGGCTTCAAGTGGTTACACCTTAGGAACCCTAGCCATAAGGAAGTCTCACGTTCATGAATACCTCACGCTTTGAACAATCTTTGCCTGGTCACATCCGTGCTGCCGCTGGCGTCTCCCCATCCTCCGCCACCAACCGCAAGGCCTGGTCTGGCTTGTCCTCGGCCGTTATGGAGCAAATCGCCGATGACTGGGAGAAGACCAAAGAGGCTTATGTCAAGGGCCGTCAGCAACACTACTTTTCCGCAGAATTCCTGCAAGGCCGCGCGTTGCTGAACAACCTCACCAACTTAGGTCTTGTTGAGCAGGCGAAAGAAGCAATGGATGGCACGGGCCACGAGCTTGTCGATGTCCTTGAAGCCGAACACGATGCCGCCTTGGGCAATGGCGGTCTGGGCCGTCTGGCTGCCTGCTTCCTTGACTCTGCTGTCACCCAGGACTACCCGGTCACTGGTTATGGTCTGCTCTACCGCTACGGACTTTTCCGTCAGTCCTTTGACAATGGTTTCCAGAAGGAAGAGCCTGATGCGTGGATGGAAAACGGCTATGACTTCATTGTCCGCCGCGCATCTGAGCAATGGCGGGTGCACTTTGATGACATGGAAGTCCGCGCGATTCCTTATGACATGCCTATTACCGGCTATGGCACCTCCAACGTGGGCACGCTGCGCCTGTGGAAGGCCGAGCCGATTGATGAGTTCGACTATGACGCATTCAATTCCCAGCGCTTTACCGAAGCGATTGTGGAGCGCGAAAAGGTCATGGATATCTGCCGCGTGCTGTATCCAAATGACACCACCTATGAGGGCAAGGTGCTGCGCGTGCGCCAGCAGTACTTCTTTGTCTCAGCCTCCCTGCAGGAGATGATTAATAACTTCCTCAAGCACCACGGTGATGACCTGACGAAGTTTGATGACTTCAATTCCATTCAGCTCAACGACACCCACCCGGTGCTGGCTATCCCTGAGCTGCTGCGCATCTTGTTGGATGAGCACGGCATGGGCTGGGATGAGTCGTGGAAGGTTGTCACCAACACCTTCGCGTACACCAACCACACCACCTTGGCTGAGGCGCTGGAGACCTGGGAAGTATCCATCTTCCAGAAACTATTCTGGCGACTGTGGGAGCTCATCGCTGAAATTGACCGCCGTTTCCGTGAGGACATGGCGCAGCGCGGTCTGGACCAGCAGCGCATTGAATACATGGCGCCGGTCTCTAATGGCTATGTGCACATGGCGTGGATTGCGTCTTATGCCGCCTACTCCATCAACGGCGTAGCCGCCTTGCACACCGAAATCATCAAGGCTGACACCTTGAGTGAATGGCATGAAATGTGGCCGGAGAAGTTCAACAACAAGACTAACGGTGTGACTCCACGCCGCTGGTTGGACATGTGCAACCCGGGTCTTTCGGCTTTGCTCACGCGCCTTTCCGGTTCAGATTCTTGGGTCATCAACCTGGGTGAGCTCAAAGAACTGCGCAAGTATGCCGATGATGACGCAGTAATGAATGAGCTAATGAGCATCAAGAAGGCCAACAAGGCTGACTTCGCTACTTGGATTCACAACCACCAGGGTGCAGAAATTAACCCTGACACCATCTTTGATGTGCAGATCAAGCGCCTGCATGAGTACAAGCGTCAGTTGATGAACGCGCTCTATATTCTGGACGTCTACTTCCGCATCACCGAAGACGGCGAGGAAGTACCTCCACGCACCTTCATCTTCGGTGCGAAGGCCGCGCCTGGCTATGTCCGCGCAAAGGCGATTATCAAGTTGATTAACACCATCGCTGACCTGGTCAATAATGACGAACGTACCCGCGACATCATCCGCGTGGTCTTCGTGGAAAACTACAATGTCTCCCCCGCTGAGCACATCATTCCTGCCGCAGATATCTCTGAGCAGATCTCCACCGCCGGTAAGGAAGCTTCCGGTACGTCCAACATGAAGTTCATGATGAACGGCGCGCTGACCTTGGGCACTCTGGACGGCGCCAACGTGGAAATCGTGGAATCCGTGGGCGAGGAAAACGCCTACATATTCGGCGCTAAGAATGAGGAACTTCCGGGACTGAAGGAAACCTACAATCCTGGTGAGCTCTACAGTTCTGTTCCGGGTCTCTCCCGCGTTCTGGACGCACTGACCAACGGCACCTTGGGTTCTGAAAACACCGGCATCTTTGGCGAAATCCGCTCCAGCTTGCTCGACGGCTTCGGACCTCAGGCGCAAGACACTTACTACGTCCTCGGCGACTTCGCGGACTACCGCGAGACCCGTGACCGTATGGCCAATGACTACGTCAATGATGAACTGTCTTGGGCTCGCAAGTGCTGGATCAATATCTGCGAATCCGGCCGCTTCTCCTCAGACCGCACCATCGCCGACTATGCGCAGGATGTGTGGAAGATTAAGCCAACCCCTATCGCTTCCGCACCAGCTGCTGCCAAAGCCGACAAGCCTGCGGCCAAGAAACCAGCCAAGACCGCCGCCGATAAGAAGGCAAAGCGTGCGAAGGCTACTAAGACTGTTCCTCCGAAGACTTCTTAGTTCAGAGTTAAAAATTCCACATACCAAAGCGTCCAAATGACGTGATGTTCACCACTAGTCTTAGTGTGTATGACGGAATGGATTAACGCGTGCTTCATTCGTGGCGGCACTAGCAAAGGCCTCTTTTTCAATGCAGCAGACCTCCCAGCTGATAAAGCTGAGAGAGATGCTGCGTTATGTGTTTTCATTGGCTCCCCTGATACACACGGCCGCCAGCTCAACGGCATGGGCGGCGGAATTTCCTCGCTGTCTAAAGTCATGCTGGTCTCAGCCAGCACTCGCGAGGGATTCGACTTGGACTACACCTTTGGCCAAGTTGAGGTCGGAGTTGAGCACATCGACTACTCCGGCAACTGCGGCAATCTTTCGTCCGGCGTTGTGCCTTTCGCGCTGGAGGCTGGCATCATTGACGCCCCTGATGGCACACATGAATTCACCATGTTCAACACGAACACATCCAAGTCCGTTAAAAGCACACTGGAGGTTGTCGATGGCCGCGCCGCCACAGCCGGTGATGTGGAAATCCCCGGGGTTTCTGGCACGGGCTCTGCCATCCGGTTGAGCTATCCGCAACCAGCCGGCAGCCGCACCGCCGGGCTTTTGCCCACGGGTTCCGCGACCGATGTTTTGGATGGTGACGGCACTCCGATCACTGTGTCCTTGGTGGATTCGACCTTGCCGGTAGTCATTGTGCGCGCTGAAGATGTTGGACTCAGCGGTACTGAGCTACCCGGTGAGATTGATGCCAATATACCGGTGAAGTCGCTTCTGGAACGTCTGCGTCAAGCGGGTGCTGCCGCCATGGGCTTTAGCAAGTGCCCTGAAGTAGTTCCCAAGATTGCTGTTATCGCTCCCGCTCAAGATTCCACCACCCTGGACGGTGCCGACTTAGAGGCAGATTCAGTCGACATCATAGTGCGCATGATCTCCATGGGCAAGGCGCACCTAGCAATCCCTGGGACCGGCGCCATGTGTTTGGCTGCAGCAGCTGCGACTCCTGGCACCCTGGTTGCCGAAATCGCCGGAGTGAAAAATTCTGTTCGCCTCGGTACCCCTTCCGGCGCGGTTATCGCCGCCGCCGAATACAACGATGCGGAACTAGCCTCCACGTCACTTATCCGCACTGCCCGAGTTCTCATGCGGGGACAAGTTCCCCTCTAAAGGATTCTGGGCTTTTGGAAAAGTTCTCAGGCTAATCCCGAAAGCACCGCACCACAATGGCTATTCGAACCAATTGGGTGCCAGCAGCACATCTGTGGATAACTTAGCCCTTTGCGTGACGCGTCAACGTAGTTATCCACAGATTTTTAGACTTGCTCTAGTGCGGGCTTGCGCAGTGGGTTTAGCGTCTGAGTTATGGAACTTCTTCAGACAATCAAACTCTATTTCAGCCAGGGCATAGGCATTCTCCGCATTGCCTACGAGCACTCTCCCTACGACTTGGAGAATTATGGCATTGTTCTTCCTAAGGCAAAAGAGTATTCCAAGCTCGCCGATGCACTCCTTGGTCCCGCCGACTCTCCGCGCTTGCAGCGTGAATTTTTAGCGCTCGCCGAACAACGCGAGTTAAGCCTCGACCATTTAGTGATGGTCAATAGACACGCTAAGAAATTGAAGAAGCGCGGCGCAGCCTGGAAACTGCGCGCGGAACTTATCGCCCACGAGGGCTCCTACAAGGAAGTTAATGCCTATGGCAATCGGCGGGTGAAAGAAATCCAAGGCGAGAAACCGAAAGAGCCCGGTGTAAAGGAGAGCCAAGCCAAGAACGGCATGCGCACCATGACCGTGACTGATACCCAACGCCGCATCACCGACTTCGAGAAAACCCTCGACGCTATAGAATCCCCCGAAAAACCACGCAAAAAGCATTACTGGAAGCGTTCTGGAAACACATCGACGGCGGCGGAGGGATACTCAAACCGGAATACCGCACCGTTATTGCCATCGGGCTGGACCAATCCGCGCAGATCATCCGCGGCGAAGGCGACGACTCCATCATCGGAGCCTCCGACGGCACCACCATGACCGGAGCCGAAATCGTCAATCTTGCAATGTCTGGTGCACTCGGCGACAAAATCTACGCCGGGCTGTTCCATCCGACTGCCGGACCAATCAATCTCTACGAAGCCCGGTTCGCCTCATTTAAGCAGCGGACTTTAGCCAAGGCGGAAAACCTGGTGTGCCCGTGGCCGGACTGCGGCGTACCAGCAGACCGCTGCCAGGTGCACCACTTGGATGCACATAAGAACGGTGGGCAGACCAACCCTTCGAATCTCAGCACGCTGTGCGCTTATCACAACGGCGTCAACGACGATGGCGCACAAGTCGTGCCCCATGAAAAGAGCAGAGGTCGGATGATACGACACCGCGGCAATGTCAAACTTCTAACGCCGGGTGGAAGGCTCGTGGGCAACACGCATGGCTTGAGCAGCATGGGAGCGATGGACTTAATCAAATAGCCTGCTAATTCTCCGTCAGCTCAACCCAGCGAGCCACTGCCTTCGGGTCAATGGGCTCATCAAAGCTGCTGTTGAGCCTCGCTGCTGAGCCAATATGAAAATTCCTGATGCCCGCTGCTTTTAAGCGCGGCACGAACTCAGCTTTTAACCCACCGCCGGCTAGTATCAGCTCGGGGGTCGATTTGGCGCGGGCAAGTAACGTCTCCAACCCCTCTCCTACACCGAGCGGGCTCCCGGCGGTCAGAATGTGCCGTGGTGGATGTTCTAGGGCAAGCAGCGTTTCCCACGCGCCGTCTGCTTCATAGTCAATCGCGCGATGGAACGTGAAGTCCATGCCTTTTGCCCTGACGCTCAGGATGTCTTCTAGGACTGCAATGTCGATCTGTGAATCCGGAGTGAGGAATCCCAGGACCACACCTGCCGCGCCCGCGTCGGCGTACTGCAGGGCTAGCTGCTTAAGCTGCTCAATCTCATCCGCGTCGGTGGCGAACCCATCGCGCAAACGCAGCATCGGCCGCACGGGGATATCAACGGCGGCGACGACATCGTCAACCACCGCTGGTGAGGGCGACAGTCCATCTTTGTCCATGGTGCCCACCAGCTCTAATTGGTGCGCGCCACCTTCTTCGGCCTTGCGTGCGTCATCGACGTTGAGTGCAATAACTTCAAGCATGGGTTCCTCCTAGTGCGATCTAAACAGCCGCTGCCCGCCACAATACGTGTGGAACAGACAGCGGCTGATTAGCTAGTGCTTAGTTAACTACTTCACCAAGACCATGAGCGTGAATCATGTTGGTGTTACCAGCGATACCGGCCGGAGTACCAGCAACGACCACAACCAGGTCGCCCTCTTCGTACTCATCCATGGATAGCAAAGCTTCATCCATGGCCTGCATCATCTCATCCGTGGTCTCCACATTTGGAGCCAAGAAGGTACGAGCACCCCAGGTCAATGCGAGCTGGGAACGAACCGCCTGGGTTGGGGTAAAGACCAACAATGGCAACTGTGAGTGCAGACGAGCCACGCGCTTCGCGGTATCACCAGAGGTGGTAAACGCTACGATTGCCTTCGCATTCAAACGCTCTGCGATATCGCGTGCGGAGTAAGAAATAACACCGCGCTTGGTGCGTGGAACGTGAGACAGCGGTGGCACGCGGCCATCGGTCTCAGCGCGCTGCACAATACGCGCCATGGTGCGCACAACGTTGTGTGGATCCACACCAACGGAGGTCTCACCAGAAAGCATGACCGCGTCAGCACCATCCAGAACAGCGTTGGCCACGTCAGATGCTTCCGCACGGGTTGGGCGGGAGTTCTCAATCATGGAATCCAGCATCTGGGTTGCCACGATGACTGGCTTCGCGTTCTCGCGAGCAATCTGAACCGCGCGCTTCTGAACCAGTGGAACCTGCTCCAATGGAACTTCCACGCCCAGATCACCACGAGCAACCATGACAGCGTCAAACGCCAAGATGATGGACTCCAGCGCGTCAACAGCTTCTGGCTTTTCCAGCTTCGCAATAACTGGAACGCGGCGGCCTTCTTCATCCATGATTGCGTGAACAAGGTCAATGTCTGCTGGGGAGCGCACGAAGGACAGGGCGATGAAGTCAACGCCCAGCTTCAAAGCGAAACGCAGGTCAGCAATATCCTTTTCGCTCAAAGCAGGAACGGAGATGTCCATGCCCGGCAGGGAGACACCCTTGTTGTTAGAAACCGGGCCGCCCTCGGTCACGCGGCAGATAACATCATTGCCTTCGACCTGTTCGCAGACAACGGCGACCTTGCCGTCATCGATAAGCAAACGATCTCCTGGCTTCGCATCCTGCGCCAGGTTCTTGTAAGTGGTGGACACGCGGTCATGGGTGCCCTGAACGTCATCAACGGTGATGCGAACGGTCTCACCATTCGCCCAAATTTCTGAACCGTTTTCAAAGCGACCCAAACGGATCTTTGGACCCTGCAAGTCGGCCAAAATACCGACTGCGCGACCGGTGGAATCCGTTGCGGAACGCACCCAGTTGTAGTTTTGTTCATGGTCAGCGTGGTCACCGTGGGAGAAGTTGAGACGGGCAACGTCCATACCATCTTCAACGAGGCGCAAAATGGCATCCTCGCTGGCTACGGCAGGGCCAAGAGTACAAACGATCTTAGTTCTTCTATCCAGCATGTTTGAGCCTAACCTCTTCATCTCTAGCAGTATTCAACGTCTCCTAACCTACCCGCAGTTGGAGCCCGCTGCTACTAATACCGCATTTCTCAATACAAAAATGATCCAACAGAACCGGAAATACCCGGCCGCAACTGATTAGCTACTAGAAATTGGGCTTAGCACTTCCAGAAGCATCTGCCGTTCCGGCAGAACCATAGTTATCCGTGGACTCTACTGCGTCGTTTTCTTCCGATTCCTCCGCTGCCAGCTTTGCTTGGTATTGCGGATCCACTTCCTCAGGGGTTTCTTGCCCCTTCTTCAGCGAGAAGAACACAATGACCGCGATGATAAAGACCACGACGGAAACAATCGCGTTGATGCGGAAACCAAAGACCATGGTGGCTTCATCGGTACGCATGTTCTCAATGAAGAAACGGCCCAGAGTGTAGCCGGCGACATAAAGCGCGAAGACGCGGCCGTGACCGAGCTTCCAGGCACGGTGTGCCCACAGCAAGAACAAGCAGACCAGGACGTTCCAGATCAGTTCATAAAGGAATGTTGGGTGAACCGAGGCAATAACTTCACCGGTGGAGCGACCTGAGATTGGCGCGTAGCTGCCGGCTTCGTCTACTCGGTAGTAGATATCCAGTGCCCACGGAACGGTGGTTTCAGCACCGTAGAGCTCCTGGTTGAACCAGTTGCCCAGGCGGCCGATGCCCTGTGCCAGCACCAAGCCAGGCGCGACGGCGTCTGCAAACGGCCCCATCGGAATGCCCTTTATCTTGAACATCACCCAGATCGCTAGGGTGCCCAGCGCGACCGCGCCCCAGATGCCTAAGCCGCCGTTGGTGAGTTTGAACGCGTCCACCGGGTTACAGTCGGCACAAAAGTACTTATCGTAATCTGTGGCCACGTGATAGATACGTCCGCCGATAATACCGGCGGGAATGATGACAATGGCTGCGTCCCACACCGTGTCAGGATTGCCACCCGCTGCAGTATAGCGGCGCTGTGTGAGCCACAAAGCCACCAAAATACCGACGATAATGCACAAGGCATAAGCACGAATGGGAATAGGACCTAAATGCCACACGCCTTGCGGCGGGGACGGAATATTAGCCAAAATCATCGTTTGCACATAGTTTAGTGTGCCATACATCTTTGGCTTTGGGCACTACAGCTTACGGGATGGGCAGGCTGGGTGTTGGCCGGTGGCAACAAGGCTGCGCGCCAACGCCGACGGGCTCTGTGCCGTCATCACGGACTCGCCCACCATGATGGCATCTGCGCCGGAGGAGGCGTAGCTCAAAAGGTCTTTCGGGGATTCAACGCCGCCCACGGCGATGCGGATAACACTTTCCGGTAGCCCCGGTATGATTTCCGCAAATGCTTCCCGATGCAACGCGTCTGACGTCAATGACCACGCGTTTATCCCCACGACTGTTCCCCCGGCGTGCATGGCTCGGTCTACTTCTTCTGGGTTTCGAACTTCTAATAAGGCCACCATGCCTAAAGACTCAATGCGGTCGAGCAATGATTCCAGGCGGGCTTGTTCCAAAATCCCCACTTGCAGCGGCACTACGTCAGCGCCGTAACATCGAGCCTCGTGGATTTGGTACGGGTCCACTATCAGGTCGCGGCAAATCATCGGCACCGTTGTGGCTTCACGCGCTGCGGCCATGTCCGCGAGCGAGCCGTGGAAACGCCGCCGCTCAGTCTGACAGGCCATCAGATGCACGCCGACTTCCTCGAGTTGAATTGCGAGGTTCGCCATCGACTGCGGCGATTCTAATTGTGCAATCTGGCCACGGTATGGGACTGCACGCTTGAGTTCAGTAATGACGGAGCAGCCATTGCGCAGCAAGGCGGCGCGGGCATCACGCGGTGGTTCCATGCTGCGCGAGCGAGCTTTGATGTCTTGGAAAGACACCTTTGCCTCGCGCGCAGCGACGTCATCTAAGACGTCGCGCAAAATACTTTCCACCGCGATCGGGGCTGGCACTCCACACCTCCCGTTCTGAACTCAAGAATAGGTGAAGTCTAGATCACAACTAGGCTATCGCGCGCAGTGAGAGTTTAAGAAATCGTGCCCTATTTTTGGTCAGGAAGGTCCGTAGGATCGATGTCCGCGTCCAGCGCATCCCACATAACGCGGCCTGAATCTGGAGAATTCTGCAGGTCTTCGGCCAGTGCCTCTTCACGTGCCGCAGAAGTCTCGTATTTGTGGGAGCGTGGTTTGTCTACCCCCGGCTGCATGGCCAACAACACGCCTCCGAAGACTGCGGCTGCACCGGCAATCACGGCGAAGATAGGTCCCAGCTGAGAAACTTCAACGGAGACTACTTGCGCCCACGCCGAAATCGACACATTGTCCACGGCGTTCTGGTTGGCTTCGCTGGCTTGGAGAAGCTCCTGCGCGCGGACCGGGTCCGCACCAGTGGTCAGCAACTGCAGCGGTCCCCATGCGGCAGCAGCACCGGCAAGTGCCACGATGATGCCCACGATTCGGCGACCGATTCGACGCAAGGCAAGACCAGCGATGGAGCCTGCCAGCAGCAGCAAGGTCAGGCCCATTAACTCCAGCGACCAGAAGCTACCGTTGAGCGGCAAGGTCTGCGCACCGGAAAGCTCATCTTCAACATGTGCCGTGACCCAGGTAGCGCGAGAAGACAGCCACAGAACAATGGCGGCTACTGCAAATAGGAGGGGGCCAATACGCCTGCCCATAAAAAGATCACTTCTCCTTAAGAAGGATTCTTAGGTTGCGGGTGAAGCAAGTCGTCTGCATCAAAGCAGGTCCTATCACCCGTATGGCAGGCACCACCCGACTGACGCACGGTCAGCAAAATGGTGTCGCCATCACAATCTAGTCGTGCACCGATTACCTCTTGTACATTGCCAGAGGTCTCCCCTTTTACCCAATACTCGTCTCGAGATCGGGAAAAGTATGTGCCCTTGCGCGTCATCAAAGAATGCGCCAATGCGTGGTCATCCATCCACGCCATCATGAGCACCTCACCGGTGTCTGCTTGGACGATGGCTGGGACAAGTCCCTGCTCATTGCGTTTGAGACGCGCGGCAATATCTGGTGCTAGGTCATACTCAGCAGGATTGGTACGTTCTGCGCCTTGAGCAGTTTCACTGCTCGAGGTGTTATTACTCACTTGCGTACCTCAAATCCCGCATTCGCCAGTTCATCTTTAACTTCCTCAATGCTAACTTCACCGAAGTGGAAGATGGAAGCCGCCAGCACAGCATTGGCGCCGGCTTCAACAGCAGGTGGGAAATCAGCAGCTTTACCCGCACCGCCGGAGGCAATAACGGGAACGGAAACTACTTCGCGCACTGCCTTGAGCATTTCAATATCAAAGCCGCTGCGGGTGCCGTCCCCATCCATGGAGTTGAGAAGAATCTCTCCGATACCGAGTTCCTCACCGCGGCGTGCCCACTCCAAGGCATCCAGGCCAGCAGATTTGGTGCCACCGTGGGTGGTCACCTCAAACCCGGAAGGCTGCTCTGCTGAACGGCGCGCATCAACGGACAGCACAATGCACTGGGAGCCAAAGATATCGGCCAGCTCGCGAAGTAGTTCTGGACGCGCAATAGCGGAGGTGTTGACAGAAACCTTGTCCGCGCCAGCACGCAGCAGCTCTCGCACGTCGTCTGCAGAGCGCACTCCACCGCCGACAGTCAGTGGGATGAAAACCTGGTCTGCGGTGCGGCGGACAACGTCAAGCATGGTGCCACGACCATGCTTGGAGGCCGAAACATCCAAGAAGGTCAGTTCATCAGCACCAATATCGTTGTAGCGCTTGGCCAGCTCGACTGGGTCGCCGGCGTCGCGCAAGTTTTCAAAGTTGACGCCCTTAACCACGCGGCCTTGATCGACATCGAGGCATGGAATGACGCGGATTGCCACAGACACGGCAGACTCCTTATTAAAAAAGTATGTAAAAGTTTAAGACTGGCGGTTGCCAACGCCGGTGCGTTCAATGGCATCAAGGATGGTGGCATGAACTTGTTCAGTTCCCACAACCAGGCCTTTCGACGCTGTGGTCCACGGATTGCCCTGCGGATCGGTAGCAACGCCGCCAGCAGATTGAACAAAAAGTACACCCGCAGCGTTATCCCATGGGTGCGGAGAAAAGTTCACCGCACCATCGAAGACGCCCTGGGCCACGAATGCCGAATCCAAGCAGACCGAGCCGGACATGCGGGGGCGCAGTCCGATGCTGCGCAAATCATCAAAAAGCGTAGTTGGCAGATGCGAAGAGCAACCAATGTGACCGCGCGAATCTTCAAAAGCCAGAGCATCCTGGCCACCACCAAAGCCAGACTTCGGCCCACCCAAGGTGCGAAGTTCCATGCCGTGGGCTGCCACCAAGCGACGACCCACGAGCGGAAAGTTCGCGATAGCAACAATCGGTTTACCTTCATGCACCAAAGACACCACCGTGCCGCACATCGGGTTACCGGCAGCGTAATTCGCAGTGCCATCGATAGGATCTACTACCCACGCTGTCTGGTTGAGATCAGCGTCCCCGCCGCCTTCTTCGCCATAGACTCCAATTCCAGTCATCTGAGTCAGCGCACTACGCAGGTGCGCCTCGATGGCCAGATCGACTTCGGTGGCAAAGTCACCTTCGCCCTTAAATCGGGCGGGAGGTGCGCCGAGGCCATCGATGAAAAGCTGCTCTACATCATCAACAACAGCTTCAGCGATGGCAACCAGCTCTAGTGGTGAGGTCATTCGCGGGACTCCAGCAAATCAATAGGGGTTTCTTCTGGCAATGGTTCAACCTTAGCCACTGCGTCAAGCGCTGTCGTGAGATCGAATCGGCCCTCGTACAAAGCTTTACCGATGATGGCAGAGTCAATGCCCTCGTTCTCATACAGCGCAAGCTCCGTAACGTCTTCGAGCTTGGAAATGCCGCCGGATGCAACAATCTTGGCCTCCGTTGCCATGGCTACTTCGCGCAGAAGCTCGACGTTTGGGCCGGTCAACGTGCCGTCCTTGGACACATCGGTAACCACAAAGCGAGTACAGCCAGCGGAATCTAGACGCTCCAGAACTTCCCAGAGGTCTCCACCGTCAGAAACCCAGCCATTGCCGCGGGTACGCCACTCGCCGTCAATCTGACGCACAGCCAAATCGACCGCAATCTTATCGCCGTATTCCCCCAGCACCTTGGCAATCCACTCTGGATTCTCCAATGCCGCGGTGCCAATGTTGACGCGCTGCACGCCAGTATCTAGTGCACGCTTGAGCGAAGCGTCATCACGAATGCCACCGGTCAGCTCCACCTTGATATCAAGATTAGAGATAACCTCCGCCATCAACTCATGGTTGGAACCACGGTTAAAAGCTGCGTCTAGGTCAACAAAATGCAGCCACTGCGCACCTTGTTCCTGCCATTTCAGGGCAGATTCCAAAGGCGTGCCATAGGACTTTTCAGTTCCTGCTTCGCCTTGATCAAGGCGAACGGCCTGGCCGTCAACAACGTCTACTGCGGGCAATAAAGTAAAGGTCATGGTGTCCTATCCTACCTAGAGTTGTCCCAACCAGTTACGCAATAAATGCAGGCCGGCTTCCCCTGATTTTTCAGGGTGGAATTGAGTTGCCCACAACGGGCCGTTTTCTACTGCCGCCACGAAGGGATCGCTCTCGTGGCGTGACCAGGTCACGGTCGGCGGAATGGTGATTTCGGTTTCCAGCTCCCAGCGGCGCACACCATAGGAGTGCACAAAGTAGAAGCGGGTGTCTTCGTCCAGGCCTGCGAAAAGCTCGGAGTTCGCGTGCATGTCCACGGTGTTCCAGCCCATGTGTGGCAAAACATCGGCATGCAAGCGCTCTACTAGGCCTTGCCATTCGCCGCAGCCTTGAGCGTGCACGCCGTGCTCATTGCCAGCGTCGAACATGACCTGCATGCCCACGCATACACCTAAGACCGGGCGGCCACCGGCAAGACGCTGGCCGATGATCCGTGGGCCTTGAATCGCATTCAGTCCTTCCATGCAGGCCGCGAAAGCGCCCACGCCTGGGACCAGAAGGCCATCGGCTTCCACAGCCACCTTGGGATCGGAAGTCACGGTGACATTCGCGCCGACGTGTTCTAATGCGCGCTGCGCCGAGCGCAGATTGCCTGCCCCGTAATCTAAGAGGGCGACGTTGTTATTGGCCATAATTTATTTGTCCTTTCGCAGGCGCTTGAGGCGAGTTTTAATATTGTCATATTCACTAATTCGATGTTTGCCCATAAACCTGTCCAGGCTGGTCAAACCAACTCCGATGACGATGACCGCAGCGCCGGCAGCGTAGCCACCGGCATAACCGGCGCCGGCAACAACACCGGCAAAGACCATGGAGCCAAGGCCCGTGCCGCCGTCATAGGCGATATTCCACAATGCCGATGCCTCGGATGAGCGGTTGCGTGGAAGACGCTGGAACATCGACAGCAATGCTTCTTGCTGTACAACGCCAAAGCCCAAGCCAAACAGCGCGGCGGCGACAACCAGCCACCACACGGACCAGCCGGCAACAATCGCACCCGACATCAACGCCATGCCGAAAAAAGACACCAGTTGTCCTGGGATATACAGCCGTCCTGCTTCCCCGAAGCGGTCGGCGGCGGAGCCAGCCAAGTAGCGCGAAATCATGGCCGAGCCACCAACGATGGACAACATAATGCCGCCCAAGGTGGCACCAGTGACCGGATCAAGTTCGGTGACAGTCGCCGGCAAGAAGGAGGACACGACGCCGTAGCTCATGGAAATTGCACTGAGACCAAGTGCCGGCACCAGAACTAGTTTCCACATTGACACCCGTCGGCGCGCGTGCTCGCCAGTACCTGTCCCCTCATTCGCTGAGTTTTCCGACTCATTCTTGGGATGAATATCAGGGATTCTAAAGACCATGCCCACCGCGACAACCGCGATGACAGCAGCGGCAATGTAGGTGATGTCATAGCCCCACGACGAGGACATGAAAAGACCTATCGGCAGGAAGACCATTTGAGCGGCACCCACGAACACACCCAGCAAGCCGGTGGCTTTGCCCAGGTACTTCAGCGGAACCAGCTCCGCCATCAACGCTGCCTCAGCAACGGTTAACGCGCCGAAACCAGTGCCGCGCAAGGCCGAAAACAGCAAGACCGCCCACGCCTCAGTACCAAACAGGTGACCCAGAGCCGGCACACCGAGCATGAAAGCGGATACCGCCATCAACGGGCGATATCCAAATTTGCGCAGCATCCACGGGGTAAATATCTGCGTCAGCACGGTAGCAGCCATGAAAATGCCGGTGGATGCACCCGCGAGTGCAGGTGAACCACCGTTTTCAATGACCTGGGTTGGTACAACAGGCAACAAGATTGACCAAGCACCGAATGCTGCTGCCACGGCAACCATGGTGGGTGAAAAGCCAGGGACTTTCCACAGGCTCATCTTTTCCGGAGCCTGGGAAGCATCCGGCCCCAGCTTAGGCGCTGGGGTATTCGCGTCATCGACGGTGTGAAGACGGATCTTGTTGTCGGCGTTCTTGCGGTTTTTAGCCAATTACTACATCTCTCCTATCATCCATGCAATAGCCGTCGCCGAAGCTGCCAGGGCCAGGATTGCGGCAATCGCTGTCCAGAACTTAGAGCCTTGTTTATACGCTGTCCACGCTCCTCCCACCAACATGCCAGCGACGAGGAACATCAAAATTACAACTAGATACACGGCGGAGTCTACAGAGCTCCCTTAGTGGATGGAATACCTGTTTGACGTGGGTCGTTTTCCACTGCTTGGCGCAACGCACGAGCCACAGCCTTATATTCCGCTTCGGTGATGTGGTGCGGGTCGCGGCCGTAGCGCACATTGACGTGCAGTGTGGTCTGCGAGTGGATGGCAAAGGTTTCAAAGAAGTGCCGGTTGATAACGGTGGCATAGTGCCTGCCGATGATCTGCCAGTCCATGTTTTCTGGCTCGCCGTTCATGACAAAGTAGGCGCGGCCAGAGATATCAATGACTGCCTCAACCAGTGCCTCGTCCATCGGCAGCAATTGCGAACCGAAACGACGAATACCTTTCTTATCACCAATGGCTTCACTGAATGCGCGGCCTAAGACAATTGCGGTGTCTTCCACGGTGTGGTGGGCGTCAATCTCAACGTCGCCTATCGCGTGCACCTTCAAATCGAAGCTGCCGTGCGTAGCGAACGCGGTGAGCATGTGGTCAAAAAATGGCAGCCCGGTGGAAATGTCAGACTTGCCGGTGCCATCCAGGTTGATTTCAACCTTGATGTCAGATTCGGAGGTTTTACGTTCCGCCACGCCTACTCGTTGCGCCATATTAGATCTCCTTAAAAATCGCCGCTGCTGCCTCTAAGAAGGCATCATTTTCCGTTGGCAACCCAACGGTTGTGCGCAGGAAGCCAGTGATTCCTACATCGCGAATCAAAACGTCGCGATCTAGGAACTTCTTCCAGATCTCGTGCTGGTCTTCAAATTCACCGAAGAACACGAAGTTGGATTCACTCGGGATAACTTTAAAGCCCAGCTTATGCAATGTATCTACCACGCGAATTCGTTCCGCGGAAAGCTTTGCCACAGTAGACAAAGTATCTTCGCTGTGACGCAGTGCCACCACCGCTGCCGCCTGAGTCAGGCTGGACAGGTGATATGGCAGGCGCACTAGCATGACGGCTTCAATAAAGGCCGGTGCCGCGACGAAGTAGCCCAGGCGTCCGCCAGCAAAGTCAAAGGCCTTAGACATGGTGCGAGAAATCACCAGCTTGGTGGGGTACTTCTCCAGCAGGGTTACAGCCGATGGGCTGGGGCTAAACTCCGCATAAGCTTCATCCACAATAACAATTCCGGGTGCGGCTTGGATGAGGGTTTCAATGTCATCCAGGCTGGTCACATCGCCGGTTGGATTGTTCGGGGTGGTTATAAACACCACGTCGGGAGCATTCTTGTCGATGCTCTCTACAGCCTTCTCAATATCAATAGTGAAGTCTTTTGCGCGTGGGCACTCGATGAATTCCGTTTGGGTTCCGCCGCTAAGAATCGGGTGCATGGAATAAGACGGAGTAAAGCCCAGCGCCTTGCGGCCAGGACCGGCAAAGGCTTGAAGTAGTTGCTGCAGGATTTCATTGGAGCCGTTCGCGGCCCACACCTGTTCTTTGGTGACCGCTGCCCCAGTTTGGCCCGTGATGTACTGAGCCAATGATTCACGCAGTTCCACTGCGTCGCGCTCTGGATAGCGGTTGAGGTCGCTAGCAATCTTGCGGATTTCTGCAATTAAATCAGCGATCAGCTCCTCCGAAGGCGAATAGGGATTCTCATTGGTGTTGAGCTGGTACGCCACGTGCAACTGCGGTGCACCATAAGCTGACTTGCCGCGGAGTTCATCTCGCAATGGCAAGTCATCCACTGTGATGTTCTGCAAAGATTTTTCAGTCATGGCGTCCTTTAAAAGTTGTCTTCAAATCGTGCCCGGATTGCCTCGCCATGTGCTGGGAGGTCTTCGGCATTAGCAAAATTGACCACGGCATCTGCTACCTCTGCTAGGCCCTGGCGGTCATATTCGATGAGGTTGACCGGGCGCAGGAAGGTGTGGGTAGACAGGCCTGGATTAAAGCGTGCCGTACCTGAGGTGGGCAGCACGTGGTTGGAACCAGCCGAGTAATCACCCAGCGGAACCGGCGAATAATCGCCGACGAAAATCGCACCGGCGTGCTTGATGCGTTCTGCAACTGCACGGGCATTTTCCGTGTGCACTTCGAGGTGCTCGGCGGCATAGGCATTTGCAACAGCAATGCCGTGCTCGAGGTCATCAACTAAGACGACGCCTGACTGCTCACCGCGCAGTGCTTCCTCAGCGCGTTCTGCGTTAGCGGTTGCGGTATAGCGTTGCTCGATTTCGCGCGACACAGAGTGCGCCAATTCTTCAGAATCGGTGATCAGGACACTCGCCGCCATCGGATCATGCTCGGCCTGCGAAATCAGGTCATAGGCCACGTATACGGGATTCGCCGAGGAATCCGCCAACACTGCGATTTCGGTTGGACCGGCTTCGGCATCGGTACCGACGAGTCCACGCACCAGGCGCTTCGAAGCGGTGACAAAGATATTGCCAGGACCAGTGATCATGTCCACCGGCTCCAGCTCAGCATCATCATCGCCATAAGCCAGCAGCGCAATGCCCTGGGCACCGCCGACTGCCCAGACTTCATCCACGCCCAAGATGGCGCAGGTTGCCAGCACCGTAGGGTGTGGCAAACCGCCGAATTCCTTCTGCGGAGGAGACGCCACAACCAGCGTGGATGCGCCGGCTTCTTGCGCCGGCACGGTGTTCATGATGACCGAAGATGGGTACACGGCCTTACCACCTGGCACGTACAGACCCACGCGTTCTACCGGCAGGAAGACCTCAGTGACGCTTGCACCCTCAGCCAACGTGGTGGTGTGGGAATCTGGCTTTTGCTCAGCGTGCACCTTGCGCACGCGCGCAATGGAGGTCTCAATGGAATGCTTGACTTGGGGGTCCAGCTGCGCAAGCGCGTCTTGCAATGCTTGCTCTGGTACTCGAACAGCTACGGGGCGGATGCCATCGAATTGCTCGCAGTAGTCGAGCGCGGCTTCGGCGCCACGATGCTGGATATCGCTAACGATCGGTGCGACTTTTTCCACGACGGAGGCGACTGAAACATCACCGCGGGGAATTACTCGGCGCAACTGGGAGGTAGTTAATTTCCGACCTCTAAGATCGATGACGCGCAACATTGAGCTGGCCTTTCCAACGAGTGTTATTAGGTGCTTTAACCTATCATACGACCGCTATTCCTCTTCTTAAGAATGAGCACCCGTATTCCATGCACAGCCACGCATATTAACCCTCGGATTAACACTCGGACTCACGCCTTAATGCAACCGAAATCAATACAGAGGTTGTCCGACTTCAACCGGCTGCGAGCTGCCCACCCCACCGGATGCGTCATCATCACGGGAGTCACCGATAACCAAGTAGAGCCCCGACCAATACACCAGCAAAGATATAAATGGCGCTGCGCTCAAGCCAAGACCAGGCGTGAAGGTCGGCGTCCATTCCACCTGACTGCCCACTGCAGAACTGACATCTGGCATTGTCGGGGCAACAAATCCGCCCACGAGCCAAAAAGCCAGCGAACCAATGACTGCCAAAATGGCCAAGTACATCATGGTGCCAAGTCCGCGGCGAGCCTTGGCGTACTTAAACACGCCGAAGGAGATGACTGCGGCCAAAAGTGCGGTGGCGACAACGAAGGAGCCGAACCCTTGAAATTGCGCATTGGAGGTTGAATCGATGGCGAAACCGCCGCCTTCAACAGCGGTCGCTGTCATTGTTGGGCGCCAGAGGCCCCACAAGATTCCGAATACGGAATAGACAACCAGAACTAACGCAAGAAGCCCCGCACCAAAGCCGACGGTGCGGGGGAAAATTGAACGTGCCACGATTGCTAAGAGTAACTAATTTCTTGCCTTAGTTACAGAACAACCAGCTACCGCCCTCATTCTTGAAACGCATAACCGAGGTGTCTACGCCTTCACCGGTGTTAACCGTGACTGTTGCGGAAGCATCATTGCCGTTGACAGTCAGGTCATCAATGGACTGAACGCCAGCAGCGTTCCAGTTGGTGCTCACCTGGGACATAGGGATCTGCGGGAACATGTTGTAATCAACATTGTTCACGTCAGGGTTTTCTGCCAGAACCTGGGAGCAAGTGTTATCCGGGATGTAGCGCATGTAAGCACGCATATCCGGAACCTCGTACCAGCCGTTCACCAGCGCAGAAATCTGGCCACTAGTTGCTTCATCGGCAGCCTGGCCGCCTTCGACTGGCTGAAGTTCTTCGGTACCCAATGGGTTACCAGCAGCTGCGTCTGCCGCAGCACCGGCACCGGCAGCAGCGCCGCCATCTTGTGCGGCTGGCTCTTGCGGAGTAGCCTGTGCCTGAGTATCTGCCTCAGTGGTTTCCGCGGCCTCCGACGTGGTGGTTTCCTCCGACGTTGCTTCCTCAGTGGTGGTCTCCTCTTCGGAGGTAGCTTCTACGGTCGAGGTGACTGCGGACGTGGTTGCCGCAGCTTCATCCTCGCTTTCGCCGGAGCTACAAGCAACAAGCGCTAATGGTGCTACCAGCGCGAGCGCGGCGGTGGACAATTTCATCGGGCGTGGAAAAGACAAGTTTTCTCCTGAATTAGTTTGTGCTTGCTGCGTTGTACGAGCATCTAGGAAATCTAAGACGTCAAAACATCTTACTTGTACATCGCGACAG
This sequence comes from Corynebacteriaceae bacterium 6-324, assembly GCA_041226025.1. Taxonomy (GTDB): domain Bacteria; phylum Actinomycetota; class Actinomycetes; order Mycobacteriales; family Mycobacteriaceae; genus Corynebacterium. The sequence goes on along the minus strand of JBCLTK010000002.1, from coordinate 124,124 downwards.
ACATCGTGTGCGTTATATCCTAACAATCCAATGTTCCCCAGCCCTTTAAGGAAACCTCAAAGCTCCCTGTGAACATGTCAACTAATCTCAGCTAGTGCACATTGGGTAGACTCCAGTGCTGTGCAGTTGACCCGTGCAGACATCATCACAACAGCCGTAGCGCTCCTAGACACCTACGGTTTTGCGGACATGACTATGCGCCGAATCGCCACCACACTAGGGGTTGTGCCCGGCGCACTGTACTGGCATGTCGCGAACAAGCAGGCGCTGATTGCCGAGATCGCATCAAGCTTTGTTGCCCACCTGGACGGGGATTCAACGCTTGACTTAGTGGCAAAGCTACGCAAGATTTTGTTGTCTCACCGTGATGGTGCGGAGCTTGTCACCGCAGCACTGTCCCAAGCAGACTCCCCCACGTGGACAGTTCTAACACAAAAGTTTGCTGATTCTCTGCGGGAGGTCAATGCGGAAGAATCGACACGCATTGTTGCCGCGCAGACACTCGTGCACTTGGTCTTGGGCGCAACAGTGATGGATCAAAACCGCGCACAGCTGGCGCAGATGACCCAGGCGGCCAAGGGTGGCTCCGCTTCTGAGGACTCCAGCACGCCTGAGAATCCCTTCGATGATGCGGCACTGATGCGAGGTGCTGAGATCATCATCGCCGGCGTAGCAGCTTCTGCACACTGATTGCCTTTAGCCTCTTCTAGTTTCTTTTAGGTGCTGGATAAGGCGCCAGAACGCGCCTTGTGCATTAAGCTTCTCAACCATGACCTCATCTATTAGTTCAAACACACAACCGTGGCCGGGAAGTTCTTATCCTTTGGGTTCTTCCTTCGATGGCGCGGGAACCAACTTTGCGATCTTTTCCGATATCGCTGAGAAAGTTGAATTGTGCCTCATTTATGAGGACATGAATGAGGTGCGCATTGAGCTCGAAGAGGAAACTGCTCATGTCTGGCACTGCTATCTTCCAGCTGTGGGGCCAGGCCAGCGCTACGGCTACCGTATTCACGGCCCCTATGATCCAGAAAATGGTCTGCGTTGTGATCCCAGCAAGCTGCTGGTTGATCCCTATGCGCATTCCTTTGAAGGTGACTTCGATGGTCACGCGTCGCTGTATTCCTATGACATCAACGCTGAGCCAGCCGGCTCCGGCCGCAATGAAGAAGACTCACTGGGCCACACCATGTTGTCCGTGGTCATCAACCCTTATTTCAACTGGAAGGGTGACCGCCGTCCGCGCACCCCGGAGACGGAAACCGTCATCTATGAAACCCACGTGAAAGGTATGACGATGACGCACCCGGATGTCCCGGAGCATCTTCGTGGCACCTATGCGGGCATGGCTCATCCTTCCGTCATCAAATACTTCCAGGACCTGGGTATCACCGCGGTGGAGCTTTTGCCTGTGCACCAGTTCCTGCAAGATGACCGCTTGCGTAATCTGGGCCTGCGTAATTACTGGGGCTACAACACCTTTGGTTTCTTTGCGCCTCAGCAAGATTATTCTTCAGACCGCACCCCAGGCGGCGCGGTGGCGGAGTTCAAGTCTATGGTGCGCGCCTATCACGCCGCGGGCATTGAGGTCATCTTGGATGTGGTGTACAACCACACCGCTGAAGGTAACCACTTGGGCCCAACCATTGCTTTCCGCGGTATTGATAACCACGCGTATTACCGTCTGGTGGATGAGGATAAGTCCAAATACATGGACTACACCGGTACCGGTAACTCCTTGAACGTTCGTCATCCACATTCTTTGCAAATGCTCATGGATTCTCTGCGCTACTGGGTGAAAGAAATGCGCGTCGACGGCTTCCGCTTCGACTTGGCGGCAACGTTGGCTCGTGAACTCGATGACGTGGATAAGCTAGCTACTTTCTTCGATCTGGTGCAGCAGGACCCTGTGGTCAGCCAGGTCAAGCTCATCGCTGAGCCGTGGGATATTGGCCATGACGGCTATCAGGTGGGTAACTTCCCTCCGATTTGGAGTGAGTGGAACGGTAAGTACCGCGACACCGTGCGTGATTTCTGGCGCGGCGAGCCTGCCACCTTGGGTGAGTTTGCTTCCCGTCTAACTGGTTCTTCGGACCTTTATGCAAATAATGGTCGTCGACCAACTGCGTCCATCAACTTCATCACCGCGCATGACGGGTTTACCTTGCGTGACTTAGTCTCCTATAACGAGAAGCACAATGATGCCAACGGGGAAGATGGCCGCGACGGCGAGTCCCATAACCGCTCCTGGAATCATGGGGTTGAGGGTCAAACTGATGACGAGGACATTTTGCGTCTGCGCCGCCGTCAGCAGCGCAACTTCCTCACCACCTTGTTGTTGTCCCAGGGCACGCCCATGATTTCACATGGTGATGAAATGGGTCGCTCCCAAGACGGCAACAACAACGTCTACTGCCAGGACAATGAGATTGCGTGGATGGACTGGTCACTGCTGGATATGGCGAAGCCATCGGAGCTGTACGCCTTTACAAAGCGAGTGATTGCCATTCGCCGTAACCACCCGGTCTTCCGTCGTCAACGTTTCTTCTCCGGCGGCCCCCTCGGCGCGGATGTACGCGAACGTGATGTGGCATGGTTGGTGCCTTCGGGTCGGCTGATGACGCAGGACGATTGGGATCATGATTTCGGCAAAGCGCTGATGGTCTACCTCAACGGCAATGCGATCACAGAACGTGACCGTTCGGGGCAAGAAATCAAGGATGATTCCTTCATCATGATGTTCAACGCGCACGATGAAGAAATTGAGTTCCGCCTGCCTACCAAGGATTTGGGCGCGAAATGGCAATCGATCGTTGATACCGCTTTTCATGGCGGGTACCCCAAAGAGGACACCATTCATGACGCAGAGGGTACGATTTTAGTTCAACCCCGTTCGACTCTTGTTCTGAAGCAGACCGAACCACCGGTATTTGAATCCGCAAACACAAGTCCGGTTGGCGCAGACTCGAATTCTGAGGCAGAAGCTGAATCTGAGTCAGAGTCTGAATCTGGGGAGCAAGAGCAGTAATTTCGCAGAAAGGCGTGAGCACTTAACGTGACGGTTTCAGCACTCGGAGCCTCTTTGTCCATATCGCAGGGCAAGTTGGTCTATGTTCCATCGCAGCTTACGGCCTCGCTCAACAGCGAAGAACGCCGCGACATCGCTCTTGATGAGATCAAGAGCGTTAACGCCGTGCAGCCAAGCGCAACCTCTAACGGTGAGATTGTCATTTCTTTCACGGGCAAGGCTGCCGATGCATTGACGGTAGTGTTCGCGCCGAACCAAGATGCTGAGGCCTGCGCACGCTGGATTAATGATGTGCGCTCTGGCAAGGCATCGACAAGCTCTGCACCCGGTGGCGACCCAAGCGACCGCGCGTTGGCCGCCACTGCTACCCCTGGCTTGGACTTTGTTGCCGTCGACGTGGAAACCGCCAACGGCAACTGGGGCTCTATCTGCCAGATTGGTGCCGTACGTTTTGTGGCCGGTGAGGAAACCGAATCCAAGGTCTGGCTGTGTAAACCACCAGCGGGCATTGACCACTTCGATGACATTAATATCTCCATCCACGGCATCACCGCCGACGACGTCAAGGATGCCCAGACTTTCGCTGAAGCAGCTTCTGAGCTGTTGACGTTTATGCGCGATGATGTGTTGGTCGCACACAATGCGCAGTTTGATTCCACTGCGCTTCGCTCAGCTTTCCTTCGCTCCCAGATGCCGGTTCCAGAAATGAAGCTGGCGTGTTCTTTGGCGTTGGCACGCCATGCTTCCAAGTCCAAGGTGCTCTCAGTGGCTAACCACAAGCTTCCGACCGTGGCGAAGGCCGTGAGCTTTGGAGACTTCAAGCACCACGATGCTTTGGCTGATGCCCGTGCGGCTGGCCACATCATTTCGGCTTTGGCGCCGGCGTTTGACTCGGCTGTGGAAGGTGAGCAAAGCATCCGCGACGTGTTTGATGCGCAGGGATTCCAATTGGGCACCATGACCCCGGAGCACATCATGCCGGTGCTGCGCAAGGACACCGCGCCAATTTCTCCGGAGGATTTGGGCGCAGGAACCGACTTCCGTGACCGCACTTCTTCCGACCCATGGAGTTCTTCTGAATCTCCCGCCGCAACTGAGAAAAAATCTGCAGGCGCCGGTAAGAAGAAGGCCCAGCGTCGTCCGGCACCATGGGAGTCGGTGGCAACGCCGGATACTATCCCCGATCCAAACCCGGATGCTGACAAGGATTCCCCACTTTATGGCCAACATGTCACGTTGACCGGTGACTTCGAGCCCTTTGACAAGGGCGTGCTGTGGAACGGTATCGCGCACCACGGCGGCCACATTGGCAAGAATGTGACGAAGAAGACCACCGTTTTGGTCCTCGGAGAGTGGGCCACCACGACGTCGAAGGAAAAGCGTGCGGATGAGCTCAACGAGAAGGGCCAGGGCATTGAAAAGTGGCCGGCTTCCAAGCTCTTTGAAGTCCTCGAGCTAGAAACCGAGCCTCCGTTCTAGGATTCGAGGTTTCAACGAGGACCTCCCCAACCGTTTCCTTTAAGGTGCAGAGATGAGATAGTCTCTGCACCTTTCGCCTTGCTGAGGGAACCTTTCCTATGGCGTGAGCAGTCCATAAAGGCATAAACCCTTATTTTTCCCTTCTGGACACCTCTGGAGAACAACAATGCTGTCTCACGCTAGCACCGTTATTGACCATGCCACGGGCGAGCTTTCCCTGAGTGACTCCCCGAGCCCGTTGTCCCAACCGCTCATTGATGTAGAAGTCTCTCGCGCGCTCTCTGTTCGAGAAATCACTCCGAAGCTGCATGCGAAAGATTGGGTGGATACCCGTCCACTTTCAGATGATGGGTTTTCAGATTCGCTTGCAACGCTGGCATTGTCTCCGGGGCTGCGCCTGGGTTTGCAGGCTAATGAGCTCAACATCAGCCAGCGCGGTCTTGACCTTCTGGGACTAAGCATTCACACCGCCTGGGATTTGGCAGCCTTAAACTTAGAACGTGCCGCACGGACCCCGGCAGGACTAGAGTTCTCTACTCGTTCTGCTTCTGTCCTTCTGGGCCGTGGCATACCGACTGGGGTGGAAGTCAAGGTTCGCGGTGCTGCTTCACAAGCGTGGCTGGCACACCCTCAAACCTTCACCATTTTGCACCACCACTTGCTGCGCGTCCTGCGAGTTCAGTCATTGGTTTATGTTTTGCCGGACGCGCATTCGCTGCTAGCGTTTATTGATTTACCCGCAAAAGCTTTAATGGGCTTGGCTGCGTCACTGCCAAGCCCATGCTCATACCCGTTACTATGGTCACATGGATTTCCGCAGGAATTCCGTGGCTAGCCTTTGTTCAAGGAGGACCAATCATCATGGCTGAATCCCCCATCTCGAAGCTGAGCAATCAGTACCACGAATGGGTTCGCGTGCACCCTCGAGCAGCACGCGATTTTCGTGATGCAATTGAAGACCTCCTCAATGACGCCGGCATTATCTTTGACCGCGTCGCAGCCCGCGTTAAAGGCTGGCCATCGCTAAAGGCCAAGGCGAAGAAGCGGAACATCGATGGCGAGTTGATGTATCCGAATCCGTGGGATGACATCCAGGACATCGTTGGTGTGCGCGTCAATGTCTTTCACTCCACCGTCATCCCGGAAGCCATTACCATTTTCGGTGATTCCTTTGAGGTGATTAAGTCCGTGGATAAGGCCGCTGAAACGCGGGTGGCTGGCGGCTTTGGCTATGGCTCGCACCATCTGGTGCTGCGCGTAACCGAAGATATGGAAGACCTAGCGGATTTTGTCGGCATGCGCTTCGAGGTACAGATCCGTACCGTGCTGCAGCACGCCTGGGCTGAGTTTGAGCACGACATTCGCTACAAGCAAGGACTTGGCGCACCATCACCACAGGTGGACCGCTTATTCACCTTGGCTGCCGGGCTCATTGAGCTGGCAGATAACCAGTTTGATGAGATTGCTGCGCTGAAAGACCCTGCCCACCACGCAGATTCCGATATTGAGATCTCAGCAGAGACATTGCCGGGCATTCTTGCAGTGCTTCTCGATGGCCGCTTCCCGCGCTCACGTTCCGAGCACTACCGCTGGCTCGCGGACTTGCTGGAAACCAATGGCATCACCACCATGAACCAGTTGGAGAACCTGCTATCTGAACGCGATATCGAGACTGTCCACGACGCCATGAAATACCGTTTCCGTCCTGGGCAGGTGCGTCTGATTGATGACTTGCTGCTCAACCGCTTTGGCCAGGACCACATTGAGGCCACCGGTGATACCGGGACCCGCCGGGATCGTCGCCAGCGGCTTGTCTCCCGCCTCAAAGCCCTGCGCGCCACGCGCAAGTAGCGTGCTCAAGAGGCACAGCAGCTTCTCCGCTATTCTGCGGCTGCGGGACGCACTTTTCCGTGCCGCGCAGTCTGCTCAATCTTCGACAAAGTCGGAATGAGCAGCGCTGCCATCCGTTGTGGGGACAATTCTTTCCCTGCACCTGACAGCGTCTCCCCTGTCATCAGCATTCGCTCTATCCAATCGCGGGTGCCAGGTGCATCCTCATGCGGAACTCGGTCTTGGGTCGTGGCTAAAAAGCCCAGAAACTCTTCCCCAGACTGTTCATCATCAGCCGCACTGTGGGAGCCGCGGGCAGCCGCTTCGGTCGCGCTGCTTATCGCATCGGCTTCGCCAATCGAGCTTTTCTGCCTGTCGGTCAGCCCATAACGCGCAGCCTGTTCAATCTTGGACAGCGAAGTGATCAGTGGAGCAATCACGCGTTCAATGCTGAGTTCATCGCCATTTTTCAACGCGGCTTCCCCATTGATAATCATCGCTTCCACCCAATGGCGAGTCCACGGCGTTTCCTCTTCACGAATGTCGCTGATTCTCATGGCAAGAAACTCGACGAAGCTCTCGGTCTTTGATTCCTGGTCCGACATGGGCATTCGGTCCTCTCCGATAGGCGTTGTTCTCAATGCACGGGTAAAGAAGCAGCCTTCACTATGGATTAATGCTTCCCCCATTCTGCGCCACCGTATCAGCAACGGTTTTCAAGTGAATGCCAATTAAGAATCCGTCCTAGACACGCGACATAAATTCATACCGGAGATTGGCTCAAGCTCAACGCCCAATGTCGCTTAGCCGCAAACTTACCCCGCATATAGTGAAGGGACTTCCCATTCGCAACAGGAAGTCCCTTCACATGTTTGACGCAATAACAGCCCCCACTAGCGGCGTTTGCCGAAGAATTTCTCCATGTCACGGCGGTCCTTCTTCGTTGGACGCCCAGTGCCTGGGTCGCGTCGTGGTACGGCCGGCATGAATTCACGCGGTGGTGGCGGTGGCGCATGGTCCGTGTAGCAAGTGCGGGCAACAGGTGCGCCGACGCGCTTGCGGACAGTGCGCAGGATTTCTAGGTCATGCTCGTGGTGGTTCTTCCACACACGAACACGATCCCCAGGTACTACCTGTTGCGCAGGCTTGACCGCATTACCGTTGAGCTTGACATGCCCGGCACGCACGGCATCGGCTGCCTCACCGCGCGTTTTGAACATACGCACGGCCCATACCCAGGCATCGATGCGTACAGGCAGGCCGTCAGTATCCGCTGTTGTTTTCGTTGACAATCTTTTGAATCTTTACCCAGTTAGAAACGCCACCGACAACCGCCACGACTAGACCAATGGAAAGCCAGATCCATGAGCTTCCTGCCAGCACAAGCGCACCAAGTAGGCCGCCGCCAACACCAGCAGCAACGGAGATGACTCCGTTGCGGGCATGCTTGCGAACTTTTTGCTTCTTAAGCTCAATGGGATTATTCGGACGGGGCTGCATTGTCATGGGATATATCCTAATCGATTAACTGTTTTGTGCTATTTCCACCCATTGGGTGCCGGCTTCTTTGGCCTCCGCCGTGGCCTGAGTCAGCGCGGCGATCGTAGCAAACAATGCGTCTTCCTCACCGGGCGCCACAGCCAAAGTCATGGTGGCTTGAGAGCCGTAATCTACACCTATTACTTCATAACCACGGTTACGCAGTTCTGATTCCCACCGGCCGGCCTCGGCATGAGGTGCATCCAGGGTAAAAAGGTGCCGGGTGGTGCGAAGCACGGGCTTAACCAAGTCGATGGCTTCGCTAACAACGCCACCATAGGCATGGACCAATCCCCCGGCGCCGAGTTTCACGCCGCCGAAGTAGCGGATGACCACCGCGGCGATGTCCATCAGGCCGGAGCCTTTGAGCACATCCAGCATGGGTTTGCCGGCGGTGCCAGAGGGCTCACCATCATCGGAGGAACGCTCCACCGGATGGGAGTCGTCCACATGGTAGATGTACGCCGAGCAGTGATGGCGCGCATCCGGAAAACGGGAACGCGCTTCATCGATGAATGCTCGTGCGGACGCATCATCGGTGACGCGGCCGATGAGACAAATAAAGCGTGAGCGCTTGATTTCAATCTCATGTTCAACCGCGGCATCAGCGGGTGGACGTTTATATTCTGTCTGCACTAAGCCACCAGGAAGTCATACTCTGGTGTGCCTGGCTTGAGCTGACGGCAATCAATGCGTGATGCCTCCATGCGCTCGAGCAAACCGTCGATGTCAGCGGCGTTGCCCAGTTCCAGGCCAACCAGTGCCGCGCCGGTTTCACGGTTGTTGCGCTTGAGGTATTCAAACAGCGTGATGTCATCATCTGGGCCGAGTATATTGACCAGAAAATCGCGCAGTTGGCCAGGTTCCTGTGGGAAATTCACCAAGAAGTAGTGCTTCAGGCCGCGGTGGACCAAGGAGCGCTCCATGATTTCGGCGTAGCGCAGCACATCATTATTGCCGCCGGAGATCACGCAGACCACGGTGGAGCCGGGACGCAGATTGATTTTGCGCAGGCCAGTAACTGAAAGTGCACCGGCTGGTTCAGCGATGATGCCTTCATTTTGGTACAGCTCCAGCAGCTCTGTGGATACTGCACCTTCGGTCACGGTGTCCCAGTGCAAACGTCCGCGGTTGGCGTCCAGGATGTTGTATGGGGTTTGGCCGATTCGCTTGACCGCAGCGCCGTCGACGAAAGGGTCGACGGTGTCGAGGGTGACAGGTTCGTTGGCTTCAAATGCAGCGCTTAACGATGCCGCGCCAGCTGGCTCAATTCCAACGATGCTGGTGCGTGGCGCCATATCCGCCAAATAGCTGGTTATTCCGGACAGCAATCCGCCGCCGCCGACTGGCACCACCACGGTATCCAGAGCGCGGCCCTGGGAAGAAAGCTGGGAGATGATTTCTGCGGCAACCGTGCCCTGACCGATCACGGTATCGCGGGCATCGAAAGGCTCAATGAATGTCGCGCCACTGGCATCAGCATCCTCGTGTGCTGCGGCAGCAGCTTCATCAAAGTTCGCACCGATGACGACGAGCTCGACCATGTCGCCGCCGTGGACCAAGATGCGGTCGCGCTTTTGCTTTGGTGTTGGGCCGGGGACGTAGATTTTGCCCTTGATTCCCATAGTGCTGCACGCATATGCCACGCCTTGCGCGTGGTTGCCTGCGGAGGCGGTCACGATGCCCGCTGCTTTTTCTTCTTCGGTGAGATTAGAGATGGAAAAGAAGGCGCCACGGATCTTGTAAGAACGCACACCTTGCAGGTCTTCGCGCTTTAGAAAAATGTCACAACCAGTCTGTTCCGACAGCCGAGGGCAGTATTGCAGCGGCGTCGGCGCAATCTCAGAAGAAATCCGTGCTTGTGCCAGCTGAATATCGCTTGCGCGAACTGGGACGAATTTCTCTGCGTTGACCTTCTGGCTAGTACTCATGAGCAAGCATTTTAGTCTCTTGCACCAAACTGTGTTGGCGTTGCCCCCGGCAAAATCGAATTCATGTGAAATTCAACTGTCGGACACGGACACTCAACATTTAATTTGCCGCGAAATCATGTTGCTCAGCGAAGATTACCCAGGTTGTTTTCAGAACCTTTTTAACTATTCCCAAGGAGCAATTAATGTCCATTCGTCGTCGCGCCATCTCTTTGTGCGCTGCAACTGCCCTCACCGCCGGCATCATCTCCCCTACTGTTGCCAATGCGCAGGATTTCAACGGCATCGTTGATTCAGTAGCTACCGATTCCGCGGCAGGCGCCGGGGTTTCTATGGCGCCCATCGGCAGCTATGCCTCTGGCCAGCTGGCTGAGTCTGCAGCTGAGATTGTTGCATTCCACGCTGAATCCCAGCGCATCCTGACAGTGAATGCCTTGTCTGGTGAGATTGACGTTTTGGACGCGTCTAACCCGGAGAACCCAACCAAGATTGGTTCCATCTCTGCTGGTGTAGACAAGGAAATTAACTCCGTGACTGTTCGCGAAGATGGCTTGGCCATCGCAGCGGTACAGCAGAGCGACAAGCTGCTTGAGGGCGAAGCACTCTTCTTCGATGCTTCCGCAGAAGACTTGGGCTCTGCCGAGCTGGGCCGCGTCACCATCGGCGCTCTGCCTGATAATGTACACATCACCACTAATGGCGCGTATGCACTGATTGCTAATGAGGGCGAGCCTTCCAACGAACTCAATGCTGAGGGTACCGCCTATGTCGCAGACCCTGCTGGTTCTGTATCTGTCATTACCTTACCTGCAGTGGGCACCGTTGAGGCAGCATCCCAGGCGGACGTTCGCACCGCTGGCTTTGAAGCTTTCGATGCACCAGGCGCGCTGCACGAAGACATCCGTATCTTTGGCCCAGAAGCTCACCACAACCAGCCTTCCCTGGATTTGGAGCCAGAGTACGTAGCCTCTGCTAACGGCAAGGCTTTTGTCACCCTGCAGGAAAACAATGCAATCGCCATCATCGACATTGCTTCTGCAACCGTTGAGAAGATTGTTCCAGCGCACATCGCTGACCACTCGCAGATTGCTATTGACTCTTCCAACAAGGATGACGCTGCTGAGCTGCGCACCATCCCGGTTAAGGGGCTGAGCATGCCAGACTCCATCCACGCTTTTACCTCCAATGGCCAGACCTACTTCGCTACTGCGAATGAAGGCGATGCCCGCGAATGGGGCGTTGATGAAGATGAGGGCGGCTCCGGCATTTACACCGATGAAGTCGAGCTGGATGATGTTGTTGAAGATGGCCAGGTCTGTGAGGGCGCTTTGGGCGATGTTGACCTGGAGGAGCTTGCGTCCAAGGAAGTAGCGGGCAATCTGAAGCTGTCCAATGCTTCTGGCTGGAATGAAGAAGAGCAGTGCTTCGATGAGCTCTACGCTTATGGTTCCCGTTCCTTCTCTATCTACGACGCTGAAGGCAATGTTGTCTTCGATTCCGGTTCCAAGTTTGAAGAAGTCACCGCCTCCCTAAACCAGGCGGGCGTCTTCCACCACAACGCGGACAACGAAGGTCCTGAGTTTGATGACCGTTCTGACAACAAGGGTCCAGAGCCAGAGGCGTTAACCATTGGCCAGATTGGTGACCGCACCTACGCGTTCATCGGCGCTGAGCGCGTTGGCGGCGTGTTTGTCTACGACGTTACTGACCCAGCAAATGCTAGGTACCAGACCTACGTCAACAACCGTGACTTCACCGTTGACTTCGATGAGGACAACTACGAGTCCACCAAGTTCGCGGGTGACTTGGGACCAGAAGGCTTCGCTTTCATCGATAAGGAAGACTCCCCTAATGGCGAGTACCTGTTGGTTGTCGGCAACGAGGTCTCCGGCACCACCACCATCTTCCAGATTGAAGACTTGCTTGCTGATAATGAACACCCAATTGGCAAGACTGAGGGAAGCGCTGAAGGTTCTTCAAACTCTTCCGCAGGCTCTTCTGAATCCAATTTTGGTTCCGCTCTCGCAGGCGGCGCCCTCGCAGCCATCGTTGCGGTAATCGCAGGCGTCGTCGCTGCACTCGGTGTCATTCCAGGCGCTAAGGACCAGATGCTGAAGGTTCTGCCACAGGAAGTCCGCGCGCAGGTAGAAGCGTTCTTGAACTAACCTGCCGCACATAGGCGGGCGATAGGAATTTTTCATTGCACTATCGGGATACGGGTCGGCCTGCTACATTCATTGGAGTACAAATTGGCCCGTCTGCCTTCCAAGGAGAAATTTCCATGCGTAACTCCCGCCTTGCTGTTGCTGTTGTTGCAGCTACCAGCGTCGCTTTCTCAGCGTTGACTCCGGTTGCTGCAACTGCACAAACCATCCCGTCTTCTAGCCAGCTGTCCTCCGGTGGACACATCAACGCGGATGGCTACTCTGACGAGTGCAAGGAAGCTGTAGAAAAGGCTCGTGAAGACCACGAGCAGGCTGTTGAAGACGGCACCGTTGGTTCCTCCTTCATGGGCCCTCAGGAGCTCGCCTTCGGTATTGCTAACGGCTACGGTTCCTCAGGCATGCCAGAAGAACCAGACTGCATCGAAGAAGAAGATGAGCAGGCAGAAGACAAGCGATGGGAAACTGTCCCAGATTCTTTGAAGTCCATGCGTGGCAATGAAACCACCGACATGATCTTCGCTGTTGTCGGCGCCATCCTGGCAGTCGGCGGCTCCCTGACTCAGGCAGCAACCATCCTGGCAGCATTCTCCCCAGAGGCACGCGACCAGATTGCTAGCGTCTTGCAGCAGTTCGGTTTCCGTCTGCAGTAGTTCCGCATTACGCCGAGGAGGGTGCTGCAACAGTTTCGAACTGTTGCAGCACCCTCCTTTATGTTTTCGCGCTAAGCGCGAAGTTCAAAGCGCTTAGCGCTGAATTCTAGTACAGGCGAGAAGACGCGATTTCAGCACCCTTGACCAGAGAATCCAGCTTTGCCCAAGCAATCTGGTGGTTCAGGCGGCCGCCAAGACCACAGTCGGTGGATGCAACAACCTTGTCTGGGCCAACAACCTCAGCGAAGTTGGAGATTCGGTCTGCAACCAGTTCTGGGTGCTCAACCACGTTGGTGGAGTGAGCAATCACGCCTGGGTAGAGCAGGGTGTTTTCTGGAAGTTCAACGTCCTTCCAAATCTTCCACTCGTGTGCGTGGCGTGGGGATGCAGCCTCGAAGGTGTAGCCGCCAACCTCTGCGCGCAGAATCTCTTCCAAGATGTCAGCGAATGGAACGTCGGTCACGTGTGGTCCGTGCCAAGAGCCCCAGCAGATGTGTAGTCGGGTTAGTTCCTTAGGAATGTCCTTGATGGAGTCATTGAGTACGTCAATGCGCTCACGAACGAAGCCACGGAAGTCTTCGATGGAAGGCTCAGGGTTGATCTGGTCCCATGCTTCCGCCAGGTCTGGTGCATCGAACTGAACGGTTAAGCCAGCGTCAGTAATTGCCTTGTATTCGTGGGACAGCGCCTCACCACAAGCCTTGATGACTTCAGACTCGGTCTCGTAGTACTTGTTTGCAAGACGTGCTGCGGAACCTGGGGATAGCGCTGCAACGAAGCCGTCGGAAACGTTGTGCTTCGCCATTGCGTCCTTGAGCAGCTTGACGTCCGCTTCAACTTCCTTCTGGCCAACATAAGTAATCGGGCCGGTGAACTCAGGGTTGCCCACCTTGGCGCGGCCGGTAAAGATGCCAGACTCTGGATCTTCATAAGCCTCGGAGAAGAGCTTGCGGTCGCGGCGATCAGAGAAAGAGGTAAGACGTGGCTTGCCTGGCTCAGAGCGAACTACTTCTTCACTCGCCCAACGGTCAACGTCGGTCATGGTCAGGCCGCCCAGGCGGGAGAAAGAGTAGTTCCACCAGGAACCGTAGTCCACCGCACCGGAGGTGATGTGGCCATACTCGCCCTCGTTGATGATGTCGATACCGAGCTCAACCTGGCGAGCTACAACTTCATCGACTGCCTTTTCCAACAGCTCGAAAAATGCTTCATCTGGAACGGAGCCGGATGCGCGATTCTTGTTTGCTTCCAGCAGTTCTGGGGTGCGTGGGAGTGAGCCAACATGTGTGGTGCGGATTTTTTGTGCCACGAGGTTTTCTCCTTTAAAGAAATAGACTGTGCTGTCTACCCTATCGCAGATCCACCACCACGCATTATTTTTATTCACGCCCGCGCATACACCTTGGCAAGATGGGCTATTAGCCCAAAATGCCGGTGCCCATCGTTGCCTTCAAATCACCCATCAAGCTGGATGAACGCTCCACACGCAGGTGGTCACCCAAGACCATCATGGTGGATTCATCGCCATTGAGCAGAGTCAGATAAACATCTGAATCCCCCTTGTTCTTCACCAATACCTGCTTGAGTTTGGCAATGTTTTCCATAGTGCACTGATCGGTACGCATGCTCAGGCGCAAAGGCAGGCCAGCGCCGTTGCCCGGGCCAAGTTCTGGCACGCGAATGTCATTGCAGAAGAAGCTGGTGCGCTCATCGCGCACTCGCACCTGGACCTTGGCCAAGATGATGTTGTCTTCCACAATCTGCGGCGCGACCAGAGAATAGACCTGGTTGAATACCAGGATTTCCACCTGCGCACCGTTGTGGTCCTCGATGGTGACAATGGCCCACGGCGAGCCATCACGCTTGGAAAAGCGGCGGTCCACGCCAGAGATAATGCCACCGATGACCATTTCCTGACCATTGCGCATTTCGCCACCGACCACGGTGGTCAGAGCGGTATCAGTTTGAGCTGCAAGTGCATCCTCAAAGCCATCGAGTGGGTGGCCAGAGACATACAGACCCAGCATTTCACGCTCAAGGGCTAGTTCGTGTTTGCGGTCCCATGAGTCATCGGGCACTTCAATGGCGAAAGTCGACGCTGCCCCGCCGTCTTCGCCGCCGAATCCAGCAAACAAGTCAAACTGGCCTTTATCGGCAGCCTTCTTGGTGGACTGTACGGAGTCAACAGCATCTTCCTGAATCAGCATCAAACCCTTGCGCGGGTGCCCAAGAGAGTCAAAGGCACCGGCCTTGATCAGAGATTCCGTCACGCGCTTGGTGCAGGCAACAAGGGAAATCTTGTCCAAGTAGTCACTGAAATTCCTAAACGCGCCCTTTTCCCGGCGCGCGGCGATAATGGACTCCACCACTTCAGAGCCCACGTTGCGGATGGCACCCATGCCGAAGCGGATATCTTCACCAACAGCCTCGAAGTCCTCTGCGGATTCGTTGACGTCTGGTGGAAGCACCTTGATGCCGAGGTGGCGGCAGTCCGCGAGGTAGATAGCAGACTTGTCTTTCTTATCCGCTACAGAGGTCAGCAGCGCTGCCATGTACTCGGGCGCGAAGTAGGCCTTGAGGTAGGCCGTCCAGAAGGACACCAGGCCGTAGCCTGCGGCGTGGGACTTGTTAAACGCGTAGGACGCGAAGGGCTCGATGGTACCCCACAGCGCATCAACCGCACCCTTGGAGTAGCCGTTGGAGTACATACCCTGGCTAAACTTCTCATATTCCAAGGCCAGCACTTCTGGCTTCTTCTTACCCATGGCTTTACGGAAGCCGTCTGCTTCACCAGCGGTGTAGTTAGCCAGTTTCTGGGAAATACGCATGATCTGCTCCTGATACACGATCAGGCCGTAGGTCTCGCCCAGAATCTCTGCCAGTGGTTCTTCCAGTTCAGGGTGAATTGGAGTAATTTCTTGGCGGCCGTTCTTTCGGTCGGCGTAGTTCCAGTGTGCGTTCACACCCATCGGACCTGGGCGGTACAGCGCCAGGGACGCGACGATATCTTTAAAGCCGGTTGGCTTCATGCGCTTGAGCAGTTCCTGCATGCCGCCGGAGTCCAGCTGGAACACGCCAAGGGTGTCACCACTCGAGAGCAGGTCATAAACCTTGGAGACCTTCGGGTCGTCGGCATGCAGGTCCTCTAGGTTGAGCTCAATGCCACGGTTTTTCTTGATGTTCGCTAGGGCGTCACCGATAACCGTGAGGTTACGCAGGCCCAAGAAGTCCATCTTCAGCAGGCCAATGGCCTCACACGCTGGGTAGTCCCAGCCTGTGATGTACGCGCCGTCGGCGGGCCGCTTCCACATCGGGATGTGATCCATCAGGCGCACGGACGCCATAATTACTGCACAGGCGTGAACGCCTGCTTGGCGGACTACGCCTTCCAAACCGCGCGCGGTGTCATAAATCTTTTTGACATCGGGGTCGGTTTCCACCAGCTGGCGGACCTCGTTGGCCTCAGAATAACGCGGGTGGTCAGGGTCCGTAATACCGGACAGCGGAATGTCTTTCGCCATGATTGCCGGTGGCAGCGCGCCGTTGATACGGTCAGCCATTTGGAAGCCGGGCTGGCCAAAGTGCACCTTCGCGGAGTCTTTAATGGCCTGCTTGGTTTTCACGGTACCGAAGGTAATAACCTGGGCAATCTTGTCCTCACCCCAGCGTTCTGCGGCGTATTGGATCATTTCACCACGGCGGCGGTCATCGAAGTCGATATCGATATCGGGTGCGGATGGACGTTCCGGGTTGAGGAATCGCTCGAACAGCAGGTCGTGTTCAATCGGGTCAATATTGGTAATGGTCAATGCATAAGCAACCAGCGCACCCGCAGCCGAACCACGGCCAGGGCCTACCCAGATGCCGATGGATCGCGCGTGCTTAATAATCTCGGCAACGATAAGGAAGTAGGACGGGTAGCCCTTCATATCAATAACGGAGATTTCATACTCCGCACGCTTGACGTATTCCTCAGGTACTTCCCCGCCGTCGAAACGGTCTTTGAGGCCTTCCATCACTTCGTGGCTAAGCCAGGAAGTTGGGGTGTAGCCTTCCGGAACGTCTGCGACAGGCATGCGGTCGTGGGTGTGCTCTTCCCACAGCGAATCATAGGATTCAACGCGCTCAGCGATCCACAAGGTGTTGTCACAGCCGTCTGGGACCATGTCATCCCACAGTTCACGCATTTGGGCGGCGGACTTGATGTAGTAGCCGGTGCCGTCAAACTTGAAGCGATCCGGGTCCATCAAGGTCTTACCGGTCTGCACACATAGCATTGCCTCGTGCGACGGTGCCTGGGATTCCAAGACGTAGTGGCAGTCATTGGTCACCAATGGTGGCAGGTCGAGCTTGCGGCCGATTTCGAGCAGGCCGTCGCGCGTGCGCTTTTCGATGTCCAGGCCGTGGTCCATCAACTCGAGGAAGTAATTGTCGCGGCCGTAGATGTCTTGCCACATCGCGGCGGCCTCGAGTGCTTCGTCGAACTGTCCCAGGCGCAGACGGGTTTGTACATCGCCTGAAGGGCAGCCGGTGGTGGCGATAATGCCATCGGCATGCTCGGCGATGAGCTCTGCATCCATGCGTGGCCACTTGCCCAGCTGGCCTTCATAGGACGCGAGGGAGGAAAGCTTGAACAAGTTGGACAGACCGGTGGCGTTTTCAGCCAACATGGTCTGGTGCAGGTACGCGCCGGATGCGGAGACGTCATCGCGCTTTTGATCAGGAGTACCCCACAGCTGACGCTTCTTATTAAAGCGCGAACCGGGGGCCATATAGGCCTCAATACCGATAATCGGCTTCACGCCGGCTTTGGTCATGCGGCGGTAGAAGGCATCCGAGCCGAACATGTTTCCGTGGTCTGTCATGCCCACAGCAGGCATTTCTTGCCGTGCGACCTCTTCTGCAAGCAAATCTACCTTCGCCATGCCGTCCAGCATGGAAAACTCAGTGTGGTTATGCAGGTGTACAAAAGAGGAATTCTTCGCCATGTTCGTCATTGTATCCACCCGACACAAATGGCGGGAATTACCTGCTAGACGGATACTTCGGCCACGAGGGGCAATAAATGATGGTCGTGTGCGGCTGGACTAGAGTATCGTCTTCATTGCACCATACAATTGCATAATACAATTGCGCCGTACAATCAGGTCTTCGCCAACACACAGCATCCGGGAGGGATATATGCCATACGCAATCGGGGCCTACCTACTGTGGGGAGTCTTTCCGGCATTTTTTCCCTTGCTTTTGCCAGCGACTCCACTGGAGATTTTGGCGCACCGCATTGTGTGGACTGCAGTTCTAATCATCATCTATCTCTTCTTCACCGGAGCATGGCAGGAGCTCACACGCCTGTCCAAGCGCACGTGGCTATGGCTCACGGGGGCCTCGGTTGCCATCACCATCAACTGGGGTACCTATGTGGTGGCCGTGAATTCTGGGCATGTCGCGGATGCTGCACTGGGATATTTCATCAACCCGTTGGTCTCTGTTGCCCTGGGCGTTCTAGTACTCAAAGAGCAGCTGCGCAAGCTGCAGATTTCCGCCGTCGGCGTTGCTGCCGTCGCGGTTATTTGGTTGACGTTTATGACAGGTGAGGGACCGTGGATTTCCCTGATGCTGGCGGCATCGTTTGGCATTTATGGCCTGTTGAAGAAACAGGTGCAGGTCTCGTCCGCTGGCTCGGTGGCCGCGGAAACGCTGGTCACGTCTCCCGTCGCGCTGATCTACCTGGGTTATTTGAGCGCCAATGGTGAGTCCACGTTCTTATCTGAAGGGCCAAGCCACACGGCTCTGCTGATTATCTCCGGACTAGTCACTGCCCTGCCATTGATTTTGTTCGCCCAGGGCGCGAAGATGCTGCCGCTGGCAACCATTGGCATGCTGCAGTACATGACTCCGACCATGCAGCTGTTGTGGGCAGTGTTCGTTACTCAAGAACACATGTCGACTGAACGTTGGATTGGCTTTGTCATCATCTGGTTCGCGGTCGCCTTATACATGATTGACCTCGTGCGTATTCGCCGCGAGTCGCGCAGGATTGAGCTGACTTCACCGCCGGAAACGGAGGATTCTACTTCCTCCAAGCGCGCTTAGCTTTTTCTTCTTTTTCATCAATGGCCCACGCGGGCATGAACCAGCCGAGTACAAGACAAACAATAAAACCGAGGCCGAGTAGCACTTTGCCTTCGGCTGGCTGATTGCCGAAGAAGAAAAAGCCCACGCACACGAAGATGCCGACGATGACCATCGCGTACGCGAAGCGATAGTTCGCTGGCCACGAGCTAAAGGTTTCGAGCTTGCTTAAATTACTGGGTAGTTTCAAGATCCATCACCGGCCTAATTCCGAAGCTTCCCCACACGGCGTCATCCGGTGCGGCTTCTACTGCAAAGACTCCATCGCGCTGGGAGATTTCTTCCAACATATCGCCATCTTCGTAGACGATGACGGAATTGAGTTCCTCATCCCCGACCGCGCGGTTAAAGACATCCGCGCGGGATTCGCCCTCAATGGGCTCGGGGATTTCCACGGGCAAGAATGCCTCTTGCGTGATAACTGAGCTCACACGCTGTGCGCCCTCAACAGCTTGCGCTGCGGTCTCTGCATCCACGGCACCATCAAAGCTAACCAGCGCATAGGTGTCATTGCGGGCATCGGCAACGCTGGTGGCTGCGCGGGTCTGGTATTGCTGCGCGGATTCTTCTGGCTCTGGTCCCAGTTGGTCGCCCTGTAGTGTCTGGGTAGGCCCCGGACCGCAGGTGCCGGCGAGGAAGATAATCAACAGCAGCATAAACACGAAGATGCCGATGGCGGCTGCGCGCCGACGGCGATAAATATGAGGTGGATGCCGGCGCACCACTTGTGCAGCCTGTGCAGGCTGGCTACGCCGGTCACGGTTGCCCACAGGCTGGTTTTGCACAGTCTGCTGCCACGCGGTCTCGCGCGCGTTAGTGCGTGGCCTGCGGCGGGGCGGCCGGTAATCCTTATCCACGAAGGACGTCCAAGGCGTGTTGCAGGTCAGCTGGATATTCGGTTTCAATCTCGATCCACCGGCCTGTACCGGGGTGTTCAAAGCCAAGCTTGACCGCATGTAGCCATTGGCGGATGAGCCCTAGGCGCTTGGACAGATTAGGGTCTGAGCCATACATCGGGTCACCGCAGCAAGGATGGCCAATGGCCGACATGTGCACGCGGATTTGGTGGGTGCGTCCGGTTTCCAAGTGGACATCGAGAAGCGATGCTTCGCGGAAAGCTTCCAACAGGCTGTAGTGCGTAATCGCATTCTTGCCATCTTCGGTCACTGCGAACTTCCAACCGGATGAGGGATGGCGGCCAATGGGCGCATCCACGGTGCCCTCAATCGGATCGGGCAAGCCCTGCACCAGCGCGTGGTAGGTCTTATGCACGGTACGCACCTTAAACGCATGCTTCAGCGCGGTATAGGCACGCTCCGAAGAAGCCACCACCATCACACCCGATGTACCGACATCAAGGCGATGCACAATGCCTTTGCGCTCTGGCGGACCCGAGTTTGAAATTCTATAACCTGCCGCGGCCAGTCCACCGACTACCGTTGGACCATCCCAACCCACGGAGGGATGCGCTGCCACACCCACAGGTTTGTTGACGGCAATGATGTCATCATCGGAATAGACCACGTCCATTCCTTCCACCAGTTCCTCTTTAGGAATAAGGGGTGCTGCCGGCTCCGGCAGAGTAACTTCTACCCAGCTTCCGGAGGCGAGGCGGTCGGATTTGGCTACCGCCGATCCATCGACAAGCACTGCGCCTTCCGCGCACAAGTCGGCCGCGACGGTGCGGGATAACCCCAACATCTTGGCCAAGGCTGCATCAACGCGCAGCCCCTCATTCCCCTCCGGTACCGGCAGAGTCCGTACTTCCCTGTTCATTTTTCGCCCTCCTTTCCTCCGTCAGCATGGCAAGAATAAATACAATGACACCTACCGTAATAGAGGCATCCGCGATATTGAATACGGCAAAGTTTCCAACGGAAATATAGTCCACGACATGCCCGAACCAAAAGCCTGGTTCCCGAAACAGCCGGTCCGTCAGGTTGCCCAACGCACCACCGGCAAGCAAAGCTAGCCCGACGGCTTCCCAGCGGTCTTTCATTCGCGGTGCAGTAATGGCTACACCAATGACAAAGGCCAACTGGATGGTGGTAAATAGCCAGGTCGATCCCTCTCCGCCCATGGAGAAGGCGGCGCCGGGATTGAATAAGAGATAGAACCTGAACCAATCTCCAATAACGGGGACGGCTTCACCTGGGTTGAGCCAGTTCAGCATGAGCTGTTTAACGGCCTGGTCTATCACTGCAACGGCAATAACTATCACTGCCATCATCTTCACAATTGAGCGCACCTAAACCATTGTAGAGGCAGCCATCCGGTAGGTTTGAATGCATGCGTGTGAAAGCCTCCATTGTTGCCCTTGCGTTAGTTTTGACCGGTTGCAGCTATGAGCCTCCAGGTCCTGCAGTAGAGCAAGCAGTAGCGGCTCCAGTCGACGCCGCGCGCGTGACTGTAGAAGACGCCGGTTCTGGCGACAAGCGGGTGTTGACCTTTGACGATATTGATTCTGAGCAAGACTTGAAGTTTGAGCTCACCGAAGGTTTTGCCCAAGATGTTGTGGACGCCAATGCCCCGACTGATTTTGAGTCCAGCGCCCCGGAAGAATCCACCACCTCTTTTGATCTGAATGCTGAAGTTTCCGAAGCAAGTGATGATCCGGAGCAAACCCCGGCCACGCGTAATGCTTTTATGACGTTGAGCAACCCGACTTATAGCGGCACTGATGCACTCAATGTGGAATCCGGCGATGGTTTCCAGTTCGGCTGGCGCGCCGATGATGCCGGCCAGGTTTCCTCCCTGCGTTTGGCCGCCCCACAGGCCGCAAATGATGATGCCCGTTCCATCCTGGAACAAGCGATTGTGGAATTAACTTCAATGCCGATTGTCTTCCCTGATGAAGAAATCGGTGAAGGTGCCGTCTGGACCTTGGATTCCCGCACCTCCGGTGACTCCACGTTGCTGCAGACCACCACCTACACCTTGGAAAATCTCACTGAGACCGGTGCGGAGTTGTCCCTGGATATCAGCCAACGCCCTGCCTTGGGCGCTTTGTCCATGGAAGACGGCGGCGAACTGGAAGTCATGGACACCGAAACCCGTTCTTCTGGCAATCTGACTATTGATTTCTCGCAGCCGCTTCCTACCTCCGGCAACATCGACATTGCCACCCGCGTTACCTATGGCACCCAGGATTCAGAAATCCGCGTGTTGCAATCAACTAACACGCGGATGCAGTTCAGCCCAGCAACTCAAGAGTCTTAATTAACTCCCAAGCGCTGGGCTGAGTGAAGGACTACGTCCTACTGAGTGACTTCGTTGGCCCCGGTATCAACGGTTCCGTCAGTACACATTTCTGGAACCTGGTCTGGGGTTACGGTGTTGGTAATCAGGGTGCAGGCCCAGGACTGGGACAGCTTCCAGGTGCCTTCTTCGAAGACGAACTCAACGTTCTCAGCGGTCTGGGATGGCTCTTCGGGAACGGTGAAGTTCACGGTTGCCAGTACTGAGTCTGGGGAGTAGCCAGGAATAACTGGGTCTACTACCTCAAAGTTGGCGCCTGATTCAGCCTTGGAAGATGCCATGGTTTCAAACAGCTCAGGGGCGGTTTCGCCGCCCTGAACGGTCTTGACCTTGTCTTCTTCGGAGGCAGCGGAGTCAGTTGCGGTGGCCAAGATGGCGTTGAGGTCCGTTGCGGTTGGCAGCTCAGAAGATGCTGGCGCATCTGAGGTTTCTTCAGCCTGGGTTTCTGGGGCTGCTGCGGTGTCTGCGGAGTCTCCAGACTCTGATTCTGAATCAGAGGAGCACGCGACCAATGCGGTTGCAGCGGTGGCGGCTAGGAAGCCGGCGGTCAGTTTACGAAAAATCAACTAATCTCCTTCAACGAATTTATTCTTTGCCAATCCTACCGGCCACCTTGCGCGATATAAGAACCTGCGCCTTAATTCACAGGGTTTCTTCAAACTTTTGCCCAACCTCTTTACGGCTTTGATTTAAGCTTGCTTTATGTCTAAAACGATTGCAGTAGTTGCTACCGGCGGCACGATTGCGTGCACGCTCGATGAACATGGCGCGCTTGTCCCCACGGTCTCCGCAGCCGAATTGGTTGACGCAGCACTTTCTTTGCCTGCGGCACCACAAGTGGATACGCGCGCTATTGAATCGGTGCGCTTGGATTCTTCTTCGCTGACTTTGCCGGACTTAGATGACTTGTTGCAGCGGGTGCACGCATTGCTTGCTGATACCTCCATCGCCGGCATCGTCATCACCCACGGCACGGATTCCATGGAGGACACCGCTATGGCACTGGAGCTTTTCCACACTGGAGAAAAGCCGGTTGTTATTACCGGCGCGCAGCGGTCTTTTGACCACCCTGATTCAGACGGGCCGCAAAACTTGGCAGATGCCATTGCGTATGCCGCCACCGGCGCGCCGGGCGTGAGCATCCGCTTTGGCGGACTGACCGTTCCGGCGCGTGGCGCATTCAAGTCCCACACGTCATCGTTGGAAGCTTTCACTGCGGTGCCCACTCCAATTAGGAAACGCCCGACGCTGGCCTTGACTCCCCTGGCGGGCAATGACGTGGTCATCGTTTCTGCCTGGCCCGGCGCGTCGCGGACCATGGTCGATGCCGCGGTCGCTTCCGGTGTTGGCGGAATCATTGTGGAAGCCATGGGTTCCGGCAACATGGGCTCACAAATGGGTGAAGGAGTAGCCGACGCGTTAGAGGCCGGCATCCCGGTTCTAATCACCACACGTGTTCCAGAAGGCTCAGTGTCGTTGGCTTATGGCGGCAGCGGCGGCGGCGCCACCCTTGCGCGCAACGGCGCATTGGGCACCGGCACGTTGCGTGCCGGGCAGGCTCGCATGGTGCTACTCGCTGCCCTAGCTACGGGCACTGATGTAGCCGATCTGCTCTAGTTCTGACCTAGTCTTGTACTAATCCTGCTCCGCTAAGTCCAAGTCCCATGCCAAAGAATCCACGGGGTCGGCGGGCTGCAGTTGCTCATCATCGGCATCAAAAGACTTGAAGGGGCCAGGCCCGGTGGCGCGGGTTTCAAAGCGCACGCTGACAAAGCCGTGCCCGGTGCCTTGAATCCAACCGTGGCCATAGTCAGGGTGGAACACGTCTTGGGTGGCGTACCAGGTGCGTTTTCTCGGAGTGGGTTCTTCTTCAAACGTGGTTTCCGTGCTGATCACGGCTTGGTCGAGTTCCGGGAAGAGCACGTCTTGGCGTTCTAACTCCAAACCGGAAAAGCCAACGCCAACTAGCCGAATGGGACCAAGTTCGGCTGGATAGCGCGCCAGGGACTGCATGGCCTTGCGGAGTGTCGCAATGTCATCGGTGGCATAGGCAAGTGTTAAAGACCTGGTTTCACTATGAAAATCGGCCATGCGCATTTTTACCGTGACGGTACGCGCACCGCGTCCGTCTTTGAGCAGGCGGTTGTGAGCACCGCTTAGGGCACGCTCGAGAGCGGCATCCACGGTTTCTTTCGTGGTGAGGTCTTCCGGGTAGGTGTGTTCTGCTGAGACTTGCTTGGATTCCGCACGCGGTGCAACCGGGCGGTCATCCACCCCGCGGGCCATCATCCACAGTGCTGGACCGATGGTGCTGCCCAGGGTAATTTCAACTTCGCGTTGGCTCAACGCCGCCAAATCGCCAATGGTCTTGACTCCAATAGAATGCAGCTTGGTGGCGGTCACTGGACCAACACCCCACAGCTCATCCACGTCGAGTGGATGCAGCATGGCTTCCTGTTTTTCCACAGGGATCACATAAGCGCCATCGGGCTTGGCTTGCCCGGAGCCAATCTTGGCAAACTGCTTGCCAGAACCAGCACCAATCGAAGCAGGCAGTCCCACGATATCCCTAATGGCAGCGCGCAGCTCATGCGCCCAAGCTTCAACTTCTTCTGCAGTGGCACCGATGAGTTCGGCCGGTTCCATGTAGGCCTCATCAATGCTGAGCTGTTCAACTAAGTCCACGCGGGACTCAATGAACTTAAATACCCGCTGCGAGGCTAGGCGGTAGACCTCAAAACGTGGGCTGACCACTACTGCTTTGGGCCCAATGAGTTGCTGCGCACGATACATGGGCATGGCCGAATGTGCGCCGTACTTGCGTGCTTCGTAGGAAGCGCCGGCCACAACACCGCGGCCGGACATGCCGCCGACCAAGACTGGTCGGCCCATCAAGGTAGGCCGGGTCAGCTGCTCACACGATGCGAAGAACGCATCCATATCAATGTGAAGAACCCAACGTTGCATACCCACAAGTCTAGAAGTTTGCGGTCAAATCCCTAATTTGTTGATAGCGCGCCACGGTTTCTGGGTTGCCTTCACCGCGGTAGGTGGTGGTGCCAGCAACATTCCATTGCGGTGGTTTGTCCGCACCGGACAGTGCCCACGCGGCTTGGCGTGCTGCGCCCAGCGCGACGTATTCGCTCGGTGCAGGCAAAGCCACTTCCACACCGAAAATACTTGGGGCGAGCAGTTGCATGGCTTCGCTGCGCGCAGCACCACCGGTAAGCAGCACGCGTTTAGCCTTGTGCCCCATCGCCTTTTCTACTGCCTCGATGGCATCAAGCATGGAGCACAGCAAACCTTCCACCACACCGCGAGCAAAATCTTCCCGCGTGGTATCGGTGCGAAGCCCCGTCAAAAGACCTGTTGCCTGCGGCCGGTTCGGGGTGCGCTCGCCATCGAAATAAGGAAGTAGTGTTACCGAGGACTTCCCCGCCAGGGCCATCTCCGACAGCCCCTTGTGATCAACACCCAAGAGGTTGGCTGCAAAATCCAGCACTTTCGCGCCGTTGAGCGTGCACGCAAGCGGAAGATATGCGCCTGTAGCATCAGAAAATCCGGTAACCAGACCGTTGTCGTCATGCACGCTGTGCTCACTCCACGCGCTGGCCACGCCCGAGGTACCGACGGAGACGCAGACATCCCCCGGTTGCAGGTCCAAGCCCAGCGCCGCCGCCATGTTATCGCCAGTACCAGCCGCGATTGCAGCGCCCGAGGCAGTGCGGCCAACAATCTCATTGGGCTCGGCAATACGTGGCAGTTGCACGCTATGGCCTAAGAACTGTTCCGCGAGCTCAGGCATGAAGCGGCGTTCACGCGTGGAGTAATAGCCAGTGCCAGAAGCATCACCATGATCAGTGGTGAACTCCTCCCGGCCACCCAAATGCCAGGTGAGATAGTCATGCGGCAGCACAACTTTCGAGACCTTCTTGACGTTCTCCGGTTCATTATCGCGTAGCCAGCGCAGCTTCGTCGCAGTAAAAGACGCAACTAGCACAGAGCCAGTTAGCTCCACAGTCTTGTGCGCACCGCCAAGTTCTTCCACTAATTCCACCGCGGCATCCGCTGAAGAGACGTCATTCCACAACATCGCATCACGCACGGTGTTGTCATTCTCATCCAGCGTCACCATGCCATGCTGCTGACCAGCGACTGCTACAGCATCAGCTTTCTCCAACAACCCTGCGGTTGCTTCATCCAGCGCCTCAATCCAGCGCGCCGGGTCAACTTGGGTTCCGCCTGGGTGGCTGGCGCGAGCTTGATCAACAATCTCCCCCGAGGCGGCATCAACAAGCACCGCCTTGCACGACTGCGTGGAGGAATCAATGCCAAGAACATAAGTCATAGTGGAATCTCACTTAAATCTATTTCAAAACGGCCGGCGGTTGCAGGGTCGGTGTCGGCTGGGCAGTGTCAACAAGGTGGAGTCTAGCGCCGGTTTTCTCCAGCAGCTCGCGCTCATCATCATCGAGGTTGTTGTCCATGACTATGTCATCAAACTCGCTCAAACGCGCGACGAAGTGCATGCCGACGTTGTCGAACTTCGAAGAATCAGACACCAAAATTTTGCGGGTACCCAGGCGAACAAAAGCAGACTTGGTAATCGCAGCATCCTCATCAGGGTGATAGATTCCCGCTGCGTTGATACAGGTGGTGGACACAATCGACACCGTGGCGTTGAGCCTTTCCACCGCATTGCAGGTGGCCTGGCCGAGGAAGGAATCTGTCTCCACGCAGTAGCGGCCACCCGCACCAGTGAGAGCCACCTCCGGCGCGTGCGCTGAGACCACGTTGAGCACTTTTAATGAATGAGTGATGATTCCAACGGTGCCAGCGGACAACACATTAGGAACGCAGTATTCCACCGTCGTGGAATCATCCAGCGCCACGATGTCCCCTGTTGATACTAACGTCGCAACATAAGAAGCTAACTTCTTTTTAACATCCACATTGGTCTCGCGGCGGGTTTCTACGTTGGTTTCAGAAAATTCTGGCTCGATAAATTTCGCGCCGCCGCGCACACGCTCAATCTGGCCTTCTTCAGCCAGGAAATCCAGATCGCGGTGAATGGTCATCACGCTGACATCGAAGCGTTCCGCCAGTTCATCGACCCGGGCATGCCCGGAATGTCGAACAGTGTCCAAGATGTCCGCGCGCCGGATTTCTGCTTGGCTCGCCATCAATTCACCTCTACTCTTCTCACGTTTTCTGTGAATTTTAACATCCGTTCTGTTATTTATAACATCTTTTTGTTAAATCCATGTTAGTTTGGTCTGCATCACAGAATGTGACGGTGCCCTTTACTGAAACGGAGTCTATTACATGTCACACGAACCGTTAGTAGAAAGACTTGGTATTCCGCGGCCCTTAATCTGGGGCTTCATCGGCCTCGCCATCTTCATGATTGGCGATGGTGTGGAAACCAACATCCTCGAGCCCTTCCTTTCCTCTGAACACGGCTTCACTGTTTCCCGCGCCGGCCTGCTGGTCACGGTCTACGGTGTGGCAGTTGCCATCGCTGCATTCTTCGCCGCAGCGCTGTCTGATCTCTGGGGCCCACGCCGGGTGATGATGCTCGGCGCGGGCATCTGGGTGGTCTTTGAGCTCGCATTCTTGTTGTTCGCCCTGACTACCAGCTCCACCACGCTTATCTTCTTAAGCTACGGTTTGCGTGGCTTTGGCTATCCACTCTTTGCTTATGGCTTCCTGGTGTGGATTACCGCGGTCTCCCCGGCGGACAAGCTCGGTACCGGTACTGGTTGGTTCTACGTTGCATTCTCCACGGGTCTGCCAACCCTCGGTGCGCTAACCGCCACCATTTCCATGTCCTGGTTCGACCTGGATTTCTATGAAACTCTTTGGGTTTCCCTCGTTCTGGTCATCATCGGCGCAGCGTGCGCGCTCATCGGTGTCAAAGAGCGCATCGGCCGCGCACCACTGGTGGACAATGCCGATGACGTATCCGCCACCTTGGGCGCTTCCTTCAAGCTGCTCATCCAAGACCGCCGCGCCCGCTTTGTGGTCTATATCCGCACCATCAATTCCATTCCGACCTACGCCATGGCCGTGTTCTTCCCCGCCTACTTCACGGAGCGTCTGGACTGGCCACTGGCATGGTTCCTCATCCTGACCACTGTTATTTATGCAGTCAACCTGCCCTTCAACCCCTTCTACGGTCGCATTGGTGACAAGTTCGGCTGGTCCAAGACCACCGTGTGGGCTGGTGCTATCGCCTGTGCGGTCACACTCGCCATGGTCTACTTCGTGCCAATGATCTCCGTTGGCACGGGATTGCCAGATGGCGTGGGCTTTGCCCTCACCCTGGCTTGCGGTGCACTCTTTGGCGTCTCCCTCGCGGGCTTTGTTCCGCTGTCACCCATCGCGGTATCGCTCAAGCCAGAGCGCCCTGGTGCAGCAATGGCTGCTTATAACTTGGGCGTGGGCGGCGCAGTCGCTGCTGGTCCAGCGTTGGTGGCTATCTTCTACCCTCTAGTTGGCGCGACCGGCCTGATTCTGATTTTCATCGGCTTGTTCATCGCGGCAGCTTTCATGGCGCACAGCCTGCGCGGCACCCAGCCCGGCTTTGATGGCGTGCCAGCAGTTAAATCTCTCACCGAAGTTCCTGAAGGAGTCTAAACTTCAATGTCTACAATTCAGACCAAAACCCAGCTTAACCAGGACACCCTTGCTTCCCTCCCTGTCGAGGGACCCGAGTATGACCGCGAAGCAATCACCGCAGGTATCGTGCACTTCGGTGTCGGTGGTTTCCACCGCGCGCACCAGGCGCTGTACATCGATAAGCTCATGCGAAACGGTGAGGCCATGGACTTTGGCATCATCGGCGTCGGCGTCATGCCCTCGGATGTACGCATGCGTGATGCTCTCAAGGGCCAGGATTGCCTGTACACGTTGACGGAGAAAACTCCCGATGGCCAGCACTATTCCCGCGTGATTGGCTCCATTGTTGATTATCTCTATGCCCCAGATGATCCGGCGGCCACAGTCGCAGTGCTTGCCGATGCTTCCATCAAGATTGTTTCCCTCACCGTCACCGAGGGAGGCTACAACTTTGAGCACGTGCGTGGTGAGTTCAACCTGGACAACCCACAGGTTGCTGCCGATATCGCGGATTTGAAGGAAGACAAGACGGATTCCTTGCGTACCTTCTACGGCCTGATTACTGCCGCACTCATTGCCCGCCGCGATGCCGGCACCGTGCCGTTTACCGTGATGTCTTGTGACAATATCCAAGGCAACGGCGAAATGGCGCACCGCATGTTCTTGTCTTTTGCCAAGGCTATCGATGCCGAGTTGGCCGCGTGGATTGATCAGGAAGTACCTTTCCCGAACTCCATGGTGGATCGCATCACCCCGGAAACTACCGATGATGACCGCGCGGAGTTGGACTACGCCGATGCCTGGCCAGTGGTCTGTGAGGACTTCACCCAGTGGGTACTAGAGGATAAGTTTGCTGCTGGGCGCCCTGCTTATGACAAGGTCGGGGTGGAACTCGTTGATGATGTTGTGCCTTATGAGCTGATGAAGCTCCGTCTTCTCAACGCCTCGCACCAGGGCTTGTGTTACTTCGGCTATCTGGCCGGGCACCGTTTGGTCCACGATGTCATGGCGGATCAGCGTTTTGCTGATTTCCTGCTGGCGTACATGGAACAAGAAGGCACGCCGTCTCTTCGCCCACTGCCGGGCGTGGACTTGGATGCCTACCGCCACCAGCTAATTGCCCGTTTCGGCAACGCCGCTATCAAGGACACCGTGGCGCGTTTATGTGCTGAGTCTTCTGACCGCATCCCGAAGTGGCTGCTGCCGGTCGTGCGTGAGAACCTAGAATCCGGAAACGCGCCAGTGACCTTGTCTGCTGCCATCGTCGCTTCCTGGGCACGCTATGCCGAAGGCGTTGATGAGCAGGGCCAGGACATCAACATCAATGACCGCATGGCGAACCGACTGAAGGAAAACGCGTCAAAGAACCGCGAGGATATCCTGGCATTTATCCGCGACCGCGAAGTCTTCGGCGACCTCGTGGATAATGAGGAGTTCACCACCGTCTACGCCGATGCCCTGCGCAGCCTGCATGAGGTTGGCTCCGAAGCCACCTTGGATAAGCTGCTTGCGCGCTAACACCGCACAAGCTAAGTCGGTGCACAGCTAAAGCCGCGAAGACGTCTACTGCCGGACGCCTTCACGGCTTCGGTGTTTCTGTGTGCCCCTGACGCTTAATTTCGCCGCATCCCCACCGCGATGATGATTAAGACAATGCCGATGATCTCAGCGGTGGTGAGCCACTGCCCCAGCGCGAGTGCACCAACGACGGCGGCGACAACGGGCAGGATTGCTTGCAGCAAGGCGAAGTAGCTCGAGCCTGCCATGCGCAGTACCACCTGGTCCAGGCTGTATGGAATGGCTGCGGACAACAGACCCAGACCGGCAGCCAGTCCCAGCACCGTGATGCCGGGAAGACCCGGGTCATCAGGCCAGATCAAAATCATGACTGGGAGCGCTAAGAGCCCGGCATAGGAAAAGCCGACGGCCATGGATGCGCGTGAGTTTTCTTTATCCGCAGCAATGTGGCTGGAGATGACGATGTAGCCGGCCCAGAACAATCCTGCGGCCAATGCCCATATGATGCCGACTGCGTTATCGGACCAGGTTGCGCCCGAGATAACCAGCACACCGGCGGCGGCAAAGAATAACGCAATCCAGTCGCGTGCCCGGCGCGATCCCCACGCTGCCACAACAACAGGGCCGAGGAACTCAATGGCGACCGCGGTGCCCATCGGAATATGGTTGAGTGACTGGTAGAAGGCCATATTCATGGCCATGGTCATCACGCCATAAATAGCGGCATTGCGCCCGGCTACACCACCAAAAGCGCGCAGCTTTGGGCGGTTGAGAATCAGCAGGATGACGCCGGCTGCGGCGACACGAAACCAAGCCACAATGACGGGTGAAAAGTTTTCAAACAAGCCCACCGCGATGGCCGCGCCGGCATACAACGAAGCACCTGACACCGCCATTACCGCGGGCGCAGCGAGCCCTTTTGCCGCAGCGCTTGTGTTTACTTGACCATCCGCATTCACATCAGGGCATATTACCCCGTGTGCGCACAATAGCCTTGGCGGTCAGCGCCACCACGGGGGTGGGGTCATCAAGGAGTTCCAACAGCAATTCATCTGAGTCATCGAACTCTGCGAGCGCTTGGACCAAGCGCGCACGTTGTTCCTGGGTTTTGTTGTCTTTTAACAACGCACCAATCGTGTCCAGTGCTGCTTCGTGCCAGCTCGGAGATTGCGCAAGTACTTCAGAGGCTTGCACGTCATGATCACCGTCCACAATCATCTGAAGCAGTTCATCAAAAGCAACTAGCCCGCCGCGCTCGCCTAAAGATAGTGCTGCGACTGCTCGGATCTCTGCGTCTTCATCATCCAGTGCACCGCGCAGATGCTCGAAGATTTCCTCACTCCGCTCCGACTGCTTCGTCCCCGCAGTTGTCCTCGCAGCTGCCTCAGCAAGGATTCGCACCGCACGCATGCGAACGTCCTTGTCTGCGGAGGCCAAAGCCCGTGATACTTCTTCAAGGGCTACGTCGCCAGCTTGCAGCATTGACCAGGACAGCGCACCTGCAACATTGAGGTCCTTTTCGGCTATCGCAGAACGCGCCACCATGCGCGGATGGGCTGCAGGTGCCAAACGCAGCGCGGAATCTTGGCGTGCAGCGGGGTCATGGGAACGCAGGTTCTTCAGCAAATTCATGACGTTGAGTGCTGCACGCCAGTCAGTGACATCAGATCTTCTAACCGCCAGCAACTGCTCAAAGAGGCGCTTTTCCTCACGCAACCGGGCCCGCGATTCCGCAATGAGCTCATCAATGACCTCTGCAATGCGGTGGTCGCCGTCTTCGAGTGCACTTTTCACCTCGGTCAGACTTAGTCCCAAGCCACGTAATCCTTCAATGTGGAAGACTCTTTCCAAGTCCGCATCATCATAGATGCGATAGCCAGCACTTGTGCGGGCACCTGGTTCAATGAGGCCGAGCTTTTCGTAATACCGGAGCATGCGAGCGCTCACGCCCGTTGTCTCAGCCATCTCTCCGATTCGCATGGTCTTAGTCTGCGCTATCAATTCCTAGCGCCGCAACCTTACGCGCAAACTCTAGATGGGTGTGGTCTTCCCCATCTGGATCATCGATAAGCGCCAAAGCGTGCTGGGCGTGATGCGCTACGAGCTGGACGCGATCACGCGCGAGTGGGCCGAAGATTGCCAGTGCCCGGCTTAGGCTGCGCTGGGTCTCCACCTCTCCCCGCCCCAGCTCCCCAATGAGTTCGGCGATGAGATCATCGACTTCTGCCTCTGGAACTGAAGCCACCGCCACCCGCCATGCGGTAGTACGCACTGCAACATCGTCATCATGAAGCAATGCGGGAGTAATAACAGCCCAGGTATCCGGATGCCCAAGCTTGGACAAAGTGTGCAGGGCTTGGGCGCGCGCACGGGGGTTATCCAGTACACGCACCAAGAGTGGATAAACCTCATCCTGTGGATGCCTGGTTAAAGCCCAGGTCAACATGTCACGGACGAAGAAGTCCGGCTCACTACCCAGCTGCTCAATGAGCATAGGTAGGTCGCCGTACTGTGGGTTGGTGCCCATTGCCAGGGCACGGCGCAGGCGTGTGGAAGAATTCATTCCTCCATGACACAGCCTGACACCGTGTCAAGGTCAAGACTAGTTCTTAGCCACCTGTGCGGTTACGCCGGAAATAACCTCATGGGTCTCACTGTCAAGAGCCTCAGTGGTGACCTGGAAGTCGGTCGCCAGAGTCTCCGCCGCGATGTGGTCAGCGTGGCGAGAAGCCCAGTCATTCTTATCCGCTGGAACAGACAGAACAACACTGATGCGGTCGGAGACCTCAAAGCCAGAGGCCTTACGTGCATCCTGCAGACCACGGATAACATCCGCTGCCCAACCTTCAGCCTCGAGCTCTTCGGTGACCTCGGTGTTCAATACAACCAAGCCATCCAGACCATCGATGCGTGCGGTGGACTTTGGATCCGCTGCCTGCAGACGCTCGGTGTACTCTTCTGGGCTCAAGGTGATGTCACCATCAACCACGACGTTTTCACCATCACGGGTGTAGTTGCCAGCCTTCAGGTTCTTGATTGCACGCTGCACATCTTTGCCCAGACGAGGACCAGCAACCTTAGCGTTGCAGACAACCTCGAAGGTGCCAACCGAGTCAACATCATCAGTCAGGGAAACTTCCTTGACGTTGACCTCATCGCGGATGATGTCCTTGAACGGATCCAGCTGAGCAGAGTCTGTCACTGCAACGGTCAGACCTGGCAGTGGCAAACGGTTACGCAGCTTGTTGGACTTACGCACAGAGCTTGCAGCGGATGCCACCGCGCGGGTGGTGTCCATTGCTTCTACCAGCGCAGCATCCGCTGGGTAATCCTCAGCCTTAGGGAACGCAGTCAGGTGCACAGAACGCTCACCGGTGAGACCACGGTAGATGACCTCAGAGATGTGTGGCAGCAATGGCGCGACTGCACGGGAAACGGTGTGAAGCACGGTGTAGAGGGTGTTGAATGCCTCTGGGTGTGCTTCCTGGCCTTCCCAGAAACGGTCACGGGAACGGCGCACGTACCAGTTGGTCAACGCGTCTGCGAACAGACGGACCTGATTGGTTGCAGTGGAGATATCCGTGTTCGCCAAAGCTTCATCCACGTTCTTGACCAAGTCGTGGGTCTTGGCCAGGATGTAGCGGTCCAGCACGTTCTCAGAGCTGGTGTCGAACTTCGCATCTTCCGAGGCGTACAGGTTCAAGAAGGTGTATGCGTTCCAGATTGGCAACAGCGCCTGACGCACGCCATCGCGGATGCCCTGCTCGGTGACAATCAAGTTGCCGCCACGCAGAATTGGCGAGGACATCAGGAACCA
This sequence comes from Corynebacteriaceae bacterium 6-324, assembly GCA_041226025.1. Classification (GTDB taxonomy): domain Bacteria; phylum Actinomycetota; class Actinomycetes; order Mycobacteriales; family Mycobacteriaceae; genus Corynebacterium. The sequence goes on along the minus strand of JBCLTK010000002.1, from coordinate 90,156 downwards.
ACGCATAGCGTCAGAGCCATCACGGTCGAAGACCTCATTGACGTTCGGGTAGTTGCCCTTAGACTTGGACATCTTCAACCCGTCATCACCCAACACGATTCCGTGTGCGACAACCTTCTTGAACGCTGGGCGATCAAAGAGTGCGGTAGACAGGACATGCAGCAGGTAGAACCAGCCACGAGTCTGGCCGATGTACTCCACGATGAAGTCGGATGGTGAGTGAGTATCAAACCATTCCTTGTTCTCAAATGGGTAGTGCACCTGCGCGAAAGGCATGGAGCCGGAGTCGAACCACACGTCTAGAACATCTGGCACACGGCGCATCATGGACTTGCCCGTTGGATCATCTGGGTTTGGACGAACCAGTTCATCAATGTGCGGTCGGTGCAAGGACTGTGGACGCACGCCGAAGTCAGCTTCGAGTTCATCAAGAGAACCGTAGACATCCATGCGTGGATACTCATCATTGTCAGAGAGCCACACTGGAATTGGGGAACCCCAGTAGCGGGTACGGGAGATGTTCCAGTCGCGTGCGCCCTCGAGCCACTTGCCGAACTGGCCATCGCGTACGTGCTCTGGCATCCACTCAATCTCATTGTGGTTGAGCTCAACCATGCGGTCACGGATCTTGGTCACGTCAACGAACCATGCTGGCAAAGCCTTGTAGATCAGTGGCTCGCCGGAGCGCCAGGAGTGTGGGTAGGAGTGCTCGATGGTGACGTGGCGGATGACGCGGTTCTTCGCCTTCAGGTCACGGATGATGTCCTTGTTAGCATCAAAGACCAGCTGGCCTTCGTACTCAGGGGTCTGTGAGGTGAACTTGCCGTCATCATCAACTGGCATAACCAGTTCAATGCCGTACTTAGCTGTGGTCGCCATATCGTCTTCACCAAAAGCAGGAGCCTGGTGAACAACACCAGTGCCGTCCTCGGTGGTGACGTAATCAGCCAGCAGAACCTGGAAAGCGTTTGGCTGATCCTTGAAGTAATCAAAGATTGGCTGGTAGGTGATGCCTTCAAGCTCAGCGCCCTTGAAGGTCTTGAGAACCTCATGGTCTTCACCGAGTTCCTTTGCGAAGGAACCAACGAGTGCTTCCGCCAAGACAAACTTCTGGCCAGTGAATTCGGTGTCGCCGCCGACGCGCACCAGTGCGTAATCAACCTCTGGGTGTACTGCCAAAGCCAGGTTAGAAGGCAGGGTCCATGGCGTGGTGGTCCATGCCAGGAACGCTGCATCCGCCAGCTCTTCCGGTGCGTTGCCCGTAATTGGGAACGTCACCGTCAAGGTTGGGTCCTGACGCATCTTGTATGAGTCATCCAGGCGGGTTTCCTGGTTCGACAGTGGGGTGTGCTCAGCCCAAGAGTAAGGAAGTACGCGGAAGCCCTGGTAGATAAGTCCCTTGTCATAAAGGGTCTTGAATGCCCAGATGACGGACTCCATGTAGCTTTCGTCCATCGTCTTGTAGCCGTTTTTGAAATCTACCCAACGAGCCTGACGGGTGACATATGCTTCCCACTCATCCGAGTAGCGCAGCACCGACTCTGCACAGTAGTCATTGAACTTCTCCAGACCCATGTCCTCGATCTGGGCCTTGTCGGTGATGCCGAGCTGTTTTTCGGCTTCCAGCTCTGCTGGCAGGCCGTGGCAGTCCCAACCAAAGACGCGTGGGACGTAGTTGCCCGCCATGGTGCGGTAGCGCGGAACAATGTCCTTGACGTAGCCGGTCAGCAAGTGACCGTAGTGTGGCAGACCGTTCGCGAAAGGAGGGCCATCATAAAAGATGTACTCAGGGTTGCCCTTGCTCTGGTCTAAGGATGCCTGGAAGGTGTCATCATCTGCCCAAAACTTTTGGACTTCCGTTTCCATTTCAGGGAACTTGGATGAACCACCGGTCATATCGACCTTGGGGTAAACGTGTCCTACGTCCATTACTAATTCCTTCACTTCGTCAATGTGTTGAGCTACAGGGACGCACTTTTCGTACGCGGTACCACCCTGCTTGAGCTTTAAAAGCTCCACTTCATTGGTAGTGAAGGATGTTTCGGTCCTACCCGTTCGGTTCTACTGAGCACCACTGCAAACAAATAAAAAACGCGTTCGCTGACATCGTGCCGTTCTTCCGAAATACTCCCCGGTGATGGCCGGATCATTGCATACGCTGCTTACTTTACACGCAACGTCAAATTCTGCACATCTTAGCCAAGACGTGCCGCCTCCCTATTTCTTCGACTTCTTGTACCAGTCGATGGCGAAGAGAACCAGGCCTGCGCCGGCAGCAACGAAGACGACAATGAGGGACCATGTTGCGGCGGACAAAATGTAATTAACAAACGCGATAAACGCTACAAGAGCAAGAACTAATGCTGCGACCAGCACATTAATCTCCTATCAATGCAAACACCCCCGTGCTACAGATTGAAACTGCAGCGCGGGGGCGTCATGGCGTTTATTAGTTAGTGCCCTTTGGAACATCACCATTAGGTGCTGCAGAACCACGGGACTCGAGCTCATCCAGCTGAGACTGCAACAGAGTCTTCAGGCGGGTGCGGTACTCGCGCTCGTAGGTGCGCAGCTCAGCGATGCGGTTCTCAAGAGCGGTCTGCTGGGTCTTGATGGTGGTCATGACTTCGTTGTGCTTCTTGGTAGCCTCTGCCTCGAGAGCAGCAGCCTTGTCCTCTGCCTGACGTACCTGTGCCTCTGCACGGGAGTTAGCCTCGGACTCAGTCTGCTTAGCCTTAGCCTCTGCGTCAGCAACCAGCTTCTTGGAGCGAGCCTCTGCCTCAGACAGCTGGGTGGTGGAACGGGACTCAGCATCAGCCAACTGCTTCTCAGCAGCTTCGCGTGCCTCAGTCAGCATGGAGTCAGACTCAGCACGTGCCTCGTTGGAGAGACGGTCAGCCATATCCTGAGCAAGGCCCAGGATTCGAGCTGCCTGCATGTGGGTCTCCGGAGTTGCAGGACCAGTGGTACCTGCAGCGGCAGCGCCAGTTGCAGCGGCGCCGGTAGCAGCCGCAGCTGCTGGAGCGGCAGCTTTGGAAGACTTCAGATCGGAGTTTTCCTTCTTAGCAGCGTCAAGTTCCTTCTTTACTGCCTCGAGTTCCTTGCGGACCTTAGCGGTCTCATCCTTAGCTGCCTTGACCTCAGCGGTGTTATCCGCTGCAGGTGCAGGAGTAGCAGCTGGCTTAGCTGCGGTCTTAGCCTTGGAAGCATCTTCCTTAGCCTTAGTAGCTTCAGCCTTGGCCTTAGAAGCCTCATCCTTAGCCTTGGTGGTCTCCGCCTTAGCGTCGGCCAACTTCTTTTCGTATTCTGCACGAAGTTCGGACTCGACTGACTTGCGGACAGCAGCTTCATCCACAGCAGGTGCAGCGGCAGCAGCCTTGGTCGAACCAGAACCGTCCTCGACCTGCTTCTGCAGCTCGTAGTTCTCATCCTGGAGCTGGGCTAGGGCATCCTCAACGAGATCGAGGAACTGATCGACCTCGTCTTCGTTGTAGCCACGCTTGCCAATCGGCGGCTTGCTGAATGCGACATTGTGTACGTCAGCGGGTGACAGTGGCATGGACTTCTCTTCCCCTTCAAGTCGGTCGAACTCCGGTGACCCGAAGTACTTTCATACTTCTTCACCTTAGTGGACAAAGTCACATCGGCGTTGAAGTTTAATAAATGTACGTTTTCTCTAAATCTAACCTACTAGGTTACTTAATTCTAGTTAAAACGTCGGTGTTTCAACGGGTTTCTCTTCGCAGGTTGGCATTAAGTCAGAAAAACAATCTGCACAATAAACTGCAGGACTTGTAAAATGATGAACAGAACAAGCACCGACAGATCAAGCGCGACCCCACCCATTTGCATCGGTGGAACAATCCTTCGCAACGCTTTCACCGGTGGATCCGTAATCACGAACAGTGGCTCAGCAATCACCATGAACCAGCGCGGCGGGTTAAATTGGCGCGAGAAGGACTGGATCATCTCAATAATAATGCGGATAATCAGCACTAAGGTGTAAAGCCTTAGCAACGAGAACAAAATGATTCCGAATGCAGTCACGCATTAACCCTATCAGCCGTAGTTAAAACCCACACAACCCCACCTTTGAGGGTGGGGTTGGCATCTCTATCAAGGTCTAAATCTTTGTTTAACGCAGACCCGCTACGTCTTCGAGTTCAGCAGTTGGGATTACTGCATCCTCCGGAACGATAGCGAATACGCGACGGTCAGTGTCCAAGTCGCGGGTCAGGTTAACCATCTTGCCGCGCAGACCGAAGCACAGGCCCGCTGCGAAGTCGATGAAGCGCTTAGCAACATCGAAGTCAGCGTCAGTTACCTCAAAGACAACTGCGTCGCCGTCGCGGAATGGCTCGCCAATCTTCTGCGCCTGATTGAAGGTCACAACGGTGACAGCAACAATGGTCGGCTCAAATTCAGGCTCAGCAATGGTGCGAGCATAAGCCGATGGGCGCGGTGCGTATGCCGCGGAGCCTTGGGTCTCGTAGCGTGGCTCATCAGCATAGTAAGCGTCATCTACGCCTGCCTCAGGCTCACCGAGGCCGAAAAATTCTTTGGTCTTTACCAGAAAAGACATTCATTACTCCCTTTGAGATGCCGGGTATTTGTCGTTGGCATTTAACCTAATGGCCGTGCCCCCATAATTCCGGTTCCGACACGCACGATATCTGTTCCCGCCGCAATTGCTTCCTTGAGATCTGCACTCATTCCGGCAGACAACTTCATTGGACGTTTCAGCTGCTCACCCAGTGAATCAGCCAGCCCACGAACCGCAGAGAAAACTTGTTTCGCATCCGTATCAAGTGGTGGTACAACCATCAGCCCACGAAGCTCCAAGTTAGGCAAATCTTCAATAATTTTCGCCAATTCTTCTACCCCATCTAAGGCAACTCCCCCACGCGCAGTGTCTCCGTCGTAAGAGACCTGGATGAAGACGGGAAGTGATTCGCGTCCAGCATTGTCTACTCCGCGGTTCAAAGCGTTCGCTAGCTTTTCAGTATCCACTGAGTGCACCGAATGTGCCCACCGCGCCACATGGTTAGCCTTTTTGGTTTGAACCTGACCAATCATATGGAAATGCACATCCGGCAGTGCTTCTGCCTTGACGCGGGCTTCCTGTTCCCGGTTTTCGGCCACATCCTCAATACCGAGTTCGGCCAGTAGCGCGATATCGGCAGCAGGGTGAAACTTCGTCACCGGCAAGAGTTCAGGAATATCCTCACGTCCGGCGTCCTTGGCGAGTTTCTCAATGAGCTCGCGGGTGGACGTCAATCTTGCTGACAATTCTTCACGGCGACAATTGCTTTGGTCTTCAGCACTGCGGATATCTCCAGAGCTGGCGGTCATTTATTTCTCCTCCTCGAGCCAAATCAGGCCCGCTTGGCGGCCAGTCTTGCCCTGGCGGCGGTATGAAAAGAAGTCAGTATCTTCAATCGTGCAACGCGGATCTGCTTCGATAGCGGTCACGCCCTTGCCCATAAGCTGGCGAATGAGTCCGGCACGAACGTCTACTCCCCACGTGCCTTTAGTAGTCCTCGTCTTCGAGCCAGGCAAATGCGCTTCGACATCATTGGCCATGTCTTCCGGCACTTCGTAGTTGCGTCCTGCTGCGGCTGGTCCCAAAAGTACTTGGATGTTGGCAGGTGTTGCGCCGAGCTCCACCATCTTGTCAATCGTATTGGCCACAATTCCGTTGCGTGCACCCATGCGACCGGCATGGGCCGCAGCGATGACACGCGCCTTGGTATCGGCGAACAGCACTGGCACGCAGTCTGCCACCAACACACCTAGTCCCAAGCGTGGCTCAGTCGTGACAATCGCATCAGTTGCTTCCACTGGTACTTGCGTAGATGTATCTACAACGGTCACTGTGTTGGTGTGCAGCTGTTCCATCCAAACGATGTCTTCGACACCGGTGACTTTGGCAAGACGCTGGCGGTTGGCGGTTACTGCTTCAGGGTCATCGCCCACGTGGTCACCTAGATTAAAGGAGTCATATGGGGACGCCGAAGCCCCGCCGGCACGGGTGGTAAACACCATGCGGACGGGGCGGAAATTTTCCTCGTTAACTGGCATGCATCCAGACTAGCGCGTTATTTAGCGCATGAAGTCTGGAACATCCAGATCATCGCCACCAGCGCGGCGACGGTCACGCTCTGGCTCGCGCTCACGGCCGTATTCACGGTCACGATCGCGGTCACGGTCGTCTTCGCGGCTGGTGAAGAGACCAGAACCGGATGGACGGGAGTGGCGTGGTTCGTAGCGTGGTTCTTCGCGCGCTGGCTCAGGCTGCCGCTCTGGGACATCGCGGTTATCAAAGAGGGAACCTGGACGAGACTCCAGCTTTGGCTCTTCCTTCGGTGCAGGTGCAGCCTTCTTGTTGTTTACGCCCTGCAGGTTAGCCTCAGCGTCGAAACCAGTAGCGATGATAGTCACGCGGACTTCATCACCCAAGTTGTCGTCGATGATGGTACCGAAGATGAGGTTAACGTCCTCGTCGGCCTTCTCCTGGACCATGATTGCTGCCTGGTTAACTTCCTGCAGACCAAGGTCGGAGCCACCGGCAACGGAAAGCAGAACGCCCTTGGCGCCTTCCATGCTGGACTCCAGCAGTGGAGAGTTAATTGCTTGTTCTGCGGACTGCATCACGCGGTCTTCGCCACGTGCGGAGCCAACACCCATCAATGCAGAACCAGCGTCGGACATGACAGAGCGAACGTCCGCAAAGTCAACGTTGATCATACCTGGGATAAGAATCAGGTCAGAGATACCCTGAACACCGTTGTGCAGAACTTCATCGGCTGCACGGAACGCTTCCATCATGGAGAGGTTCTCATCACCCAGCTGCAACAGGCGGTCATTAGGAATAACAATGAGGGTGTCACAGACCTCACGCAGGGCATCGATACCCTCGAGTGCCTGGCGGGTACGACGGTTACCTTCAAAGCGGAATGGCTTGGTCACAACACCGACGGTCAAAGAGCCCTGCTTCTTGGCGATGGATGCCACGACAGGAGCTGCACCAGTACCGGTGCCGCCACCCTCACCAGCGGTGACGAAGACGAGGTCTGCGCCAGCTAGTGCATCTTCAATTTCGGACTTGTGGTCTTCAGCGGAGGTACGTCCGACCTCCGGGTTAGCACCGGCGCCCAGACCGCGGGTCAATTCGCGGCCGATATCGAGCTTTACGTCAGCATCGGAAAAGAGCAGCGCTTGGGAGTCAGTGTTAATAGCAATGAACTGAACACCCTTGAGGCCCTCTTCAATCATGCGGTTAACGGCGTTTACTCCGCCACCGCCGACACCGACGACCTTGATGTCCGCGAGATTATTACTTGGAGTGGTCATTAGAGGCGCTAGCACCTTTCGTTCGTGGAATGTCTGGTTCGTCAACGAGGAAATCGACGCGTTGTTTCCATCATTAACGACACCGATGTTATTTTCGGGTTCATTTCGCCGCGTGTCGCTACCCTCAACCTTGGGTTTAGAGTTGTTGACATGCGGTTTTGCTCGTCTCCCAGCATACGGTGAAGTCAGGGTCGGCTGACAAGTGAGGGGTTAGAAATATTCCAATTATCGCCCTCCATCTGCAATACCGCAGACAAAGCGCGAGCCTTGTTCTCATTGTCTTCGTTGGCACCCCAGATGATAGAACGCCCATCTTCCATATGCACACGCATCACATAAGGTTCTTCGACATCGAGGCGCGCAATCTGAGCGCGAAGCTCTTCCGGAATCGAAGCAATGACCTCTACAGGATCAGAGAGATTCTCGGAATCCCATTCACCGGTGATTTCCACTGCTTCTGCTGGTGGTTCATCAATGATGAATTCGCGTCCATTGGTATCAATGAGGTGCGGGCCATCCTCGGCGTTGACGAATGCAGCTACTTCACGTTCTGTGAGTTCCACAACAAGAGTGTTGGGCAAGCTGCGTCCCACCGTTGCGGTAGCTACCCATGGCAAGCTCGCAACGTTTGCTGCAGTGTCATGAGCATTGATGCGCAACAGGTTTGCACCATCAGGAACACCTGCAGCTTCTTCGATCTGTTCATTGCTCATGTGGGAGTTGCCCGTGACCTCAACGGTGGTCACGCGGAAAATGGGGATGAAATACACCGCCAATCCGAGGACCACGGCAACCGCAATAATGATGCCGATGATCTTGGCGATGAGCTTGGAAGAAATCTTCATCTAGCCTTGGATCTCCTCCAGAATTTCTGCAGCCAGCAATGTCACTGAGCCCGCGCCCATGGTCATGACCAAGTCATTGCTGCCAGCAATCTCAGCCACCGTTGTCCGAGCTGCCGAGAAGTCTGGTTCATAGGTAACATCCACATTGTCATCAATTTCATCTGCGATGATGCGTGAGGAAACACCTTCAACGGGCTTTTCACGCGCACCATAGATATCGAGCAGCACGACGGAATCTGCCAAGGACAGTGCCTGCGCGAACTCGTTAGCGAATTCGATGGTGCGCGAATATAGGTGTGGCTGGAAGCAGACTACAACACGTCCGCCCTGGCCTTCAGCAGAAACCTTGTCGCGGGCAGCACGCAGCACAGCAGCAACTTCAGTTGGATGGTGCGCGTAGTCGTCATAGACGCGAATGTTGTCACCAGCGGTGCCGCGGTATTCAAAGCGGCGGCGCACGCCAGTGAAATCGCTCAAGCCTTCAGCCAGCAATGCTGGGTCTGCTCCGACAAGCTCACCGGCAATCAATGCTGCCGCCGAGTTGAGCACCATGTGGTGTCCTGGAATCTGCAAGTCATAAGAAACTTCGCCGGAAGGAAGCTTCACGGTCACTGCGGTGGACTCCTGCCCTACTGCCTCAGTGAGAATTTCCGCCCCTGCTTCAATGCCAGAGTGCTTTGCCAGTGCTTCGGAGGAACCGTAGCCGAACACGCGCACGCCATACTGTGCTGCGCGCATTCCAAGCTCGGCTGCATTGTCATCTTCAGCACAGACAATCAGTGCGCCGCCCGCATCGATGCGGTCAGCGAAGTCATCAAAGACCTTGAAATACGCCTCGTGCGAGCCGAAGTAGTCCAAGTGGTCCGGCTCGATATTCGTAACCACCGCAATGTTGGGCTGGTATCGCAGCAAAGATGCATCAGACTCATCTGCCTCAGCAACAAAGATGTCGTCTTTACCGTGATGGGCGTTGGTGCCCGCGCGGTTGAGCTGACCACCAATGGCGAATGATGGATCCTTGCCCGCTGCCTGCAGTGCAGTAACAACCATCGAGGTCGTCGAAGTCTTGCCGTGAGTACCGGCGAGCAACAACTGCGTGCGGTCCTGCATGAGCTCTGCTAGCAGATCTGAGCGGCGGATGACCGGAATATCAGCCTCGCGTGCTGCGACAAGTTCTGGGTTATCCTGCGGGATTGCTGCAAAGGAGGTGACCGCTACGGTTGGCTTTTGGCCGAGCTGGTCGAGGTTTCCGCTCTTGTGGCCAATGGCAATCTTGGCGCCCATGGTGCGTAGAACTTCCACGGGAGTGGAGTCTTTGACATCTGAGCCTGAGACTTCCATGCCGCGGGATAGCAGAATGCGCGCGAGTCCGGACATACCGGAGCCGCCGATGCCAATCATGTGGACGCGTGAAAGGTCGATGGAGTTATTCACTTATTTGGATTCCTTTTCTTCTACTTCTGCAACGTCTGAAGCAATGCGGTCGGCCAAAAGCTTAGCCACATCGCCTGCGCCACTGTCTTGTGCGGCAGCAATCATCTGCTGACGGCCTACTTCATCACGGGCAATCTTCATGACTTCTTCGGTCAGGCGCTGCCCTGTCAGCTCAGCATCATCAATAAGTATCGCGCCGCCGGCATCCACCACGTGTTGCGAGTTCAATGCTTGCTCGCCGTTGCCGTGTGGCAGTGGCACATAGATTGCTGGCAATGATGCCGCGGTGATTTCTGCAACTGTCATAGCGCCGGAGCGGCAGACGGTTAGGTCAGCGACTGCTAATGCTGCAGCCATGTCTGAAATATATGGCACCGGCACATAACCGTCTTGTGCTTCTGGTGCCTCATTCTTTGGGCCATAGGCATGGAGTACTTGAACGTGTTCCAGAAGCCCTGGAAGTGACTCAGCAACTGCGGCATTGATGGAGGCCGCGCCCTGGGATCCGCCGGTGACCAGAAGAACTGGCTTAGAATCATCAAAGCCCCAAGTTTCACGACCGCGTGCAGCAGCAGAGCCATCTTCATCTTTGCCCAATTCAGCGCGGATTGGGATGCCTACTACTTCACCCGGCATGCCTGAATTATGGGTTGCGTTGAATCCCGCCCCACCGAGCTTTACGCCTAACTTGTTTGCAATTCCAGCCTTGGCATTGGACTCCAGAACATAAAACGGCAAGCCCATGGACTTTGCCGCCAAATAAGCGGGTGCGGCGACATAGCCGCCAGTGCCCAACACTGCTTTCGCGTTGACGTCTTTCAACACCGTGCGGGTCTGCCCCACTGCCTTGGCAATGCGGAACGGCAGTTTCACCAAATCCATGCTTGGTTTACGCGGAATTGGCACCGGAATAATCATGCGCAAATCCACACCGCGGGCAGGGATGATCTCTCCTTCAAGCCCCTTGCGGGTACCTAGTGCGGTAATCCGTGCGCCGTGGTGAGTCTTTAAGGCCTCACCCACTGCCAAGGCGGGTTCAATATGGCCGGCAGTGCCGCCACCTGCAATAACGACCGATAATACATCGTTGCTCATGCGTTTAGCCTACCTTTTCTCCCGTGGACGCCGGTTATCAGTTACTGCCTGCCCGAATCGCTTTTCGCGCTCCGCATCGCGCGCGCGGCCAATTTCGCTGCGACGCGGGTGGGTCCTTTGGACATCTCCGCTTGCGGAGGCTGCCCGGCGGTACTCCCCTCGGCCGGCGGCAGCGCTGCGTGCACCGGCACGACGCTCTGACTCGTGTTCAGGCATGCGGCCATCGCCATATTGATTGGCGCGGTCAGCGGTTACCTGTGCGGTGTTGCGACTAGCAGCACGACGAGATGGTGCTGAGTGACGGCCTGGACGTGCTGAACCATCAATTGGGTCTGGCTCTGGAATGTTCAAGATACGATCAAACAGTGGGCGGCCATAGTTCTGCATTGCAGAAATCTGCATAGGTTCATGTCGTGCCACGTTCGCCAACAAGCCCATGGAGGCAATCGTGATAATTGCTGAAGTACCACCCGCAGAAATCATCGGCAGCTGAATACCGGTCACCGGAAGAAGACCCACCACGTAACCAATGTTGAAGAATGCCTGCGCGACAACACCAGCGGTCAGGGTGGCTGCCATCAGTGCTTGGAACTGGTTTTGTGCACGCATCGCGGTGCGCACACCGAAAAAGCCCAACAGTGCGAACAGCAGGATGACCAATGCGCCACCAAATAGGCCCAGTTCCTCGCCCACGATGGCGAAGACGAAGTCATTCTTTGCCTCTGGCAGGTAGAACCACTTCGCACGCGACTGGCCAATGCCCACACCGGTTAGTCCCCCATCAGCCAGAGACAAGAAGCCCTGGTATGCCTGGAAACCGGTGCCCTGAGTGTCTTCGATATTGCCGGTTAAGGCATCGAAGTAAGTGTGGAAACGGTTAGAACGGAAGCCACCACCGAGGAACAATGCAACCGCGGATAGCACCGCCAGCACCAGAATCATGGCAATAACAACCCAGTTCACGCCAGCGAAGAACAAGGTAAAGATGACCACCGCGGCAAAGGACATACCCATGCCGATATCGCCCTGCGCGATGATGAGTCCGAACATGATGCCCGCGATAATCGAGTACATGGTAAATGGATCACGCAGACCGAAGTTGCGGTGTACTTTGTCCGCCAGGGCTGTCGCGCCATAGAGACCAATGGCCACGCGGGCAAGCTCTGAAGGCTGGATACTGGCTGGGCCTAAGACGATCCAGGACTGCGAGCCCACTTCATCACGGCCGGTACCAATGCCCGGAATCAAAACGGCAATTAGCAAGACAATGGACAGCGCCAGCAACCACGGCACTAGTTTGCGCACGAACGAAGGCCTAATCCGCAGCGCTAGCCAGAACATGAAAAGGCCGGCAACCACCATCAAGGTTTGGCGAATTGCTTCGGTCCACACGCCGGTGGATTCCACATAGGAGGTGGCCATCGATGATGAGAACACCATGGTAATGCCGATGCCGATAAGCAGGAAGATGATGATGCGCAGCATCAGATAGTCCAGGCCGGCACGCGAATCCATGTACGCTTTGGCGCTGGCTAGCCAGCCTATCTTGGATGTGCGTTGCGGATTTTCACCAGGCTTCGCGCCCTGAGAGCTTGCCCCACCTCGGCGTGGATCGCTAGCACGGGACTCAGTCGCCGTCATTGTTTAAGCTCCTCGCCTTGTGTTAGCTTGCGCGCGTTGAGTGCGAATAAGTCGCCGCGCTGGCTCATTCCGGAATACATATCCAACGATGCCGCAGCGGGTGCCAAAAGCACGGTATCTCCTGCCTCGGCGTGTTGAAGTGCCGCTGCCACGGTGCGTTGCATTGCTACCTCGCCGTCGGTGTCTTCAATAAGAACCACTGGCAGTTCGGGCGCATGTTCTTTGAGTGCGGCAGCAAGAATCTCGCGGTCTTGTCCCAGCAGCACCGCAGCTTTCAGTGCGGTGTGGTGCATTTTCACCAAGTCATCTACTTCCGCCCCCTTGAGCTGACCGCCGGCAATCCAAATGACATCAGATAGCCCAGCTAGAGCTGCTTCAACGGCATGCGGGTTGGTGGCTTTGGAGTTATCAATAAACTTCACGCCATCTGCCTCATGCACTACTTCGCCGCGGTGGGCATCCACGCGGTAGGCGGCTAAGCCAGCGCTAATCGATTCCGCGCTCGCACCCGCCGCATGCGCCACCGCCGCAGCGGCACAGGCATCCAAGACACCCGCGATTCCCGCGGGCTCGATTCCCTGCGCGCTGGCGAGACGAGTAGGTGGGTTGCCCACCACGATGTCATTATCAATCACACCGACGCCCCCGTCTTGTGGTTCACCGGCGGTAAAGCTGGTGACAATACCGCGGGGACGAATATCACTCGCGGCCTGCACCACGTGTGGGTCATCTTGGCCGATCACGGCGACTTCACCAAGAAAAGCCTTGGCTTTGTCCCGAGCATAAGCATCAAAGCTGCCGTGCCAGTCAATATGGTCTTCAGCCAGGTTCAGCACCGTGCCCACCCTGGGGCGCAGGGTGTTAGACCAATGTAGCTGGAAAGAAGATAGCTCTACGCACAGCACATCCACCCGTGGGTCCGCCGCGAGTGCGGTAAACAGTGAGACACCAATGTTGCCCGCTGCGGTCGCGCGCAATCCGGTTTCTGCTTCATTGGCCTGCATCATCGCAGCCAACATTCCCGTCGTAGTGGTTTTGCCGTTGGTGCCAGTCACCACCAGCCAGGTGCGCTTCGGACCGAAAACTTCTGTACGGTCAAGACGCCAGGCTAGTTCCACGTCACCAATGACTTCCAGGCGTGCCACCGCAGCCGCCACCAGCAGTGGTGAATCTGGTCGCCAACCTGGTGAGGTCACCACCAAGTCATAGGAGGACGCAGCGAAATCCACGTCCTCCGGCGCAATGGTGGTGACACCAAGGTCATCGGCAAGCTGCTTGCGAGTTGCTACGTTGCCATCGGAAACGGTGACGTCGGTGCCAAGCTCGGCCAGGATGGCCGCGCATCCTCGACCTGATACCCCGCCACCGGCGACCAGAACTTTTCGTGGAAGCTTCAGCGTGGAATCCATAATCTTTTGAGACCTTTCTTAAAGGATGCTTGCACCGGTAGCCAACAGCCATTCGCCGTAGAAGATACCCACGCCGGTAATCGCTGCCATGCCTGCGAGCAACCAGAAGCGGATAACAACTGCGGTTTCTGGCCAGCCACCGTTTTCAAAGTGGTGGTGAATTGGTGCCATGCGGAAGAAGCGCTTGCCGGTGGTCTTAAACACCAGAATCTGAATAACAACAGACGCGGCTTCCACCACAAAGAGTGCACCGATGATGATCATCAACAGCTCAGTACGTGTGGTTACGGATAGACCCGCGACGAGGCCGCCAAGGGCCAAGGAGCCGGTATCGCCCATGAAGATTTTTGCCGGCGCTGCATTCCACCACAAAAAGCCGAGTGTGCCGCCCAAGCCTGCCGATGCCAAAATGGCCAAATCCAGCGGGTCACGCACCTGGTAACAACCGGCCACGTAGCCGACCTCGCAGGAGTTACGGAACTGCCAGAAGGTGATGATGGAGTATGCACCCATGACAAAGGCCGTGGAACCGGCCGCGAGACCATCCAGGCCATCGGTGAGGTTGACCGCATTCGACCACGCGGCGATGAGGATGTACATGAACACCAAGAAGATGATGATGCCAATGATGGTTGGCCCAATCGCGATATTAAAGGTTGGGATATCGCGCACAAAGGACAAATGCGTGGTCGCAGGTGTTAAGCCATTGCTATCTGGGAACTGGAGAACCAATAGACCAAATGCCAGCGCGAGCGCTAGCTGACCTACCAGCTTTGCGGTCTTGTTCAGCCCGAGGTTGCGAGACTTGAACAGCTTGATGAAGTCATCTGCAAAGCCCAGCGCACCCAGGCCCAAAGTCAAGCCCAGAACCAGGATTCCGGAGATGGTAAACCCGCCGGTGCCGGTTATAGAACCATAAGTGTTCACGGCAATGTAGGCGATGGTGATACCCGCCAGGATGGCCAAACCACCCATGGTTGGCGTACCGCGCTTACGCAAGTGCGACTTAGGGCCGTCCTCACGAATCTCTTGGCCTTTGCCGGCGTTAGAGAAGTAACGAATAAGCCATGGGGTAAAGAAGATCGCCACAAGGAAGCTGATGATGCCGGAGGCCATAATCTGAGTCATTGTTTCATCACTATCCTTTTAATCTTCGCCGTTGAGCAGGCGTTCAGAGACCAACCAGAGTCGCTGCGCATTAGAAGCTTTGACCAGGACCACATCTTTCAACTCGCGTTGAGACCAGTCTTCCACCCCAGCCGGTGGGGTGTTGAGGACGTCCTCGATGCGCCAAATAGCGTCATCGATATCCTGGCTAACCATAGTATTTATACCGCGTTCGTGCGCACCGTCTGCCATCGCCTCACAGTTCTTGGAATCACCAACAACAATCAAGGTGTCAACATGGAACTTCGCTAGTTCTGCGCCAAGGGCATAGTGCGCATCAATTGCCTGCTCACCCAACTCGCCCATCTCACCCAGCACCGCAATAGAGCGGGCATCCGGGCGACCCGAGGTGGTGTAGCCCAATGCAGCAATAGCGGCACGCATGGAATCAGGGTTCGCATTGTAGGAGTCATTAATAATGGTGACTCCATCACCGCGGGTGTGCACATCCATGCGGTGTGCGGATGCATTGCGATGCCCGCTGAGGGAATCAGCCACAGCTTCCACCGAGAGTCCTGCCTCGATGGCAGCGGCGGCCGCCGCCAAAGAGTTGGATACTTGGTGCACACCGAAGACCTGCAAAGTCACCGATACTGGCTGTGCACCTGGTGCGTGCAGCGTAAAGGATGGACGCGCCACATTGTCCAAAGAGATGTCAGTCGCGTAATAGTCCGCGCCAGCAGCCGGTGGATTCGCTGAAGAATAAGTTACGACCTTCGCTGAGGTGCGCTTAGCCATCGCGATGACAAAAGGATCATCTGCGTTTAAAACAGCCACTCCGCCATCGCCTACCGATGGCAATGCCTCAACCAGCTCACCCTTTGCTTTCGCAATGTTTTCGCGGGAGCCAAACTCGCCCAGGTGCGCGCTACCAACGTTGAGCACTACGCCGATGCGTGGGGTCGCAATTTCAGTCAGGTGCTTGATGTGGCCAATTCCGCGGGCAGATAGCTCTGCCACGAGATACTTGGTATCCACATCGCTGCGCAGCGCAGTGTAAGGATGCCCAATTTCATTGTTGAAGGAGCCCGGAGGCGCCACCGTCTCACCATCATGGCGCAAAATAGTGGCAATCAAGTCTTTAGTAGAAGTCTTACCGGCAGAACCAGTAACACCGATGATGGTCAGATCATGCTCTTCAGTCAGCTTCTTAGTCACATGGTGCGCTAAGTCAGAGAGTGCACGCACGACAGCGGCAGCAGAACCATCTGAATCATTGGCATAGATATCCGCATTTGCGCTATCGCCTTCAACGCGGCCGGTTGGTGCAACCACAATGGCTGGAACGCCAACGGGACGGGCGGCAAGTACAGCGACCGCGCCTAGCTCAATGGCCTTTTCTGCATAATCATGGCCATCTACTTTGGCGCCTGGAAAGCACAGAAACAGCCCGCCTGGGGTGACCTTGCGGGAATCGAATTCCACGAAACCGGTCACACGCGCATCAGGGTTTTCGACGCTGTCGAGTGAACCGCCGACGATAGCGGCGATTTCTTTCAGTGTCAGGTCAATCATTCTTGCCTCCCATTGGAGTCTTCAGCGGCGTTGAGACGAGCAGCCCGCTTTGATTGTAATGCGCGGGAGACTTCTTCACGGTCATCAAAGTGATGCATGGTCTCCCCGACCAGCTGCCCCACTTCGTGGCCCTTACCCACGACGATGACGGCGTCACCAGTCTGTGCCCAGTTGACCACGGCATCGATGGCCTCAGCGCGCGATGCCACTTCAATAATCTCTACCTCACGCCCCGAATCTTGAGCGCCTTCTCGTGCGCCAGCAATCACTGCCGCACGAATCGGTGCTGGGTCTTCCGTACGTGGATTGTCATCAGTAACCACCACGAAGTCCGCCCGCTTGGCTGCAGCAGCACCCATCAGTCCACGCTTGGAAGAATCACGGTCACCACCTGCACCGACAACGACGCCGATACGTCCGGCAGCAGCTTCGACTCCCGGAGCAACGCCGCTGGAGGCGGCCGATGCTGCCTCCAGCTGGGAGCGCAGGGTGTCTAGAACAGCTTCAATGGCTGCTGGCTTGTGCGCGTAATCAACAACGGCCACGAAATCCTGACCTTCATCGATACGCTGCATGCGGCCAGGGACCGCAACCTTGGTCAACGCGGAAATGAAAATGTCCAAGTCAATGCCAGCGGCACTCGCCATACCCACGGCTAGCGCCGCATTGGCGATGTTGAACTCTCCTGGCAATGGCAGGCGGAAATCAAAAGAACGCGCCAGCTCGGCCTGAATCACTTCAGTGTCACGCGAAGGGTTAATCTCAAGTGCAACGTGCTGCTCACCGGTGGTCTCAACGCTGTGTTGCCATGCCACTACGGTTCCTGGAGCCAAAAGCTCACGGGTGCGCTCACGCAGCATCACGTCTGCTTCTGCTGCTGCGCCTTCCTCACCTGCGTGCGAAATCGCGCCGGTGGTAGAAACCGCAGTCAAGGGACCACCGGCAGCATCAACCATGTCAGCGAGGCGCTCGCCCCACTCATCATTAATACAGACTACCGAGTGGCGCGCTGCGCCCTCGCCGATAAACAGCGCTGACTTCGCCGCAAAGTATTCTTCCATCGTCGGGTGGAAATCCAAGTGGTCTTGGGACAGGTTGGTAAACCCACCAACGGCAAAGTCCACACCATTGACGCGTCCCAGCTCCAGTGCGTGAGAGGAAACCTCCATGACCACGTGGCTAACGCCTTCTTCCACCATGCGGGCAAAAAGCTCCTGCAGGGTGGGTGCCTCAGGCGTGGTCAGCTTAGTCTCTACTGGCTCTCGATTAATGCGGGTGCCAGTGGTGCCAATAAGTCCTGTGGAATAGCCTGCTGCAAGAAGACCAGTTTCTAGCAAGTATGTAGTTGTGGTTTTGCCCGAAGTACCCGTGACGCCGATGACGGTCAGCTGCTTGGTTGGGTGCCCATAAATTTCTGCTGAGACTTCACCCAGCACCGCGCGAATATCATCGATCACAATGATCGGACGGTCAAAGGCCCCTCCCCCTGCACCAACTTCTGGTGCACCAGCTTCCGATGAGGAGGCGGTGAGGATTTCCACGCCGCGGGCATCGGTAAGCACTGCCTTTGCGGAAGTCTGGGCGGCAAACTCTGCGCCATGTGCGCGGGTGCCCGGAACAGCAGCAAACAGGTGCTCCGACTCCACTGCGCGCGAATCTAAGGTGATTGCATCAATCGTTACCGAAGCATCTCCAATAACCTCACCGCCTGCGATCTCCGCTAGCTTTTTAAGCGTTTTAGTCATATCAGCTGCGTCCTTATCCTTATGGGTTTGATAGTCGTGGGGAATATAGAAATTGTGATTGTCTTCATTAGTATTGCGTCATTACCCAACGCTTGCCTTCCGGCGAGGTTGGAATGTTGTCACGGTTGAGCAACCAGGAAGCAATATCACTGAACAGCGGTGCTGCGGACTGCCCGCCGGAACCGTCATCATTGGTACCGGACTGTGGCTCATCCAGCATGATGGCAACCACAAAGCGTGGGTCATCGGCGGGCGCAATTCCCGCGAAGGTAATCCAGTACGCGCTTTCAGAATAGGCACCGGTTTCCGGATTCACCTTCTGCGCGGTGCCCGTCTTGCCGGAGAGCTGATAGCCCTCAATATCATTGCCCATAGCTGTACCGTTTTGGACATACGCTGGGTCTTCCTGGAAAGTCGAACGGAACATATCCGTCACCGTCTTCGCTGTCTCCGGGGACACAACCTGCGTGGTGCCTGGCTCATCTTGTGGCACTTCCTTGCCATCGGCATCCGTAATGGAGTCAATAATGCGCGGTTCAACCAGCTCACCATCATTGGCCAAAGCCTGGTAGACGCTAGCCATCTGCAAGGTCGTCCAGGACATGCCCTGGCCAATAGGAAGGTTAGCGAAGGTACCGCCGGACCACTGCTCTAGCGCCGGCAACAAGCCCGAAGACTCATTAGGCAGCTCAATGCCGGTGGTCTTGCCCAGGCCGAACTTCTCTAAGTACTCGGCGAATTTCTCTTCGCCCAGGCGCTCTGCAATCTGCAGCGTACCGACGTTGGATGACTTACCGAAGATACCCGTGGTGGTGTACGGCTCCACGCCATGCTGCCACGCATCCGCAACGGTCACACCGGCAACATCGATGGAACCTGGAACCTGGTGGACTTCTTCCGGTGTAGTCAGTCCTTCCTCAATGGCTGCTGCCGCGGTCACGACCTTGGCCACCGAACCTGGCTCATAAGGGTGCGAGATGGAACGGTTTTCAAAGTCCTTGCCATCCGCAAGCTGCGCCTCGATGTCCTTGTTCGGATCGATGGTGCCCGTATTAGCCATGGACAGCACCTCACCGGTGACCGCATCCAACACCACGGCCTCGCCCATCTTGGCGCCGGAGTTATCGACAGCCTTCTCCAGCTTCTGCTGCACATAGGTCTGCAAATCCAAGTCCAAAGTCAGCTGAACATTGGAGCCATCAATAGCCTCAACCTCATCGCGGACCGTACCCGGAATCAACTGACCATCGGTGGATACGTCCTCGGTGGAACGGCCATCAATACCAGTAAGCAATGGGTCTCCGGAAGCCTCAAAGCCAAACTGGCCTTGGCCATCCATGGACACCTTGCCGATGATGTTTTCAGCAATCGCACCATTCGGATACTGGCGGATATCTTGATGGTCCGCAGCCACGCCGTGGTAGGTGTTAGCAATCTCCACCGCGATATCGGGATCAACATTGCGCACCAGCACCTCATACTGAGTATCCGCGCGCAGCTTATCCATGATCTGCTCAGAATCCACATTGGTGGTTGACGCACCGGATTCTTCAATGACATCAGGGATACCCTCTGCCATTTCTTCCAGGCGCTGCGTCAGGCGCTCGTCGAGAAACTCATTCTGCTCCTCCTCGCTCATGCCAGACAGTTCGCCCTCATTGCTGGCTTCAATCTCTTCTTGCTCACGCAACTCATCACGCAAACGCGTTGGGGACACGGTCAAAGAACGCGCTGCCATGGTGTAAGCAATGCGCTGGCCGTCACGGTCTACTACTTCACCGCGACGTGCCGGCTCCACATACACCCGGGTGCGCTGCGCTTCTGCGCGCGCTGCCAAGTCTGGGCCCCACACAACTTGGACCCATGCCAAACGTCCCACCAACACGACAGTGATGATCAGCAAAATGCTGATGATCAAGTTCAGACGCTTCGCCATCATCGGCTGCTGCGCAAGGACCTTCTTCACTGCCTTCTTCGCGCCCTGCGGAGCAGCCGCCGGACGTGCTGCTTCCGCACGCTTGGCCGCCGCCTGCTGTTGCGCCGCACGTTGTGATGTTGTGCGCTGCGAAGCTGCGCGCCCCGCTCCTACTCGGCGATCACCAGCGCGCATATTTTCCCGATCGGATGGGGTCCTGGAACGGGAGGAACCTGCGCGGTACTGGTCAGCATCATTGGTGGACCAATCCCGAGACGCATGGGAAGAGGGCCGGCGACCCCGGCCACTGCGACTTTCTTGGCGCCCCTCATTATGTCGAGGGGTTTCTCCGTCCTCGTTTCGGCGCCGGCGACGCGGGTCACCCGAATGTGGTGGAGTCACAGTGGTGTGTCACCTGCCTTCATAATGATCGAAAGTTAAGGAATAACCCAGGGCTTTGAAAGATTGTCCCTTCAGAAGTTGAATTCTTTTATGACTGTAGCCGGATCAATCCCCAAGGTGTGGGAGGCTAATCCCTTAGTCACCAGACTGATATGGAGTATCCAGGTTTTCTCCAACAGGCAGCGGAGTATCAGAAGCTTCTTCTTCAGTTGTTGGACGGCTTTCAACCGCGTCATCAGCGTTTACGTCGCCGATGCGCTGCTGCTGTCCTTGTGGAACTGCGTTGAGTTCATCAGACACGCCCTCAGTATCACTTGGATCACTAGTTGCCTGGCCGGTACGCACTGGTTCGCCGTTGACATCGATGATGGCTTCGGTGCCCTGGGTTGCAGGACGCCGCTCTTCTACGGAGCCGTCTTCTTGAACCTCAACAATGCCAGGCTGGGTTGGGATACCCATGCGGGCATCAGCACCGCGACGAGCAACGTCAGCTGAAGAACGAACCTGCTCCAAATCGCGGTTGAGGGTTTCCAGCTGGTTTTCCAGCTGGGATTCCTGGTAAGTCAACTGCTGAATACGGAAAGTCTGTGAGGTAGACACACCAGAAAGCCACACGGCCAAGATGACGCCACCAACCAACAGGGCGATTGCCACAGCGGACAGGCGCGAGAAGAGAGTGACCTTCTTGATCGGCGCAACGCGACGACCGCGCTCTGTAACAACCTGACGCGAACCAAGACGGGACTTACGGGCCGGGGTAATCTGCGGGATTTCGCGACGCGTCGTGCGCGTTGGCGACACGGTACGAGTTGCCGTGCGCTGCTCACCACGAGTGGTGGTGCGCGTCTTGCGCGGCGTACGCGTTGGTGCTGCAGTACCGGTTGCCGAAGTTGTCGCGGTGTAGTTTCCGCGAGTCCTCTCAGGGCGGTCAATCACATCGGTGGATGAACCCTGTGCGCGCTTGGTGCGTGTTCCCATGGTGGTTCTCTCTGTCCTGGTTGTGGTTGAATCTGCCATTTGATTAATCCCCTATCCCAGTTCCAGGTGGAATAAATGAATGTTCGCCTGCTAGTCGTTCAAACGCACGCACCCGCACGGATGCGGCGCGTGAGTTTTCTGCAATCTCGTCTTCCGTCGCCTTTTCAGAACCACGCGTGATGGCCTTGAATTCAGCCGCGGTGCCAGGAAGATCCATTGGCAAACCGGCTGGTGTGGACGAGGTAGTGAGGTTTCTAAACGCGGACTTCACCAGCTTGTCTTCCAGTGACTGGTAGCTCATGAAGACCACGCGTCCACCAACGGCCAATGCGGTGCTAATAACAGGAATGACCTGTTCAATAGCTTCGAGTTCACCGTTGACTTCAATGCGCAGTGCTTGGAAAGTGCGCTTTGCAGGGTGTCCACCAGTGCGGCGGGTAGCCGCAGGGATGGTGTTGTACAACAGCTCAACCAGACGGGCTGAGGTATCAAATGGTTGCTTATCGCGCTCTTTTAAGACCGCGGAAGCAATCTTTCCGGCGAAACGTTCATCGCCGTAGAACTTCAAAATATGCGCAAGTTCACCATGGGAATAGGTATTGAGGACATCCGCGGCAGTAATACCAGCGGATGGATCCATGCGCATGTCGAGCGGGGCATCGACTTTATAAGCAAAACCGCGGTCTGCCTGGTCCAATTGCATGGAAGAAACACCCAGATCAAACAGTGCGCCGGCAATGCCGTGCTCCCGTGCAATCTGGAAAATTTCTCCCTCACCATCTGCGATGGCGGAACCGACTTCATCAAAGCGCTCATTGACGCCCACGAAGCGGTCAGCAAAAGGGGCAAGACGCTCAGTTGCATCGGCTAACGATGCCGCGTCACGGTCAACGCCGATAACGTGTGCTTGCGGAAATGTGTTGAGAAAGTATTCGGTGTGTCCGCCTGCGCCCAAGGTGCCATCAACAATCACCGCGTTACTACCTGCTGCCTCAACAGCCGGTGCAATCAGCTCAGCCATGCGCGCACGCATGACGGGGACATGCCCGTGGTTGTCTTCGATATCGAAGTTAACATCTGCATTACTCACGTGCTTGTCCCCCTTTCTGCTGGCTATTGGGATACTGTCCGCACACTTTCACATTTCGACAATGTGTTCTTACTTGGGTGCTGAGATGACTCGAGTGCGTATAGGGCCCTGTCCGAGGGACGTTCTGATATCGGGGAAGTACACCAGAAAATCAACCTCGGACAGAGTCCTTACACGCACTCTTTCCAGTTCTCATTCGCCTTACAACAAGCCACCGAGGACGTCATCCGCGTCGGCTGCCGAGTAGGCGTCTTCAGTTTGCGACTGGTATTCAGCCCAAGCGGCCGCGTCCCAAATCTCAAGGAAATCAACCGAACCGATAACCACGCACTCTTTAGAAAGACTGGCGTATTCACGGTGTGCCGCCGACAGTGTGATTCGACCGCTTCCATCAGGCCTTTGCTCATCCGCGCTGGCAGCCAGGTTACGAATAAACGCACGCGCTTCCGGATTCGTTCTAGACACGGCCGCTGCTTTGCGTGCTCTTTCCGCGAATTCCTCACGGGGATACACAGCCAAGGAGTGGTCCTGCCCTTTTGTCACCATCAGCCCTCCAGCAAGCTCATCACGGAACTTCGCTGGAAGTGTCAGTCGACCTTTGTCATCAAGTTTCGGAGTGTAGGTTCCGAGAAACATCCCGGTTCCACCTTCCTTGCTTAACAACACCGGTTTCCTCTTTACGAATGTGAAGTCGTGTGAATGCTAGATTCTCACCACTTCTCACCCGCTGCGCCCCACTCTACCCCACTTTCACCCACCTATAACAGTTTTAGCCACGTGTCACTGCAATAAAATCATCATATTCGCAGCTCAAAGCGCAGAAAATCGGTGGGGGAAATACCCCAAAACCACCTTGACACCTATCCCCCTCCACCCCTGCAGCAACACTCACCACTCCAGCACCATTAACAAATTAACTTGCTTAAGCACACACTGACCCCGCGACTCACTTGCGAACAGGCATTTTCGCACCCAAAAGGAAATCGGCAGCACCAGCAAACCTTGCGGGGCGACTGGTGGGGCAAAGTGGGGACTACGGGTGGGCGAAAGTGGGGACTTACCTCCAGAGCCCAAAACGCCAACAGCCCGGCCTCGCTAAATGCGGACCGGGCTGTTGGTTAGTTAAAGAGCTGTAACTATTTAGCGCTCTTCGAATCGGCGGCGGAAGTTTTCCTCAAGCTTGCCGGCAGCGCCATTGCTGTCAGCAGCGCCAGAACGACCTGACTTTGATTTCTTGCCCTTCTTGGAAGAACCAAGAGAGCCGGTACCTGAGCCGCGAAGCATCCAGATACCTGAACCAAACATAACCAGGAAGCCGGCAATAGATAAAAGTACGAACCATAGGCTGCTCTGCGCGAGGGCAACGCCGCCCACGAGCATGACCAAACCTACAACGACGAGCGCGATGCCGCGCAAAGTGATTGCGCCGCCGGAGCCAACAAATGAAGAGTCACTGGACACGGAGGCACCAAACTTGGGATCCTCAGCAAGCAGCGACTTCTCTATTTCGCGAAGTGCGCGCTGCTCTTGCTCTGAAAGAGACACTGTTCCTCCAATTAGTCCGGGCTGATAATTTACGTTTTAGCTAAGTCAACAAACCGTCACCGTGCATTTCTTTCAAGTATAACCGAGGTGCTTACGCGCCCGATTATCGATTCGGTGACATTATTTCTTGTTCTATCTACTACAACGCCCACACTAAGCGGTTAGTTCCCGGTTCTGCAGTTTCCTGCGTCACCTTTTGCAACAGTTACCCTCACTGGACTACCCCTGCCCGACTTAAGCAGCCTGTCCGCCCATTCCATCGAAGTCATGAGTTCCGGATTCGGAGACCTCGAGGAAGCGGGCAGCCAGTTCCATCAGCCCGAAGACTACGGAGTCTGCGACTTCCCGGTCCATTCCGGACGCCAGGCGGGAGCGGGTGCGGGAATAGGCGCGAAACTTCTCTGCCCACTCTTTTTCTGCCGGCCCGACTAGGGACAAACGGTCCCACGCGGAGGTGGGAAGGCGTCGACGCTTAGACACTGTCGCAGAGCCAGCAACACAGGCACCAGCGGTTCGCAGTGCCGCCTGGTACGCCTTTTCCAAAGCTTGATCCATACGGCCCTTCGCGGCATCCGACTTAGCATCAGCAAGAAGAAGCGCGGCCTGAGTCAGAAAACGCTGACGCTTAGCTCCTTGCCCACCCTGTCGTTGAGCTCGTCGTGCTGTAGCGGAAATTACCTGTGCCATTGCCTTGCCTCCTTCTTCCTGATTGCCATTGGAGCGGTGTTCTTTTATGTGCCTCTTATATTAAGAGTGCGTCCGTACATTCATTCGCCAGTATAGTTCACATGTTCGAGAAGGTAAAAGTTTTTGCAGCGCATAGAGTTTCACGTTTTCGAAAATCCGCAATCTTTTCACCGAAATAGGCACTGGAAAGAAGAACTAATTCGGGACTATCAGGGGCAATCTCCCCCACTGAAGGCAAAAGTTTTGTTAGATGGAGGATGTGTCATTAACAATCCGCCGTATTTCACCACAAGAATTCGCGCTCAACGCCCGACCTTTGGTGGATATCTATATCAGCGCCATGGGCTATGACCCTGCGATCCGTGATGGACGGGTTTATTCATGGCAGCGTGAAATCATTCGGCCTGGATTTACCGCACTTATTGCCGAGGATGCTTCCGGAGTGTTGGCCGTTGCCTACGGTTTCATTGGCACCCCAGATTCCTGGTGGGACCGCCAACTGCGCCTAGCGCTTCAGAAACGAGGCGGGGCAACCGAAGAAGAACAGGAGATTCTTCGCAGCTACTTCGAAGTCGCAGAGATTCATGTTCTCCCCCGCATGCAAGGCCACGGACTTGGCCGGGAGTTGCTCAAACAGCTGTTATGGAACGCGCCCGGCAAGTGGGCACTATTGTCCACACCTGAGGTTCCGGGCGAATCCAACCGTGCTTTTAGCCTCTACCGTTCTATGGGTTTTACGGACTTAGTCCGTCATCATCAGTACCCCGGTGACGAACGTCCTTTTGCAATCTTGAAGACGCAGCTACCGCTTTCTTAAAGTCAGGATTGCTAAAGGTAGGCTAAAAGCCATGACTAATTCTGAGGCTTTCCACCAACTTCCTTTAGCCGACGTTCCTAAGCACGTTCGTGCTGAACTCGCCGACTTTTT
Source organism: Corynebacteriaceae bacterium 6-324 (assembly GCA_041226025.1). Taxonomy (GTDB): domain Bacteria; phylum Actinomycetota; class Actinomycetes; order Mycobacteriales; family Mycobacteriaceae; genus Corynebacterium. Next base: position 64,407 of record JBCLTK010000002.1, on the reverse strand, counting down.
GAAGGACCGCGAACCTCAGATCTCCAAAATCGGTAAGCCAGTCACCGAAGCCATTGAACATCTTGAGCGCTTCATCCTCGATGGCGGCAAGCGCATCCGCCCGCTCTATGCGTGGGCTGGATTCGTCGCAGCGGATGGCTTGCTGGGTGATGAAGACCCACAGGCTGTGCTTCGTGCAGCCTCTTCCTTGGAGTTCATTCAGTCCTGCGCGCTCATCCACGATGACATTGTGGATGCTTCCGATACTCGCCGAGGCAACCCAACTGTGCACCGCGCAGTCGAGGCAAAGCACCGCGAACTGGGATGGACGGGTAGTTCCGAAGACTTCGGCCGCGCCGCTGCCATTTTGATTGGTGATATGTCGCTGGTGTGGGCCGAAGACATGTTCTTGGATTCCGGCATTTCTCAAGCAGCAATCCAGCGTGCCCGTGAGCCTTGGCGGGAGATGCGCACTGAGGTTATCGGCGGCCAGCTGCTTGATATCTCTTTGGAAGCTGCTGCCATTGAATCGGTCGAGTTGTCTGATTCTGTCAACCGATTCAAGACTGCTGCTTACACCATCGAGCGACCGCTTCACCTTGGTGCGGCTATCGCTGGTGCACCGCAGTCACTCGTTGAAGCTTTCCGCGGATACGGCCGTGATATTGGTATTGCGTTCCAGCTTCGTGATGACCAGCTTGGTGTCTTTGGTGATCCGAAGATTACGGGCAAGCCTGCCGGCGATGATCTTCGGGAAGGTAAGCGCACGGTTTTGATGGCCATCGCACTGCAGCGCGCGGATGAGCAGGATCCTGCCGCCGCACAGTTCTTGCGTGAAAATCTTGGTGCCACTGCTGACCCCGCTGTGCTGTCGAAGATGGCGCAGCTGATTGAGGACTCCGGTGCGCCGGCAGAAATCGAATTGCGCATTGATAACCTCACCCAATCTGGATTAGCGCACCTGGCTAAGGCGAACGTTAATTCGGATGTCACTGACCTGCTGCGTTCTTTGGCTATTAAGTCCACGGCACGAGCAAAATAGGGACTTCACATGGTGAAGCAAGCAAAGACAATCAAGCTTCCTAGCGCCCTCGCAGTAGGCGTCATGGGCGCCATCGTGCTCACCCTCGCTTCCTATTCGGGCGGCGCTACGCGTAACCGCGGCGGAATCTTAGAAGCACTCAACATCAGCTTCTTCTCAGCTGGGCACGCCCGAAACATTGGCATGACGTTGTTTTGGGTCGGCATGTTTCTGCTGATTGCAGCATGGATTTTGGCGGGCAAGTTCATTGTCTCCGCGAGCGTTCGGCGCAACACGGGGCGAGTAGAAAAATCTCCGGCAACTCACCGCTTTGCCCTTGCCACACGTCCCGTGCCGCCGGCGGAGGTCGATGAATACGCGTTCGCCACCATGAAAAAGACCATGTGGACGTGGATCCTGCCACTTCTTTTGGCAGCTCCTCTGTCCTCCCGGGACGTGTATTCCTACCTCATGCAGGGCGCGATGGTCCGTGACGGATTTGATCCTTACACCGAGGGCCCTGCGGTTAATCCCGGTCCATTCTTGTTGGAAGTCTCCCAAGACTGGCGCAACACCACCACGCCTTATGGCCCACTGCACTTGTGGATTGGTGATGGGGTTACTCGCTTGGTCGGCGACAACGTCACCATTGGTGTGTTTGTGTACAAGCTCATTTCAGTATTGAGCTTCGCCGCCATCGCATGGTCTATCCCGCTTATTGCCCGCAAACTCGGCGGCGACCCAACGCTCGCGTTGTGGTTGGGTGTTGCAAACCCGGTGATGATTTTGCACCTCATCGGTGGCATGCACAATGAATCCACCATGGTCGCACTTGTCTCAGTGGGGCTTCTAGCTTGTCTGCATCACCGCTACCTCGTCGGTATCGCGTTGATTGCGGTGGCGGTGTCGCTCAAGGCCACTGCCTTTATTGCTGTTCCATTCGTGGTGTGGTTGATGATGCGCCACTATGGGCAACGCTTCAATAAGATCGCCGCTTTCGTCGTCTCCGGTGCGGTTGCAGTAGTTGAGACCGTCGCCGTTGTAGCACTCATAACCTGGGCTTCGGGCACGTCTTCAGGTTGGTTGTCTGAGATTACCGGCAATTCCAAGGTGATTAATCCCCTCGCCGGTCCGACGGTGGCAACAGATACTTTGGCGCCATTGATTACCACACTTAATGAAGACATCACCTATAACCAGATTCTGGATGTCATGCGCACCATTGCAACGGTATTTATGTTGCTGGGTCTGGTGCTGATGTGGTGGCTGTTTAGAGCCAATAGGCGTGCGGCCATGCTGGGTATTCCTGCGGCCTACCAGGTGGCATTTATGTTTAACTCGGTGACGCTTCCGTGGTACTTCGCCTCAGTTGTTACTCTGCTGGGCGTTGCACGTCCCCCATTGTGGATGATTCAGCTCTCCTCCGGCGCGTCCGTGTTTGTTGCGCTCGCTTTCTCGGGCGACGGCAACCACCAGCTCTACACCTGGTGGTGGGTACTCGGCTCGCTGCTACTAGCGTGGTGGGCAGTGCACTGGATGTTCAACACCACCGCCACTCCCCACGCACGTGTAGAAACGACGCAAGCCGAGTCAGCTGTAAATTAGCTCGCTACAGGCCCATTGCCTGCGCACGGCGAATAACTTCGCGCGCAAGGTGTCCTTGCAAGCCGTCAATTGGGCGGCCAGGCAGGGACTCGTCTTCGGTGAAGAAGTACTCGAGGATTTCTTCGTTGCTAAAGCCGCCATCGGAAAGCACGGTGATAGCGCCCGAGACGTACTTATTGATTGCGCCCTTGTCATTGATAAACAATGCCGGGACGTATTTCACGCCATCGAGGGTGTGCGCGATGAGCTTCTTGTCATGCAGCAGGTCATGCACGCGGGTGACCGCAATGCCTAGTTCATCTGCAACCTCAGGCAGGGTGAGCAGTTCGTCCTTGCTCAACAGGGTGTCTAAGTCTTTGTTTTGTTCAATCACGCCCCCTACTTTAGATCACTGTCACTGATCTGAGGTCACGTTGGTTGGCAAATTAGTTGATTTATCGTACATACTAGATGCCATGGCACAGTTGGAAGTTGGAGATGTCCTTGAGCACCGGTATCGCATTGACCGGCCGATTGCTCGCGGCGGCATGTCTACTGTCTACCGCTGTGTAGATTTGCGCCTTGGCCGCGCATTGGCCGCAAAGGTCATGCATGACCAGTACAGCCAGGATGATGTGTTCATTCACCGTTTCCGCCGCGAAGCACGTGCAATGGCGCAGCTCACCCACCCGAATTTGGTCAATGTTTATGACTTCTCGGCTGAGGGTGACCCGGTATTTCTCATTATGGAGCTTATTACCGGTGGTACTTTGCGTGAGCTCACCGCTGAGCGTGGTCCGATGCCACCGCACGCTGCGTTGGCGGTGATGCGTTCGGTGTTGGCGGGTCTAATTGCGGTGCATGATAAGGGCTTGGTGCACCGCGATATCAAGCCGGATAACGTGCTGATTAATGGTGACCACACGGTCAAGCTCGCTGATTTTGGCCTCGTGCGCGCCACCAGTTCGCAGACGGTGACCTCGAATCAGATTGTGGGCACGGTATCTTATCTCTCCCCGGAGCAGGTCACCGGCGCAAATATTACCGCAGCATCTGACGTGTATTCGGCGGGCATCGTGTTGTTTGAGCTTCTCACCGGCACGGTCCCCTTTTCCGGTGATACTCCGCTGGGGCATGCGATGAATAGGTTGGATAATGATGTGCCCAGCCCGTCTTCACGGATTGCTGGAGTGCCTCCGCTTGTCGATGCCCTGGTGGCCAGCGCCACCTCATCCGATGTCAGCGAACGCTTCACTGATGCCCGCGAATTCCTCGCGGCACTCGATGATGTCGCCGAAGAGCTCAACCTTCCTACCTATCTGGTGCCCATCCCCCACAATTCGGCGGCTGCTCGAACAGCGGCCGAGCCGACCAACATGGATGGCATTGACTCCGGCAGTGTCTTTGAACCCACTGGATTTATTGACACCTCTGAACCAGCAACCGAGGTCTTCGGCGACTCCATCGCAGATGATGCAACAACCGTGGAGCCCCGTTATGACCAACCCCGCGAGCGCCCAGATGAGCGGCCCGCGCGCGAACCGTTGAGCTTTGAAACCCGCTTCGATGGTCCTCCGCCGGTCGCACCTCCTGTCAAAGACCGCCCACGCGATGACCAGCACAACATTCCTGGCATGCCTAATGCTCTCCCCGGCGCAGCTGCTGCCGGTGCTGGTGCAGCTGGCCTAGGCTTTGCGGGTGGCGCCGGTACGGCGAATGCAGCTGGTACTGCTGGTACTGCTGGCGCAGCAGGAGCTGCAGCGGCAGGACAGAACCCGCATTACCCCGAGACGCGACTGACACCGCGCCAGGGCCAGGGTCAGGTTCAACCCGTTCCTGGACAGCAGGTCCAGCAGCGGGCGCATGCGCAGGCACCGGCGACAGCGGAGAACGAGCCAACCTTAAAGCCTTTGTCGAATCGCTCTCCTGTGGGATTCATCGCGTGGCTTGTGCTTGTTGGCATTGTTGTTGCTGGCGTAGGACTAGCTGGTTGGTGGTTTGGTTCCGGCTACTACGGTTCCAGCCCGTGGCTGATTCGCTAAGAAAGCTTAAAAGCTACAACTCGGACACACTTGGAAAACCTCAAGGGAGTAGCCACCACGTTGGATTCTGTGGTGGCTACTCCCCTTCAGGTTATGTAGCGCTTAGCCCGCAAGCTTAGCGGTTCTGGTTGCGAAGCATCTCTGCAACCAAAAAGGACAGCTCCAGGGACTGACGGGTATTCAGGCGTGGGTCGCACGCTGACTCGTAGCGGCCGGGCAAGTCAATGTCCGTGATGTCATCAGCGCCACCGAGGCACTCAGTAACATCTTCACCAGTGAACTCAAGGTGGATGCCGCCGGGGTGAGTGCCCAGTTCGCGGTGTACCTCGAAGAAGCCCTGAACTTCATCGACAACCTTGTCGAAGTGGCGGGTCTTGTAGCCATTCGAAGAGGTGAAGGTGTTGCCGTGCATTGGGTCAGACTGCCAAACCACCTTGTGGCCGGAGTTTTCCACCGCGCGCACAATATCCGGCAGGACGGTGCGGATACGGTCATGTCCCATGCGGGTAACCATGGTCAAACGGCCAGGCTCACGGTCTGGGTCGAGCTTCTCGGCATAAGCTACGGCCTCATCAGGAGTCACGCCTGGGCCAATCTTCAAACCGATTGGGTTGCCAATCAGGGATGCGAAGTTGACGTGGAAATCTTCCATTCCACGGGTGCGCTCACCAATCCATACCTGGTGTGCGGAAAGGTCGTAAAGCTTGGTCTCGCCGCGACTGTCCTTAGCCAGACGCAGCATGGAACGCTCGTAGTCTTTCAGCAGTGCTTCATGCGAGCAGTAAATGGTTGCTGCGCGCAGGGTCTCATCAGAAACGCCGCAAGCATTCATGAAGTTCAGACCATTTTCAATTTCACTAGCCAGCGCTTCATAGCGAGCGCCAGCACGAGAGGTCTGCACGAATTCGCGGTTCCACTCATGCAGGCGGTATAGGTCTGCTGTGCCCGAGTTGGTCAGGGCACGAACCAAGTTCATCGCAGCAGAAGAGTTCGCGTATGCACGAACCATACGTGCCGGGTCATGGCGGCGTGCTTCATCGGTTGGCTCAACGCCGTTGACGATATCGCCGCGGTAATTGAGAAGACCGTTGCCATCCAGGTCGGAGGAACGTGGCTTTGCATACTGGCCAGCAATACGCGCCAGCTTGACCACAGGCGTGGAAGCACCGTAGGTCAACACCACTGCCATTTGCAGCAAGGTCTTGACGTTGCCGCGGATGTGCGGCTCGGTGTTGGACTCAAAAGTCTCAGCGCAGTCGCCGCCTTGGAGCAAGAAAGCCTTGCCGTTGGCAACATCAGCCAGCTTGCTCTTTAGCTCCTCAACTTCCGGCGCTACCACGATTGGCGGAACCGACTCAAGGATCTTGCGAACGTTGTCAGCCTGGGCTTGATCCCAGTTGGGCTGCTGCTTGGCGTCTCGCTTGATGGCATCCTGAAACTTCTCCTCAATGCCTTCTGGCAACGGAGGAAGGTCAGGGAGTACGTCTTTAGGGATATCTACTGTCCAGCTCACACAAGTATTTAATCATGGATGCCAGACGAATATGACATCCTAGAGCCATGCGATCCCCAATCGGGGCCATTCTCAACAGGCGAGACGGTGCGGAGGTCGCACAGAATTTGGTGAATTAAAACACTTCAGCTAGATTGCGCGGTTGCCGGCAGATAGCGGCAGCGCCTGCGCACAGGTCTTGAACTTAGCCAGGTTATGGCGGGCATCTACCAACGCATCATGGTTGCCATCAGGAATGGCTGGCAACTGCGGGCGGCCAGCGAACTCCCAATATTGGCGCAACTCGCGTGTGTAGCGCGGGATGCTGCGCGGCAGCCCAGCCATATCGCCCCACAATTGAGCTAGGACGACATGGTCATAAGCGCCAACCCAGGCCCACAGCTGCATAGGTGCCTTATCTTTAGTTAGAAAGGCCAGGACTTCTTCGCGGATGGTGTCTTTAGACTTCCATACGGGATCGCGCGGGCTAGGCAGTTTGTCCAAGACGTTCTCCCTCACCCACGCATTGGCGCGAGCAGGGTCGAAGTCTGTGGATACCGCGTAATATTCACGGCCATCTTCTGCGACAATGCCAATAGAGACGAGCTCAATGGTTCGGCCGTCTTCAATGAATTCAGTGTCGTAGAAATAGCGCACGATGATAAAGCTTAGTCCCTGCGAGGTTCAGACCTGAGCACAGGGGCGCGCATAACCATCTCTTGGAGCTGGGGCAGACTTGGTGGGTAGACGGTCCAGCCAATTCCAGGCACTTTCGAGATTGACCACAGCATGAGTCCACCGGCACCAGAAAGAATGATGCACACGATTGTCCAGAACCAGGTGGTGTTTACCAATCCTTCGCCGTCCATGGAAATCTCCCACTGGCCGACGATTTGGACGTAGTGGTATCCCACAGTCAGCGCGATTGGGTGGCCCAGGTAGACCGGCAAAGTATTACGGCCAATAAAAGCAAACAAACTAGAAACGTACGGGATGTGCGCGATTGCAACGGCCATGACTAAAGCCATCGGCAGCTGGAAGGTTTGCTCCACAAAGCGCACCAACAGCAGCACTTCCTGCGAGCCCATGTAGTCCATGCCCGGCAAGTACCACGGCAGCACTACTTCCCCAGTGAACTGGTTCCATAGGTCGCGGGAGAAAAAGCCCACGGCATAGGTAATCGCAGCGAACATCAATGCCGGCACGTTGAGGCGGCACACGGCATCCACAAAGGCAGTGATTGCCTGGCGGAAATATACGCCAGCAAAGAACAACGGCAGGTACATCAAAGCCTTGCCGATGAAGAAGATGTGCTCATTTAGAGGCAACAACAGAACTGGCGTGAAACTGAGAAGCATCGCGAGCGCTGGATGCAGCTTGCGCACGGCTACTAGCGCAAGATTGAACATAATCAACGCATGCAGGAACCAACCCATGTTGTGTCCTAGGACCAAGTTGAGCCCTAATTCGCGCCAGGTAAGCGGCTCATTGCCAAAGACCCACTGCCACTCCAGGTTCTTGGTCCACAGCTCAATGCTGACCCAGATGATATAAGGCACGAGGAAGAACCAGACGCGCTTGACCAGCACGTCACGCAGCGTGAACTGCAAAACCTTGGTGGAGAAATAGCCAGAGACTACAAAAAACAGTGGCATGCGCAGCGGGTCAAGCCACGTGTTGAGCTGGTACAGCCAGGTGGATTCACCTTCCGGCACGCCGATGCCGATATGCAGCAAGACAACACCAAGGATGGAAATACCCTTGGCGACGTCTGGCCAAACTAGACGTTTCTGTGCACTCACTTGTTTGGTTCAGCACCCTTCGGATAGCCGTGGCCCTTGTGCAGAGATTCTTTGACCTCTGAGGCGTACACATCAACGTACGGTTGTTCAGCCAGTTCAGCAAGCTTCAGCATGAAAAAATCAGTGAATGCGCGCACGGTGTCGTGTTCTTTCGGGTCTAGACCGTTCTCCTGCGCCCACTGATGTGGATTGATGGGGCTACCCACGCGCGTACCAACGCGGACAGGACGTGGAACCCACGTGCCAATGGGATTGGCTTTGCGTGAGTTAAACATCGCGATGGGAATCACGTCCACTCCGGTGTCCATGGCAACGCGCGCCATGCCGGTGCGTCCACGGTAGATGCGTCCATCCGGCGAGCGGGTTCCTTCTGGATAAATACCAAAGAGGTCGCCTTGATTGAGGATCTCTCGCGCCGAGTTCATCATGCCTTCAGACGCTGAGGCCGCCTTGCGGTCAATTGGAACCTGGCCAACGGAGGAGAAAAACCATTTCTGAATGCGGCCGACCACGCCGGGGGTGTTGAAGTACTCCGCCTTCGCGATGAACTTAATTTGCCGTGGGCACATCAACGGAAAGTAGAAAGAGTCCATCACTGACTGGTGGCTAGAGGCAATAATGGCCGGGCCAGATTCAGGAATGTTGTCGATTCCTTCCGCCCACGGGCGGTTCCACACGCGCAGGACAGGACCGAACAGGATGTGTTTAAACGTCCAGTACCAACGGTTCTTCTTAGCCATTGAAGTGTCCTTCGCTTTATACGGATGTGTGTGATTGCCAGAGACTTTTAATCTTTAGGATACGCAAGCACCGGCGCGCGCCAAATCAGCCGCGCCAATCATTCCGGCTTGAGAACCCAAAACAGCAACTTTCACATCGGCCACTTCGCGGTAGCCAGCGCCGACAATATTGTCTTTCATTGTCTGTCGCGCCTGCGACAAAAACAGGTCTGCTTCGCGCGAGACTCCCCCGCCTAAAACAATAAGCTCTGGGTCAAGAACATCTGAGACCATGGCCAGGCCCTTGCCCAGCCACATGCCAAAGTCCTCCATGACCGCGACAGCCAAAGGATCACCCAGGCGGGCAGCAGCCACAATCTCCTCGCCCGTCGGTACTTCCGGCAGTGCGGTCTCATAGTCCGCGCGCAGCTCCACCGCAGTATCAGGCAAGGCAGTTCCGGAGGCATAGCGCTCCAAACAGCCATTCTTGCCGCAAGAACACGCACGGCCATTGGGCACGACGCACAGGTGGCCAAATTCTGGGGCGGTTCCAAATGCACCACGGTAGATCTCCCCACCGCTCATCAGCGTGGCACCAATGCCGGTACCGACGGCGAAAAATACCCAGTCTTTGCCGTCGCGGCCGGCTCCAAAACGTGCCTCGCCCCACGCAGCCGAGTTCGCATCATGTTCCAGACGCACAGGCATGCCCAAGCGGTCCTCGATGTTGTTGCGCACTGGCGCATTGCGCCATGGCAGGTGCGGGGCAAAGCGCACAGTGGTGCAGGTGGGATCAATAAAGCCGGCTACGGCGAGACCAACAGCTTTAATGTCGTGGTCAGCACGCAGTTCAAGCACTAGCTTTTCGATGCTTTCTTCCAGATCAGCCGCATTTTTTGCCGTTGGAACTGCTCGGGTGTCAATCACCTGACCGTCAGCGTTGACCACGCCGGCGCGTACATTGGTGCCCCCGATATCAAAACCAATCGCAAGCTGCTGGGAAGCATTATTCATGGGTAATAGGATATACGTCAGCGCCTATTTGAGATAATCGAAACCCCAACGCGCGGGTTAGTTTTCTGGCTGCAGCGCCGTGCGCAGCCGCTCCCCCATGATCTCCCAGGTCCAGTTTTGCTCCACATGGACGCGACCAGCCTTTCCCATTGCGGAAGATTGCTGCGGGTTAAGCAGCATCGCCACGAGGGCATCGGCAAGCTCCTGCACGTTGTTACCGTTGATGACCACACCGGTCTCCTTGGTTATGGTCTCTGGTGCTCCTCCGGAGTTTCCGGCGATGACCGGCAAACTTGCCGCTTGGGCCTCAAGGTATACGATACCCAGGCCCTCCACATCTAGCCCTTTGCCCCGGGTGCGCACGGGCATGGCGAAAATATCACCTGCTTGAAATGCCAAAGAAAGCTCATTTCCATCTTTGGCTTCCTGAATTACAGCTGAGGGATCATAAATCTTGGCCAGCTCGTCCAGCGTGGTGCGGTAGCGGCCCCGGCCAATAATCAATAGCTGCGCATCGGGACAGTGCTCGCGCACCAGCGGCATCGCGCGCAGCAGCTGGTCTTGGCCCTTGCGCGGAACCAAGCGCGACACGCACAAAATGACGGGAGCACGAGGTGAATCAACTAAGCCGAAATGCGTCTTGGCTTCTGCCTTCGATATATCTGGCTGAGAAAACTGTTCTGCAGATACCGCTGAAGGCAAATGCACCCACTGCGGGTGCGGGCCAAAGGCCGTGCTAAAGCGCCGCAGCGTGTAATCCGAAATATAGGTGATGGTATCGGCACTGTTGCCAATCAAGCGCAATGCTTGACGCGCCCCGGGAAGCATCGACCAGCCCACCTCATGGCCATGCGTGGTGGCCACTACTTTGCGCGCACCTGCCTGCTTGGCTGCTTTGCCCATCAAAGCCAAAGGCGCTGCCGCACCAAACCACACGGTGTCAATCTTGTGCTCACGAATGAGCTGCTGCATCCGCCGAGTTGTTGCCGGGGTCGGCAACATAACCTTGCTTGGCCAGCGAATCACCGTGAAATCCGCCTGGGCGTCAAACTCTTGAGCAGCGTCCGCATCTTGCGTAGAAGCAAAGACCACCACATCGTGTGGGTCCAAGCAGCTTAAGAAATCACGCAGGTAGGATTGAATTCCACCAATAGTCGGCGGGAAATCATTGGTAACTAAAAGCGTGCGCGGCATAACCACACAATAGCGCGCGTGCTAGTAGCGCGATGCACCGGTGATAGGCATGGAATCAACCGGAACTACCTGAACGGGAACGCCATAAGTAGAAGCGTGCACAATCTGGCCATTGCCGATGTACATGCCCACGTGTGTAACCCCTGGGTAATAGCCAACGATGTCACCTGGCTGCAAGTCATTGATGGACACTGACTGCCCACCAGCAATCTGTGCCTGGGAGGTACGTGGAATCGACTTACCCTGCTGTTGATACGCCCACGCCATCAAACCGGAGCAGTCAAAAGTGCTCGGCCCCGTAGCGCCCCACGAATATGGCGAGCCCTGCTTGGACAGTGCCGCCGCAACCGCGCCGGTGGCGTTGGCGCCCAGGTCAGCAAGGTCGATATCGGTGATAGGACCATTCTGATTCTCCCAGGCCGCGCGCAGGTCAGGGCTCAAAGAGTCAACGCGGTCCTCGATTTCCTGCTGGTGCTGCTCCAGATCCGCACGATCCGCAACGACCGCGTCTCTTTCCTTCTCCAGCTCAGACTTAATCTTCTTCGCTTGCGCCACAGCGTCATCGGCTTGAGCACGGGAATCTTCCGCAGCATCTGAAATCTCTGCCATGGAATTCAAGGAGCGCTGCGCATCACGCGAAATGGCGCCAAGGTATCCCAGGCGCTCTACTGCGCTGGTGGGGTCACCGGAGTTCAACGTCGCGATGAAAGGATCCAAGGTGTCACCGCGGTAGCGTGACTGCGCGATGCCATCAACGTTGGACTGCTGTGCTTGCAGCAACTTCTCCGCTTCATCGGCAGCAGCCTGCGCATCTTGCGCCCGCGCCTCAAGGTCTACGAGTTCTTCTTCCTTGGACTCAAGCTCATCCTCTAGTTCTTTGACTTCCTCATTCTTCGCGGAAACCTCGCGGGCAACCTTGCTTACTTCTTCAATGAGGCCAGCAACATCATCGGGCAAAGCAGCATCTGCCGTTGACTCTTGCGCCTGCTCTGTTTCTTGGGATACCGCTGGTGGTCCGAATGCCGCCTGAGCGCCAAATGCTGCGCACAGGGAAAATGCGGAAACGGTGACCGCCAAGCGGACACGGGAAGAGCCAAACACAACTGCCACGATGAGTCTTTCTTGCTGTTAAATTTTTTAAATACCCTAGTCACTATAATGTTGGCGAAAGAATAATTCCACCACGTGGGTAACAACTTAGACGCAGGCCACATATTTGCTTCAACCTGCCAAAATGCTGATGTTACTACACAGGAACTAAACTATATACTTTTTAGAGAAATTTAATGCACTTATCATGCTAATAGTTCGCGAGTAGCGCAAAACCAAGAAAACAGATACGACAAAGCCCCAGCTACTTCCAACTTTATGGAAGCAACTGGGGCTCGAATGTCACTCAGTGACGCTGCTGCTCGATTTTAGAAGCGAACTGCAGAGTGGATTGGCATGTAGTTCAAAGGACGCTCTGAAACGGTGGAACCGGAGTTCAGTGAGTCAACGATCTTGCCGTTGCCGACGTAGATGCCAACGTGGGATGCGCCACCGTAGTAAGCAACGATGTCACCTGGCTGCAAGTCAGAGATAGCAACTGGGGTGCCCTGGGAAGCCTGCGCCTGGGAGGTGCGCGGGATGGTCTTGCCAGCCTGAGCGTATGCCCAAGAGGTCAGGCCGGAGCAGTCGAATGAGCTAGGGCCTGCAGAGCCCCAGCCGTATGGGGAGCCAATCTTGGAGTAGACTGCCTCGACTACCTTCTGGCCAGCGCTGGTAGCAGCAGGCTCTGCAGCCTTTTCGGTTGCGTAGTTGTTGGTCGATTCATTCTGAACCGAAGCCTGCAACGAAGTCTTGTTCTGGGCAGACAAGGAAGGTACGTACTTGTCGATGTTTGGTACCTGGTCGATGTTAGGGACGTTTTCCAGACCCTGAACGTCGAAGGAGTAGTTGGTGTTAGGAACTACAACCTCGGCTGCGTTTGCTGCTGCTGGACCTGCGAGGGTTGCTACAGCTGCGACTGCGGTGGTGCCTGCGATACGACGAACGGTTTTAACGTTCTGACGACGGTGCTTTGCCACGAAATAAACTCCAAATCATTCTGCGCGTCTACTGCAAACAATGGGCAGCAAGTTATTCTGAAACTTCTCTGCACCCTTGCCGCGTTTCAGATATGAAACTCAGCATTGATTGTTCGTAGCTCTGGCCCCTGGGGTCGGGCCTAACGTTCTTCGGAAGACTTCATCTTCAAGTCCACCTCCGCTCGGCCCCCTCATCATTCAGACGGGACCAGATACGACGCTTTAAGTTGTTGTTATTCAAATTGGCTACCCGGTTGGTAACGCAATGTCTCGAATAGATTACGAAACTGTCACAAACTTTGTCGAGTTTTAGAGTTCGTGTCCCCTTGTTATCGTCCTGTTATCTTTCCGATGTCTAAAATTTCCCAAACTTAGTTTCACGGAACAACTACGGCAGAAAAGTCGACTTTCCATTCAAAAACCGCCCACTCACTGGTACGAACCAGACGCAATTTAGGTTCCAGGCCCAAATGGTTCGTATACCAAAACAGGCTCACGGAACATGGAACCCAGCCATTGTGGCGTTGCTCACTACCTGGTATCAACCGTCACAATCGGACCAAAAATCACTTCCGTTTCTGAGGGGATTGCGCCCAGATCCGCGAAATCGCACCCCAAAACCTTCTAGCTCCGGCACAGCGATTCAATCGCGCGAAGTTACACGCCCGCGGATCCCGCTTGACCCCGATAGCCAGCCGACAACACTACCCGCTTTAACTACGCCTAGATATAAGGATAAGTGGGTCTTTTCCTGTATGTCCTTCGGCGCGGGAATGGGACGGCTCCAATGGACGCTCCCAACGCCGGAAGCGGAGAGCAACAGAGTTAGCCGCGTCAGATTGCCGTCTAAGGCAATGAATCCTTCGTATACGACCTAGGAGTCTAAAGACAGGCTCTCAAACCCACACAAAGCCGGTGACGGAGGTTGACGCACCGCGAACAATACCGACGGAAACGAGAATTACGCATTCCTTATATATAGGCATGCAACCAGAAAGCCAGAATTGGACCCGAGACACACAATCCACCCCGGCGTTGACGGTAAAACGACGCCTAGCTCTTAACAGTCACTCCCCGAGAGATCCCGAGATTCACCAGAACCGCTACCTTAAAAGTCTGGTATTTCCACGCCCGCGAGATTCCCCCGCTCCAGACATCAAAAGAGCCTAGCAATAGCGAAACCCGCTGGGCTACTTCTTTGGAAGTAACCCAGCGGGCTGTGAGCGCTAATTTAAGTTTCTAACCGGTAGTGGCTAGATGTGACCATTCTCTTCGTCTGCGCGGCGATTAGCCTCGTTCAGACGACGCAGCATCTCGGACTCCTCAGCTGCATTGTCAGCGTGGTGCTCGTGAACACGACGCATCAGGTCAGCATCATCTGGAGCGAAGGTGCCCTGTACCTCGGAGTCAGCAACACCAAGCTGGTTGAGCTGCTTCGGTACGTAGGAGCCTGCGTACTCGAGTGGTACTGCGTGGCCGTGCTCATCAACAGGACCCAGTGGCTGGTGAACCTCGATGAATGCACCGTTAGGCAGCTGCTTGATAACACCAGTCTCGATACCGTGCTCAAGAACCTCACGGTCGGAGCGCTGCAGACCAACACAAATGGAGTAAGTAATCCAGTAAGCGAGCGGAGGCAGAACCAACAGACCGATACGGCCAACCCAGGTCATCGCGTTAAGCGAAATCTGGAAGAAGTGAGCAACGTGGTCGTTACCACCGGACATGGTGATCAACAGGAAGAAGGTGATTGCCATTGCGCCGATACCGGAGCGAACTGGAACGTCGCGTGGACGCTGCAACAGGTTGTGGTGAGCGTCGTCGCCGGTGAGCTTCTTCTCAATGAATGGATACGCCATCAAAAGAACAACCAGCAGACCACAAAGCAGTGCTACCCAGAATGCAGATGGAATGGTGTAGTTGCCCAGGTAGAGCTCCCACGCAGGAAGAATACGAGCCATACCGTCAGTCCACAGCATGTAGATATCCGGCTGGGAACCAGCGGAAACCTGTGAAGGGTTGTATGGTCCCAGGTTCCAAATTGCGTTAATGGTCAACAGACCAGACATCAGAGCCAGAACACCAGCGGTCATCATGCCCATACCAATTGCCTTCGTTGCGAAGATTGGCAGGATTCGGACACCAACAACGTTGTTCTCTGCGCGACCAGGTCCAGGGAACTGGGTGTGCTTCTGGAACCAAACGAGCAGAACGTGAGCTGCAATCAGGCCAAGAATGATGCCTGGCAGAATCAGAACGTGCAGGATGTAGAAACGGTCCAGCATGAGGTCGGATGGGAAGTCGCCACCGAAGATGCCCCAGTGCAACCAAGTACCGATAATTGGCAGACCCAAGATAATTGCGGATGCAATACGGAGGCCAACACCAGACAGCAGGTCATCTGGAAGGGAGTAGCCGAGGAAGCCCTCGACCATGCCCAACAGAATCAAGGAACAACCGATAATCCAGTTAGCTTCACGTGGGCGACGGAATGCACCGGTGAAGAAGATACGACCCATGTGCGCAACCATAGCGAGCATGAACATCAGTGCAGCCCAGTGGTGCATCTGACGAACGAACAGGCCACCGCGAACCTCAAAGGAAATATCCAATGCAGTTGCGTATGCGCGCGACATCTCAACGCCATTCAACGGAGTGTAAGCGCCGTCGTAGATGACCTTGGTGATAGATGGGTCGAAGAACAGTGCGAGGTAGACACCGGTCAGCAAAAGGATAAGGAAGCTGTAAAGAGCTACCTCACCAAGCATGAAGGACCAGTGAGTTGGGAATACCTTATTGATCTGGGTACGAACAACACCAGCTACTGGGAGCCTGGAGTCGACGTTGTTACCCATGTTTCCTAGTTTATTGCTCATTATGACTTACGCTCCCAGAATGCCGGGCCGATTGGCTCGATGAAGTTGCCCTGTGCAACGAGGTAACCCTCTTCGTCCACGGTGATTGGCAGCTGTGGCAATGCACGAGCAGCTGGTCCGAAGACTGGCTTACCGTAGTGCAATGCGTCGAACTGCGACTGGTGGCATGGGCACAGGATTCGGTTGGTCTGCGCCTCGTACAGAGAAGTAGGGCAACCGATGTGAGTACAAATCTTAGAGTAAGCGTAGTAGTCGCCGTGGTGGAAGTCTTCCTGACCTTCGCGCTCAATCGCCTTCTGTGCATCTTCATGACGCAGACGAATCAGCATGACAGCGTTACGGTTACCGTGAATGGAGTGCATGTGGTTCTCGTATACGTCCTTCTGTGGATCGTATAGGTCACCGTCGTTGACATCAGACTCTACCAATGGGAAGACAGTCTCCATACCACCAGCAGCAAGGTCTTCAGCCTTGACGCGAACCAGGCGAGATACGCCCTGAGTGGTGTAGTGATTGCCGGACTCGCCCTCATGGAACTCAGCGATGGTACCAGTGTCGCGTGCGAGGTACAGCTTGACGCCGTTCTCATGCAGGGTCCAACCAGAAGTCCACAGGGTGCCGTCGCCCATGTAGTTGAGCTCATGACGCTTACGCCAAGGATCCTGAATCATGCCACCAAGTGGTGCAACAACTACAAGGCCGAACAGCACTGCTGCGCCACCAAGTAGGCCCTGCATGGTCTTGCGACGACCAAGAGTGGAAGTCTTCCAAGAGTCATTCAGCAAAGCGGTCAGGGTGCGACGGTCAACCTCTTCAGATGGACCATCGTGACGACGCTGTACCGAAATCTCTTCCGGCATGATGTGCTTAACAAACTGAATAATTGCAACGCCGAGGGCGATAATTGCAATACCTGCAGTCAGGCCAAGCAACGGGGTGTAAAGAGTGTGCCAGATAAGGCCCTCTTCGCCGAGAACCTTGAATTCCCATGGCCAGAAAATGTAAACGCCAAGGAATGCAAGTGCGGAGAGAACGGAAACAATCAACCAGATGTTGACGCCTCGAGCAGCACGCTTTTCAGCAGGGTCACCGGCAATTGGGTAACGCTCCTTGCGGAACGCAACGGTGACATCATCAAGTTCAGTACCCAGGGCAGCAAGCTCTTCGTTGCTCATGCCCTTGAGTTCATCATCGGTGTACTTCTTATTTACATTGCTCATGAACGCGATCCCATCCACATTGCAGCAGCACACAGTGCGGTGATGCCGATAATCCACATAGCCAGACCTTCAGCTACTGGGCCGAGGCCGCCAAGGTCCCAACCTGCTGGAGAAGGAGTCTCGCCTGCGGACTTGACGTAGGCGATGATGTCCTTCTTCTCATCAGCGGTCAGCTGACGGTCAGAGAACTTAGGCATGTTCTGTGGGCCAGTAAGCATTGCCTGGTAAATTTCCTGCTCGTTGGCAGGGTCAAGTGATGGTGCGTACTTACCGGAGGACAGTGCGCCGCCCTGGCCGGTGAAGTTATGGCAAGATGCACAGTTCATGCGGAAGAGCTCAGAACCCTTCGCAACATCTTCTGGCTGGATCCGGCCGTTGTAGTTAGCACCACGAAGCTCTTCCATCGCGATGGAGCCGTCTTCGTTGTAAACGATGTCAGGGCCGCCGCCATTGGCCGCTACATATGCAGCGAGTGCCAGCGTCTGCTGCTCGGTGTAGCGAGGAGTCTTACGCTCAGCTTGAGCATCATTCGACATCATCGGCATACGACCAGAGTGAACCTGGAAGTAAACTGCACCAGCACCGATACCTACGAGTGAAGGACCGCGGTCCTGGACACCCTGAAGGTTTGCGCCGTGGCAAGTAATACAAGCAACATCGTAGATGTCATTGCCCTCTTGAATGAGAGCCTGATCATCACGCTGTGCGGTTGCAACCTGAGCGTCTGGGGTCAACGCGGTTGCAAGAACGCCTGCGCCAGTAAGACCTACGGTCAGTGCGAAGGCACCAGCGAGGGTTCGCTTGACCTTGCGGTTGCGCCGCGTCTTCTTTGCCTCTACAGCCTTCGGCTCTACGCCTGGCTGCTCGGGAACTGGAGTGGAATTGGTATCCATCATTTTCCTTATTTATGTTCGTTCGCGGAAAGTGAATGGCTTGTGGCCGTCACTTAAGTTTGAAGCTCGTTGTCTAACGGCTTACTGAACTAGGTAGATAACGACAAACACGCCAATCCAAACAACGTCCACGAAGTGCCAGTAGTAAGACACTGCCATTGCAGCGGTTGCCTGTGCTGGCGTGAACTTGGATTTTGCGGTGCGGAGCAAGATGACCACGAAGGCCAAGATGCCCGCGGACACGTGGATTGCGTGGAAGCCAGTCAAAATGTAGAAGACTGAGCCAAATACGCTGGCCTGGATGGTCACACCGTGGTGGATCATCTCGTACCATTCGTAGCCAACAATGCCGATGAAGATAACACCCAACAAGATGGTTACTGCGTACCAAACGCGAAGCTTATAAACGTCACCCCTTTCAGCTGCGAAGACGCCGAACTGAGAAGTAACGGAAGAGAGGATCAGGATCGCGGTGATCAAGATTCCCATCGGCACATTGAGGTGAGCAGTCTGCTCAGCCCAGTCGCCGCCCTGGCCGTTAGCACGCGAAGTGAACCACATCGCGAACAGTCCGGCGAAGAACATCAATTCCTGAGACAGGAACACAATGGTGCCTACGCTGACCATATTGGGTCGGTTCAACGTAGCAACACGTGGTGCTGCCATACCTTGGTTTGAAACTGCGCTCGTCACGCATATAAGTATGGCTGGTTTCGATCGCTAAGTCATCTCATTCCCCCCGCCTCATTTAATCTCCCGTGAAGTAGTTTTCAGACTTCACACAGGTTTTCAGCCATCCCCACAACTTCACCCGTTTTCACATGATTAATTGCCTGTAAATTTTCCTACATCACTGCAGGTCAATGATTTGATCCAAATATCCTGTAACAATTGTCAGAAAGCGCCACCACGGACGACACAAAGCCCACTTCGTTTTGCAACCAGTTTTACCCCGCGAGTCGTGTTAAAAACCTCACACTGGACCCCATCGCGAACTCCCAAGACTGCAACTTTCGGATTACCCCCGAACTAAAATGCCGATTAACGTGCATGTTTGTTGTTTCTTTTCATCCGGTAGGTTGAGTGCCGACCCCCGGCTGCTCCCCCGCCGCACCGTGAGTTTTCGGGATTCTGAAACTTTTTGAAGATTCTCTGGAACTAAATTGAATTTCTTCCGACATACACCAAAGCCCCCACCTACAAGGAGTAGATGGGGGCTTGAGAAGTTTGGCGGGATTTACATCCTTAGCAACTAATTAGTGCTTTTCCTTTGGCAAACCGTACTGCAGAGACAGCATGGTTGAGGACCAGAACAGAAGAACCAGGCCGAGAGCAATCATCCACAGGTAGAAGAATGCAAGACCGTAGCCAAGGACTGCGATGGCACCGGTCATAGCGAATGGCCAGATGGAGCTTGGTGAGAAGAAGCCGTAGATGCCAGCAGCATCCTCAACTTCTGCCTCTTCCCAGTCTTCCGGAAGAACGTCAGTACCACGCTCAGTGATGTGGAAGTATCCACCAAGCATCATTGAGAAGAGGAACGCCAAGACGAGAGCGACGATACCCACTGGCTCAGCACCCATGAGGGATGCGTCATTGTCCATATAGGCGGTGCCGAAGCCGTACGCGACCAACGAAACCAAAAGGTAGGCAGCGATACCGTAGAAAGTTTTTGCACTAGCTTTCATGTCTACTTACTCCTTATTCCTTTATGCCTTAGCGTTAGCGTCAACAACGTTGTCGCCTTCGCGGGTGCCCAAGCGGGAGCTGTTGAATGGCTGAGTGCTGGTTGCGTATGGCTCTTCACCAATGGAAGCCAGTGCCTCAGAGTTAGGAGCATCTGGGTTGTCCATGCGGAACTGCATGTACTCTTCGAATGCTTCTGGGCTAACGGTGCGAACTTCAAAGTTCATCATCGAGTGGTAGGTACCGCACATCTCAGCACAACGGCCAACGAACGCGCCCTCTTCGGTGATTTCAGAAATCTGGAAGCTGCGCTCCTGCTGGTTCGCTTCTGGGTGAGCGTAGGTATCGCGCTTGAACAAGAACTCTGGAACCCAGAAGGAGTGGGATACGTCGCCGGAAGCCAAACGGAACTCAATTGCGGTCTCGGTTGGCAGAACCAGAACTGGTACCTCTTCCGTGGTGCCCAGGGTCTCAATCTCATTGAAGTTCAAGTAAGAAAGGTCGCCCATGGACATGCCGTGGATTGGGTTTCCGTTCTTCATGCCTTCTGGGTCAACGGAAGACTCTTCTGCTGCCTCGTGGCGAGCGTCATCGCGACCCTCGTACTCGGAGCCGGTCGGAGAAATCTCAGAACCCAGGTTTGCGTATCCGAACTTCCAGTTCCACTGGAATGCGGTGACGTCAACAGTTACCTGAGGGTCCTTATCCAGGGCCACAACCTTTTGCTGTGCCTGAACGTTGAAGAAGAACAGAGCCATAATGATGATGACTGGAATAACCGTCAGAGTAATTTCCAACGGAACGTTGTACTGCAGAGCCTTAGGGAACTCGCCGAGTCCCTTCTTCTTTGCGCGCTTTGCAGACCAACGGAAGATCGCCACGAGGAAGAGCCCCCACATGATGATGCCGACGACCCATGCAACTACCCAGACCCAGACCCAGTAGTTGTGCATGGCGTGAGCTTCAGGGGTAATTCCGTCTGGCCAGCCGAAGCCGAGAATGTTGCTCATTGCCTGTGGTGGAGCAACCTCACAACCTGCCAAAGCAGCGCCGCCAAGCGCCAAAGCGCCAGCTAGCCCAGCCTTGCGGGTAATGGTGCGCTCTTTACGCTGTCCCACGTGTGTTCTACCTTTCTGTCCACACAAACTTCCCAAATACTCTTGTTTTACAAAGAGCATTCCTATCCATTGAGGATAGTGCATTCAGGCAGGTTCTTATACTTTCTCGCATACAATTGCAGAAGCATTAGAACTACCTGAGAGTGGCATTCAAAAAGCATGTTACCGCCCCACCTGCAGAATGGCTCATCAGCACCCCCACCTGCGTAACCATTCCTGTAATTCAATTCACAAGCATTAGTTTGTGGCCTCAACCGAAAGTTTGCACCTTTAAGGGTAAAACTATCGGACACGCGCCCTGTTGAGTGTTTTCCCGATAATGGCCGTAAAGTTATTGACCAAGTAATAGACCGCAAACTATTAAGGAGTACTAGTCACCTATGTGTGGACTCTTGAGCATGCTCACCGCAAAGGGCACGGCTGCAGATTACGTAAACGCAGTTGAAGGAAGCCTGGAATGCATGTACCACCGCGGACCAGACGCCGCAGGCACGTGGAATGACAATGATGCGGTCTTCGGCTTTAACCGCCTGTCCATCATCGACCTGGAGCACTCCCACCAGCCATTGCGTTGGGGACCAGAAGATAACCCAGAGCGCTACGCCATGACCTTTAACGGTGAAATCTACAACTACCTCGAATTGAGTGAAGAGCTCAAGGGATACGGATATACCTTTAATACCGAGGGCGATGGTGAACCAATCGTTGTTGGCTACCACCACTGGGGCAAGGACGTTGTCAATCACCTGCGAGGCATGTTCGGCATCGTTGTTTGGGATACCGAGAAGAAGGTCATGTTTGCTGCACGCGACCAGTTCGGTATCAAGCCGCTCTACTACGCCACCACCGATGCAGGCACGGTGTTCGCTTCAGAGATGAAGTCCATTCTTGAAATGGCGGATGTTCTAAATCTAGACCTGGGACTAGACAAGCGCGCTATCGAGCACTACATCGACTTGCAATATGTTCCGGAGCCAGAGTCTTTGCACGCCAACATTCGTCGCGTGGAATCCGGTTGCACCGTAACCCTGTCTCCTGGCGGCACCGTTGTTTCGGACCGATACTTCAAGCCTGAATTCCGTACGGAGAAGGTTGAAGATGAGCAGAAGCTATATGACCGTATCGCAGAGGCTCTCGAGGACAGCGTCGCTAAGCACATGCGTGCAGATGTGACCGTCGGCTCCTTCCTATCCGGCGGTATCGACTCCACCGCTATCGCAGCTTTGGCCAAGCGCCACAACCCAGATTTGTTGACGTTCACCACTGGCTTCGAGCGTGAGGGTTACTCAGAGGTTGATGTCGCTGCCGAATCTGCTGCTGCAATCGGCGCAGAGCACATCGTCAAAGTTGTCTCCCCGGAAGAATACGCGGACGCTATTCCAAAAATCATGTGGTACCTCGACAACCCAGTTGCCGATCCGTCACTGGTTCCTTTGTACTTCGTGGCAGCCGAGGCACGTAAGCACGTTAAGGTCGTGCTTTCTGGTGAGGGCGCCGATGAGTTGTTCGGTGGTTACACCATTTATAAAGAGCCACTGTCCCTGGCACCATTTGAGAAGATTCCTTCTCCTCTACGTCAGGGCTTGGGCAAACTATCGCGCGTCTTGCCAGATGGCATGAAGGGCAAGTCCTTGCTTGAGCGTGGCTCCATGACTATGGAACAGCGTTACTACGGCAATGCCCGTTCCTTTAACTATGAACAGCTCAAGCGCGTTATCCCATGGGCACGTCCTGAGTGGAACCATGAGGAAGTCACCGCTCCGATCTACGCCCAGTCAGAGCACATGGACCCCGTTGCGCGGATGCAGCACTTGGACCTGTTCACGTGGATGCGCGGTGACATCTTGGTCAAGGCTGACAAGATGAATATGGCTAACTCTCTGGAGCTTCGCGTCCCATTCTTGGACAAGGAAGTGTTCAAGGTAGCTGAGACCATCCCGCATGAATACAAGATTGCGCATGGCACCACCAAGTACGCGTTGCGCAAGGCGCTTGAGCAGATTGTGCCTCCACATGTTCTGCACCGCAAGAAGCTCGGCTTCCCGGTTCCAATGCGCCACTGGCTCGCGGGCGATGAGCTCTTCGGTTGGGCACAAGACACCATCAACGAATCTCAGACGGATGACATCTTCGATCGCGCAGCGGTACTGGAGATGCTCAAGGAGCACCGCGATGGTATCTCCGATCATTCACGTCGCTTGTGGACTGTTTTGTCGTTTATGATTTGGCACGGCATCTTCATTGAGAACCGTATCGATCCAAACATCGAGCGTCGTGACTACCCAGTCAAGCTTTAAGCTTTAACCTTTAGGTAGAGAACGAGTAGTGCCCCAGGTCCAAAGGATCTGGGGCACTACTCGTTTAGGTTTAAGCGTCAAAGAATTCGACAGCGCGCGGTGGCTTAGTTGAAGGAGTCACCACATGCGCAGGAGCCGCCAGCGTTAGGGTTGTCGATGGTGAAACCCTGCTGCTCGATGGTGTCAGCGAAGTCGATCTTTGCGCCCATCAGGTAAGGAACGCTCATCTTGTCAACAACCAAGCTAACTCCGCCGATGGAGTCAACCTTGTCACCGTCTAGAGTGCGGTCATCGAAGTAGAGCTGGTAACGCAGGCCAGCACAGCCGCCTGGCTGTACGGCGATGCGCAAAGAAAGGTCATCGCGACCTTCCTGGTCGAGCAAAGACTTTGCCTTGGAAGCAGCAGCGTCAGTCAAAATTACGCCAGTTGCAGATGCTGGAGCAGTCATGTTTTTCTCCCCTAACTTGAATGAGAGTGTGTCGAAAGAGTGATAAGTCGTTATTGACCATCATAGTGCGAACAGCTTGCGCGTCCTTACTACTAAGTCTTATGTGCCTCCACCCTACTCCGAATTAATTTTTCACAAAAGGCTGACATGCAAATAATCCAGGTACGGCAAGGGTTATTCAACATAACGCTTCTTTGCTCGAGGCTATTCCCACCTTTGCGATAAAGCCTTGTAACCTAAGGAATGTGAAGTTACCGTGGCAAAAAAATTCTAAGTCAGATGATCCCTCCGTTTCCGAGAACAAAAACTCGGGCCAAGACGGAGTAGAAGTCGAGTTCTCTGAGTTCGAGGAGAACGTTCCCAAGGGATATACCCCTCCGAAAGGCCGGCCCACCCCAAAGCGCAATGAGCAAGAGATTGCCAAGGGCGTTAGGCGCGATCCGCGCGGCATGTCTTCTGCGCAGTTCGCACAGAACCGCAAGAAGCTCAAGCAGTCCATGTCCAAGGAAGAATGGAAGGACTACAAGAAGCAGGAGCGCGAGGAGCGTCGCGAGCAAAACCGCATCACGCAGGAGCGTATGGCTTCTGGCGATGAGCGTTACTTGATGCCGCGCGATAAGGGCGAAGTTCGTGCCTTTGTCCGTGACTGGGTTGACTCGCGCCGTTTCATCAACGAGTGGGCAATGCCAGCTGCGCTGGTCATGTTGCTCATTATGTTCTTGGGCACCGTGGCACCGTCCTTCGCCAACATTTCCGCAATGGCCGCGATGGTCTTCATCGTTGTCTTGCTTGTTGAGGGAGTTTACCTGGGCCGTTCTTCTAACAAGGCAGTGCGCAAGGCTTTCCCTGGTACCACCGAAGCTGGCGTTTCCTTGGGCTTTTACGCATACTCTCGCGCTACTCAGCCTTATAAGTGGCGCACGCCGCGTCCTCGCGTGAAGCGCTAACATTTGCTTATGGTTGATTTTCCCGCTGTACCGGCGCCGGATACCCAGGCGCAAGCTGCTGTTGCTACTGCCTTGCAGGCTACCCCGCGGGGTTTGAGCTTCGGCGGATTCGCAGCAGCAGCAATGTGGTTAGCTGGTTGCCAAGCAGAAGTTCCAGCACGTCCACTGCAGCGCGCGCGGGTGATTGTCTTCGCTAGTGACAATGCCATCGCGCAGCGCACCTTCCAGGGCCATGGGCTTTCGGCTTATGCCCCAGAGGCGACGGCCGAGCAGGTGGCAGAAGTAAAAGACAACGTGGGGCCCATACATCGGCTAGCAATTGCTGCCGATGCCAGCGTGGAGCTTGTTGAGACCGGAATTACTTCCGGCGCTATCGACGTTGAGAACGGACTGACGCAGTCTGATTTTGATGCCGCGCTGACGCTCGGTATTCAGATAGCTGATAGGGAAATTGATGCTGGCACTGACCTTTTAATCCCGGCTGATCTTTCGGTAGCGAATACCACCATCGCCGCCGCGGTTATGGGTGTGCTCACCCGCATGGAGCCAGTCGCCATCGTGGGTCCGGGCTCAGGTACTACCGATGCAATGTGGAAGACCAAAGTCGCTGCTATTCGCGACGCCATGTTTAGGGCACGTAATTTTGCCACGAGCCCACATGAGCTTCTCCAAGTCATTGGTAACGCTGACTTGGCCGCAGAAGCTGCTCTGATTGCGCAGGCAGCCTCCCGCCGCACCCCAATCCTAGTTTCCGGCATGTTCACGGCTGTCGCCGCGGCACTAGCTGAGCGTCTCGCTCCTGGCACGCAAGCTTGGTGCTTTGCAGCTGATGTCACCGCAGAACCAGCTCATGTTCTGGCCTTGCAGGATTTGAGTCTGACTCCTCTGCTGAACATGGATATGTCTACTGGCCAGGGCCTCGGCGCATTGGCGGCTTTGCCGCTGATTCGCTCCAGCATCGAGCTGGTAGCCGATGAAGTTGCGTCGGTCTCTCACGCGCTCAACCAGGAATAAGCATAAAAATTATCCCGTGAAGCCAGTGAAGTTCATTGTCGAACTCCTGCTTCACGGGATTATTTTCGCTTAACCGAAGGGATTTGACTCCCTGAATTACTTGGTGAGCGTGTACAGCCAATCATGGGAGTCTTCAACGCTGCCGCGCTGAATGCCGGTGAGGCGCTCACGCAATGCCATGGTGATATCTCCTGGCTCATTGTTATTGACCTGGAATTCAACATCGGTTCCCAGGACCTTGCCTACTGGGGTAATAACCGCTGCGGTACCAGCAGCAAAAGCTTCCGTAATTGCGCCGGACTCAGCATCCTTTTGCCATTCCTCAGCGGTGATGCGACGCTCTTCGACCTTCAGGCCCATGTCCTGTGCTACCTGCAGCAAGGAATCACGGGTGATGCCTGGCAGCAAGGAACCGGACAACGCTGGGGTCACCAGGGTGGCGTCTTCACCGGAACCGTAGACGAAGAACAGGTTCATGCCACCCATTTCTTCGATGTACTTGCGCTCAACACCGTCCAACCAGACAACCTGGTCACAGCCCTTTTCCTCTGCCTGCGCCTGTGCGAGCAAGGAGCCGGCGTAGTTGCCGGCAAACTTCGCTGCACCGGTGCCACCGGGTGCCGCACGAACGTAGTCAGTAGACAGCCAGACAGAAACCGGCTTGATGCCGCCCTTGAAGTAAGCACCAACTGGGGAAGCAATGACAAAGTAACGGTACGCATTTGCTGGCTGAACGCCCAAGGAGACTTCGGTGGAAATCATGAATGGGCGCAGGTACAGCGCCGCCTCACCACCGGCTTCTGGAACCCACGCCTTATCAACGGCCAGAAGCTGCTCGAGGGACTTGACAAATTCATCGACAGGCAACTGCGGCATCGCCAAACGCTCTGCCGAGCGCATCATGCGCTCACCGTTCATCTCTGGGCGGAACGTGACAACCGAGTCATCCGCCTGACGGTAGACCTTGATGCCTTCGAAGATGGCCTGTCCGTAATGGAACACCGTGGAAGCTGGGTCCATTGGGAGCGCCTCATAAGGACGCACCTGCGCGTTGTGCCAACCTTCAGACTCATTCCAATCAATGGTGACCATGTGATCAGTGAAGTACTTACCAAACCCCGGATCCGGCAGAATCTCTGCCAAACGTTCTGCAGAAGTGGGATTAGGGGTCTGATTTACGGAATATGTAAGCGAAGTCATGCATTCCAATCTACTCCTCACCCTTCTTTGGTTAAGCTAGGAGGTTAGGTAAATTTCATAAACCTACTCAAGGAGGACACTCACGTGACTGTCGTGGCATCGGCTTTGCCAACAGTAAAGCTAGAAAAGAAAGCTCCATCCAAGGCGAACGTACTGCTTATCGCCGTATTCCAGGGTGAGGAAGGTCTGGAGATCCCAGGCACTGAACTGCTGGGAAATTCTGAATTGAAATCCACCCTCGAAGCACTGACCGCCGTTGGCGCGAAGGGCAAGACGGGCGAAATCACACGCATTCCGGCACCAAAGGGTTCTAAGGCGCAGTCTGTTGTGGCTGTTGGTCTGGGCAATCCAGAAAAGCTGGACGATGAAACTCTGCGTCGTGCGGCAGGCTCTGCTGCTCGCGCGCTGCGTGGTGGGAAGTATGTTGCCACCACCATCTCCGATTTCGGTTTCACCGCTGCTGTTGAGGGCCTGATTTTGGGTGGCTACTCCACCCGTGGCATTCGCTCCACCGAGGCAGAAGAGGATGAAGCTCCAGCCAAGATCACCGTTGTGTCCAAGGATCGCAAGGATGAATTCGAACCTGCCGTCATCGGCGCGGAAGCCGTCGCTTTCGCACGCACCTTGACCAACACTCCTTCCAATGAGCTCTACCCAGAGTCTTACGCCAAGTACGTCAAGGAGCAGGCAACTGCTGCCGGCTTGGATGTTGAAATCTTGGATGAGAAGGATTTGAAGAAGCAGGGCTTCGGTGGCATCTTGTCCGTCGGCCAGGGTTCTGCACGTCCTCCACGTCTGGTGCGTTTGTCCTGGAAGCCTAAGAAGGCCAAGAAGTCTGTGGCTTTGGTGGGCAAGGGCATCACCTTTGACACCGGCGGTATTTCTTTGAAGCCGGGTGCCGGCATGTGGGACATGATTTCTGACATGGGCGGTTCCGCTGCTGTTGCCGGCGCTACCATTGCCGCTGCCAAGCTCAAGGTTGGCGTTGAAGTCACCGCCTACCTCCCGCTGGCGGAGAACATGCCTTCGGGTGAAGCCACCCGTCCGGGCGATGTCATCACCCACTACGGCGGGTTGACCTCAGAGGTACTCAACACGGACGCTGAGGGACGCCTTGTGCTTGCCGATGCCATTGCGCGCGCCTGCGAGGATAACCCTGACTACCTCATTGAGACCGCCACCCTCACCGGCGCGCAGGTTGTCGCATTGGGCTCGCGCACCGCTGGTGTCATGGGCTCGGATGAATTCCGCGACCGTGTTGCTGAAATCGGCCGCACCGTTGGCGAAAACGCTTGGGCTGTTCCGTTGCTGGAAGAGCATGATGAGGAGATCAAGTCCATGGCTGCTGATATCCGTAACATCAATGCAAAGCGTGAAGGCGGCATGCAGTTCGCCGGCACCTACCTCTCTCAGTTTGTCACCGATGACGTTGAGTGGGCGCACATTGACGTTGCTGGTCCATCCTGGAATGGTGGCTCTGCTCGTGGCTACACCACCCCACGTGCAACCGGTGTTCCTGCCCGCACCATCATCGCGGCACTGCAGGACATCGCAAACGAGAAGTAAGCCAAGGGGTGGTTAACAAGATTCGCTAACCACACCCGTTGCCCGCGCCACTACCCCCTCGGCGCGGGCTTTTGCTTTGCTCTGCGCTATTCGCTTTCCTCGGTCTTGCGGCGGGCTTCCCGCTCTTCAAATTCTTTGCGGCGCTGGCGTTGTTCTTCACGCCGACGCAGAATCCTCTCGCGTTCTAAACGTTCACGCATGCGCTGTGGATAGCCGGTATCTTCCACATCATAAATAGGGCAACGCAGCAGCTTTGCCACGGCATCAATGCCTTTTGGCCCACCAATGGGACGGCGGATGAACTCCCCTGATTCATCCACGAGCACTACTGACATTTCATTGACCACAGTTTCTGGTTCAACGAATGCCTCGACGAATGCTCTGCCATAAACCCACGCGCTTAATTCCTGCGCGTCCTGATCGCGAATGGTATCGCCGGGGGCGCGCGGTGGCCTCAGGGTCGACTTCGACCTATTTCTGCGAAATGGGTTAAACACAATCGTCCATTCTAGTCATGAGTCTTTATGCAGGTTGCAACCTAGCGAATTCCACAGCTATTCCCATACTCAAACGCAACAGTCTTCACACCGCACCGCCGAATACACCCGCGCGGGGTGATATCAAACTTTCGTACCACCAAAGACATTCACCTTTGCAAACATTTGAAACTGAAACGGCTTACAATAAGCTGTTGAAAGCAACCCAATTCCCTTCACGCGGGGCTACATTCGGGGCTATCAGGAAAACACGTCAGAGGTTTAAGTGGGATCCTGCGGGCGCCGTGATAAGCCACGCGGTAGTCTGGGCTAAAAGCTTCCGTAAATTCTTACAATGTTCAAGGAGTCTTATTACTCATGGCGTACTCCGTTGAGATGCCCGAGCTGGGCGAGTCCGTAACAGAGGGCACTATTACCCAGTGGCTGAAGTCTGTCGGCGACACCGTCGAAGTAGACGAACCGTTGCTCGAGGTTTCCACTGACAAGGTCGATACAGAGATTCCTTCTCCTGTAGCCGGTACCTTGTTGGAAATTAAGGCAGAAGAAGACGACACCATTGATGTCGGCGCTGTCATTGCAATCATTGGTGAGGAGGGTGAATCCGCAGGTTCCTCCGATTCCTCCGACGCTTCTGAAGAGAAGGAAGAGCCAGCTGAGGAAGAGGCTCCGAAGGAAGAAGCAGCTGAAGCTGAGTCTGACTCCGATGACGCACCTGCAGCATCCGGCGACGCAACTGATGTTGAAATGCCAGAACTCGGCGAGTCCGTCACCGAAGGCACCATCACCCAGTGGCTAAAGTCCGTCGGCGACACCGTCGAAGTAGACGAACCACTGCTTGAGGTCTCCACCGACAAGGTCGACACCGAGATCCCATCCCCTGTCGCAGGCACCCTAGTAGAAATCCTCGCTGACGAAGACGACACCATCGACGTCGGCGCAGTCATCGCCCGTATCGGCGACGGCAACGCCAAGCCAGCAGCTTCCGAAAAGAAGGAAGAGCCAAAGGAAGAACCTAAGCAGGAAGAACCAGCTAAGGAAGAGGCTCCGAAGGAAGAAGCAGCTGAAGCTGAGTCTGACTCCGATGACGCACCTGCAGCATCCGGCGACGCAACTGATGTTGAAATGCCAGAACTCGGCGAGTCCGTCACCGAAGGCACCATCACCCAGTGGCTCAAGTCCGTCGGCGACACCGTCGAAGTAGACGAACCACTGCTTGAGGTCTCCACCGACAAGGTCGACACCGAGATCCCATCCCCTGTCGCAGGCACCCTAGTAGAAATCCTCGCTGACGAAGACGACACCATCGACGTCGGCGCAGTCATCGCCCGTATCGGCGACGGCAACGCCAAGCCAGCAGCTTCCGAAAAGAAGGAAGAGCCAAAGGAAGAACCTAAGGCTGAAACGAAGGAAGAGCCTAAGAAGGAGGAGCCAAAGCAAGAGGCTCCTAAGGCTGAGCCTAAGAAGGAAACACCAAAGAAGGAAGAGCCTGCAAAGGCTGAGGAGTCCGCTCCTAAGTCTTCCGCTAAGGTCAACTCCGGCGATAACGTTCCTTACGTAACTCCACTGGTACGCAAGCTGGCTGACAAGCACGGCATTGACCTCAACACCATTGAGGGCACCGGCGTTGGCGGACGTATCCGCAAGCAGGATGTCCTGGCTGCAGCTAACGGTGAAGCACCAGCTTCCGAGTCTGCTGCACCAGCTGGTGAGCGCGCTAACTGGTCCACCAAGTCTGTTGATCCTGAGAAGCAGGAACTGATTGGTACCACCACCAAGGTCAACCGCATCCGTGAGATCACCGCTACCAAGATGGTGGAGTCGCTGCAGATTACTGCACAGCTGACCCACGTCCAGGAAGTGGATATGACCACCGTTGCTGCGCTGCGTAAGAAGGCTAAGCCTGCATTCGTAGACAAGTACAACGCTAACCTGTCCTTCCTGCCAATCATTGTGAAGGCCACCGTTGAGGCTCTGGTTTCCCACCCGAACGTCAACGCGTCTTACAACCCTGAGACCAAGGAAATGACCTACCACTCTGATGTCAACGTTGCTATTGCAGTTGACACCCCACGTGGTCTGCTCACTCCAGTCATCCACAAGGCTCAGGAACTGACCCTGCCTGAGATTGCCCAGGCAATCGCAGACTTGGCTGACCGCGCACGCAACAACAAGCTGAAGCCAAATGACCTGACCGGCGCTACCTTCACCGTGACCAACATTGGTTCCGAAGGCGCACTGCTGGATACCCCAGTTCTGGTTCCACCACAGGCAGGCATCTTGGGCACCGCTGTTATTGAGAAGCGCCCAGTAGTCATCACCGAAGATGGCCAGGATGCAATTGCTATCCGCCAGATGTGCTACCTGCCATTCACCTATGACCACCAGGTGGTTGACGGTGCAGATGCGGGTCGCTTCATCACCACCATCAAGGACCGTCTGGAAACCGGCAATTTCGAATCTGACTTGGCTCTGTAATAGCTCAGATACGAACGCGCTGTAGCGTTTAGCTCACTAGTCACCGTGTGGAAATGTCCACACGGTGACTTTGTGGTTTTCCACCCCCGCGATGTGGCATTTTCGGGGGTGCGCAAACATAACAATTTCCCCTAGCAGGCTTTACACAGTTGCTTATTCCTCTATTGCTGCAGGTACGCGTCGTTGTGCGAATAACCACATGCCTTCAGGCAGAGATATGGGGGTGAAAAAGGCAATGGAAAACCTGGTCAAACCATATAATGAGGGGCGTTGACTGCTCTTAGCGGTCGTTTTAGCAAGCCTGGACAAATGTTAGTTTCCTCAAAAGGAGTTTGACACTTATGGATTTCATTGCCCGCCACCTTGGGCCAGATGCCGCAGAATCTAAGGACATGCTGGCGCGAGTTGGTTATGACAGCGTCGAGGCGCTCGTCAACGCAGCAATCCCACAGTCCATCCGTATGGATGAACCGCTCAATATGCCAGCGGCATTGAGCGAGACCGACGCACAGGCAAAGCTTCGCGCTTATGCTGACAAGAACATTGTGCTGAAGTCTTTTTATGGCCAGGGCTACTCTGACACCATCACCCCAGCGGTTATTCGCCGCGGTCTAGTCGAAGACGCTGGTTGGTACACCGCTTACACCCCGTATCAGCCGGAAATTTCCCAGGGTCGTCTTGAGGCTCTGCTGAATTACCAGACCATGATCCAGGATCTGACTGGACTGCCAATCGCGAACGCTTCTCTTCTGGATGAAGCTTCCGCTGTTGCCGAGGCAGTTGGTTTGATGTCTCGTGCAGTTAAGAAGGGTCGTCGTGTTCTGCTTGACTCGCGTCTGCACCCACAGATTCTGGCTGTCGCCGCTGAGCGCGCACGCGCCATTGATCTTGAGGTTGAAATCGCTGATATCACCGACGGTGTCGTTGGTGAAGACTTGGTTGGCGCAGTTGTTGCTTACACCGGCACCGAGGGCGATATTTTTGACCCACGTGCAGTAATTGAAGAGATTCACGGCCGCGGCGGACTAGTTTCCGTAGCGGCTGATTTGCTATCTTTGCTTCTTCTGGAAGGCCCAGGCGGCTTTGGGGCCGATATTGTTATCGGTTCTTCCCAGCGCTTCGGTGTTCCCCTATTCTTCGGTGGTCCACACGCAGCGTACATGGCTGTTTCTGACAAGCTGAAGCGCCAGATGCCAGGCCGTTTGGTTGGTGTTTCCGTTGACGCTGAGGGCCGTCCTGCCTACCGTTTGGCGCTGCAGACTCGTGAGCAGCACATTCGCCGTGAGCGCGCGACGTCTAACATTTGTACCGCGCAGGCACTTTTGGCAAACGTTGCGTCCATGTACGCCGTCTACCACGGCCCAGCTGGCCTGACCGAGATTGCAAAGCACGCTCACGGTCTTGCAGAGTCTTTCGCTGCTGCAGTTGAAGCAAAGGGCTTGAAGATTTCTTCTAAGGACTTCTTCGACACCGTCACCGTTAATGGCGTGGACGCAGCAAGCATCAAGTCTTCTTTGGAGTCCGCTGGTTACCTGGTTCGCGCCATTGGTGAGGACAAGGTTTCGGTTTCCTTCGGCGAGTCTGCCAACGAGGGCGATGTTGCAGTGCTTGCCGATGCCTTCGGTGCCGAAACCGTTGATTCCGCCGAGTACCCACTGCCTGAGGCAGTGCAGCGCACCACTGAGGTACTCACCCACGAGATCTTCAACTCCATCCACTCCGAAACCCAGATGATGCGCTACCTGCGCAAGCTGGCAGATAAGGACTTGGCGCTGGATCGCACCATGATTCCTTTGGGTTCTTGCACCATGAAGCTCAACCCAACCGCAGCTATGGAGCCAATCACCTGGCCAGAGTTTGCAAACATCCACCCTTACTCCCCTGAGGCTGCCACCGCTGGTTGGCGCGAGCTCATCGAAGAACTCGAGGGCTGGTTGGCTGAGCTGACCGGTTACGCAAAGGTCTCCATCCAGCCAAACGCTGGTTCCCAGGGTGAGCTTGCTGGTCTGCTGGCTATCCGCCGCTACCACGTGGCAAATGGTGATGAGAACCGCGATGTTGTGCTGATTCCAGCATCCGCTCACGGCACCAACGCAGCTTCCGCTACCTTGGCTAACCTACGCGTAGCAGTGGTCAAGACCGCTGAAGACGGCTCCATCGACTTAGCTGACTTGGATGAGAAGATTGCCAAGCACGGTGAGAACATGGCCGGCATCATGATCACCTACCCATCCACCCACGGTGTGTTTGACCCTGAGGTCCGCGAGGTCTGCGAGAAGGTCCACGCGGCCGGCGGCCAGGTTTACATCGATGGTGCGAACATGAACGCACTGACCGGTTGGGCACAGCCAGGCAAGTTCGGTGGTGACGTATCCCACCTGAACCTGCACAAGACTTTCACCATCCCTCACGGCGGTGGCGGACCTGGTGTTGGCCCAATCGGCGTTGCAGAGCACCTCATCCCATTCCTGCCAACTGATGCAGCTTCCGATGAGCTTGATGCAGCTAACCCAACCCCAGTGGGCAAGGGTGTGCCAATCACCGCATCCCAATTCGGTTCCGCTGGCGTTCTTCCAATCACCTGGGCATACATCGCTATGACCGGTGGTGAGGGCCTATCTGATGCAACCGCATACGCCATCTTGGGTGCTAACTACCTGGCACGCGAGCTCAATGATTCCTTCCCAATTCTCTACACCGGCAATGAGAACCTAGTTGCACACGAGTGCATCCTGGACCTGCGTGCACTCACCGATGCATCTGGTGTGACCGCAGCAGACGTTGCTAAGCGCCTGATTGACTTCGGTTTCCACGCTCCTACCCTGGCCTTCCCGGTGGCAGGTACCTTGATGGTGGAGCCAACTGAGTCTGAAGACATCGCAGAGCTGGACCGTTTCATTGAAGCTATGCGCACCATCCGCGCTGAGATTCAGGAAGTCATTGATGGCAAGGTTAAGTACGAAGAATCCGTCATCCACAACGCGCCTTACACCGCGCTGTCTGTATCCAGTGATGACTGGGAGTACACCTTCAGCCGCGAGAAGGCAGCATGGCCTGTGTCTTCCCTGCGCCTGAACAAGTACTTCCCACCGGTACGCCGCCTGGATGAGGCTTATGGCGACCGCAACCTGGTGTGCTCCTGCCCACCACCAGAGGCATTCGAATTCGATGCTGAAACTGAATCCACCGAGGAGGCTTAAGTCTTGTCTGAACTTCGTCAATCCCCACTGCACGCTGAGCACGAAAAGCTCGGCGCAAGTTTTACCGCATTCGGCCCTTGGAACATGCCACTGAAGTACGGCAAGGAGCTCGACGAGCACCACGCTGTACGCAACGCGGCAGGCATGTTTGACCTCTCCCACATGGGCGAGATTTGGGTCAACGGACCAGATGCAGCAGCATTCTTGTCTTACTCCCTGATTTCCAACATGGACATTGTCAAGGTCGGCAAGGCAAAGTACTCCATGATTGTCGCTGAAGACGGCGGCATCATCGATGACCTTATTTCTTACCGCTTCTCCGACACCAAGTTCTTGGTTGTTCCAAACGCCGGCAACACCGACGCCGTGTGGGAAGCATTCAACGCCCGCACCGAAGGCTTCGATGTTGAGCTCAACAACGAGTCTCTCGATGTCGCGATGATTGCTTTGCAGGGCCCTGATTCTGCCAAGATTCTGGTGGAACAGGTCGCTGAAGAATCCAAGGAAGAAGTAGAAAACCTCTCCTACTACGCCGCTACCCAGGCCAAGGTCGCGGGTATTGACACGATCGTTGCCCGCACCGGCTACACCGGCGAAGACGGCTTCGAGCTGATGATCTACAACGCTGACGCTACTGCCCTGTGGGAAACCTTCGCCGCTGTTGAAGGAGTTACTCCGTGTGGCCTCGCATCACGCGACTCACTCCGTCTGGAAGCTGGCATGCCGCTCTACGGCAACGAGCTCTCCCGCGAGATCACCCCAGTCGAGGCCGGCATGGGCATGGCGTTTAAGAAGAAGACCGCTGACTTCGTCGGCGCAGAAGTTCTCCGCCAGCGCCTCGAAGAAGGCCCTCAGAAGGTCATCACCGCATTGACTTCCTCCGAGCGTCGCGCAGCACGCACCGGCGCTGAGGTCTACGTTGGTGACACCCTCGTTGGTACCGTGACCTCCGGTCAGCCTTCTCCAACCCTGGGCCACCCAATCGCATTGGCTCTCATCAACACCGACGCCAACCTCGAAGAAGGCGCCGACATTGAGGTGGATATCCGCGGCAAGCGCTACCCATTCACCGTGACCAAGACTCCCTTCTACAAGCGCGGTGAGTAATCCTTTCGCTAACGCTCTAGGATTACTCTCGAAATAGAAAAAGGATTCAAGGATTACTCACGGGAAAGTGAGATAGTCACCGGGTGAACCAGATGGCCGCACTCCGCAGACTCTTTATTGAGCTGCGGAGTGCGGCCATTTTCACACCTTTATCCGTGTATATTCTTCGCTGCCCCCGGTAGGATGTTAGCGAACCCTAAGTTTGGGTTTCCCACTGGAAGATATTTGAAGGTATTCGCACTAAGGAGTGTGTTCATGTCTGTCATCAAGATCAACGCCATTGAAACCCCTGAAGGTCAGGGAGCAGAGCTGGAGTCACGCTTCGCGGCACGCAAGCACTCCGTCGACAATGCGCCTGGATTCAAGGGATTCCAGCTCCTTCGCCCCACCAAGGGCGAGGACCGCTACTTCGTGGTCACCGAGTGGGAAACCGAAGAAGACTTCGAGCAGTGGCGCTCCAACCGCGTTTCCTCTCATGAGGCAACCGGCCGCAAGCCAGTAGCCACCGGGTCCTCCCTCTTGGAATTCGAGGTAGTCAACCTCGACGAGGTTGAGCCCGATCCTCCAGTGCGGTAAACCCGGCACACTAAGCCCTGCCGCCTTCATCCCAGTCACCCACACCACATTTAGATGACACGTCACCTAAATGTCGGGTAGGCTGGGATTTATGAATTTCAACGCAACTGTCGCGGTTATCGGTGCCGGTCAGGCCGGGCTTTCCGCCGCTTATCATCTGGCTCGGCGCGGATTCGTCAGTGCGCTCGATTCTTCCACTTCCTCCACAAACTCTGGCGCAGACGATGCACCGGGGACTTTCATGGTCTTCGACGCCGAGGAGTCCGCCGGCGGCGCGTGGCGTCACCGCCAAGAATCTTTAACCATGGCGACTGTCAACGGCATTTTTGATTTGCCCGGTATGGAACAAACTGAAGTTAATAAGACCACGCCTGCACGCGAGGCACTACCTGACTACTTCACCGAGTATGAAGCAAAGATGAACCTGCCCATCGTTCGCCCGGTTAATATTGCGAGCGTTAGCGAGGCATCGGCAAGCAATGGCGAAAACAACGGTGGCTACATCATCGAGGTCGCCGAGGATGGCCCCTGTGAGTACGCCGGCACCACCTGGCATGTTGATGCCGTCATCAACGCAACCGGCACATGGAACAACCCCAACTCGCCGAACTATCCGGGCATTGAAAAATTCCAAGGCCGCCAGCTGCACTCCAAAGACTATGTACGCATGGAAGACTTCACGGGCGAGCGCGTCGCCGTCGTCGGTGGTGGCATCTCCGCCATCCAGCAGTTGGCGGAAGTCTCCGATGTCGCGGAGAGGACCTACTGGTACACGCGCACTAAGCCGTGGTTTCGCACCACGTTCACCGCGGAAGAAGGCGGCCGCGAAACCATCGAAAAAGTCACCGCACATACCGAAGCCGGAAATGCGCCACGCTCCATCGTGTCCTATACCGGCCTGCTGTATAACCAAGACACTGAAAAAGCCTATAACAACGGCGCGTTGAAGCGTCGCCCGATTTTCACAGGGCTCTACGAGCACGGCGTCATTGAAGAAGACGGCACAAAGGTCGAATTAGACACCATAATCTGGGCGATTGGCTTTCGCCCCAGCCTCGCGCACCTTGACCCGCTGGATCTGTACAACGAGAAGGGCGGAATCAACATTAAGGGCACCGGAGTTATCGGCAAGCCAAATCTGCACCTCATCGGCTACGGACCGTCCCAATCCACTGTCGGCGCGAACCGTGCTGGCCGCGATGCCGTATTGAGTATTGTTCGCAACATGAAGGAAGCGAAGGTTTAGTCCGGTTTCGTTCCGGTTCCGGTCTGGTTTGACTGGCGCATGGGATAAGAAATGCCCGAATACACCCCCATCTAGGCAATATTGCTACCCAATAGGCCTATGTTTGGTGCGTCACTAGGCTAAAGTAAAGGCGAAACTTCAACCCTTGCATCTATCTGCTGCATATCGGGCGGATGGGGCACGTCGATGAAAGGATAGTTCCTATGGCTAACCTACCTGCAGAATTTACTTACTCCGAGGATCACGAGTGGATCAACGCCGCTCAGGACGCAATCGTTGGCAAGACCGTACGTATCGGCATCACCTCTCTTGCAGCAGACCGCCTCGGCGAGGTTGTCTTTGCTGAACTTCCAGCAGTTGGCGACACCGTCACCGCCGGTGACACTTGTGGTGAGGTTGAGTCCACCAAGTCTGTCTCCGACCTGTACTCCCCTGTTACCGGCACCGTAAAGGCTGTCAACGAGGCAATCCATGATGACTACGAAGTCATCAACAATGATCCATTCGGCGAAGGCTGGCTGTTCGAGGTTGAGGTTGAAGAACTCGGCGAGGTCATGACCGCTGAAGAATACGCTGAAGAAAACGGCGTCTAAGAAATCTTTTCTTTATAAACTAATTCGCGCGGTGCGCTCTACCCCAAGTACTACACTTGGAAGGTATGACTGCACCGCGCGACCCGTTTTTCCCTGCTGATCGTTCCATCCGTGCCTCCGATAAACCCATTGAGGTGCACAACTTAGGGCTGATGGATTACCAAAAAGCGTGGGACTATCAAGCCGAAATCGCCGCCAAGCGTGCGCGCGATGAAGTAGCTGACACCATCTTGGTGGTTGAGCACCCAGCCGTGTACACCGCCGGCAAGCGCACTCAACCAGAAGATATGCCAACCAATGGCCTGCCGGTTATTGACGTTGACCGCGGCGGGCGTATTACCTGGCATGGCGAGGGCCAGCTGGTGGTCTACCCCATCATTAAGCTAGCTGAGCCAGTCGATGTAGTGGATTATGTCCGCCGTTTGGAAGAAGCCATCATTCACACTGTGCGGCAGATGGGCGTGATCACCGCCGGGCGTATCGATGGCCGCTCCGGCGTGTGGGTGCCGTCCACAACGCAGGCTACTGATCCCGCTGCGTCACAGCGCGACCGCAAGATTGCGGCACTGGGCATCCGCATCACCCGTGGCGTGACCATGCACGGCCTGGCGTTGAACTGCAACAACGTGTTGGAATACTACGACCACATCATCGCCTGCGGTATCGATGACGCTGACATCACCACCCTGGCGTTGGAACTGGGCCAGGATGTCACGTTGGAAGATGCTGAGCAGCCTTTGCTTATTGCTCTCGATGACGCTTTGTCCGGCCGCATGGTGGTAGCCGACCACACCTTTGGTTCCGCACCAGATCCCATCAAGCTGGCCAATGAAAAAGCACGCAAGGCACGTGCCCAGTCCTCATTAGCTCAGTCCTAGGCCCTCGCTGATTCAAGGCGAAATCAGGGCAAAATCAAGGCTAACCGTGGGAGAATTTTCAGCTAATTCTTTGTGATGCCCCCATATGGGAATGTGGAGTTTCGGATGGAATATTCCGCCAATGTGTGAGATTGAATGAACTAAGGCCTTAAACACACCCAACAACGGGGTCAATAGTGCAAGGTCAGTATCATAATTAGTTGAATTTAAAATCACACAACACGTAGGGTGGAATTTGTGACTATAAAGCCTGAAGGACGCAAGATGCTCCGCATTGAGAAAAAGAATGCGGAGTCACCCATCGAGCAGAAGCCGAGGTGGATCCGTAACCAGGTCCGCACCGGCCCTGGCTATGAGGACATGAAAAAGCGTGTTGCCGGCGCTGGTCTGCACACCGTCTGCCAGGAGGCAGGCTGCCCGAATATCCACGAGTGCTGGGAGTCCCGAGAAGCTACCTTCCTCATCGGCGGTGACCGTTGTACCCGTCGTTGTGACTTCTGTGATATCGCAACCGGTAAGCCAGACGCATTGGATACTGATGAGCCACGTCGCGTAGCAGAAAACATCCAGGAGATGGACCTGAACTACGCCACCATCACCGGTGTTACCCGTGATGACCTTCCAGATGAGGGTGCTTGGCTTTACGCTGAGGTTGTTCGCAAGATCCATGAGCTCAACCCACACACCGGTGTTGAGAACCTCACCCCTGATTTCTCCGGCAAGCCAGATTTGCTGCAGGAAGTCTTCGAAGCACGCCCTGAGGTCTTCGCCCACAACTTGGAGACCGTTCCACGTATTTTCAAGCGCATCCGTCCAGCGTTCCGCTACGAGCGTTCTTTGGATGTTCTGCAGCAGGCTCATGACTTTGGTTTAATCACCAAGTCCAACCTGATTCTGGGCATGGGTGAAACTGAGGACGAAGTACAGGAGGCTCTGCGCGATATGCGTTCTGTTGGCACTGACATCATCACCATTACTCAGTATCTGCGTCCTGGTCCACGTTTCCACCCAATTGAGCGCTGGGTACGCCCAGAGGAGTTCATTGCGCACTCCAAGTTCGCTAAGGAATTGGGCTTTACCGTTATGTCTGGTCCGCTGGTTCGTTCTTCTTACCGTGCCGGCAAGCTTTACACCCAGGCTATGAAGGCTCGCGGCTGGGAGCTACCAGAGAACCTGAAGCACCTGGAAGAGACCTCCGACGGCGCTACTGCTCAGGAAGCTTCTTCCCTGCTGCAGAAGTACGGCCCATCCCAGGAAACCCCAGTTACCTCCCGCATGGGCAAGTTCCCAGCTGGTGCAGACAAGGTTTCTGCTTCTATCCGCTAAGCACATTCGCCGATAGAAAGCTCGTGGTTCAATCTGATTATTGAACCCGAAGTCTGCGGTGGCCACCGCCCCTAAATAGAATGGGTGGTCGGTCGCCGCAGATTTTTTTGTTTTCCAACAATCACCCCTAAAGTAGGAGCTATGGCACAAGGTCAAGATAAAGCAGCGGAAAAGGCTGCAAAGAAGGAACAGCGCGCAGCAAAGCGCGCACAGCGTAAGAACACCCGCAAGCAAATGTGGCAAGCGTTCCAGATGCAGCGCAAGCAGGATAAGGCTCTTATCCCGCTGATGTTGCTGGCCATCTTGGGTATGGGCTTGCTGTTCTTCCTCATTGGTCTGTTGTTCAACGGCCAATGGTTCATGATGATTCTTGGTTTGGGTATTGGTTTCCTCATCGCCATGATCATCTTCACCCGCCGTCTTGAGCGCGATATGTACAAGCGCGTTGAAGATCAGCCTGGTGTTGCCGGCTGGGCGTTGGATAACCAGTTGAAGAACACCATAGGTGTGGCGTGGAAGGTTGAGCAGGGCATTGCGATGACCCGCCAGCAGGACATTGTCCACCGCGTGATAGGTAACCCTGGCGTGGTCTTTGTTGCTGAAGGCAACAAGAACCGTTTGAAGCCAACCATGACTCAGCTCAAGCGCCGCGTGGATAAGCTCGCCGGCGGCGTCCCAATCTATGAGGTCTACGTTGGTGACGGTGAGGATGAGGTTGCAGTGGGTAAGCTGCGCAACCACATCATGCGTCTGCCTCGTAACTACTCCAAGAACGAGGTCTACGCCGTGGCCCGCAAGATTGAGGCTATGGACAACGCACCGGGCCAGATGCCAGGCGTGCCAAAGGGACCAGTTCCCCACCAGGCGCAGAACATGGCTGGTATGAACCGCCGCATGCGCCGCGCTCAGGAACGCAAGGGCAAGTAAAAATCTCCCCACACAACTAAATAAGCAGCAAAAATAAAGCATCCCGCTGCACACACTCAAGACCTTGTGCCGAACTTCCACAAGGAAGTTTCAAGCCACAGTGTGTGTAGCGGGATGCTTTTGTTGCGCCTAAATACTATTTAATTAGGAGCCGCTTAAGAACGAATGACTGCAGTGCCGGTCGCGCGGTCGTGGATACCTCGGCCGTCCGCGTCAACCATGGCGGCTGGGAACAGGCACGCGGTAAGAAGGGTGCGGACAATTCCGCGCCAGATACCCACGGTGTTGCCTGGAACATCAAGGCGGGCAACGCCCATGCCCAAAATGGCCATGCCGGGGGTACGGGCAAAGACGATGCCGCTGATAATGCCCAGAAGGACCCACAAGATAAAGGTCGCAGTCGACGTACCGCCCAGAATGTGGGTGAAGCGGGTAAGAACGCTGGCGATGAGCAGGCACAGAAGCCAATCGATGAGCACTCCACCCGCGCGGCGGCTTACAGAAGCTAATGCACCAGGACCAGATTCCGGAAGTCCCAGGTTCTCACCCGGGTAACGGCCTACTTCGCCAAAGTCATTTTCGCCCGGAATATCAGGCCCATCCAGCCACGTTTTTTTATTCGCCATGCCCACTAATCTACGTGGCATGACACAGAGTTGAAAGTTCATTCACGCAAGACATGACCAACCCCACTTTTAGCAGTGCAGAACATGAAATCGGACAATTTCCCTGCCACAAATGTGGGGAGAATTCTAGCGTGTGATAGATAGTCCGTTAAACTGAGAAACAGACACTTTTCTTAAGCCACACTGCGTTCGTCTTTCCACGATACACCGGTCGACGCGCGTAGACTTGTGAGGCAGAAATTACCACACGAACAATCACTTTAGGAGCATCCATGGCATTTTCAAGCGTCTCGGAGATTGTTAAGTTCATCGCTGATGAAGACGTAAAGTTCGTTGACATCCGCTTTACTGACGTCCCGGGCACGGAACACCACTTCAGCATCCCAGCATCAGAGTTTGATGAGGACGCTGCTGAGGACGGTATGGCGTTTGACGGCTCCTCAATTCGTGGTTTCACCACCATTGATGAATCCGACATGACCTTGTTCCCGGATCCAAACTCAGCACATATTGATCCATTCCGTACGGAAAAGACCTTGAACATCAAGTGCTTTGTTCATGATCCGTTTACCCATGAGCCTTTCTCCCGTGACCCACGCAATGTGGCACGCAAGGCCGAGGAGTTCTTGATTTCTACTGGTATCGCAGATACCTGCCAGTTCGGTGCGGAAGCAGAGTTCTACCTGTTTGACTCCGTGAAGTACCAGGCGGATGCGCACCAGGCTTTCTACCACGTGGATTCCAACGAGGGTTGGTGGAACCGTGGCAAGGACCTGAACCTGGACGGCACCCCGAACTTTGGTTACAAGAACCGCGAAAAGGGCGGCTACTTCCCTACCCCTCCTTATGACCAGACCGTTGAGGTCCGCGACGCCATGGTTGGCGCACTGCAGGAGGTTGGCTTCCAGATTGAGCGTTTCCACCGCGAGGTTGGCTCCGGCGGACAGCAGGAGATCAACTACCGTTTCAACACCATGTTGCACGCGGCGGATGACATTCAGACTTTCAAGTACGTCATCAAAAACACCGCGGTAGCGTTCAACAAGACCGCAACCTTCATGCCGAAGCCACTGGCTGGTGACAACGGTTCCGGTATGCACGCGCACCAGTCTTTGTGGAAGGACGGCAAGCCGCTGTTCCACGATGAGGCTGGCTACGCTGGTCTTTCTGACATTGCCCGTTACTACATTGGTGGCTTGTTGCACCACGCTGGCGCGGTTTTGGCTTTCACCAACCCAACCCTGAACTCTTACCACCGTCTGGTCAAGGGCTTCGAGGCTCCAATCAACTTGGTCTACTCCCAGCGCAACCGTTCCGCTGCGGTGCGTATCCCAATCACCGGTTCCAACCCGAAGGCGAAGCGTATTGAGTTCCGCGCTCCGGACCCATCAGGCAACCCATACCTGGGCTTCGCTGCGATGATGATGGCTGGCATCGACGGTATCAAGAACCGCATTGAGCCTCACGCGCCAGTGGACAAGGACCTCTACGAGTTGCCACCAGAGGAGGCAGCTTCCATCCCGCAGGCGCCTACTTCGCTTGAGGCTTCCTTGCAGGCACTTGCCGATGACAACGAGTTCCTCACTGAAGGCGACGTCTTCACCGAGGACTTGATTGACACCTACATCAAGTACAAGTACGAGAACGAGATCGAGCCAACTCGTCTGCGCCCTACCCCACTCGAGTTCGAGATGTACTTCGACTGCTAATCCAGCCGAGCTAATGCCTAGCGTTTAGCTTCAGTACGCCATCAACCCGCGTCCTTCTTTTTGAAGGGTCGCGGGTTTCATGTTCTGTTCAGAGCTTTGCTTACCGATGCCTCCGATTGCGAAGCATTTGTACTGGCGTGTTCTCGTTTAACAGAACTAGACTTGATTCTGGGGTCGAGAGGCAACAATCTTCCGGATATCGTCGGTAGAAAACTTACTCACAAGCGGGCTGAGAATTCGATATGGTTCGAACGCTTCACGAAAACATCCAGATCTCTTTTTCTCCAAAAGAGTGAGCGAATCGGAGTACCGAGAAATATCGATGTTCTCGGCACGAATTCGATCGATGACGGGCCGGTTCGCGAGGAGTTGCCTAAACGTCCGCGGAGATACAGGGATTTCCGGGGCAACGACAATATCAACGTTTCCATCACTCTTGTAAATAAACTTTACTGACATGGCCCCTCCTTTCCTGCTATCCACGTGGCCATTTGACCTTAGTTAATTAATCCACACACTACGTCAATAGCGCCGAGACGGATAGAAGTCGGTTCAAAAAATCAGAGCCCACCCCAGTTCTCAAGCCCTGATTGCACGGCGCAAAAGTCCTGAATATGGACATTTTTCGGACTATACAAAGCGATTCTTTAAAGAGTATGGTGGTAAGAATGACTCAAGCACGGCCACCACACACCACGAAATCGGAAGCAAATACTACCAACTATCCACTGGGCCAGGATCCTGCGCGGTGGCGTATTTTGGTTATTTTGCTGGTGGCCGTCTTCATGTCGCTCATTAGCGTTTCGATTGTTAACGTTGCCCTGCCTTCCATTCAGGCAGGGCTCGATGCTTCTAATTCCGATGTGCAATGGGTGCTTTCAGGCTATGCTCTAACCTTCGGCGTGGTGTTGGTCGCTGCCGGTCGCGCCGGCGACCTAGTCGGCCGTGGCGGCATGTTCATGATTGGTGTAGTTGTCTACACCTGCGCTTCCGTGCTCGCAGGTTTCGCACCATCTGCCGATGCTTTGAACATCGCACGCTTTATCCAAGGCATTGGCGCTGGACTGCTTAACCCGCAAAGCGTGGGCATGATTCAGCAATATTTCCAAGGCCCCGAGCGCGGACGCGCCTTCGGCTATTTTGGCGCGACCGTGGGTATCGCGGTGGCAATCGGGCCAGTCTTTGGTGGTTTCCTCATTCAGCTCGGCGGCGCGGACATTGGTTGGCGATTGACCATGCTGGTCAATGTTCCGATCGGTTTGATCGCCATCATTCTGGCCTTCATGTGGTTCCCGCGTCCACTGCTTTCCCGCGTGCGGGACAAGTCCACCGGCCGCAAGGTAGGCACCTGGAACGCTATCAAGACTCTTGACCCCA
This sequence comes from Corynebacteriaceae bacterium 6-324, assembly GCA_041226025.1. GTDB lineage: Bacteria > Actinomycetota > Actinomycetes > Mycobacteriales > Mycobacteriaceae > Corynebacterium. Next base: position 19,688 of record JBCLTK010000002.1, on the reverse strand, counting down.
TCGGTGCATTACTTCTTGGCAGCGCAGTGTTCATGGTGCTCTTCCCCTTCGTCGAATCCACTGGTTCCACTTGGTCCTGGGTTCTTCTCCCGCTTGGTTTAGCGGTGACGTGGCTGTGGGTGGTGTGGGAACGCCACCACCGCGCCCGCGGGCACCAGCCGATGGTGGACCTAAAAATCTTCCGTGCTCCGAGCTTCCGCAACGGCACCATCATTGCCGCTTTGTGGTTTATGGGTGCTACCAGCATCTGGGTTTTGGTAGCTCTGTATTTCCAAAATGGTCTGGGCTACTCCGCCTTGGTTGCCGGCTGCGTTGGTATCCCCTCAGCCCTGTTGAACTCAGTTTCTTCCACTGTGGCCGGACGTCTTGTGTCTAAGCATGGGCGCAAGGTGGTCATCGGCGGCATGCTCATTGCCATCTTCGGCCTGGTTTCTTCCATCATCCTCATCTGGGCAACCACCCACTGGGGTATTTCCGAATGGTGGCTGGTACTTACTCTCTCCTTCGCCGGCGCCGGCCAAGGTTCCGTCATCTCCCCTAACCAGACGCTTACCCTGGCAAAGGTTCCACAAGAATACGCCGGCTCTTCCGGCGCTGTGCTGCAGACCGGTCAGCGTATCGGCACCGCTATTGGCTTGGCGGTTGTCACGGCTGCCGTCTTTGCCACGCTGCACGGTACTTCTGCCGAATGGCCGCACGCCATCATGGTTGGCTTTGGAATGATTGCGACCGTCTGCGTCATCTCATTGGGCTTCGGTCTCTTGGATCTCGCGCAGTCTAGAAATAAAGAGAAGGCTGAAACTAGCGCCTAATCACGGTTGATGCTTAGTCGCAGAATTCCTCGTGCTGAATGTGGTTCGGGTGCTCCAACTGAATAGTGGAGTGTTCAATTCCAAACTCGCGCAGTACTTCTTGGGCTAGGTCCAGTACGCGGTAGTCATGTTCTTGAACCACCAGGTGCGCGGTGGCAAGGACATCAACGCCATCTGTCGTCCATACATGCAAGTCATGCACCATCAGCACCTGCGGCAGTGCATTAAGGGCCTCTTCGATCTTATGCAGGTCCACACCGCGCGGCACGCGTTCTAGCAGTACCTCGATGGTCTTCCACAGCAGCCCCAGTGCGCGTGGCAGAACGAACGCCACGATTAATAGCGATGCGATGGTATCGGCGAAGGTAAAACCAGTGAAGCGAATAATCAAGCCAGCAATAATAACCGCCACTGAGCCCAGCAGGTCAGCCATCACGTGTAGGAAAGCACCCTTCACATTCAGACTGTTGTCCTGCTGGCTGGACAGCACCCACGCCGAGATGGCATTAGCTACCAAACCAATGACTGCAACCACCAGCATCATGCCGGTGTCAATCTCATAGTCGCTGCCCAAGCGGCGAACCGCCTGGACCACGATGAACACCACCACGAGGGTGACCGCGATGGCATTAAATAGTGCCGCGAGAACTTCCACGCGACGATATCCGTACGTTGCTTTACTCGATGCCGCCTTGTTGCCCACCACCGCGGCGAGTAGGGCGATGATGAGCCCGGCGGCATCGGAAAGCATGTGCATCGCATCTGAAAGCAATGCCAATGACCCCGATACCAAGCCCCCGATAAGCTCAGCGAAGAAAATAACGCCCGTCACCGTCGCCGCGACGGCGAGCGCTTTGAGTGGGGTATTCACATAGCTGTGATCATGGCCGTGCTCGTGGCTGTGTCCATGAGTGTGTGTATGCGAGTGCCCGTGTGACATATTTTCAACAGTACCCCGTTAATGAAAACCTGTCTACCCTGAGCTGGGAATTTTTAGTTCAGGGTACCGCCTGAGCACTGTGGTGGCATTAGGCGTTGCGCTTGCGGTAGCCCATGCGTGGACGGAAGCCAGCTGGGTGCTTCATTTGCGCCACGGCATCTGCAATAAGCAGACGATGCTGACGGTTCACGGTATCCGGCAGGTGCGCGACGGAGAACCACTCGACGTCGGTATTTTCTTCATCGCCAAGCACTGGCTCTGCATCCTCTGCAACCGAAAGGCGCATGGCGGTGTCCATGAACAGGCACTCATCGCCGTTTTCAAACGTAACCGGCCCAACCTGGCCAACACCAAGAAGCGCCTCAACCTTGGCGTCCAAGCCAACTTCTTCCTTGACCTCCCGCACGGCGGTCTGTGCTACCTCCTCACCTGGCCCACAAATGCCCGAAATCGGTGCCCAATTGCCGTTATCGGCACGGCGCGCGAGCAGCACCTTCGGCACTTCCCAAATAGAAGATCCCGGCGGAACGGGACGCAGAACAATCATGGTACATGCTGGAAGGAAAAGCTGTTGGTGGCCGATATGCTTGCGCAGATTCACAATGAATTCAGGTGTGGACATGTCCTACAGTGTAGCGAGCTGCATTGGCGCGTCCAGAAGTTGGTCAAGCACTGATTGAATGTCCAGGATGGACACAAAAGACAACTCCATGTTTTCCACATCGGCACAGGTCTGTCCCTCATCCATGTGCTCCGTGGTGCCGGAAACCAAACCGACGATGATGTCGCGGCCATCCACCATGGCGAAAACCGGGCCGCCGGAATCACCATTGCGGGCGCACACCTGCGCACGCGCTGCCGTGGAGCGAATCTCTTGCTCACCGAAGCGCAGAATCGACGACGTCGACTGATGCGTGAGATTGCCGCAGGTCTGATACGTCATCCGGCCCATCTTGCACACATAATCCGGCAGTGCTTCCATGCGGCCTGCAATGTGGGTTTCCATCTCCCGCGGCGCGTAGAGATTAGCCACATTGCCGTTGAGCTCAATCAGCCCGATATCCAGGTTCTCGGCATTTTCCGTGTACAGACTGGAGTAGATGAACGTGCCGATCGGCTCCGCGGGGAACGCGAAAGTATTATCCGGCGTACCCGCCCACACCAGGTCGCCTTCTTTGCCGCAGTGCGATGCTGTGACAGCAAATGAGCGACCATCTTCGGTGCTGAAAGAATAGGCCACTGTGCAATAACTGAAGTTGAAATGCTGGCCCGGCACTGGATAATCCGCCGAAATATCAATAGCGGTTCCCGGCTGCAGCGGCGCGTAGGAAGGGCTCAGCACTGAGTCCGCCAACTCCTGCGGCTCTTGCGGCACCTGGAGTTCTTCCTCATTGACGTCTTCAGCGGTTGCCGAGTCCACGCCCGCCTGCTGCGAAAGCTCAGCATCACCGTTTTCAGAAGCTTGCTGATCAGAAGACGCCGAGCACGAAACGATACCTGCCATCAAAAGCAGGCCCGTTAAAGCTACTGCAAGAAACTGCAGTACATTCGATGCCCGGCGCCTTGTCACGGGGCTTATACTACCCGTGATTTTCCTGCGGACGGTTTAGGACTCGTCAGAGTTCGCGTCCTTATCCCCGTCCTGGTTCTCATTCTTTTCAGCTGCAGCTTGCTCATGAAGCTTTTTCAAGAAAGCCTCGGGATCAAACTCCGTGTTGTAGTCCTCGGGCAATGATTGCTCTTGGGCCATGGTTTTCTCCTAAACCTCGGTTGTCTTAATCGAGCTGGTGATGAAATCTTTGACGGCTCCAACATCATTGGGCAGGTCCGTGACAAAGCGATCTGCTTCCATGATCTTGGCAAAGCGCTCTGGAGTCTTTGGTGCCTGACCGATTGCTTCTTCAATGGTTTCGGCGAATTTCACCGGCAGTGCGGTTTCCAGGCAGATGATTGGAGTATCAACGCCATACTCTTTCTGCGCGTCGCGGGCAGCCTTGATGCCATCGGCAGTGTGCGGATCTACCAGGTAGTTGTACTTGTCCTGAACATCCTTGATGGCTGCCAGGCGGTCAGCGTGAGCCGAGGTCGAAGACACGAAGCCGAAGACCTCGCGTGCCTTGCCAATCAGTTCAGAATCAAGGACGAATCCGCCTTCTTTAACCTTGGTGCCAAATAGGTCCGCGACCTTTTCAGCGTCACGGCCGACTAGGTCAAATACGAAGCGCTCGAAGTTAGAAGCGCGGGAGATATCCATAGATGGTGAAGAGGTCGCCATGGTTTCTGCGGCTGGACGTGGGCGGTAGTTGCCGGTGCGGAAGAACTCATCCAGGACGTTGTTCTCGTTGGTCGCAACGATGAGACGGTCAATTGGAAGACCCATCTGGCGCGCGATGTGGCCGGCGCAGATATCGCCAAAGTTGCCGGTTGGAACGGAGAAGGACACCTTCTGCTCATTAGTCTCAGTGACCTTGAGCCAGCAGTTGATGTAGTAGACAATCTGCGCCATCAGACGTGCCCAGTTAATGGAGTTGACAGCGCCAATGCGGTGTTCAGCCTTGAACTGCGCATCAGAAGATACAGCCTTGACCACATCCTGGCAGTCATCGAAGACGCCATCGAGCGCAATGTTGAAGATATTTGGATCATCAAGGCCAAACATCTGCGCTTGCTGGAAGGCAGTCATGCGGCCGGCTGGGGTCAGCATAAAGACACGGATGCCCTTGCGTCCACGCATGGCGTACTCCGCCGAGGAGCCAGTATCACCAGAGGTTGCACCCAGAATGTTCAAGGTCGCATCGCGACGGGCGAGCTCGTACTCAAACAGCTCACCGAGAAGCTGCATCGCCATGTCCTTAAACGCTGCGGTTGGCCCCTCAGACAGGTGACCAATCAGCAAAGAATCCCCCAGGTCAGTTACTGGGACAATTTCTTTAGAGCTGAACTTTGGGTGGGTATATGCCCGAGCCGCAATCGCTTCAAGGTCTTCGGCTGGAATGTCATCGACAAACAGCTTCAATACTTCAGCAGCAAGCTTGCCGTAACCAGCCTCATCATCGCCGGAAACTAGTTCACGCCAAGACTGCAGGGTCTCAGCGTCGAGCTGCGGGTACTCTACTGGCAAATACAGGCCGCCGTCTGGGGCCAGGCCGCCGAGCAGAATGTCGGTAAATTTTGCTGGAGTCGCATCTAAATCGCGCGTTGAAATATAGTCCACGCCCTTACCTTACTTACTCGGAGTACACTTAACATCCGTGTGTACCCCTGAATTCGAGAAAGATCCCCGCCCCAACCCACGCGAGGTAGTAACAACCAAAGCCTTAACCGTTTGGATTGCAGCGCTGACAGTCTATGTCGGCGCTATTTTCGGCCGTACATCCTTCGGTGTTGCTGGTGTTGACGCTATTGAGCGATTTGAAGTCGATGCATCGCGAATCGCGGTCTTTGCCTCAATTCAGATTGGTACCTACGCGCTCGCCCAAGTTCCGACAGGAATATTAATAGACCGCTTCGGGCCGCGAAAGATGTTGGTCATCGGCGCCGTCATCATGGGTATTGGCCAGCTCATCCTGGGCCTGACCACCAGCTATGGCGTGGCGATTGGTGCCCGCGTGCTTATTGGCGCTGGTGATGCCACGGCCTTCCTGTCCGTGATGCGTCTTTTGCCATTCTGGTTCCCGCTGCATCGCACGCCGATGTTTACTGCCGTTACCGCTTCCTTTGGCCAGCTCGGCCAGTTCCTGTCCGCTGTGCCGTTCTTGTGGCTGCTTCACGTTTCCGGCTGGACTGTGTCCTTTGTATCGCTCGGCTCAGTGGTCATCATCATCGCGATTGTTGCCGCTATTGCCGTGGCCGATTCCCCGGAATCTGCCGGCGTTTATTCCGAGCCTTCCACCGGTAAATCTCAGCCATCGATGTCTGTGGGAAGCCGCATCAAGCTTGCGGCAAGCTCACGCGCGACGTGGCAAGCCTTTTTTATTCACTACACTGGCCTTCACGCCAACTTGGTCTTCCTCATGATGTGGGGCGTGCCGATGATGACCGAATCCATGGGCTTGTCGTCCGCCCAAGCCGGCATGGTCATCACCATCAACTCCATCGCCATGGTGATTGTCAGCCCATTCCACGGCCGTCTTTCCGCCCGCGCTGGCCGCAACCGCGACTTGGCTGCACTATTCCTGTCTGTCATGCACTTGGCGGCCTGGGTCTGGTTCTTCTCTTCTTCCGATCCACGCGGACTTATCGCCATCATTATCATGGTCATTCTCATCGCGCTGTCTTCACCAGCGTCGAACTACGGCTTTGACCAAATCCGTGAGACCCTCGACCGCAATGTAGTAGCTACCGCTACCGGTCTTGCCAACATGGGCGGTTTTACGGCCGGTATGATTGGCGCGCAGGTCTTTGGCATCTTGTTGGACAAACACTCTGAAGGTCAAGCCTTTGAGTGGGGCGATTTCCGCTATGCCTCACTTGCTGTGCTGGTCGTCTGGGTTGTCGGCCTCATCGGTGTCATCGTGACGCGCGGCGGCGCTCGCCCCCGCAAAATCCGGATAGAGACCGTCACCGAAGACTAGCTCCAATACGCCATGCGGGTCATCAAGAAACTCCCGCGTGGCTCGCACCGCTTCAGTCTCTTCCCAATGCGGAAAGCTCACTTCCCCATCAGCAATCTCAATAATCTGTGCTTGGTGTGCTGCCATCAAGATGGGCGAATGCGTGGCGATGATAAATTGCGCGCCGCGTGCCGCTGCCTGCTCAATTTCAGCCAGCAAAGCCATCTGCCGAACCACGCTGAGTCCTGCTTCTGGCTCATCAAAGATGTACAAACCTTTGCCATCAACGTGTTCCCCGAGGATGTCAAGTATGGATTCGCCGTGGGAACGGCTGCTTAAGTCGAAGCTGGGGTCAAGATGATTGCGCCCATTGGCTGCTTTCTCCCCGCTTTCATTCTCTAACATTCCCATGTGCGTTTCCGAACGCAGATAAAAGCCGCGCAGAATCGGCTCATTGAGCTCACACAGCATGTACCAGCTCAGTGCCGGTTCGGTACCAGTGGTCTTCTTGGCATCTGAGTCTCCATAGCGGCCACCCACCACGCTAAAGCCCAGGCTCAGCGCTACTGATTCCAGAAACGTGGATTTACCAGAGCCATTATCTCCCGCAATCAGCGTGACTGGTTGCGAAAAGCGCATGCCGCCACGGCTTTTGATGTGCTTGACCAACGGCAGTTTCCAGGCCCACTCGGAGTCCACACGCTGACCGGACTCATCAGCCGGCACTACTTGGTCCAGCTTCCAGTCCAGTTCTTTTGCACCGCGCTCTTGTTCACGAATCAGCGCGCGACGAACACCGGGAATGGTTGCGGCCCCGTCGAAGTACTGCGACGATTCCGCCACTTCCTGCGGCGAGCGTGGTCGGGAAAGAAACTTTATACTGCGCACGATCATGATGAGTGACTTCCTTTTAGCCGCCGTTTTGCCGCTTAGTTGCTGCTTCCAATACTGGAGCCAACATCGCTGTTCTGGTCTTCTTCGACATCTGATTGTGCTTGCTCATCATCTTCTGTGATGTTTACTGGGGCGGTGATGAGTCCGGCTTCGAATGCCTTGATCACGCCATCAGCTTCGACTGGGGTGAGAACTCCCTTGATCACTGCTTTATTGACCAGCTCCATCAGATACACTCGTGCTTCATCCCGGTCCATACCAATCTCCATGGCACCATCCGGTACTGCCCCATTGGGCAAGCCCAAGGCTGAAGCCAACTCGACCAAACGGTAGCCGGGATTTTCTGGAGCACCGGCACCCGCGGCTTCTTCAGATTCTTCCGCTTCAGATGCCGGCTGGATACCAGCCATGGCATCACCCACGGTCACTTCGCCTTCCGCCGGGCGATTCGATGCCGCGTGCAGAGCCAGCGCGATAGCGAGGACAGTGATGACCACAACGCCGCCGAGCCACAGCCATACTGCTTGTACAATGATACTGCGCTCGGTTTGGATGCCATGCTCCCCAGAATGTTCTGGTTTGCTTGGCCGTCCTGATGGGGCTGTTGAGGTAAAGGCCATCTGGTGCCGCTGTCCTTTTCTAAAACTGCTTTAAAAATTCAGCCCTTTAAGACTGATTACTGCATAAATGCCACAAGTGGCGCGAAGTTGAGTCTACTCCCGCGCCACCTGCTAACTCTAGCCCTGAGCAATATTCTCAGAGCCTTCTACGCTCACCCGAACCTACTTATCATCCCGGTTTTCATCTCGGTCTTCATTCGAGTCACCTTCAGAATCATCGCGAGAATCTCCACGGGAATCATCACCCGGGCTGTACTCGCCGTCGTGGTCGGCACCAGAATCAGCTGAGTCGTCGACATCCTTACCCAGATTTTCTAGGTCCTCGATGTCCCCGACGTTGTCATACCCGGAGAAGTCCGTGAACTCGCCCAACTTGTCCTCAGTGTCCTTGTCCTGACGTGAAGTACCTTCCGGATGCTCATCGCCCACGTCTGGGTTTCCAAAGGTTCCGTAACCATTCGCACGACCACCGGGACGGTTGCCGCTGCCATCGGTGCGGCGGTCAACACGGTCATTGATAAAGTCCGACAGTCCCTTCAAAAAGCTCTCGCCGGCATCGCGCAGCTCACCAAAGTCATTGCCAGACCCTAGACTAAATGGATTGGCAGCGCCAAATGCTGAACCAAACGGGTTCTCATCACGGCGGCGTTCTTCGCGTGGGCGCTCATCACGAGGTTTCTCAGAACGTGGCTCCTCGGAACGTGGGTCCTCAAAACGCGGCTTGTCAAAGTCTGGCTTTTCAAAACGGGATTCATCACTGTAGAAATCATCCTGCAAAGGCTCGTCGCGGCGGTGGTCATCGCGGTAGCGATCACCCCAGTGGAGGTTGTCGCCAGAGTGGTCACGGTATCCGTCCCGGCGGTCATCTTGCCGGTCATCGCTGCGGTTGTTGTGGCCGCGGTATCCGTAATCGCGGAAGTAGTCTTCGGCTAGGCCATAGAGATAGTCCGCTGGTGGGAAGCCGTTATTTCCGCGGCCCCGGAATCCGCCGTGGCGCCCACCGCGATTGCGGCGTCCCCCGAAGGAGAACTCAGAGGCGATATTTTCAATGAAGTCATTAATCGCACCGGAGATATCAAAAGGCTTGTTGCCATTGAAGCCACGCCCAAAGTCGCGGCCGAAATCACGTCCGAAGCTCTGCGGGCCTTGAGGTCCCCACGGTCCTTGTGGTCCCCATGGGCCACGGTGTCCACCGAAGTCACCAAACCCGCTTGGGTCCGGGGTGTAGAACTCGGTGGGTTCGGCAGAATCGTCGATGAAGTCATCCACGAAGTCGTCGGAATCATCATCAAAGCTTGGGTCATAGCCGTCATCAATCAAGGTAAACCCAGAGGGGTCACTGGTGTCCACATCGGGCGCGATGGGGTCTTCGATAATGACGCGAAGCACTTGTTCGTTGTCATCGATTTCAATGACGGTGGAGTCATCGGCCCCGGCGGCGCCCGCGGTGGATACCAGGGTGGCGAGGTCTTCAAAAGTTGCGTTGTTGAGCTCTATGGAAAGTATGAGAGCCATGGTTACGGTGGTCCTTCCCTTGGGAGGTGGCAGAAGAAAGTGAGTATCGCTGCGTACACCGCCCAGCTTAAGCACAAGGCTTGGAACTGGAAAGGGATCACCGTAAAGATCAGGGTAAAATCCGGGTAACTCTCAGGGTCAGATCATTGCTCTTCACAGCCGCCCGTAGGACACTAGGCCCGACGACGGCTAGACATGTTCAAAGGATTCAGCTTCACCCCAGAAGACTTCATCCACCACGCGGCGGGCATGCCGAGTGGCCTTCAGGTAGGCATCCAGGAAGTACTGGTTTTCTTCCGGCTTCCATCCGGCGGCACCAGCTACTTGGGCAAGTTGCAGTCCCGGGGTGGGCAGTTGGTCCACGCGTTTGCCGCGCACCAGCACCAAGGCATTGCGAGCATCGGTGGCCATCAGCCACGCTTCGCGCAGGCTTTCAGCCTTCTTAGCCGGCAAGATTCCAGTTTCTTCCAGCGCATCAAGCGTGCCCAAGGTAGAAGGATTTTGTAGTTCAGGATGTTCATGCGCGTGCATCATGGTCAATAGCTGCACGGTCCATTCCACATCGCTTAAGCCACCGCGGCCGAGCTTGGTGTGGGTGTTGCGGTCGGCACCGCGCGGCAGACGCTCATTGTCCACGCGCGCTTTCATGCGGCGAATATCGCGAATGGTGGCATCAGAAACCCCGTCATCCGGGTAGCGGAATTTGTCAATGACCTCCATGAACCGCTCGCCCACTTTGTCATCACCGGCGAAGAAAGCAGCGCGCAGCAAAGCTTGCATCTCCCACGGCTCGCCCCATTTTTCGTAGTAGCGTTCATAGCTTTCAATGGTGCGCACTATCGCACCAGAGCGGCCTTCCGGGCGCAGGCCAAGGTCGACTTCCAGTGGTGGGTCACCAGATGGTTTAGCTAGTCGAGTTCGCAGCTTGTCGATGATCCCTATCGCCCATTTAATCGCCTCCGCCTCTTCCACACCGGGCTCTGGTTCAGCAACGACCATGACATCCGCATCAGATCCGAATCCGAGCTCCATGCCACCGAGGCGGCCCATGCCGATAACAGCGATGCGCGCGAGGGGTCGCGGAGTGGCTTCTTCACTGTCTTGTTGGTGCAGCCAGCCACGGATTTCAGCGCGCAGAGCGGCTTCTAATACCGCTGCCCAAATGGTGGACAGCTCCCGGCAGACTTGCTGTACATCGAGATAGCCCAGCAGATCACCGGAGGCAATGCGTGCGAGTTCCACGCGTCGCAAAGAACGCGCGACGCTCACGGCCTTGTCCGGATCGCGGTGGCGCTTCGCCGCATTAAGCAGCGCCGAAGACACCTGTTCCGTGGTGGTATCCAACAGTTTCGGGCCATCGGAGCCATCAGAGAGCAACTTGACTACTTCGGGCGCCGCAATAATCAGGTCGGAAGTATAAGGCGAGGTGCCCAGAATACTCATGAGCCGCTTGCCGACGATGCCCTCATCGCGCAGCATGCGCAGGAACCAGGTGCGGTCAAAGGCGGCATCGGAAAGCTTGCGGTAATTGAGCAGACCAGCATCCGGGTCGGCAGTATCCGAGAGCCAATCCATCAGCGTTGGCAACAAGATGGCCTGAATTCGTGCCTTGCGCGAAGTACCCGACGCCAGCGCAGTCAGGTGCTCGAATGCGCGGTCCGGAGCTTGATAGCCCAGGGCTGCCAGCTGCAGCTTCGCGGCCTCGGGAGTGAGCTTAAGCTCGGCTGGGCTCATGGACACAACGGAATTTAGCAGTGGGCGGTAGAACAGGCGCGAGTGCAGCTCGGAGATGCGCAAGCGAATCTTCTTCAGATGCTTGTTCATCATCGTCGACGCTGAATTCGAACCCTGTGCCGTAAAGCCTGAGACATTAGCCAGCCACTCTAAGGTGTCCTTGTCATCTTCCGGCGGCATCGTGTGCGTACGGCGAAAACGCTCCAACTGCAGGCGGTGCTCTAAAAGCCGCAAGAATTCATAGGCCTCGATGAGCTGATCGCCATCGTCGCGGCCCACATAGCCCGCTTGGACCAAAGCTTCTAGCGCATCCACTGTTGCCAGCGTGCGCAGTGATTCATCAGAACGACCATGCACCAGCTGCAGCAGCTGCACTGCGAATTCCACATCGCGCAGACCGCCCACGCCAAGTTTCAGCTCGCGGGTGCGCAGGCTTTCTGGCACATTTTCCAATACGCGCCGGCGCATAGCCTGGATGTCTTCAACGAAGGACTCACGCTTGGAGGCCTCCCACACCATCGGGCCAATTGCCTCGGCATAACCTGCGCCCAAAGGCATGAAACCGGTCTGCGGACGGGCTTTTAACTGCGCCTGGAATTCCCAGGTCTCAGCCCAACGCTTGTAATACTGCACGTGCGAATCCAGGGTGCGCACCAGCGCACCTGACTTGCCCTCCGGGCGCAAGTTGGCATCGACTTCGAAGAAGCAACTGGTTCCAATGCGGTTGAATTCAGCCGCCACGCGCGTTGCCTTGCGCATGGCTTTTTGCCCAGCATCATCGCCTTCTTCCACCGGCTCACCAACGAAGATGACATCTACATCGGAGATGTAGTTCAGCTCGCCGGCACCACATTTGCCCATGGCGATAACAGCCAGACGCATATTCAGATCGTCATCACCAAAGACCATTCGCACGGCCAGGGCGAGTGCGGAGGTCAACGCGGCATCGGCAAGTGCCGTGGTGAGCGCTGTTACCTGCCGAAACTCGACCGTCGGCTGCCCAACCGTCTGTCCCTTGCGGGAGTAGAAACTGCCTGCCAAGTCATGCGCCGCCAGGCGCATCATCAACGTACGGTAGGTGGATTTAAGCTTCGGCCGTGCCTCTGCCTCCTCCAACCCGGCGCGATAGGTGCCGGGGGTGGATAGGTCTTCCGAGGCCGGATCCGAATCCTCAGCCTGCTCCGACTGCTCGAGATATGTTGCCGGCACGGCCTCAATAACGCCGAGTAGTTGCTGCATCATTTCCGTGGGCTCAGGCAAAGGTAGCGCGAGCTGCTCCCACAGTTCAGGGTGTGCTGCGAGGTGATCTCCTAGGGCCGTGGACCCGCCAAGAAGTGCGATGAGGCGAACGCGTAGCGCTTCGTCATCGATAAGCGCCTGCGTAAGCTTGTCCTGCTCTGCCTTACCGATGGCATCATAAATGCGCACCATGGTGTTAAGCGCCAGGTCCGGATCGCCGGCGGCGGCAATGCACCACACCAACGGCAGGGCTGCTTCAGTGTCCCAGCCCAAATCTTTGAGATCCTGCGCCGCCGTGGGTCGCGATAGCCCCAGCGTTCCGGGTGAAGGCAAGTCGATGCGCGTCACGAATTCCTACTCCTAGAGGTTGAGGTTATTGGCCAGCTCGAACTTGGTGATCTGCTTTTGGTAGTTATGCCACTCATCCCACTTGGCGCGCAGGAAGAACTCAAAGACGTGCTCGCCGAGCACCTCTGCGACAAAGTCGGACTGTTCCAGCGTGCGCAGGCTGTGATCCAATGAGGTCGGCAAATCCTTGTAGCCCATGGCGCGGCGCTCACGACGGGTCAAGGAATGCACATCGTCTTCTGCCGGGTCCCCGAGCTCATAGCCTTCGCGGATTCCCTTGAGTCCTGCGGCCAACAGCACGGCGTAGCCCAAGTATGGATTAACACCGGCGTCGACGGAACGAATCTCCACGCGGCGGGATTCTTCCTTGCCTAAACGGTAGGTGGGCACGCGCACCATGGCGGAGCGGTTCGACACGCCCCAGGTCGCTGCACCCGGTGCCTCATTACCGAATTGCAGGCGCTTGTAGGAATTCGACCACTGGTTAGTAATCGCTGTGAATTCTGGCGCATGCTCCAAGATGCCAGCAATAAACTGCTTAGCGGTCTCGGACAAAGAGAACTCATCATCCGGGTCGTGGAATGCGTTGGACTCGCCCTCAAACAGCGACAGGTGGGTGTGCATGCCGGAGCCGGACCACTGTTCAAATGGCTTGGGCATAAACGTCGCGCGCACACGTTGATGCACGGCGACTTGCTTGATGATGTAGCGGAAGGTCATGATGTTATCCGCCATGGACATCACGTCCGCGTGGCGCAGGTCAATCTCCTGCTGCCCGGGTGCTGTTTCATGGTGGGAAAATTCCGTAGCAATACCCATGGACTCCAGCGCCAAGATAGCTTCGCGCCTAAACAGCGGCACATCATTGTGCGTGGCCTGGTCAAAGTATCCGCCGTTGTCTGTCGGCTGCAGGTTCTCTAAATCCTCGGTCTGCTTCAAAAGGAAGAACTCAATCTCCGGGGAAACCATGCACGTAAATCCATCACTAGCCGCGGCTTGCACTTGGCGGCGCAGGATATGCCGCGGGTCAAACATTGACGGCTGACCATCCGGCATAATCACATCACAGAACATGCGCGCTGCCTGCATATCCGGCATGTCTTGCTCAAACGGCAGCACCTGGAACGTCGACGGATCTGGCAGCGCAATATTGTCCGATTCCGAAATACGGGAAAAGCCTTCAATGGAAGAACCGTCAAAGCCCACGCCTTCATCGAATGCGGATTCCAGTTCAGAGGGGCTCATCACTACTGATTTCAGCCCGCCCATGAGGTCTGTAAACCACAACCGGATGAAGCGGATATCGCGCTCTTCGACGGTGCGTAGGACAAATTCGTGTTGGCTGCTCATGGTTTTGACCTTAGTAGAAAGTGCATTACCAAGTCGCACAATTCTCGGTCGTGTTCGCGTCATTGACGAACCCCGGGCAGTCCACGAACTGGCCTTGAACTTCGAGCGAACCTTTCGCGGTCAACCGCAGTCTATATAGCTACCGACAGTAGAAATTTAAATTCTCGAAACCTCGAAGCAAGGACAAAGACTGTGAATCGCTTATCCCACCTAGACCCATATTTAGTACATTCCCTTATCCACGACATCATCATTGCGGCTCAGCGCGGCTGGGATCCTCATGACCTTCAGCATGTCCTTGGACCGGCCTCGGCCGTCGTGTTAGAAAAGGCGGCTTTCCAAGTCCCAGCGCGCGTGCAGATGGATAAAGTCCGCAAGTCCTGGCTGAGCTACCGTCCGTCAGATTATGAGTTGTCTTTGGCATCAACGCTCAATGAGCGCACTGTGACCTCGTGGCTGGATAAGCTCTACCGCCTGCCTTTCCTGCGTGATGCCGAAGTTGTTGCTTCCCCGCAGCCGGAATTTATGGATCCGAAGCAGAAGAAGATGCATGAGAAAATCCAGGCGCTGCTGTCCAAAGCTGAGTCCACGCAGTTTGAGGATGAAGCAGATGCACTGATTGCCAAGGCCCAGAACCTGCGCCAGCAATATCGCATTGATTCCGTTTTGGAAGATTTAGAAAATTCGGCAGAAGAAATTATCGCGCTTCGCGTGCGGATTTCCGCGCCGTGGGTCAAGCACCAGCATTCGCTGTTGTGCTCAGTTGCTTATGCCAACGGCGGCACCGCAGTATTGCTTTCCGATTTCGGCATTTGCACCGTCATGGCCACCCGCGACGACGCCGAGCACATTATTGATTTGTTCACCTCGCTCAACCGCCAGCGCGCATGGTTTATGAAAAACTCCGAGGGCGCGAAACTCGCAGCAGCTGACGGTGAAACAGCTTCCTATCGCCGCAGTTTCATCCTGGCCTATGCCACCAAGATTCGCGAGTTGCTTCACGATGCCAACGTGGAGGCTGCGCAAAACACGGGGGCTGACGAAGACATCGACAAGCAACGCGCCTATGAGATTGTCTCCCGCGCTCTTCCCGTTCTGGCACGCCGACAAGCTGAAGCGGAAGATGCTCTGCACAACCTCTTCCCTAACTTATCCAGTATGAACCTCTCGGCGAACCACATGCGCGGCATCATCGACGGTGTGGACGCCGCCGAACGCTCCCACTTGGGCGGTGACAAATCCAGCATCCACACCGGCCGCAACGAACTAGCCTCCTAGCTCACTGCTTTTACCTGCACAAAGGTCTCCGGCGAGTGTGATATTAATGCCACCGACGAGCGAAGCCCGTGCCAATAAGGCAAGCTAAGCTTAGGGAAAGTAACTGCGCAAAGAACAAGAAGGTGGGTCAATGTCAGCGAAATCAGCTAAGTCATTTTTGGAAGTTGAAGCTAAGTTCTCCGTATCGGGGTCTCTTCCTACCCCAGCAGTAACTGAACTACCAGGAGTTGCTGCGGTGGGTGAGACTCGTTCGGAGTCACTGTCCGCTATCTATTACGACACCGAAGATCTTCGTCTGACTCGAGCCAAGGTGACCCTGCGCCGCCGTACTGGTGGACACGATGATGGCTGGCACATCAAGCTGCCAAGCACCTTGGGCCGCACCGAAATCCGCATGGAACTGGGCGAACCTGTGGATGGCGCTTATACCGTTCCACAAGAGCTGCTGACTCATGTGCGCAGCATTATCCGCAACCACCCGGTGGAGCCCATCGCGCAGGTGGATAACCAGCGCACTGAGCAAGTCTTGGTTGATGCTGATGGCAATCCGCGCGCGGAGTTCTGCGATGACAACGTCACTGCCTGGTCTCTTCTTCCCGGCGGTGAGCAGACCTCCTGGCGCGAATGGGAAGTGGAACTCAGCGGTGAGCTGCCAGGCACTGATGAGGGCACTGACTTTATCCGCACCGCAACCCGTCAGTTCATTACCGCCGGTGCACGGGTTTCCTCTTCCCCGTCCAAGCTGGCTTCCGCTTTGGGCAATTCCATCAATAACGCGCCTCTTCCACCATCGATGATTAACCCTGATGTGGAGGAGAAATCCCCTGCCGCTGCCGTGGTGAAGGCTTTGGCCGCCAACCGCGACAAGCTTGTTCAATATGACCCGAAGGTACGCGCTGATGAGTGGGATTCTGTT
Source organism: Corynebacteriaceae bacterium 6-324 (assembly GCA_041226025.1). Classification (GTDB taxonomy): domain Bacteria; phylum Actinomycetota; class Actinomycetes; order Mycobacteriales; family Mycobacteriaceae; genus Corynebacterium. The sequence continues at coordinate 3,489 of JBCLTK010000002.1, read as the reverse complement.
CATCAGATGCGCGTTGCCACACGTGAGCTGCGCAGCCACATGGAAACGTTCCACGGGATTATCGGCGGGCCGAAGATTGCCCGCATTGAAGATGAGCTCAAACTGCTTGCCAGCATCCTTGGCGTTGCCCGCGATGCCGAAGTCGTCGAAGAGCGCTGGCAGTCACTATTGGCTGCTGAAGATTCCGACACCTTGGATGACGCCACCCGCGAACACATTGCCAACGACATGGGCCGCGAATACTCCCGCGCGCACCGCAAAGTCGTTGCCGCCCTCGACTCCGACCGCTATCTCGAACTGCTCGACTCCCTGGATAATCTCCTGGCCAACCCACCAGTTGAGACCCCCGAAGCCGAATTCCCGGAAGCTGTTCCTGAAGCTATCCCGGCAGATGTCGAACCCGCCGAAGATTCACTTGTACCTGCCGACGCAGAAACTGAAACCGCTGAGGTTGAATCCGAGGAGGCCTCTGAGGAAGTTGCTGAAGAAGTTACTGAGCCAGCGCCGCTGAGCAAGAAGGAAGAAAAAGCTGCGGCGAAGCAGGCGGCAAAAGATGCGGCCAAGGAGATGGAGCAGGTCATGGCTGCTCACCTGGCGCAGGCTTATGAAAAGCTGCTCAAGCGCCACAAGAAAGCGGTCAAGAATTGGGACAATGAAGAGCTCACGCTGCATGAGCGTGAGGAGTACTACCACGACATGCGAAAGGCAGCGAAGAAGCTGCGCTATGCCGCCGAAGCTGCTGGTTCAGCAACCAAGCTCAAGACCAAGGGATTGTATGCCGCGTGCAAGGACATGCAGTCCGTACTGGGCGACTTCCAAGATTCAGTGACTTCACGCGACAAGCTGCTGCACCTGGCGCAAGCGGCTCGTCGTCGTGGTGAAGACACCTTTGGTTACGGTCTGCTCTACCAGCGCGAGCGCGCCATCGGCTTGGAAGCACTCGAGGATTATGAGCGTTCCATGAAGTCCATCAAGCAGGCGTTCAAACCACTGAAGAAGCAGATTGATAAATAGCTTTACACGCTTCTAAAACCACAAGCAGTCCCTTCCCCGCCCTGAACGTGGTCGATAATTCAGGGTGAGCAAGGGACTGCGTTGTTTTCCAAAGTGTGAGGTTACTTCTCCCACGACGGGGTCTCGCCCCAATCCTCGTCCTTGTCATCTTCGTTGTCCGCGGACTTATTGCGTGCCGCAGCAATGTCGAGCGCGGCGCGCGCTTCGGCCTCAGACGCATAAGGGCCCATGCGGTTTTCCCAACCGGATTGCTTTCCTTGGGAAACAGCGCCGGTAGATGGGTCGAAGTACCATTGGTTATCTTCAGTTGCCATGAGCATCTCCTTGAGAAGTTTATGGATAGATGAAAGCCGGTTCATGGCTTATGCTTTTCCACACTACCGGCGCGGTATTTATCCCGCCCGCTAAACTATTAAGATAGTTAGCTTGACCCATTCCGACTTATTTACACCTCATGCAAGGAGCCCGATCAGCATGCCGATGTGGCCCGCACCCACTTCCCCAGCTTCCACCCGCGCCCACCAAGCGCACTCCGCACACGCAGGTGCTCCTGCCCAGGCGGTTGCTAGCGCACCGGGTACGTGGTCGATTGCTGGTGAGCACGCGGATCACTTCGGTGGCATCGTGGTCATGGGCATTTCCGAGCTGCGCGCCGCGGCCGCAGTATCGCCGCGTAACGATGGCACCATCAAGGTACGTTTCATTGAAAACACCCACGAGCGTGAGAAGCAGACCGATGATTCCATCACCTTGGATGAGCTGCAGGAGCGCTTTATTCAGCAGCAGCCGCAGATTGATGAGCAGGGCCGCACGGTCATCCCACCAGCGCCTGAGGGTTCTTTGGCGTCGCGAATCGGTGGCGTTATTTGGACCATGATTAACCGCCAGTTGCTCTCGCGTGAGACTGCCGGCGCGGATGTCACCATCGTTTGTGATGTTCCGATTGAAGCGGGCATGGGCGCATTCGCCGCGGCAGATGTAGCAGTCGCCTTGGCGATGTTGCCGGAAGATTCCGAGTTGGACCACCCCCTGCGCGCGCGTCTAGCTGAGGTGTGCACCCAAGCCGTGGATACCTTCTCTTCTTTGCCAGCATTGCGTGCCCGCCACACCGCGGCACTGCGCGCGGAAGAAGGCTACGCCAGCATCATTGATTACTCGGATAATTCCGTGACCAAAGCTGCAACACCGATTTCCGGCACGCAGCGGGCATTCGTGCTCTTCCCCGCTAATACCGAGGCGCCTGCGCAGTCCACCCATATTCGTGGCCGCAATAACTTCGTTGATGCAGCAAGCCACGCATTCGGTGCAGAGTCGCTTCGCTTGCTTCCCGATGCCCCCGAGCGCGTCATCGACTGGCTCAACGCCGTGCACAAAGTCCACGGCTCCAAGGGCCAGCCGGCCGTTGCAGAAGCCTCCGGATGGCTGCACTTCTACGATGCCGAAACCGTTCGCGCGCGCCAGGTCGCCCGCGCTTTGCGCTCCGGCGCATGGAACGAACTGGGAAGCATTTTGGCCAGTTCCCAAAAGGACATGGTCACCCACTACGGACTCGACAACGCCGAAGCGCTCAGCGAGCTCGCCCTCGCCCGCGGCGCAACCGCCGCACGTGCCGCATCTGCTGGCACTTCGAACGCAGTACTCGCGTTCGTGCCAAGCGCTCGCGCCGAGAACTTCGCCGCTGATTTCGCAGCCGACGGCCTCGTCGTTGTACCAGTTGTGCACGGTACCGAAGCTGCCCTCGAATCCATCACAGAATAATTCACTTCGACGCGCGAATAATGCTCGCGCAGTACGACATCGCGTTCAGGGTGCGTACACTTGCACCCCCGCCGAACGCTATTTTGGTGCGAAATTGCTGCTTCTGTGGATAACTTACCCTGTTGCGTGACGTGTCAACGTAGTTATCCACAGGTTTTCGCCCTTGCTCTGGTGTGGGGTTGTGCTTTCGGTTTAGCGTCGAAGTTATGAAAAATTACAAAGCATTCATACAACAAGCCAGCCTGGCGGTGAACGTTCTCAGAGACATGGCTGAGCTCTCACCTTATGACATGGCCGCCGATGGGGTGGCGTTAAAGACGGCGAGAAAGTACTCCAAATTAGCCGACGTCTTCTTCGGCCCCACCGACTCACCTCGTTTGCAACGCGAATCTGCCGCGTTGGCCGAAGAACGTGGGCTGAGCATGGAGCGTCTACAAATGATTGATAGCCACGCTCAGAAGTTAAAGAAAAAGCGCGGCGCTGCCTGGAAACTCCGCGCAGAGTTGATTGCGCACGGAGGCACTTATGAAGAAGTCAACGCTCTGGGCAACCTACGCGTTGATGAAATTGTCGGTGAGAAACCAAAAGAAAAGGGTGTCCGCGTAGGACGCCCGAAAAATGGCATGGTCACCATAAATATTACAGATACCCAACGCCGCATCATCGACTTCGAGAAAACCCTCGACGCCATAGAAACCTCATCAGAGCCACGCTCAA
>JBCLTK010000001.1:0-703610 GCA_041226025.1 Corynebacteriaceae bacterium 6-324 | reverse complement strand
AGTGGAGCGTGAATGCTTTGTAATTTTTCATAACTTCGACGCTATGACAACAATGCAACCCTGCACCAGAGCAAGCCCGAAAACCTGTGGATAACTACGTTGACACGTCACGCAACAGGCCAAGTTATCCACAGGAAGGTCCGCGCAAGGGCTCAAACGCAAAAATTTACATACGATTTTTGGTGCGCGCGGTTGCTTTCGCCGTCCACGGGTCTTCGGGCCACGGGTGCTTGGGGTAGCGCCCGCGCATGTCCGCGCGCACACCGGTGTAGGGACCTGACCAGAAACTCTTTAAATCATCTGTGACTGCGAGTGGCCTGCCCGCCGGGGAGAGTAAATGGAACTGCACGCGGACACCGGCGCATTCGGGAGATTCGGCAAGGCCGAAACACTCCTGCAACTTCACGCGCACCACCGGGCGGCCGGTGGAGTAATCAATCCGCGGATGCGAACCGGACGGGACCGACAGCCGCGACGGTGCTAGTTCATCCAAAGTATTCGCCGCCGGCCAGGGTAGAAGTCGCTGCAGTGCCTGATACATGTCCACGCTCTTCGGGGATGCGCCATGCGCCATGGCATTTAGCTCCGGGCCCAGCCAGTACTCCGGGTCGGCACTTTCAACATCGGGCCACGGCTCGCCGAGCTGTGCGTGCAGAAAGCTCAAACGCTCACGCAGTGACTGCGCCTTTTCGGAAAACGTGAAGAGGGAAAGGCCGGCGGTGCGAATGCCATCGGCAAGCGCTGCGGAAGCCTGCTCCGGTGGAACCTTGACCGGCGTGCTGGACAGCTCAATCGCACCGGCGCGTTTAATCGCCCGGCCCTGCAACTTGCCGTTGGCGAAGGTCGCGGTGATGGTTTCTTCCACCCCGATGATGTCCAGGGCGTCGCGCTCCGAAATGGAGGCCGCGGCGCGAATGACCGAGCCCGCCTTGCCGGCCCCGGATTTGGCCACGCTGACCTCAGCGATAGCCAACCACTGGCTCGCGCGAAGCGCACCAAACTGCGCATCCGGTGGCAGCCACGCGCGGGTACCGGAAGCTAACAGGTAATCAGAATCCGTGACCTTCTTGGCAATACGCATTGGAAACGCCAAGCCGGTGACCACACCGGCATCGCTACTGCCCGCGTATTTCCCGGCGGACTCGCCTGAGGAATCTCGGACGAGACTCCTCAGGCGATTGACCTCACGCTGCGGGGGAGTGCCGGCCGCAATATTGCCCGATGGCGAATCTGACAACACCGCAATCGTCGGTGCTGCCTGCGGACCGCACTCAATCAAAGCGCGGCCCAGGCGCGGATGCAGCGGCAACCTAGACAACCTGGTGCCCAACGCGGTGATGGCACCATCGTGCACCGCGCCGATATCCACCAGCGCATCCTGTGCCTGCGCCCAGGCATTGTGCGGCGGCTTATCCGGCAACGGGAAGTCTGTGCCGCCACCCCACGCGGCGATCATCAAGGCAGCCTCGGTGAGATCCGAGGTGGCAATCTCCGGGGTGATGTGCGCTGCTGCATGCTGATAATCCGACTGCGCATAAGCACGAATCACGGTGCCGGGGCCTTCACGCCCGGCGCGACCGGCGCGCTGATCCACCGTGGACTGCGCCGCGGACACGGTAACCAGTCCGGTCATGCCGCGGGCAGCGTCACGGCGCGGGACGCGAGACAGCCCCGAATCCACTACTGCGCGCACGCCGGGCACGGTCAGGGAAGACTCCGCGATGGAGGTGGAGACAATAATGCGCGGGGAATCCGTGGGCGTTAGCGCGCGGTCTTGCTCCGCTGAAGTCAGCCGGCCATGCAAAGGCAGCGCACCGGGAATCTGCGCGCAGACCTGTTCGACTTCGCGCACGCCAGGCACGAAAACCAGAACCGAATGCCCGGTGTCATCGCGCACTTGTTTCGCCTGCTTAGCCAGGTGCGTCAGAAACTCCCGCGTGCAGCCAGCCCGGCCGGGGTGCGGTTCGTAGTGAGTCTCCAGCGGATAGGTCACCGCCGGGGTATCTAACACGCCGGCGTTCATCAGCCCGGCGAAACGCTGCGCATCCAGGGTGGCGGACATGGCGACGAGCGCCAAATCATCGCGAAGCTCTGCTAATTCCAGAAGCATGGCCAACACCAGGTCTGTGTCGAGTTGGCGTTCGTGGACTTCATCGATAGCCACCGTGCCCACCCCAGCCAACTCCGGATCGCTCAGCAGCCTGCGCAACAGCACGCCGGGAGTCATGAACTCCACGTGCGTGCCCGGGTGGTGCTCACCACGGATGCTAAAACCAACCTTGTCGCCAATGCGACTACCATCCAGTTGCGCCAGACGCCGAGCCGCCGCGCGCACCGCCACCCGCCGCGGGGCGGTGACCAGTACTTTGCCAGGGGCTTCAAGATAATTCGCCAGCGCCGGCGGCACCAACGTGGTCTTACCCGTGCCGGGCGGGGCCTGAACCACCAGCCGGCCGGTGGCTGAAAGCAGCCCCGGCAGCCGGTCAATATCATCTGCGACCGGCAGTCCGCGGCCAATGGTGGGAAGGTCGAAAACGCTAGCCACGGCTGTGCACGCCATCAACCGGGCCGTCATGCTGGCTGCGCTCCAGCGGCTGGGACTCATCAAGTGTGCGCACCACCTTGCCCGGGGAGCCCAGCACCAAAGAGTTATCAGGGATGTCGAGGGAGACCATGGTGCCAGCGCCCAAGACGCAATTCTTACCGATGCTAACCCCCGGCAACACCGTCACATTCGCCCCCAACCAGGTGTTTTCACCAATAGAAATAGGTTTAGCCTGCTCCCAGCCGCCGCGACGCATCTGATGATCCGCCACCGGGTGCCCAACGGTAATAAGAGAGCAGTTCGGGCCAATCATGACATTATCGCCCAAGGTGATAGGTGCTTGGGCCAGGATGGTGGCGTTGAAGTTAATAAACACCAGGTCCCCGCAGCGCAGATTGGTGCCGAATTCAATATTGAGCGGCGTATGAATCATGGTCGGCCCGGATTCCGGGTGAATCATCTCCGCGATAATCTCCCACGCCTTATCCGGATCGGTATTGCCCAAGCCGTTGAGCTGCTTTGATAGCTCAAAACCGCGGGCATGTTCCGCCGCCGTGCCCGGGCGGCCAGGGATGTACCATTGGCCGGAAACCATGGCTTCCCATGTTCCGTATTTGTCGAGATGGCCAAGCCGATCATTGGATGCCGGATCATATTCGCTCATAGAATCATTGTGTCAAAAAGCTCCGCAATTAGGATGGATGCCATGTTGTTTCATGGCATCGACCGCAGTCCGGCAAAGATAAAGCCGGGGGTTGCACATGTCCCCGGGTGGTTGGATACGCCGACGCAGCAGGGTTTGGTGCAACAGCTTCGTGATGAAGCCCGCCTCATGGCCGGCACGCCCATGGCCATGCAGAAACCAGTGTTGAAATCCGGCGGTCAGATGAGCGTATTCATGCTGAACTTAGGTCATTTCTGGGACCATCAGACCTACCGCTATGTTGACCGGATGGGCGCGACGAATGTGCGCCCGGTGCCGCAGAACCTCCTGGATATTGCCCACGGCAGTTTGCGCGCGGCGGCCGATGTCGCCGAAGAACTTCAGCCCTGGACCACCAACTACCATCCCGATATGGCACTGATTAACTTCTACCCACCCGGCGCCACCATGGGCATGCACCAAGATGCCTACGAAACCACACTCGCCCCGATTGTGTCATTGTCCATTGGTGATGAAGCCGTCTTTCGCATCGGCAGCACTGAGCACCGCAACAAACCCTGGGATGACATCGCTTTGCTCTCCGGGGACCTTGTTGTATTCGGTGGCCCCAACCGCCAAGCCTTCCACGGCGTTCCCGAAACACGCCCCGGCACCCTTGATGAATCCTGCGGCCTGAAAGAAGGCCGTATCAACATCACCTTCCGGCAGGTCTACCCGCACTAGATACGCACAAAAAGACCTGAAGCCTTGATGCAGCTGGTTGTTGTGGAGGATGCTCCGTTTTGATCAACTGGTGTAGTCTGAGAATGATCATTGAGCCCGCACCATTGTCTACTGGGAGCGGGCTTGATACATTTGACGCAGAGAAAGCAAGGACAAGGTCCCTTGTTATGAGGAGAAGAGGTCTACACGACGTAATGCGCGTGTAGGCCTCTTCGTTTCTATTACTTAGGGAGTGTCTGCGGCAACTACAGGTTAGTCAGTTGCTGCGACGTCATTTTGGCTAGCAGGTTCTGGCTGTGGCTCGGTCTGGGTCTGGGCTTGGGCGTTCTTAGGCTTAATCGTCATGTAAGCGATGGTGAAGACAATCAGGCTGGCAACGATGCCGTAGATGGCATAAGGAATCTCAGTACCCATGACATGGGCGATGGCACAACCAATGAGGCCAGCTGCCATTGAGAGGTAAGAGACCATCACCGGAATCTGACCACGCTTAATCAGGATCATGCCGCAGATAAGCGGTACCGCAAGGACCGAAGCTGAGTAGGCATAAGTAGCGACCAGTAGTCCCAGCGCTTGTGGGTACAGGACAGCCAGTAGAGCCGCGACCAAAGTAACGGCAATGGTGCACCAACGCGAGACCGCCACCATGTTGCTGTTTTCCAGGCGCTTCTCGCTGACGAACGCATTGCGCAAGTCATGAACGAGGTTCGCAACCACCGACTGCAGAGCGGAACCGGTGGTGGAGACGATGGTCGCCATCAGGAAAGCTCCGTAGATTGCCAGCAGCCAAGCTGGAATCTGTCCGAGGAACCAACCAGCGGCCTGCTCACGGTTTTCGACGCCGAGTCCGCCATTCATGGAACGCACGGCGAGACCAATAATCAATGCGTAGAAACCAGCGAGGATAATGCCGGCTGCTGCGATGTAGATACCCTGGCGACCCTGACGAACAGTCTTTGCTGCGAAGATGCGCTGGTAGTACATCTGGTTGGTGACGGTTCCGGGCAGGATGGAGAATGCCCAGAGCAGAATAGTCATGACTCCAGCGGCGCCGAATCCTTCGGGGACCGCGGTGATCTCGGCGGGCACATTGCTGACAATCTCACCGAGGCCGCCAGCTTGGTAGATAGCGTAGCCAGCCACGACGACCGAGCCGATTACCATGAACACACCAAAGAAGAAGTCAGACCACGCAACGGAGGTCAATCCGCCGGGCAGGACGAACAGCACACTGACGACTGCCATAACGATGATCAATGGAGTGGTTGCGATTCCGGTGACCTCACCGAAGAGGCTGGCAAAGGCCACGAACTGAGTGGCCAACCATCCAAACGGAACCAGAATGACTGCGACGGCGATAATCGCGAGCAAGGTTTTGCTGTCTCCGAAGAGACGGGCAAAGACCTCTGGGATTGTGGAGAAGTTTCCTTTATGCAGCCATCGAGCGAATAGCACGATGATAAGCATTCCCAATACGACGAAGAGCTCGTACCAAAATACTGATAGACCCCAGGAGTAAGCGATACCGACGTGGGCCACGAGCACGCCGCCGCCGACGGCGGTAGCCGCTTGGGAGAAACCGACAACATAGACGGGCAGGCTGCGGCCGCCAACCATCCAGTCCTCGCTGGAATTGTGCTTTTTACCTACGATATAGGCAATATAGGCGCCGATTCCGATGACTAAAAGTGAAGCGGCACTGATGAGTACCGTAGTTCCAATATTCACGGCTTACTCCTTCTCGAACCTTTGTGGGGACATGATGTCGATGGCGTTAGGGGACTGATTGTCGGAGACATAGTCGGCGACGATGGAACCGACTGCGGGTGCGAACTTGAAGCCCTGGCCGGACATTCCGACTGCCAGGACAATGCGGTCATCGGCAGGCGACGGGCCAACGACGGGTGCTCCGTCTGGAGTGAAGCCTTCGGTCCAGCTGGAGACACGCACTGCAGCAGGGTCCAGGCCTGGCATCAGTCGGTCCACTGCTCGTTCAATGGCTCGAACAAATTCAGGTTCGATGAGCCTTGGCAGGTCTTCGGGGCTGTCGATATCCATCCAGTTGAGGTGATGAGGCAGGATCTTCACCGCAGTTCCATCCAGAATTGGGAAGCAGGAGAAACCTGCTTCTTCGTGGCGACGGATGGAGATCGGCATATTCTGAGGTTGATGCTGTGCAACATCACGAGCTGGGAACCATCCGGCTACCAGACGTTTTGCTTGAACCAGGGATGGCGCGAAACCGGCGGATTGCGCAAGGTTTGCAGCCCATGGTCCGGAGGCGAGGACTACTTTGTCGAAGCGTTCAGCATCATCGGCAGTGTCTACTGCGATGCCATCGGAAGTAGCGCGAATGTTGAGTACTGGAGTGTAAGGCCGGTATGTTGCGCCGAGTCGCTTGCTTTCGTCGCGGGCGGTTAAGACAGCGAGCTCAGGACGAAAGATTCCCGCGACCGGGTCGTAGACTCCGACCTCACCCTCATCTAATTGAAACTGTGGGTAGCGCTCGGCCATTGCCTCACGATCGAGGATTTCGTGCTCTAAGTTCAAAGATTCGGCACAACCAATAACTGATTGGACGTCTTTTTGATCGCGTCGCCCGATGGTGAGGCCACCGCACATTTCTAGAATCGGTACGTCCCGGCCCTCTTGCAACTCTTCCCACATCGGTAGAGATTTCTGCATGAGGGGCACATAGTCGGCGCCCTCTTTGTAAGCAGTGCGGAAAATTCGGGATTCTCCTGCTGAGGCACCGCGATCATTTGGTGTATTCCACTGGTCGTAGACGGTGACGCGGTGGCCGCGCTCGGCAAGCTGCCAGGCAGCCATAACTCCGATAATTCCTGCGCCGACTACCGCTACGTTCTGGTTGTTGTTAGCTGCCACGTTTGTTGACCTCCAAAGTCATTTGAGTGGGGAAGACAAGAATTCGGTGGGCGGCACCGTTTCTCACTTGCCTTATGCTGATTGCTCCTCAGCAGCCCCTATGTGTTAATTCACACCGAGCTAGAAGGTGGTGTGGTTCACAATGTAGTGTTTACTTTGAAAGCTGTCAATGGGTGTAGTGAAATGTTTCAGAATAGTGTTTGTTAAGGAAATAGTGTTGGCGGTTGGCACATCAGTCCAGACATATTTGGCGCTTTTGTGCGCGAAAAAGCGGTCACCGTTCATTAGAACAGTGACCGCATCTGGCTCAATTGGCGTGCTTAGGGGACATGATTTAGTCGTCGGCGATGTCTTCGGGCATATCTGTGAAGAATATCGGCGAGGAAAAGTCGGGACGACCGGTGAACTTTGCCGAGAGGTCATTAAACAGCTGGTTGCGCTTGAGTGAAACCTCTTTTTGCCTGGAGGCCAATTGCAGGGTGAGCACGTAGCTGAAGACAAAAGGTGTCAGGTGCTCGCTGACAACATTGGAGATTGTGGGTGGAGTTTTGATGATGACATCCACGCGATCCTGCAGCGATAAGCCCAATGCTTCGGTCACTAACACCACCTTCGCGCCAACTGCTTTCGCGTGGTCGACGATGACATCTACTTCGGTGGTCTGGTGAAAAGGAGCAACTAGAACAACGCAGTCGTCTTTCCCCATGGATAAAAGGTCATCTGCAAGCCTGTAACCAGCAAGCATTAGTGCTTCGGCATCGAATCCCACGCGCTTGAGGTGAGTTGCTAAGAACCCTGCGACCAAGGAGCCTGGCCCCAGGCCGTAGGTGTAAATCCGTCGTGCTTCGACGAGAAGATCAACGCAACGATCGAAGGCATTATGGTCAAATCCTTGGCGGAAGGCTTCCAGTATGGCGGCGGAGTTTTCCAGCATGTTGTCTGCCGGGCGCTTATTGGTTTGAATGCTCTCGATGTCATGGCCAAGTATCGACGAGGAGCTTCTACGCACCAGGATGTTTTCTAGGAACTCTTTCTTTAGTTCTCGGAGTCCCTGATATCCCAAGCCTTTGATGGTTCGGATAACTGATGCATCGCTAGTTCCGGTCGCTTCCGCGATTCTCATGGCCGAGGAACCCACAACCTCATCCGGGTTCCGCAGGAGATAATCACCAATCTTCTTTTCGATAGGCGTCAGCCGTGGGCCGGCGTCAATGTAGCGCTCCTGAAAAGTTGGTTCCGCAGCGTTCACTACGCCACCTCGTCCTTCGCGTCGTGAATAATTGCCCTTTAGGATACTAGCTGTCTCTCCCCAAGAAGACGGCAATTCAAGAAGGGTTCTCACTTTATGGGCTGTGTGGATTTCAACCGCGGCATCAGTGCTTTCTTGTATGACACAATCGGCCGCGAAGGAACTAGGGAGAAGAGGGAAATTCACGTGGGTTTCATATGGGTCGGAATTGTTGCATTCATCGCGGTATTAGTTGGATATTTCTGGCGAGCTCAGGAGAAGTGAAGCCTGTTTACGTTCGCGGGTGAGGGGAGGGGCCCTGGGCGGCCCTGGGGTTCCTAGAGTTGTGAATTGAAATGCGGCAGCGGCTGTGGTGGGAGAATCATTGGCCTATTGTGGGGTGCATGACAATCCCAGAGAACCAAAAAGTTGCTGTAGTAACCGGAGCATCGTCAGGCATTGGCGCAGCCAGCGCACGCTTGCTGGCTAACGATGGCTGGCATGTTGTTGTGGCTGCGCGCCGCAAGGACAAGCTGGATGCTTTGGCCGAAGAAATTGGCGGTACCGCCGTTGAATTAGACGTGACCAAGCAAGAATCAGTCGACGCACTCGCGGCGCAGCTGCCACGCGTTGACCTGCTGGTTAACAACGCCGGCGGTGCGAAGGGCCTGGAACCGCTGGTGGAAACTTCCATCGATGACTGGAACTGGATGTATGAAACCAACGTGCTGGGCACGGTGCGCTTGATTCAGGCGCTGATCAAAAAGATTGAAGCAGCACCGGATAACTCTGGCTTGATTATCAACATGAGCTCCATCGCCGGCTGGAGCGTGTACGAAGGCGGCTCGGGATACAACGCCGCTAAGCACGGCGTGCGCGTAGTATCCCGCGCGCTGCGCCTGGAAAACCACAACATCCGCACCACCGAAATTATCCCGGGACGTGTGGCAACGGACTTCTCCCTGGTGCGTTTCGAAGGCGATGAAGACCGCGCGAAGTCCGTCTATGACGGCCAGCTCAACCTGGTCGCCGAAGACGTCGCCGAGTCTGTGCGGTGGGTGGCGTCGCTGCCGAACCACGTGAACATCGACAGGCTAGAAATCAAGCCTCGTACCCAAAGCTAAAACCTGCCGGCGGCAATACTGCCGGCAGTTCAGCCAGATAAAGTCACGGAGTTTAAAATAATGCTCCGTGACTTTCGCATCTCTTCTTACCCTCATTGGCGTCTGGCTCGCAGTCTGTATCGCCCCAGGTCCTGATGTGGTTCAGGTGATGCGAGTAGCCTCGCGCTCGGTGCGCGCCGGGCTGTGGTGCACCGCCGGAATCACCGCGGGTATCGCGGTGTGGCTCACCGCTTCGTTGGCGGGCATGTCTGCATTGATTGCCGCGCGCCCCAGCTTGCTGGGTATCCTGCAGTTGTTCGGCGGCGCGTTTTTGATCTGGATGGGCATCCAATCCGTGCGCTCAGGCGTCAGCGCCCGGCGTGCGCCGTCGCGCGTGGTGGGAACTGAAGACTCCGCACCAAAAGCCGAGCCGCCGGAAGAAGTTGCGGCGGCGCAGACCAAGTTGCCGGTGCTCACCGCGGGGAGATCATTTCGCTTGGGGCTGTACACCAACCTGTCCAACCCCAAGGCGCTGGTGTTTTTCGGCGCCGTATTCGCGCAGTTCATCCGGCCTGAAATGTCGATTGCCTGGACTTTTGCCGTCGGAATCATTCTGCTGGTCATATCGGGTGCGTGGTTTGTCATCGTCACGCTCATCGTGCGGACATTTTCCACGTGGCTGGCCAAATACTCGCCGTTGATTGACATCATTGCTGGCGTCATCTTCATTTTGTTGGGAATCGTGATGGTTTATGAAGGAACCATCCAACTGTTCTAGCGCGCAATCACGGTAGGATAGGCGACATGATTTTTACTACCACGCACAATGTTGAAGGCCGCGAGATTGACACCTACATCCGCATCATCGCGGGTGAAACAGTCACTGGTATTAACTTCCTCAAAGACATCGGTGCATCCTTCCGCTCTTTTACCGGCGGCCGTTCCGCAGGCTATGAAGAAGAAGCAGTCCGCGCCCGCGAATCCGCACTCAATGAACTATGGAACCGCGGCCAAGAAGTCGGCGCCGATGCCGTGGTGGGCATCGCTTTTGATTACTCCCCAATGGGCGCATCCAACGACATGTTGATGGTCACCGCCACCGGAACCGCGGTCAAACTCAAACCACAGCACTAAGCCCCGACCGATAGAAGTGTCCGAAACTGCGGACCCATCGGAAGTAGCCCAGCGCGTGCTTTACATCGCCGGGCTCATCCCGCCGGGCAACGTCTCCACCTACGGTGAAGTGGGCAAAGCTGCCGATGCCACCGCGCGCCAAGTCGGCTCCATCATGCGGCAATGGGGCTCACGCATAAGCTGGTGGCGAGTCATCAAAGCCGACGGCACCTCCCACGACTTCGACCGCGCCAAGCCCCACTGGGAAGACGAAGGAACCCAACTGCGCGGCAAGAAAGTGCGCATGGATTTGAGCGGATTAGATCATCGGGATCTCCGGGACATCGTTAAGCACATGCCCCCTGCGACGGCCGAAAGTGTGAATCTGGCTGCCGGCTGTAAACTAGGTGGCTATGAGCGACATCGAAGTACCGATCTCGGGTGAGTCCATCAAACTAGGCCAGTTTATTAAACTGGCCAGCCTCGTTTCCACAGGTGGAGAGGCAAAAGCAGCAATTGCGGAAGGCGAAGTCACCGTCAACGGCGAGGTTGATACTCGCCGCGGCGCAACCCTGCACGCGGGTGACAAAGTCTGCGTGGGCACCATGTGCGCGGTGGTTGGCGTGGCCGATGACGATGATGATGACTACTTCGATGAAGCTACGGCCGATGATGATTTTGATCCTGAAAAGTGGAGGAACCTTTAACCATGCCCGCATTTATGTCTGAAGTGGGCATGCCCTACTGGATTGATCTCACCACTTCTAACTCGGAAAAGTCGGCCGAATTTTACCGCAAGGTACTTGGCTGGGAGGTGACGGCGGAGACGGATGAGTACCGTATCGGCCGCATGCAGGGCCTTCCTATCGGCGGTTTCATTCCGCAGCCAGCTGATTCCACCATGCCGGATACGTGGGTGACTTATTTCCGCGCGGGCAATTTGGAGAAGGAATGCCAGCGCGCGGAGGAGCTCGGTGGCAAGGTGTTGTCCGGGCCGCAGCAGGTTGAGCTGGGGCAGATGGCATTGCTTACCGATGCCGCCGGGGCGCTGTTCGGCCTCATCGAGCCAACGAATACTGAGCAGTTTGTTGCCGCCGGTGAGCCGGGTCTGCCGGTGTGGCATGAGCTGACCGCGACGAAGGATTTTGCTAAGGCGCTGGACTTTTACGGTGAGCTGTTCAACTGGGAAATCCGTACCCAGTCCATTACCGGTTCCGGCCCGGCCGGTGAAGCTGATTACGCAACGGCGGAAGAAGAAGGCGCACCGTTCGCCGGAATTTGGAACGCGAAGGATAAGTTCCCACCGCAGGTCGGCGGCTTTTGGCAGACCTACCTGGGCGTGCGCAACATGGATGAGGCCATCAAGGCTGCCGTGGAATGCGGCGGTGAGGTCATCCGCGAGCCGTGGATGTCTACTTTCGGCCTGATGGCGTTGATTGCGGATGCCACCGGCGCGACTATTACTCTGACTGAAGTTGAGGACGCTCCTGAGGACGACGTAACCGAAGGCGATGACCTTCTTGGTTTGGACGTGGAGTTTCCCCAGCAATAACTAGGCCCCGGCCAACACTACGGCTGGCAACCCCTGCGGCATGCTCTTTGTGAAGCGCTGCAGGGGTATAGCTTTGTCCAAGATCGGCCCGGTACAGCTTGATGCTGCGGATGCAGATGCGCGCAAAGATGTAGTACATGATTGCCATGACGGTGATGATTTTGATGACCATCGGGGTGTTATCCACCAGGTCATAGTTCCACGCGAAATGGATGGCGAAGGCTACGAACCACCACAATAATGCGGTGCCTAAACGCCACATCCGTGATTTGTTGCCGGCAAATAGTACCCAGCCGATACCCCAACCGGCAATTGCCGTGCACACCAGGTGCAGGCCAGGGCCAGCAAGAACGCGCAGGCCCCAGGTTTCCCAGAACCCAGCCCAGTCAGAATCCTGATGCATTTGCGCACCGCTGGCGCCGTACAACACGTTTTCTAGCACTTCAAAGCCCAAGCCGATGACGCCGCCGACGATAAACCCGTGCCACGGCCGCGACAACTGCGTAAATGCCAAACAAATAACTAACACACCCAGTGCTTTAACAATTTCCTCGGGATATGCACCACCCCAGGAATATACACTGGATCGGCTCTCAAGATAGGCAAAAATCTCCATGACCGGCCCGCCAATCGGAAGCGTCAAGACGATAGCAACACCGCCGCCCCACAGCAGCGCGGCATAGATCCACATTCGTGATTCGCCGTCGCGTTTCTGCGGCCAAAACGGCAAGCGCGACAATAGGAAGATAGCGATGACAAAATACACCGCAGTCAATACAACGCTGAGCAAGCCCAAACCAGGCGACATGATCAACGCGGTGAAGAACATGAATAAGAAACCGAAGAGGCCAACGACCATGCTGATGATGGTCAGAACCCGAAAGAACGTGCTCATGCTCTCACCTCGTTTCCGTGCGCGTGGGTACTTCCCGTGTTGTCTCCTGGTTCGTTGAACGCTTTAGCGTTCAACGCGGGAACTTGGTTGTCAGGCATCGACGGAATTCCAGGGATAAATCCTTCTGGTAGCTGTTCCATCGTTGCGTCTAGGTCGATGGGAAGTGGATCGTCATGGAAGCTGTCCCAAATCTGATTGGATAGGGGGACGAGTTCATCGACAGTCCCTTGCACCATGATTTGAAATTCCTCGCCTGCATACTCCCCGGAGCCTTTTACGCTCATGGCTAC
Organism: Corynebacteriaceae bacterium 6-324; assembly: GCA_041226025.1. GTDB lineage: Bacteria > Actinomycetota > Actinomycetes > Mycobacteriales > Mycobacteriaceae > Corynebacterium. The sequence goes on along the minus strand of JBCLTK010000001.1, from coordinate 690,611 downwards.
GAGTCCGGAATTTGGAATGGCCATCACGGATGCGTTGCCTGCGTGAATGATCGGGTCATTGGTGAAGGAGAGGAGCATATTGGCGCGTACTGCGCGGCGCAGTGAGTGGTCTGAATCCTCAACATCTTTGACCTTATTAATCTGCACACTGACACCGTCGCACAGATAAGCTTGCGGCAACATTCCGTTTGGGTCCCATATACATTCCACACTTTCAACTGGGATCTCCCAATCAGAAGAAATCGGCCCGATGGACAAAGGTTCGGTGGGCTTGGGGTTCTGGGACACAAGCGATAAAACGGCAGATGGCGCCGCGATGGCCACTGCCATCACGACGCATACCAGCGCGAAATATTTCCCCGATCGAGCCGGCTGAAGTCTATACGTTGCCATAGGCACCAGACTACAAGCAGCAGTGGCTATGCTTCAGCGGCGACTTCAGCAACGGTGGTTTTGTTCATGGATTTGAGAGCAACCGCGATGACAACCAGCACTACAATCATGGCGATAAAGCCGATGATTGTAGAAGTAGTCGCAGCATAAAGCACGTAGCCGACCAATGCGGCGACGGCACCGACGAAGGCATAAGGCAGCTGCGTATTAACGTGCGTTGCCACGGAACAACCCGCACCGGTGGAAGACAAAATGGTGGTGTCTGAAATAGGGGAGGAGTGGTCACCCCAGACGGAACCGGCAAGAACTGCACCGAAGGCTGGAATCAACAAGGTGCCATCGGGCGCAGCAGCGTTGATAATTTCACCCGCCAGCGGCAACAGAATACCGAATGCACCCCAGGAGGTGCCGGTCGCGAAGGCCATGCCGGCGGCGACGAGGAAGAGAATAGGAATCAACCAGACTGGTGGAACGGACAAGCTGGTGACAATGCTTGCGAAGTAAGCACCGGTGCCCAGCTGACCAATCAAAGAACCCAGCATCCAGGCCAGCAGCAAAATGTAAATCGCCGGAAGCATGGACTTTGCGCCGTCCAAGGTGCCGCTGGCAATAACGCGGGTATCAAACTTCGGGTTCTTGCGCGTGTAGCTAACACAGTAAGCAAGCGCGACCAGCAGGCCGGCAACACCGCCAATATTCAGGGTCAACGCCACATCGGCATTAGCCATCGCATCCAGCATGGACCAGGAACCGGCGGCGAGCGCGCCGGAGATGTACATGCCGCCAATAACACCGACAACCAGAACTACGAATGGAACAACCAAAGCCGAAATGGTGCCGTTGTGGTGGGTAGGCAAGTCATCCGTAATCTGACCTGGGGCGTCATCGCCTTCAGCCATGACGCCTTCACCAAGCGCTGCGCGCTGTTCTTCCTTGCGCATGGCGCCGAAGTCCAGCTGCCACAGCACAACAATCCACAGCAAGATGATGGCGGCAATGGCGTAGAAGTTCATGACTGCGGAGCGTAAGAAGACTTCCATCTCACTCATGGTCAGTGCGGAGGCTGCGATGACTGGTGCCATGATGCCGATGATGGACGCACCCCAACTTGAAAGTGGAACAAGCACAACGGTGGGTGCAGAGCTGGAATCAACCAGGTAGGCGAGCTTGGCGCGGGAGACTTTCTGCTGGTCGGAGATAGGGCGAGAAATCTGACCCACAGCCAAAGCATTGAAGTAGTCATCAATGAAGATGACCATGCCCAAAATAGCGGTAAGAATCTGGGAATCGCGGCGGCTTTTCACGCGCTTGCGCGCCCAGTTCGAGAACGCTGCGGTACCGCCGGACATCAGAACCAATGCGGTAATAGCGCCTAGTTCCAGCAAGAACGTGAGGATCAAAATGTTGTACCAGTTGAGCGCACCCTCAACCCAGAACAGCTCCACAACGCTGGAAAAGAGCAATTTCAGGCTCTCCAGCGGGTGGAAATTTGTGATCAACAAGATACTTAGTAGGGATCCTGAAAGTAGTGACAACAGCACCCGCTTGGTGGCAATGACCATGATAATGGCTACTAGCGGCGGCAAAATTGTCAATAGAGGAAAAGATTCAACCATTGCAAGCTCCGATCAAGTAAAAAATTCTAAGCCAGCATAATATATTCTCATTGCATTGTCTCATTACGTGGACAGTTATTTGTTAGGTAAGTGAAATTAATGCGGTTTTAAAGTTGCTGTTTTGACGCAGTGAAAATTCTGAATCGCTGCCTTGGCGGCGTATTTTCGCCTAGTGTGGGCACTATGACGCAACTTAAAGACTTGTACCAATTTGTTAACGGGCCTTACCTAAAGTCCCATGTCATCCCCGATGACCGTGGTGTTGATGGCACCTTCCATGAACTGCGAGATCAGGCAGAAGAGCTTTCACACGAGATTGTTAAGGAAGACGCCGGCCGCGCCGGCACTGTCTACACCTCTTTTATGGATACCGAAGGCATCAACGCTGCCGGCATGGCACCGCTGGATGCTGATCTGGACCGTTTGGCTGTAGCTGACGTTAATGAGTTCGCAACCGTTCTGGGTGAACTTGAGCGCCTCGGCGTGAGCTCCCCGGTGACCTTCTGGGTGGAGAAGGATTCCGGTTCGGAAAACTGCGTTGCTTATATCATCCAGTCCGGATTGGGCCTGCCGGATGAGGCCTACTACCGCGAGGAATCACACGCGGAAACCCTGGCGGCATACCAAGTCCACGTGGAAGAGATGCTGGGCTTTTTGGATCCTGCCCGCCTCTTTGGCCTCGGTGCCAAGGTTGCGGCTGAGCGCATTGTGAACTTGGAAAAGCAGATTGCGGCTGGTCACTGGGATGTTGTTGCTACCCGTGATGCAGTCAAGACCTATAACCCAACTGAGTTCACTGACCTGCCTGAAATTGTTCGCACCGTGCTGACCGGCGGCGGTATTCCAGCACACCGCGTGGTCAACATGATGCCTTCTTATCAAGAGCACTTGGCGCAGCTTCTGACTGAAACCCAGCTGGCAGATTGGCAGCTGTGGGCAACCTGGTCCATCCTGCGCGCACGCGCCGGTGTTCTTCCAGAAGAAGTAGGCAAGAAGAACTTTGAGTTCTACGGCACCAAGCTCACCGGCGCGACACAGCAGCGTGACCGCTGGAAGCGCGCCCTAGGGCTGGCCGAGGGCATGGTGGGCCAGGAGATTGGCAAGATCTTCGTCGAGCGCCACTTCCCGGCATCGTCCAAGGCGGAGATGGATGAACTGGTGGAATACCTGGTTCGTGCTTACCGCGAGCGCATTTCTGAACTCGAGTGGATGACCCCGGAAACCCGTGAACGTGCACTGGAGAAGCTGGGCAAGTTTAAGGCCAAGATCGGTTTCCCTGATACCTGGCGTGATTACTCCGGTCTGGAATTTTCTGCTCAGGGCGCTGACCTGGTGGAGAACTTGCGCAACGGTAATGCCTGGGCGCATGACTTTGAGCTGAACAAGATTGGCAAGCCAACGGACCGTGATGAATGGTTTAGCACCCCGCAGACGGTGAACGCTTTCTACAATCCGGTGGTCAATGACATCACCTTCCCGGCAGCAATCTTGCGTCCTCCTTTCTATAACCCAGAGGCAGATGCGGCGGAGAACTTCGGTGCCATCGGCGCAGTTATCGGGCACGAGATCGGACACGGTTTTGATGATCAGGGCTCGCAGTATGACGGCGAAGGCAACTTGAATTCCTGGTGGTCTGATACTGACCGCGCGGCATTTGAGAACCTGACCTCCAAGCTGGTGGAGCAGTTCGACGGCGAGGTGCCTTCGGTGCTCAAGGACGCCGGTATTGAATCCGGCGGAGTCAACGGTGAGTTCACCTTGGGTGAGAACATCGGTGATCTGGGCGGACTGGGCATCACCGTGGTTGCATACCGCATGTACTGCGAAGACAAGGGCTTGGACATCAACGGCCAGAAAGCCAAGTTTGAAGTCGAAGGCGGCTCAGAGGAGCTCGCGGCCGGGGAGTTCACCGGCCTGCAGCGCCTTTTCCTGGCGTGGGCACGCGCATGGCGCACTGCCATTCGCCCGGAGATGGCAACGCAGTATCTAGCGATGGACCCTCACTCACCAGCAGAGTTCCGCTGCAACTTGATTGCGGCAAACATCGCAGAATTCTATGAAGCATTCGATGTCGCCGAAGACGGCCCAATGTTCGTGGCAGCAAAGGACCGCGTCACCATCTGGTAGGCACCCGCTAAGGCATGCACCCGGTAACCTTGGGTGCATGACTGACAAGGTGAATGACGTTGAAAAACAGCAGTGGCATATCGGCGGATATGACCACAAGATGAGCCAAGAGGACCAGCTGGAACAGCTGTATTCACACCTCGAGGCTCATTTTCCACTTCCTGATTTCACGCCACCATGGAAAGGCGGCGCCGGCGATCCGCTGCCCGCCGATAATTACAGCGCCAAGCTGACCGACCGCATCACGCAGTCCTCAATGATGGTGCTGGGCACCGCCGTCGACCACGCGATGCCCGGCGTCGCCTTCACCGAAGGCATTGACGTCACCACGCCAGGCGACGGCCTTACCCAGTTCACCCCTACTAGCCAGGACAGCGCTGAGCTGTCCTCATCAACGTGGATTGTTTCTTTCCATTCCGGCGGCTGGTGGCGCGGTTCGGGCGCGGCACTGGAGATGCAGTGGCAGCCGGAGGTCGCCGCGGTCGCGAACCTCGCCGGTGTCACAGCGCTGGACGTGGATTATCCACTGGCGCCGCAACACACGATTGCAGACATGGTCGCCGCAGGCCGCGCGGCCATTCAACACGCGCGCGACAACGGCGCCGAAAAGATTGTGCTGTGGGGATATTCCTCAGGTGGTGCACTCGCAACATTGCTTGCCGATGCCCCGTCCATCGACGCCCTCCTTCTTGCCTATCCAGACTTCGCAGCCCTCGATGGATTGCCCGATGACATTCGCGGCGAGGCAACCTTGCCCGCGAGTGATACGTGGCCAAAGACCTATATCCAGATTGCGCTGCAGGACGAAGTCGTCGACGGCGCCAATACCCGCGCTCTCGCACAAGGAGCGCCGGAGCTCACCACCGCGGAGTACGTCTCCCGCCACCGCATCTCCACACCAGAAGTCGCTCGCCAGCGCGTGCGCGACATCGCCGACTTCATCACAGCCTTGGGATAGACCAAGCGGTTCGGGCGACATTAGGGCGTTATTATTCACGAATAAAAATGCTATTTTGGTGCAGTTTTGCGTGGTGAAAGTGGTGCATAGCGGCTGGTTGTGGACACGGCACAATTTATTCACTACTCTCACAAGGTGTCGTATTTGAAAGACAGACCAGTCTATTGAGAGTTGAATACTCGGTCTATTAACTTTCGGCCCGAGTGAAAGATGCAGTACTAGTGCCACATGAACATAAGTCTTACAGCTTAAACCGCCTGGACCGCAGGCGCTTTTTGCAGTTGGGCGCGCTGGCGACCGTCGGTACGGCGGTGGCTGGATTGGCGGGTTGTGGGACATCGGCAAGCAATGGCGAACCTACGGACAACACCCCGTTGACCATTGGCTACGTGCCCATTGCATGCTCCGCGCCGATTGCTATCGCTGACGCCCTGGGCTTGTTCAAAAAGCACGGCGCGAACGTCGTGCTGAAGAAATTTTCCGGCTGGGCTGACCTGTGGACGGCCTATGCCACCGAGCAGCTGGACGTGGCGCACATGCTCTCACCCATGACCGTGGCGATTGATGCCGGCGTGACCAACGCTGCGCGCCCCACCGAGCTGTCTTTTACCCAAAACACCAATGGTCAGGCCATTACTTTGGCCTCCAAGCACTATGGCTCGGTGAACTCCGCGCAGGATTTCAAGGGCATGGTGCTGGGCATCCCGTTTGAGTACTCCGTGCACGCGTTGCTGCTGCGCGACTACCTGGCCGCGAACGGCGTGGACCCCATCGCTGACGTGGAACTGCGCCTGCTGCGACCAGCGGACATGGTGGCGCAGCTGTCCGTGGAAGGAATCGACGGGTTTATCGGCCCGGAGCCTTTCAATGAGCGCGCTATTAAGAGTGGCTCCGGCAAGATTTGGCTGATGACAAAGCAACTGTGGGACAAGCATCCATGCTGCTCAGTTGCTATGGCCAAGGAATGGAAGGCGGAGCACTCCAGCGCCGCGCAAGGTGTAATCAGCGCACTGGAAGAAGCCGCTGCCATCTTGAGCACCCCGGCGCAGTTCGATTCCTCCGCGCAAACCCTGTCGCAGGAAAAATACCTCAACCAGCCCGCAGAGCTTCTCGATGGCCCATTTTCCGGCGTCTACCAAGACTGGCACGGCAACACGCATACTGACTTAGAACGCATGTCCTTTGGCGACCCAACGGACCCGGCGGCAATCGTGTGGATGGCCACCCAGATTGCGCGCTGGGGCTTGGGCGGCGACACCCTGACCATGGATGATGCCACCATCATAAAGGCTGCACAGAGTGTTTTGGCGCCTGGTCTTTCAGTTTCCGGCGAGCGTTTGAGCATCAACGGTGTGGACTTTGATCCACTTGCCCCTACCCGTGGCTATGACCACATGGACTCGGTGATTTTTCGGTGAATACTAAACCAAAACCACTACACGCCGTCATTATCGGCGTAGTGATGTTCTTCCTCACCATCGGCGTGTGGCAATATGCCGCCAACGCCGGGTGGATTAGTGATATCGCGCCAACACCAGCGAATACCTTCCAGCGCGCGGTGGAGATTCTCTCCGACCCGTTCTATCAAGATGGTCCTGCCAGTGTTGGTATTTTCTGGCACCTGATGGCCAGCCTGCGCCGAGTGCTATTGGGCTTCTTGCTGGCAGCGGTCATCGCGCTGCCGGTTGGTTTCATCCTGGGGCGCAGCACCACGCTGCGCTGGGCAGTGGATCCGGTGGTGCAGATCCTGCGCCCGGTATCTCCGCTAGCTTGGCTGCCTTTGGGCTTGGCGCTGTTGAAAGATGCGGAAAACACCGCGGTGTTTGTCATCTTGCTCTCGGCACTGTGGCCGATTCTAATCAATACCATTGACGCCGTGAGCAGCGTTAATCCGACGTATATCAACCTTGCGGATACCATCGGCACCAACTGGTGGTCGCGCATTGTTTATATCTGGCTGCCGGCTTCCTTGCCGGGCATTATCACCGGCCTGCGCCTGTCATTGTCCACCGCGTGGCTGGTTATTGTCGCGGCGGAGATGCTCATCGGCGGCCGCGGCGTCGGCTTCTTCGTGTGGAACGCCTGGAACCGCCTGGATATTGACGCCATTGTTGTCGCGATTTTCATCATCGGTATCGCGGGCCTCATTCTTGACCACCTCGTCGGCGCATTGCAGAAAGTAGTTCGCTATGACTAAATCCCTAAAAACCCCCGCGACGGATGCCTCAGTTGAGCTGGACTCCATCACGAAGTCTTATGGCCCGACTACGATTATTGGTGATACCAGCATTAACATCAACGACGGTGAGTTCGTCGCGCTGCTTGGTCCTTCTGGTTGCGGCAAGTCCACCATTTTGAAGATGATTGCAGGGCTCGCGGAGCCATCCACCGGCACCGTCAGCACCGGCCATAAGAAGGTGGAGGGTCCTGGCCCGGACCGTGGCATGGTCTTTCAGGACCATGCGCTTTTGCCGTGGATGACCGCGCGCGGCAACATCGACTTCGGGTTGCGCTCCGCTCGCCCAGGCTTGAGCAAGGCAGAGCGCGCTGGAATTACCAAGAACCACTTGGAGCAAGTAGGGCTTGCCGATGCCGCCGAGCGCCGCCCCGCCCGCCTTTCCGGCGGCATGCAGCAGCGCGTCGGCATCGCGCGTGCCTTCGCCATCGACCCGCCGATCATGCTTCTCGATGAACCCTTCGGCGCCCTCGACGCCCTGACCCGCCGCGAACTACAAATCCAGCTGCTCAACATCTGGGAAGCATCACGCCGCACCGTCGTCATGGTCACCCACGACGTCGACGAAGCAATCCTGCTCTCCGACCGCGTCCTCGTTATGTCCAAGAGCCCCGAGGCCACCATCATCGCCGACATCAACGTCGACCTCCCGCGCCCACGCCACGAAGTCAGCGAAGCCCCTTCCGTCGAAGCCAAGACCGCCGAGCTGCGCAAGGAAATGCTCCACCTCCTCGAGCACTAGCCCCGTTGACCACTCAAGCGGACTATTCTAGCCCGGGGAATAAGAATTAATAGTCCACAACGTGCGGGCAAGGTGGCTCGCTGCTGCGGCGAGGGGGAGACATGAGATTTATCAAAGGCGCAGTGGCGTTGTTGGCCGTGGGGGCGGTGGCCTTCGGTGGTTCGATCGCGGGAACTAGCTATGTGTTGGATTCGCCCGAGCAGGCAGAGCTAGAGGCGCAAGAAGAAGCGCAGCTCGCGCGGGAGCGTAGCGCGATTGAGCCAGGAGTGGACGACAGTGTTGAAGCGGCGGCGAACGCGCCGGAGATTCGGGATAACATTGGTTCTTTTACCGTGCGCTGCCAGGTTCATGAAGGCGATGAAGACGGCCCGCTGATGGGCTTTGTCTTTGGTAACCATCATCAAAGCCTCGATACAGCACTGCATAGCGCGGAGATATTCCTCTCCCGTGTCGCGCCGGTGGGAAATGGGGAAGTAAGCCATTGCCGGACGTGGGAGGACTACACATCAATGGGTGCGTTCGACGAACATGGGCGGCCATTATAGAAATCTAGCCTTACTGTGGGCCGCAAAAAGCCCCGCCTCTCATTCCACGTGGTAGTGGATGTGAGAAGAGGGGCTTTAAGACTTGGTGCTAAAAGCTAAGTACCTGGTCCGAGAACAAGGTCCGACGCTTTTAGTCTTCGCCTTCCTTGCGGATCTTCATCTCGGAGTTCTGCCACCAGCCGGTGCGGGTGAACTCCTCGTAGTCGATCTCAGCTGGGTCAGGGGTGGCGCCGGCGGAGTTGGTGCGCAGTTCGTACTTCTGGATTGCGCCCCAGTCACGGGCCCAGTCGCCCTCGAGGTAGGACGGGATTTCATAGGAGTAGTTGACTGCCTCGGCGGTTGCCATGGCGCCGCCGCCGGAGAAGGACTGGAAGTCCGTCAAAGAATTCTGCGCGGCAGCATCCGGAAGGATGCGGTACTCAGGAATCTCAGTCACACCAGCAAAGTGGTCGAAGGTGCGCTGGCATGGGAACTGGAATGCAGTAGACCAGTCCAGCAAACCCGGGATGGAGGAGTCGAATTGAGAATTCAACGACACCAGTTCCGGCACGCGCGGTGGGGTAAAAGCGAGCCAGGAGTCTTCGTCTGTGGAGTCATCGACAGCCACGAGGCGAACAACGTTTGCTTCTTCTGGAATCTCATCCAGGCCGATGCGCAGGTTGCGCCACTTCGGGGTCGCGCCGACATCGCGAAGCTCAAGCTCACCAGTGTTGGTGACCTCATTGCCGTCGCTAAGGGTGCCGTACTCCAAGGTCAGCTCCATGCCCTCTTGCTCAATGTCGTTTACGTCGTGGTGGTAGATATCGCCTGCAGCAGCAACCGACAACACAGGGGTGTTCTCACCTGGCTGCTCCGGCAGGTTGTACCACTGGGTGGTCACCTCAGAAGTGCCGCGCTGTGCGGAATTGTAGGAGCCCAAGACCGGAACCTTGGTGTAGTCCAAGTTGAACGGCAGGTGCATGGTGGAACCATTAACGCCCTCGGTGCCGCGGACACCGCCGGAGGAAGAGTCGGTGACATTCTCCGCATTCGCCTCAGCACCGGAGCCGGAACCGGAGTCATCCATGTTGCCGCCCAATGATGGGTCGGCGCCGGAGGAAGCCTGGTCAGAATCCGACGAAGAACCGGTCTGAGTCGAACCAATCGCACCCACGGATGCAGAGTTCTGGTTTTCAGGCTCGATATCTTCCGGGATGAAGTTCGGATCAAAGCCCCGGTTGTCTTCATCCGGGTTGATCAGGGAGTCACCGAGTTCACCAGCAACCGGGGTCAAGAAAGCATCATTGGTGTTGGACTCAATCAAGGTGGCATCAGCCATCTGGCACACGTTGCCGCCGATGGCGTTCAGGTTGCCCTGGCCCACGGAGTAGCTTGGGGACTGGGAGATGTAGCCCTTGGCAAAGGACAGGCACGAGAATACGACGATGGCGATGCACGCCATGGCCAGCGGCGCGGACAAGATACTTGACCAGCGCTTCGGTGAGACCTCAGGGTGCTCAATATTGTGGTTGGTGCGGTAGTTGTGGCGCAGCGCCTGCACAATGCCGATGGCAATGATGACAAGGCCAATGACCATGACCACGGTGGAGGCCTCAACGGCCATGAACTGAACAGAACGGTCCCACCATGGAATGCCGAAGGAAGACACGTACCACCAGGCGTTCCAGCCGGCCAAAGAGATAGCCATGAGCATGACTACCGATGCCACCGCGAAAGTCCTTGCGCGCGGGGAACGCATAGCAATCTGTGACAGAACCACAGCGCCGAGCGCGGCGATCACACCGGCGATACCGGCGTAGATACCGAAGTGGTGGGTCCACTTGGTTGGGGTGAACATGAGGAAGAACATGCTCAACGCCATTATGATGAGCAGACGCTGGGTTGGGCCCTTCGAGGTGCCCAGAACCTTCTTGTCACGGACAAATGCGTAAACAATCAGCGCCAAGGAGAACAGCATGGTGAACATTGCGAAACGACGCGTCAGCGAACCATCTACGGAACCTTGGAACAAGGTGCTGTAGCGGACGTATTCGTCATACCAGTTCAGTGATGGGCCCACCGCAGAGCGCACGCGGGTGGATTCCAGAACGGTGGCCAGAGTCTGATCACTAAAGACCAGCGCCAGCACGCTGGTGCCGACAGCCAAGAAGGAGGCAATCAGCGGCAGCCAGCCGCGGGCGGATTCCTTGCGGCGGCTGAAGATATTAAACAGCGCCGGCAAGCTGACTAGGAACACGCCAACCGCGAGCAGACCGGTCGGGCCAGCGGTTAGCGTCAGCGTTGCGGCAATGGTGCCAATCGCAGCCGGCAGCATGCGTGAAGTTGCGATGGAACGCTCAAACGAAGCCCAGGTGAAGATGACACCGAAAGCAACGATTGGCTCAGGACGGATGCCGTTGTTATACGGCAACCAGAATGCCAAGAACATGAATGCGGCGGTCCAGTGCGCCACGCGGCGGTCATTAATAACCGGGCCAAAGCGCGGGAGAATCTCACGCGAGAGAATAAACCACGTCAAAATAGCCGCGATCAGCGTTGGGATACGCATGAACACAGACGTGGCCGAAATATTGGACAGGAAGGCCACCAAGTCGTAGTACGGGGTACCAAAAGGTGCCTCCGGAACGCCGTACCAACGGTAGTAGTTGGCCATATAGGTCGAGTGTTCTTTGACGCGACCCATGGTCAAAATGAAGCCATCATCTGAGGTGTTGGAACCAAAGATGTGCCAGAAGCCCAAGATGGCTGCAACCACGCCATCGAGTGGGCGTACCTGCTTCCAGGTGGCCGGCATGAAGCTAATCTTCTTGCCATCGAGGCGGTCTATGCGCGCGATACACACCAGGGCAGCGAGCATCATGATGACGCCGCCAATCATCGCAATCAGCTTGATGGTGGTAGGTGAGGAAGTAAAGCGCGAGTTGATTTCAACATGCACGTTCAGACCAGCGCCGGAAAGCTCCGCGAGGTTTTCCGGAGTGTCTTCAATCTCCGTGAACACGCCAACTACCTGCGGGCGCAGGTCATCTTCTGAAGCTTCAGAAAACTCACCGACAGACACGGTGGTGCCGTCTTCGGCGGCGTGGATTTCGATCACGTCGTCATCGGCAAGCTCTTGCACCTGCTCCTCCGACAGCGAAAGCACAACCTCATCCAAGGAAATGACCGAAAGGCCATCCTCGCCAGCGCGCACAAACATGCCGCGGTTCGATGCCTCCTCCGACTCCGGCGGAACCGTGCCGTAGAGCAAATCCTGGCCCTCGCGCAGCATATCCACCGCGGTGACCGGGATGGTGGCATCAATTTCTTCCGGCGTCACCGAAATCAGCGGTGCCGTTACCGAATTCAGGGAGTCCTCGCGCGGCCACTCAAAAGACGACTGCGTCTGCGTCACTGGCAAAAACGGCGTGGCCATAAACAGCACGAAGCCCAAAAGGCCCGTGATGATAGCGGCCATCCGCAAGCCCTTGGGGGCCGGGCGCGCGCTTAGCTCAGGAAGTTCGGCGGTGTAGACATCATTCACGTGAAAATACCTTAGTTCACTCGAGCGGCGACAACGAAAGGACCAATCTGCTCCACGTCCCACAAGTTGGAATCATCGAAGACTTCTGGGTCAAACAAGATGGCGTCATAACGGACATTGGGCTGGTTAGGGAAGATATCTACGGCCAGGTGCGCCTTGTAGCCATCATCCGGGGATTCAATATCGCCGCGGAAAATCATGGCATCCGGCACATCCCATGGGTTGTTTTCCAGAGCCTGCACGAATTCTTCGGGGGTCTGCTCCCACGAGTCATTGGCCCACGTGGCCATCTGCTCATTGCGTTCATCAAACTGGCCGAGCGGATTAGCGTAGTGCGCGGTAAACGCGTTGTAGCCAAAGTATGGGTGGTAGGCCATGAAGAGCTTTTCATCCGTCATCACAATTTCAGCATTGTGGTCTTGGAAGAAGTCCGAAATTTCTTGGTAGTAGCGCGCTGAGTCCGCCGGGAACTGGTCGGCGCGCTCACCGTTGCCGTCAGTATCGGTGTAGGCATTATCAATGGCCGACTGGTGCGCCGCCGGGATTTCTTGCATGTAGAAGATTCCGGCGAGAGCGGCGATGACGGTAACAATAGCGGTGAGGTGTTCATGCGCGCGGTATTTTTCATACAGGTGCGCAAGACCCAAGACACCGGCGGTGGCCAGGATGAGCACCACGAGGATTTCCAGACGGAAACCCAACAAAGTGGTGCCCAGCAATGGCATGACCATGGAGGCCACGATCCACAGGTAGACACCAATCAGCGCCCAGCCGAGAGTGCGGATGTGCACGTTCTTCACGCGCGCAACCAAGTAGATGATGCCGGCGAGGCACATCAGGCCGACTAGTGATGGCGCCAAAAACGGCACCGGAATCTCTGTTCCTTCGGCCGGCAGATAGTGCTGTGCTGCGGTCTTAGTGGGGAAATCCGCCTGCAGTAGCGCCACGATATATGGACCCCACGCAATGGCCGCGATGGCCAGTGAACCGAAACCAATAACCATCAACCGCAAAATCGGCTTGATTGAGCGTTCCACAATCGCGGTCACAATCGCTACGAAGGACACCACGGTAACCGCAATCGCGCCGGTAAACAGGGTGTAAAACGTCGCCGAAATACCCAAGAACACCAACAAACCAACAGTAGATCCCCATGAGCCATGGAAGGCGCGGGAACACATGATGGCGGCAGCCGGAACACCCAGTGCAATAATCGCCGAGTAGGGCTCTTCTGTTGCGAGTGTCAGCGTCAACGCGGTGGTAGTTAGCGCGATGACCGTGCCCAAAGGCAAGGAACCAGTCAGACGCTGCCATACCGGAACCAGGATGCAACACGCCATAGCGATGGACACCAATGACCACGGCTGGAATACTTCCCAGCCCGCAATGCCCAACAGGTTGGCCATGCGTCCGCCCAACCAGAACCAGCCCATGGGGTAGAAGGTCGGCATATCGGCATAGTTCATATCCGCATAGCCAGCCTGCTCCGTCATACGTGTCAGGAACTGGGTGCGAAAGACCTGGTCAACCTGGATGCCGTCGAGCCACAAACGAGTAGCCGACAAAGGCATGCCCAGACTAGCAATGACAATCAAGGCTGGAGAAAGATACGCCGCCACAACAGTTAGCCATTTAAGCGGGCCGTGCCCGTGCACGCCACGTTTGGTCCAGACATACAACAGCCCGGCCACGATAACGACGGTGGCAACAATCGCCACCGTCGACAAACCACGGGTAACCATGGACGTGTTGAACGCGGGAAGTGAAACCTGCTTGAACACAAACCAAGCCGCCAGTGTGACAACGCCACCGCCAATCGCTGCTGCCGCCATCCCCAACAACACACCCATAAAACTCATGGTGTCGCGGGTAGCAGGAGTCAACGACTGCGAGTCACGCGCCAGGGATGACGAAGGGGCAGTACTTGCGGGCGTTACACCCGAAGAATCGGTCACAGTCATGGGTTTAGTCTCCCATACTTTTGCCCTATTCCTGATTAAAGGCCGCCCCCTCAGTCAAAGATGGGAGCGGCCTCATAGGTCTACAATTTCTCAATCTATCCTTTTGCTGGCGCGTTACTCACCAATGCTCAAGTGCTTAATACATTGCTTTGGTGGCTTCGTCATAGTTGCGTGGGAACCAGGGTTGGTCTTCGTCGCGGCCGCCGATAGGGAACCATGGTGGTGTCCAGCCTGATTCTTTGAGTACTTTTGGTGCTACCCAGCCGACCGTCACGCACGCAATGAGGTAGTTGTCCAGTGGATGGTGCTCGTTGAGCCAGTCCATCTCTTTTTCTGCCTCAGCGCGCTTGCCAAAATGATGGGGGCATTTGCTGTCCCATTCCGGGATATGTCCTGGCTTTGGGCGTGATGAAATGATCCACACTTTGTCGCCAATGCTAGCGGGAGAAGTGAAACCTTGCCATTCGGGTTGGGCGTATTCAATAGCTGAAGACTCCATCTGCCAGACCGAAAGTGCTGGGCCACCTTCATGGAATGCAGCTATAAGTGTTTCATTGTATTCCCATGGAATGTACGCGACTAATTTCCTTTCGGAACCGAATCCGCGTGCTTCGCAGATCCATTGATACCCAGGAAGAGCTTGTATTTCCATTACACCCCACACTTGATTCGAGCTGCGGGGATAGGCCCGCGCATAATAATTTTCCGACCTAAAGCGTTTTCTTCATGTGTCTTTCTTGCAGGAAAGCTACTTTTGGTCAATATTGTGCTTTGGTGGTTTCGTCGTAGTTGCGGGGAAACCAGGGTTGGTCTTGGTCGCGTCCGCCGATGGGAAACCAGGGTGGTGTCCATCCGGATTTTTCGAGCACGATTGGTGCTACCCAGCCGACTGTTATACATGCGATGAGGTAGTTGTCGTGTGGGTGGTGCTCGTTGAGCCAGTCCATCTCTTTTTCTGCCTCAGCACGCTTGTCGAAATGATAAGGGCGAAGTCCATCCCATTCTGGAATATGTCCTTGTTGGGGACGTGCCACGACGAGCCACACTTTGTCACCGATACTTGCCGGGGAGGTAAATCCCTGCCATTCAGGCTGTGAGTACTCGATAGTTGAGGAGTCTATTTGCCATGCGGCAAGTGCTGGGCCACCTTCATGGAATGCGGCTTCAAGCTCTTGTTTATATTCCCAAGGGACGTAGGCGACTAATTTCATTTGGGAACCGAATCCGCGTGCTTCGCAGATCCATTGATGCCCAGGAAGAGGTTGCATCTCCATCACACTCCACAGTCGATACGAGCAGCGGGAGGATAGACCCGTGCATAATAATTCTTACCGCCGACAGCAATCACTCCCCGCGCGCTGTCGCCGAACAGATTCGGCCTATTACCTTGACACTTGAATTCGAGCTTCTGGGTGTATAGGGACTTCTGGCCGTTATTGTTGGTGGAAAACTCTGTTCGGTGTACCCATCTGTCAAGTGGAGGTGGGAACCAGTGGTGAGTTCTGAACTGAAGTTGATGCTCAATTGAGTCAACTTTTGTTGTGCAGCTTGTACGAGCTTTGAATCCTACCGTCTGAAGTCCACTGCTGGAGCGCAGGTGAATGTTCTCCGGGTAAAGCGTGCAAGGGCCATATTCCTTTCCTGCAGTTAATGCTGAAACGGCAGGTTCAGAAGCAATAGCATTACCATTGAGGATTTGGTCTTCCAACTCGTCGAAATAACGGTTGGCCTCGGCTTCGGTGGGGAAGTAGATGTACGGCGTTACTATCGGCTGCGAAGCCTTAAATAATTCACCATTAATTGTCCCACCTTGAAAAGCTTGGTCAGCGTATGTACTTCCTTCGCGTGGTACTGCGTCGGCGATCGGGTATCCAAATCGGCCAGATTCATAACCCGCATCGGACCATTTATTGAGAATTTCTCCTTCAACAGGGTGTGCCCCATGCGATGGATGCCAGTAGATTGAACCAGCTTGGAAAATTGAGAATCGTCCCTTGCCATCCGAAGTCTTTGCTTCATTTGCGGTGGGGAATCCGAGTGGGCTGTCTGGACCTCCTAATTCGAGCCATTTCTCAAGAATTAGCCCATTGATGCTTGCGACGTGGAAACCATTGAGTGCTTGGCTGCGGTAAATCCTGCCACCTTGGAACTTTTGTACCCAACCGGTGAGTTCGCCGTCGATACCGGTATTTCCTTGGACCGGTACTTCTCCGGAGGTGGGGTAACCCATCCAGCCGGCTTCCCAGCCATTTGTCGCCCACACTGAAGCAGTGTGGCGTGCGACTGCATGAGTACCAGTTTCGGGAGACCAGTAAATCCAGCCATTAGCAAACTTTTGCCGAAAACCTTTCCCGTCAGGATTTCGGTGCTGCGGCTCGACTGGGTAGAGCAGCCAGCTGGTCACTCCGCCCAGGCGATTATATTGTCGAAGAATATCATCGCAAACTTTGATGTTCTTGGGCCAAATTGTGGAGCAAGTTGATGTGCTCTGCGCGGTTGTTGTTCTAGGACCCTCTTGAAATTCGGAGGCTGCGATACTTACTTCTGCGGCGTCGGCTTCTTGTTTTGAAATTCCTTGAGGAAGTTCGATTTCATCGCTCCACATGTCGCCGTTTATCGCCGGGTTGGGTTCTTCTAGCTGTTTGGCGGATTCAAGCTGGCGTTGTTGCTGCTCAACTTCTGCAGGTGTTAAACCAATCTCTCCATCAATCTCGATTGCTTGATCTTCTTGGAAAAGATGTGAATCGGCCAAAGTTTCACGCTCAGAGACACTGACTGTGCTGGCTGTATCGTTTACTCCAATAGTTGAGGCGGCAGCAGCAGGCTGTATGGAGAGGCTGAACAATGTTGTTAGAACCAACGCTTTGAAGGCAGCGGATTTACTTCGGTGACGTACAGGGATTTTCATAGGATCTCCCGAGGAATGAGTGAATGTTCGTACACCGCGCGTCGTACTAGTCCCAGATAGGAAAGGTGCCTAATCGAAGCCTAATGCGCTACACGGGATTTTGTTGCCGAATCGGGAAATAAATTAATGACACTCAATGGACCATTTGAAGACTCACACCAGCACGTTCAGCCGCTTCTACATTCCGGCTTCTTTGACACACCCGAAGAAGAAACCGTGTGTAGGTATAAAAATTACCGCTTACCAGGGATAAACCTAGTAAGCGGCGGCTAATCGTTCTGGCCGAGGTTAGAACGGCAGACGGCGGAAGATGGTCTGCGGGATGAACTTGAATGCCAAAGAAACGTACTGGAACAGTGGGTGGACAAAGATGGAATCCTTGCCTTCCAGTACTGCCTTCACGGTTGCTTCAGCAACATCTTGGACGTCAACAGTCAGCGGTGCTTCGCCAGCGTCCGCAGACATCTTGGTGCGAACCTGACCGGGGCGAACCACCAGCACATTCGCGCCGGAACCACGCAGGGCTTCGTTGAGGTTGACATAGAAGCCATCGGTACCGGCCTTGGATGCGCCGTAGACAAAGTTCGAACGGCGCACGCGCATACCCGCGACAGAGCTCAAAGCCACGATGGTGCCATGGCCTTGCGTCTTGAACTTCTCACCCAAAAGCACGCCCACGGACACTGGTGCGGTGTAGTTGATCTGCGCAGAAGCCACAGCCTTAGCCTGGTCCTGCCACAGCTCTTCCTGATCGCCCAAAGTGCCGAAGGAAACCACAGCCACATCCACGTCGCCGCGTTCAAATGCCTTATCGATGACGCCTGGGTGGGAGTCAAAATCAGTTGCGTCGAAGTCAAGGACCTCAACATCAGCACCCTGTGCCGTGAGGGATTTTTGAGCATCAGCAATGCGTGGGGAATCCGCACGGGCAGCCAAAGTGACCTTGGCCGGGCCGCGCTCTAAGAACTCGGAGATAATACCCAGACCGATTTCGCTGGTGCCGCCGAGCAGCAGCAGGTGTTGTGCTTGTCCAGTTGCGTTAAGCATGAAAATTCCTTTCTTAGCGCAGCTCGAGGCGGCGTGACATATCGGAGGCAAAGACGCCGGTTGGGTCAATGTTGTTGCGGGTCTTCAACCAGCCCTTAAGCTCTGGGTACATGGTGTGGAAGTTTTCCGCGGAGGTGCGTGATTCCTTGGCCAGGTACAAACGGCCACCGAATTCCATGACGCGACGGTCCAAATCATCCAGGAAATCTCCCAGACCTGGACGGATTGGGAAGTCCACGCAGACATTCCAGCCCGGCATTGGGTAGCTCAACGGCGCCTTGTTGCCTGGGCCGAACAGCTTGAACACGTTCAGAGCGGAGTAGTGGCCGGACTTTTGCATGTCACGGATGATGTCCTTGAAAGGCTCAACCGCGTCCATAGGGACCACGAACTGGTACTGCAAGAAACCCTTGGAGCCGTAGCCACGGTTCCACTCACCAATAAGGTCGAGCGGTTGGTAGAACTGCGTGAGGTTCTTGATCTTGTTCTTCGCCGGTGCGCCCATGGCGTAGTAGGCCTCGCCGATACCCATCAGGGTCAGCTTGTTCATGGTCCACGATGGGAAGATGTCCGGCACCTTCATCAACTGTGGTGCGTTGAACTTCAGCGGATCCGCTGCCAGCTTTGGTGCGAACTCTTCGAGCTGCTCCAGGGTGGCCAAAGAACCACGGGAGATAGTGGATCGGCCTAGCTTTGGCTCAGGTGAGATGACATCGAACCACGCCGAAGAGTATGTGTAGTTGTGCTCTGAACCGTCAGAGTGCGCCGCTACCGTTTCTTCCAGGTTGTTGGTGCGCTCAGTATCCGAAATGAAGTAGGCCGTTTCGGTCTTGGTCATGCGGATGGTGGCGCGCAGGATAATGCCGGTCAGGCCCATGCCACCGACGGTTGCCCAGAACAGTTCAGCATCTGGGTCATCATCGGTGCCTTCAGGGGTCAGGTGCAGAACACGGCCATCAGCAACGAGCAGTTCCATGCTGGTGACGTGATCACCGAAGGAGCCCTCGGAGTGGTGGTTCTTGCCGTGGATATCAGGCCCGATTGCGCCGCCGATGGTGACCTGGCGGGTACCGGGAAGAACCGGAACCCACAGGCCGAAAGGCAGCGCTGCCTTCATCAGTTGGTCCAGGGTGACGCCGGCATCAACATCAACCAATGCTGATTCGGGGTCGATGGAGTGGATTCGGTTGAGCGACTGCATGTCAATGACAAGGCCGCCTGCGTTTTGCGCCGGGTCGCCGTAGGAACGACCCATGCCGCGAGCGATGACGCCGCGGCGCAGGTGCGCTGGCTTATCTGCATTGTCATCGGCGACCATGGCAACAGCCTGACGGATTTCATCAACATCGGCGGTTGCCAGCACATGTGCGGTAGTAGGAGCCGTGCGGCCCCAGCCATGTAAAGATTTTACGGTGGTGTGCAATTCCATAGTTTTAGAGCTTACCTAGCTTTATCGACCTACCACCGAATCAACGGGGCTCATGTACCGATTACACAGGTGATTTTCAGTACAAGGCCCCTCGATGAGGATCTTTCCTACACATCCTCAGTAGTCGTGGCTACTTCGCCGCTGCTTGCAGCGGCAGTTTCATCCTCCGGACGCATGCCACCGCCGCGTCCCATGCCCATGCCAGCGCTTGGCTCCGGGGCAGTTTCGCTTAACGATGCCAAACTCGAACTAATGCTCTCCGCCAGCGTCGCTGCACCTTCATCGCCTGCGTCTTCCGCACGCGTTGCCAGCTCGGCGAGTGTTTCTTCTGCGTAGCCACTAGCAATCAGCTGCTCATACAACTCGGCATAAGCTTCCTCGTACATGGCGTAGAACTCTTCATTGTCCAAGAAGCGTTCCTTGAGGATACTGCTGTCGCTTCCTCCACCAGGCCCGCCGCTTTCACCTTGTTCGCCCTCAGCACCTTCGGTGCCTTCGGCTCCAGCTTCACCCGGTGCACCGCCGGGTCCACCGCCGCCTTGCGGCATCTGCGGCATCTCACCATCAGTTGGGATTTCCGGCATTTGTGACATTTCGCCGTCCGCCCGCATTTCCATACCCTCTGGCATTTCCATACCCTCGGGCATCGCTGGCATTTCTGCTTCTGAATCTTCAGTACCGGTGGATTCAGCAGTGCTTGCAGCATCCGTAGCTTCGGTATCAGCAGTGGCGTCGGCCGCAGCGTCAGTATCAGTGTTGGGCTGCATTCCTCCGCCCATGCCGCCGCCCATCATTCCGGAAAGCGCCATGTTGAGGTCCCAGGACAAGACAGTGAACTGCTTTTCGGTGGTGTCGTACCAGAGGTAGTAGTTATTACCGGGGCCATCCATCGCGTCGTTATTGGACAGGATTTCCTGCGTAGCGAGGTACTTCGCAAAAGACTCGGTATCAACATAGTCATCTAGTTCTTCGGCGAATTCCTCATCGGTGGATTCGTTGAGGAACTTCATTAACGTCATCACCGGCTGCAGGTCATACGCGCCTTCACCGTTGATCTGCTTGAAAGAATCCTCATACTCCGTTGGGTCATCCCCGACGTAATCCAAGGAACCGCTGGCGCGCGCCTTGTAGAGCACACCGCTGCCAAGTTCATCTGCCCAGGAGGTATCCGGGGTATCCACCACGATGCGGGCAGCACTTTCGCCACCGTTTACGGTCACGGACGTAAAGGCGTAATCCTGAGTAACCTGGCCACTTTCCGCAGTCATCTCCAAAGCGAGCGCCTCATTGAGCGCGACATCAGAACCACTTGCCGCAGGACGCAACGCAATCTCCGTCATGCCCTGGTAGGCGCGGCCTTCTTCATACTTATCGAAGCTGATAAGCCACGGCAGTTCCTCCGGGTTCTCTTCCGAAAGCTGCGTCATGCCGCCGCCACCCATGCCACCGCCCATTCGGCCGGTTCCGGCAGTATTCTCTGCAGATTCATCGGTAGTTTCTTCGGTAGATTCTTCGGTGGCTTCAACATCTTCGGGAAGCTCCATGCCTTCTGGCAATTCGCCGCCACCCATGCCGCCACCCATGCTGTTGCCCCTGAGAGACTGCAGTGTGGAGTTGCCTTTCAGGCGCAGGCCGACATCTTCAATCAAGGTGCCATCGATAGTGATGTCGGCGCGAATGTACTCCTTTTCGCCGTCCTCGCGGAAGGTCGCCAGCATTTCTTCGTATTCTGCTTGGTCGAAGGTGATTTCAATGGTGTGCTCGTTTTCATCGAAAAGCTCTGCTTCACCGTCAATGTTGTTGACAATCACCGTCTCAGAAACCAGCTCTGAAGTGATGTACGGGCGTACCATGCTGGTGCCAAAAGCCAGCGCAATGGCCAGGCACACCGCGATGGCCACGATGAGCAACTTCCAGTAGTGGCGCAGGCGAACCGGCAGGCGGTGCCGCAACGATAATCGCTGCTTGTTCGGCTGTTGGTTTTCAATTGAATGCGACATGTTACATATCCGTCTGGTCATAGCCAGTCAAGACAGTTGCCTTTTGACCAGCGTTGATAACGCGAAGCTCATTGATGAGGTCGGATGCCTTGACGTCTTTCTTCATCTTCGCCGTGTAGCTGTATTCCACAAGGGAGCCGCCGCGAACACTTTCAGTACTGATGAGCTCATATTCGGTGGTGTTGCGGATCAAAATGTCATCAATAAGCGGTGCGTAGTCATCGCCATCGGCAGGCACTTGCAACTTGACCACCTGGCGTTGAACGTCGAGTGCGAACCAGTTGAAGCGGTGCATAACCACAATGACCGCACAGATAATGATGGTGGCGATGATTGCCAAAGAGTAGAAACGGGTACCGCATGCCATGCCAATACCCATAACCAGGAAGATGAAGCCCACGTCGCGGGTTTCTTTGATGGCGTTTCGGAAGCGGACTACCGATAGGGCGCCGACCAGGGCGAATGCGCGGGCGATGTTGGAGCCGACAATCAACATGATGAGCGTGATCAGCATGCCCAGGATGATGAGTGTTTGCACATAGCTTTGGCTGTAGCTGATGTTTTTGTGCGTATTGCGGTAGACCCAGGCGACAACCAGGCTGCAGACAAATGACAGGGACAGGGAGAGAAGTACGTCGGCGACGCTGAAGGTGCCGGAGAGGTCAGTGAGACCGAAATCGAAATTCATGACAGTGCTTTCTGGGTATTAAATGCGAGGTGGTGGGGGTTATTTGGAGTGCGCGTAGTGCGGAATGTGCAGGTCGCCGGGCAGTGATGCCGGTTCCACATGTTCTTCTTCAGGTGCGTGGAACAGCGAACGCGGGGCGAGCCCGTGCGCTTCGACGCTTTGGCAATACTTGGAGATTCTTTGCACCTGCAAGTCATGCCGGGCGGCCATATCAGTGACCCAATACGGTGCGCGTTCATTGACTTTGACTTCCATCACCGCCAGGTCTGGGCGGATGATGTAGCGACTTTCCGCTTCAGAGCGCAGGTCAAAATCGCGGTCGCGGCCGCGTATACGGTGGTCCAAAGTCACGCGCAGACCCAAGTCCGCATCCGTGCCCACGTATGGTTCGCGGCGGTAACCGGTCATTGCGGTGGGTCGCAGTTCCAAGCGGACGATGAGGTCAAGGACTTCATCAATGAAGTTTTGATCCGCGCCGGGGTATTCAATGCGCTCGCGGCGGTCACACAGGTCCAGCGCCAGGTGGTACGGCAGCATGACGCGGCGCTTTTGGGTCACACGGTTGACGCGCTGTTTGATTTCCACCGACACCATCGAGTCCGCGGAGATGGGTTCATCCGCGCCGCCGGTCTCACCGTAGCGGCGGATGCGCAGCTTTCGGCGGAATTTCAGACCCTCGATCTTCTCGCGGTAGAAGCGCAGCTTGTCCGTGTCATAGTAGACACTCCACACGCCGTAGCCGCGCGGCCCGGAATACGGGTCCCGGATCATCTGGTGGTTGAGTTCCTCGCGGATTGCCGGAACCTTGTCTTCTGGTACTAAGTACTTCAACTCATAACGGTTGAAGGCGTGCAGCTTGCTCGGGGCGCGAAGACCTTGGCCTGCGTTGTTGGGTTGGTTCATGATGTTAAACCCTCCTTGATTGTGTGGGGATTGTGCTTGTGTGCAAGCACGGCTTGATTGCTCATGAACTCATTGTTGTAAATGCGCAAGGTTTTGAAATCGCCCTGCAGGAGTATTTCGTGTACTACATCCGCGGTATATTTCTCTCACCCCACGGTGGGACGCGGAGAGTGGCACTACGGTGACAAACTTAAGGGAAACAAAAATGACAACGATGAAGGAGAATGGTCAGATGAGCCAGCCTGCACCATCCCACCAGCCGCGCCCCTGGCCAGATGCGCCGAAGGACCGTTCAATGTGGCTGCCCGCCTGGGCTGTCGATGTTGCGATCATGGCTCTGATTTTGATCTCCACATTGATCCCTATGCCCGGTGGTTTTCCGGGAATACTTCCTGGTGGAAACCACGGCGGTGGACCGGGCGCGGGGCCGGTGGACGGGCTGGGGCAGGGCCCGCACATGCCGGATCAGCACCTGGCACTCATTGGTTTGGCGCTGGCGATTGTCACCATGGTGGCGGTGCCGTTGCGTCGCCGCTGGCCGTTACCAGTATTTCTTTTGAGTTTGGTGTTGTATCTCGCCGCTGCGATTCTTGGGGTTCCAGCGCTAGGCCCGGGTATTGGTGCTGTGGTGGCGGTTTTTGCTGTTGCGAATAATGTGCCGCGCGTCCAGGCGTTGAGCTTTGGTGCGATGGGCGCGGTGATTGTCGCGGTATTAAGCCTGTTTATCAATGAACACTTGGTGCTAGAGCCGCAGGTATTCCAGATTGCCGCCGGTATTGCCATTGCAACAGCACTGGGAGATAGCGCGCGTTCGCGTCGTGAATACACGCAAGCAGCGATGGAACGCGCGGAGCGCGCTGAGCAAACCCGGGAGGCCGAAGCGCGCCGCCGAGTTGCCGAGGAACGCCTGCGTATCGCACAAGATCTTCATGACACGGTCGCGCACCGAATCTCCGTAATTAGCCTCAATGCGGGTGTGGCCTCGAGCTCTTTGGAAACCAAGCCCGAGAAAGCCAAAGAATCACTTGCCACCATTCGCAGCGCCGCGCGCGATGTACTGGGGGATATCGGTGTGCTGTTGCGCTATTTGCGTGCCGATGACACCTCAGATGCAGCCGGTACCGGAAGTGGAAGTGGAGGCTCTTCAGTTCAGATGGTGCAGCCCGGGATAGATGACATTGATGCTTTGATTGCAACGGTTAGCGAATCTGGTCTACGCGTCATTCATGACTTCACCGGCGATAAGTCGTTGGTGGATGAAACCACAGGCCGTGTTGCTTACCGCGTTGCGCAAGAAGGACTAACCAATGCGCACAAGCATGGTTCGGGCGGAACCGCGCACCTTGGTATTTCTATCAAGAACGGCAATACGGGGACCGTGACCGTTCAGATAACCAACCCGGTATCAAGTTCCAACCGCAACCAACCAGATGCGCCTTCAGGAAATCTGGGATTGACGGGGCTACGTGAACGCGTGGGCGCCGTGGGTGGAAAAATCACGGCCGATGAATCAGGCGGTAGATTTAAATTGATTGCTGAACTGCCGTTGAGCAGCCGCACCAGAAACCGGGAGGATACGCTGTGACCACCGTTGTTGTAGTAGATGATCAGGTATTAGTGCGCCAAGCGGTGGTGGATATCCTCGACAGCGCAGAGAACATTGAGGTCGTCGGTGCTGCCGCCGATGGGCTTGAGGCAGTCGACATGGCAGCGAGCCTGCAACCAGATATTGTCCTCATGGACATCCGCATGCCGCGGCTTGATGGCATTGAAGCCACCCAACGCATTTGCGCGGATGCGACGAATACCAACAGCCGGGTTCTAATCCTGACTACGTTTGAAGAAGACGAATACGTGGTATCCGCGCTGCGCGCCGGGGCCAGTGGTTTTATTGGCAAGGGCGCAGAACCCGAAGAAATCATTCGGGCTGTTCACGCGGTGGCTGATGGTGATGAATTACTGTCACCTGTTGCAACGCGCAGTCTCATCGCGCAGTATGTGCGCTCACCTGGGCCGCGCCCGGTGGCATCGGAAGAAGCCGCCCGCAAGTTGGCACTGCTTACAGAAAGAGAACGCGAAGTCCTCCAATTAGTAGGCCGGGGACTGTCCAACCAGGAGATTGCGGAGACTTTCTTTATCTCCCCGCACACTGCGAAGACCCACGTCAACCGGATTATGACCAAGATTTACGCGCATGACCGTGCACAGCTGGTCATCCTGGCTTATGAAAGCGGACTGCTGGTTCCGGGGGAATAGCTTTAATACAGATCCATGATGTCGCGGATTTCCTTCGGCAGTTCTTCCTGCGTGGTGATTTCCGGACCGTCATATTCGCGCAGAAGCTTATACACAAGGCCGCGGGAATTGGAGTCCAGCATTGGAATCTCTTCCGCCATAAGCCGCGTCATGAAATCATTCAGCGGAAGATTTGTTCGCTCAGCAGCGATAAAGCGTCCGTTTCGTTTATCTTCTTCGGTGCGCTCATCTTGTGCTGCTTGCTGGGCTGGGGTGAGATTTTCCATCTTGCCGTCGTACATGCACTCCACCTTAGCCCGTTGCGGTTAAACAACTTTGATAAACCGCAACGTTAGCCCGTGCCGCTAAACAGCACCGTTAAGCAGCAGCCTTAAACTACTGCGCCTTCGGCCTCGGCAGCGGTTACCTTCGGAATAAACAGCGAGGTAGCCACGGAAATGCCCAGGGTGATGGCGGCGACCAGGAATGCGGTGGTGTAGCCAGCAGTGGAATCAGAACCGGCAGGAGAACCAGCAACCATAAATACAGGCAGGATGGCGAAGGAAACCCCAGCACCAAGGTTGAAGGCAGCAGAGTTCATGCCCGGCAAGAAGCCCTCATTATCCTTGGGTGAATTCACAACACCCAGGTTGTTGAGCACGATGTTACCGATACCTGCGTAGGTGATGCCCAGCAGGATGACGGAGATAATCAACACTGCCTTGGAATGCACGCCGACGAAGGCCAGGACCAGCAGCAAGATGGCGGAGGCAGCGTTGCCGATGCGCAGCAGGTTGCCGTAGCCAATGATTGGCGCGAAGCGGCCCGCGAAAGGACCCACGGCCAGACCGATAAGGGCATAAGGAGCCAGCAGGAACAGGGAAGCGGCGTCGGCGCTCATGCTGAACCCTGCGGTTGGGTTCTGAGCCAAGGAAACAGCCACGCCGTTGACGGCGGCGAAGACACCGGTCATGGTCAACACTGTGGTCAACAGCAGACCCCAGGTCGAGCGGCGCTTGAGGTACTTCGGTGCAACCAGCGGCTGGTCATGGTTGTTCTCCCACTTCCAGAACACAACAAAGACTGCGAGGCCGATGATTAGCCCGATGATGACGCCGAACCAGTTTGCGTTGCCAGCCTTGCCGGCTTCGTTAACAGCCAAGGTGATGGCACAAACGCTGATGACCAGGAAGAGCGCGCCCCACCAGTCAACCTTGATGCCGCTGGAAGGCTTGGATTCTGGTGCCCATGCAGCAACCATGGCCACGGCAATGAAACCGACGATGGCAATGAGCCAGAATACGGAGCGGAAGCCCCAGTTTTCAGCCATCCAGCCGGAAATAAGAACGTCAACGCCAGCAACGCCACCATTAATCGCAGCAACCAGACCAAGCAGGGTGCCCAGGCGAACTTCGTTTTTGACCTGGCTGCGCAGGATGATCAAAGTCATTGGGATGGTTGGTCCGGCAATGCCCTGCAGAGCACGGGCGAACATGAGCACGCCAATATTAGGAGCAAGCGCTGCAATCACACCACCGATAGACATGACAGAAAGCATCACCAGCAAAATCTTGCGGCGGCCAACAATATCGGACAGGCGCGGCAGGAACAGACCGCACAGTGCACCACCGGTAAAGAACGCGGTTTGGGTTAGGCCAACGGCGGCCTCATCAGTGTTGAGCTCTTCCGCCATCGTGGTAAGCACCGGCGAAAGCATAGAAGCGTTTAGCTGGAAGGCCACGGCCGCGGCGAGCAGCACCGTGAGCAGAAGTGGCAAGCCACCCTTGCGAGAATCAATCGGGTCAGCAATGCCGGCAGAGCCGCCGGCAGCAGAGGTTTGAGACATCAGGATCTCCTGTGTAGTAGAAAGCGCCGCAGTAAAAAGCGCTTAAGGCATTGAGGCCGAAGTATTAGGACTTGAAATTGGTGTCGCCAATGCGGCGCAGCGCGTCAAAGAGGAGATCCCAGAACTTATCGGTATCCACATCCACGGCAACGGAGGTATTCGGCGAAGTAGCTTCTGGGTCATCAACAAGGCCCAAACCACTCGGGTCATTATTAGACCAGGTACGACGGAAATCAACAATGGTTTGCCCACGCGCGTGTGCACCCTGGGTTTCCACATAAATAGGAGCGCGGATGGTGCGCACCACCGATGGATCCGCAACCGCTGCCACAGCGAGTGGATCATGCATTGGTGGACCCGGGTAGTTGCGCTCTTTCATGTAAGAAGCGCCGAAGAATTCGACGAGTTCTGCGATGAACTGCGCGACGTCAGTACCGATCGCCTTGAGCTGTTCCATACGTTCGGGCACAGCGAGAACCTGGTGGGTGACATCCAGACCGATCATGGTCACTGGCCAGGACTCTTCAAAAACAATTGCCGCTGCGTCGGGATCCGCCAGGATATTGAACTCCGCGGCCGGAGTCATGTTGCCAGTGTGGTGTCCGCCGCCCATTAAGGTAACACCGCCAACGCGCTCCACCAGTTCTGGGTACATGCGCGCGAACAGGGCGATGTTGGTCAGTGATCCAGTAGGAATAATGACAACGGAGCCAGGTTCATTGTCCCGAATGACCTGGGCAATGAGATTAACCGCGTGGGTGTCTTCCAGCGGCAGGCCAGGGGCTGGAAGCTCTGGGCCGTCAAGGCCTGACTCGCCGTGAATTTCATCCGGGATGAGCTGTGGCCCAACCAGTGGGCGGGAGGCACCAGCGGCGAATGGGATGCCGGTGATGTTGCCAACGCGGGCTAGCGCGCGGGCATTGGTGGTGACTTTTTCAAGGGTTTGGTTTCCCGCAACGGTGGTGACCGCGAGCAGCTCAAGGTTTGGATTACCGTGAGCTAGCAGCATTGCGATCGCATCATCATGTCCTGGGTCGCAGTCCAAAATGATCTTTTGTGCAGGTGAGGTAGTTTCTGCGTTCATGCGGCAGATTTTACCCCGCCAAAGTAGTGAGGCATGCAGCTCATGGCCATAGTGGCCAGATCTTTCTGAGCTAGCCGTGCGAATCGGTTCAAATCGGTATTCTGGGGCGTCATGACGAACAATATGGTTAATGAAGAAGTAGATAACTATGCACTCGATGACACCTTGGCCGGCCGCGTTGTTCAGGCCGGGTTTGTGGGCGCGGCGCTCTCTTTCCCGGATTACATCAAGAACCCGAAGTTGCTTGCCACCACTTACATTTTGACCTTGGCGTCCTTTACTGGTTTGGTGGGGTACCTCAACGCGATTGATGAGGATGAAGAACACAGCCCGCAGCCGCCGGAGGAGTCATCCTTCCCGTTGTGGCAGCTTATCGCTGGTCTTAGCGTTGCGGGTGTGCTGAAGATTCTGGGTTTGCGCAAGCTAGCAAAGGCATTGCGCAAGCAGGGCGTGAAGAAACCATGGAGCATCTTTGGCGGCCTTGGCGCGGTTCTGGTTTTCGCGGGCAGCGAGTACGCTGCGCGCCGCGGATAAACACATTTAAGTACGCTGGGCACCATGTCAGGCACTGGAGTATTTGACCTCGACAGCCTTCGTGACCGTAAAAACAGGGAACGTTCAAAACAAACAGACCCGAGAAACCAGGCTCACAAAGGCGGCGAGATCTACGATGACGCCGACACAACTGTCCAATTGCGCCGCGAGTCCCTCACGGTCATCCTGCAGGTATCCAATGTTCGGGATGACGCAGAGGTCCACCGCCACATCGGTATTAATGATGCGTTGACGTTCGCACAGCTTCACGATGTGTTGGTGACGTGCTTCGACCTGCCCCCGGAAGAATCCCCGTGGCATTTTTACCGCGTTGATAAAATCGCTGAAAAAGGCGCGGATAAAGATGCCGGCTCCACGAACGAGGATCAAAAAACAGAATCCCGCAGGATTGATCCAAGCCATCACGTCGCAGAATTTCTGTGGCGTGAGGGGGAAGTGGTGGAATTCACCTGGGGTTTGTGGGACTTCTCGCTCACAGTCGCTGATATCTACCCACGTGACAGTGGTACCCCGCAGGCACTATGCGTCGGCGGCTCCGGATCCTTCCCAGGCTCCCGGTTTGATCTCACTGCGATTAACGCGGAGCTCACCGGCCAGGCTGTCATTGATGAGGTACTGACGTACCTGACCCCACCAGCGCGCGGCATTATCGAACGCTCCCGTCTCTTTGACTTTGTGCCCTTGTTGCAGGCATTAGATTTAAGCCGTGACGTGGAATTATCCCCAGAAATCTTGCAGAAGCTTTCCACTTTGCCGCGGGAAGTAACCACCGAAGGCCAAGATGCTTTTTGGTCAGTGGTTCTAGGACTTGCTTGCATGGGTGCACAAGATCTGATGGATGCTGTCACCGTCACCACCATGGATGCTTTGGGCTGGATTGATGATGACGGAGAGGAGCTTACTGCCGATGAAATCTGGGGCATGTGTGAGGCATCGACAGCCGTCTTGGCGTCCGTTGGCGCCTGGGGAGCCGACGCGGCACCACCAGTTGACCGTTTAGATATCTTCCGTGCGGTGTTGCGTGGGGTAGGCTAACCCTTCGTGACTTCATCGAATAACTCTTTAAAGACCCAGCTTTCGCGGTTTGTGCTCGTGGGCATTTTCACCGCAATCCTGGACTATTCGGTCACCATGCTGCTGACCTACTTTGGCCTGCACCGCTCCGCGGCCAAAGCAATCGGCTGGGTCTTTGGCACCGTCGCCGCATACCTTGTTAATGCGCGCTGGACTTTTGGTGCCAAAGTATCGGGTAAGACCGCGGTTACCGTCGGCCTTTTGTACGCATCCACCTTCGCCGTGCAAAACCTGCTGTACTGGCTGCTGGAATCCCCACTCATCGCGCTTGGTTTTGAAGGTCTGACCAAGAACACCATCGCATTCGTTATCGCGCAGGGTGTTGCCACGGTGACTAACTTTGTCATCCAGCGTGTGTTCGTTTTTAAGTCTAAGTAGGTAGAATCACGCGATGACATCTAACGGTGCCGAGCGCCTGGCCAAATCAAATTCTCTCAAAGGCCAGTCCACCAAATTCGCCATCACCGGCGGCATCTCCGCCGTCATTGACGTGGTGCTGACCTGGCTCTTTCAGATTGCTCTAGAGCTATTGGGCAACATCGGCGCGCGTTCCGTCGGCTTCTTCTTCGGCACACTGACCGCGTATTTGCTCAACCGCCGCTGGACTTTCCGCGCCGAGCCTTCTAAGCGCCGCTTCGCCATGGTGGCGTTAACTTATGGCATCACCTATGTCATCAACATTGTGATTTACCGCTGGGCGTTCCCATTTTTCGACCACACCCTAGAATGGCGCTCCACTTACGCGCTGGTTGTGGCGTTTATTATCGCGCAGGGTACCGCCACCATCATTAACTTCTTTGTGCAGCGCTGGCTGATTTTCCGCAACGCCCCAAAAATTCGTGAAGTTTAGTGCCCCGGCACCGTTGCGCTCATCCTGCTTTCGCAGGTTCGCGCAACGCATTCTTTATGCTCGGGGTTAGTGAGCAGCGAAGCTGCGAACTAACCGTTTTCGGGGCGGCGGAAGTCTTCGCGGCGGCCACGGTTGTGCAGCATAAGCCACTCTGCGAAGCCTTTGGGGTCGTGCTGCTGGATGAGGAAGAACCAGCCAAAGCGCGCGACTTCTTGCGGCAGTAGCTTGCGCATGCCGCGCTGCCACAGCAAATAGCCGCGGTTGCGGTAGGTGAAGTAGCGCTTGAAATCGCCTTCGGGGTATTGGGTGTGCATTTTGCCGCCGAGGATTGGCTTGAATTCATCAGCGCCGTCGGGGTGCAGGTAAGCACAGGTGAGCGCGGTGCCGAAGCTCAAGCCGGAGTTGACTAGCCGGCGGTGGTATTCCACTTCATCGCCGCGGATGAACAGGCGGTAGTCGGGGACGCCGATGATTTCCATGGCCTTGGCCGAAATCAGCGCGCCGTTGAACAGCGAAGCGATGCCGGGCAGGAAGTCGCCTTCGAGCTCTTCCATGCGGCGGCGCCACACCAGGCCCTGGCGCAGCGGGAAAGCCAGCGCGCCGGGGTCGTTGATGTTGCACACAGCCGGGGAGACTTCGTGCAGGGCATTGGCCTCAGCCACGCGGTAGAGCTCAGCGAGCACACCCGTATCCGCCGGGCGGCCGTCGTCATCGGCGCACCAGATGGCATCGGCGCCAAGAGACAAAGCGGTCAAAAATCCCAGGGCAAAGCCGCCGGCGCCACCCAGGTTGGTCTCCGATGGGACATAGACGGCACGTTCGCCGGCAAGATCATCGACAAGCTGCTCTACTGCGTCATCGGCGCCGTTATCTATAACAATGACCCACTTGACGGGGTGGGTCTGTGACACTACTTGCTCCAGGGACGCGCGCAGCAGTTCCACGCGGTTGTGGGTGACAATCACCGCGGCGGTGGAATCAGCAGCGGACAGCGGGGCAATCTTTGGGGCAGTAGTGCGCTTATTGGGCATGTGGCTTATTCTTTCACGAAATCCCCGGTGGTAGCATTTCGCCATGGAACTTGCGCGCATATGGCCACCGTTTGGATTAGAAATCACAGCCGCCAACGACAGCCAGGAAATCACCTTGCGCGCGATGCGTGATGAAGACATCGCAATGCTTGCCGATGCCACCCCGGCTGACATCTTCGGTAATGAAATCCCGGACCACGCATTCGGCTGGCTTTTTGATGTTGACAACAACCCTGCGCAGTTTCGCTGGTCCAACCGCGCGCAGATGACACCCGCGCACTGGTCCTTGGACTTGGTTGTTGTGCACGATGGTGAAGTGGTGGGCTCAGTGGATATGCGCGCCAATGATTTCCCCGGCAACAAAACTGTGGAAACTGGGTCCTGGATTTACCACCGGTTGCAAGGCCAGGGCCTGGGCACCCTGGTTCGCCGCGCTATTGCGGAGATCAGTTTTAATCACTTTGGTGCTGAGCGTCTAACCACCGCGTGGGCGAACTCCAACATAGCGTCCGCGGCTGTTAGCGCGAAGCTGGGTTATGAGAAAACCGCTGATATCACCGTGGACAGCCTCGGCCCCGACAAACACACCGCGTCCGGCGTGCGCGCGGAACTGCTCCGCGAAAACTACGAACCCGATGCGAAGCTCACCTTCACCGTCAAGGGCGTGAGCCCCGAACTGAAGGCGCTGCTGGGAATCGAGACGCCCGCGGCGGCTAATAATCAGGAGTAAATTGGAGCTTATGTCGAGGCTAGAAAATGCACTTCAACCTTCGCAAACCTTCGTCACCGCCAGCATCGAAGCGCCCGGACGATTAGGCACAATGCTGGCGGGTGCCGCGGTGTCTTTGCTGCCGCCCGAAGATGGCAAGGCTGTCTCCAAAGAGTTTCGCCTCGTGCTGTTCGATGAAGAGCTCAGCATCATCGACACCCTCGCCGTTTATACCAGCTATGTTGCACAATCCAGCCATGTTTCTCATGACGGCCCGAATACGGTGAGCATCACCGGCACTGAAACCAAGCTGGTTGATAAAAGCGGTGTGCTATCCGTTGTGTTGGTGGAACACCACCAACAGCAGCGCATTGGAATTAAATTTCACGCCCACGCCCCAACCCACAAACTGCTTCGTGATGTCCTGCCCAACCTGCAGTTTCTCGCACTCATGAAGTACGCGAAAAGCTTCCTGGTCTACCCGCGCTGGGCCGCAATCTCGTACCACGAAGCCGTTGATATCACGTCGCTTTCCAGCGAGTTCTGCACCGTGGTCAAACGCTGGTACGACCTCGCCAGTTCTCTAAATGAATTGCAACCGGACGCCCAACCCAGCCTTCAATTCCCCGACCTTGCCGCGAAACAACCCACCTGGCGCGCGCTCATGACCTCGAACCCCCTCCACGAAAACCTGATCAACCTCACCGGTGAAGCAAAACCCGATGGGCATGTAATCCCGAGACAAAACTAGTGGAGCTCCACAGGAATGCAGTTTCCCGTGGAGCTCCAATGCTGTTGTGTGGTGGAATCCTTTAGCGAACCAAGCAAGGGCGCTTTGCGTCGAATTCCCAATCCTTGATGAGGTACTGCATGGCTGCTGCATCATCGCGACTGCCGAGGCCGTGCTGGTTGTATAGTTCGTGTGCCTCCGCCAAGCGGTCTTCATCAATCTGAAGGCCCAAGCCGCCGGTGTATGGAACATCGATCTCACCGTTGACAATCTGCAGCGGATTCTTTGTCAACGCTTGGCCATCCTGCCAGATCCAGTGAGTATCCAGCGCGGTGATTTCACCCGGTGCGGCAGCGCCGACATGGGTGAACATGGCCAGGGAGATGTCGAAGTGGTTGTTGGAGTGCGAACCCCAAGTCAGGCCGAAATCATGGCAGAGCTGAGCAACGCGAGTGGAGCCAGACATGGTCCAGAAGTGAGGATCCGCCAGTGGAATATCCACGGAACCTTCGCGCACTGCATGTGCCATCTCGCGCCAGTCGGTCGCGATCATATTGGTTGCGGTACGAAGACCAGTAGCACGGCGGAATTCTGCCATGACCTCGCGAGAAGAGAATCGACCTTCTGCGCCACAAGGATCCTCAGCGTATGCGATGAGACCCTGCATTGCCTTGCCATATCGAATTGCATCCTCGAGCAACCAACCGCCGTTTGGGTCAAGCGTGATTCGCGCATCAGGGAAAGCCGCCTTAAGCGCACGAATGGTCTCTACTTCCTCGTCACCGGAAAGGACACCGCCCTTGAGCTTGAAGTCCTTGAAACCGTACTTTTCTGATGCAGCGCGACCAAGTTCCACTACTGCTTCAGGAGTCAGAGCTTCTTCACGGCGAATACGGTCCCAGCCCTCTGCTTCTGGCTCACGCAAGTACGGAAGATCCGTCTTGTCTGGATTACCAACATAGAAGAGGTATCCCAGGATTGGCACGCTTGCACGCTGCTGGCCATCACCAAGCAACTCTGCAACCGGAACCCCCAGTGTCTGGCCCATCAAGTCAAGCAAGCTGGACTCGATGGCGGTGACAGCGTGAACGCCAATACGCTGGTCAAAGGTCTGGTTGCCGCGGCCGCCCACGTCCTTGCCTGAAACCTTGGCGCGGAACTGGTTGAGCAAAGACTTGTACTGGGAAACAGGCTTACCAATCAGCAGCTCGCCTGCTTCTTCGATGGTTTGGCGAATTGCTTCGCCGCCAGGCACTTCACCCAGACCAACGCGGCCCTCGGAGTCAGTAATCAGAGTGATGTTACGGGTGAAGAATGGGGCATGAGCTCCTGAGAGGTTCAACAGCATTGAGTCATGACCGGCAACTGGGACGACTCGGAGTTGTTCAATAGTGGTGTTGTTCATCGCGATTCTCGCTTCGAATAGAGGATTAGGAGTAGTTAGAACTGTCCGTCAATAACTTGCGGAACATTCCATGGGTTGGCATCACGGATTGGTTCAGGACGCAGTGCTTCTGGGAATGACTGGTAGGCAACCGGACGCTGGAAGCGTTCGATGGCCAGCGTGCCAACACTGGTAGTTGCACCATTAGTGGTCGCAGGGAATGGCCCACCGTGCACCATTGCATGTCCGACTTCAACGCCTGTTGGCCATCCACCGAAGAGGATGCGGCCAGCAATTTCTTCTACCTGTGGAAGTAGCTTTTCAACCTCAGCATGGTCACTATCAGTAGCGTGGAAAGTCGCGGTTAGCTGACCTTCTAAGTTGCCGATTACCTTGTTGAGTTCATCGGTAGAAGAATAACGAATGATGAGGGATGCTGGACCAAACATTTCCTCCTCGAGCACTTCATTGGACTCGAAGGTGGCAATATCCGTTTCGAATACGACCGGTGCCGGAGCGTTCTCTCCTTCACCTATTGAACCTTCGCCAGCGACGCGAACACCATCTTGTGAACGCAGCTTTTCAGTTGCCTTCAACCACGCACCGGCGATGCCTTCGGTGAGCATGGTCTGGCCCGTCGAACCACTGAAATGCTCAGCGACGTCGGTGACGAACTTGTCTCCCTTTTCACCCTCCGGCAAGAAGAGGAGGCCGGGCTTGGTGCAAAGCTGGCCCGCGGAACCGGTAACCGATCCGAAGAAGCCTTCAGCCAAAGATTCGGAGCTTTCAAGCGCGCCGGGCAGAACGAAGACTGGATTGACTGCGCTCATCTCGGCGTAAACCGGGATCGGTGTTGGCCGCTGGTTAGCAGTGTGGAACAGTGCCATGCCACCGTTACGGGAACCAGTAAAGCCAACTGCGGTGATGGCGGGATCTGCGATCAGTCGCTGGCCAACTTTGGCACCAGGGCCGTAGACCAGATTGAAAACGCCTGGGTGCAGTCCCTGCTTATCAATCGCTGCCTTGATTGCCTGCGCAACGATTTCGGACGTGCCGGGGTGAGCGTTATGTGCCTTGAACACCACTGGACACCCCGCTGCCAGCGCGGATGCGGTATCGCCACCAGCAGTGGAGAAAGCTAGCGGGAAGTTGCTGGCACCAAATACTGCAACCGGGCCCAGCGGAATGCGGCGCTGACGGATATCAACGCGTGGTGCTGGCTGACGGTCTGGCTGAGCAGGATCGATACGCACGCTGTTGTCATTGCCGTGGCGCAGCACCTTCGCGAAAAGACGAAGCTGGTTGGTAGTACGTGAGGTCTCACCATTCAAGCGAGCCTCAGGCAAACCGGTTTCTTGGGTGGCGCGGGCGATGATGTCTTCGCGTCGTGCTTCAATCTGATCAGCTGCTTCGTCCAGGAATGCAGCACGTTCTTCTGGAGTGGTTGCGCGGTAGCTTGGAAAAGCTTCCTTTGCTGCGGACGCTGCCTGATCAACTTGTTCTTCATTAAGGAGGCCGAACTCGGGTGCGAGTGCTTCGTTTGTTGCTGGATTAAATCCAGTGATGGTGCCTTCAGTACCAGTGATCCACTTGCCGTTGATGAGAGACTGGCCGTTGATTTGATTGCTCATAGCGTTCCTTTCCTTGAACGTGGATTGGATTTTCTAGTTGGCTGGGGTGTGCTTTTCTGCGCCGGCGCCTGAAGACTCAATGAGTTTCTTCAAATCGTCGAGGTCCTTTTCTGAGAGATTCTGAAGAGGAGGACGAACTGGTCCGCAATCGTGACCTTGAACCTTGAGACCCCCTTTGACAATGGATACACCGAATCCCTGGCCGCGGTCGCGGATGTCCAAATATGGGAGAACAAAGTTCTTTAGCTTTTCTTGTACTGCCTCGGTGTTTTGTGCGCGGACATCACGGTAGAAGTTCAACGCGAAGTCCGGGACGAAGTTGAACATTGCAGAAGAGTAGGTGCTCATGCCCATTTGCAGCAGGGCTAGCGCGAAGGTTTCTGCAGTTGGAAGGCCGCCGAGGTAGAAGAGACGGTCACCATTAGTGGTGGTTACCTTGGCAAGGTGCTCAATATCCGCGGTCGCATCCTTGTAGCCGACAAAGTTTTCGTGGCGTTCTACCAAACGGGCCAAAGTATCGGCTTGGTACACGGCGTTGGCGCGGTTGTACACGATGACGGAGAGCGAGGTTGAGCCGATGATTGCTGACGCGTGCTCGAAAAGACCATCTTGGTCGCACTCGGTCAAGTATGGGGGCAGCAAAAGCAGACCTTCGGCGCCTGCTTCTTCAGCGCCCTTGGCATGCTGAATTGCTTGATGAGTGTTGCCGCCAGCAGAACCAAGAACTGGAACGTCAGGGTGAGAAGCTTCGACGGCAAGCTTGGTAACGCGGTGGTTTTCTTCCGGGGTGAGGCTGAAACCTTCACCGGTTCCACCGGCTGCGAAGAGACCGGCGACTGGATAGCTGGACTGCCATTCGATATGGCTTTGGTATGCAGCCTCATCAACCTCGTAGTTGGAATCGAATGCGGTGGCGGGGAAGGACAACAATCCGTCTCTGAGCTGCTGCTGCAACTCGGTCGGGGTAAAGCGGGACATGAGGACACTCCTTTGTAAGTGACGTGGATTACTTGACTTCGGAGTCTATGGAGCACTGCCATACCTGTCCAACACTTTTAAGGCATGCATTAATGCTTAAAAGATATTGCTGAGATCGCTCGGGTTCTCTTCAATGAGCGTGAAGAGTTGATGGACGATGGGATTTTGGGATGGTCGTTTTGCGATCATTTGGGTCTTGATAATTCCCTCTTCCAAATCTTCGAAGTGTCGAAGTGAGACTCCCGGAAAATTGATACGTTTCGCCGATTCTGGAACGAGTGCGATTCCGTGACCCGAAGCAACTAGGGCGATCATTGCGCCAACCTGGCTGAGTGAATATGCCACCTGGTGATGGTTAACGCGGAAGTTGCGCACGGTGATGTCGTAGAAATACCGAGCTTTGTTCGGGGAATAGATGATAAGTGGATGTCCGCCGATGTGTTCACGGAGCAAGGGTCCTTCTTGAAGCATGAGCGGATGGTCGATTGGTGCTGCTAGAACAAGGCTTTCGTGCTGAATTTCCTTCATGCGATAGTCCTCGTCGTCGTGCTCAAGTCGACCTATTGCCACGTCGATAGTTTCATTGTCTAACGCTTCGAGCTGCTCTCGAGTGACCATCTCAAACACCTCGATTTGAACCGCGGGAATTTTATTCTTAATAAACCTAAGTAGCGGTCCCAAGATGCTGAGGCCTGATGCCGTGGTGTATCCAATGCGAATCTGGCCACTGAGTCCTACTGCCGAGAGTCGTGCCGACTGGCGGGCGTTTTCTGCTGAATTCAAGATGGTGCGAGCTTGGCGTAGAAAGGTTGCACCGGCTGGAGTGAGTTCAACCTTGCGATTATTTCGAAGCAAAAGTGGTGTGCCGACATCCTTTTCTAGCTTCTGGATCTGGCGGCTGAGCGGCGGTTGGGTCATGTTTAGTTCGTCTGCAGCATGGCCGAAGTGGAGATGTTCTGCGACGGTAATGAAGCACTGCAGCTGGTCGAGGGTGTACATGCGGCTCCTGACGTATATGCGTTTTGGGTATCACTGGATACCTTATTAACCTTAGACAAACATTAATGAGCCTCTTTACGATTTGCACTAGATGTGATGCCACGCACAGGTTATTTCTGTAGCGATGACAGCGCACTTTTGAAAATCACAAAGAACTCAGGGGCCAAGCCCCAATGATTCCTAATGAAGGAGGACGGTCATGCCGCTACTGATCGTCGCACTCGCAGTTGTTGTCCTGCTGGTGTTAATGACCAAATTCAAGCTCAACGGGTTTATCGCCCTGCTTACTGTCGCCGCCGGTGTTGCGTTGTGGGGTGCAGGAACCGGCAGACTCGCTGTTGATGGAGAGCCGGTTGGGGTCGACGCGATTCCAGACATCATCGCCACAGGTCTGGGCGGTCAGCTCTCTCACACGCTGATTGTCATCGGCCTTGGTGCGATGATTGGCCGTGTTATCGGTGACGCGGGTGCTGCTCAGCGAATCGCGCTCAAGATTGTTGATGTCTTTGGTGAAAAGAATGTCCAGTGGGCCATGATTGCGACCTCGATGATCATCGGTATCACGATGTTCTACGAAACTGCCTTCGTTATCGTCGTTCCAGTTGCATTCACTCTTGTTCGTGCGACAAACACGAACTTGCTGTGGGTTGGTCTCCCAATGTCGATCTCTCTGTCGACCATGCACTCTTTCCTCCCTCCACACCCTGGCCCCGTTGCCGCTGCCGGAATTTATGAGGCTTCAACTGGCCGAACCATCTTGTACGGCGTGGGCATTGCGCTCATCGCGGGTGCTCTCGTCGCAATGGTGTGGCCTCGTCTTGGCTTCGTTAAGAAGATGAGCCCTTCGATTCCAGAAGGGCTTGCGCCAAAGAAGATGTTCGAAGAAGACGAAATGCCGGACACCTTTACTTCAATTGCTGTGGCAATTCTGCCGATTATCCTCATTGCGGGTGCAGAGATCTACGCGATGGTTGCTGATACTGAGAGCACTCTTAGTCGGTTCGTAGGTCTCATTGGTTCGCCAGAGATTGCGCTACTTATTACCTTGTTCGTTGCCATCATCGTGTTTGGCCCGATGCGTGGTACCCCAATGTCGAAGCTTGCCGTCTCGATGGCGGAATCCGCAAAGGGCATGGCGATGATCATCATGGTTATCGGTGCCGGCGGTTCTTTCAAGGACGTCTTGGTTGCAACTGGTATCGCTGACTACATCGCAGACATGACAGGAGGATGGAATCTCAATCCAATTATCTTGGTCTGGTTGACCGCCGTAATCCTTCGTGTCGCACTGGGCTCCGCCACTGTTGCTGTTACTACCGCAGCTGGTATCGCTGCACCGCTCGTTGCCGCTAGTGGTGTTTCACCAGAGCTGATGGTGCTTGCAACCGCATGTGGCTCCATTGCATTCAGTCACGTGAACGACCCTGGCTTCTGGATGTTTAAGGAGTACTTCAACCTGTCGGTTATTGAGACCATCAAGGTTCGCACAACTTATACCACCGTGCTTTCCATCCTCGGCCTGATCGGTGTGCTCGGAATGAGCTTGATCGTTTAATCGAGACTCATCAAGGCCTAGATTCCATTCCAGTTATCTACTTCTATTGAAAGGCAACCATGTCCGCCAGTATTGATTCCATCCGCACAGTCAAACTTTCCTCAGTAGTCCTCCCACTAAAGACCGCAATCTCAGATGCAAAGGTATTCACGGGTCGTCAAAAGCCTATGACCGAAGTGGTGTTCCTTTTCGCAGAGATCACCACTGAGTCCGGTCATGAAGGTATTGGATTCTCGTACTCCAAGCGCGCTGGCGGCCCAGCACAGTACGCACATGCCTGCGAGGTTGCAGACAACCTCATCGGTGAGGATCCAAATGATATTCCGCGGCTCTACGACAAGTTGTTGTGGGCGGGTGCCTCCGTCGGGCGTTCTGGCGTTGCGACTCAAGCTTTGGCCGCAATCGACATTGCTCTGTATGACCTCAAGGCCAAGAGGGCCGGTCTGCCACTAGCTAAGCTGCTCGGTCCATATCGTGATTCGGTACGTACCTATAACACTTCGGGCGGCTTCCTCAATGCAACGATTGAAGAGGTTAAAGACCGGGCGACACAGTCCATTGAAGAGGGCATTGGCGGCATCAAGATTAAGGTCGGACTTCCAGATAACAAGGAAGATATCCGTCGAGTTGCAGCAGTACGTGAACATATCGGTGATGATGTGCCTTTGATGGTTGACGCTAATCAGCAATGGGACCGTGCAACCGCCCTTCGAATGGGACGCGCTTTAGATGAGTTCAATTTGGTATGGATTGAAGAGCCACTCGATGCATACGATGCCATTGGTCACGCCGATCTGCGGCAGGCGTTGGATACTCCAATTGCTACTGGTGAGATGCTCGCATCTGTTCGTGAACACCAAGATCTAATTGATAATCGGTCCTGCGACATCATCCAGCCGGACTGTCCTCGTGTTGGCGGCATAACGCAGTTCCAGAAGCTTCTCTCCCGAGCTGATGCAGCGGGGCTCGATCTTGCACCTCACTTTGCAATGGAAATTCACTTGCACATGGCAGCACTCTTCCCACGTGAGCCATGGGTGGAACACTTTGATTGGTTGGATCCGCTTTTCAATGAGAAGTTGGAAACTCGCGATGGTCGGATGATTGTTCCAGACCGCCCTGGTCTTGGCATTACGCTGACTGACCAAGCGCGAGCTTGGACTCGTGAGTCTGCAACATTTGGAAGCTAGACATCGAGCCGTTCAACTGACATTGAGCATCTCATACTGAGAAATCTCCACACTCATCTTTGTTTTGAGTGCGGAGATTTCTGCAGAGTGGAGATTAAAGACCCGGGATGCTCGGTACTTCGATGCCCGGAAGGAATCCGTTGAAGGCCGCGATACTGAAGGCAATTAGACCGGCGATAAGGACGTCCGCTGAGGAACCGGTGTCCCACTCGCGCTCCTCGTCAAAGTCGTAGGAAGAGCCAAAGATGCCGCCCCAAGTGTCATCGGATGACTCTTGGCCGTCTGCGGAGCTTTGCCCATAAGAACTTTAGTACATCTGGTGAGAAGTCTTGTGGCCACGGTGTTATCGCCTCGTGCTTCGTCTGGGTTTTGGAGCTAAGGACGTTATCAGTCTCGTGAACGTTGGCATTGATGGTATTGGCAAAAACGAATTCCAGCAAGGAAAAACGGAAATATGCTGTGCGTCACACATACTTGGAATGAAACTACAAATTCAGCCTATTTCTGGGGCAATCCTTGTTTTGAGATGTCGAAAACCTGAGGCGCGCTTCGCGCTGCAAGACCCCAAAGACGACGAAATCCGCCTTCCGGCAAAATGCGGAAAGCGGAGTGTTTGTAATCGCTGGTTGGTTTACTCCGGTGCGATGTGAGGCAGTGGGACGCCAGCTTGTACGGCTACGTTGTAGATGATTGCGCCGAGAGCAATGACACCGGCGATTGCCAGATATGAATCCAACTGAGTTCCGAATGGATCGTTGTTTTCAACGTCGGTTTCTAGAGAGCTCTTTGC
The DNA here is from genome assembly GCA_041226025.1 of Corynebacteriaceae bacterium 6-324. Taxonomy (GTDB): domain Bacteria; phylum Actinomycetota; class Actinomycetes; order Mycobacteriales; family Mycobacteriaceae; genus Corynebacterium. The sequence continues at coordinate 648,894 of JBCLTK010000001.1, read as the reverse complement.
AACACCCCAGCTGGATTCGGTAACAGCTTCGCTTGTTTCCTCGGAGCTGTTTTCCTTGATGCTTTCGTTCGCTTTTAGAGCTGTGTTTACCGAGCTGGAAGGTTCCTTCCTCGCAGTCCAGCTGCCAGGGTTCTTGAGATGCCATTCTGCAATTTCCATGCCGATTTCACGGTCAGCTTTAGAACTGGCGTCGAGGCCCTTAGCGGCAGCGGTGCCGGTGGAAAGGGACAGTGCGGTGGCGACTGCAAGGGTGGCAGCGGCGAATCGTTTCATTGGTGGTACTTCCTGCGTAGGGCTCAGATGAGCGGTGATTATGAGGGGTCGCTTGTTGGCCCCCTTTGCTCACGTAACCAGTACAGGGAGTAAAAGTCACCAAAAGTAGACAAAAAGAAGTCCTTTTGCCCACTGTGGTGGTTATATTCGGTGTAAACCGGGGTGGTTTACATCCCCGCGGTGTTTAGCGGGTGAAGTTCGGCAGGGAGAAACCGGACTGTACGGCGAAGTTGTAGAGTGCAGCGCCGATTGCAACGATGGCGCCGAGGCCGAGGATGGTGTCCAGGGTGGTGCCGATTGCGTCGCTGTTTTCAACGTCGTTCTTGACGGAGCTCTTGGCAACGCCCCAGCTGGACTCAACTACGGAGTTGTGGTTTTCTTCGGAGCTGTTTTCGCGAACGGTGTCGGAAGAATCATTGGCAGCATCGACGGAACTGGTTGGCTCCTTGGTGAGGCTGTCGCTGGTTGGGTTTTCACCCTGCCAGCCGATGATGTCCTGACGGATTTCGCTGTCAGCCTCGGAGCTTCCAGCGCCGAGCGCAGGAGCGGCCGCAGCAGCGCCGGTGGATAGGGAAAGAGCGGTGATTGCTGCAACGGCAGCGGCGGAGAATTTCTTCATGGGGGATTGCCTTCTAACGTAGGGCTCACATGAGCACTGAGAATTGAACGGTTTAGGTTTAAACCGGGCATTAGCTTAGCGCCAGATGTTGAGCCCAATGGGTAGAAGGGTCAAGAAACCAGAGATTATTGTGAGTCTTCGCGTTCGAAGCGCTCACGCATGTCGCGGACGTAATTGCCTACTTCGGGGCCTTCGTATTCGCCGACGACATCGGCGACTTCACCGGATGAGCGGATTTGGCCTTTGTCGATCCACAAGGCGGTGTTGCACAGCTGCGCCAGGAAGTCGTTGGAGTGGGAGGCGAAGACGAGGATGCCGGAGCGCTTGACGAGCTCTTCCAAACGCACGCGGGCTTTGGCCATGAAGGCGGCATCGACGGCACCGATACCTTCATCGAGAAGCAAGATCTCTGGCTCAATGGAGGTCACCACGCCAAGGGCGAGGCGCACGCGCATACCGGTGGAATAGGTACGCAGCGGCATGCCTAAGTAGTCGCCGAGTTCGGAGAACTCAGCAATCTCATCCATCTTCGCTTTCATCTGCTTGATGGTCTGGCCCAGAAAGAGGCCGCGAATGATGATGTTGTCGTAGCCGGATACTTCCGGGTCCATGCCCACGCCCAGGTCGAAGACCGGGGCGACACGGCCGCGGACATCGGCTGAGCCGCGGGTGGGCTCATAAATGCCAGAAAGCAGACGCAGCAGCGTGGACTTACCGGCGCCGTTGTGGCCGACAAGGCCGACGCGGTCGCCCTCACGCAGGTGAAGGTTGATGTCTTTGAGAGCCTCAACCACCACGACGTTGTCGTCGGTCTTGCCAATCGCGCCGCCGGCCGAAGACAGCATGGCTTTTTTCAGGGAGCGGGACTTGGCATCAAAGATGGGGAAGTCAACACACGCGTTATAAGTATCGATAGAAACCATGGTTCTCCTTAAACCCAGTAGCTGACGCGGAAGCGCCACTGGCGCATAGCCATCATGGCGAGGAACAGGCCAACAGCCGTGCAGGCCAGAACAATCCACCAGTGGTAGGCGGCGACTGGCTCACCAATCATTGGTGCGCGAACAATTTCCAGGTAGTGATACAGCGGGTTAATTTCCGCGATACGGGCACGGTCAGCAACGGCGCCGCCCTGGTCGGTCAGCGTCTTGGTGGTCCACACAATCGGCGTGACATAAAACAGCAGCTGGGTCAGCGCTTCCAGAAGCGGTGCGACGTCACGGAAGCGGGTTGCCACAATGCCGAAGAACATCGCCACCCACACGCCGTTGACAATCAGCAGCAGCATGCCCGGGATGACCAGGAAGAATTCCCAACCTAAGGTGCGCGGGAAGATAAGAATGAGTAGGAGCCAGATAATAAGGTTATGACCCAAAAATAACGTTTGCCGCCACACCAGGCGGTAGATGTGCACCGACAGTGGTGCCGGCAGCTGTTTTATCAGGCCTTCATTATCGATGAAGATGGTGGAGCCCTCTTTAATAGCGCCGGAGATGAAGTTCCACATGATTAGACCCACGGTCACGTGCGGAAGGAAGTCCGCCAGGGGCAGCTGGAACAGCATGGAGTACAGCAAACCCAAGGCCAAGGCCATGACACCGGTTGCGATGGTGATCCAGAAAGGGCCCAGTACTGATCGGCGGTAGCGCTGCTTGATGTCCTGTAAGCCCAGCATGAGCCACAGTTCGCGCTGCTTGGCACCTTGTACTAAATCTTTGAAGGCCGCGCCGAAGGTCATCGAATGTGATGGCGGTGCGGTTTCTCCCTCCGGGGTGCTCGTCATGCGCGCGATATCTGCGGCAAGTGAATTTTTATCTTGCTCCATGTCGAATACCCTAGCCGCCGCGAGCCCAATAGTAGGTTTTCACCCGCCCATAAAGCGGTATAGAGTAGGGTGCGACAAGGGCCAGCAGGAGGGAGAGCTCAACGTGGATGTTGCTAGCGTGCGCGGCCTTTATTCAGGGCTGTCGGACGGTTGGACATACCTAAACGCGCACGATACACCACAGATTGCGGAACGAGTTTCTGCAGGAGTGGCGCGTGCTTTCCGCATGTCTCCAGCCGTTGCAGCGATAGATTCACCAAGTGGTTCTCATTCCGCGCCGGTGACGGCGGGACGTTTGGAACGCACCGACTTTATCGCTACCGCGCGGATGGCTGTTGCCGATCTCACGGACGGCCATCATGGTGCCGTGGTGCTGGGGCCAAGTTTGCCGGTTTTGTATTCACGTCTCGCGGCGCATTTGGGTCCGTTGCTGCGCCGTAATTCGACGGTGGTGTTGCAGCGGCTTGATTCAGCATCCTTGGGTTCGATTGATGCAGAGATTCGGTGGGCACAGCCAGACCTTGGCACGGGAGAGTTGCCGGGTTTCCAGTTCAATGAACTTATCGATGGCACGACGAGGTTCGTTTCATTCACCGCCGCGCATTCGGCGTTGGGTGCGGTAGCGCCGGTTAAAGAGATTACAGAGATCGTGCGGGGTGCTTCACGCGCATGGTCGCTTGTCGATGTATCTGCGTTGGCCACCTACCGCGCCATCGACATTGAAGAACTCGGCGCTGACATCGTGGGTATTGATTTGGCTCAGCTGGGCGGCCCGGAGATTTCTGCGTTGGTATTTCGTGATTCCACGATGTTCAAGCGTCTCAACGTGCAGCGCGAGGACCTAGAGTCACCGATCTCGGCGGGTCTTGCCGGTGGTGTAGGTCCATTGGCGGATCACTTCGCGCGCCTAGGCGACCCGGATGATGTGCTGCGTGGCTCGCGCCGCACGCGTCTGCGCAATTCCATGGATGATGTTGCACAGCACATGAGCCAGCTTTCTGATGAGCTCTACACGCTAATGGGTACCCTTCCCGCCGTGCACATTCTGGGTGTCACGGGTGAGGCCGCAGCCGGTGCGCGCACTGATAATCGCATTCCGAGGCTGTCTTTCGCCGTGAAGAACGTGCCGGCCAAGACCGTGCACCAGCGTTTGTTCAGCAACGGTCTGGTCACCACGCTGACCCCGCGCAGTGAGTTGCTCACCGAGATGGGCGTGGATGACATCGGCGGCGCGGTCACCGTGTCACTAAGTCCGTTTAATACCCATCAAGATATTGAGCATCTCATCCGTGTGGTCGCGTCCCTCGCGTAGATTCTGCGTAGATTCTTGGCGCCAAAGGCGCAGAACCTACGGTTCCAATACCAGGGTTCCTGTGTGTGAGCTTGCTTCGAGGAACCCGAGCGCCTTGGAGGCATCAGCCAGCGGCAGCACCTCGTGGATGTGGTGCTTGACGCGGCCATCTTCCAGCATTGGCCACACGTTTTCAACAGTCTGGCGGACAATCTCTGCCTTCACATCAACCGGGCGGCGACGCAGGGTAGTGCCGTGCAAGGAGATTCCTTTCATCATCATGATGCCCATGTTGATCTCGGCCTTGTTGCCGCCCTGCAGGCCGATGGTGACCATGCGGCCGCCTTCGGCAAGGGCGAACATGTTCTTCTTCAGATAAGGCCCGCCGATGATATCCAGAATCACGTTGCACTGATTCTTTAGTTCTTCAGCGAAGTCCTGCTCCTTGTAATTAATGAGGATGTCCGCTCCGTACTTCTTGCAGACTTCGAGCTTCTCTGCGGAACCGGCGGTTACCGCGACGGTTGCGCCGATGGCCTTGGCAATCTGAATGGCCATCAGGCCGATACCGCCGCCACCGCCGTGAATCAGAATGGTTTCGCCCTTCTTGAGACCAACCTCCATCGCTATGTTGGACCACACTGTGCAGGCAGTCTCAATGACTGCTGCGGTCTCCGCGAAGGAGAAACCTTCAGGGATAGGAAGAAGTTGACCTTCTGGTACGGCAACATATTCTGCGTAGCCGCCGCCGACGAGCAACGCGCCGACCTTTTCACCAACGCTGCGGTTGGTGTCACCAGCATCAGCGATTTCACCGGCGCATTCCAGTCCAATGATTTCCGAACCACCTTTTGGTGGCGGGTAGTTTCCCTTCGCCTGGGAGAGGTCTGCGCGGTTAACGCCCGCAGCGGCAATTTTTACTAAGACCTCGCCAGGCTGAAGTTCAGGCTTTGCCACTTCCTGAATCTCTAGCGTGGATGGGTCACCTTCGGTGGTTTGGACGATTGCTTTCATCACATCAGTCATGCCCTCCACGCTAATGAAGTTTTAGTAATCAGGCACGCAGTTTTAGTCTTTAACGTCCGATCGGGTAGTCTTTTCGTGTGCTTGAGATCTGGCATTTTCTAATGCGAGATTCTTTTATACAGCGCACGGAGACGTGGCAGAGCGGCCGAATGCACTGGTCTTGAAAACCAGCGTGGGGAAACTCACCGAGGGTTCAAATCCCTCCGTCTCCGCCAAATTTTTAAATGCCTCGAGACATCGTTCCTCATTACGGTGCCTCGAGGTTTTTCTATTCTGTGCTTGGCTTACTGCTTATCCAGCCAGGCGTCGATACCGCCGCGTAGCGAGTAGATGCCTTCGCTGAACCCGCGCTGGTTGAGTGCTTTAACTGCGCGTGCGGAGCGTATACCGCCAGCACAATGAATGACAACAGGACGTGATTCCTGTTGTGCTTGCGCAATTTCTTCAGGCGTTTCGCCGTCCATAATGCGGGGTAGTGGGATTTTTAGCGTGCCGGGGATGGCGAACATCGCAACTTCGTCGGGATTGCGCACGTCGATGACCAGGGCATTGTCGGGGATGTCGTCGACTTCGGCGATGTGGGGTGTTGAGGCAGAGTCAGCGGCGGAGACCGAGGCGGTGGTTGGTCGTTCTTCGAAAGCTTCTGCGCCCGAAGTTGGGCCGGTGGCGCGAACGCGCTCGGTAACTGCTGGGTTGCCGACCAACGGGATGTACTCCCACGTGCCTTCGAGTGCCGTGAAGTACCCAATCTTGCCAATCAGTGGCGTGCCCACGCCGGTGACAAGCTTGATTGCTTCCAGCGCCATGGCTGAGCCAACCACACCAACTGTCGGGCCGAGCACGCCCGCCTGTGAACACGATGGCACTGAGCCGGGCGCTGGTGGGATAGGGAAGAGATCCTCATAGATAGGGCCGTTGTCGGCATAGAAGACGGAAAGTTGGGCATCAAAACCCAAGATAGAGGCCCACACGTGCGGAATGCCGTGCACTGCGCATGCCCAGGAGGCGTTGTAGCGAGTGGCGAAATTATCTGTGCCATCGAGAACCACATCGGCGCCGCGCAGGTGCTCAATAATATTGTGCTCATCCAGGCGTTCTTCGACCACGTTGATGGTGACCTCCGGATTGAGGGCACTGAGTGCCTGCCGTGCGGACTCCGCCTTGTTTACGCCAATATTGGCGGACTCATGAATGACCTGACGGTGCAGGTTAGAAATATCCACGGTGTCAGAATCGAAGATAGTTATCTCACCAACACCGGCGCCTGCCAAATACAACAACGCAGGCGAGCCAAGGCCGCCGGCGCCGATGACGGCTACGTGGGAATCGGCAAGCTTCTCTTGCGCATCACGCCCGAAACCTGCCAGCGAAAGCTGCCTACGATACCGAGAAATCTCCCTGGGAGTAAGCTCTGTCATTCCAATCCCACCCACTGCGTTCCGCCGGCGGAAAGTTCCTGTTCTTTCCATATAGGGACTTCGGCCTTGACAGCATCTGCAAGCTGCGACGCTGCTTCAAACGCCTCCCGGCGGTGCGCTGATGCCGCGATAACCACGAAGGCCAAGTCGCCGATGCTCAATGTGCCGGTGCGGTGCGCACACCACAGACGCACATGCGGATGCGCTGCGCTAATGCGCGCGGTGACCGCCTCAATTTCCTGCTGCGCCGAGGGGTGCGCGGAGTACATCAACTTGGCTACGCCCTGGCCGCCATCATGATCTCGAACCACGCCATCAAAGGTGACCACCGCCCCCATGGCATCCGTGATGACCTCCGTGCGGGCCCGCGCCAGCACCGATTCAATCGGCTCAGTCATCATCACCGCGCCAATAACCTTGCCCGTTTGCTCATGTACATAGGCCGGGTCAAAAGCAGGATCATGGTTAGTGCTCATTGTTTCCTTTCATCACGTCGATGATGTGCCCCAAGATTCCCTCGAGCACCGCGCAGCCATCTTTCACGCCACCAGGCGAGCCCGGCAGCGTCATCACAAAAGTTCGCTCCGTAACTCCAGCAATACACCGTGACAGCGCCGCCGTGGGGACAGTTTCCAATCCCTTATTCCAAAACGCGACCGCAATACCGGGCATCTCCTTGCGAATATGGCCTTCTACTGCTTCAACAGTCACATCATCTGGGGTAATCCCAGTCCCGCCTGAAGTCAATAACACATCCGGTGCATCCGCTGCTCCCAGCGCATTACCCACTGCCGATTTAATATCAGCGTCTGCGACAATGACCGCGTCTGGCGTATCCAGTCCCTGAGCGCGCAAAAAATCCACGGCAATCTTGCCCGAGCGGTCTTCATAGTCACCAGCAGCGGCGCGGGTAGATGCGACGATGACCAAACCAGTTCGTGTCATACCTATTCCTTGTTCATCTCTTGCTTAGAGTTCATAGACTTGGACCACATCTCCAGCAACTAGCTTTGCGCCAGCAGGGATACGAATGAGGTGCGTTGCTTCCACCGCCTGGCTAATCAAATGTGAGCCCGCACCGCCGATAATATGCGCGAGTGTTGTGCCATCCGCGCTGTGCTCAATCCGCCCGCGACGAAATTGCTCACGTCTCGCGATGCCGGCCGTATCTTTCGCGAGCTGCGCCCAAGAATCTTGCGGCATCTGGCCTAAGACAGGTGCTATAAAAAGCCGGAAACTAACCAGCGTGGATACGGGATTGCCGGGGAGACAAATAAAAGGAACATCATCAAACACCGCAAGGCCCTGCGGCCCGCCTGGTTGCTGGTCCACGTGGCCGAACCAGGGGGAAAATTCTCTAGGAGAATCTTCCCTGGGGCCGATCTCTAGCTGGGATTCCAGAACCTGGCGCACGACTTCAAACTTGCCAGCGCTAATCCCACCGGACGTTACCACCGCATCCGGTTCAAACTCCGCGATGGCCGCGTGCAATGCCGCGGTGAGCGCCTGCGGATCATCATTGGTGGAAACGTGCCCCACAACATCAATTCCTGCCCGCACCGCCAGCGCGCGCAACATTGGTGCATTCGCGTCCGGAATGGTGGAAGCAGAAGCATCCGGTTGAGCATTGCTTGCCGCTGTCTCAGCCTGCGCCCTGATTTCAGCCCCGCCAGTACAGATAACAATGCGCGCCGGGCGGATGACCTCAACCTGGGTGATTGATTGGGACGCTAACGTGGCAACCGCTGCACCGGAAATTACTGTGCCAGTTGGAATAATCACGCTGCCGTCGGCGACATCACTGCCTTGGGCGCGAATGAAAAGGCCCGGCTCAGCCGCCGGCACCTCAACGAACTCACCCGGGGCCAGAAACTCCGACGGGGTGGTGCGTTCAACGGGGATGATCACGGTGGCATCGGCAGGCACTGCTGCGCCCGTCATAATTGGTGCGGCCTTACCCGCCAACAATCCTGGCTGACTGCCCGCCGCGATGGTTTCTGCAACCTCGAACCTGCCGCCCTGTGCGTGCGGTACGGCGTAGCCATCCATCTGCGAATTATTAAAACGCGGGGAGTCAAAACCCGCGATGATGTCTTTGGCAGTAATGCGGCCCAAGGATTGTTCCACCGGAAGCATCTCTGTGGTGCGCTGGGTATTTTCGCCGATGAGCTGGCGAATCTGTGCAACGTGAGATTCCGGCGAAGTCATGCAACCATTGTAGGATAAGAATCATGGTTAACGTGCACTTCTTCGCCGCCGCACGGGACGCCGCCGGTTGTACCCACACGAACCTCGACGGCTCAGACGTTCCCGCCACATTGGGCGAGCTCATAACTTATCTGTCCGCTACTTTTACCGGCACCACTGGTGCCGGTACGCCGATGGCAGGCGTTCTTCAACGCTGCTCTTTCTTGATTGATGGCAAATCCGGTACCGCGGAAACCCCACTTGCTCAGGTCTCCCGCGTGGATGTGCTCCCGCCTTTTGCTGGCGGTTAATCGCTGTTAGCTGCGGGCGCGCAGGGGACTGGTGAAGAAGTTGACGATGCCGGAGATGATTGCCAGGACAATCGCGCCAATAATGGCTGGCCACAGGCCCTCAATATCGAGGTGCGCGTCCTGGAAGCCAATGAGATTAAACAGCCACTCTGCAATCATCAGCACAAAACCGTTGATGACAAGGGCGAACAAACCAAGCGTGATGCAGGTCAGTGGCATGCCCAACAGCCGAATAACAGGTGCGACGACAGTATTAACAAGGACAAAGACAACCGCTAAGACCAAGAACGCGGTGAGTTCTTCGCCTGCGGCCGTGGCCAGATCGATGCCGGGTACAAAGTTCACCACAACCCATAACCCAGCGGCGATAGCGACAACGTTTAATGCAAAGTTCCAAATAGAGCTCATGCCCATGAGTATAAGTTAGTTTTCTGGCACCGTACTGGGACTGTTCTGGCATTGTTTGAGCACGCGGATGAGGCTTAGCTTAGGCTAATTGCCACCCTATTTGGTTCATGAGGGAAGCGGCAGGTAAGCTGAACACCGCCTGTTTATAGGCAATGTTGGAGACGTGCCAGAGCGGCCGAATGGGGCTCACTGCTAATGAGTTGCTCTTCTAACGGAGAGCCGGAGGTTCAAATCCTCTCGTCTCCGCAACATAGGAATCCTCTTAGTTCGCTTTAGGGCTAGGAGGATTCTTGCATGTCCGGGGTTTGTTTCAAGCGGCCTTGCGGGTGGGGGTCTGCCGTTGTCAGGGGATAAGAGATGAATGCGGAAACGTCGTCTGGATTCGGATGGCGTTACTTCAAAGCACGGTTTTGTACACTAATTCACAACTTTTTCGATATAAGTAACAAAAGTCTCTTGCAATCCGATCGGGCGTGTCTTAATATAAGATTCGTCGATGTAACGCACTGAAGCAATCGCCTTTATGAGGATTCTCGTTCAAACAACGGGAAGCTTGGCTGGAATTCATGTTGTATATTATTCAGCCCGGATTTTCCTCCTTTGGCGATGGATAGTCCGCTTTCGCCAGCGTTTTTACTGACCCTACTCCCAGGCGTTACCCCCGTTATGGGGCATTTTTGCTGCCTAAAACTAACCACGATTTAACGCCGGCCGTTTTGGAAAACGCCTTTTCAGGAACGGATTCCTGCTTATTTTGAATAATATTCAGTGTCTGCATTTTATGCGCGAGCTATGTTAGGGATTGCGCTAGCCTCCGGAGGAAATGCATACTCGGGATACGAGTTCGTCACAAGGCGAGCGCAAACCTATTTGAAAGGATCGAACTATGTTCACCCAGATCATTGATCTCGTTTCCAACGTATTCGCAGGCGTCTTCGACTTGATCGGCTCCTTCGGCTCCGAGACCTTCGACGCTATCGGCACCCTGTCCTCCAACGCATTCTAAGAATTGCGTTTGAAGATTTGCGGTTTGCAGACCTAGCCGCCTGATTTAAGGGCCGGCAAAGACGGACTGTAGCGATTCAAGTAGCGCTTCCCATTCCTTGATTGGTTTGGGAGGCGCTACTTTTCGTTTTGTCTTCTTGTCTCGAAGCCGCGGGGATTCAGGATCTGCAGATGACTCTTCAGGGTCTTCGGCTGATTCGGTTTCGGCGGCTTGCCCGTCACCTGTTTGCCCGTCGTCCGTTTGCTCATCGGCTGCGGTTTCAGTGACCGTGACGGTGCTCGGAGAGGCTTCCTGTGTGGAGTTCTCATCGCTGTTCTCATTACTCGAAGAAGAAACTAGTGCGGCAGAGAGAATTGTTGCGACCAGTAAAGAAACAGTACGGCGCATGTCAGATGCTGCCCAAATGGTGGGCATTGTTCCCTGAGCGTACCGAGCATGCGGCCAAAAATGAATGGCTAAGTGCTAGTCATTTTCAAACTGCAATTGATTTCAACACCTGCTGGGAGAGGTGTCAGGTGCAAAATAGTTTCTGTTTCCTAGCTAAAAGCGCAGTTAAAGTGCGTAAATAGCTTTTCAGCATTTCGCTATCAGGCAGTCTAAGCTGGGTATGGCCAAAGAAAATCTACCCACATTGCACAGCGGCTTCAGGCACCCATTTTCTAGGTTGCCCGAACCAGATGCGGGAATGATGCGCGTTGTGGAGGTGCATATGAACGAGATGACCGAACAGTCAATGGAAGTTTTGGAAGATTGGCTGAAGACAGAGAAAGCAATCGATCCGAAAGATGCACCTCGATTACAGAAACTCCTGGCGGATACACCAATCAAGGATGTTATTGCCCTGGTTGAGCGCCACAACGCAGCGCGTGCCGCCCTGGCATTGCGTCTATTGTCCCGGCAGCGTTCCATTGAAGTTTTTGACGCACTCGACTCCGCGCACCAGGCGGATCTCATCGATGAGCTGGGTAATGCAGAAGTCTTTGAGTTCTTCGATGAGCTAGATCCCGATGACCGAGTTTCGCTGCTGGATGAGTTGCCGGCAGAGATTGCGGATCGTTTGCTGCGTTCTTTGAACAAGGATGAACGCGACGTTACGGGCGTGGTGCTGGGCTATCCAAAGGGAAGCATCGGCAGGCGAATGAGCCCTGAGGTGCCGGAAATCTTCCGCGAAATGACCGTGGATGAGGCATTGGCACGCGTGCGTGAAACCGCTGATGAACTGGAAACTATTTACACTCTTCCAGTCACGCGCAAAGACAGGCGGCTCGTCGGCGTGGTGTCTTTCCGCACCCTGTTCACCGCACGTGGCAATCGTCTGGTCGAGGATTTGATGAGCGACCCGGTGTTTGCCTATGCACACGATGACGCGGAGGAAACCGCACGTTGGTTCATGGCGCTGGACTTTCTTGCCATGCCCATCGTGGACGAATCCCGCCGCCTTGTTGGCATCCTGACGTGGGATGATGCCGCGGACATCGTGGAAGAAGAAGACACAGAGGACTCCGCGCGTGCCGGTGGTACGGAAGCGCTGCAGCAGCCGTACATGTCCACGCCTTTGCTCAAACTAGTGCGCTCGCGCATCGTGTGGCTGTTGGTGCTGGCGGTCTCAGCGCTGTTGACGGTGAAGGTGCTGGACACTTTTGAAGACACCCTCGCCGCGGCTGTCGTGCTTTCGTTGTTTATCCCCCTATTAACGGGTACTGGTGGCAACACCGGCAACCAGGCTGCAACGACGGTGACACGTGCTTTGGCGCTGGGTGATGTCCGCTCGAAAGACTTCATGCAAGTCCTCTGGCGTGAGCTGCGCGTGGGCCTAGTTTTGGGTACCTTGCTGGGCTCACTCGGTTTCATATTGGCGTCCCTGGTTTACGACCTCGATATCGGCATTGTTATCGGCCTGACCTTGCTTTTGGTCTGTATCATGTCCGCTACCGTCGGCGGTTTGATGCCGATTTTGGCCAAGACTATCGGCGCCGACCCAGCCGTATTTTCCAACCCATTTATCTCCACCTTCTGTGACGCAACGGGCCTGATTGTGTACTTCCTCATCGCCAAGACTGTGCTAGGTTTGTAAACCCTCAACTTCACAAAAATACGCCCACTCACCTGAACCTATGCTGTGTAACTTACCTAGTTGCCCGGGGGTGATGTGGGTGTATTTTTGGCATCAATATTGTTCAAAGTTCCGATCTTGCAAAGATATTTTGTACGTTGTTTCTAAACCACTTCTGTGAATGAAGTCTCTAAATGCCTTAATTTTGGTAGAAATTTCATCAAGTTTGTATATGAATCTCTGCCACTTTCGGTGCATGGAGGCTTGGTTTGGAAGTAGCCCCGAGCATGATTTAGGAGCACACATATCTTATGTCGACCCCAGTTACGCAAGAATCGACGTCCCAAGCGGCGGGTGAGGAAGCCGAAGGCGTCAAGAAGTCTGAATGGCGCCGCCAAATCACAGGCATTTTTGTTGGCCTAATCCTCGCAGCCCTTGTATACGCCTTCTTCCCATCCAACTCCGTTGAAACCGTGCTGGAATCAACGGGCGCTAACCCAGAGACTGAATACACGCACCAGTCGCTGCGTATTGTCGCGGCTACCACTGTACTGATGGGCGCTTGGTGGATGACAGAAGCAATTCCACTGGCCGCCACCGCCTTGCTCCCAATCGTGATCTTCCCAATCACGGGTGTCGCGGAATTCTCCGCAGTGGGCAGTCCTTACGCATCATCCACCATCTTCTTGTTCATGGGCGGCTTCCTCCTTGCCCTGGGCTTGCAGCGCTGGAATCTGCACCGCCGCTTGGCGCTGTACGTTGTCAAGGTTGTTGGTACTTCACCAAAGCGCCTGATCCTTGGTTTCATGATTGCAACGGGCTTCATGTCCATGTGGGTGTCCAACACCGCAACCGCAGTGGTCATGCTGCCAATCGGTATTTCAGTTCTGCAGCTGACGGCTGAAACCGTCGGCGGCATGAAGAACCAGAAGAAGTTCGCAACGTCGCTGATGCTCGCTATTGCCTACTCCGCGTCCATCGGCTCCCTGGGTACTTTGATTGGTACCCCGCCAAACGCACTGTTGGCTGGTTACATGCAAGAAGCACACGGCATCACCATTGGTTTCGGCCAGTGGATGATGGTCGGTATGCCAGTGGCAATCGTGTTCACCGTCGTGGCATGGCTGGTATTGATCACCGTGTTCAAGCCAGAAATGGACCACATTCCAGGCGGCAAGGAACTCATCGATGAAGAGATTCACAAGCTGGGCAAGTGGACGGGTCCACAGATTCAGGTCGGCATCATCTTCGTCTTGGCCGCAGTAACCTGGGTTGCATTGCCATTGCTTATCGATGCCTTCGCGTGGGACATCCCTTATGACGACGCCATCGTTGGTATCGCCGCTGGCCTTTTGATGTTCACCTTGCCAGCTGACCGCAAGACCGGTGTCCGCCTGTTGGACTGGAAGACCGCAAATGAGCTCCCATGGGACGTTCTGCTGCTCTTCGGCGGTGGCCTGTCCCTGTCCGCAATGTTCACCGCCTCCGGCCTGTCCCTGTGGATTGGTGAAGTTGCTAAGGGTCTTGGCGCACTGCCTATCTTCCTGCTCATGGGTGCTGTTGCCGCGCTGGTTCTGATTCTGACGGAGTTCACCTCCAACACCGCAACCGCAGCGACCTTCCTGCCAATCATGGGCGGTGTTGCCGTCGGTATCGGCCTGACCGCCAACGGCGAAGCCAACGTTCTGCTGCTGACCATCCCAGTGGCACTGGCCGCAACCTGTGCGTTCATGATGCCAGTGGCAACCCCGCCAAACGCTATTGCCTTCGGCTCTGGCTACGTCACCATTGGCGAGATGATCAAGGGCGGCGTCTGGCTCAACCTCATCGCCCTGGTTCTCCTCACCCTGGCGGCGTACTTCGTTGCTATCCCAGTCTTCGGACTCGTGATTTAGCAATTCCCCACGTTGAGGTTCTTGTGCAACCTCAGCGGCTCAGAAGCCCAGCGACTTTTGTTAACCACCAAGTCGCTGAGCTTCTTCTTTGTCTACGACAGTCATGTCTCGCTCGGTAGCCCGATTCTGCGGACCGACTTAACGTGTAGATGAACTACACATAAAATCGCGGAAAAATAATAAACAACCAGCGGTTTTGTCAGTTTGTTAAAGTGTGAGTATAGTTAATCCACGTTGCAGGGAACACCTACTAAGGGTTCACAGCAATGGGAAGCGCCCGTAGCTCAACGGATAGAGCATCTGACTACGGATCAGAAGGTTGGAGGTTCGAATCCTTTCGGGCGCACAGTGCAAAACCCCAGCTAGAACGGTTAATAACCAATCTGGCTGGGGTTTCTTTCATGTCTACCTCGGCCAGAAAGTAACCCCACATAACCCCAAGTGGCAAAACGTGGGAACGAACATCGAGCGAACAGATTACGAACACTTTTGAGCGGCGCTTGGAATCGCCGTGAACCTCGACACGTTGAATTAAGTACAGCGGTGAAACCCGGAACGACATTCAAGTTTTCAACAATGAAACAAGATAAGCTGTAAGTAATTCGCTAGGAGGTGAGAGCAATGTTGTTATGGAAGGCAGCACGAGAGAAGGCGACGGACATCCGCGCCGGGTTTGGCAACGCCCCGTTGAGTTTTGACGACCTGTTGCATATTGCCGGAATCTTTGGCGCAACGGTGCACATCCGCCCGCTCAAGCCTGAATACTCAGGCGTCATCATCAAAGAGCAGAACTCCCCAGCAGACATCTACATCAACGCGAGCGAGCCAGTGACTCGTCAGAGATTCACCCTGGCTCACGAGATCGGGCACCTGGTAGAGCGGACAGATGTAGCCAACGACGAGGATTTCTCCTTCGTGGATACCCGCGCCGAAGATAAGTACGACCTCCACGAGTTCTTCGCTGATGAATTCGCAGGAGCACTCCTCATGCCGGAACGGGCACTGATTCAGGAAGTTCAGGCGCAAGGGGAATACGGCGCTGCGGAGCACTTCGGTGTATCAATTTCAGCGGTGCGCCGCCGCCTGAATAGAGTTACCCAAAACCCAAGCGAGACCCGCATTGATCGATAACCCTGACGATTTCAGTAACGCGGACATCGAAGAAATCAAGGATGGCGGGAAACAGGGTCAGCCTCAAGCTGAAAAGTACATCAACGTTAGTACTGACCGGGCTGCTGAAATCGACGTCCCCCGAAACAGAGAAGCCGAGAGAGCAGCGCAAGGGGTAAAGAGCTTTCCTCAACAGAATTTCTTGCAAGATGCGGATAAAGGGATGTCATCCCCGCTATTCCTCACTGGCTTAGCGAACTGGCACCCCGGACTCGGCTCATTTCAATACCTCGCCGACTGTCTAAACCCCAAGGATATGCCGCATGACAAGCGACTCGAAAAGACCATAGATAAACACCCAGTGCTCTACAGAATCTGTTTGGGCATTGACGCCATCGTTATGATTCTCGTCCTGCTGGGACTTGCCTCGATTGCACTCCTCACCATCTACAGAACATTCGGCCTCGACTTCATCAACTGGCTCTAATACAAAGATGTAGACCCCGCCGGGGGACAGCGGGGTCTACATCTTTACTCGGCAAGCGTCGGGGGGACTATTCACTCACCAACCACTATCTAACTAGCAGCACCTTCAACTAACAAGAGCTTGCTCACTCCAGTGAACATCCAAAGGTGAGCTATTTTTGTCCAGCACCAGACAACTACCTGCTCAACCAACTATCCGAAGGTGGCGCACCTTCTTGTCTTTCTCACGCTGAGCGCGCCGGGCTTGTGCCCATTCCACTCGCTTGCGTTCGTTTTCCATGTGTTGCTCGATTGCTTCGGCCGCAGCGTCCAGGCCGTGATCCCAGAGATGACCGTAAGAGTCGAGGGTTGTGGTGGCGCTGGCGTGACCGACCATTCTTTGTACGACATAGACATCGGCTCCTCCGGCAATCGCCATGGAGACTGCAGTGTGGCGAAGCTCGTGGGTGGTTAGTGTGGTCTCGATGCCGGCATCGACAAGCATGTTGTCCCATATTGTTCGCCACCTGGCGGTGGTCCACACATGACCGTACTCGTCTGGCAAGAGGAAGGACTCCGGGTCACGTCCCTCTGCCTGCTCTTCCAATATGAGTGTCATAAGTTGGGAGATGGGAACGTCGCGGTGCTGCCTGGTCTTGGTCTCGTCGATGTTGCCGAGGTCATCCACGTCGCGCCGGATGTAGATTCGTTTGCGTTCGACGTCGAGGTCTTTGACTTTGATCCCTTTGGCTTCGCCGACTCGCAGACCAGTCTTAAGCAGGACTTCGAGCATGAGCTTGACCGCAGGTTTCTTTGCCGCGAACAGGAGTGCATCGACTTCTTCGATGGTGAGGTAGCGCCGCTCCGATTTTCCTACTCGTGGCTTGGAGCTTCCATCCAGCGGATTAGATGGAATCACTTTTAGCTTTACGGCGCGGGTGAGGATACTGCCGAGCATGTCCGCGATTTTCTTCTTGGCGCTTCCGCTGAGTGGCCGTGGCTCGCCGTCTTCTGTGTATTTTGTGGACTTAAGACTGGCAATCCATGCCACAATTTGGTGCTCTTGTATCTCACTGACTTTCTTTCGTCCCCAGACTGGTTGGATATGAACCTTCCAGTAGGAGAGGTAGTCTTTCCGGGTTTTCTCAGCCACGTTGGCTTTCGAGTCGAGCCATGGCTCCCAGAGGTCTTCTAGCCGCACATCGCGTTTGTCGGCACTAATCAGTGTGCCGTCATGCTTTTTGACTTTGACTCCGGCGTCGAAGAGGTCTGCTTCTTCGCGGGTATCGAATGTTGCGCTGGTACGCTTACCGTCCAGGTCTACGTAGTTGACTTGCCAGCGGCTTCCAACGCCGTGGCGCTTGCTTCGTGCTTTGAGCCCGGTCTTGCGGTCTGTCGTGTACCAGAGGTCTCGTACAGTCATTGTTATACTGCTCCTGTCGAATCATATTGGTGGTTTGATGATTCCCTCCGTCTACTCGCTCGCCAAAGTTTGTGAGACGGAGGGTTTCTTATTGCTGTTTGCGGGGGCTTAGGCGCGCACGGGCGGCCAAAATTTGTTGTTCGACTTTCTGCATCTCGTCGATGATTTGAGTATCGAATTCGGCATTCCCTGCTTGACGCCTGCGTGAGTCGTAAAGGGCGTAGCGTTCTCCTACTAGGTTCTTGGCTTGGGTCATAGAGATCCGACCTGTATCGTTCAGTGGCTCGTATTCGTTAAACTCGATGAACGCATCAGTCTTTTCAATCCAGTCCTGCATGTGGATGACTTTTCGTCGGCGGGTCTGGTTCTCTGCGTAGTCCAGGAACTGTGAGACTAAGAGGTTTAGCTCTTCTAGCTCTTCCTTAGTCAGGTAGTTCTTTGCGGTGACGATGTCTCCCTTGTGCACCTTGTTACCTTTGAAGGTAACAAGTCCGAGATTTTGTGCGGATGGGTCGCACCTGGTTGCCAGGATCTCCGAAGCAGTCTGGCCTGTAATCGCGTAGTGGAGCTTATTCTGAATCTTCTGGAAGTACTTCTTGTTTGCCGCTTCTTTCTTGTCATAGTCCACAGACAGAGCGAATAGGTCAAGGACCTTCTTGTAGAACCGGGCTTCAGAGGAACGGATATCTCTGATGCGGTCGAGCAACTCATCAAAGTAGTCCATGCCCCGTGGGTCTTTGAGCTTTTCATCATTGAGTGCGAACCCTTTAATGAGGTATTCGGAAAGGACTTCAGTAGCCCACCTTCGGAACTGGATACCTCTGGGACCTCGTACCCGGTATCCGACTGCCATGATGGCTTCTAAGTTGTAATGGTCAACCTCGCGCTTAATATCACGGTCGCCCTCGGATTGAACTATCAAATAACTCTTAATAGTTCGATCCCTGCTCAGCTCGTTATCTTCGTAAATATTCTTAATATGGGCGCTAACATTGGCTCGTGACACTCCGAATAGTTCGGCGATTTGGGCTTGAGTCATCCAAACGGAACCATCCAGGAGCCGGAGGTGTACTTCTGTTCGCCCGTCTTCGGTGGAATAGATGACAAATTCACCAGTTTCATCCGACGCGGTTTCGATTGATTTATCATTCATGCTGGGTCCTTAGTCGTAGAGTCAAGAAAGACTCGGGATTAACGGTTACGCCTTTCCGGCTCTCGGTAAGTCGGTGGAAGCTGGCTGGCTTTCACTGGCTTCATGTCTCTGAATTGTTCTGGCAGGCTGGCTGTGCCAGGCGGAAGGTGAATGCAAATGGATGTGAATTCTTTTTCAAAGTGCCCATCGATGACAGGCATATATCCACTGGCCGTGACCTTGGCTAGTGATTGCCAGTACTTCCGAGTCTCATCCCGTGCGATATAGGTAAGGACTCGGTCGTTATGGCGGACGCTGATTGCTCGATGATCGTATGGATTATCTGGCTCGAGGATTAGCTCGTACGTGATATTGCCATCGGGGACACTTTCTAACGCTTCGCTGTACGCAAATTCTCCAGCAGTTTCAAGCTTGTCGCTTCCACCGGACTTCATCTTCATCTTGGGTAGCATGACTTACTCACCCCAGCATCTGCGCGCTGCAGGTCTCTGTCCAGGCAGTGGTGCCGTCGGTGAAGAACGTCGTGCCGGTCTCGTACATCATCGGGTCGCCGCAGTGGGAGATGGTCTTGTCGATGTCGACGATGGGAGAGCCGGGCGCTCCGGTGAAGCCACGGACTGGCGCTTCGGCGGGAGCCTGCTGGACAGGTGCGGCTGGCTGTTCAACTGGAGCGGGAGCTTCTTGCACGGGAGCTTGCTCGACTTGCGCGGGAACTTCTTCTACCGCTGGCGTTTGTTCTTGGGCTGGTGGCGCGGAGGGGGCGTTTGTCTCCTGATTCTCTTCCGATTCAGGAGCATTGAGTCGAGGAGTTACATCCGCTTTCCATACCTGGATATAGTCGTTCTTAGTCAGGATCGTGCATTCGAAGTCGGCACTGCCCCACCAAACTTTGAACTCGTCTTCTGGGATGATGATTCCGCTGGCACGATAAACACGACTGTCCTTTTGCGAAGGCTCGAATTCTAGATCGTCGAGCAAATTAAATCGTCCAACTTCTGGGAAATCTTCTTCAATAGCGTCGAGGCACCGGAAGATCATGTTGTTGTTCTTAGCCTCGTAGATAGTTCCGATTTTGTTTAGTGATTCCATGAGCGCAGGGATGTTGTCGCTTATCGGCTCAACTCCTGGTGGAGTCGAAATATTCATTTGCTGCAGCAGCGCAAGCTCGGCGTCATGGTTGAAGTCGACGGTGCATGAGAAATTATAGGCTCCCTGCTGCTGGGAGTCGTAACTGGCGCGGACCATATATGTAGTCTCTAGCTCGGAGCTCTCGACCTCGTCCACCTCCCAGAACTCGTAAGGGGTCCAGGAGCCGCTTCCTTCAGAGCGGCTATCAATTGGAGATTCAGCTCCATCGAAGCACGCTTCTTTTACGCGTTGAAGGTTCTCATCAGACAGGGAGATTGTCTCTGCTTCTGAGGTCGTTGTTTGCGTGACTACTGGTTCGGATTCAGCTTCGGGAGCTGAACACGCTGCAAGCAGTACTCCAATTGCAAGCAGTCCGGGCGCTAAGTATTTGGTTTTCATATCTTTTCTTTCGAGTAGGAGAGGGATAGGGAGGTTAGATGATGGCGCAGTCGAAGGTCCGGATTCTTCCGACCTGGTAGAGCTGCATCCATATCGTCAGTAAGTGTGGAGTGACGCCGAGTTCTGCAGCGATAGCACTGGGGGAGCCTCCGCAGTCTCGAGCGACTTCCTCAACGATGGTGCTGTCGATGAGACGTTGCGCGGCCCACTCGTCGGCCAAGCGTTCAGCGCGCGGACTGGAATCTGTATCACCATTAGCTGCGTGGCCGAGCTCGTGCGCAATAGCGCATACCCGCGTGATTGGGTCGAGAGTCGAGCGGACGATGATGGTCCGCGAAGCACTGTGAAATACAGCGTTGTAGCGAATATCGAGCATATCTGTCTCGATGAGTTCGACGCCTTGCTCGACCAGCAGGTCTGATAGGCGGTCATCGACGGTACTCACGTAGGGACTCCTAGAGGGGAGAAGGGGCTAGGGCTGATTCTCTTCGAGTGGGTCAGTCGCTTCCTGTGCTGCGACCTGTTCTTCGCCAGAGTTGATACGCGCAATTAAATCATTTCGGTCGAACAACGACTCGTCTTGCTTGTTCGAATTCAGCTCGCTGGCCATTGCTGCACCTCCCAGCTCTGGCACCGGCCAAAGCGCAGATTGTTCAGCGGCGTCGAGCCGCTTCTGTACTTCCTGAGTTAGTTGTTTGGATGAAGCGCGTTTAAGTAGAGGTCCTCCGACAGAAATCTCTTGAATTCCGGCTTCGTCTTCGGTGATGAACTCGGCTTCCACGAGTGCCTCTAAGACGTTGAGATCAAATGCTCTGGCGAATTTGACCACGAACTCAGGGTCAGCTCGTGCCCCGCTCTTCCATCGGGTGAAGGCGCTCTGATTGAAGCCGGCTTGATGTGCGGCATCGCGCATTGTCATGCCTTCGATTATTGGCTCTATGTAACGCCACCAGCGTGATTGTGTCATGCCGTAGATACTAATTGCGCACGCGCAAACATGCAAGTGATTGTGGCAAAACAAATAATGGTTGCGCAAAGAAAAACACTGGTGTAAGTTTGTTTGCACGCACACAAATTCAGGTTGTGCGAAAGCAAACAAGGAGGTTGTATGGCCTTTCACTACACGGTCCGAGTCCGTAAGGACTGGATTGAGGGTGCCATCCAGAACGCCGGCGGCGTAGCTGCTTTAGCGGAAAAGATTGGCTGCGAACCCTCCACGGTGAGCCGTCAGTACCACGGTGGCTCAGAAGCGGGGCCGCGCTTCATCGGCGGAGTCTTAGCCCATTGCGCGGTCGACTTCTCGCAAGCCTTCGACATCACAGAGGAAGAGACCCGAGTGCGACTATCGCGAATTAAGTCCGCGGCATAAGAAATGCCCCTCGTTGCACCGAGGGGCGAATCAGAAACTATCTAAAAAGAGGATACATCATGACTAACCACAAACCCACAAACCAGCCAAGACAGCTGGACCGTGGACAACAAGTCACAAACTTCATCCGGTACAGCATCACCGAAGGGCTGAAAGAAATCAGCGAGCAGATGCACAGCGAACCGGAGGAGGCGAAAGCTCAATGACTAATCAATCAAGTGAGGGAACTTCGACCAGCGAGGAGTATGCCTTCAATGGCTCCTTCGGAATGGCCTTAAAGGAACTAGAAACTGCTTCTCGGATTCTTGATGATTCGCTCGCGTGGTTTGCCCAGCGGGGTGAGCCACTGGATGGTCACGACGACATCGAACATCAAGGGCATATAAATCGGAGGGATTCCGATGTATCCGTAGGGGCCAGGGCTTCTTTGGCGGAATCGGTGCTCTTCGGCCCTGAACTCTTGAGCGTGGTGACGGATCTTGTCGGCAAGTTCTGGCAGAAACACTTCCAGGCTGGACCCTCCCTCTACATTGACCGTGGGGTGGGTGACATATTCCCCATCTACAGCAACGGTGGCAGAGACATTGATAGCTTCGTGCTCTCCCGTGTTGACAATTTGGCAGGTTGCCGAATTTATCCAACTGAAATCCCAGTTGACGAGATTCGCCTCAGTCTCGCGGGCTTCGGACCTGCGGCTAATCGTATTCGCTTCCTCAGCGAGCTTACGAGCATCTACAGCCAAGCTGTTGGCCTCACGAGCCAATCCATTCGATTCAACGGACGTCTCGTGGCTTCGTTCCGCAATCTTGTTGGACTTCTTCGAATCGAACTTCGCCCATACAGCGAAGAACAAAGCAGCAGCACTCGCTCCGCCGCTAATAACTGTGAAAACAGTTCCAATATCCATCTTCATGATTCAACCAGAGAAGGCGATGCAAAGTGACCGCACCAAGCACCGAAGACCAGCTAGAGGAACTCTTCGCAGAATCATTCCTGCTCAACGCCGAATGGCGAAAAATCAACGTCACCCCAAGCGGACGCCTCCGACTACGCCTCAAACCAGAACAAGAAGCCCGCTCAGAAGAAATCCGCAAACAATCAAACAAAATCAGCAAGCAAATCAGCCAGCTGACCAACCAAGCATACGACGCGCTCAGCGCGCCGGGCATGACTAGGAGTTCTCGCGACCGTGGGGATGGGACACGAGGACTCCGGAAGGGAATCGACATGAATAACCAAGCTGCACCTGCACTGTTGAAAGTTGCCGAATTTGTGGAACTGACTGGTGTCTCGAAGAAGGCCGTGAACTCCATGATTTTGCGCAAGGAAATTAAGGCGCGAAAGCTCAACCCGTCCAAGCGCAATAGTCCGTATCTGATTCCGCGTTCTGAGCTGACTCGCTTCCTGGATGAGGTGGCAGCGTGAGCCGGTCTCAGATTGAAGTATCGCATGTCAAGAACGTGGAGGACTTCATCCAGGCGGTGGAGTCTGTCAAGCAGAGATTTGGGTATCTCCCGAAGAGTGTCCTCGATCCTCTCGATGGAGCAGTGGATGAAGCGACTGGCCATAAGGCAAACATTGAAGCGCTCGCTGGGGCGCGGTCCATCATGAAGAAGGGGAAGTCCCGTGAAGATTCATAAGTTTCATAGCGAGTACAGCGCTGAACGCAACCAGAATGATTGGGCTCTCGAGGTTGTCGCTGATGGCCGTATCTGGGTTGTGAAGGGCTGCTCGCGTGTCGAAGGGGGCCACACCATCGGTCAGCTGCGTGCGAAAGATAACGCGGGGTATGGCTCGCATGAGTCCTCGCAGTTAGCGAAGCAAGTGCGTGAGTTTGTCCTGGAGGAATTGGAGCGCCGGTTCCCGTCAGCTCCGCAAGAGTCCGCGCCTGTAGTCCCGGCGGTTCCCGAGGTTGAGTCGGTCTTGAGCATCGAGACGCGCGCCGTTGTTGCGGAGATTATCGAAGACATCTTGTACGAGATTTTTAACCTGGAGCAGCTGACGGTGACCGATAACCCTGAGCTGACCAGCCTGGAACGCACTATCAAGGGAGCACTGATTGAGGCCTTCGACAAGTCAATCAACTGTGCCCTGGAAGCTGTCGAGACGTTCAACAGCGAGGTTGGGCTGGAGAACCTAGTGCACAAGCGTGCACATAACGAGAAACAGTCGATGTTCTACAAGACTGACTTGGTTCTTTGCTCTATCCGCGAGGAGCGCGGAATGAACCAAACCCGCAAGTTGGAGGAAGCCAATGTTTGATAAGAAAGCTGTTGCCGGCCGCGCCGTTTATGAGACCGCGACCGAGGTGCTCGAGCATCGTCTGCGCCTGGATGGACAGTTGATCAAGCTGCCTTCTTACGCGCGAGTGAGTGTGGAGACCGTGATGTCAGCTACGGGAACGATCACGATCCGTATCCCTGTTATGGATGTTCAGGTCGTTCCGGCTGATAAGCGCTTGGCGCCGAAGCGTATCCGTAAGCGCCGGCCGAAGCCTGCGGCCGATACTGCTCCTGAAGTGCAGGAGCTTTCCGATGGAGATTAATGACTTCCGTATCCCGACGGATACATCTCAGCCGCCGTTCTGGTGGTATCTCATCCTCGCTGGCGCGGTCATCGCTGCGCTGCTCATTGTTCCTGCTCTTCTCACCTACATCACATTGGCGGTAATCCTGTAATGAATACTCTTATCTTGGTAGTTATCCTCGCGGGGCTGCTGCTTCTGGCTATCGGCCAGTTGATGCTCTCTCGCGAGCTGAATGACAATTTCCGCGTTGCGCATAATGCTCTTGAGCGTGACGTGACGTACCTGGAGCAGCGCATCAGCTTGCTCGAGATGAAGCATGAGGCTCCGGAGTTTCGAGGCAGTATCTCTCATTGGCCGGATCATTCTGGCATGGCGTCTCTGCTGGCAGGTGAGCGCTAGTGGTCCCTTACGTTGCTCAAATCATCCCGATTTACACGCCTGATGGTGGCGTCGCCGATCCGACTCATCCTGTCTATGCGCTCATCTGGCTCATCTCCTACTTGATGGGATTCGAATCATGACCATAAAGAAGTACCGCAAGAAGCTCTTGAGAGGCTTATTCGTCTTGCAGAAGAGGATAAATAATGAAAGACAAATCTTTGCAGCAGCACGCTGAAGCGCTAGTGGAACTTGCCGAGACGGTTGCCGAGGGATATCGCAAAGTCGGAGAAACTTTCCAACAAGTACTAGACCCCGAATCACAGCAATCTGATGTGACAATCCGTGTGGAAAACCCAACGGAGAACATTCACGCGGCAGCTCGGATTATTCGTGACCGGTCGGAAGTTGATGACGAATGCCTTGGCTACGCGCACAGCTACAACATTGCGATGTATCTGGATGAAGCTGGGCTGATGGTCCAGGACCCGCAGATTATCTCCACGTTTGATGAGCTAGAGGAACTAGACCCGGATACGCAGCTCATGATGAGGTCTGGAAGTAACAACGTCGTCATGTCTGCCTACGACTGGGTGGGAGATTATGAAATCTCACCCGAAGGTGTCCTGCCGTTGGCCGTCCTTGTCTCTGGTGAGCAGGTTCGTGCCGCTCGTAAGGCTCTCGGTGATGACTGATGTACATCATCCGAGTAGCGGCGCCGCCGCGAGGTGAGCTGTGTTCGATTGCGGTTAGACGCTCGCAGCGCTGGCTATGCCTAGGAGACGTGACTTCCATCGTGAATGGTCTGCCGTGGCTTCCATTTATGGCGAAAACGAAAGTACGCAAGATTGCGCACCGCCAGTTTGTTGATATCGGTTCGCTGCAATGCTGGGTGCAATCACTTAACACTGCTGAGTACAAGTCCGAAGCGCGTGCCCTCGAGCGACTTGTTGAGTGGGCTCGGACGGTAAACATCGCCGAACTAGTCCCTACTGGAAAGCCGCCGGCATGACTCAAGACGCGAACGGATACATAGACAACCAGGGGCATATCCACATGTATCCCCATTATTCCAACCACTCGCGCCGGGATTGGGTCGAGGCGCCGTGGATTCATACATCTGAGAATCGAAATGAAGGAAAGACAATGAGTAAGAATAATTTGCAGCCGAAGGACTTCGCGTCGCTTCGCGGTATTACTGCTCGGCTGAGCGAAGTTGTTGAAGGTCTTGCTGGGAAGCCAGAAGAGACGATGCCAGCGGCGCGTAAGCTCTTGGCTGATTTGAACCAGTTGCTGCCAAAGAAGTCCCTGGCCGAGCTTAGCGACGAAGACTTTGAAACTACGGTTGGGTTGCTCGCTGAGATTGATGGGCATGAGAATCTGGGGCTTATTCTCGGTCCAGGCGCTTTCGCTGGGCAGGTTGAGATGTTGTGGACAGGGAATCTAGTAGTCCATACCCATCCTCGAAGTGCGGTGTTTCCGCGCTATGACTTGCAGTCACCGATCCCCATGGCCGGCATTCCTACCCGTACGACGTGCATTGAGCTTGCACGCCCGATATTCACCTATGAAGAGTCCGCGCCTAAAGCTGTTGAGAAACCTGAATCTAAAGAGTCTCCTGCCAAGCCCACGCCGAACCCACTGGTGAAGCCGCGAACAGCCGCTAAACCAAAGCCAGTGGCCAAGCCTGCTCCGAAGCCACAAGCAAAGCCCAAACCCACACCCGTGGAAGAAGAGCTACAACCAATCACCTTCGATGTCTTCTCCCAGCTGCCAACCCGCAGCATCGTCACTACCGACGTCAAAGCCACCGGCGGCAAACTCGACGCGATCCGCACCCGCAAAGGCCGCTGGCGCCTATCCGACATGGAAGACTCCTGCTCCGACTCCGAAGCCTGGCAAGAATTCATAGACGCCGCCGAGGGGAACCCAATCCACCTGGTGGTCGGAAGCCATGAGCAATGACCAATCCCAATCCCACGACGCCTGGTGGGCTGAACTAACCGACGACCGCAAAGCACAAATACGCCGCTGGCTCAGCAAACCCGAAGAACCAAACCCCCAAATACCCGGCCAAATACCACTCATACCCACCGAGGAGGACTAAATGGACACATCCAAAATCGTTGTCGACGCCCTGGAATTCCAGGACGGCCTCAAAGCTGTCCTCGCGGTCGCACCGAAAGCAGAACCCAACGACCTAGTCCAATTCCGCATCGTCTCCGACTCACTCATCATCTGCGCACGAACCCAATGGGAACTCATCGCCGTAGAAATCTCCACCCACTACGTCGACATGAACTACGAACGCGACGAAGCATTCGAAATAACACGCAACGAAGCAGTAGCGCTCAGCTCCATGCGCATGAAAAAAGACGACGAAGAAGACGACCCACGCCTAGGACTCCTCGTCCACGAAAAATACGTACTACGCACAGACGAAACCGGACTCGGCCTCGGACTCCGCAGCGTCAAAGTAAAACGACACGGAAACCACTACGAAACCGCACTAGGAAACATCCCACGAGTCCTCCACGACGCGCGCCGGGCTACTCCTACGACTCGCCGGCCGATGATGGAGCCGAAGCAGGTAGGTATGGTTGCCGCTGCGTTCCGCTCCTGGAGTAAGAACCCGACCATCTGGACTACCTCATCGGATGAAGCGACTGTCGTACGGAATGTGGTCGCTGGTTCAGGGATCACGATGGTGCTCATGTCGTCGCAGTTCGAAGGTGAAGCGAAGAAGAAGCAGACGATTCGTAGTGAGGGAGAGGAAGCGGCTGCGGACTTTGTGGATGTTCCGTTGGATATGGAAATCATTGTTATTGATGGCGAGAAGCATGCGAAGGCGACTGTTACCGCGAATCCTCCCGGAGGTATCGCGTGACGTTCTTGGAGGAAGGCCAGGGGCTTTGTCAGCGGTCATCGCTAGATAAGAAAGCCCCGCGGTTGTGGGAAGACCGCTTACCGAAGGAGAAGCTGCCGGAGCGTGAGATGCGGCATGCGCGGGCTCGAATCCTGTGTAACCGGTGTCCTGCTCTCGAGGAGTGCGAGGCGGTGCTACGGCAGTCCGAAGCGAAAGGACAGCGTATCGATGGCGTAGTCGCAGGACGGTTCTCCACGGTGAAAGTCCACTATGACTCCGATACGCAGACCCATTGCGCAGGCTGCGGCCACTGGCTCGAACTAGCGTCGGTTAGTGGTTCGCCGCGGCGGTTCAAGCAGAAGCCAGGTGCTATCCGTCACGCAGGTGAAGGACTCTGCGTGGAGTGTTATCCGAAGTTGAGAAGGAGGAAGAAAAGTGAGTAATGAACCGAACCGTTGTAAGGATTGCGGCGGCATCGTCACGAACCGCGGGACGCGCTGCGGGGCGTGCTACTGGCAGCGCAACCGGACGAACCGTTGTCTTGACTGCGGAACCGGCATTCTCAAGTCCAGTAAGCGCTGCATTGACTGCTATGACAAGCATCGCGAAGCAACTCGCAAGCAGTACCTCTGTGAACGCTGCGGTGCTCCACGAAGTAAGGGAGCAGGAGCGCATTGCATGCCGTGCTCCAAGTCGGTTCTGCATGAGCAGTACTTGGAAGAAGCCAGGTATACCCGTGACGAATTCGAGTTCTTCCGGAGCTTCGGATGTTCAAAGAGCGAAGCGATTCGGCGGCTGGAGAAGTCGCTGCGCCGCTCTTCGCGTGAGATAGCCCGCCACCTAGCTATCACAGCTCAAACAGAGGAGCTAGCCGCATGACAGCAAATAACTACATAAATAAGCCGCGCGGAAGACCGCGAATAGGCAGTCCATAAACCCACCCACGAAGAGAGGAGCTTCAATGCCTTGGTTACGAGTAGGCGATAACATGGCCACTCACCCCGTCATCGGCAAGCTTCTTGCTTCGACGAATTTTAATCATGCGGTCAAAAACGAGGCCATCGGCGTGCTCACACAGCTCGCAGCAATCTCTGGTGCTCACTTGACCGATGGCCTTATCAACACTGGTTCGCTGGCTCAGGTTGCTCCTGGTCGCGAACGTCAAATCCTGAGTCACTTTGTTGAAGCAGAAATCGCACAAGAGATTTGGGAGAACGAAAAGCTTGTGGCAGTCCAACTCGTCTTGGATGACGAGGAGTTCTTCCATATCAAGAGCAAAGAAGAATACGAGCAAGATAACGCACGTAAGCGGGACTACCGGAAGCCTGGACTGTGGGCACAGGTGCGCATGAGAGATGGGGACGCCTGTCGATGGTGCGGTAAGTCTGTGTCATGGTCTGTGAAGTCGGGATACCGCAAGGCAACTATCGACTCGCTTAACGGTCATAAGAACTCAACCCCTGAGACTCTTGTCGTCGCATGCGGACAGTGCAACAGCGCTCGTGGCGGCGGTGCAGAGTACTCGCTCCTTGAACCACCAGAAAGGCCAATCTACGGCAAGCACACTGTTGAATTCGTTAAGAAAGATAAATGGTGCCAAGACAATAACATTGAGATTCAACTAACCAATCCGACCCTTCAACTGGATTTAGAACCTGCTAAGACTGCAGACACTCCGAGGAGCGCTTCGGCAGCACACTCAGAGCCAACCGGCGCGTCAACAGCAGATCCTGAACCCGTGGAGATGCCGGAATGGGTAGAAGCGTCCAGTGAACGCATGGATGAACTTTGGTCCGAGACTGCAGACACTGTGAGGAGCGGCGGCATGCCAGCACACTCGCAGCCAACCGGCGCGTTAAATGACTCGAGTGCAAGCCCTGAACACCATCACGATGAGGAAGTAGCAGACACTCCGAGGAGCGCTTCGGCAGCACACTCAGAGCCAACCGGCGCACAACCAACTCATGAAGGCGACCAGGTGCAGACATCACCACAGACTGCAGACACTGTGAGGAACGGCCATGCGCCAGCACACTCGCAGGCAACAGGAGCGTCGACAGGTGCAGTAAATGCGATCACGCTACACAGTTCATGTCTTGAACCTGACTCAAGTCAGAAGGGTCCCGCGGTCAAGATCGTCGGGTCGGGACGGGTCGGGTCGGGTCGGCAAGGTACGGCTAGGCAAGGCAACGGTTCGGTTAAGCGATCCAGGAGGACGAGGAGAGGGAAGAAGTGAGTATTGAAGAATCTAGTTTGAGTGATGATGATTTCTTGTTCTATGCCCGTGAGATTCTTGCTGGCTATATCGATGAGCTGGAGCCGGATGATGTTGAGCGTATTGCTGGTGCGGCTTATTCAGATTTTGAATTCAATGAGCATGAGGTCGCTGCAGTGTGGAGGATGATTTATTTCGGGAGGGTGGATCTTGATGGATGATTTGCTGTGTCAGGAGCTTGAGCGCGCACTGGTTTCGGTGATCCGTTTGGCTCCGGAGCTGGATGAGCTACTTGTTCCGCGCCAGGCGTCGAGTGGTGAGAACGCAGGCAAGCCTCCGACAAAGGGGAAGTCGAAGCCACCTATTGATGTGAGCTTCTTGGACTTGAAGTTGGATACTCTGAAAGCACTGGAGCGCATGTGCATTCTGCTGCATGATGATTTCCCAGAGCTGAAGCCAGTGAAGAAGCATGAGATTGTGCCGCGCGCCGAGTGGCTGCTGGGTTATCTCGAAGAGCTGGCTGGCCAGTCGTGGGCTGCTCGTTGCGCTGAGCAAGTTATCGCGCAGGTGCATCTGGTGGATGATGTCATTGCTCCGCCGGTGTCCTTGTCGGACCCGGTGCCTATTGAGGTCGGTCCCGTTCGCGAGATTGTTCGTTGGGCGCAATGGCTGAATCGGGATGTATCCCGCACTACCGTTCAGCGGTGGGTAAAAATGGGCGTGATTGAGTCAGAATTGCGGCCTGATGGAACAGTGATGATTCGATTGGCTGATGTGCTCTCACATGCGGATTTACGAAAGTCCTTGGTGATGGGCCACCCCTGCTGATAAGCTTTGCTTTGCAAGACCTGGGTCCAAGTGGCTCGGGTCTTTTTCATTAGCTTTCGCCCCGCTCGGCTCCTCGCTGACGCGGGGCTTTGCTGTTGGTGGAGGAGGTCATGCTGATGGCTGATATCCCGAACATCAAGGATGGCCGCAACTTTGAAATCTATTGGACGCGCGGTCCTGGTCTAGCTCGCTGGGCTTCGAACCCTCACCCGTGGACAACACTGGTGAATCTCTTATCGAAGTACATGTCCCGCCGTCACGCGAAGGGCTTGGCTTCGAACTACTTCAAGAAGACCTTCGGCATCTGGCCAGGCGAACGCAAAGGTGAAAACCCGTTAGGGCCAGGCTGAGAAGTCCGACAGATACTACCTTTCCTCGCTAAGCTGGTGGACATGATGAACAATGAACTAATTCACAGCGACGAAGGTATGGTAACAGTCTTCTGGAATGAGCCACATCCGGAGAATGCCGACCAAGTAACCGAGGCATCTGCAAGTAACAACGGCATGTTCTTTATCTATGCCGATGGAACGGTCAAGATAGATACAGAAAACAAGTTAATCGTTTATCCCGGTGCTTCGCTCACGCGTGTTGAAGCAGATAGCCCTACATCTGCTTATGCAGGCTCTCCTTATGGTGACGACGACCCGCTCACCGAACTTTAAATAAACTATATTTGTACAGTCCCTGACCTCCTTTGCCGTATCGGTAAGGGAGGTTTTCTCATGAAGGAGTCCGTGATGACTGCTGCAATTGAAGACATCCTGGCCAAAGAGGATTGGGACGAACCAACTCTCACAGCAGTGATTGCGTGGACTGACAATGAAGCTCATACCTTCGCTCGCTTCATGGGACTCGATGACTATCGAGCTTTCAGTAAGTGGGACACGCATGCGATGGAGGGACTTCACGCGGCGGTCGTAGTCATCCTCTCTACTTTCGGCCAGCTTTCCGCTGAGATGGACGCGATGGTCAAGCGAGCAACCGACCTTCACGGTGCGACGCTGCTCGACCTGCGCGACGCTGGTGGTCCTCATGGCTTGGTCTAATGGAGCTTCACGCACGAGCACGGCTGAGTGGAAGCGGCTCTATCGACGAGCACAGCGAGAGATACCAATGGTCTGCGCTGAGACCGGAATGACGGCCGAAGACCTTGCCGAGATTGGTGAGCGCCTGGAACTAGACCACATTACGCCGGTCACCGAGGGAGGAACCGACGATATTGAGAACCTTCAATGGCTATCAACATCGGCTCACGCTAGGAAATCTCACGGCGAATGGCTGCGTGGACAGCAACGGCGAAAGAAGCGCCGCTATTTACCAGAAGAAAAACACCCTGGCCTGCGATAATGCTCGTGCGCGGCCGCGTGCGGGGTGGGGGATGACCCTCGCCTTACCGAGAGCCGGGGACGGCAAGCATGGGTCGAAAAAATGTGTACGGTGTTAGGAAAAACCTGGTCAGGGCTATTTTTGATGTTGACGGGAGGTGGTTGGTGTGGTAGCACGAAAGCGGTCAGATCAGCGGATTCGGCGCAACAAAGAGGACGAGGACGCGCTGCAGGTGCGTAAGGCTCCAGCAGGAACGGTGACGAAGTTGCCGCGAGTTAAGGCGAGCTGGGAGACCTGGACTAAGAACTGGTTCCGTTCACTCAAGGAGTCTGGTCAGTCGGTGTTCTTTGAAGCTTCTGACTGGCAGGCAGCAATCCTGCTCGGCGACCAGATTGACGCGCACCTCAAGCTCAACAAAGAGTCCGGCAGGCCGATTCGAGCCAGCTCCTTTGAAGCCCTGTGGTCGGCTATGGGCGACCTGCTTACCACCGAAGGCCAGCGCCGACGCCTCAAGGTAGAGCTGCAACGCGATGAAGAAACGACCGACCCGGACGCGCCGGGCGTTGTATCCATTCTTGATAACTACCGCGAGCTGGGGTTGATCGACGAGCAACCGTAGGAGGTGATTGGCCGTGGCTTACCGCGTGGCGGCGCAGCATGAAGTCGCAGCGGCTGACCGGCTAATCACTCTTCCGGAAGGTCTTCCGGAGTTCACGCTGGGCTATGAGGCTCTGGCGTGGGCGGCGAAGTACTTGCGGCATCCCAACGGCGACCGGGTTGGTCAGCGCTGGCAGTTCACTCGTGAGCAAGCGCGTTTCCTGCTCTGGTACTACGCGGTTGATGAGAATGGTGATTGGCTTTTCACTTCTGGCGAGCGTCGTTTGGCGAAGGGCTCTGGCAAGACGCCTTTCGCTGCGGTACTCGCGATTCTCGAGCTGCTCGCACCGGTTCGCGTCGCGCGCTTCGACCGTCGCGTGCTCGGCGGCGTAGTAGGCAAGCGTGTTCAGCTGCCTTGGGTGCAGATTGTCGCAGTTTCGCGTGAACAGACGAAGAACACCTTCCGGATGATTTCGGCGATGCTGTCCAAGAATGCTGCTCCGCAGCTTCACAAGGACTACGACATCGAGGTGTTCAAGACTCAGGTGCAGGTCTCCGGCGGAGGCAAGCTCGAAGTCATCACGTCCTCACCGACGACTCAGGAAGGCTCGGAGATTACCTTCGCGATTCTTGATGAGACAGAGCACTGGACAGTGGCGAACGGCGGACTGGAGCTTTTCTCGACGATTGACGCGAACCTGACTAAGTCTGGCTCGCGCTACGTCGCGACGCTCAATGCCTGGAAACCAGGCCTTGGCAGTGTCGGAGAGCAGAACTTCGATGACTGGCTCGACCAGGAGGCTGGCCGCTCTAAAGGCGGCCGAACGCTGTATGACTCGCGTATGGCTCCCGCAGACACTGACCTGGCCGATGAGAAGTCACTGCGTTCGGCACTCGAATTCGTCTACGAAGACTGTCCTTGGGCACTCAAGAACATCGACTCGATGATGAAGAAGATTTGGAACAAGAAGACTCCAATCGACGATTCCAAACGCAAATACCTCAATTGGCCTACGGTCAGCGCAAGCTCGTGGGCTGACCGAAAAGATTGGGCACAGATGGCCCGTCCTGACCTTGTGGTCGCGCCGGGCGAGGAGATCGTGATGTTCTTCGATGGGTCGCTGTCGAATGATACGACGGCGCTTGTTGGCTGTCGCGTCTCGGATGGTCATGTGTTCAAGATTGGTTTCTGGATTCCTCCGGAAGATGGCCAAATTGATGTGGAGGCGGTCGCTGCGCGTGTCTCTTGGGCTCGCGAAACTTATCGAGTGTCTGCGTTCTTCGCGGACGTTCGTGAGTGGGAGTCGTTCACGAAGCTGACATGGCCAGAAGAGTTCAGAGATTCGCTAGAAATCATGGCAGTTCCTGGCGGCAAATCGCCGCAGTGGGTCGCGTGGGATATGCGTTCTAAGACCTGGGACTTTACGCAGGCTTGTGAGCTTGTGGAGCGTGAAATTCTGGAGCATTCGTTTACTCACGATGGCGACGCTGACCTTGCTGACCATGTGTCCAACATGAGACGTCATGAGAACCGGTACGGAATCAGCGTGAAGAAAGAAAGTCCGAAGTCCAAGAAGAAGATTGACTTGGGTGTCTGCATGATTGGCGCCCGCATGGTTCGCCAGCTCTACCTGGCGGCCAATGTCGAAGACTCGAGTTTTGACGGAGAGGTGGTGTTCTGGTGAATCGCACTCAGGCAACCGATGCAGTCCGCGAGCTGCTGAGCATCCATGCGCGTGAGCGTGACTGGATGGACGATATCCATGCAGCTATGCGGCCGTGGACGCCAGGCCAGGCAGCATCGAAGTTTGCTATCGGCGCTGGGTCTGCTGGTCATTCTCGTCAGATTGAGATTGCTCAAGCTTCTCAGACGAATTATCTTCCGCTCATCCTGGATGTGTTCTCACAGTCGCTCAAGGTTAAGGGCTTCTATTCCTCCGAAGCTAAGGAATCGAGTTCTTGGCAGTGGTGGTTGAGAAACAAGATGAACGCTCGTCAGACGGGATTGCATCGTTCGACCCTGCAGTACGGCACCGGATATGCCGCAGTGTCGCGTGGTGGCGATGACGGATATAGCCCTGTAATCAGCTTGGCTTCTCCTCGCCAGATGGTCGCGCTTTACGGCGAAGACCACTACTGGCCAGGTGCTGACGGAGTCTCAACCGAGTGGCCAATTATCGCCGCTGAGATTAAGCAGAACCGCGTCCGTCTCTGGGATGAAGAACGGGTCTACTTCTTCGGAGCAAAGCACGTCCCAAGCGACCCACGCCAGTGGGACAAACAGACGTGGAACAACACGTCGAACCTCGAGTTCATCGAGTCCCGCAGGCACAATATTGGCGTTGTTCCAATCGTCCGATACCAAGACCGCATGCTCCTCGACGGAGAGGAACAGCACGGCATTATCGAGCCGCTGGTCTCGATGCAGAAGCGACTCGACATGACTAATTGGGAGCAAGGCAACGCCCAATGGGTATCAGCTTTCAAGCAGCGTTACGTCGTTGGCTGGGCGCCCAAGGACGAGACCACGCAGGCAAGCATGAAGGCCTCTGATACTTGGTTCATCAATGCAGATGGTTCCAAAGCCAAGGTTGGTCAGTTCGAAGAAACCGACTTCACGGGATACACCGAGTCCAAGGCCTCCACACTTCGAGACTTGACTGCAATTGCGCAGATTCCTCCGCAGATGGCAGGCGCTAACGCAATTAGTAATGTGTCGGCTGATGGTCTTGCCGGCATGGAAAACGCCCGTGATAACAAGTCCTCGGAGATTCGAACCTCTGTCGGTGAATCACACGAACAGCTGCTCCGCTTGGCCGCGCACGTCGCCGGTAACACCGAAGACGCTAACGATTTCACCTCTGAGATTGCTTGGGAAGACTTGAGCTCACGCTCCTTCGCCCAATGGGTCGACGGACTGGGCAAGCTTTCCACCATGCTCGGCATACCTGCCGAGGTACTCCTCGAGGACGTACCTGGCTGGTCCCGCGAGAAGGTGCAACGCGTAAAGGCTGCTATCAAAGAACAGCCAGACCAAGACACCATCCCAACCGGTAGAGGACTGTTCCAGTGAATGTATTCGACCTAAGACGCGCAGTGCAGGTAATTCTGGGCGAAATGGAAGAAGCAATCGCCGCAGTCCTCAAAGAAATGGGAGTACCAACCGGCGCAACCACGCTCTACGAATTCGTGGAAGTCATTTACCCTATCGTGGAGAAAGCGCGCCGGGAGATTTTCGCGGAACAGACGTTGCTCATGGGCTGGGAGATTGCGGAGCATGGCTTGGAATTGAAGCCTGCACCGCTTCGTGAGTACTTTCCTGCAGCGACGTACAAGACTCTGGCGAGTGCGCTCAACATTGGTTCAGATAAGCGGTCGTATTTGTACACGATGGATTATCTGGATGATGTTTCTCGTGAGCTCGCTGGTGAGAAGATTCTCGTCACGGACGATAACCGCTTTGATCCGGAGGTCATGGAGGAAGGACTCAAGCGCATCTCTGCTGCAGTTGAGCGGCACGCGCGTGACGCTGGCCGCCAGGCTGTCATCGACACCAAGAATCACGGAATTGTTCGGGAATCTCGCAATGAAGTACAGCCGGATGATTACCGCGGCTCTGCAGATTCTGGCGGTGTAGTGCTCGGCTGGGCGCGCATTCTCGTCGGTGAGTCGAATTGCTCCATGTGCGCAATGCTCGCCAGCCGTGGTCCCGTTTATGACGAGGACACTGTTCTCGTCGCTGGACGGGGAACGCGTGAAGGCCAGCGATACCACGAAAACTGTGACTGTGAAGCCGTCTTGGTCATCAAGGGCCGCAAGTGGGAAGGCGAGAAGGAATACAAGCGTCTCAAGAAGATTTGGGATTCTTCCCGCGACAATCCCACCGATGAAGAGGTCGAACAGGGGCTTGAGTATCCCATCGATCGATTTACTAAGCGCTGGCGTGAAGCTGACCAGAAGTCTTTTGCTCCACAGCTTGCTTAAACAGTACGAAGTGGCCACATCCAAGGTTCGAGTCCTGGCGTACTACTTGCTCCGCGATGGCGGGGCTTTCTCATATCCGCGATTCCTATCCGAGGAGGCAATTGTGCCTGAGCAACCTACCGCCGTCGATGATCAGCAGACGGATGAAACCAACCCGAACGAAAATCAGAATTCCGAAACCTCCACCGAAGACGCTGCGGCGCAGCTCTCGGAAGCGCAAGCAGAGCTTGAGCAGCTTCGTGCGGAAAAGGCCGAGTTAGAGCCTTTGGCGCAGGCAGCTCGTGAAGCCGAGGAAGCTAACAAGTCTGAGCTGCAGAAGCTGCAGGAAGCGGCTGCAGAGCGTGAGTCCAAGGTAAATCAGCTTGAGTCTGAGAACACCCGCCTGCGCCTGGCTCAGGTTTATGGCCTGGCCGAGGAAGACCTCGGATTGTTGGGCACTGGCTCCTCGGAAGAGATGGAGGCGAACGCTAAGCGCCTGCAGGAGCTGCATGCTGCTGCGGCGAAGGCTGAGCCTGTCCCTTCACAGCGCCCAGTTGACTCCATGAAGTCTGGTACGTCCCAAACCAAGACCACTGAGAATGTGGATTACCCCGCCCACTGGGCAGTTTAAGGAGAATAATCATGGCTAATATCACCAAGATTCGCTACGAGATTGCCAGCGAGATTCCTTCTCGCGCCGCGGCTGATCTCGCTGCCGGCACACT
Organism: Corynebacteriaceae bacterium 6-324; assembly: GCA_041226025.1. Taxonomy (GTDB): domain Bacteria; phylum Actinomycetota; class Actinomycetes; order Mycobacteriales; family Mycobacteriaceae; genus Corynebacterium. The sequence continues at coordinate 612,107 of JBCLTK010000001.1, read as the reverse complement.
CGTTGCAGTCACTGCCGGCGGTATCAATCCGACCGTCAATGCTGCAACTGCTGGGGGTCATCCGCTCGGCGTGGTCGCGCATTCCGTCAAGTCCGGAAACCTTGTCACTGTTCACCGCAATGTTGTCGCAGAGGTGCGCTGCACCGGCTCCATCGCTGCAGGTGATGCTATCGCTGCAGGCGCTAACGGTGTCGCAGTCAAGGCCGCAGAGGGCGCGCCGGTCATCGGTACCGCCGTCGAGGCATCTGCCAATAGCCACGTCTACGTGGTACTGAACTAGAAAGAAGGACCGTAAATGTCTCTTGCTACCTACCCATTCGACGGAATCGAAGTTATTGATAACTCCATCACCGTCGATTTGATGCTCCAGGAGCCAAAGCGCATCACCCGCTACGTCTCCGACCTGGCTGCAAAGCAGCTCTTCGCCACCCAGATTTTCACCCCTGACTCTACCGTTGGCGGCGCGATCATCTTCGACCAGCTGACCAAGAACGACGTCTACGCGGAGGGCACTGGTGAAATCTCTCCAGGTGGCCGCTTCCCGAACGTTTCCTCTGAGCGCGATGAGCCAATGGTCGCTCGCGTGAAGAAGACCGGCGGTAAGTTCAAGGTCACCGATGAAGCCCGCAAGCGCAATGACCTCTCCCTGATTCAGCGCGAATCCCGAAAGCTCGCGAACACCATCACCCGTGATGTCGATACCGCAGCACTCGACGCGCTCGACGCTGCACATACCGAACTCAGTTCTGATGCGCTGTCTGTCGAGTCTGGCGGCTGGGTTGCGGCCGGAAAGGCCACTACCGCTAACAAGACCGCAGCTGCATCCGCTCGCGCAGATATCCTCCGCGCCAAGGCCGCCGGCAAGGGCACCGAGCTAGGCTACGTCTACAACCTTCTAGTTATGACCCCAGAAGATGAGCTTGCTCTGCAGATTGCACTTGAAAACGACGCCGCAGTCCAGGCTTTCTACCAAGCACATGGTCTGACCCCAATCGTCTCCCCACAGGCAGAACTTGGGGTTCCAAAGCTCGTGGCTGGCGGCACTGTCGGCACCATGGGCATCGAGGCCCCACTGTCCACCGAGCCATACGATGACCGCGCTATCCAGTCCACCTGGGTGCAGTCCTGGATGACCGCTGGTTTCGCTGTAACTGACCCATTCGCGGTCGTAGAAATCACCAACGTCCAGGCCGGAGCCTAGTCATGTTCGCTACCGCAGAAGAACTTTGGCTGCGGTGGCCAAATCATCCTGATATCCCGAACGAAACCGTCGAAGTACTCCTCCAGGACGCGAGCGACAAAATATCCGGGCTCTACAACATCCCCTCAAACCCATCCGAACTAATCCAGCGAACCCTCCAACGCGTCGTCACCTCGATGACGCGCCGGGCGTTGACTCGGTTTGGTGAGGAGGGGCTGAAGAGCGTCACGGATACGCAGGGTCCGTTCTCTTCGAGTCTTACGTTCTCGAATCCGGAAGGCGCGCTGTTTCTGACCAAGCAGGAGCGCGAGGATATTGAAGCGGTGCTGGATTCTTCGGACGGTGACTTCGTAATTCTCCAAGGCGAAGGTTGGTGATTTTATGGCCAAGGTTCTTGTAACTCGCGCTGGCGGCACTGACCGCTTTGGCGACCCTACTGGTGAAACCACTCACGAGGTCACGGGTGCCAAGGTTGGTTGGTCCAGCACTAAGCAGGATTCTGACCATGGCCTGATCACTGTCCGTAAGGTCTCGCTGTTCTTTAAGCAGCAGGTGCCGGATATCCAGGATGATGACAAGGTCACGTTTGCCGATGGCCGTAAGTTCACCGTGGAGGGCGTGGATGTGTGGGAGCATGCGCGTCGCGAGGGTGAAATCGCTGGCACGGAGGTCATTCTTTCTGGCGCTGGGACATCCAAATGAACTGGGACCAGGATGATACTTTCCTTGATAAATGGTCAGTTGGCGAGGATTGGGCGCGCGTCGCTTTATCGGCCGGCAATCGCGCGAAAGACCTGTGGGACTCAATCGTTGCGCGTGAAACCGGTGAGTTGGCTTCGTCGGCGTTCGTGACGCTCGCACTGCATAAGGGCACGCATCACACTGCGCTGTACGCAGTGGTTGGCGCGAACGCCCCGCACGCCATGGCGCATGAGTTTGGTAATGCCCAAGTCCCTGCTGGTCGCGAGTGGCAGCAAGTCCTCTCAATGCTGAAAGGCTAACCGATGGTTCAAATCCCTGAGAAATACGGCAGTAAGCGCTCTGATGTGGAGGCGCTTGTCCTGGACTACCTGGCCACTCCGCTGGCAGATTGCTCACCGCCTGGACACGCTGTCACAGCGCTTCCTGATACAGCTTCTTCCACTCTCGATGAGGGTGGATTTTTCGTATTGGCCACCCGCACTGGCGGCGGCGTCCCACCGAATCAGCGCGTTCGCGATGACGCGACTATCGCGGTCTCCATCATTGCGGAGACTCGCCGTGATTCGTGGGCTGTCGCCAACATGATTTACACACTCTTCGATGCTCACAGGCCTGGTGATGGAGGCATCGCGGAAGTCACCGAGCTTGTGGGTCCTGTTCAAAGTCCCTTCGCTAATCCTGACCGTCGAATGGTCACCATCTACTTCACTGTTACCGCGATGAAGTCGCGGAGATAGAAAGGACAACCTAATGGTTGCAATTGATTTCCAAGAGCTGAAGGAAAAGAATGACGCCCTTCTGCTCGCTCCACTTAACTTCTCTGTTCTGGCCGGCAAGCACGGCGCGGTCGAAATCCCTGAATCCCTAACTGATGAAACCGGCATCCTCCAGGCACTACCAGAGGGCTACGACAAGGTTGGTGAGATTCAGAAGGCTGCTGGCGTGACCATCACTCCTGAGCTGACTCTCACTGGTCCGGAAGGTTATGGCTCTCGTGGACGTCGCCGCGACCTGGTGCAGACTGATACCACTGCGATTGAGTACGTCGCACAGGAACAGCGCCTCATCAATATCGAGCACGGCCAGGGCGTTGACGTCGAAACCCCAGTTCTGTCCAATGCTGCCGAGGTTCGCTTCGCTAAGCGCCGTCGCCGTAAGCCAAAGGAAGAGACTCTAATTCTCATTGGCCATGACGCGGAAAACAACTTCGAGAAGGACATCTACCTGTACTGGATTTTCACCCGTACGGTAATCACTTCCTCGAACCCCCTCACGAATACTGACTCCAACATTCTGGAGTACCAGATTCGCCATGAGCTCAAGGACCTGGACTATGACGATCCGCATGAGCCGTACTACTTCGGCCTGGCGGGTCCTGGCGTTCCAGAATTCGCGGCTGAAATCGGCCTGACGCTTCCATCATCGGGAAACTAGAAACCCTCGCCGCACCACGGTCTCTCGCTGCTCCACTCCCTTCCTCTGGTGAGGCTGCGGCCTCGGTAGAGGAGCCGGGGGAGCAGGTTGATGAGACCGACGGCGACGGGGGATTTATCGATATCGACTCGGTTGTCTACGAGGGCGAATAGCCCTTTTCAATGGGGCACGGGTTCCCGTGGCAGGCCGCCGTGCCCCTCCTGCCTGCCATTTAAGCTTTCACAATTTCAAGAGAAAGGCCTGCCATGGCTACACCTAAGAAGTCCGCTAACAAGTTTGAAGAACTGCGCAATCGCGCTATTGAATCTGGCATCGTTCACCAGAACAAGACCACCGATGAGCCTTTCATTCTCGGTGAGGATTGGGGTTTCAAGGAGTCTCCAATCTCAGTCGAAAAGCCTACTTTTACTCGTGCTGAACTGATTTCGGAGGCGCTGCGCACCAGTCAGGTGATGGCGGCGCTGCGCCTGATTTTCGGCGAAGACCTTCGCCGTATCTCTCCGAAGTTGGATGCGCTCGGTGATGATGCTGGTCCTGCTGCAATCATGCTCATTGAGGATGTCATGGTCCACTTCTATGGCAAGGGTGCCGCGCAAGTTTTTCCGCGATAGCCTCCGCTGTTGGTAGACGTGGTGCCCCTCTGCGCTGGGACTTGCAGCATTATCTCGGCCTGGACCTCGATGAGTGGTTTCGCGGCCAACGTGATTGGCGCACGCTCCAGGAGCTCATCGATGAGCTGCCGCGGGGTTCTCATTATCGCGCTGCTATTGCTGACGACGATGAAATAGCCGAGCTGGTCTTTGAGCTGAATCCGAAGCAGCAGACCACGCCTCCGCTTGAGGGCTGGACGTCAGAGATTGAGGCGCTGACGGCTATCAATAACACGCTCCTCCAACTTCTTTATCGCGGATCAGACGCCCGCCCTCCGTTGTTTCCAGCTCCGGAGACTGCTCTGGACCGCATTAAAAAGCGTCGCAGTGATGCGACTAATTCTCAGATTCTTTCGCAGCTTTTACCTGGCAAGAAATAAGCCAATAGGAGGTCATCTTGGTTACGTATTCTGCAGGTTCAGCGTCTATCGCGATTCGTCCTGACCTCCGTAACTTCCGCCGTCGTGTCGTCGCTGGCCTGAAGAATATCAATGTTGAGCATTCGGTTCAGCTGGAGCCAGATTTTGACCGCTTCCAGCAGAAGGTTGAGGGCTATCTTTCCTCGGTGAATTCCGAGCTTGATGTCAATGTCGCTCTCAAGACTGCTGGCGCGAATGCCGCATTAGAGCGTCTGACCCGTGACCGCGATATCCACGTTGATGTCGATGTGAATACCGCAGCAGCACAAACCCAAGTTGCAGCGCTGAACACTCAGCTCGGCCATACTGAAATGCGCCTTGGTCGCATTGCCTTAATGGGTTCGGCTATTTCTGTCCTGGGTGTTGCTGGCTCTGGCGCGTTGCCGTCTATCACCGCTCTTGCCGGCGGTCTGGTCAATGTCTCTGGCTCGCTGGTCACTCTGCCGGCCATGGCTGGTGCAGCAGGCGCGAGCCTTGGTGGCCTGGCGCTCGGCTCTATGGGTCTGGTTGATGCGTTCTCCGCCATGAGCGGCGAAGCGGAAGAATTCGAAGAAGCACTCGCAGACCTCTCACCAACCGCAGCTGAGACCGTTCGCGCTGTCCGTGATGTTAAAGACGAGTGGTCTGACATGCAGACTACTGTCCAGGACTCTCTCTTCGAGGGGCTGGGCTATTCTGTCGAACGCTTTACCTCCCAGCAACTACCTACGCTGGAGACCGGACTCTCCAGTCTGAATCACGAATTCAACCGTGGCTTTCGCGCATCCGTCGAGCAGTTCTCTTCCGAGGCCGCAGTCCTGGACTTCGAGCGCTTCCTGGACAACTCTGCTCGCGGTATGAGCGGCCTTGCCCTCGCATCTGCACCGCTGTCACAAATCTGGATTGACTTAGCTACAGTTGGCTCAGAATACCTTCCAGGTATGGCTCGCAGCATCGGCGCTACGACCACTCGTTGGTCGGAGATGCTCTCCGAAGCGCGCCGCACCGGCGAACTCAACGAGTTCATCGAGGACGGCATCGACTCTCTCGGACGTCTCGGCTCCGGCATTGGCCAGGTCGGCGGCATCATCGTCGGCACTGTCCGTGCCGCGAATGAAGTCGGCAACCCAATGCTGGATACTATCTATGAGGGCCTGGCGAAGACTCACGCCTGGATTGACTCAGTAGACGGCAATACCGCACTGGTGGACTACTTCCAGACCACAGCGACCGCGACCGGTGACCTCCTCGACGTACTCGGCCCAGTCGCCAACATTCTAGTAACTGACTTCATCCCAGGCGTCGCAGGCCTCATCTCCGGTGCCGCGCCGGGCACGATTCAGTTCTTTGCTTCTCTCCGTGATCATGCGGATGGCCTGGCGCCCGCGATGACGTCCGTTGGCGAAGGTGCCAGTGACCTTGTCGGTGCTCTTGCTCCAGCTGGTCCCGTCCTGTCGGCGACAATTGACCTGCTTGGTGACGCTGGCAATGTCTTGTCCGTCGTGGCCACACCATTGGAAGTCGTTTCCGGTCTACTCGGAGACCATCCAGGCTTAGTCTTGGCTGGTGCTGCCGCTTGGGGCGCGTGGAAGTTCGCGCCTCCAGTAGTAGAGAAGCTATCTGGTGCTTTGAGCTTTGCCGGAGGAGCAGCCAAGGAAGTCGGTCTTGTTGGTTCGTCCATTGTTGGCGCATATCGCGCTGCTCGCGAGGGCGCTCCTGAGATGAGCCGCTTCGGTGCTGGCATGCACGTGCTTGCTGGCGAGGGTGGTCTTGCTGCTGCTGCATTCGATGGCGTGAAGAAGGCCGGCGGTGGTCTCATTGACTTCTTCGGAGGTCCTTGGGCGGTCGGTCTGATGGCCGCCACAGCTGTCGCGGGCGCTGTAATCGATGGCGCTAATCGTGCATCGGAGGCAGAGGAGCGCCTTGCTGGCCAAGCTCACGCTACGGCCGAAGCTCATTATGCGCTGACTGCTGCCGTCGCCGGTACTACCGGTGAACTCGGCGAGGACGGCCTGGCCGCTGCGGCTGATTTGGCGATGGCTGAGCTGACTGAGCTGACTGCTATCGGCGAGCGCATGGACGGACTTTTCTCGACCACAGGGATTAATCCCTGGACGTTCGAGGGCACTCGCGCGGAGATGCAAGAAGCGCAGGCCGAGGTCTACGCCATGCGTGACGCCTATGAAGAACTTGAGTCTGTCGCTGGTGAAATGGGATATTCCATTGATGATGTTTATGGCATCATCGCCGCCGGCGGTCCTGAGTTCGACTCTCTTGTATCCTCGCTTCGAGATACTGGCGAAACTGGCGAGCTTGCCGCTGACCAGCTTTTGGAAGCCCGCAAGGCTATCGATGACGCGGTTGACGCCGCGCGCCGCCTGGACCCAGGTGCGCGTGAAGCTGCTGAAGCGGTAGGAGTCCTTGCCGATGAAGCATCGTCCGCCAGTGAGAAGCTTGGCGCGCTTGAGACCATAATGCAGAACCTCGGCATGGCGCCGAAAGACGCCGACCGAGCTATGCGCGAGGCAGCGAGCGCAGTCTCCGAGCTTTCTGAGAAGGTCATCACGCTTGCCGATGATTCCGGCGACTTTGGTGACGCCCTATTCGACCTCTCTGGCGCTTTAAAACTCGACGGTAATGCTGACGTGCTCTGGGACCAGCTTGACGAGCTGCGCGACCAACTGTGGCGTGTGGCCGTCAATGGCGGCGATACCGCAGGCACCTTTGAGAACATGCGGCCTGTTCTGCAGCAACTGCAGGATGAATTCCAGCTGACGGATGAGCAGATTGCTGAAGTCTCCCGCTCAATGGGCCTAGTCCCTGAGATGGTTGAAGCCCTGGTTCAGCTCGAAGGAGCCGAGACCGCAGAGGAAGAGCTTGCAGCAATCCTGCTTGCGCTCACCACTGTCGGCGAGGGTGAGACCATCGAGGTGGAGACGCTTAGCGACGCCGCGAGGAAAGACCTCGAAGACCTCGGAATTCGGGTGCAGGAGCTACCTGACGGAAACATCCGAATCACCGATAATGCAAAGACCACTGCTGAGAACGTCCGCGCTCAGCTCGACAACCTGACTACACGCGGCACCCACTATCAGACGTGGATTCGCCAGGTGCAGGACGCGGAATACGCGAACTCTGCCGGCGGTTCTCAACCCGTTGCAGGCGCGATGCAGGCAGAAGGCTCGGTACGCGCACATGGTTCCGTGGCTACGCAGCCAGCGCAGGTTCGTCGCGGCGGTGAGTGGGTCGTATACGCCGAAGATGAAACTGGCGGCGAGTCTTTCATCCCGCATGCCCCTGAGAAGCGCGGGCGGTCTACGCAGATTCTTGCAGAGACGGCCGGCATCTTCGGTTTGCAGCTGGTAGATGCCAACGGCAACTATGTTCGCCGCGACGGTTCGACAGTCGATTGGAATGGCCGAACCAGCTACTTCGCCGACGGCGCTGTTAGAACCGCACGCGAGATTGATGAGTTCGCTCGAGGTCTCGAGGGCGCACCTTATGTCTGGGGCGGCGTCAACTGGGGCGACTGTAGCGGAGCAATGAGCGCCATCGCGCGATTCGCCACCGGCCTTGAACCATTCGCTGGCCGGTTCGCGACCATGAATCAATACGAAGCGCTCATGGGCATGGGCTTTAGCCCAGGCCTGGGCGCGCCGGGTGACTTGGCCTTTGGCTGGTTCAATGGTGGCCAGTGGGGAGGACATACGAGCGGCACGCTGCCGAACGGCGTGAATGTCGAGATGGGCGGCGCCAGGGGTAACGGCCAGTATGGCGGTAACGCGGCACCGGCTAGTCATCCGCAGTACACACATCACGCTCATAAGAAGGTGCCTGGCGGTGCTTCCGGCGGCAGTGATTATGACGATTACCTGGACTATGGTCCTTCTGGTCGTACCTCGCGCTCTACCTCGATTACGGGGATGCAGGTTGCTGCGCCGATTAGTCAGCAGTCGGATACGCCGACGTCCATTTCGGATGTGGCCGCCATTGGCGCTGCTGCTTTCGCGAAGGGAATGACTGAAGACGCTCTTGGTGTCTTTGGTATTCCTGATTCTCCTCCTGCTTTGCAGGCGTGGGGAGCGTGGCAGGACGCGACGGCGGCTCCGGCTGGCCAGCGCACGATGAACTACGTCGATGATGAAGAAGTGAAGTCCTTGGAGCGCGATATCGCGAATACCGAGGAAGAGCTGCGCATTGAGCGGATGAAGATTCGTGAGATGGATGAGAAGACATCGGCGTCGACTCGTGCAGCTGCTGACCTACGTCTGAAGAAGAAGCAGCAAGACCTGGACGATACCCGTCGTGAGCTTGATGCTGCGCGTGCCGGTCAGCTCTATGAGATTCGTGATGATGGAACTCTCGGCTCGAAGGTCGATGAGCAGGTCGCGATGAGTGATTATGAGATGCAGCAGCGCTTGCTGGCTAATGCCGAGAATGACCTCCTGGAGGCAGTTGTCGGACGGCGGCCGCACTTTGGCACGCTTCCCGATGCCGTCTCCGACCCGCTGAAGATGCTAGCCAAGCGCATTGATGCGCCGCTGCGTTTCGCTATGGGCGGAACGGTGCCGTTCATTGGTGGCCCCGTTGCGGATATGGTTCCTGCGTTGCTCTCAGCTGGCGAGCATGTCACCAATTCAGTAGTTGCCGCCCAGGCGCGTCCGTTGCTAACTGCAATGAATAACGATCCGAATCTGGCTCGCACGCTCAATGAAGCGGTCTTTAGCCAGCCGAAGTCGGCCGGCAACACCACGATTGAGTATCACATTCACGCTGCGAACGCGGATGAGGGAATTCGTCGTGCGGAAATGATGGAGCGCCGCCGTTTGGCGTCGATGAATATTTAAGGAGGTTTCATGGTCTCAGAGATTGGCAAGCCTGTAGATATCGATATCTACGGTGCTGATGGCTCGCGCTGGCGAGTGTCTGGTGCAGGTTCTGGCCGTGAGGGCGTGGAGCTGTCTCTTTCGCCGCAGGGGCTTTTCGATGAAGCCCCTATTAGCGGCATCTGGCAGTCCTCCGCGTTCCAGGAAGGAGCGACCTACCTGGGGCATGCGATTGAACCTCTCGATGCCGTCCTAGCTTTCGACGTCGTTGGTGATGCCGAGGACTGGGAGTACATCGAAAGCAGATTCCATGCCGCTTGGGATGAGGAAAAGACGACGAAAATCGTCGTGACGTCTGACGGCAAGCGGCGCTTCCTGGAAGTGCAGAAGCTGGAGAATATCCGCACCGAGCACACCCGAGACCCGCGTCTTTTGCAGTGGTCGACGATGACGGTGACGCTGCGCGCGGCGTGGCCATTCTGGGAAGGGGATACGGTGATCTCGGCGGCATCGACAAGCAATAGCTCCGCTGACCTGACTGTGACCATCGAGAATCCAACCGATAGGCCGATGTGGCTGCAATGGGTAGTCACCGCCCCTGGACGCTGGACTTTGCCGGACTTTGACTGGGGACTTGGTGACCACCCAACCCGCGTGATTACAACGCCGACATTGTCACCTGGCCAGACCTTGACGATTGATACCCATCCGCTTAGCGAACCGTATGTGGCGGCTGACGGTTCGAACATTGCCGGCCGATTCGGCGGCGTGCTCTTCCAACACTCAGTCCCGCCGCACACTCCACCAACCGAAGTGCCGGTGAAACTCGCCGGTGCTTTCGGCGGGGGAGGGGCGGTGCAATGCCGGATGGTTCACAACTGGAAGCGTGCGTGGAGAGGTGGTTTCAGTGGCTTTGATTCTTGATGAAAAAACTCGTGCTCTCCCTTCGGAGATTCACCAGGGGCTTGAGCTCGAGTGGGCTCGTGGCCACTCGTCGCGCGAGAAACGACTGAAAGCCCGCCGCACTCCGCCCCTCGTACGGTTGTGGGACGGCGACTGGGAACTGATGGGCGTCGTCCACGGTGAATTGGACGGTCATATCCGGTGGAAGATGAACGATGTTGGTGAGGGAGTCATTGTCCTTCCTGCGAAGCATCGTCTAGCACGCCGCGTGCTCAACCCACTGGCTGGCGATACTGACGATAAGCACCTCACGGTAGACAAGGACGGTGCTCGCTGGTCTGGAAAAATGAAGACTGCGCGGCTAACTAAGACCTCTGACGGAACTCGCGCCGTTGAGCTGACTTTCCTGCATGACTACCAGCAGGTGAAGCAGATTTACTGCTGGCCAAACCCATTCCTCCCGGCCGCTGTTCAGTTCCCGCGGTCTTTCATCCTCGCTGGCCCCGCCGCCTGGACACTCAAGACCATGCTCTTCGTCAACCTGCTGCGACTCGAAGGTGACCTCTGGGCACTCCCAGACGATCCTCTCGATATCACCACGTGGGCGAACGCATTCTTCCCGCAAACCTGGAACATTATGGTCGCGCCGGGCTCGCTGCTGCTTGACCCGACGCCCTGGACGCTAGTGTCGTCGCGAATGAAGACTTGGCACGATATGGCGCAAAAGACGCTTGCCGATGCACAACTCTCCGTCGAATGCCGCCGTTATCTTGACGGTGATCCTGCCCCGTGGCCGGGATATACCCCGCGTCATGGCCAGCTCATCGTGGATGTAGTGGATAAGAGCGGTTGGTGGAATGAGGAAGGCACGTCCTTCTTCGGTGATATTTGGTCAGGTCTTGTTCGTACGGTGCAGAAGGTGGCCGGCAACAACATCGATACCGATGTAACGGTGATTGATGAACCTGTTGAGGTTCCCGAATACCAAGATTCCAACTGGCTCGGCACAGTGCCACAAGCGCCGTACGTCGTCTACCGTGACGGTGCTATCTCCGGTGTTGAAGCCGCGGACTTTGAGCGCTCTCCGGCGCAGGCCGTGCAGATTATCGGTGGCGGACACTCAGCCTATGGCGTCAATGAAACACTTTCGGCTGGTGTGCAGTTGGCAGGCAATATCCTCGGCACGTTCGTCATGGTTCCGTCGGCTGGCACGATTGCCGACATCTTCCTCCGACCGCTCTACGAGGACACCATCGCGGCGTGGATGAGCGTCAAGAGCATCGACCGCGCTCAGTCTCTGGGCTGGGCGCACTACCACGAGTATTTCGCGGAAGGTTCCGACCGTGCTTATACGCTCTCGGGCTTGCTAGCGATGCGCAAGGCAATGTGGGATACCCGCGAGAAGACCTCTCACAAGCTCGAGCTTCGCGATGGCGCGCCCTGGTTCATCGGCGACCGCGGCCAGGGGCATTTCTTCCTCGGCGACCGAGTTGGTTCCACCATCCAGGGAATCGAGGGCGACGTCATTGTTGTCGAGCAAGTCACCGAGCTTGAATACTCCTGGTCGCGCGATTCCCGCGGCTGGACAGCAACCTGCGGTGACCCTGTCACGCAGGCTTCTAGCGCCGAAAAGATTGTTGGAAATATTCAGAATGTAGCGTCCGCGATTCACGATTTAGGATTGATATGAGTACTGGCATTCCATTGCAGCAAGACTGCGATGTGCTCTCACCGCAAGAGCACGCTCTCTGGGCACTTATCGGCCTACCTGGTCCTGGCAAGAACGCGCCGATGGTGCTCCCTCCGTCGGTGCTTCGCCAATGGTCTGAGCATCTCTGGGAGTGCGGCTTCCGCCACCAACCAGACTTACAAGAAATCAAGTACGTCCCGCCGGCAAGCCAGCAATCATGGATGGCAGGTGCCGCCGGCCGATGGGTGAACAAGGATATGGTGCTTCCCGCGAAGGTCACCGCGCCTGACATCTCCGGCCTGAGCCAGGACGAGAAGCGCGTGCTCCTCGAGCGCCTGGCCGCCGAGGTTAACCAGGCACCGCCGGAGGAACCAACCGATACCGCGGAGGTCTCCGATGGCTGACCTCTCCCACATCGGCGAGATTCCCGATAAAGCCTACGTCGGCACTGGCACCGGCGAAACCAACGTCAAGAGCATGCAATCAATGACAGAGACCTCGGTCAAGGCCACCATGCGCGCTCCCATCGATGACGCCTACGGCCAGACCCGCATCTCCTTCTTCGGCATTATCGACATGCTCGGTCAGATCATCGGCGGCACGCTCATGACTATCCCTAACGCATTCGCACAGTTCAACCAGGGAGTTATGGACTTCATCGGAGGAATCGCCGACGCTATTGCCGGGACACTCGCGCCGAGCTCGAAGTTCTCGCCTGTCCAGGACGCTTTCCAGGACGCGCAAGCTGGTCTTACGAATCGTCTAGACCTTTTGGAGGGCGTCGAGGCTTACGCGCAGAGCTACATGAGCAAGAACCGCAACGGCGAGTGGGGAAGTAGTAACTGGAGAGACCTCCCGTTCGATGCACCGCTTGGCCCCGCCAAGGGCGCCCACGTCGACGAAGAACGTGGCGTCATCGTCTTGGATTCCACGGGACTCTGGACGGTCTACGCTCGCGCGACCGGCCGCGCCACCAGTTTCGGCGGCGACGGCGGCGTCCGCATGGAACTCACTGTCTATCATCCGGACGGCTCGGTGTATTCGCAGCAGATGATCGAAGGCACTTCGCTTCGCGACTCTGATGCAATCATTACCGTCCGTGGCGCTATTACGCTCCAAGCGACTTTCCCGGTGGTCATAGATACACCCGGCTGCTACATCGGCATCCGCGCCTGGTCCGCCGCCTGGCGCTGGTGGAACGGCGGAACGAGATGGTCTTCATTGTCCGTCCTGAAACATTCCTCCGACATCATCAACCCTGGCGACGCTGAGGTCCCCGATGAAGACCAACCCGTTCCCTAACCCCTAAATTCTTCAAGCCCCACACCACTCCGGTGCGGGGCTTCTTCATTTGAAGGAGTACCTGTGACCCTCGTAAATATCGATATTCGGAACATTGCTTCCGAAACTCACCCCGATGACAAGGTGGTCTTCTACAGCCCCGCAAATCGCAACGCCGCCGGCCGAATCATCTCTACCGCTGTCGCTGAGGTAAAGCTGGTGGACGGCCAGGGTTCAATCGAGCTGGAGCCTGGACCAGTCGTGACTCGGCTCGAGTGTCTCGGAATCTCCGACACCCGCGAAAAAGCAGGACTCGTCCCGAACGAAGGCCCCATTACGCTTGCTGACCTCATCGTCGATTGGCTTCCCGCAATCGTGGACCAAGGAATTCTAGCGATTCTTGCTGCAGTTGACGCCGCAATTGAAGCGCTTGGCGAAGCAGCTGCAGACATTAAATGGAATAAGCCACCACTGACTTCTTCGTCTAACGCCGATACCCTTGTTCCTGGTGCACACCCGGTTCCTAGCTCGGCTGTGGCTGCTGCTTTGGGTTTGCCGGAGGATACTCAGGGCGAGATTCTTCATTATGAGCTGGACGCGAGCCGTTTGCATCGCCGTCAGCATTACCGTGCTGATGCTGTAAATTACCCGGTTAAAGACTATCGCCGTGCTTACTACAACGGGACCTGGCGACCATGGGAACTTGCGGGCGCGGTACCCCATCGACGCGGTAAGGTACCGGCAGGTCTTACTCCAGAGGATATGCAGGGCACGGCTTTCGAGGGGCTATGGAATTACGATTCCGGCCAGGCAGCTGCATGGTCTATCCCTTCCGGTGCAGCCGGGTTCATCGAGGTTTCTTCTTCGGGAGCGTCAACACTGCATGAGGTTTCAACTCTTACGACGCCGATTCAGCGTTATGAGCGTCGCGCCTACAACGGGAATTGGTCGAGTGGCTGGCAGCAGGTTGGTGGTGAGACACCGGGGGAAGTAGATGGTAGCGAGTATGTAACCGCGACGAGCAAGGCCGCGATCAACTTGCTGATTCCTAGCGTCGTTGACCCAACCGTGTCCTATGAGTCAGATCATGCCGCGCTGGTCGATGGGCTGAAAACGCGCCTTGGGCCTGTGTCCACTGGCGGGAAAGCGGCTGTCGCGCTGGTCGCCGATCATGGTACGAGCGCTTTCAAAGAATGGATCTGGGCGGCTGCAAAAGCACGCGGAATCCCATTTACTATGGCGCTGTGTCCTGAGACCCACCTCGACGGTAAGGGAGATTCTAGGCATCTGGCGACCAACGACGATATCAAGGCTTGGATTTCAGAAGGCCTTTCTGTCGCCTCGCATTCAGGCGATCATGGTGGCGCGTTCGGATATTTCGATATCAGCCGTCAGATTGTCACGTCGAAGCAGAAACTCGAAGCGAAGCTAGAGACCGCTGTAGATGCGTGGGTGCAGCCTGGGTACTCGTTGTCTGACGGTAACTATGACGGCTTTGGCACTGGCCAAGCGGTAACTCATTACGCCAACACCGTGGCTGGGCGTCTGCTTCAGCAGACGTATCCCGTGATTACCGGTTATGTCGGTGATGACTATGTTTATCCCGGTGATGCTGATTTGCCCGTGGGAGTGCAGCGCTCTTTGATGGAGCGCAAAGACTCCTACCAGGGTGTAAAAGACTACATCCAGGCCGCTATCGACACTGGTGGCAAGCACATTAATTTCATCCACCCACACGCGATTCCTGAGTTTTCCAGCACTTATGTCACACGCGTAGAGTATCTGGCTTTCCTGGATTGGCTGGCAGATAAGCGTGACGCTGGGGAACTGGTGCTTTTGACCCTTCCCGAGCTGGCTGTATCCCGATAGGAGAATCTGATGAAAGAATTCAACAGCGCGGGAGAGCTCATCATCCAAGATGAGAGCATCAACGGTCCACTCAGCCCTGTGAACAGAAAATATGTGGACGGTGCGGTGGAGGAGGCACTCCGCATCGATACCAGTGTCGGCACCCGCGTATTCGCCGGGGATGTAATGATTTTCGGTGATACAGGGTTACGGCGCATTGATGAGCTAGTCACCGGAATCGATTTCACAACCGCAAACCACCACAAGGCCGTTATCTACCGAGAAGGGAACCAAGTAACGCTTTACGGCGTTGGCCGTTCACTCGGTGTGCGTGATTTGACCGCCACTATGCCTGTAGGTTTCCGGCCTATCAGTGGCGAATATCTGGGCTACCTCGGAGGAGTGCAGGAGAACGGCACAATAATGCCGGTAGGCAATCACGTGTCCACAAATCGGTTCACGGTAACTTCCGCTACCCCAACCGCTAATGCGGTGGTGACGTTCAAAATCTCGTGGAGAACAAACGACAACTGGCCATCTTCACTGCCCGGAGTACCAGCCTAAGGAGATCGGGCCCGCCAGAATGCAACGAATTGCGTAGAGGATCGCCAGCCACCGAAAAAGTTATCCACATGAAACGCGAACAACTAAAATTCTAGGACTTTCTTATTAAGAGCTTGGCGGATCGTCCAGCAGCTTGTTGAAAGCGTCTATAGCGCGTTGCGCCTCTCGCGATTTACGTGGGGATCTCCAGTAGTAGATCATGATTCCGAGACCGACAAGTGCGAGGAGAATTGAAACGCCAGTCAGCAGCATAGAAATCAGGGTGATGCTCGGTTGACCCTCAAAGATGGATTGGCCAAGAGGAACTAGCGATAGGAAGAATGCTACAAAAGATAGCGCCATTGCAGAGCGCGTTAGGACCTGGCTGATGGCTACGGGCTTTTCGGAGCGAACGTGTTTTATAACCCGTAACCGTCTTTGATAGTCGATTTCTTTTACTAATTCGTTTAGCTCGAGTTCTTCCGCGATTTTCCTGATGGCGACGTCGCGCTTATCTCGGTTTACAGTGCCGAACGACAGAATGATGATCGGCATCAGAATTGTAATAAGTGCCGCAATAGCAGTTCCCATGTAATAGATATAACCACAATTTGACCAGTCCCTTTGGCCTCAATAGCCGAAGGGGCTTAGTCATTCTCAACAGCCCCTTCACCGGGGCTTTTTTCATGCTCAGAAACAAGGAGGGATTATGAAACCCAATCCGGCCTGGAGGGGAGATCCAACTTTCCTGCCAGAGCTTTTCAAACACTTCGGTATCGATTTTAAGGAGCTTCCTGGCTGGCAGTTCTGGGGGATGGGAGACTTCTCCAGTATTCAGGGTGTTTTTTGGCACCACACCGGCTCACGTAATACCAGCGCTGAGTACATTGCGCGCAACGCGGGTCTCGGCGGAGCACTCTCGTCCTTGCTCCACATCCACCCTGATGGCACACCGACCTTTTGCGGTATCGGCATTGCGTATCACGCCGGCCGCGGCAATGGTCACGGCTGGGCAACGAACAACGCAAACCCGGTCAGCCTCGGCTTCGAAATGCAGCACAACGGAACCGACACCTGGGACGAGCGTCAGCTCGATACTGCACGCCGGGCTTCGGCTGTGATCCTCTGGTTCCTGGGTCATCCGGCGACCATCAAGCACATGATTGGCCACTGGGAATACTCCATGCAAGCCCAAGGTAAGTGGGACCCCGGCCGCGGTAATGGCATCGCAGGTGCGGTTATGGACATGAATCACCAACGTGCCCTGGTCCAGCAGCATATCGACAACATCAACAAGTACGGCCAGCTCGATGTGCCGGCCGTCGTATCTCCGAAGGAGAACACCGTGACCTATGACCAATTCACCAAATTCCTAACCGGCTACATCTCCGGCTTTTTCAAGCCGTGGTTCGACACGTGGGAGCAGACCTGGACTCAGCTCCGCGGCCCCGAGGGCAAGGGCTGGGTACAGCTCGGCAAGAACGCCAAGGGACAGGACCTAACGCTTGTCGATGGTGTCGCCGCCACGCGTCAAGACATCGCGGTGACGCGTCAAGAGCTCGCTGCGGTTCATCAGAAGCTCGACCGAATCCTGGAAGGGAAGTAATCATTATGGCATCTGTATTTAAGGCTGCGGCTGAGCGAGAAATCGCAGACCAGCCGTGGCATCTGCGTTATAAGGGCTCTATTCTCATCGTCTTGTCTGGCGTGGCTGGAGTGCTTGGTGACCTTTCCGCCTCTGCAGACATCAAAGACCTGGGCTGGGGAACTACGTTTAGCATCGCCGCGACCGTCGTTGCATTCATCATCAATAGGTTCACGCGAGACGGCATCACGCCTTCCATGGCTGCACGCCTGGAGCATGCCGGGCTAGCAGCTTTCGAGGATCGTCTCAGCGAATCCGGTGTCACTGTAACTCACCCCGTGGTGGATGAGGCGCTTCCGGCCGGCACCGACATTAACACCGTCGAGCCTGGGCACGTCTCCACCGACCAGCCGCCGCAGCTTCCCACCTATTACGGAGATTCCACCGCAGATTAAGGGGGAGCGATGGCAGAGCTTTCCGATGCCTCCGCTTACGTACTGCATGCGGAGCCGACCAGGATTGAGATAGATGCGGAGGAGCAGATGAATGTGAGCTCACCAGATTGGTGGATGGTCGTCGTGCCGGTGGTAGTCGCCGTGCTGGCGGTCGTGCAGAAATGGACACCAACGAAATCAGACCATTTAACCTCGATTGCGCAGGCGTACCAGAAGCAAGTGGAGACGTCGGCGACTCAGATTAAGACTTTGACCGAGCAGGACGCGAAGACCCAAGTCCGGCTCCAGGAGCTGGAGCGACGAGTCTCGAAGTCCGACCGGCGGGGCGACATCGCCGAACGAACCGCGTACAAAGCACTAGACCGAGTCGATGACCACCGCGCCTACCTTCAAGTTCGCTCAGCAGCGCGTGACATGAATGACCCGACCGGCGAGCTGACTCCCTGGGTTCCTGATCCTCCGCGTCATCTCTTGGATGAGACGTGGACTCAGAAACACCGCGAGATTCTCGATTCCTCTGAAGACTAAACCGAATGTGCCCACCTACTTTTCAAAGCAGGTGGGCACATTCTGCGTTTTCTGATGGTGCGGCGCTGGTTAGTCCTCTTGATTTGGACGGTCAGCTAAGCCGATTTGATGAAGGTTCTTATCGACTATCGACTTCAGTTTGAAACTGATTTGAGCCTGTACAACGTTTTCGAAGATATCTTGAATGGAAAGATCATGACAGAGGAATGAGACTACGGGGATGTCACCGGTTTCATCCGGCTCGAGTAGCCCGCGCCCAGCTTGTTCCTGGTCAATCCGATTGATTGCGTAGACATATACGGAGTCGGTTCCCTGCGGGAGTCGGCAGCCGGCGGCATTGAGATTGAAGCCGACGATGAGCCATTCTTCTCTGTCGAGGTCCGTCAAGTCGTAGAAGTCTGTAGATTGGCCAGTGTCGTCGGTATACAGGCGAGCCTTGCCCTGGAAGTCGGTTTTAACCGCGAAGTTCACTTCTTCTGCTCGGCCATCGTCGTGGCTAATGATCGGCTCAGAATTGTTCTGCGACATGTGGATGCATCCTTAGAGTAAGGAGGATTGGGTATACATCCACATGCTACCGATTTACTCGCCGTCGTAGTTGCCATCATCAAGTTCATTGAACTCCTCGTTTGCGAAGTCAGTCCGTTCACATTCATTGTTATGGAGGACGGTGACGCCATGTACTACGCCGGTAAGCGGGGCGTTAAAGCTTTGCCCTGGTGAGACTTGAACCCGAACAGCTTGGATATTCCCAAGACGGGTCAAATATTTACTACAATCAAGGCATGAGTACTCTCGCTAGTCGCAAAGAACAGACCGCAGACATACTGCGGCTGCTTCGTGCCGATTTAGGGATGAGCCAAACCGAACGAGTTAATGAACTACTTCGCCTTCGGAACGCTCAGCGCGTCCTGCTCGACAATACAAGTACCCTATTCGCCAGTCGTACCGCAGAGGAAGAAGAACTCGACAGCTGGCATTCTTCCGGCTTCAACTCGGTAAACGTTCTTGAAGAAGAGTATCCGGAGCTATTGCTTGGAGTCAGGGAAGCACCAGGGATCTTGTACTGGCAGGGAACACTAAACCCTAGTGAACTCGGCGTGAGCATTGTAGGTTCAAGAGCCGCTGACTCAGCTGTACTAAGAATTACACGGGAGTTTGCTGCAATGCTGGCAACCGAGGGTATCCCAGTAATCTCGGGATTAGCCAAGGGGATTGATACTGCGGCTCACGAAGGGGCGTTGAGCGTAGGCGGCCGAACTATTGCAGTGATGGGTACTGGGCTCGACAAGACTTATCCTGCAGAGAACAAGCACCTAAGAGAAGATATCCAGGCTAATCAGGGACTTGTTATGACTCAATTCGAGCCATACTCGGATACTCACAGGTTTAATTTCCCGATGCGGAATGCGGTGATGTCAGGATATGGACTCGCAACTGTCGTTATGGCGGCGACAGAGAAGTCAGGAACAAGACATCAGGTAAAAGCTGCCGTTAAGCACGGCAGGAAAGTGATATTTACTGGACGTGTTGCTAACTATGTTAAGTGGGCAAACGAGCTAGTAATGCAGGGTAAGGCTGTATCCGTAACTTCGCTTGAACATGCTGTCGACGTTGCTCAGTCAGTCATTGATGAGCGAAATAGTCAGACAATGCTCTTCTAATGGTTAAGGCACATGATTTTCTAGACTCGAAGAGGGCTTACTTGTTTCCGGCCATTTACTTGCAGGATCTTGCATGCCCACGGTGCAGGGGCGGAAAGAATTCCGGCTATGATACTTGTCCCCAATGTGACCGTGCGCCCCTTGAGAGTTATCCGGATAACCTAGGCTTCGGAATGTTCGCGCGCCTTAACGAGCAGACGTCAGTTCACATGTTCCGTTACAAGGACAGCGATGATGTAGATGGCAGACTAATCGTCGAGGCGTTACTTCTTAGAGGCCTCGGAGAGGCTATTCGCACCCCTTACATTGGGATTGATCTAATTACCACTATTCCAAGCCTTAGTGGTCGCCCGGGGGTGCACCCACTCTATACACTGACCGAGTTAGCAGCACGAAAGCATGGGGTAGAGAATAAGGTCAAACGGTTACTTACCGCTAGTCCTGGTGCGACGACTGAACGTAGAGTACAGCGTGGAGTTTTTGATGTTGATAGCGAGAAGATTGCCGGTAAAGCAATATTGCTGATTGATGACACTTGGACTAGTGGTGGAAATATGCGGTCGGGAGTGCTTGCATTGCGAGAGGCAGGCGCGCGAGAAGTTAACTGCATTGCACTAGCTCGCTGGGTTAATCTCGGAAGCGACTGGGGGGGAAATGATATCTGGCAACAAGCAGCGGAGAGTCGGCTAGACTTTGGCCGGTATAGCTTCTTTAGCGGAACTTTGGCTCCGCCTTTTTTAAGAGATTCTTAACTCTCGGTCTTTCACTGATCAGAATCAATTTCGAAGCTCAACTACTGGGTGCAAGCATGGAGCGAACACGAGCGCCTAACATGCTGGTCAAGGGCTATTAGCATCTGACTACGGATCAGAAGGTTGGAGGTTCGAATCCTTTCGGGCGCACAGTGCAAAACCCCGGCTAGAACGGTTAATAACCAATCTGGCTGGGGTTTCTTCGTTGTTTTGTTCGAGCTCAAACGCGGCGACGCGGTTGCTGTTGAAGCTCCGCGGTTTTGAGCAGATTTTGAAATGACGCAGTCCCCGCAAGGCGACAAGCGGGGACTGCGTTCTAGCGGGGCGAGTGTGCCGGGGGAGGGGGAGCAACTCACCAACAATCATCTAACCGGCAACCGCAGCAGATATCTAGGGCTTGTGTATTCCAGTGGTCACGCGCTGTGCTGCAGCATGAATTACGGCTTCTAGTGGGCCGCGGCGGAAGAACCGGAACCATAGCGCTGCGAGCAGCATGGGTAGTACTACAAAGAGTACGAGGCTGAGCCAGATGGAAATCATGGCTCCACCGGCGAGCAGCAGCACCAAGAACCCGATGATGCGGCAAAGAGCAGGCTGCGCACGTCGTTCAGGTTCGTCACGCCGAGGTCTGTATAAGCCAGCGAGCCAAACTGATCCATGAGCTGGTCATCGGTGGCGTCGGCGAGCGCCGGATCGATCCCGCGGAAAACCGAGATGCGCTCAGACATGAAGTCGGTGACGGTAACGAGTACAAAGCTGGTGCCATAACCCACGACAGCAAGAGCTACGCCCCAGATGGCAGCCACACGAGTAGTGAAGGTGGAATTCAGAATCAACCGCCCAATGACAATGCCGGCGAGCAAGAAGGGAATCCAGGTGAGTACGGGATACATGCCATCGAAAAGCAATTGGCGAAAAGCTTGCACCGTGCCCTCAAGGCTAGTGAAGCTGAAGATGGTGGGGACTCCGCCGATGACCAATTCATCACTGGTATCCGGCTACACCGTGCGCAATCAGAAAGACAATATCGGCGCTAAAAGTGCCGTGAGCGCAGTCAGGATGACCAGGACATGAGTGGACAAGCGCAACACAGGGATAGCCAGCAAATACAGCACGGCGTAGGTGCTCAAAATGACAATCGGGCCGGCACTCAACAGCGGAAGCGTGATGCCGATGAGGAAAAGGATGATGGCGCGAACCAACAAGTCCCGGGAGCTGTTGCGATTGGCAAACCCCAAACGCTGGCGGTCTGTAACCGCATGGCAACGCGCAATCAATGCGGTGGACACACCCGCGAGGACCGCAAACATGATGGATGCGCGACCCGACACCAAAAATTCAATGGGCGCCGGAATCGGCACAAAAGCGGCGATGTGCGCCACGAACATGCCGATAATCGCCAAAGCGCGAGCAGCATCAAGATAAGCAATCCGGGCCCGCGGCGCACGCACGCTGTGCGACGCAGGCGTTGCAGCATTCAAAGTCACGCTAGCCATTTCAATCGATTTCCCACCCGATTGATAGAGCGCTGACGATAAACAGCGTCGTAGAGCTGGCACTACCCTTGCCTGATACGTGCTCTGTGTCGTGCGTTGAGAGGCTCACTGTGGCTAGGAAACCTGGTGGCGCTGCATGGACCAGACGGTCGGTGTGTTTGAGGATGCAGTAGTTGCATAGACACGGAATCCGAGGCGTTCGTAGAGTTTTACATTAAGAGGATCAGACGTCTCTAAATGAATGGGGACAGGTGACTGAGAGGCGTCGTCTAGAGTTTGGAGGAAGTGCTTGATAATCCGTGTACCAAGCCCCTGTCCTTGAGCTTCGGAGCTAACTCCTATTGTTGCTAATGACCAGCTATCTTCTATCTCGGGATCTGGTAGTTCGAGGGGAAAATCCTGAGACGGCGAATTGCCCATCGCAGCACGAATATCGCCCCATACTTGATGGCTTATCTTCTCGCTGGCACCAGGTTTGGTCGCGGCTAACACCGCAGTATGGGTATCGTTAACCAGAACTACACCAAACGGGATAGCTATGTGGACAAGGCAAAGCTCCTGTATGCGGCGGATTCGGTCGGCGCGATTGTCTGCCGCCACGGTCCAATTGGTCCAAGGATAATTTTCAAAAGCCTGGCTTAGAGTCGTGGCGGCGGACGGTGCATCAGTTGCTGTTGCAATTCGGAATTCGTCCATGGGCGGAGTTTAGCAAAACGATCTTGTAGTGCGGTTATATGATTGCATCGTTAATCTCAGCCAAAGCCCATTCGAGAGTGTCGTCATCGTGGGAGCCGAAACCGAAGACGATGCCGTTCTCGGCGTGGCTGCTGCCGCCCCAATATTTGGATAGTGCGGTGACTGCGATGCCGCGGGTGTTAAGTTCGGCGACGACGGCATCGGCAGGCTTGTGGCAAATGAGTACGGCGTGCAGGCCACCGCTGATGGGGCGAAGCTCAGCGCCGTCAACATCGTTGAAAGCTGCCTGCACAGTGGTGCGCCGGCGCCGATACACACGGCGAAGGCGTTGGGTGCGGCGCCTTAGCGCACCGGTGTCGAGGAAATTCGCCACAGCGGCCTGGGTAATAGCGCTGACCGGCTGGCCAAGTACGTTGCGCAGTTCGTTCAGGCGGGGTGCCAATGCTGGTGGAGCAACCAGGTAGCCACATGAAATGTGTGGGCTGATGACAGAAGAGAACGTGCCCAGCAGCACGGTCTGTTCCGCAGCGAGTGAAGTCAGCGGCGGCAACGGCATGCCGACGTAGCGCAGCTCAGAATCGAAGTCATCCTCGATGAGCAACGTGTTGGTGCGCTCCGCCCAGGTGACCAGTTCAGTTCGGCGGTCAGCAGGCAGCGAACCGCCGTAAGGATATTGGTGGCTGGGGGTAACAAGGACTGCATCCAGATTAGTTGGCAGATTTTCAACGACCAGTCCAGAGGCGTCGGTTGGAAGATCAACAATGTCATAGCCCAACACTTGTGGAACACGGCGCAAGCTGGGATAACCAGGGGATTCCACACCAATGCGTGCGGTGTCATTAAAAATGCGCAACAACAGTGTGAGCCCTTCACGTGCACCGGCGGTGACAATAATGCGGGATGGATCAGTAATCAGCCCGCGCATGCGGCGCAGGTGCTCAGCAATCTCCACGCGCAGGTCCATGAGTCCTTGGGCGGGGCGCTGCGCCGGGGGATTGGACGACGCCGCGCGCCACGATGCACGCCAGGCGGAGTCAATCAACGTGGAGGTATCAGGCACACCCGGGTCAAGACTCACCATGCGCGGACCGGAGGGACGTTTCGGTGCCTGCGGTGCTGGAGGCGTTGAAACTTCCAGCTCCTTGGGCTTGAGCAAGTGCAGACGTGGGTTAATGGTGGTGCCTGAACCATGTGTGGTCACGATGTAGCCCTCGGCCGCGAGTTGGTCATAGGCGGTGACCACGCTTCCGCGGGAAACACCGAGTTGTTTCGCCAAAGAACGGGTGCTGGGAATGTGGTCGCCAGGGCTTAATATTCGCCGGGCTACAAGATCTCGAATCTGGGTCGTTAGCTGCGCTGGGATCGGCAAATTCTGCTCTGGGTCGAGTACCAGCGGCAATGAGGATACGAGATCGGAACGCATGGATTAATCATGGCTCTAAAAGTGGTCTAATGCAATTGGTTCAATGTGGCTCTGTTCATAAACCACTTTGCGGGGTTTGATAATGCCTATGACTCAAACACTTGTTGGAGAAAAACAGAACAATAGCTACCCGGAGACCGCCGGCACGCCCGTCAAGCGTGGCATCGCGGACTCCTTCATTGGTGGTGTGATCATGGACGTGGTCACCCCGGAGCAGGCACGAATCGCGGAAGCATCCGGTGCGACTGCGGTCATGGCGCTAGAGCGTGTGCCAGCTGATATCCGCGCACAGGGTGGTGTGGCGCGCATGAGCGATCCGGACCTCATCGATGGAATTGTCAACGCTGTGTCCATCCCAGTGATGGCCAAGGCGCGCATCGGCCACTTTGTTGAAGCACAGGTTCTGGAAGCACTCGGCGTGGACTTCATCGATGAATCTGAGGTGGTCAGCCCGGCTGACTTTGCCCACCACATCAACAAGTGGAAGTTCAATGTTCCATTCGTGTGTGGCGCAACCAACCTGGGCGAGGCACTTCGTCGTGTCACTGAGGGCGCTGCGATGATTCGCTCCAAGGGTGAGGCCGGCACCGGCGATGTCTCCGAAGCAGTGCGTCACCTGCGCACCATTCGTGGCGACATCAACCGCCTGCGCACCCTGGACGAGGATGAGCTCTTCCTCGCTGCCAAGGAGTTCCAGGCGCCATTCGACTTGGTGCGTGAGGTTGCCACCACCGGCAAGCTTCCCGTGACCACTTTTGTGGCCGGTGGCGTGTCCACGCCTGCCGATGCTGCCCTCGTTCGTCAAATGGGCGCCGAAGGCGTTTTCGTCGGCTCCGGTATCTTCAAGTCCGGCAACCCAGAGGCCCGCGCCACCGCAATCGTGAAGGCCGCGCAGCATTTCGATGATCCATCTGTCATCGCTGAAGTCTCCCGCGGACTTGGTGAGGCCATGGTCGGCATTAACGTCGCCGACCTGCCTGCTCCTCACCGCCTGGCCGAGCGCGGCTGGTAAGTTTTCGCACTGCTCAAACACTCATACGAACCACACCCTCTCACAGAGCCCAGAGCAAACTGTGATGGTGTGGTTTTCCAGTTTTATAAGTGGTTTTAGTAAACCTCGATGCGTCCACCAAGGGATTCGGCTTGTTTGAGGGTGGAGACCCAGCCGTAGGCACCGGGCTTGAGGCGAAGCACGGGGCGGGAGGAAATCTTGACGGGGGAGACAGAGTTCTTGTGTGCGCCGGAGCGGGCGTCCAGGCGCGTGCGGGAGCGGTAGCCGGCGTCGGCGAGGTAGCTGAAGTCGGCGGGGTCGGCGGCGAGGGCTTCGCGGGCATCGGCGAGCAAAATGAGGGCTTCATCCAGGGCATCGACAAGCGCTGCGGAGTTGGTTTCACACATCTGGCGCACCAGAGCCGGTGAGGTACCTGCAACGCGGGTGCCGTCCTTGAAGGAACTGGCGGCCAGCGACTGGGCCAAAATTCCGCCGTTATCACCCACAACTGCCAGGGCTTCAGCCAGCACATGCGGCAGGTGAGAGACGCGCGCGACGGCAGCGTCATGGTTGGCCACGTGCACTGGGATGGCTTCGGCGCCAACGAGCTGAACCAGCTTGGTGACATCGGTGAACAGTTCCACCCACACCTTGCCCGGCTCGGGGTTGTCCACGGCGTAATCAAAAGCGATCGCCCAAGCGGCCTGCTTAAACAGGCCAGTGCGCGAGTGCTTCCAGCCAGAATCCGCAGTGCCTGCCATCGGGTGGGAGCCCACGTATTGTGCTTCCAAGCCGCGTTCGGACACCAAGCGAAGTACTTCAGCCTTAACAGAGACAACATCGGTGATGCCGCAATTGGGGGCGTGCTCCTTGATGGCGTCCAGGATTTCGCCGACGGCGTGCATGGGGACGGCGATGACGATCAAGGCGTCATCGGCAGCCGCGCGCTGCAACGTGGCTACTAGATCATCGGAGGCATCGAAGCCTTCTTTGATGGCGGCACGAGCACCGGAGGTAGAACGATTGAAGCCATAAACCGGCTGGCCGTGGGATGCGACATCACGAAGGAGGGAACCACCGATAAGACCTAAACCGATGATGCAGGTAGGGCGAAATACTTCTTTTGAACTCACAGTGACAATTCTGGCACAAAACGACTAATCTCACGCATATGAGCGATGACGATTTTGACGGCTACTCATTCGCCATCACCGCCGCAGTTGGTGAGGGCGTCTGGGACGTGCGCAGCTTTGATGATCCTTTTGAGAACCCGCAGACTTCGGTCAAGGCGGTGCGGCAGTTGCGCGCGGAGGGCGCGGCCTTTGCCATGTTGTGCGTTGATGATGACTACTTTGTGGTTGTTCGCCCTGTTCCGGGCGGCGCGCGTTGGTTTATCTCTGATGCCACGATGGCTGTCGATGATGACTTCGCCGCAGGTGTGCTGGAGGAAGCCGGCTGCGAGATTCCAGACATTGACCCGCAGGACTTGGACGATGTGGACGGCTATGCCGATGGCGATTTCGATATTTTCGCCGACCTGGGCGTGAGCGAAGACCAGCTGGCGGCGTACGTGGACAATGATGAGGATTACCCCTCTGACATGCTGCTGCGCATTGCCGGCGAGTTGGGTTTTGGAGATGAGCTCGAAGAAGAAATTAATTCCTAGCGTGCCAGAAGTTTCACAAGGGTCGGGGCTTCCGCAGGAGCAGGGGCTGGTGCAGGCAACCCAACGCATGCGCCGTGCCCTGGAGGTTGCCGCGACTACGCCGGCGGGTGATGTGCCCGTCGGCGCGGTCATTTATGGCCCCGATGGCCGCGAGCTTGCTACCGGGGTAAATCGGCGTGAGCAGCTGGCAGATCCTACGGCGCACGCCGAGGTTGAAGCCATCCGCGCCGCCGTGGCTGTCTTTGGTGATGCCTGGCGTCTGGAAAACTGCGAGTTGGTGGTGACTTTAGAGCCCTGCGCCATGTGCGCGGGTGCTGCGCAGGCAGCCCGGGTGGGCTCCGTTGTATTCGGGGCGTGGGAGCCCAAGACGGGCGCGTGCGGTTCACTTGTCGATGTCCTCCGTGCCCCAGGTGCCCTGTTTGTTCCGCAGGTGCGCGCCGGGGTCTTGGAGCAGCAATGCCAAGGATTACTGCGTGAGTTCTTTGAAAATCTTCGCGGCGGCACCCGGGAATAATAAGTACTATGGCGGGCGTAATACAAACGCTTATAAATGAAGGAGGCTCACAATGGGCGATTTTGAAAACAAGAAGGACGAGTTCGTAGGCAAGGCAAAGGAAACCTACGGCGAAGCAACTGGTGATGAGAAGACCGCCAACGAAGGCAAGGCAGAGCAGGTAATTGCTGATGCCAAGGAGAAGTTCTCTGACGCAGCTGATTCCATCAAGGACAAGGCAAACGAGGTTCTTGGTTCCTTCAAGAAGGATGAAGACGAAAAGTAATTAAATTTGCTTTGAGCTTCCATTTCTCGCCGCTGTAGATCCCCTCTAGTTTCAGCTTGGTTTATGCCAGGCTGGCGTTGGGTTTCTGCAGCGGCGATTTGGTTTCTGCGATCTTGCTGCAGTAACCTTGTTCGCGGTGGCGTGTCCGAGCGGCCGAAGGTGCTCGCCTCGAAAGCGAGTGTTGGGTAACCCCCAACCGAGGGTTCAAATCCCTCCGCCACCGCCAAGTTTTAGATGTCTCGAGACATCGTTCCGCGAGTTAAATCCGGCGATGTCCTCGGGACATTTTTCATGTGTGCGCAGGCGCTTGTAATGATGCGCGGCTCAGCCCGATAGTTACTTCGTAACAGATTCATAAAGATGTTTTGGAAGTAAAGGAATCTCGGGCATGAAGATCACCCGCCTCGCAGTAGCAGCAGCAACCGCCGTATCACTCACATTGGTTGGCGCCGGTGTCGCACAGGCAGACACCACCAAGGAACAAACCACCACTGAGGCGACTGCCACCGAAGAAGCGTCTAGCGAAGACGCATCCAGCGAGGATTCTTCTTCCCAGTCCTCTTCCCTCAGCAGCACCGACGAAGACGTCGACTCCGACAAAGATGGCGACAAAAATGGCGACGACGCTGAAGAGCAAGACGAGTTTGAGCAGCTCAGCTCCCAAGCCATCGAAGACAACGCCGGCCCATTCGCGCCACTGCTGCTGGCTATCATGCCAACCCTTGGCGGCTTCTTCGGAATCATCGACCAGCTCGTGGGCTTTCTCAGCCTGATCGCTGGTCCAGCGCTCAACGCGCAGTACTCCGCTAAGTAGTGCTCCACTTACGCGGTTAAGTAAGACTGATGTGCGTGGCGATGGGCGCGTCGCACTCTGTGCGCAGACATAAAATCTGCGTAGAGGAAAATAGATTTAGCCGGGACATGGTCTGGGAAATTTCCATGACAACAATCCATGCCTAAACTAGGGGTTCTAGTCTTTTCTAAGCCTTAGGGTTCATTTTCTGTTGTCTGGTTGAAGGTAGTTTGTCACTGTGGCTAAGTTTCTTTTCCGCGTAGGTCGCTGGTCGTACCTCAACAAGTGGAAAGTCATCATCGCGTGGGTCCTGTTGCTCGCCGGAATTGGCGGCGCAGCGGCAGCGCTGATGAAGCCCATGACTTCAGAATTCTCTATCTCCGGTACCCCGGCGATTGAGGCAACATATCGCACGGTGGAGCTTTTCCCCGAAGGCGGTAACCCCGCCAATGCGGCTTCTGTGAACCTGGTGTTCAAAGCCCCGGACGGGGAGAAGCTTTCAGACCCAGAAAATTCAGAAGCCATTGATGAGGTGATTACTTACCTCGAAGACAACCTGGCCATGGGTGATACCATGCGCTTTGGTAACCCGATTGAATTCTCACCAGAGTTTGAACAAGGCATTGTTGACCAGTTCACAGAGATGGGTCTGCCAGAAGAAGCAGCGCGTGAAGACGCGGATAACCTGTCCATGGTCAATGAAGATGAGACCATCGCGTACACCACCTTCAACTTTGATGCAGAAAGCCCCTATTCGGTCGAGCAATCCGATAAGGACATCGTTACTGATGCGATGAACATCGGCCGGGACTTGGGCCTCCAGGTGGAAGCCGGCGGTGCTGGTTTCGGCGATGAAATCGCGGTGAATACTACTTCAGAGCTCATCGGTATTGGCGTTGCCTTCCTAGTTCTGATCTTCACCTTCGGCTCTTTGGTGTCTGCGGGTATGCCGCTGATTTCCGCAGTGGTTGGCGTGGGCATTGGCTCGTTGGGACTGTTCATCGCAACGCACTGGATTGAGCTCAACAACATCACTCCGGTCCTAGCCGTGATGATTGGCCTGGCAGTCGGCATTGACTACGCGCTGTTTATTTTGTCGCGCTACCGCTCGGAGCGAGAGACAAAGGATGGGCCGGACGCCGCTGGTATGGCTGCCGGTACGGCTGGTTCCTCGGTGGTCTTCGCGGGTGCCACAGTCTTCATTGCGCTATTCGCGTTGATTGTTGCAAATATTGGCTTCCTCACTGCCATGGGCCTGGCCGCAGCCGGAACTGTGGCCATTTCCGTGGTCGTTGCACTGACCCTCATCCCGGCGCTGCTGGGCGTGCTGGGTGATAAGGCTTTCGCGGGCCGCATCCCAGGTGTAGCAGGTAACCGTCGCCGCGCGAAGAAGAACAAAGCCAACAAGCAGGACATGAAGTCCGAGCAATTGGCGAATGAAGTTGGCGTTGCAGGCGATCAAATCGCGGACGCGGAGTTTGGCGCTGCTGCGCCAGCTGAAGCTGAACCAACCAAGGGTAAGTTCCGCATGACCCCGACCATGGGCAATCGCTGGGTGCGTTTGGTGCGCAAGATGCCGGGCGTCGTCATGGCTTTTGTTGTGCTGAGCTTGGGCGCGCTATCTGCACCGGTGCTGAACATGGAATTGTCCTTGCCGGCAGATACCACCTCTAATCCGGATACCACGCAGCGTAAAGCAGCTGACTTACTGTCGGAAGGTTTCTACCCAGGAATCAACGGACCATTCTTGGTCATCGTTGATGCGGAGAACATCAATACTGAATCGGCAGCGCTGCAGCCACTGATGGCAGCGCAGGGTGAAGAATCCACGGTGGAAGAACAAGCACAGCTGTCTTCCTACATGTACACCGCAGATGCGTTGAAGCGCGTCGGTGGCGTGCGCCATGCACAGATTGTGGGCTTGAGCGAAGACGGCCAAGCAGCGCAGATCATGGTCTCCCCGCAGACTTCCCCAACTGATGCGGCAACCGTTGGCGTGGCCAGCGCGTTGCGTGAGGCAACCAGTCGCATTGAAGATGCCACCGGCGCGGAACTCGGCATGACGGGTCTAACCGCAGTGCAGCTGGACATCACGGAACGCCTGGAAGAGGCCATGCCGCTGTATCTGGCAATCGTTGTGGGTCTGGCCATTTTTCTGCTGTTCTTGGTCTTCCGTTCGCTACTTGTCCCGCTGGTTGCAGCGCTTGGCTTCCTGTTGTCCGTGGGCAGTGCCTTTGGCCTGACCGTTCTGGTGTGGCAGGAAGGTCTGTGGGACTTGGTCCCTGCGCCAGGCCCACTGATTTCCTTCATGCCAATCTTCCTCATCGGCGTGACCTTCGGTTTGGCTATGGACTATCAGGTCTTCCTGGTCACCCGAATGCGTGAGCACTACTCGCATACGGGCGGTGAACCGTCGCCGGGCTCGCCGTACTCGGGCGTGGATGAATCCACCATCGTCGGCTTTACCCAAGGTGCGCGCGTGGTTACAGCTGCGGCCATCATTATGATTTCGGTCTTCGTGGCGTTTATTAACCAGCCATTGCCGTTTATTCAGATCTTCGGTTTCGCACTGGCTGTTGCCGTCTTCTTCGATGCTTTCTTCATCCGTATGTCGCTGGTTCCTGCCACCATGTTCCTCATGGGCAAAGCTACGTGGTGGCTTCCAAAGTGGATGGATAAGGCAATGCCACCGCTAGATATTGAAGGCACAGCACTGGAAAAAGAGTGGGAAGAAAAGCACAAAGTCAGTTCAGATTAGGCACAGCTTAGGCGCAAATTAGGCGCAGGTTGGACGCCCATTAGACTAGGTGGCTATGAGCCACGAGCACTCTGATGATCTTTCCTTTGACGTGACTACCCGCCTGGGCGATGGTAGTCCCGGCAAGCACGGCCGTACCGGTGTTATCCACACCCCGCATGGCGATATCCAAACCCCGGCGTTTATCCCGGTTGCAACCAAAGCAACCGTGAAGACGCTCACCCCTGAGCAGATTAAATCAACTGGTGCGCAGGCTATTTTGTCCAATGCCTATCACCTGTACCTGCAGCCAGGCCATGACATTGTGGATGAAGCAGGAGGCGTGGGCGCTTTTGAAAACTGGGACGGCCCAACCTATACGGACTCCGGCGGATTCCAGGTCATGAGCTTGGGCGTGGGCTTCAAAAAGGTCCTTGCCATGGACGTGGCAAAGTTGACCGAGGGCGACATTCGCGCAGCAAAGAAAGAGCGCCTTGCACACGTGGATGAAGATGGCGTTGATTTCCGTTCCTTCATTGATGGCTCCAAGCACCGCTTTACACCAGAGGTTTCCATGCAGATTCAGCACGGCCTAGGCGCGGACATCATGTTTGCCTTTGATGAGCTGACCACGCTGGTGGATACCCGCGTCTACCAAGAACAATCAGTGGACCGCACGCACCGTTGGGCCAAGCGCTGCTTGGATGAGCATGACCGTTTGACCAATGAGCGCACCCACCGCCCAAAGCAGTCCCTGTGGGGCGTTGTACAAGGCGCACAGTATGAAGACCTGCGCCGTCAGGCCACCCGTGGCCTGGTGCAGCTATCAGAGCAGGCAGAAGCAGAAGGCAAGCGCGGATTTGGTGGCTTCGGCTT
Organism: Corynebacteriaceae bacterium 6-324; assembly: GCA_041226025.1. Lineage (GTDB taxonomy): Bacteria > Actinomycetota > Actinomycetes > Mycobacteriales > Mycobacteriaceae > Corynebacterium. The sequence goes on along the minus strand of JBCLTK010000001.1, from coordinate 580,190 downwards.
GGGTGGTGCTTTGGAGAAAGAAAACCTGGGCACCATCGTGGGCTGGTGCTGTGATGAACTGCCTGAAAACAAGCCGCGCCACCTGCTGGGTATCTCAGAACCAGATGACATGTTTACCGCGATTGAGGCTGGCGCAGACACCTTTGACTGTGTCGCGCCAACTCGTCTGGGTCGCCGTGGCGGCGTGTACACGCTTGATGGCCGCATGAACTTGATGGGCGCGAAGTTCAAGCGTGACTTCCGTGGAATCGATGAAGAATTCGGCGGATATGTCTCGGAGAATTACTCCCGTGCGTATATCCGCCACTTGCTCAAGGCGAATGAATTCTTGGCAGGTACCTTGTGCACCATCCACAACCTGCAGTTCATGATTCGACTGGTAGATAACATTCGCGAATCCATCGACGGTGGCTACTACGAGGCCTACCGTGATGAATTCATGGGACGCTACTACGCCTCCAAGAACTAGGGCTTAGTAAGCCTAGGCAAGCAGGGCGTTGAAGACTTCGGAGCTCGATGGGTGAGTGTAGATCCCTGTGCCAATAGTAGAGGCGGGGATCTTGTTGCTCATGGCAACGGCCACGAGGTTGATGAGTTCTTGGGAGTCAACGCAGTAAAGCGTTGCGCCCAGAATCTGGTCGTCTTCGGCATCGATGATGAACTTGGCAACGCCCTGCGGGGTGCCCACAATCTTTGGGCGCGGCATGATGGGGATATCCGCAATCTTTTTAAAGCGCACATCTACGCTGTGCCCGCGGGAAGCGGCGTCCTCGCGTGCGTCCTTTTCGCCTAAGCCGATGGTGGATAGCGGTGGGTTGATAAACGTCGTCGTAGGAATCAAACGCCCGGTGGTCACACGCTTGCCGTCGCCCCAACGGTCGGACAAAATCACGCGATGGTCGTCATAAGACACGTACGTGAACTGCGGACCGCCGTTGACATCGCCGGCGGCATAGACGCCATCGATATTGGTGCGCAGATGCTCATCCACCTCAATCGCGCCACGCTTGGTGGTGTTAATACCAGCGGCATCAAGACCTAAATCATCGGTCGCGGGACGACGGCCAATGGCAAACAGCGCGTAGCTTGCATCGATAGTCTTTCCGCCGGAGTAAACAACAGTGATTCCGTCGGTGTTTTCGCCGGCAGTGTCTTTCACACTTTCTACATCGGCGTTTTTGATGATGGTGATGCCCTTGGCTTCCAAATCAGCTTTGAAGGCCTCGGCTACGTCGGCATCGAATTTCGCGCCGAAGGTTTCGCCGCGGTCCAAGATGGTGACCTTGGTGCCGAATTGCGCGAACATCGTGGCAAATTCCATGCCAATCGGTCCGCCGCCAACAACCACCAAAGACTCCGGTTTTTCAGGCAGATGCTGCGCTTGGGTGGAGTCAATGACGCGCGTGGAATCCACACCGGGGATATCGGGGAAAACCGGCACGGATCCGGTGTTAATAATAATGGTGTCTGCAGTGATGGAAAGTTCCTCATCGCCACCGGTGACCACAACACTGTGGGAGCCGGTAAACGCGGCGTGGCCGTCGATGACAATGACCCCGGCGGAATCGGCAAGCTGCTTATTAGCGCTATTTAGCTGCGCGATAAACCCATCGCGGTGGGTGACTGAGTCTTCATAGCCCACACCATGTTCGGAATCCACCAGCATGGTCTTCGTTGGAACACAACCAATGTTGATGCAGGTACCGCCATACATTTTCGGCGACTGCTCCACCAAGATGACGCGGGCGCCGTGCTCCGCGCGGTTCATGGCAATGGTCTTACCGGCCTTACCAAAGCCGATGACTAGAACATCTGCGTGTGTTGAGGCCTGGTTTTGTGAAGTGTTCAAGTCTATCCCTGCCTTTGAAAAAGTAATGGCTTGGTGTGCAATGAAAGCTCTTGCTACACCAAGCCTAAACCGATCTCCAGCAGAATTTATTTCACTCGAAGAAGTATCCTCACGTTATGTCGTGGCGGGCTCAGCCACGGAAACGTAGTTCTCACGCTTTTTCACCCACGCGATAACGCGGGTGGTAATCGGAAGCAGCACAATTTCAATAAGGGTCTTCCAGATAAAGCCCACGGCGACGTAGTTGATGAAGCCGCCGACGGAGTCGACGCCGATGACGGACGCGGCGATGGCGCAAAACAGCAAAGTGTCGCCAAATTCACCAACAACGGTGGATGCGATCAATCGGGTCTTGAGCTTGCCCTCGCCCGAACGCTTCTTCATCACGTTCATAATCCAGGCATTGAGAAGCTGACCCACCACGTAGCCCACCAAAGAAGCGAGAACAATCTGTGGCACCAAACCTAGGGTTGCAGCAAAAGCTTCCTGGCCTTCATAGAAGCTGGCAGCAGGTAGCCAAATAGCGATGTAAAAACACACCACGGCCAATAGCGCCATGCAAAAGCCGATGTAGATAGCGCGCCGGGTCGATTTAAAGCCGTAGCATTCAGCCAGGACGTCGCCGACGATATAAGCCAGAGGGAATAGGAAAAATGCGCCGTCTGTGATCAGAGGGCCAAGTTCCACGCCTTTGGTGGCGTTGATGTTGGAAATGAGGAAGACGACGACAAACACCGTGACCAACCACGGATACAGAGTGGACTGTACCGGGATGAATCGGATGCTCTCGCCGCCATTTTTTGCGGTTGCGGTTGCCGATTTACTTGTCATGGAATACATCTTCGCACCTGGAGTCGTAACCTGGAAATTATGGAAAATCCGCCACACACCAAATCTCAAACCCACGGCGCGGGGCGTTATGCGCCGAGCCCTTCTGGTGATCTACATTTTGGAAATCTGCGCACGGCTGTGTTGGCGTGGTTGTTTGCGCGCAGTACTGGGCGGCAGTTTCTGATGCGGGTGGAAGATATTGATCAGCAGCGCTCTTCCATGGAATCGGCACAGCGGCAGCTCGATGATCTTGCGGCATTGGGCATTGAGTGGGATGGGCAGGTTATCTACCAGCATGATCGCTATGGTGCTTATGATGCCGCGCTGGCGAAGCTGCCACATTATGAGTGTTATTGCTCCCGCAAGGATATTCAGGAAGCCGCGCGCGCACCGCATGCCATTCCGGGGCAATATCCGGGTACATGCCGCGATTTAAGCGATGAGGAAAGAGAAGAAAAGAGAGCATTGCTTGCCGATGCCTCCCGCGTCCCGGCCCTTCGTCTGCGCGCTGAGGTATCCAGTTTTACAGTCCACGATGAATTGTTGGGGGAGTACACCGGCGAGGTTGATGACATGATCTTGCGCCGCGGAGGCAACGCAAACCAGATAGGTCCGCTGGGCCCGGACTGGGCTTATAACCTGGCGGTGGTTGTTGATGATGGTGAGCAAGGCATTGATCAAGTTGTACGCGGTGATGACCTATTGTCTTCCGCGCCGCGGCAGGCGTACCTGGCTAGTTTGTTGGGCTATGACATCCCAACCTATGTGCATGTCCCGCTAGTACTTAACGTTGAAGGCCAGCGCCTGGCCAAGCGCGACGGTGCGGTGACCTTGCGGGAGCTGCTGGAAGATTCTTCGATTGAATCCGTCATCGGGCAGCTAGCCCTCTCCCTTGGCTATGAGGGAATCACCACGGCGGAAGGGCTAAAAGAGGCATTTGACCCGGTCGAGTTTGCGGCAACCGATGCCGCACGCAGCCCATTTACCTGGGTCAACCCGAACTAAACCACTCTCCAAGCCTCAAAAGAGGCCGCACCGATCCATATAAAGGGATACACGCATGGACGTATTAATGATCCTTACTGGGCTGCTGTTTGCCACAGTATTTTCAGTTGCTCTGGGCAATAGAACCGGTTTGCCATGGCCGGCGCTTTTGACGCTGTTTACCACCGTGGTGGTCTTTATCCCGGGCTTCACCACGTTTACGGTGCCCTCGGAGCTGATTCTGCCTATCTTCTTGCCGCCGCTGTTGTGGGCGCTGGCGCGGCGCACCTCATGGGGTGTGATTCGGGAGCAATGGCGCACCATCGTGCTGCTCTCGGTCATCTTGGTGGTTCTCACCACCGCGGGCGTGGGCTTGGCCGCATGGTACTGGCTGCCAGGAATTGGTCTGGCGGGAGCCATTTTGATTGGTGCTGCCATCGCGCCGCCAGACCCGGTTGCGGTGGAAGCCGTGGCGGAACCGGCGGGTATTCCGCACCGCATTACTACCTCGCTGCAGACTGAGGGACTGTTCAATGACGCCGCCTCCATCGTGTTGTTTCACCTGGCGCTGTTTGCACTCACCGAGGGCAATGACTTATCTGTAGCCAGCGGCGTCATGAATTTCGTGTACTCGTCTGTCGTGGCCGCAGTACTGGGCTTGGTCATCGGTCTGGTGGCGGCGTGGTTTATGAAGCACATTGATGACTCCACCGCGCGTAATGCGTTGACCTGGGTGGTGCCTTTCGGTACTTATATCACCGCGGAATACCTCGAGGCATCCGGCGTGATTGCCGTGGTGGTCGCCGCGATTGAGCTCAGCTCCCGCGCACCATTGATGGCGGAGGATCGCTCTTCGGGGCAGAACTTCTGGGAGACCGCTGAGCTGTTGTTTACCGGCGTCGCTTTTGGCCTCATCGGCATGTCCGTGCGCGAAGCGATTGATGAGGTTGGCTCTGACCTCTGGCACTCCGTCTTCGTCGGCGTGGGTTTGTCACTGGTTGCCATCGTGATTCGTGGCGTGTGGATGTACATTGTCTGCCTCATCAACAAAAAGACCAATCAACGGCGCAGCGCCCCAACCAGACTGCAGGAAGTCCTGCTGATGACATGGTCGGGTATGCGCGGGCTGGTGACACTAGCGTTGATCTTGTCCATCCCGACTGGCACCCTGGCGTATCACCACGAGCTTGCGATTATTGCGCTCACCGTTCTGCTGGTGACCATGGTGATTCCAGGACTGCTGCTGCCATGGCTGATGAATCAGCTATCGCTGCGTTCACAATCCGAGGCCGCCGAGGACGCCATGCGCGCTGCCGTATCTGAACGCTCGCGCCAAGCGGCGATGAAAAGCTTGCGCGAATACGCCGACAACCTGGATCCTGAAATCGCTGTCGCGGTGGACAACTGGTTTGAAGAAAACCTCGGCGCCGGCGACCTTTCCTCAGATGAACGTGGCGTGCGTATGGAAAAGCTCAAACGCGCCCGCAATGAAGCGAGCAAAGCCCGTGAAGTCGCTCTGCTCGCCTCCCAAGCGGAGCTTCTGCGCATGCGCAAGACCAGGGAATTCAACCCCGTCATCGTGGACGAAATCCTCGGCGAAGTCGACCGGGCACTGCTCACCGTTAAAGACCGACGGTAACTGGGCAATTCTGGCTACACTGGCAGCCATGGATGGGCAGGGAATTTACGAATACGCCGAACTCGATAACAGCATGGACTATCTGTACGAGTTCTTTGACAAGGACCTCAAAGACCGCCTCGACACCGAACGCCAATTTATCCCCGAAGGACTAGAAGACCTCATCGGGGATAATTCTCTGCTTGACTTCATCTGGCTATGGATCAAAGACACTGGCCCACGGGGTTTCCGCCAGTACTTACTTGACGGCGGCTATGAAGAATCCGAAGTCACCGAAGCCTTCTTGGCCAAGCGCCAAGAGTGGGGCATGAACACTCCACCGCATCTGGAGTGGCTGGAACAAGATGACTTTGGCTTTGGATCTTTGAAGCTCTAGTTTGTGACCTGGCTTGGCTCAAATTAGTGAGGTAGCGGTGATTTGAGGATGGTTTCTATCTGAGGTGTCCTCAAGTTGCGAGTAACCCTAAGTCCCTCATGGTATTGCTGAAAACCATGCGTTGGGTAGCTTTGGGTCAACTTCCATAGTCATAAAAAAGAGGTGCACAATGAAAAGGAACTAGCCACTCACCTCGTCTCAGGTGTTCGATTCGCGAACGAACACGATGAATAATCCTCATGAATTTCGTTAAGTTCGTCGTAGTTTTTGTTCTATCTTTCATTATCGTTCCGGCGCTTCTGACGATGCTAGCGGGGAGCCTCGGCGGCAACGTTGGCATTGTGGAATACGGTCTATTGGTCCTATTCGCACCTGTAATCGTGGTTCTTGTGGCGAGAAAGGTTGGCAGGAAACTGCGGTAGTTCTTAGCTCTAATGCCCGTTCACCCAATGAAGCGCCACGCTTCAGCCTTCAAGAAAACTGCACAGGGTGAGTGCTCGTGGTGGTCACCCCGCGAAGTCGACCAACCCCGAAAACGTAAAGGGGACCCCGCGCACCCGACAGAGCCTGCTGACCCTTGCTGCATTCCTGCCCTGGGGGAGTTCACAGGATGACGCCACGCGGAATCCTGTCCTAGAGCCTAGCGCTTCGCCGGCGTCAATATCAAATGGAGAAAATAGCGCCGAAAAATCAGCGAGTAGGCGGAGAGAAATCGACGCGAGAGCTGAGTGTTGCCCAAAGTGTTCTGTGTATAGCGAATGTAGCTGGATTAAAAGAAGAAATGCTTGCTGACCTGCTGATTTTGTTTGATCTAACTGCGGCTGATAATGTTTCTTCTCGGAGGATTCGACTAGCGGCCTATGTCACACGCCTGGAACGCGTGCGGGGCTCACGCCCCTCGTGGGTTCAAATCCCACATCCTCCGCCAGAGAAAATCTCGGGCTTCCACACTAGATGCGGAGCCCGAGATTTTTTGTTTGCCGCCGATGGGCGTGCGGATGCTCCTCAACCCCATTGTTGCGAATCCTCAGCCAGAAAGCGTGCCGGATTGTGCATCGATTCGAGTCGAAGTTTTGTCCGTGGCGCGAAAAAGGGGACCTACGTACGATGAACTTGTGACTATTTCAGTTAAAGCACTTCAAAAGTCCGGCCCCGATGCACCATTCGAGGTCAAAATTATTGAACGCCGTGATCCGCGCGCGGACGACATAGTTATTGACATTAAAGCTGCTGGTATCTGCCACAGCGATATCCACACCATCCATAATGAATGGGGCGAAGCGAACTTCCCACTCGCAGTGGGCCACGAAATCGCCGGTGTTGTCTCCGAGGTTGGCTCCAATGTCACCAAATGGAAAGTAGGCGACCGCGTTGGCGTTGGCTGCCTTGTTAATTCCTGCGGTGAATGCGAACAGTGCGTCGCGGGATTTGAAAACTACTGCATCAACGGATTCATCGGCACCTATAACGCTGAAGACGTTGACGGCACCATTACGCAAGGCGGCTACTCTGAAAAAGTTGTAGTCAACGAAAACTTCGTGTGCTCGATTCCTGACGAGCTCGATTTTGACGTTGCGGCACCACTTCTGTGTGCAGGTATTACCACCTATTCTCCAATCGCTCGCTGGAACGTTAAAGAGGGCGACAAAGTAGCCGTAATGGGACTTGGTGGACTTGGCCACATGGGTGTTCAAATCGCCGCTGCGAAGGGCGCTGATGTTACTGTTCTTTCCCGTTCGCTGCGTAAAGAAGCTCTAGCTAAGGAGCTTGGTGCTTCCCGCACCTTAGCCACCTCAGATGAGAACTTCTTTAAAGAAAACGCTGGTGAATTTGATTTCATCCTCAACACCATTAGTGCATCCATTCCAGTAAACCAGTATCTCAGCTTGCTCAAGCCGCAAGGTGTGATGGCTGTAGTTGGTCTCCCGCCAGAGCAACAAAGCCTCGGGTTTGGTAATCTCATCTCCGGCAGTAAGGTTCTTACTGGTTCCAACATTGGTGGCATCCGAGAAACCCAAGAGATGCTCGACTTCTGCGCGAAGCACGGTCTTAGCGCAATGATTGAAAAAGTTGGCGTCCAGGATGTAGATGCCGCATATGAGCGCGTAGTTGCCGGTGACGTGCAATTCCGATTTGTTATTGACACAGCTTCATTTGATGAAGTTGAGGCAGTCTAACTTTCTAAGGCTCACCCTAGGAGATATCTCCTAGGGTATTTCTTTTCGGTGCAGTCGGTGTGCCGCCCGCTAATGCGGGGATGTGCGCACAGCGGTTGTGGTAATTAGCTACTATTGGACGTCAAATAAGGTCTTACACTTAAACCGAAAGGTAGGCGAGCTCGTCTCATGTCGCTGCTTGAACTTGACTCCGATCAGCTGAAGGATTTGGCTGACCGCACTCGTAAGAATTATGAAGAGCTCAAGGCCAAGGGCCTCAAGCTTGACCTCACTCGCGGTAAGCCATCCGCTGAGCAGCTGGATTTGGCTGATGAGCTGCTCGCATTGCCTGGTAAGGATAACTACAAGGACAAGAACGGCGCGGACTTGCGCAACTACGGAAACGCTGAAGGTATCGCGGATATCCGTGAGCTATGGGGCGAGCTACTCGGCGTAAACCCAGCGCAGCTGCTGGCCGCGGATTCTTCTTCCTTGAACATAGGATTCGACCTTGTGTCTTGGTCTTGCGCATTCGGCAACAATGACTCTGAGCAGCCATGGTTCGCGGATGAAGCGCGCAAGTGGATCTGCCCGGTGCCAGGCTACGACCGCCACCACACCATCTCTGAACAGTTCGGTTTTGAGAACGTCACCGTGCCAATGCTTGAGGACGGCCCAGATGTTGACGCGATTGCTGAGCTGGTCAAGGACCCATCCGTTAAGGGTATGTGGGCTGTTCCAATGTTCTCTAATCCGACTGGGGTGACGTTTAGCAAGGAGAGCATCGAAAAGCTTGCGTCCATGGAGACCGCCGCACCGGACTTCCGCATCATGTGGGACAACGCGTACGCCGTGCACACCCTGACTGAGGAATTCCCAGAAATCATCGACGTGCTCGATATTTCTGAAAAGGCCGGCAACCCGAACCGCTTCTGGGTGCTGTCTTCAACCTCGAAGATCACCTTCGCCGGTGCGGGCGTGGCTTTCTTTGCTTCCTCCAAGGCGAACCTGGACTGGTACCTGTCCATCGCGAATGCGCGCGGCATTGGCCCCAACAAGCTCAACCAGCTGGCGCACGCGAACTACTTTGGCTCCGCTGAAGGCGTGCGCGCTGTGATGCGCAAGCACTCCGGCATCCTTGCGCCAAAGTTCACCGCTGTGCAGAACATCCTGGAAGAACGCCTCGGCGAATACGAAGTTGCACGCTGGACCAAGCCTGAAGGCGGCTACTTCATCTCCATGGATGTTATTGACGGCACTGCCTCCCGCGTGTGGGAGCTGGCGAAGGACGCCGGCATTGTGCTGACCAAGGCAGGCTCTGCTTTCCCTGGACTAGATGACCCAAATGACCGCAACATCCGCTTGGCACCTTCCCTGCCACCGCAGGAAGAAGTTGAAGAGGCCATGGATGGTGTGGCTACCTGTGTTCTGCTCGCTGCAATTGAGAAGTTAGGTGCCTAAATTAACCGCGAGGAAACTGCTGTTTGGCTAGACCAGATAATCCCTGCTGACCTGGAATTTAAGAAGGTCAATGGCAGGCAGCTTGGTTTGGCCGCGTTAGATGATGAACAAAACCTTGCAGTGACCACCCAGTTCGCCGATGTGAACACGGGGCTGGTCAAGCAAGGAACTGAGATGGCCGTGCGCTGTGAGCTGCTAGCCGTGGCGCGCGCGCCGCAGGCGGCTGTTGCCGCGGCGATAGTGGGCGTGGCAGAGAAACTCGAAAGCGCCGGCGGGGTGCTTCCTGCACAACCCGGTGTGCTGCTGCCTAATATTGCCTCCCCGCTGGAGAACGCCGCTGATATCACCGTCTCCCACGCCATGCTGATTGCCCCATATTTGTGGGGCGGTCCGTCCCCGCAGGTCCAAGAGGAAGAACGGCTCACACTAGCATTGCAGGTAGTCATGCTCACCGATGCTGAATACGCCTACGCCGTGGACGAAGGCGTGCCTGCGGTGCAGCAGGCTGTTGCCGAACAGGGCATTGACATTTTGGACTGGACTCGGGCGGATTCCTAGCCCAATTCGAAGAAGGTAGAATCAGCGTTGTGGCTTTATACCGGAAATATCGTCCAGCGACTTTTGCTGAAGTAGTTGGGCAGGAACAAGTAACCCAACCGCTCTCAGCAGCACTTGATTCAGGGCGCATTAATCACGCGTACCTATTTTCCGGTCCGCGCGGATGTGGCAAGACCTCATCCGCGCGCATTATGGCGCGTTCGCTCAACTGTGTTCAGGGGCCAACGTCAACCCCGTGTGGGGAGTGCGCCAGCTGTGTTTCCTTGGCTCCTGGTGGCCCGGGCAACCTTGACGTAACTGAGCTGGACGCGGCCTCGCATAACTCTGTGGAAGACATGCGTGAGCTGCGTGAGCGTGCCTATTACGCGCCGGCGGATTCCCGCTACCGTATCTTCATCATCGATGAGGCCCACATGGTGACCAACCAAGGCTTTAACGCCCTGTTGAAGATTGTTGAGGAACCACCAGAGCACCTCATCTTTATTTTTGCGACCACGGAACCGGACAAGGTCATTGGCACCATCCGTTCCCGTACGCACCATTACCCATTCCGCCTGCTGACTCCTCCGGCGATGAAGGGCCTGCTGGAGCGCACCGTTGCTGCGGAAGGGCTGTTTGTTGAAGATTCCGTCTACCCGATGGTCATTGCCGCCGGTGGCGGTTCCCCACGTGACACGTTGTCTATCCTGGACCAGCTGCTTGCTGGTTCGGGTCCTAACGGTCTGACCTATGACATTGCGCGTCCACTGTTGGGCGTCACGGATGTCACCTTGCTGGACGACACCATCGCTGCGCTGGCGCAGGGCGATAAGGCCGCGCTGTTTAAGCACGTCGATTCCGTCATTGAGGCCGGCCACGAACCGCGCCGTTTTGCCGTCGACTTGCTTGAACGTCTACGCGATCTCATGATTTTGCAGGCCGTTCCCGATGCGATTGCCGCCGGGCTTGTCGATGCTCCAGTAGACCGCGGCCAAACCCTCACCGAACAAGCGCAGCTATTCAATGGCGCCCAACTGGCGCACTATGCCGCCACCGTCAACGAACAAATCGGTGCCTTGCGCGGCGCTACCTCCCCACGCCTGCTGCTAGAAATCCTGTGCGCTCACCTGGTCATGGCGCCTGCCTCCACCGATGTCGCTGCCTCCAGCGCGCCCGCCCAAGGTGCTCCTCAGACCAACAACCAGCAGGCCGGTCAGCCTGGACAGCCTGGACAGCCTGGTCAGTCCTCCGCAGCCGCGTCTGGTTCGAGCTCCAACAGCGGGGCCTCCGGCCTTGCCGCCGCCCAAAAAGCCGTCGCCGAGATCGCCGCCCGCCGTGGCCAAAAGCGCGAGCAAGCACAACCCGGCCAACAAAACCAGGCCGGCCAGCCGCAACGGCAGCACCAGTCGCTGCCTAACCAGCCAGCGCAGCAGTCTACCCAGCAAACACAGCAACCTGCACAGGCGCCTCAGCAAAGCGCTCTTGCACAGCCGCAAGAAGCGCCACGGCAGCAGCAGGCCGCGCAGTGGCAGCAGCCTGCTCAACAACAGCCTGCGCAGTGGCATCAGCCTGAACCACAGAACGCTGAACAACAACATGCTGAGCAGCAGACTCAAGCACAGGAACAGCAAGTGCCGGAGCAGTCTGCATCTCAGGTCGGCCAGCAGCCGACACAAGAAGCTCCACAGCAAGCGCCTGCGCAGCAAGAGTCGCACACGCAGGATGCAAGCGATGAATCTTCTGCTTCGGAGACTGTAAAACCTTCTGAGCAAGCTCAAGAATCTCAAGAAGTTCAGAAGCCTGCCGAGCCAGCTCCTACGACAGCCCCTGGTGCGCAACCGGTTGCAGAACAATCTGTTGAGCCTGCTGCTGAACCGGCAGCGGAGACCGCACAGGTTGCGGCGGCGTCAGATCCGGATGAGTTGGTGGAACAGCTGCGCAATGATTGGCAGCGTCTGCGTGCGAGCGTGTCTAAGCGCAACAAGATTGCGGGCATCATGCTCACCGAAGCACGGGTGTTGGGACTCAAAGACGATACGTTGATCTTGGGGCACACCACTGGTGCTTTGGCGGAACGCTTGAATGCGTCGGCCAATAACAAGGATGTCGTTGCGGTTGTCTCTGAAGAAGCCGGGCGCCAATTGGCGGTCAACTGCATCGTGGGCACGAATCCAGAAGCAGCAGGTTTCAGTGCGCAGAAGAAGAAACCAGAGACCTGGAACCCGAATGCGACAAGCAACGCTTCACGCGAAACTGGTGATGATGATCAGGAGTCAGAGAGTCCTAGGGACTACAACAATCCCGCTTCCTCAACGCCAGCGGATGAGTCTGTAGAAAACCCAACGCCACAATCTTCGGCTAATACCGGACACGACAATCAGAAGAGCGCCGATGCTCAGCAAGCTCCGGAACAGGCCTCAGGTTGGGGCGCACCACGCGCGCTTGGTGGCGCGACGGCGGGTCAGTCGACCCCTGACCAAGCAACACAGCGGCCTTCCGTGCCGCAGCAGCCGGCACCACAGCATGCTCCTAGCCAATCTGCACCAAACAAATCTGCGGTAGAGCAGTCGGCGGCGCCACAGGCTGCAGCTGGCAATGCGACTGCGGCGGCTCCGGCGGCAAAGGCGGAACCGGCACAGGACTGGCGTGCGCGAATTGCCCAGGCCAAGGCTCAGACGCAGCAGCGCGAGGAAGAACTGCGTAACTCGGATACGTTCAGTGACGGAAGCCCGTTGCCGCCAGACCCGGGGCCGGAAGAATACCCAGAGTATGACTCGGTGCCGCCAGAAGATGCACATCAAGCAGCGAGTGCGCCGGCGCAGAACTCCGGACAGATTTCTGGGCAGAACCAGGGCGGTTTTGGTGGATTCGGTGGGCAGTCGCAGCCGCAGCAGGCTGCACCGACAACACCGGCACCGCAGTCACCTGCTGGTGGGCCGCAGTCGGCGCCAGCTTCGCCGCAATCTAATGCAGCAGGCGGAGAGCCGGCGGGTGGTGGATATTCTCGTGAGGCAGAAGAAAACGAGATGATGGATGACGCCCGCGAGCAAGGCCAGTTGGACCGGCGAAGTGCCACTGAAGTGGCCATGGAATTGCTGGCAAAGGAGCTGGGTGCCCGCAAGCTCTAAGGATGGGGCAGCGGGCGCGTTGGCTGTTAGTGATCACGGCCAACTTTCCCGGGACTCGTCTGGGGAAATCGGTACACTGATTCAATAGAAAAGCACTAACAAACGCACCTTATGGAAGGCAGACAATGACTACTCCAGAAAACCCAACCCCAGACATGAATGACATTCTGGCTCAGGCTGCACGCGTGCAGGCAGAGTTGCAGAAGGCGCAGGAAGAAATCCTCGCAACCAATGTTGAAGGTACCGCCGGCAACGGCATGGTTACCGTCACCATGACCGGCGGCGCAGAACTCGTTGACCTGAAGATTGACAAGTCTGTTGTTGACCCAGAAGACGTAGAAACCCTACAGGACCTGGTCTTCGGCGCATTCAAGGATGCACACGAGAAGGCTGGCCAGCTGGCACAGGAAAAGATTGGTCCACTGTCCCAGGGCATGAACGATGGCGGAATGCAGGGCCTGTTCGGCTAAGCTGAACTAGTTTCCACTTTTAGACCGTGTGCGTTTTACAACAGTGAAACGGATACGGTCTTTTAGATGTTTTCGCCATAGACAGTGATTTATTTATGAAGGGACGTTATTAGGCGTGTTTGAAGGACCGTTGCAAGACCTCATTGATGAGCTGTCGCGACTTCCCGGTGTGGGTCCTAAGAGCGCGCAAAGAATTGCGTTCCACGTGCTGCACATGGACCCAGAAGATATTGACCGCCTGTCCAACGCGTTGACCGCGGTGCGCGACGGCGTGACCTTCTGCCGAATCTGCTGCAATATCTCCCGCGAGACCGTCTGCCGCATTTGCGTGAATTCGCAGCGCGACCGCGGAACCATCTGCGTGGTGGAAGAACCGAAAGATATCCAGGTTATTGAGCGCACCGGTGAATACCAGGGCCGCTACCATGTGTTGGGCGGGGCGCTAGATCCGCTGGCGAATGTGGGGCCAAAGGACTTGAACATCTCCCAGTTGCTGCAGCGCATCGGTGGAGTGCTGCCAGACCGTGAACTGGCGGATTCCACTAAAGAAAATCCGCAATATGATGAAACCCCGGATGTCACCGAAGTCATCTTGGCCACCGACCCGAACACGGAAGGTGAAGCCACTGCCGCATACTTGGTGCGCCTGCTGCGTGATTTCCCGGATTTGAAGATCACCCGCTTGGCATCAGGCATGCCTTTGGGCGGGGACCTGGAATTCGTCGATGAACTAACGCTGTCGCGCGCGCTGCAGGGCAGGTTGACTGTCTAGTTCAGTCAACCTTCGCAGCAGGCGAAGCATTTAGGTCGCTTGCTGCGAGTACAGCTGCGCATAAGCGCCGGCTTTGTCCAGCAGTTCCTCGTGGGTGCCGGATTCAATGATCTGCCCGCGGTCAACAACATAGATGCGGTCGGCGCCCTCAATCGTGGAGAGGCGGTGCGCAATCGCAATGGTGGTGCGGCCCTCCGCGGCGGTATCGAGCGCGTGTTGAACGGCGCGCTCATTAACGGTATCCAGCGCACTGGTGGCCTCATCCAGAACCAGCACGCGAGGGTTCTTCAGCAGCACACGTGCGATGGCGATGCGCTGTTTCTCACCGCCGGAAAGGCGATAGCCGCGTTCACCCACGACGGTGTCATAGCCGGTTTCAAAGCTGGTGATGGTGTCGTGGATATTAGCCAGGCGTGCGGCCTTTTCAATCTCTTCTTGTGTCGCACCAGGTTTGCCGTAGCGCACGTTTTCTGCGATGGAGGCGTGGAAAAGATACGGCTCTTGAGTCACCACGCCGATGTGTTCCATGAGCTCTTCTTGCTTCAAATCACGCACATCATCACCGGCATAAGAAACGGTGCCGGAGGAGGCATCATAAAGCCTGGGCACCAGATTGCCAATGGTGGTCTTGCCCGAACCCGATGCACCAACGAATGCCACGAATTGGCCTGGCTCAATATCAAAGCTCACCCGGTCCAACGTGGGGCGCGACTCGGCGGAGGCATCCGCGTAGCGAAAGCTGACGTTGTCGAATTGGATGTGCCCGGCTTTGCCCGGTTCATCGGAAGGCGACTTGGCGTCCGGGGCGTCCACAATCGCTGGTTTCATATCCAAGTACTCAAAGATGCGCGCAAACAACGCCGAGGATGTTTGCAGGTCCAGTGCCACGCGCATAAGCCCCATCATGGGAAACAGCAGGCGTGATTGGACGGTGGTGAACGCGACGATGGTGCCGGCCGTAATGCCAGCTTCACCGAAAGCGAAGGAACCACTGCTGCCGGCACTTAACAGCCAGCCAGAAACCAGGTACACAATCGCTGGCACGGCAGACATGAATACGTTGACCATGCCGAAGAAGATCTGGCCGCTCATTGCCTGGCGCACCTGCAACGTAATCTGGTGCGCGTTCTCATCCGAATAGCGCTCAATCTCAGAGCTTTGACGCGAATAAGTCTTAGCCAGCAGCACACCGGAGACAGACAATGTTTCCTGCGTAATCGCGGACATCTCCGACAATGATTCCTGGGTTTGCCCAGCAATCTTCGCGCGAATCTGGCCCACGCGGCGTTGGCCCCACACCAAGAAGGGCAGAACAATGAACGCGATAATGGTCAGCTGCCAGCTCAGCAGCACCATGGCGATGAAAGCTGAGATCACCGTGACGGTGTTGCCAATGACACTGGAGACAGTATTAGACAGCACACCAGCCACGCCGCCGACATCATTTTGCAGACGGGATTGGATAACGCCAGTCTTGGTGCGGGTGAAAAACGCCAGCTCCATGGACTGCAGGTGCGCGAAAAGCTGGATGCGTAAATCGCCCATGACGCGGTTGCCCACGCGCGCGGTGTAGTAGGTCTGCACCACGGCAATGATTTGCGTGATGATGAAAATGCCCAGCATCAGTCCCACCAACTGCAGCAGCACCGGCATATTCGGCCCGCCCGTTTCCGGGAACAGGCCGTCATCAAAGACACGTTGGGTGATCAACGGCGGGATAATGCCCAGCGCCGCGGAGAGCAGCACCATGACAATGAGGATGGAAATCTGCGCGCGGTAGGGCTTAAACAGCGCAAAGATGCGCGAGCCAAGGTCTTTGATTTTTGGCGCTTGACGGTTGATTTCCCGTTGGGCTTCATGGTCCGCTTTGGACACGCGCGCGCCTCGCGGTCCACCACCTTCACGCATACTCATTCTTCGCAGGTTACTAGCAAAAAGCGGTGGTGTCCCTAAATACTCAGGACACCACCGCAGGAACAGGAGGTTTAGGCTCTTAGCCTTTCCGCACGCAGCTTGCCGATGGCCGGCAGATCCAACGGCTCCAGCTCATCCATGCTCTGCCCGGTGGCTTTTGCCAATAGCAGATCGGCGAGCTGCGGGTTACGCGCCAAGCATGGACCGTGCATGTAGGTGGCAATGACGCTGCCTTGCACTGCACCTTCGCCGCGGCGCTGGTCTTCGCCGTCGCGTAAGTCAGCGGTGGCGGACTCATCTGAGTTGCCGATACCGCGGGTGACCGTGCCCAAAGGCTGCGCCGATGGGCCGAGGATGGTCGCGCCCAAGTGGTTTTCAAAACCAGTGAGTGGTTCGGTCAGCCCCTCAGTGAAACCGGCACCAGTTGGGGTGGACGTAACTTCGCCGATGGCGCGGTTGGCTAGGGGAGTGGTGGTGGCATCGATAAGCCCTAAGCCATCAACCACACGGCCTGAGGCGCGGAAGGACTCACCAAGGACCTGCAGGCCGGCACAGACCGCAAAGATTGGACGCCCAGCCTGGGCTGCGCGGGAAAGGCCGGTGTGCTTGAGCAGGTGCTCGGCCGCCAAAATCTGCGCGGTATCCTCGCCGCCGCCGACGGTGTAAAGATCCATGTTTTCTGGAATTGCCTCGCCCAGATTGATGGGGTGAAATTCTGCTTTCCAGCCGCGCATGCGGGCGCGTTGCCGCAGGACCAGCGCGTTGCCGTCATCGCCATAAGTGCCCAGAACGTCGGGCAAGACAAGACCAATGTTGAGCTCAATAGTCATTAGGACTCCTTTTCCTGGCGCTCGAGGGCCTTTTTCAAATCGCGGAACGCGGTGTAATTGGCAAGCACTTCCACGCGTCCCGGCGGGCAGGAATCAATTGCTTGAACTGGGTCGGGGATAAGTTCATGCGTGATGTCGGCATAAACCAGGCGCACTGCAAGGTCTGTGCCGCGCTCACCGGCGGCTTTGACTGCGAGGTCTTCAAAGTCTTCAAATTTCACGTCCCACAGCCAGGACATGTCGACGCCGTCGGCGACCTGGCCGTTGGTGGCGATCACTAGGCCATCGGCGCTGCGGTCAATCATGGACAGTGCTTCTTGCCAACCCGCTGGGTTCTTGGCTAAAAGCAGGCGAATCTCATGGTTGCCACGGCGGATGGTGGAGTAGCGCCCGGCCACATCAGCAACTTGCTCAGCTGCCCCAATAGCGTCATCGAGGTTGACTTCGAAGGCCTCCACCGCCGCGGATACTGCCTGGGTGGCATTGCCGCGGTTCGCGCGGCCAGGCAGAGAAAGGTTCAATTCTTTTTCACCGGTTGGGGTGAGCATGCCGTTGTCATCGACTGCCCAGGTTGGGGTGGGGCGGCGGAACTCGCGGCCATCGGCAAGCTTTTTCACCGCGTACCAGTCATCATCGGTGCGTACGATGTGCCCGCCGGTGCGTGGGCAACTGACCGAATCTCCCAACCAGGCAGCACCCGCCGATACCCAAATGACATTCTTCGCGTCATAAGCCACCGAAGTCATCAGCACATCATCGCAGTTAGCGATGACCAGCATATCCGGATTATCTTCCACCGCACCGCGCAGCGCACGCTCAATCTTGTTGATTTCGCCCACGCGATCCAGCTGGTCGCGTGAAAGGTTTAGCAGTACTAGCGCCTGAGTATTCATGGACTTCGCCACGTGCGGGATGTGCAGTTCATCTACTTCCAGCACGATGTGGGAGGCATCCGCCCCGGCCATCAGCGCGGAGACAATGCCGGCATCCATGTTGTCACCACCATCATTGGTAGCAACCTGGTATTTGGTGCGCATGGCTGCCGCTAGCATGCGCGTGGTGGTGGATTTACCGTTGGTGCCGGTCACCAGTACTGCGGGACGCTCACCCGCTAACTGCGCCATGATGTTGGGATCGATTGCGCGTGCAACCAGTCCACCAATCATGCCGCCGGCGCCGCGGCCGGTCGCACGGGATGCGAATGTGGCTAAACGTGCTGCAGTCACTGCGGCATTAGCGCGTAACTTTTTTACTTGTCGCGGCAGTTGAATACTCATGGTTCTAGGCTAGTCGGAATCACAGCCGCAACGTTATATTGCAGCACTCGCGCCGAGCGAGAATCTGCCCCGATGCAAAAATTTCACACACGCAATCGCACAATCAGCGGTCTCGAGCAGACCTAGTACTCCAAGAACTAGTTGTCGGAAGAGCCTTTGCTTGCCGATGCATTTCCATCCTGGCCACGGTTGTCCTGATTACGCGGCCTGTTCCGGTTGCGACCAC
The DNA here is from genome assembly GCA_041226025.1 of Corynebacteriaceae bacterium 6-324. GTDB lineage: Bacteria > Actinomycetota > Actinomycetes > Mycobacteriales > Mycobacteriaceae > Corynebacterium. The sequence goes on along the minus strand of JBCLTK010000001.1, from coordinate 561,740 downwards.
CGCGCCCTCCGCGACGACGCCTGCGGTTGCTGGACTTGCCACCGCCCTGGTTGCCACCGCCAGCGTTTGCACCACCTTGGTTCTGGCCAGGTTTGGGCTGCTGGGATGCGTTGTTACAACCTTGGTTAGAGCCCTGCTTAGACCCCTGGTTTGAGCCTTGATCGGACCCCTGTGGCTTGTTGCTCTGCTGCTGGCCTTGGCCTTGGCTCTGGTTTTGATTCTTGTTCTGTCCCTGGTTATTAGGGTTGGAACCGCGACGGCGACGGCGCCGGCGCGTGGATTTACGCTGCGGACGGTTGTTGTTCTCACCGTCGGTGTTATCGCTATTGCCACCGGCGTTGCCAGAGTTGGCGGGCTTTCCAGAATTGTTGCTGCGGCGCGGTGCGGAGCTGGAATTCGGGTTGCGGCGCTGCGGACGTGGAGCAGTGGTGGGCTTTTCTTCTACGACGGGCTCCGGACCGGCTTCCTGGATGCGTTCGAGAGCAGCCAAGAATGCTTCATCGCTCATGAGCGGGATGTCCTTGCGGTCCGCGTGCATGGCCTTGCCCACGAGGTCAGTGGTGATATTGCAAATCACCACAGACGTTTCACGGGATAGCTTTTCCGTGTAGTTCATTTCCTCGCGCATGGCGGCTTCAATGATGATGTCTGGGTCCATCGCGATTTCGGGTGCCACGACAAACTCCATGCCGCGGACCAGCTCACGGCCCGGGGTGTATTGACCCGGGTTGTGGTGCATGCGTGGTGCTTCCATGGCATCGACACGAATATGGGACCGCTGCAGCCCGAACTTATCGGCGCGCAGCTCACTTGGTTCCAAACACACTACCTCGCCGCGCTGCGACTGCTGCTTGTACAGCTGCCACAGCAGGGAAGTCTCTTCACGTGCGGTGTCTTCTGCTGGGCGCTGCGCGCGCTCTACATTCGCGGTTGGCGGTGTGGTCGGAATGCCACTGGCGATAGCAACGGCAGCTAAACGAACATCTTGAAGTACTACCTCGTGCCGACGCGCGGTTGCCAAGGTGTCAATGATGTCCTTTGGGCGCGGGATGTGGCCGACCTTGATGCGGCGTGAACGGTTGCGATTATTACGGTTGCGGGAGCGGTTTTGACGCGCGGCAGCGGTCATCGCGCGGCGTGCTTCAGAGACCAAGAAACCCCATGTCACCGTGGCATCATGCACGATGAGTGTGCGGCCATCGACCACGCGGTCAACGCGCTTGAGAGCCTTAGAAAAAGGAATGCCCGCCGCGACTTCCTCATGGGTGAGTCCATGCTGGTGCTTTGGTCCCGGATCAGAATCCGGGCTAAAGACAATATGGGTCGCCTCACCGATTTCACCGTCAGCGTTGTAGGTGACGGCATCAAAAGAAATCAAGCGCGACGTCGACGGGTGAATACCCGAAGCGCCCAAGGTGACTGCGACAAACGGGAATTTAGCTACTGCCTCACGTCGAGCAAGCTCAGCCTCACTGGGCTGGCGTTGACGGCGCTGCTCTTGGCCCTCACTGTGATCAGAAGGCTGTGCCGACTGCTGTTCCTCATCGGGCTTGTTCTCGTTGGGTTTTACTTCACCGGGCTTTACTTCACCAGGCTTATCGCCCGAAGGCTTGGCCGCTGGCCACGAGCCCGGAATCGGACGGGATTCTGGAGTCTTCTCAGTGCTTTGAGGCTTCTCAGAATTCTCGGCGGCCTTGCGGGCGGAAGCAGCACGGCGCGACCTGGTGACCGTGTGGCGGCCAGGTCGCTGTTCGTCGTGCGTGCTAGTCATCGGCATAATTGTAGTTCACACCTCAAACTTCACAGTGTTCGGCCACGCTTTGGGTCGAAACTTCGAAGCTTTAGGAACAAAGGCTAAAACCGCGGCTTGTTTATGCCACGGTTTTAGCTTTGAAAGGTGTTAATTGACTCGTTGCTTATTAGCTCAGAGCGCGGTTGACTGCAGAGGTCATGGCGCGCAGGGATGCACGGGTGGTGGAGCCGGCGATACCAACGCCCCACATCTTCATGCCATTGACATCGGCGCCAATGTAACAAGCAGCTTCCGCGTCATCACCAGCAGAACGTGCGTGCTGGCTGTACTCCAGAACCTCGAAGTCAATGCCCAGCTTCTCCAGCGCATTCGCGTAAGCCGCAATTGGGCCGTTGCCGGTGCCGGAAATCTGAGTTTCCTTGCCGTTGTAAATAACGGTGGCAGCAACGGATGCGTCTTTGTCTTCGCTGTCCGCGTTATCGATCTCAAACGCAGTTACTTCCAGCGGAGTGGTGCGCTCCAGGTATTCCTGGTTGAACACATCCCACATCTGCTTGGAGTTGACCTCGCCGCCCTCAGCATCCGTGATGGCCTGAACAACGGAAGAGAACTCTGGCTGCATCGCACGTGGCATCTTGATACCGTGATCGGTCTTCATGATGTAGGTGACGCCGCCCTTGCCGGACTGGGAGTTCACGCGAATAACAGCCTCGTAGTCGCGGCCGATATCCTTTGGATCGATCGGCAGGTAAGGAACCTCCCAGGTGGTTTCACGCAGCTCTTCGTAGGTGACATCGGTGTTGGTAGCACCTGGGCGAACGGAATCCGCCAGGGCGTCCATACCCTTGTTGATGGCGTCCTGGTGGGAACCAGAGAACGCGGTGAAGACCAAGTCGCCGCCGTATGGGTGGCGCTCAGGAACACGCAGCTGGTTGCAGTACTCAACGGTGGAACGAATACCGGAGATGTCCGTGAAATCAATCTGTGGATCCACGCCTTGGGTCATCATGTTCAGACCCAAAGTCACCAGGTCAACGTTGCCGGTGCGCTCACCGTTGCCGAACAGGCAGCCTTCAATGCGGTCAGCACCAGCCAGGTAGCCCAGTTCTGCCGCAGCAACGCCTTCACCACGGTCATTGTGTGGGTGCAGCGACATGATGATGGAATCACGTTTTGCAAAGTTGCGGTGCATCCACTCGATGGAGTCTGCGTAGACGTTCGGGGTGATCATCTCTACCGTGGAAGGCAGGTTGATGATCATAGGGTTGTCTGGCGTAGCTTCCATGATGTCCACCACGGCGTTGCACACGTCGACGGCGAAATCCAGCTCGGTACCAGTGAAGGATTCTGGGGAGTACTCCCAGCGCCAATTGGTATTTGGGTAGTCCACGGCAATGGTCTTAATCAGTTCAGCAGCATCCGTTGCCAACTGCTTGATAGCTGCTCGATCCTTGCGGAATACTACGCGGCGCTGCAGCTTAGAGGTGGAATTGTAGAAGTGAACAATAACGTTCTTTGCGCCTTCACAAGCCTCAAAAGTGCGGCGAATCAGGTGCTCACGCGCCTGCACCAGAACCTGGATGGTGACATCTTCTGGAATCAGGTCCTGCTCAATGATTTCACGTACGAAGTCAAAGTCAGTCTGGGAGGCAGAAGGGAAGCCAACCTCAATCTCCTTGAAGCCCATCTTGACCAGCAGTTCGAACATGCGGTGCTTACGTGCTGGTGACATTGGGTCAATCAGTGCCTGGTTGCCGTCACGCAGGTCAACTGCACACCACTGTGGTGCAACTTCAATCTTCTTATCTGGCCAGGTGCGATCCGGCAGAGTGATGTCTTCAACTTCTTGGGCGAAAGTCAGGTAGCGGTCTACCGGCATGGAGGAGGCGCGCTGCTTGTTCCATGCTGGCTGTCCCTCACGGCGTGGGCCAGATGGAGTGGTGATTTCGCGCGGAGCAGAAATGAATGAGTCTTTAGGAGACATGGGGGATAAATTCCTTCTTTGTAAGAGCCAGATGTTGGTGACGTGTGTGTTCGTTTTATCTATCCGGGTCTAGTGCCCGAGTCCCATCTTAATGGGGCAACATCTGAAATTTTCCGGGTCGTACGACCGGCAGAACAAACTCCGCGACGGGGCGCCGGTCGTACTGAAGACGACTACTGGAACCCGCCGCGGCAAAGAAGGAGTTGCCGTGCCCGGTAAGTCATGCGCACAATCCTAGCGCATGCTGTGACCTCCGGCATAGGGGTCAGATGTTGTTACCCCCTGTGCGTGCACCTGCGACATCTCATATTGTGGGAAAACCGTTTCGTATACTGGTTAAAGTTTGTGCTGATTACTGCCACAACCCCGGGGTGAGATTGGAAGCTATGGGGGCAAGCTACGATTTAGCACTATGAGTCAACGGCCGACCCCGACTGAGGCGAACACTGGCGATACGTCGCATATAGGCGAAGCGACCCGCGTAGGCGATGTGCCTGAAAGCGCTCCCGAGCCCGCATCCGGTGCTGCGCCCGCGCGATCCCCGCGCAGTCTGGTGCAGAAACTAGGCCTGGATAAATGGCCGGGCTTTCGCGCACAGGGGGCATCGGCAAGCAAAAATGCTCTGGGGCCCGGACTGACTGGCTGGTTGTTGGCCATTGCCATTGTGTTTGCTGGAACCCTGCTGCGAATTAGCATGCTGGCGATATTGGCAACGGTCAATGAAGACAACGTGTGGGGTCTGCTCAACAAATGGGACGCCGCGCACTATGTTGGCATTGCTGGCGAAGGCTATTTTGCTGGCACCATCGGCGAGGACCCGGCTGAGGAAATCCGGCTGGCTTTTTTCCCGGCATTTCCCATGATCATGCGGTTGATTCATATGGCGACGGGTCTGGATTATTCCCTTGCCGGAATCTTGTTCAACTTTGTAGCCACAGTATTTCTAGCCGCCGGGGTCATGGCACTGGTGGCACGCTGGGGTTATAGCCGCGCCGGGCAATGTGCTGCGGCGATTGTGGCAACCACAGCGCCCATGTCGATTGTGTTCAACATGCCTTATACCGAAGCGCTCTTCGGCGCGCTGGCGGTGTGGGCGCTGGTTGCTTTGGTGGATAAACGCTGGTGGATAGCTTGCGGGGTTATCTTTGCCTTGGCGTTTGTTCGTATCACCGCAATCGCATTGGTTGCCGTATTGGCCATCATGGTTTTTCTTTATGCGCGCAAGTCCATTAAAGCCTGGGCGGCCGTGATCGTCTCAGTACTGCCACTGATCGGATATATCTGGTGGGCTTCGGCGCAACTTGCGCACGTGGGCGGCTATTTTGGCACTCAGGAAAAGCACTGGAATACCGGCTTCGATTTTGGCCTGGCTACCGGAAAATGGATGCTGCAAACCCTTACCTCAACCGAAAATGCTGGCTATTTGCTCACCACCATGGTGATTATTGGCGTGCCACTCGCCCTGATTTTGGCCTGGCGTCGCGTGGATGTGGGGACCTGGCTATTCTCACTCGCCCTGGCCGCCAATGTCTTGTTGTCAGATGGCGTCATGCACTCGCGTCCCCGACTGATGCTGCCCGCTGCCTTGTTATTTATCCCTTGGGCCTGGGGCGCGCTCAAACACCTACCGCACTGGGTCGCTTGGATTCTGGTTTCCTGCTGGTGCCTTTTCGGCACCTGGTTTTCGGCGTACATGCTCGCCGTATTCCCCTGGGCAATCTAGTCGGAATGCCCTAACCGTCCTGCTTCGGTGGTGCGGGCCTCATGCGGTTCGGAAGAAACTCTGACCCGCGGCAGGGTGCTCATTGGCTTTTGGGACAGCGCGATGGTGGAAAAAACCATGGTGGCAACCGCAAAGACCATAACCGTCCAGCCGAAGAACGTGTGAACCTGGAATTGCTCGCTTAATACGGTGTAGCCCAAGGTGAATGCGATGAGTGGTTCAATGATTTTCATGGCCGGCAAGGAGTGTTTAAGCGGGCCGGCGTGGAAAGAATATTGCTGCAAGACTGTGCCGCTGCCAGCGGCGATAACCAGGGTGTAGAAAGGCCAAGAGGTCAACAGCCCGTTGATGCCAGATTCCATGAGGGTGTCCACCACGGCTTTGGAAAGAACCGCAACAAAGCCGTACAAAATGCCGCAGACCACGCCGAGCAGCAGAGCGCGTTGCGAGCGGATGCGCTGAGCAAGGACGCTGAAAAACACCATAGCGGCAAGCCCGAGCGCGAAAGACGGAAGCCATCGCTCCAGCGGTGGGGAAGTAACGCCGCCGGTGGGGCGGCCAAAGACCAAAATGACGCCCACGGAAATGGTGAGCAGGCTGCACCAAATGAGCTCTTCAGATGACATGCGTCGGCCCTGATACCAGGCCGCCAGCGGCAACGTAAACATTAAAGACAGCACCAAAATGGGCTGAACAATTAATAAGGTGCCAAAGCCAAGCGCAATAAGTTGCAGCCCATAGGCGATAACGGCGCTGGCCGTACCAATCCACCACAGCGGGCTGGCCATGGCGGTGCGCATGACCGAACGGTCGGCGTTTTCGGCGATTCTTTGCCGAACCACGGTGCCCCATGCAATAACAAGTGCCGATGCCAGGGCAAATGCGATTGCGATGAGGTTTGAAAGCACGCCCTATACCGTAGTGAAAAACCAGTGGTGGAGGAAATGGAGGGACAAGATTATAAGACTTCAGGTGTCGCCAGCGCTTGGCCCAGTGCTTGACGATGCCTCCTTGAAGCAAAAGCTGTTTCAGTCAATGGAATATTGATCCCAAAAATGCGGGTGTGGACTATGGAGAAAGAAACTAAACCTGTACGATAGGAATTTGACTACTCAGTGATAGAAATTGAGCAGTTGTTCGACGTCACCGCACATATTACATAATTTGCGCTCACCAAACTGGTGAGGTGAATGAAAAGAAGTCGGTGACGGCGGCCGAAACAACGTAAAATTTCCACTGGCAAATAAAAGGACAAGGCGAAAGGCGGCAACACGACGTGGCCCTCATCGTTCAAAAGTACGGAGGCTCCTCCCTGGAGTCAGCCGAACGTATTCGCGCAGTGGCAGAGCGAATTGTAGCGACGAAAAAAGCAGGCAATGACGTGGTTGTTGTCTGCTCCGCCATGGGTGACACCACCGATGAACTGCTGGACCTTGCGGCACAGGTCAACCCGGTTCCGCCGCAGCGCGAGATGGACATGCTGCTCACCGCTGGTGAGCGCATTTCTAACGCGCTAGTAGCCATGGCCGTGGAATCTTTGGGTGCTACCGCGCAGTCTTTCACCGGTTCCCAGGCAGGCGTGCTCACCACTGAGCGCCACGGCAATGCCCGCATTGTTGATGTCACCCCGGGACGTTTGCAAGAAGCACTGGAAAAGGGCCGCATTTGTATTGTGGCTGGTTTCCAGGGCGTTAATAAGGACACTCGCGACGTCACCACCTTGGGCCGCGGTGGCTCCGACACCACGGCGGTTGCACTTGCCGCAGCGTTGAACGCTGATGTGTGTGAGATTTACTCAGACGTTGATGGTGTCTACACCGCTGACCCACGCATTGTTCCTAACGCGCAGAAGCTGGAGAAGCTCTCCTTTGAGGAGATGCTGGAGATGGCAGCGGTTGGTTCCAAGATTCTGGTCCTGCGCAGCGTGGAATACGCGCGTGCGTTTAATGTTCCACTTCGAGTTCGTTCGTCATACAGCAATGATGCCGGCACGCTGATTGCCGGTTCAATGGAGGATATTCCCATGGAAGAAGCAGTACTTACTGGTGTAGCAACTGACAAGTCCGAAGCCAAGGTCACCGTCTTGGGCATTCCTGACCAGCCTGGTGAGGCCGCAAAGGTCTTCCGTGCGGTCGCAGATGCTGAGATCAACATTGACATGGTGTTGCAGAACGTTTCCTCTTTGGAAGACGGCAAGACTGACATCACGTTCACCTGCCCGCGCACCGATGGCCCACGTGCCATGGAAATTTTGTCCAAGATGAAGGAAGAATTCTCCTGGGGCAATGTTCTCTACGATGACCAGGTGGGCAAGGTTTCCTTGGTTGGTGCTGGTATGAAGTCGCACCCGGGTGTGACCGCTGATTTCACTGAGGCACTGCGTGATGTGAATGTGAACATTGAGCTGATTTCCACTTCTGAAATCCGTATTTCCGTCCTCGTCCGCGAGGCAGACCTTGACCGTTCCGCACGCGCCCTGCATGAGAAGTTCCAGCTCGGCGGCGAAGAAGAAGCAGCCGTCTACGCAGGCACCGGCCGATAGGCTCTAGATTCCGCGTGAGCCTTGTGAAAGGCTTGGCGCACACACAAAAGATTTAAAAAGACAGGGTAGATAAATCATGACCACTTTGGCAGTAGTTGGTGCCACCGGGCAGGTTGGCCAAGTTATGCGCGATATTTTGGAAGAGCGTAACTTCCCAGCTGACAAGGTTCGCTTTTTCGCTTCACCACGTTCCGCTGGTACTGAGTTGGAATTTCGTGGCGAGAAGATTGTTGTTGAAGACCTTTCACAGATCACCGAAGAATCCGTCGCTGACGTTGATATCGCACTGTTCTCCGCTGGTGGTTCCACTTCCAAGCAGTGGGCTCCAGTCTTCGCTGCTGCGGGTGCAACCGTAGTGGATAACTCTTCTGCTTACCGCAAGGATCCAGAGGTTCCTTTGGTCGTGGCTGAGGTCAACCCACATGCGGCGCAGAACCCATCTAAGGGCATTATCGCGAACCCAAACTGCACCACCATGGCTGCTATGCCAGTGCTGAAGGTACTGTCTAACCTCGCTGGTCTTAATCGCCTGCACGTTTCTTCCTACCAGGCTGTTTCTGGTTCCGGCATCGCTGGTGTTGAGGCACTGGTTAAGCAGGTTGACCAGATTGGTGAGCACAACGTTGACTTGGCGCGCACCGGTACCGCACTGCAGGTTGAGGACACCGCTCCTTATGTCGCGCCAATCGCGTACAACGTGTTGCCATTTGCTGGCAACTTGGTGGATGACGGCTCCGGTGAAACCGATGAAGAGCAGAAGCTGCGCAACGAGTCCCGCAAGATTCTGGAGCTTCCTGAGCTACGCGTTGCTGGTACCTGCGTGCGCGTGCCTGTCTTCTCTGGTCACACCATGACCATCCACGCTGAGTTTGATTCCGCAATCACCCCTGAGCAGGCGCTTGAAGCTCTCGGCACTGCTGCCGGCGTCAAGGTAGTTGACGTCCCAACCCCATTGGAAGCCACCGGCATTGATGAAGTACTGGTTGGCCGTATCCGCCAGGACCAGTCCGCCGATGACAACAAGGGCCTTGTCCTAGTAGTCGCCGGTGACAACCTACGCAAGGGTGCTGCACTGAACACCATCCAGATTGCTGAACTGCTGGTCTAAAACCAGAGCCTTGCCGGGAACGGAATTCCGAAAAGGCTCGGCAGGCTCGTAATACAAGAATCCACCTGAAACGTTACTCATGATGAGAGCGAATCCAGGTGGATTTTTCGTTCCACGCTTTCGCGGAAACTAGCTAGCTCTTTTGCGTCGCGGTTGGATCTTCCTGTCCACCGAAATCAAGATCTGCATCCGGCGTAGTGGTTGGTGCGGCAGCTGCATCGACTGCAGTGTCCGGATTACCAACCGGTGCATTAACAGGTGCGGCGTTGCTGCCTGCTGATGTTTCAGCAGTAGCGCCAGATGCTGCTGCAGTTGCTGGAGCTGCTGACGTCGTGTCTGCTTCGTCGATTGCAGGAATAACTGGTTTGGTGTGCTGAACGTAGGTGACTGAAGGCGCTGGGTCCTCACGGTCAAAGTCTTCCAGCTCAGTATCGGACTCGAGCTCGTCGAGAACCTCATCAGAGACAACTTCGACGAATTCTGGGGTGTCCATGTTGGATTCATTGGCCAGCTTGGTCAGTTCACGCTCGTTCTTCTTAGTAAAGCGCTTGCGTGGGTCCAGCTTGCGTGCAACCAGCTTGCGGGCGCGCATGCGGCGGTCCGTTTCAGTCTTCACCTTGTTGCGGTTCTTAAACCAAGCGAAGGACATCACAGCAATCATCAAGATGCCGATGTAGCCCAGAATTGGGTAAACGGTGGACACCAGAGACTGGAAGCCGACGAAAGAGAGAACAAAGCCGATGAGACAAGCGATGACGTAAACGATGTAGAACCGTTCAGGCTTATCGCGGGTCAAACGCTTTGCCATCGCGTAGAACATGCCCACCGCGGTATTGAAGATCATGCCGAAGACAGCGAAGGTCATGATGTAACCCAAGGCAGGGTTAATACCGTTAATGAGGGCAAGAACTGGAAGGTCAGTGCCGTTAACCTCTGGTGCGACAAAGAACAGCGAAGAAACCAGCAGGGCAAGCAGCAGCAAGGTAGTCAGGCCACCCAAAACGCCACCCAGACCGACAGCACGGTTATCCAAAATGTTGCCGCCAATAACAATCGCCATGGATACCGCACACATGATGTTCAAGCCGGTGTAGTTCATGGCAGACAGCCACCAGTTCGGCAGTGGACCGTCAACGTTGTTGACCGCATAATCATGTGCCGCAGCAATATCCAGGTCGGTGGTAAGCAGGGTGTAGCCGGTGACACCGACGATCAAAATGATGATGACTGGGGTGATTGCGCCGATAACAGCGGTCACTTTGTCCACGTTCAATAGACCAGTCAGGAGCACCAGAATCAGCATGATGAGTGCGCCCACGAAAATTGGGAGGCCATCGAATTGCTGCGCCAGGTTTGATCCAGCGCCGGCGAACATGACAAAGCCAATGCTGAACAAAGTGATAAGGGTGCCGATGTCCAAAATCTTGGAAGTAATCGGACCAGAGACGCGGTCATAAACCGCGGTGTGCTCGTTTGCCTGGAAGTAGGAGCCAAGCTGCAAGACGGCAATACCCGTGATGGTGGTCAAGACGGCGGCGACGAGAACGCCCCACAGACCCATCTCACCAAAGGAAACGAAGTACTGCATCGCTTCCTGGCCGGAAGCAAAACCGGCGCCCACAAGGACGCCAACAAACGCCATGGAAATTCCCAATGCGCGTTTAATCATGGAAAGACAACTCCAAATCGATTAATTTTTCTCGCGCAAAACGCAGGTACTCATTGCCAACAATGGCTATTTGCCCACGTCTCGCGGTCGGCTGAATACCAACAAATTTTCAATGCAAAAATAACGGGCTTCTCGCTAAAGAAGCCGTATAACACATCAAATCTACTAGGCGTGGTGGTCTATGCCATCCGGAAAAGTAGTAAATGATTGCCGTTTCTGGGAGGTCTTAGTGGTGATGTGCCAGCTAGTGGGGTGGAAACCGGGCAGTGTCAATGTTTCGTAACAATTGACTGGTGCTGAGAATTACCGGCCTTCAGTTAGGAGCCTTCAATCAGGTCTTTGCGCGCGCGGGAGACTCGGGAGCGGATGGTGCCCACACGAACTCCGGCAATCTTTGCGGCTTCCTCGTAGGTGTAGCCGAGGACTTGGGTGAGAATCAGCGCTTCGCGGCGGTCCTCCGGCAGGGCATCGATCAGCGCGCGAGCATCGATCCACTCGGCCCACGCAGAGGAGTTTTCGGGGGATGCTGACTCGGCGGTGGCATCTTCATATTCGGTGGCGGATTTTCGTGGCCGGGCCATGTCGTGGCGGATGTTGTCCACCCACACGCGACGTGCGAGAGATAGTAGCCAGGTGCGTGCTGATGACCGAGCGGCAAAGCGGGGAAGCGCGCCAATAACGCGCAGGTAAGTTTCTTGCGTGAGGTCATCGGCTATTTCGGGGCCTCCCAAATGTGCAAGCAGGCGCCACACGTCATCCTGGGTGGCGCGGATGAATTCCGTGAGTGCGCTGCGATCGCCGCGACCGGCTTGCAGGGCAAGCTCAGTAACGCGCGCATCATCGCGCCCATGGTTGGAATTCACCTCTATGAATCTACCAGCCACATAGGGGGTCATCCGTATGGTGGTAATCCTGTCAAAAGTTGGAGATGAATCCGCGTTGAAAACGCGCTCAACTGGGGTGATATGGAGATCTTTTCAATTGTTCCGGAGAATATTGGGTAAAACGTATAAATCTTCGCTTATTGTTTGCCGAAGTTTATAAACGGGGTTAGAATAGGAAGCACCCCAAGACAATCAACCCGACTACTTAGGAGCACAAATGTCTGCTGCTGATGAAGTACTGAACAAGGGCGAGCGTGTCGCTGGCCAGGGCAATTCAACTAGCCCATCTGGTCAGCCTGTCCCATCCGAGAACACCTCGATCACCGCTGGTCCACAGGGCCCAAACGTCCTTAATGACATCCACCTGATTGAAAAGCTGGCTCACTTCAACCGTGAGCGCGTCCCAGAGCGTACCCCTCACGCAAAGGGTCACGGCGCATTCGGCGAACTGCACATCACCGAAGATGTTTCTGAGTTCACCAAGGCAAAGCTGTTCCAGAAGGACACCGTCACCCCAATGATGGTTCGTTTCTCCACCGTTGCTGGTGAGCAGGGCTCCCCTGATACCTGGCGTGACGTTCACGGTTTCGCACTCCGCTTCTACACCGAAGACGGCAACTACGACATCGTGGGTAACAACACCCCAACTTTCTTCTTGCGCGACGGCATGAAGTTCCCAGATTTCATCCACTCCCAGAAGCGTCTTGGCAACAACGGCCTGCGTGACGCTGACATGCAGTGGGACTTCTGGACCCGTACTCCTGAGTCCGCTCACCAGGTCACCTACTTGATGGGTGACCGCGGTACCCCTAAGACCTCCCGTCACCAGGACGGCTTCGGCTCCCACACCTTCCAGTGGATCAACGAAGAGGGCAAGCCAGTCTGGATCAAGTACCACTTCAAGACCCGTCAGGGCTGGGAGACCTTCACCGATGCTGAGGCAGCGGAGATGGCTGGTAAGAACGCTGACTACCACCGTGAGGATCTGCACAACGCGATTGAGCAGGGTGACTACCCAATCTGGGACGTTAAGGTCCAGATCATGCCTTTCGAGGACGCAGAGAACTATCGCTGGAACCCATTCGATCTGACCAAGACCTGGTCCCAGAAGGATTACCCACTGCATGACGTGGGCTACTTCGTACTGAACCGCAACCCACGCAACTTCTTCGCTCAGATTGAGCAGGTTGCTCTGGATCCTTCCAACTTGGTTCCTGGCGTTGGCCTCTCCCCAGACCGCATGCTTCAGGCTCGTACCTTCGCATACGCTGACCAGCAGCGTTACCGCATTGGTGCGAACTACAAGCAGCTGCCTGTAAACCAGCCACTAAACGCTGACAAGGTCAATACCTACGAGCACGAGGGCTCAATGGCCTTCTTGTTTAACAACGAGAATGACCCTGTGTACAGCCCTAACCGCTACGGCAAGGGCGCTGGCTACCTGGATGACGGTGAGACCTCGGCTCAGCCTAACGGCCAGGCTTCTGACCTCTACGTCAACCCAGATCCACACGGCACCGACTTGGTTCGTGCTCCTTACGTGAAGCACCAGGATGATGATGACTTCATGCAGGCTGGCATCCTGTACCGCGAGGTATATGATGACGGTGAGAAGGAGCGCCTGGTAGACAACATCACCAACGCAATGGGCGGTGTTTCTGAGCAGGTTGAGCAGCAGGTCTACGAGTACTGGACCAATGTTGACGAAGAGCTCGGCGCTCGCGTTCGCGAAGTTTACGCAACCAAGAAGTAATCGCACCCTCGGTGCGCCTTGACCATTAAGGCGCTGGTGGTAGATAAGTTTTCTTCTATGACTTCTCGTACCACCCGCGCTCTATGGTCGTTGCTTTTGACCGTGCCCATTATTGTGGGCGCGGTTTTCGCGTTTTCTACTTCTTGGGAGCCTTCCCAGGCGTGGTCGAGCGGGGAGGATGCTACGGGGGCTCCGGCTGATCAGGTCACGGCCGAAGATATTGTGAATGCTCGCCGCGCGGCGGGTGAGGCACAGTCGCAGGCTGGTTTCTTGGTTACAGGAGCAGAGCAGCTTGCCGATGGCACCACTGAGCTCCGCGAAGGCGCCGACCAATTGGGGCCTGGCGTGGATCAGCTTGTTGATGGCGCGCAGGAACTGACCAACGGTATGACGCAGCTGCAGGCTGGTACGGGGCAGCTGGGCGATGGCGCGACAGAGTTGGCCAATGCCGTTGACACAGCAGTGAACCAGGTGGTTGGCCTAGGCGCGGTGCAGGGCCAGCTGCTGGAGGCAGTGGATGCGGCGGAAAAGGATCTGGAAGGCGTCGATACAGATGACGCAAAGGAGATTCGTTCCGCAATCGGGGATTTGAAGAAGCAGCTAGAAAACTTTGATGTCGATGAAGAAGTCACCGGCCCACTAACGGAGCTGCAGGACGGTTCCCGCGAGCTGGCAAATCAGCTGGATGTGCCGGGGTATGCCTATCACGATGGTGTTTACTCAGCGACTGAGGGAAGCAAGCAATTGCTGGCTGGGCTGCAGGAGCTGCAGTCGGGTACCGGGGATCTCACTGGTGGTTCGCAAGAGCTTGCTGATGGCGCTGATCGCGTCAAGACCATGGCCGACCTGAATAAGACCAAAGCGGATGCCGTGCAGCGTGCCTTGCCAGCGGTGCAGGCGCCAGCAGCGGGTGAGGGCGCTGAAGAAGTCGACCCAGAACTTGCCGCGGCAGAAGGGGAGACCTCCGGCGCGTTGAGTCCTGTGGTTGCCATGCTGCTTGCAGCATTGGTGATGCTCGGCGGTGCGGCGTTGGGCTGGGCCTGGATTAATCGTCTGGGCCGTCCGGCTATTACGTTGACCGTGGGCACGATTGGTCTGGTCGCGGCTGGCACGATGTTGCTGTGGTTACTTGCTGGATCTATCTCGCCGCTGGGCCTAGTCGTTGGCGCCGTCATGTTGACTTTGGCATCACTGGCTTCAACCGTGATGACCCGCGCGGTGTTCGCGCGCATGGGCGCCACACCAGGACTGATTGCAACGGCTGTGGCCGGCATTGTGCAGCTGGGCCTGGTGGGCTACGTCTGGAAGACAGCCACGACCGGTGAGGTGGGCACCATCTGGCAAGTGCTCGCGAACCTGACGCCGTTGAACTGGGCGACCACGGGTCTGATTTCTGCCGGCAATGAAGGCAGCGCCACCATGCTGTGGACGTCCGCGATTGTGTTGGCTGCCATCGTCTTCATTGGCTTTGTAGTTGCGGCCATTACCCGCAAGCCACAGCAGGTATTTGAAGAACCAGCTGATCCAAGCGATGGGCGGGCCCGCGAAGAAGAACCAGTGCCTGCGTCCTAATTCGTCTGCACCCTAACTCGCTTGCACCTAAATTCTTAAGGAGCCTTGATCTGCTCCGGGGCCTCATAAAACTCGTCAGGGATTGGCACCTGCGTTGGCCCCTGCGCTCGGAACTGTTGCAGTGCCGGGCGCCAATTCTTTGGATTGGTGTCATACTGCTCAATCTCACCGGTCTCGCGGTTGACCAAAGTCGGTCCGATGGAGTTGTCCGGGCGGCTCGCGCTAAAGAGCCAGTGAGTCTCTGTCTCCGCTGCGCCGGCGAGCGGTCCGCGGTGCTGAAAGACTTTTTCTACTGCTTCATTAAAGGTAATCATCCCTGTCCACCTTAGTATGCGCCGCGTTGGTGGCTTGGCTGAATCTGTGGAAAAGCTTTGGAATGTTTGCAATTGAATAATAGGTGCCTGTGAAGGGTGCAAGAGGTTGGACTTGGCAATTTCGACGGTGCTACTGTGGGCAGTGCTCACGTAGTCCGCTTAGGGGGCGGACTAACGGTTTCTCCAATCCGTTGTGAGTGATAGGGAATAGGGCGGCGCCGCAGCTGTAGGGATGCGGCGCCGTTTCCCAGTTTTCATCCAAAACTAGCTTCAAGTTATCGACGTACCCCAAGCACGAAAATGAATGAGGCTTTAGAAGCAGCGGCAGATCTTGCGTCTCAGCAATGGGGTCTTGTTACATCTGCTCAGGCTAGGTCTTTGGGCGTCGCGGCATTTCAAATGAGCCGGCTCGTGGACAGAGGAGCCTTTGTGCGAATTAGACATGGGGTATATGCATCCTCTGCAATGCCTTGGGATTCATTACAAGATGTTCGTGCTCATTGGCTCGCGCTAGATCCTGAAACGATGGCAGCAGATCGAACCTTAAATGGGATCGCCAAAGACGTTGTGTCACATGAGACTGCTGCGGACGTGTACGGAATAGGGGATTTCGCCAATGAAAGAATTACTTTTACTACCCCTCAGCGGCGTCAGACTAAGCAAGCTGAAGTTCGCTTTGTTCTAGATCAATTGCAGCCCAAAGACATCACAAATGTGAATGGATTGCCGGTGACAACTGTAGTTCGAACCATTCTTGACCTTGCCAAGGCGGGAAATGAACCGGGGTATCTGCGCGATGCGATTAATGATGCAGTGAATGGTGGGCTAGTGACCAAAAGCGGGCTTGCTGCGGGACTGGCTCTTGCCGCAAAGAAATTAGGAGCATCTGATAACACTACGCAAGCAATGAAGTCTTATCTCGATAAGAATATCGCCGGGGAGGATTCTGACGATAAACGAGTGGAGAAGGCTGTAGTGGATGCTCTGGCGCCAATGAAGCGGGAACTATAGGTACTGCGAAATATTATTCTTTTGAATCAACGCCTGAAAGGGCAATCCGGTGATGAACTTACAATTTATAGTTCGCCTGTAGATTTACGCTTGGATCCAACAGCTGAAGGAACGCTCGCATCAAATGGGCTCTTCCCAGATGAGGGTGTAGGTCGGCCGGGCGCGTCGGTCCGCAGATAGACGTCGAGGTCTCCCGATGAGGGAGGTTCCTACGCCATCCATCCGAAAGACCTCGACGTGTCCGACGCTACCCCGCCGGCCGGCTTCGGCCGCCCTGACCTGACCGCCTTCGCGTCTCATCCCAATCGACCCTGATCGGGTCTGCTGATCCTCTCGACGAGAACGCAGCGACATCATAGCCACCCAACCCCGACTGTCCGGGAAGCCGGGGCACGTCGCATGGCCTGTGCTGCGGGCGTGTCGAGTGGGGCGTCCAGGGGCGACGCAGGAGCGTCGACGCGACGTGCTGAGAGGTGGTTCTAAGGCATGGCGATAGGTCAGGAACGGCGTCGCTCCCTGCGCAGGAGGGAGCGCAGAGTCTCGGCGTTCGCGTAGCCGACCCGTAGCGCGATCTCGGCGGAGGTGAGGTCCGTGGTTGCTGAGAGGTGCCGAGCTCGTTCGATGCGAAGCCGTTGGACGAAGCCGAGCGGAGTGAGGTTGAGCGCCGCACGGACTCGTCGTTCGAGGGTGCGCCGGCTGGTGCCGAGCGACTGCGCGACGAAGGCGACGTTGAACGGTTCGTCCAGGCGGGCGCGCACGAAGCGTTCGAACTCGACGACGATCGGGTCTTCGTGCCGGAGATGTTCGTAGGCGACGAAGGCCGCCTGCGACGGACGCTCGTCGATGATGAGGAGCTTGGCGACATGTTGGGCCAGGTCGGGGCTGATCGATCGCACGAGTGAGAGCGCGAGGTCGATGTGGGCGAAGGCGGCGCCGGCGGTGACGAGGTTCCCGTCGACCACGACCATGGTGTCGAGATCGAGGGCGACGGTCGGATAGCGCTTCAGAAACTCCGGCCCCAGGAACCAGCTGGTCGTCGCCCGCCGATGATGCATCCGTCCGGTCTCGGCGACGGCGAACACGCCGGTGCACGCCGCGGCGATCCGGGTGGTCGCCTCGTCGAGGCGCCCGAGCGAGGCGATGACCGAACGAGCATCTCGGCTCTGGAGGGCGTCGTTGGTAGCGGCGGCCGTAAGGGTTCCAAGCGCAGGGACGACGACCACGTCGAACTCTCCGGACTCCGACAGCGGGTGGTCCACCGACAGGGTCATCGATGCCGTCGTGGTCACTCGCCGTTTCGGTCCGAGGATGGCGAGTTCGATCGGGTCGATCCGCGGGTCGACATCGCCGCGGGCTCCGTCGGCCACCCGCACGATGTCGATGATCGACGCGATAGCCGAACCGAAGCAGCCGTCGATCGCGATCAGTCCTATACGCATGACGTAAACAATAGCAATACTGCCGTATACGCCACTTCACACATGCCCTTGCTCGTCATATACTGAACTCGCTTCACCAAGAAACCTCGACACCTAGGAGAACCCCTCATGTCAACACCCGCATCACTTCCGTATGCCTTCGTCGCCAAGATCGTCGCGGCCGATGGACAGCACGACGCGCTCGCCGATCTGCTCGCCGGCGCTGTCGCGCTCGCCAATGAAGAAGTAGGAACGATTGTCTGGTTCGCGGTCAGGACCCACGCCGACACCTTCTGGATCTTCGATGCATTCCCCGACGAGGCCGCTCGCGACGCCCACGCCAACGGCGCCATCGTCGCAGCCCTGATGGCCAACCAGCACCTCCTCGGCGCAGCACCCGAGATCCTGGCGGCCGACGTCCTCGCGTCCAAGCTCCCGTAGTCCGCCAACGCACGAGACGATCGCGCCCCGCCGAGCCGTCGCCAGGTCGCGACGCAACGCCACGCTGCGTTGCCGAGCGGTGCGAGGCCTATCGGCACACGGACAGGATGCCGGCCGCGAGCGCTCAGCCTGCGAGGGGTCCGTCGCAGAGGAGAGCGACGTCGGTGTCGGGCAGAGCCGTGAGGCCAGCGCATCGCGCGACCACCAGAACTGAACAGCCCCTGCCCTGCGTTTCCGAAGGTCAGGGGCTGTTCGCCGGAGCCGCCTGTCGGAATCGAACGGACGACCGAATCACGTCGGCTCTGCGTCTATCGCTTGATGCGCCCACTGGGCGAACGAGCCGCTGACCTGCGCAAACGTCGAGCGTGGGGGGTGCCGCCATCTGGTGGTGACCGACGACGACCGACCAGTACCGACCGTTTCGCCGGAGCTTGCGGCGGCGTCGAAGCCGAGCAAGCTCCATTCCTTTAGCTCACCGCGCCCTCCTCCTCGCCGGTCCCGTCGTCGAAGACGTTTCAGGGGTCTTCTCAGATGACTGTGTAGGTCGGCCGGGCGCGTCGGTCCGCAGATAGACGTCGAGGTTTCCCGACGACGGAGGTTCCTACGCCATCCATCCGAAAGACCTCGACGTGTCCGACGCTACCCCGCCGGCCGGCTTCGGCCGCCCTGACCTGACCGCCTTCGCTCGACTCACGGCCTCGGTCTGAGCGTGACCGGACAACGACTTGAACCGGATCGTGCGGTCCTCGCGTGCCGCGTGGTGGAACCAGATCAGTGGTGCCGACGGTGCGGCAGCGAAGGCGCTGCTCGTGACACCGTGATCCGGCGGTTGGCCCACGAGCCGCTGGGCTGGCGACCGACCGTGCTGGAAGTTGTAGTGCGCCGCTACCGCTGTGCCGACTGCGGACACGTGTGGCGCCAAGACACCAGCGCCGCGGCGGAGCCACGCGCGAAGCTCTCGCGCACCGGGCTGCGGTGGGCGCTTGAAGGGATCGTGGTCGCACACCTCACCGTCGCCCGTGTCGCCGAGGGACTCGGGGTCGCGTGGGACACCGCCAACAACGCGGTCCTGGCTGAAGGCAAGCGGCTGCTGATCAACGACCCCACGCGGTTTGAGGGCGTGAAGGTCATTGGCGTCGATGAGCACGTCTGGCGCCACACCAGGCGTGGCGACAAGTACGTCACCGTGATCATCGACCTCACCCCGGTCCGCGATGGCGCCGGCCCAGCAAGGCTGCTGGACATGGTCGAGGGCCGGTCGAAGGCGGCGTTCAAGACCTGGCTCGCCGACCGCGACGACGCCTTCCGTGACGCGGTCGAGGTGGTCGCGATGGACGGCTTCACCGGGTTCAAGACCGCCGCTGCAGAGGAGATCCCGGACGCGGTCACGGTGATGGATCCCTTCCACGTCGTGCGCCTGGCCGGTGACGCCCTCGACAGGTGCCGGCGCCGGGTCCAACTCGCGATCCACGGGCACCGTGGGTTCAGGGACGACCCGCTCTACAAGTCGCGGCGCACGCTGCACACCGGCGCGGACCTGCTCACCGACAAGCGGAGCGACAGGCTACGCGCGCTGTTCGTTGATGACGCGCACGTCGAGGTCGAGGCGACCTGGGAGGTCTACCAGCGCATGATCGCCGCCTATCGCCACGAGGACCGGCAACGTGGCCGCGAGCTCATGGAGAAGCTGATCACCGACCTCAGCGCCGGCGTCCCCAAGGTGCTCACCGAGCTCACCACCCTGGGCCGGACCCTGAAGAAGCGAGCCGCTGACGTGCTCGCCTACTTCGAACGACCCGGCACCAGCAACGGGCCGACCGAGGCGCTCAACGGACGGCTCGTACACCTGCGCGGCTCCGCACTCGGGTTCCGCAACCTGACCAACTACATCGCCCGAAGCCTGCTCGAGACCGGCGGCTTCAGACCCCAACTCCTACACCCCCGATTGGGATGAGCCATCAAATGGTGTAGAAAACTCCAGAGATGAGAATCGACGTGCATAATCAACGTCCACGATCTTCACATACACAGATTCAGCGGGACTACGTGCGTTCTCCAAGGCTGAGCGGCTTGCGCCAAATGCTGTATACAGCAGGTTCTTCCGAGACTCGCGGGTTGATAAGAATTGGGGAACTACTGATAACACCCAACGCACAGTGATTGTGAAAGCGGGTACTGGTTGGGCGCTCGGATTCGCTGGACGTGCCTTTTGCGGCAAAAACATTTTCTATTCTGTCTTACCAGGTTGAGAATCAACTTGCTGACAGAGTATGTGCAATGTTTGAAATGCACGGAAGTAGAGTATCGACCCGCTACCGCGACCTCTACGATACTGGTCTTATTGCCTTAGAGCTCGATGTTGACCACGAGGCCTTGAGAAATGCGCTTCGCAGACAAGAGGAAATACGGCGGATTTCCCTGCCCAGCCGAATGGTATTTCCCAGCTTAGATTGGCCTTCAGCTTATGAGAAGTTTGTGGGAACCTTGCACAAACCAGTACCACACATTGAATCTGCCGATAAAGCACTATTTGTAGCAGGTGAACTACTGGATCCAGTACTGCGCTCAATTAATCAACCTGATGCTTACTGCGATCGAGTACTTAGAAGACCGTGAACTAGCGGATAATGCCGGTGTGCTCTGGGTTTTTGGCTGACCTGGGGTGAGGTCTAGGGTAAACGTTCGTTTGATGTAACAAAGCTTACAGTCGGGGGCGGTTGCCAGGAATTGGGAGTCCGGTAAACATTTGTTTGCAAGGCTGAAGCGGGAGGGCGGGCAGCCTAATGCGCACTGCTTTCTTTTGGGATCGCCATCTCAAAAATCAGATCTGGAAATGTCAAATTGTGGCGATTTGTAATGCAGATGGGTGGAAATTGTGCCCTCTTGCACTAGTTTTTCATTTCATTATTGGTCGCACAGTGCGTAAGTTACGGCAGAGTCGATACGAACTGTGTGATTGGAAATCTTGTATGCAAACACCACTGGGCCTGACCATCATGGGCCTGCTTATCATTGGCGTGACCGTTGGTATTTTGATTCGCGGCAGAACAAATCCGATTATTCCAATGACGTTGGTGCCAGTGGTTGGCGTCTTCATCTTGGGCTACGGGTTTGAGGATCTAGCCGGTTTCTATGAAAGTGGCCTCAGTTCGGTGATGAGCGTCGTGGTGATGTTCATCTTTGCCATTATCTTCTTCGGTATTTTGCAAGATATTGGACTCTTCACGCCGGTGATTAAGGCGCTGATTGTAGCCACGCGTGGCAACGTCATGCTGGTCACCCTGGGCACCGCTGCCATCGGTATCGTCGCACACTTGGATGGCTCTGGTTCTACTACCTTCTTGCTGACAATCCCGGCCCTGCTGCCTTTGTACAAGGCGATGAATATGTCGCGCTATGTGTTGCTGACCATCGTGGCGATGGCAGCCTCCGTGATGAACATGGTGCCTTGGGCAGGTCCATTGGGCCGCGCCGGAACCGTTATCTCACAGGATCCGAACTCCATCTGGGCACACCTCATTCCAATTCAAGGTGTGGCAGCGGTACTGGTCCTGGGCATCGCGGCGATTTTGGGTTGGTCGGAGAAGCGACGCATCGCGAAGCTGCAGGCTTCTGGTGAATTTGTGGGCACCACTGAGGTGAATGTTGCCGACATCGCGGCTGACTTCCAGAAGCGCCAAGATGAGATTCAGGAGGAAAAGGGCTACCACTTCCGCAAGGGTCGTGCGATCACCATCATCAACATCGTTCTTGTACTCGGCGTACTAGTCAGCTTGCTGTCGGGACTGTTGCCGCCGGCACCAGCATTCCTCATCGCAACAACAATTGCGTTGGTTCTTAACTTTGCTTCTGCCGATGACCAATCCGACGCCCTGAAGCGTCACGCGCCGAATGCCCTGTCCATGGCTGGTGTCATCCTGGCGGCAGCGATGTTCCTCGGCGTCCTCAACGAATCAGGAATGCTGGAAGAAATCGCACTGATGCTAGTGGCAGTCTTGCCAGCGGCTGTTGGGCCATACCTGCACGTTATTGTTGGCCTGCTGGGCGTTCCACTGGACCTGTTGACCTCTACCGACGCGTACTACTTCTCAGTGCTGCCAATCGTTCAAGAAACCGTAGCGACTTATGATGTCAGCGGAATGGGCGCAGCATCCGCCCTGATCATCGGCAATGTCATCGGTACCTTCGTCTCCCCATTTTCCCCAGCGCTGTGGTTGGCGCTGGGCTTGGCCGGCGCCCAGATGGGCAAATACCTCAAGGTGGCATTCCCTATCGCTTGGGCACTGTCTGTGACCATGGTGCTCGTCGCGTTCTTCACCGGAATGCTGGTTTAAGTACCTAGCTAGCCTCAGTGCGGTTTGAACTGGGAGTTGTGAAAGACCAGCGGGGTTTGCTCGGCGTAGCTGGTGGCGTCGAGCACTTCGAGTACGGCGAGGGTGTGGTCGCCGGTGTTGATTTCCTCCACCAGGCGGGTGGTGAAGGTGGCGGTGGCGCCATCGAGAAGCACGGCGTTGTCATCACTAGACCACGCAACCCCGTCGAAGCGCCTTTCCGCGGGACCGGCGAGCTGGCGGATAATCCCGGCGTGCTCAGCAGCGAGCGCAGAGATTCCGATGGCACCGGCCTCACGCAGGCGCGGCCACGTGGTTGAAGTGTCCTGGATGGACACGCCGACCAGTGGGGGATCGAGACTGAGTCCGATGAAGGAGGCGACAATCATGGAGGTCGGTTGGCCATCGACAAGCCCTGCAACCGCTGTGATTGGTGTTGGTGCCTGTGCGAGAACTGGGCGAAGTGCAACAGGAGAAAAAGTAGTAGGCATGATACTTCCTTTGCTTAAGAGGGTTTACTAGTCTTCGAAACGGACATCGATTTGGTCCGCAAAGTCGAAGGTTTCGGGCAGAACTTCCGCGCGCTCAAACGCGCCGATGAGGTCATTCTGCGAATCAATCACTGTCTGATCGAGCGGGATGGGAAGGCGTGAGCTGCGGACATTAATCTCCGCGGCCTCGGCATCAGTGCCGGTTTCCTCGGCGAAGATCTTCGCCCATTCCTCCGGATTATCCTTTGTCCACTGATAGGCGCGGTCAATGCGATTAAGCAGGTCATCGATGGCTTCGGCACGGGTGTCATCGGCAAGAGCTTGGTCGCTGGCGACACCAAAGCCGTAACCATTGGACACACCTTCGGCGGTAACCAACGGCACCGCGCCGCCGACCTCCGCGATAGCGGTGTACGGATCCCATACCGCCCAGGCGTCTACCTGCCCGGACTCAAAAGCACTCTTGGAATCTGAAGGCTGCAGGAAATTGATATCCAGTTCCTCTACATCCACCCCGGCCTTTTCCAACTGCAAGACCAGGTGGCCGTGCGCGCTGGAGCCACGTGCAACTGCCACGCTTTTGCCCTTCAAATCCGCAACGGAGGTGATATCCGAATCCTCCGGAATGAGAATGGCATCGCCTTTGGCCTCA
Source organism: Corynebacteriaceae bacterium 6-324 (assembly GCA_041226025.1). Taxonomy (GTDB): domain Bacteria; phylum Actinomycetota; class Actinomycetes; order Mycobacteriales; family Mycobacteriaceae; genus Corynebacterium. Next base: position 538,094 of record JBCLTK010000001.1, on the reverse strand, counting down.
TTGTTATAAGCCGAGACCACCTTGGTATCAGTTAACCCACCGACAATCGGAGGCGTATTGCCCGTAATCGCGAAATCAATTTGCCCCGCATTTAACGCTTCAATCTGTGGTGGGCCCGAAGTAAACGTGGACCACGTGATGTCATAGGGGAGGTCATCTAACTCGCCCGCGGCGGAGAGAATCTTCTCCGTGCCCGCAATCTGGTCACCAACCTGCAGCGTAATGTTTTGCGCCCCGGCTGGAGAGCACGCCACCAATGATGTGGCTGCTAGCCCTGCGATAGCGGTGATGGATAGTGGTTTTAGAATCTCGTTCATGATGTGACCTTCAAAAGTCGTAGGAGTTCGGCGGTGTAGCGGGAAAATTGTGGATGGTTGCGGTCGCGCGGCTTGGGCAGCTCGACGGTGATTTCGGCGGAGATATGTCCGTCTTCGAGCAAAATCACGCGGTCGGCCAGAGCTACTGCTTCGGCAACATCATGGGTGACCAGTAGAACTCCGAAGTTGCGGGAGGAAGCGGTGTCTAGCAGTAGTTGCTGGGCAGTAATGCGGGTCAGTGCGTCGAGAGCGCCAAAGGGCTCATCCAACAGCAGTAGCTCTGGGTTGCTAATCAGGGCCCGGGCCAAGGACACGCGCTGGGACTGCCCGCCGCTGAGCGTGTCTGGCCAGGAGGACTCAAAGTCTTCCAACCCGACTTCTTTCAACAAGGTGGAAGCTTCCGCCCGCGCCTGCTTATCGGAGACTTCAGAACGATTAAGGCCGGCGGCGACGTTGTCGAGGACAGAAAGCCAGGGAAACAGCCGGGGTTCCTGGAAGGCCACGGCGGGATAGCCTGCGACTTCAACCGAACCGGAATGCTCGGGGATAAGCCCAGCCAGTACCTTCAAGATGGTGGATTTTCCGGAGCCGGAGCGGCCAATTAGTGCTACGACCTCGCCACGCTGGATGGACAGATTGATGTCTGTGAGCACCTCGCGGTTGCCGAAGGACTTTCCTAAGCCGTGCACTGCTGCCGCTGTAGAGGAAGATGGAGAAGTAGTTTCGATGTGTTGTTGCAATTGAGTGGTCATGATGAGTTTTTCCTTTTCTTAGCGGACGCGGTAGCGGAAGACGTGCTTTTCCCACTGGCGAATCAAAGCGTCTGTGAGTAGTCCGAGGGTGGCGTAGATGATGAGGCCGAAGATTACGCCGTCGGTGCGGTAGAAGTCGCGGGCGTTGTTGATCATGAACCCGAGACCCTGACTGGCGTTGACTTGTTCGGCAACAATTAGCGTTAACCAGGCGGAAGCCGATGCTTGGCGCAAGCCGACGAATAGTGCGGGCGCAGCACTAGGGAAAATCACTTTGCGGACGCGTTGGCTGAAGCTAAAGCCCAGTACTCGGGCGGTTTCAAGAAGCTTCGGGTCTGCCTGCCGGAATCCGGACGCGGTGTTGAGATACAGCGGGAACAGCACGCCAAGTGCAATGAGGAGCACCTTGGGGAGCTCGCCGATACCGAACCAGATGATAAACAGTGGGACCAGTCCCAGGTGGGGCAGTGCGCGAAGCGCTTGGAGCAGCGGGTCGAGTGCGGCATCGAAGAAGGGCGAAATGCCGACGAGCAGCCCCAACCCGACTCCGGCAACAACGCCAATGAGGAAACCAGTTAGAACACGCTGGCCGGAGGTAGCCAGTGCAACGGCCAAGGTGCCGTCCGTTAAGACTTCCCAGCCCGCGGCGATGATCGTGGTGGGGGCGGGAAGGATTCTTTCCGGAAGCAATCCTAGGACGCTCAACAGCTGCCAGAGCAGCACCGCGATAATCGGTGAGAGTACCCGGACTGAAACCTTAGGAATTCTAGGTACTTTGGGGCCCTGCGGGAGTTTGGGTAGTGAGTCGGACCCTTCGTTGAATCCTGCATTGGGTGATTGGGGGAGAGCGTTGGTTGTGAGTGTCGGTGGTGTCAGTGATGTCGATGCAGTCATTGGAAGTCCATTCGAGCAATATGCGGGGTGGCTGCGCCCATTACTGGGCGGCCACGGCCTGAGGGATAAAAGGTATGGAGTCAGCGGGAGAGCTTGCAGATGTGCGGGTGTGGTTCTTAACGTCAATACCGCGCGCTAGCAGGTGCGGAACAACGCCTTCGCCAAAGTGGAAGGCTTCTTCCAAGTCGGGGTAGCCGGAGAAGATGAAGTGGGAGAGGCCAAGGTTGGAGTATTCGATGATGCGGTCAGCAACCTCGGCATAAGAACCAACCAGGGCAGTGCCTGCGCCGCCGCGGATTAGACCCACACCAGCCCAGACATTCAGGTAGATTTCCAGGTCGCGCGCGGTGGTCTCATCCGTAAAGCCATTGCCACGACCGTGTAGTGCAGACATCCGGCGCTGGCCCTCCGACTGCGAGGACGCGAGGCCCGCTTGGGCGGCCTGGACTTTTTCGGGAGTGATGCCATCGAGAAGCTTTTCTGCCACCGCCCACGCTTCAGCGGAAGTATCGCGGGCGATGACGTGGAAGCGAATGCCATGCTCCGGGCGGCGGGAGTGCTCACCGGCGAGGGAGTTGATCCAGTTGAGCTTTTCTGCGACCGCTGTGGGTGTCTCACCCCAGGTCAGGTAAGTATCGGCATAGCGGGCAGCAACATCACCTGCCGGTTGGGAGGAGCCACCAAAGTAAATCGGCGGGATGGCCTCAGGCGGATTGTTGAGCACCGCATTGTCCACGTCCAAGTGCTTGCCATGGTGGGTGACGGTTTCGCCGCGCCACAGCTTGCCGATGACATCCAGGAACTCCCCGCAGCGCTCATAGCGCTGTGCTTTGTCCAAAGAATCACCAAAGGCGCGCTGTTCACGGTCTTCGCCGCCGGTGACCACGTTGATGAGCAGGCGGCCTTCGGAGTAGCGCTGGAAGGTTGCGGCCATCTGTGCGGATAACGTCGGGGAGACCAGGCCGGGGCGAAGGGCGACGAGGAACTTCAACCGTTCCGTGGAGTCAATCAACGCGGCATCAGTCAGCCAAGCGTCTTCGCACCACGTGCCGGTTGGTGTCAGGACAGATTCGAAGCCGTTGGTCTCAGCGGCGAGAGCCAACTGCTTGAGATAGCGAAGATCGAGCGTGCGGGATCCGGAGCGAATGACTGAACCGTGGCCGCCGCCAACGATGCCTCGTGAGTCTCCGGAAGTGGGAAGGAACCAGTGAAATGTCAATGTCATGGCAAGAAGATAAACAGACCATGCAGTCTGCCCGCTAGGATTTAATCCGCCCTGAATCGAACTCCCTGCGCAATACGTCCTGGGGTTTAGGATTGATTTATTCACGTAATACAGACAGATCTGTATATCTTCCTAGCTGCCAAAAGTGCGCATTTATTACTTTCCTTCGGGCTGATGCAAGAAATTCATAGACAGGTGTGTCTATTGTTTTATCCATGACAGTTGTCCAGGAAACCTCAGCGAAGAATTCAGCGAGCCTGCTGAATTCCGGCTCGCTGCATTTTCAGCTCCCGGCTAATTCCCACGCCCGCGTTCTGCATCAGGTGCGCACTCTGGAATCGCCTACCCGCGGGATGTTGCGAGAAACCCTGGGCATGTCACAACCAAGCGTGACGCGGCATGTGCGGGCATTGATTGATGCTGGGCTTGTGGAAGAACGCGAAGTCACTCACGATGGTGAACGCGTGGGCCGCCCGCATACCACTTTGGGCCTCGATGGCCGGCACATGGTGACCTGGGGAATCCATGTTGGTGTGCGCGCCACCGTGCTGACCATCGCCGATGGGGCAGGGCGGCTGATCCGCGAGCAAGAACTCAATCTTCCCATCGCGCTAACTCCCATGGCAGAAGCTCTTGACCACATTGCGCAGCAGCTTCATGAGATGAGCGAAGGACTGCCCGCCCCAACGTGCGTTGGTGCCGCGGTCTCAGCGCACATTGACCGCAATGGCATTGTCACCTCGCGTGAGTACAACTGGGAGGAAGTCGATATTGCCGCCGAGCTAGCCTTCCGCCTAGGCCAACCTGTTCATGTTGGTTCGGGTGCTGCCGCGATGGCTGCGCAAGAACTCCTCAGCGCGCCCTTGAGCAGTGAAGATCCCGGTTCCACCCTGTATTTCTACGCACGTGAGGTGGTCAACCACGCATGGATTGTCAACGGTGCCGTCCACCGCCCGCACTCCGGTACGAACACCACCGCATTCCACGATCTCGCCCGCGGCACTGGGCTGGAACATGATGATGTTCATCCACTCAGCGGTCTAGCCACCGTCGCAGCAGCACAACGCGAAGGCGTGCAAGCACACACTTATCGTGAATTAGTACAAGAAGCCGGAAAGAATTCGACCGCGCGACGCTTTGTTGATGCCCGCAATGACCTGCTGGTTGATGCCATCACATTAGTTTTAGACATCGTGGACCCCGCAGCACTGGTCCTGGCCGGCGAAGCCTTCGTCATTGACCGAGTCGGACTGCGCAATGTTGTGAACAAGGTCCGCGCGCGCCGGGCAGCAGGCCAGCTGCGTATTAGTTTGGCTAGCCCCGCTGTCACCCGGGACGCAGCGCGTCTGACCGGGGTTTATCCGCTGTGGGCGGAACCGCTGTTGGTGTAAGAATTTGGTCGGGATAACAGGATTTGAACCTGCGACCTCGTCGTCCCGAACGACGCGCGCTACCAACCTGCGCCATATCCCGAATATCGCAACGCTGTGCGGTACTGGAAAATTATAACGCCGGGATGGGGTGCGGCCCCAAATCGCATTTCACGAATTTGGGGGTGGATTGTTTCTTCTACTCGGCTACTTCGGTGATGCGCAGCAGCGTTGCCGAAGGGCGGCAGAAGATACGCACTGGGGCAAACTTGGAGGTGCCCAGACCGTTGGAAACGTGCATCTTCATTGGACCGAAGTCATGCAGGCCCTGCACGCGCTTGCGGTCAATGCCGGAATTAGTCACCAAAGCATGTGAGCCCGGAAGGCAGATTTGGCCGCCGTGGGTGTGGCCAGACAGTGACAATTGGTAGCCATCAGCTGCGAACTTCTCCAGTACGCGTGGTTCAGGGCTATGCAGCAAAGCCAGGGCGAGGTCAGCGTCAGGATTCGGTGCGCCAGCGACATCCGCGTAATCATCCAAATCATGGTGCGGATCATCAACACCCGCGGCAGCAAGGCGCACGTTGCCGACCTGGAACTCATGGGTGGCTTGGTTGGCATCACGCCAGCCGTGCTCCATAAACGCCGCGCGCATGCCGCGCCATGGAAGATCCACATAAGAAGGCTCGCGCTTGGCGCCCCACAAATACTTGAATGGGTTCACCGGACGCGGGGCCCAATAATCATTGGTGCCAAAGACAAATAGTCCAGGACGCTTGAGCAGCGGACCCAACGCGCGCAGGACGTCCGGGACACCGGCGACATCAGAGAGATTATCGCCCGTGTTGACCACCAAATCTGGCTCCAGAGCATCAAGTGCGGAAACCCACTCAACTTTTTTCTCCTGGCCTGGAATCATGTGCAGGTCGGAGATGTGCAAAAGCTTGAAGTCCTTCTCACCACGCAAAGTGCCTGGTTTGAGAAGTGGCACGGTTACTTCCTTGAGCTCGAATTTGGTTAATTCGGTATAGCCCCACGCAAGGGTGGCAAGGCCCGCGATTGCTGGTGTTAGGAGTAATGGCACGATTTTCTTCACGCATCCAGCCTACAGGGGTAAATTAGGAAACTATGAGTCAGTTAAAAGAAACCATCCGTGCAGACCTCAAGACCTCCATGAAGGCTAAAGAAAAAGAACGCACCGGCGCTATCCGTGCGCTTCTTGCCGCTATCCAGGCAGAAGAAACCACCGGTGCTCGTCATGAAATCACCGATGAAGACGTGCTGAAAGTTATCGCGCGTGAAATCAAGAAGCGCCGTGAGTCCGCGCAGATGTACTCGGATAATGGCCGTCCTGAGTTGGCCGAGGCAGAGCTGTCAGAGGTGCCTTACTTTGAGGCGTACCAGCCGGCACAGCTTGATGATGCCGAGGTGGACAAGCTTGTCGATGACGCCATTGCCGAAGTCGGTGCTGATTCCATGGCGCAAATGGGCCAGGTCATGAAGATTGCCTCCGAGAAGGCTGCGGGCGCAGTCGATGGAAAACGTCTATCTGATGCAGTGAAGGGCAAGCTCAGTTCCTAAGGGCGATGCTCGAGGCCAAAAAGAGGCAGACACCAGGGATTCTGGGTCTGCCTCTTTTGCTGCTAGTTGGGTCTAACTACATCGCGTTAGTTAAAGCCGAAGGTCCGGCGTAACTCATTGGTGAAGTTGTCGATATCGTCTTGGGAAATCAGCGGTGCCGGATTGCTGTTGCCGCCGTTTCCTCCGCCGTTGCCGCGGCTATTGCTACCGGAATCATTATCCGAGTCACTTCCGCCGCCGGAATCATTGGACGCTGGTGCGGCATAGCCTGAACCGTCGGAAATCTGCAGAGTAATCTCGGCGCCGTCGGAGAGTCCATCGGTACCGGTCAGTGCACGAACCACAGTGCCGGATCGCTGAGTATCTGGGACGGAAATGACGCGAACCTTGTAGCCTTCATCCTCCAGGATGCGGCGGGCGTCGCCTTCGCTGCGGCCACGCAGAGACTCCAACAGCTCGGAAGACTTGCCGTCATCATAAGCACGGTCATAATCGGGAATGGTTCCTTCGGTCGCGGTCTGCAGCTGCGTTGCCATGCCGAAGAAGGAACGTGCTGGCTCAGTACCGCCGAAGAGTGAACCATCACCACACTGGCGAACCGGGCTGGTACACAGTGGGGTCGTGGTGGTGCCGTCGTTGTAGATGTACGGTGCGGCAGCCAGACCAGAGTTGAAGCCCAAGAATGCTGCAGACTGGTTGGACTCGGTGGTACCGGTCTTCGCGGCAATCTCACCATTCCAGCCCATCTGGTTTGCAGCGGCTGCTGCAGTGCCGTGATCAGTATCCGCCGTCATGGCATTGGTCAGTGCATCCGCAGCGTCACTATCCATGACCTGCTCACATGGAGTGGACTCCACATAAACCTCATGGCCATTGCGGTCAGTAATGCCGGTGACTGGGTTCGGTTCACACCAGGTGCCGTGCGATGCCAACGTTGCACCAACATTGGACAGCTCCAGTGGGTTTACCGCTGTTGGGCCCAGGGTGAAAGAACCCATTGGCGCTTCCTTAGCGAACTCCGCCAGAGAGTACTCATCGTTGTAAGTGCCCTCGTCGTCATAAGTACGCAGACCCAGCTTGACCGCCATATCAACGGTGGCCTCGATGCCTACCTGTTCTTCCAACTGGATGAAGGTGGTGTTTGGCGAGTGTGCCAGCGCATCCTCAAAAGTCATGCGCGGCTGGTAGGTACCAGCGTTTTCCACACAGTAACGGTTTGCCGGACAGTTCTCAGCGCCACCGTGGCCCAGACCTTCGGCGTCATAACGGGTAGGAACATCCAGCATGTTCTTAATGCCGTAGCCTGCTTCCACTGCGGCAGCAGCGGTGAAGACCTTAAAGATGGAACCCGCGCCGTTACCCACCATGGAATATGGCTGTGGCAGCAACGTCTCATTCTGATCCAGGTTCAAGCCATAAGTACGGGAAGAAACCATTGCCAGAACGTCGCGGCTGGTCTCCGATGGGCGAACCACGTTCATTACCGATGCAACACCAGCAGCATCAGAGGAAGTCTGCGCATTAATGGATTCTTTCGCGCGGTCCTGAATCACAGGATTGAGCGTGGTGTTGATGGTGTAGCCACCGCGCGCGAGCTCGTCGGTGCTCACGCCGCGCTCCTCAAGGTACTCCAGCACGTAGTCACAGAAGAAGCCGCGGTCACCAGCGCCAATACAACCATTGGGTAGCGTCGATGGGGATTCCAAGACACCCAAAGTATCCGTATTAGCTTCATCAGCCTCGGCTTGGGAGATGTATCCGTTGGCAACCATAGACTGCAGCACAGTTGCGCGACGCTTTAGAACTTCTTCCGTATTGGTATACGGGTTCAGGTATTCAGAAGACTGAACCATGCCGGCCAGCATTGCTGATTGTGGCAAAGTTAGCTCATTAGCATTGACGCCAAAGTAGGTGCGAGCTGCTGCTTCAATGCCATAGGCGTGGTTGCCAAACGGGACGAGGTTTAGGTAGTTCGCAAGAATTTCATCCTTGTCCAGCGTGCGGTCAATCTCCGCAGCAATGTGAATCTCGCGCAACTTACGGGTAATGGACTGCTCCGTTGCTGCCTGGCGCTCTTCATCCGATTCAGCATCTACCAGCAAGAGATAGTTCTTCACGTACTGCTGATTCAGGGTAGAAGCTCCCTGGGAAACGCCGCCGGCAAGCAAGTTAGTTGCCAAAGCACGGAAGTTTCCTTGGAAGTCAACACCTTCGTGCTCATAGAAACGGTGGTCTTCAATCGAGACAATCGCATCCTTCATTGTCTGCGAAATCTGATCTGGCTCCACCGGGTGACGTCGCTGGTTAAACAGGTAAGCCATGTTGCCGCCATTGCTATCCCGGATGGTTGTTACCCCTGGGATGTTGCCCGCTTCCAGCTCTTCAATGTCTGATTCCATGGCATCAGTCGTTTTGGCGATTGCAACGCCAGAGAGACTAGCCAGTGGGGCTAGCGCTACGGCGATGAGCAGGCCAATGATAACGGTGGCCAAAGAGATTCTTCCTAGAGCTTTCACTCCCAATACCCTACAAGGTCTGTGCCCGTGAAGAAATACCAAACTCCCCCCTAAAGTGTGACCTGTTAGACAGCTTGTGAATGCTGTGAATACACTTACTGCCAACGCGTGAATACGCTGTGGATAGAGAATGTGGGGCTAAGCGGAAGGAGCGCCAGATGACCGTGAGCTTGAAACCGTCGAGTCAGGCTGGAACCTGCAATGTAACCCCGGAACGCGGGGAGTGGGTGACACAAGCTAAGTGTCGAAATGGCGACCCTGATGCACTTTTTGTGCGCGGTGCGGAGCAGCGTAAAGCTGCTGTAATTTGTCGTCATTGTCCGGTACTCAATGAATGTCGGGCAGATGCCTTGGATAACCGAGTTGAATTCGGAGTCTGGGGTGGACTGACTGAGCGCCAGCGCCGTGCACTTCTGCGCAAGAATCCACACATCACCAGCTGGGCCGATTATTTGGCCGAAGGTGGAGAACTCGAAGGAATCTAGGAAATCTAGTTCCTCTGAGTTCCGAACTCAGCTTCTTCTAGCTTTTAATACCAATTCCGTCGTTTAACTACGAAACTGCCAGGTGTCCGCAATGGGCTACCAACAGCAGCTCGAGCTGATTATTTGGCTTGTTTATCGGCGGAATTTGTCATGCTTGGGCTGCTGCGTTGGTGTTTCGATGAGGGAATATCCCCCACGGACCACTAGACCAGCGCGCCCCTATGGACTTTTGTTTAAGATGGGTCGCATGAAGAAATGGGAATATGCAACCGCACCTGTCCTTACTCACGCCACCAAGCAGATTCTTGACTCTTGGGGCGAAGACGGCTGGGAGCTGGTCAGCATCACACCAGGTATGAACCCTGAAAACGTTGTTGCTTACTTCAAGCGAGAGGTGGAATAAAACATGTCAATCAAGGCTCGTCTCGAAGAACTCGGATACACCCTGCCAGCAGTGGCTAAGCCACTAGCTTCCTACGTTCCAGCAACTGTTGTTGGAAACCAGGTCTGGACCTCCGGCCAGCTTCCACTGGTTGAGGGCGCATTGCCTGCAACCGGCAAGGTTGGCGCAGAAGTAACTGCCGAAAAGGCGCAAGAACTAGCGCGTACCTGCATCCTAAATGGTCTCGCAGCCATTGACGCTGAGGTTGGACTGGACAACATCACCCGCGTCATCAAGGTCGTGGGCTTTGTATCTTCCGCTCCTGATTTCACTGGCCAGCCAGCTGTTATCAATGGTGCATCCGATTTCATCGGTGAAGTATTCGGCGAGGCTGGTGCTCATGCTCGTTCCGCAGTCGGCGTTGCCGTGCTGCCGAATGATGCACCAGTTGAAGTAGAACTCATCGTGGAATTCGCAAAGTAATAGGCTAGGCTGACATTTATGGAGCATCCTGCATACAGTCAACTGCGTCCCGTTACGCAGCACGCCGGTGTCGTGTTGTGTGATAACCCCAGCTACACAGCACTTGAAGGTACTAACACGTGGGTCATCAAAGGCGATGAAGATGGTGCCGCGATTGTTGTTGATCCGGGGCCAGATGATGAAGGTCATCTCAACGTTGTCACCGCAAAATCAGGCGGCGAAGTTGCGCTGATCTTGCTGACCCACCGTCATGATGACCACGCTGCAGGTGCACACCGTTTACGTCAGCTCACCGGTGCGCCAATTCGTGCATTCGACCCAAGCTACTGCAGCAAGGGTGCGGAACCGTTGGTTGATGGGGAGATCATTTCTCTCGACGGAATCAGCCCCACCCTCGAGGTGGCACACACCCCGGGTCACACCAGTGACTCCGTCAGCTTCCTCATCTGGGCGAGCCAGCCCCAGGAGTCGGAGCTAGAAGGCATTGTCAGCGGTGACACCATCGCTGGCCGCCACACCACGTTGCTCTCTGAAACCGATGGTGACCTTGAGGCATACCTGAAGTCTTTGGACATGCTGGAAGAACGCGGCAAGAACGTGCCTTTGCTTCCTGGACACGGCCCTAATTTGCCGGACGTATCTGAAGTGGCACGCAAGTACATTGACCGCCGTCACCTGCGTCTGGACCAGATTCGGAAACTATGGGCTGAGCACGGCAAAGATATTGAACTCAAAGTTATGATCGATGAGATGTATGACGATGTAGATCCAGTTCTTCGCCACGCTGCTGAGCAGTCCACCCGCACCGCGCTGAAGTACTTGGAAGCGCACCCGGACCAAGCCTAGAGGGCTTTCGCTCGTAACTTCTAAAGACCTAGTGAGTAATCACTAGGTCTTTTCTTTGAGATTCCCATTAGTTGCTGGTGCGTGAAAACGACGCCCGCCGTAGAGAAAAGCGAATGCTCAACTCTACGGCGGGCGTATCTATGCAGTTTGAAATGCTATAGATTTTCTAGCAGGTATAACTAGCGGGCACGCTTTGCCAGGTGCTCGGTATCAACGATGACAACGGACTTGCCTTCCAAGCGAATCCAGCCACGGTGTGCGAACGTAGCCAACGCCTTGTTCACGGTCTCACGGGAAGCGCCGACCAGCTGGGCGATTTCTTCCTGAGTCAGGTCGTGGTTCACGCGCAGTGAGCCACCTTCCTGGACACCGAAGCGGTTAGCCAACTGCAGCAAGGTCTTTGCCACACGGCCAGGAACGTCGGTGAAGATGAGGTCCGCGAGGGATGCGTTGGTGCGACGCAGGCGGCGAGCCAGAACGCGAAGCAGCTGCTGCGCAATAGCAGGGTGGTCAGAGACCCACTGCTTGAGCATCTCAGAGTTCATGGTGGCTGCCTGAACCTCAGTCACGCATACTGCGGAAGAGGTACGAGGGCCTGGGTCGAAGATGGACAACTCACCGAACATGTCTGATGGACCCATGATGGTCAGCAGGTTCTCACGTCCGTCAGGAGCGTGGCGTGCCAGCTTAATCTTGCCGGCGGTGATGATGTACAGGCGGTCGCCTGGCTCACCTTCTTCAAAGATGGTGGTGCCGCGTGGGAAACGAACAGTCTCCATCTGCTCAATCAAATTATTGACAGCTACCGGGTCGACACCCTGGAAAATGCCAGCGCGCGATAAAATTTCCTGTACGCCTTCCACGTGCGTCTCCTTTACTTTTAACGCCTAAAAATCTATAACACTCCACATCTTACAGTGGAATTAGTCACTATTGTGCAATTCCCCCCAATCAATCACGAAACTCCCGTTGAGGGAATCGTTGGGGTGGTTAGTGAAATGCCTAGCTATCAAGCACCTGTGTTTCGAGTTTCTCCATCAGGATGGCAAACAGCGCTAACCCGACGGGGACGAGTACTACTAAAACGATCATGTCCTAGAGTCTAACTAACGAGGAATCGATTAAGTTCCCAAACCTCAAGAATTCTCAAGAATACTTCATCGCGGCAAGGAGATTAGCCATGGGTACCGCTGAACGCGCGCAGCACATCAACGAGGTCTTAGCCGATGAATACCCTGATGCCCACTGCGAATTGAACTTCACCAACGCTTTAGAGCTCACCGTGGCCACACTGCTCTCAGCGCAAACCACTGATGTGCGGGTTAACCAAGTGACTCCAGAACTCTTTGCCGCTTATCCCACCGCGATGGATTATGCCACCGCGAATGAGCAGGACATCCAAGACATCATCCGCACCTTAGGGCTCGCTCCATCCAAAGCCAAGCGCTTGGTGGGCATGGGGCAAAAGCTCGTTGGTGATTTCGATGGGGAAGTGCCAACCAGCATTGAAGACCTCAGTTCTTTGCCAGGCGTTGGACGAAAGACTGCGTTGGTAGTACGCGGCAACGCTTTTGGCTTGCCGGGGCTGGCTGTAGACACTCACGTGAAACGGGTATCTTCCCGACTTGGTCTGGCCCAAGGAACTACTGAGCTTAAGATTGAGAAAGAACTGTGCGCGCTGCTTCCCGAAAAAGAGTGGACCATGTTCTCACATCGGCTGATTTTTCATGGCCGCCGCTGCTGCACCGCGAAGAAGCCGGCATGTGGTGCGTGCCCCGTGCGCAAGGTTTGTCCATTTCCTGCTGGAATGGTTGAAAGTTAAACTGATAAAGAGCAAAAATTCCCCCAGTGGTTTATTACCTAGATATTTAATGCCTGTCTGATTAAGGGTTTCGTGGTGAAAAAGAGCGTTGTCCTGTCCGTGGTGGTCGCGATTGTGCTGACCATCGGCGTCATCTTCGCCGCCATGTCGATTCTCAACTCTGATTCCGGTTCAACTCCGGAAGACGTTAACGTCGAGGGCACAGTATCCGAGGAGACAGCAACTGCAGAGGCTTCCGCTCAGGAGGAGGCGGACGGCGAAACATCGGCAAGCAATTCTGCACAAGACAATGTGCCGCAACGACCTGACTGCCCTGCCGGACCTGTGGCGGGGGTAGAACTACCGTGCCTCGGCGGCGATATGGGTGATGCTAAAGCTACCGATGAAGGCATTTCGATAGTCAACATCTGGGCCTGGTGGTGCGAACCCTGCCGCGAAGAACTTCCCTACCTGGAGCAAGTAGCCGAATCGCATCCCGAATGGAACGTCGTGGGCGTGCACGCCGACCGCAATGCGGGCAATGGCGCAGCCTTTCTCAACGACCTGGGCGTGGACCTTCCCAGCTACCAAGATGACTCCAATCTCTTCGCCGGAACACTCGCACTGCCTGGGGTTATCCCCATTACCCTGCTGGTGGTTGACGGGGAAGTGCAAGAGCGCTTTATTAGGCCGTTTACCTCGGCCGAAGAGATAGAGACTTCTGTCACTGAAGCCCTGGGCTAAATGGCTAGGATGGGGAGCATGGCAGATAAGTTCCCCGATGCTGACTCGCCCGGCACTAATACTGAATTGCGTCCTGAACACGCGCCCGAATGGCTCCGTCCTGCACTCGATGTCACCGGTGAAGACGTTGTTGAAGTCATTGGTGAGCGCACCCGAGTAGATGTTTTGCCTTCCCCTCGTTCCGCTGCCGTCCTGATGTTGCTGGGTGGAACCAGCAAAGAGGACGCCACCGTATTGCTGACCCACCGTTCCCCGCACCTGCGCTCACATTCTGGCCAAATTGCCTTTCCTGGCGGCAAGATTGACCCACCTGATGTCAACGTCGTGGATGCCGCGTTGCGTGAAGCATGGGAAGAAACCGGTCTTGACCGCACCACCGTCACCCCACTAGCGCACTGGGGCGAAACCTTTGTGCCCGTGCGCGGCAACCGCATTAATGCGGTTTTGGCGCACTGGAGCACACCCTCTCCAGTGGGCGTTGTGAACCAGGAAGAAGCCGATGACGTCTTCGTGCTTCCTGTGTCTGAACTGCTGGACCCAGAAAACCGGCTGATGCTGGCGTGGGACAAGTGGACTTCTCCCAGCTTTCGCATCAATGACTACATCATCTGGGGATTTACCGCCGCTGCATTGACAACGTTGTTTAATAAAACCGGCTGGGAACGTGAATGGGACCAGGATAAACACTTTGATTTACATGAGACCATCGCGGCCTCACGTAATAATGAACGTCGGGTCTAGTAAAGTCCCTTAGGTTAAGCATTCAACGCTAAAGGGAGAAGTTGTGGACCCATCGTGGATAGTTGACGGACTCATCATCGTGTCCGTCATAGCAGCGATGAGAATCGGCTGGCGCCAAGGCGGGTTCGCATCACTTCTGGCAGTCATGGGTATTGTTGCCGGTTTGGTGGTTGGCCTTGGCGTGGCACCCGTGGTGTTGAACGTGACAGACCAAGTGGCTATTCGCTTTTTGCTGGCGATTGGCATGCTGATTTTGCTCGTTGGCCTGGGCCAACTCATGGGTTCTGCGCTAGGGCATGCCATACGTGACCGGATGAAAACCAAATCCGCGCAACGCGTGGACTCCACGTTCGGCGCGATATTGATGTCCGTCTTCACCATCATTCTCATCTGGGTTATCGCGACTCCACTGGCCACCGGCTTATCTAACTCCGTGGGCAAGGGCCTGCGTGATTCCGCTATTTTGCGCGAAGTGCACGGCGTAATGCCGGCTGAATTCGCGCAACTGCCGCGCAGCATTTCTGCGATGCTCAATGAATCTGGCCTACCGCCGGTCATGATGCCGTGGGAAGAAGGCGCAACCGTTGAGGTTGATGAGCCAAATATTGAAGTCGCTGATGAAGAGATGGTTCGCGCGGTGCGTCCATCCGTTGTCCACGTTATTGCTGATGCCGATGGCTGCCGCCGCCGCATGATGGGCTCCGGCTTTGTCACCGCTGACAACTATGTGGTGACCAACGCGCATGTTGTGGCTGGCACCCAAACCGCGTACGTAGACACCGTGTTGGGCATTAAAGAAGCCCGCGTGGTCTACTACAACCCGGAAACCGACATTGCCGTGCTGAAATCAGAGGACCTCGGCCTGGCACCGCTGGAATGGGCTGATGGCCAAGCCAACACCGGTGATGATGCTGTTGTCATGGGCTTTCCAAACTCCGGGCCTTTTACCGCGAACCCTGCGCGTGTACGCGAACGCGTCACCATCGCCGGACCGGATATCTATTCCAACAACCGCGTGGAACGCGAGTCCTACATCTTGCGCGGCAGTGTTGTTCAAGGCAACTCCGGCGGCCCATTGATTTCTCCCGACGGCAAGGTTCTAGGCCTCATCTTCGGTGCTTCTGTAGACAACACCGACACCGGCTACGCCATCACCGCCCAAGAAGTCCAAAACCACATTGGTGATGTCACCCAATTGCAGAACTCCGTTGACACCCAAGAGTGCGTCGCGCAATAGCCAATTAACGCAAACGCACGGGGAGCGGTAAAGCGTTAACCAGTAACTAAAGCAAAAGGACTCGCGTTCGTAGATTGTTGGAATTTCTTCCAACTCACTACAAGCGCGAGTCCCTTTTTTGGAGCCTTTTGTCGGCCTTGCCAAGTGGCGGTGGCGGTTAGCTCTCGCTCAAGCCGAGGTTTTCGCCGGTACCAATTTCAATGTGCATACCTGGCACAGAGTTGATGAGGTTCTTTGTGTAATCCTGGGTTGGATTGTCAAAGATTTCATCGGTCGTGCCCTGCTCAACCACGGCACCCTTCTGCATAACCACAACATCATCCGCGGTCTGGCGTACAACAGCCAAGTCGTGGGTAATGAACAGGTAAGACAGGTTCAGGTCGCGCTGCAGTTCGGCCATCAGCTGAATAATCTGGTTCTGAACCAGAACGTCCAGTGCGGACACGGCCTCATCCAAGACAATGACCTCAGGGTTCAGTGCCAGCGCGCGGGCAATAGCAATACGCTGACGCTGACCACCGGAGAGCTCATCAGGGTAGCGGCGCATAGCCGAACGCGGCATAGCCACCATGTCCAGGAGCTCAGCCACGCGGTTCTCGCGGGACTTGCGGTCACCAATCTTGTGCAGGCGCAGCGGCTCCTCGATGCACTTAAAGATGGAGTACATCGGGTCCAAGGAACCATAAGGGTTCTGGAAGACGACCTGCATCTTGCGGCGCAGGTCAAACAGCTGCTTGCTGCTGAGCGTGGAGACGTCTGTTCCCTCATAAGAAATGGTGCCGGAGGTTGGCTCCAGCAGGTTCAGCACCATGTTTGCCACGGTGGACTTACCGGAACCGGACTCACCCACCAGCGCCAAGGTGGAACCGCGGCGCAAGTCGAAGGAAACATTATCCACGGCCTTAAAGTGCTTCTTATCGCCACGGGAACCACGGATATCGAATTCCTTGGTCAGGTTGCGAACAGAGATAACTGCTTCTTCGGAACGCTCATCGGAAGCACCGGCAATCAGCTCAGAAGACTCAATACCTGCTTCGCGTGCTGCACGAATACGTGAGGACGCCAGGGAAGGAGCAGCCGTGACCAAACGCTTGGTGTACGGGTGCTGCGGTGCCTTAAGAATCTGACGCGATGGGCCAGATTCCACGATACGACCACGGTGCATAACAATGAGGTGCTCCGCGCGCTCTGCAGCCAAACCCAAGTCGTGCGTAATGAACAGCACGGCGTTACCAAGCTCTTTGGTCAGTGTTTCCAGGTGGTCCAGAATCTGCTTCTGAACGGTCACGTCCAACGCGGAGGTTGGCTCATCGGCAATCAGCAGCTTTGGACGTGCCGCCAAGCCAATACCGATGAGAGCACGCTGGCGCATACCGCCAGAGAACTCGTGTGGGTACTGCTTTGCGCGCCGCTCGGCATCGGGGAGCCCTGCTTCCTCCAGTACCTGGACAACGCGCTCTTTGCGCTCGGATCCCTCAACCACATTGTTGGCCTTGAGGGATTCCTCGACCTGGGTGCCAATGCGCCACACCGGGTTGAGGTTGGACATTGGATCCTGTGGAACCAAGCCAATGTGAGAGCCACGAAGCTTCTCATAATCCTTGTTATCGAAGCCAGTAATATCTTCGCCTTCGAAGATGATCTGGCCCTCAGTAACCTCGCCGTTGCCGGGAAGCAGACCAAGGATAGACATTGCGGTGGTGGACTTACCGGAGCCGGACTCACCCACGATTGCAACAGACTGGCCTGGGTAGATGGTCATGTTGACGCCGCGGACTGCTTCGACGATACCGGTGGAGGAAGTGAAGGCGATCTTGACGCCCTTCATTTCCAACAATGGCTGTTCAGCGTTATGTTCAGTCATGATTATCGCTTCCTTGCCTTTGGATCGAGCGCGTCACGGACAACGTCACCCATCATGATAAAACTCAATACGGTCAGTGCTAGGGCACCTGCTGGGTAGAACAGAACCATAGGTTCCTGGCGCAGTGATGCCTGTGCCTGAGAAATATCTCCACCCCACGAAACAATGGTTGGCGGAAGACCAATACCAAGGAACGACAGCGTTGCCTCAGCCACGATGAAGGTACCAAGTGCCACCGTTGCGTAGGAGATGATTGGGGCAGCAGCGTTAGGCAGGACGTGGCTGAACAGAATGCGCCACTTCGATGCACCAACAGAACGTGCTGCTTGAACGAATTCCTCGTTCTTAATGGACATCACGGCACCACGCGTAATACGGGCAATGTTAACCCAGCCGAAGAGGCCGAGAACCAGAACCACGGTGACGATAGTGCGGTATTCCTTGAACATCTGCATAACCACGATTGCTGCGAGAACCAGTGGAATTGCGAAGAAGATGTCAGTAATACGGGACAAGATGGTGTCAGCCCAGCCGCCGAAGAAGCCAGCGATGGAGCCAACCAGGGCGCCAACAACGGTGACCAAAGCGGTGGTGAGAACACCCACGAGAACGGATGCACGTGCACCGTAGATAACGCGGGCGTAGATGTCACAGCCCTGGCGGTCAAAGCCGAAGATGTGGCCTTCCTCAGAAGGATTCAGGGAGTTGGCCAGACTACAAGCACGTGGGTCAACTGAAGTAAATAGTGATGGGAACAGTGCCAGCAGAATGGCAACCAAAATCATGAAGGAAGCAACCCAGAAGAGCGGACGCTTGCGCAGGTAGCGCCAAGCCTCAGCCCACTGAGAGGATGGTGCGGACTCGTCCTTAACGGCATCCACTGCACCCAAACCGGTTTCATCAGTTTCGGCGATGTAGTGGTCCTGGCCGCGACGGCCATGGGAAACCAAGAATTCTTCGCCGAGGTCCTGGGGGTCTGTATTGCGATCGATATTAGGCATAGCGAATCCTTGGGTCGAGTACCGCGTAGAGAAGGTCAACCAGCAGGTTGGCCACAATGTAGATAACTACGAGGACGGTGGTAAAGGACACGATGGTGGTTGGCTCACCGCGTAGAATTGCTTGGTAGAGCGTGCCACCGACACCGTTGATACCGAAGATGCCCTCAGTAACAATGGCGCCAGTCATCAGGGCACCGAGGTCGGCACCGATGAAGGTAGCAACCGGAATCAGCGAGTTACGCAGCACGTGGCGGTTCATCACCTGGCCACCTGACAAGCCCTTTGCGCGTGCAGTACGCACATAGTCTGCGCGCATGTTCTCACTGACGGACTGTCGCGTCAGACGGATGATGTACGCACAGGAGAGCGCACCCAGCACGATTGCCGGCATGAGCAGTGATTGGAATGATTCATCTCTACCGACTGTCACCGGCAGCAAGTCCCAGCGAATACCGACGATGTACTGGAAGACGAAGCCGGTAACGAAGGAAGGAACTGCAATAACCAGCAGGGAGACAACCAGAACGGTGGAGTCGAAGAAGCCACCGCGGCGGATGCCCGAGAATACGCCGAAGGCGATACCGAAGATGGTCTCGAAGACAATAGCCATGAAGGCCAGCTTCAGAGTTACTGGGAAGACATTCTGCATCACCTCTGTAACCGGCACGCCGGAGAAGGTGGTACCAAAGTCGAGGGTCAAAATGCCCTTGACATACAGCAAGTACTGAACGATGAATGGCTTGTCCAGGTTATATTCAGCCTCAATGCGTGCACGCGCGGCTTCGGTCAAGCCGCGGTCACCGCCCAGTGCCTCTACCGGATCACCAGGCATGAGGAAGACAAGTGCGTAGATGAGCAGGGTCGCTCCGAAGAACACCGGAATCATCTGGAGCACTCGTCGCCCAATGTAGCGCAACATAAATGTGTCCTTTACAAAATTGTGGGTCCAACTACCGATTCCGCAACGTATCTAAGTCACCAAGTCGAGTCGTTGTGACTTATCTTAAAACCCTCGCCCGCCCAGTGATAATCGGCACAACCCCATTTGAGAGCCTGTTCGCCCAGCGAAAATAAATTGTTGAGTGTCACGTCCTATAGTGTGGCATACGAAAATTAATAAGCTGGGCTAATCCAAGAAACCATAAAAATCTATCCCATAAAATGGGAAACCACTCGCTGACTGCAGTATTTCGTGGTTACCCCAAATAGTGGGCAATCTTGGCGTCCCCCGTGTGAAACAAGTGCGAATAACTATTGCAGGCATTGGCAGATGTTGTGAAGAGTCTTAGCCCGCAAAGTAAAAGCGCACTAGGGGAAGCCTCAAATTGATGCTGGAGAGGGCTCATACAGGCCCGCTGGATTAAGCGTTAGGGCAGAATCTAGAGGGGTGGCACGACTAAGCCCTCGCCATCCAACAGGTGTGTGGAGCGAGGGCCTAGCTTAAGAACTTACGTCATCAGTTAGGTCCAAGGACCCGGGGAGAAATTAGTTCTTGGTGATATCGGTGAAGATTGGAACGGAGTCCCAGCCGAAGACCACGTTGTCAACGTTCTCAGAGTAGCCAGCGGTCACGTTGGAGTACCACAGTGGGATAGCTGGAAGGTCTTCGAACAAGATGGTCTGAGCTTCCTTGAAGCGCTCTGCTGCTTCCTCAGGGGAGTCAGCTGCGTCAGCCTCGCGGATCTTCGCGTCGAAGTCTGGGTTGGAGTAGTCGCCATCGTTGGAACCAGCGCCGGTGCCGTACAGTGCCGCCAGGAAGTTACCCATACCTGGGTAGTCAGCCTGCCAGCCGGTACGGAATGCGGTCTCGATGGTGCGGTTGGTTACCTCATCACGCAGGGACTTGAAGTCTGGGTAAGGAGCGCCGATTGCTTCGATTTCCAGGGTGTTCTTGATGGAGTTTGCAGCTGCATCAACCCATGCCTGGTGGCCGCCGTCAGAGTTGTACGCAATTGCGAACTCTGGAGAGGACCACTCGTTCATTTCATCAGCCTGTGCCCAGAGTTCCTTAGCCTTTTCTGGGTCGTATTCCAGAACCTCATTGCCTGGTACGTCCTCAGAGAAGCCAGCTACAACTGGAGAGGTGAAGTCAGAAGCAGGGGTGCGGGTGCCCTGGAAGATGGTCTCAGTGATCTCTTCACGGTTGATTGCGTGGGACAGTGCCTGGCGGCGCAGAACGCCTTCCTCGCCACCGAAGTGCTCCAGGGATTCACCAATGGTGAAGGACTGGAAGACAGCGGAAGGCTGGTTGACTGCACGGTCACCCAAGTCGGACTCGTAGACGGAGAATGCGGAGTCTGGAATTTGGTCCAGAACGTCCAGGTTGCCGGAGAGAAGGTCAGCATAAGCTGCGTCCTGGGATGGGTAGAAGACGATGTCTAGGCCATCGTTCTGTGCAGCGTGATCGCCTGCGTAATCAGGGTTTGGTACCAGCAACGCGTTGGAGTTGTGGTTCCACTCTTCCAGCATGTAGGCGCCGTTGCCCACTGGGTTCTCGCCGAAGGCATCCATGTCTTCGAAAGCAACCTCTGGAAGTGGGTAGAACGCGGAGTAGCCCAGACGCTGCGGGAAGTCAGCGGTTGGGTTGTTCATGGTTACCTTGAAGGTCTTGTCATCAATGACCTCAAGGCCCTCAAGCTCTTCCACGCCTTCTTCTGCATAGCCCTGAATTGGCTCAAAGAAGTAAGCACCGAGCTGTGCGTTAGCAACAGCGTAGTTCCATGCATCAACGAAGGAGTTCGCGGTGACGTCAGTGCCGTCGGTGAACTTCCAATCCTTCAAGGTGATGGTGAATTCGGTGTTATCGTCGTTTGGCTCGATGGACTCTGCAACTTCGTTGTAGGTCTCTCCCTCAGCGTCGTAGCCAACCAGGCCGGCGAAGATCGAGTCAACGATCTTGCCGCCGCCAGTTTCGTTGGTGTTGGCAGGAACCAGTGGGTTCTGCGGCTCAGTGCCGTTAACCAGGATGTAGTTGTCACCGCCGGACGATGCGCCGCCGTCGGATGCAGCGGAATCATCGGAAGATGAGGAATCGGAGCAGGCCACGAGGGCGAGCGAGGTTGAGGCTGCAGCAAGCAGCGCGATCGTCTTCTTGATCGTCATGAGGGGGGACCTCCACGTTGAGATGAAAAAACCTATTGCTAAACCTGTGATTGGGCTTGGAGTAAACCTACCTTGTGAAAGATGACACAGACAAGATTAATTAATCTGTACTGGTTAAGACGGTGGAGTCCCACTCAGTGAAACTTGGAGCTACCTGCAAAGACTGCGAATTATTTTGCTAAGAATGTATTTTGTCTCACCCCCAGTTAAGGGGTGAGACGTATCCAACTAGAAATGGCTTCGACGAACCCAGAAGGGTTCTCAATGTGGGGCATGTTCTTGGCTTTTTCTATCGTTTGCTCAGTAAATGCAGAGGCCACCCGTGCCTTTGCGCGGCGAATAACGGGCAGCCACAGACGCTGTCCTGAGTACAAAAACAGCACCGGTGATTCGACTCGCCTCTCCATCCAACGAAGAGGAACGCTTGACGTTAGAAGTCGGTGGTTGTGGATGGTTCCGCGCTGAACGTTGCCAATCTGCGCCGCGGATTGCCGCAGACGGAGATTCTCTTCAAAGCGCAGCACATCATTCTTCCGGAATCTCGACGAGGTGTTGTTGCTTAACTCGGCTTTGTAGAACCGCTGCGGAACTTTACGCACAGGCAGACGGCACCAGATAGAACTGATCAGCAAGTAGAGAAAGTCCCACGGGCGCGCAGCCATGCTGCGGCGGAAATCAACGGGATAGACCCCGGAAATACTCACGACCCCGGCAACGCGCTCCGGCTTGTCAATGGCCACTGACCAAGCCAGCGAAGCACCGGTGTCATTGCCCACCACAATGGCTTTGTCATAGCCAAGCGCCTGGATGACACCGGAGATATCTCCGGTGAGAGTGCGGATGTCTTGCCCGAGTCCTGCTGGTGGTTTATCCGACATGCCAAAACCGCGCAGGTCCACCGCGGCAACTCGAAAGCCCTTCTCAGCAAGCGGCGCAATAACATCGCGGTATTCGAACCAGCCGCCAAAAGTGCCGTGAATGAGAACAATCAGTGGATTACCATTGTCGCCCGCGGTCACCACGTGCAGGCGAATGCCGTGGGTATGGACAAACTCATGTTCAAAATCGCCTTTGAGTTCAACCACGGACGGGGAGAGGGGCTTAGACGGCAAGTTAAGTCCTTAAATGTTTATTGCTGCTGGGATCACGTTGATTCTTCAATGCTGGCGCTAGTGGGAAGGTGCGGGCAAAAGAATCCGGCATCGGTGGTTCATACAAAAATCCGCCCGCGGCAGGAAGTAGTGCAACGGGCGGATAGATGAAGGTGGGGAGAAAAGGAAAAGGAAACCTTTAGGTGTAAAGACCCTTGTTGCGCTTTTCCACAGCATTGGTTGCCTTACCTGGAACCAAGTGCTTGAGCTCACCGACTGATTCAATCGTCTTTTCGGGTTTCTTAACCTTCTTGACCTGGCTAAAGCCGATTGCTGCCAAGACGCCAGCGATGACGATCATGAGCAGGAAGACAATCAGGTAAGCGGCCCAGCGGTCGAACCACAGGTGGGTGAGCAGCTCCGCGAGGAAGAAGAAAAAGAAGAAAGAGCTGTACAGCGCGATAACACCGGCGACGCCGAACAGGCCGGCACCGATGCCGCCCTTCTTGGCGGATGCAGCTAGCTCAGTCTTTGCCAGCTCAATCTCGGAGCGAACCAAGGTGGAAATCTGCTCGGTTGCGTTAGAAACTAGCGTTCCGATAGAAGTCTCACCCGGCTTGCTGGTGTCAACATCCGATAGCGGAATGGAGTTGACCTTTGGGCCGAAGCTCTCGGCACCATCGGTGTAGAGTCCGTCTTTGCTCACGGTAGAATACCTTCCTCAAAAGGGTGCGCAGTGTCGTTTCATTAATCTTTAATAACCACAGTAGATCAAAAAGCTCCCTGTGACATACGTGCCCATCCTAATAGATTTAGATGTAAATGATCCGTTTGGCGTAGCGATTGCCTAAAACAGTGCTCATAAATACCCCTAAATAGCGGCCGAACACGTGCCAGTTACCTGGCAATTCGCCAATTTTAGCTAGGTAAAACCCACCTATTATCGGCCGGGAATTACTATCCGGCTAGTGGCGTGTGAGCCCAGGACAAGAAGTCTGGGGTCTTATGGGCTTTGCGTGGCTCCAGCGGTGGACGCTGAAACAACCAGATACCGGCTACCACCAAAGCCGCAACGCCAGCAACAACGGAAGCGCCAATGCCTACTTCCTTCGCACCGGGCATAGTAAAGAGGGGAACAGGGTCGCGGAAAGTGCGGATATCCCAACCGTTTTCCAGCGCGGCCTTCTTCATGGCGCGGTCAGGGTTCACGGCAACCGGGTTGCCCACCAGTTCCAGCATTGGAATATCGGTAGCAGAATCCGAGTAAGCAAAGCTCTCAGCCAGGTTGATGTTCTCGGTCTGGCCAATCTGCGCCACGGCATCAGCCTTGGCATGACCTTTGAGGTAGTGGACAATACCGCCGGTAAAGCGGCCATCCACGGTTTCAAGTTCAGTGGCCACAACGTGTTCAACGCCGAGTTCTTCGGCGATGAGACGAACAAGTGTTGCTTCAGAAGCGGAGATGATCACAACTTCATGGCCAGCGGCCTGGTGGAACTTAATGAGCTCACGGGCCTCATGATAAATCGCTGGGGTAACCACGGTGTGCATGGTTTCACGCGCGATGTTTTCCACTTCTTCCACAGACCAGCCAGTAACCATCGCGGCCAATTGGTCGCGGGTGGCATCCATCTGTTCCGAAGTCTGGCCCGCCATCATGTAGCTGGCCTTAGCCAAAGTCATCTGCAATGCATCAGCAGGAGTAATAAGCCCGTTGTTCATGAATTCTTTGCCAAAGGCAAAGGCAGATGAGGTGGCAATGATCGTCTTATCCAGGTCGAAGAATGCCGCGATACGGCCGTTCTTCGCTGGTAGATGATCGTGTGTGCTCATATGCTGCTTTCGTAAATCCATGTCAATCGTCCGCTCCAGGATATCGCTTCAACGAAAGTGGCGGAGTGTAACGATTGGGTAAATTGTTAACTTCTGTGACTATTGTGGCACTGCTGTGGCTCAATGTCCATAGGGAGAATCGTAGAGTTCCCTTCCGGTGTTACCGACTTATCCACAGATTTTTAATGACACGTCAACGTTCGGGGTGAAAATCGGGTAGTTATCCACAGGTAACTCAATTGGCACTAGTGCGGGCTTGTGTCCAAAGGACATAGTTGAGCCATGACGCACCACACCGATTTTATCCTCATAGCCTGCACAGACCCAGTTGTCTCACCAGAGGCAGCGCACGCCGCGGCGGCGACCCGGCGCGAAGTCATTCACGCAACCGATCCGCGTGATTTGAGCCGCTTTGCACCTGATGCATCGGCAGTGATTGTGGACTCTTCTACTGCCGCGCACGTAGCTGCCACGGGTCGAAGGTCACGAATTTACTATGTGGCGCCGGAGCCCGGGCCGATCGACTATGAGGCCGCACTTCGCTCCCGGGCCGAGCAGGCTTTCATCTTGCCGGCAGAATCCACGCAGTTGTTGCAAGCTTTGGCGGCAGAGTCCACCGAACAGACCAGCAATGCAGCACTTCGTATCACGGTGGTTGGGGCCAGCGGGGGAGTTGGTGCATCAACGCTTGCTGCAGCAATAGCTCGAACGGTGTGCACGGAGCAAGCTACCGCTTTGCTTGTCGATGCCATCCCGATCTCCGGCGGCCTTGATCTTCTCATGGGATTGGAGTCAGCACCTGGTGCACGCTGGCCGGATGTCTCTTTGGGAACAGGTGCTATTGATGCTGTGGACTTGGCGGGGGCACTGCCTAGTACCCAGGATGGCGTCACCGTGTTGTCATCGGCGCGGACCAGGGTGGATACGCCGTTTCGGTTGGAGAATGAAGCTGTCGAGCGCATGATTGCGGCAGCTGTCGGTGGCTTTGATGTCCTGGTGGTTGATGCACCGCCCACCGCTATCCCGCACGCATCCGATTTGGTGGTTGTGGTGTGCGCTGCGGAAGTGAGGTCCTCGGCGGCGGCCACAGAGATTTGTGCAGAACTTAAAGCACGTGGCACCGAGTGTGTTGTCGCACTGCGGCATCGTGGATGGTCTGGACTGAGCGCACGCGAAATTGAACGCATAACGCACGGGGAGGTCGCGGTAGAGATTCCACACTTGAAGAATCTCACCAAGGCCACAGAAGTGGCAGGGTTGCCGTTGCCCTTGCCGAAGAAACTCGCGGCGACAGCGTCTGAGCTTTTGTATGCGGCGGGGTGGTGAATGGCATGGAAAACACCCAAGCATTAGTCGCTTCTTTGCAGGCAGCGTTGGCTGAAGAGCCCACCTTGGCGCACAATCCTGCAGCACTAGCACGACGGATTCGGGAAGAAGCCGGTGTGATTAGTGATGTTGAGGTTCTAGAAATCTTGCGGCAGATCCGCAACGACACCTCTGGCCTGGGCCTGCTGGAACAAGTTCTGGCGCGTCCCGGTATTACAGACGTGGTGGTCAACGGTCCGAACGATGTCTTTGTGGACCAAGGCAACGGACTGCAGCGCGTAGCTATCTCATTTAACTCCGACGCAGAGGTGCGCAGACTAGCCACCAGGTTAGCTATTAGTTGTGGTCAGCGCTTAGATGATGCCCAGCCTTTCGCAGATGGCCGTATTAACCGTGATGACGGAACCAGCCTGCGCATCCACGCTTTGCTTGCTCCACCGAGTGAATCTGGAACCTGTTTGAGCATTCGTGTGCTGCGCCAATCTAACACCACGCTCAATGATCTGGTGGATAACCAGACAGTGACCGGTGAAAGTGCCGAGCTTCTGCGCGCGATGATTGCCGCCCGCACATCTTTCCTTGTCATTGGTGGTACAGGCTCGGGCAAGACCACGCTGCTGTCCGCGTTGCTTTCGGAGGTTCCTGATTCTGAACGTCTCCTTATTATTGAGGACACCGCGGAGTTGCGCCCCAATCATCCGCATTCAGTCACATTGGTCTCGCGCCGGGCGAATGCTGAGGGGACCGGGGAGATCACCATGGCGCAGTTGCTGCGTCAGTCACTGCGTATGCGCCCTGACCGAATCGTGGTCGGTGAGATTCGAGGTGCCGAAGTCGTGGACCTGCTAGCTGCTTTAAACACAGGTCACGATGGCGGTGCCGGAACCTTGCACGCCAATTCTTTGAATGAAGTCCCGGCGCGCATGGAAGCACTCGCCGCATTGGGCGGACTCGACCGGACTGGCCTGCATTCACAGCTCGCCGCCGCGGTTGATGTTGTACTCACCATGTCACGTGAGCCAGAGGGTAGACAGCTTCGTGAAATTGGAATCCTCACCGGCAATCCGGTCACCACTGAAGTTATTTGGTCTGCAGAATCGGGCGAACATCCCGGCTACCAGGAATTTTCCAAACGCATCCTGCCGCAATCATCACCACCAACGGCTGCAGCGCCACCTCAAGAAAGGCCTGCTTCGAAGTCTGTGGATATTGACGGCCTGCATATCCCGGCCGGTTTTGAAGGCTCCTTCAATAACTTTCCACTCGGGGAGGACTCATGAACCCAGCATCCTATGCACTGATTCTGCTTGCTTTAAGCACACTGTTGCCAGAGGCAAAGAATTCCGGGCGGGTAGAAAATGACAAGAAATCTGCCAAAGGCATGCCTGGCTGGATGATTCTGGCGGCAGTATTTCTCGGCGTATTCCTTTTCATGGTGATCGGCCGGTTGACGGTGATTCTTACCGCCGTCATTGTTGCCGGCACCGTCGCGCACAGCCTGACGCAAGCGCACAAGAAGAAAGCCAGCTTGCATGCTGAAGATTCCATCGCCCGCTTGCTCGGAAGCATGACGGCTGACCTGCGCGCCGGGTCATCTTTCCCGGCGGCGTTGAAACGTGGTGCGGATGATTTAGCCACCAGTTCAACTGCATCGATGGAGCTTAAAGCAGCTATCGCCACCGCAGCTGTTATTGCACATCGTGGCGGCAGCGTATCCACGGTGCTGTCCAGCTCCCATCCGCAGCTCAAGACACTTGGGTCCCTGTGCACGCTGAGTGAAAAACATGGAATCCCACTATCTGATGTCTTTGAGCAAGCCCATAACCAGATCGAAGCTAGAAAACGGCACCGGGCTGCTACCAAAGCAAGCCTTCAAGGACCGCAGGCAACCGCTATTGTCCTCACACTTTTACCGCTGGCAGGAATCCTGATGGGAACCATCATGGGCGCCAACCCCGCCGGGTTCCTACTCGGCGGCGGACTCGGGGGACTGCTCCTCGTTATCGGTGTCGCCCTGGCATGTGCCGGTTTTAGCTGGTCGCGCATCCTCATCGCCAACGCAGCTAGCTAAGAAAACCAATGGAGAAGAAGAAAAGAATAAGGAAACGACATGAATTACAGCATCATCGCACTCATCCTCATCGCAGCAACCTGCTGGATACCCAGCGCTACAAGTAATACGGCATCACGTGTGGACCGAATACTAAGCCCGAAGACCCCGCGCGCCGGCCCAGAGGAAACACCTGCGAAGCAAAGCAAACTGCAACTATTGCTCAGCAAGGTCTCGCCCCAGAATTCACCTTCTGTGGATCCTTTGGTCATCGCCGGCGATATCGAGTTGTTCGTCGCTTGCGTGCGCGCCGGGTTATCAGTTCAACAAGCCGCCAGTGCAGTGTCCATCGTGGCCGATGAACTCACCGCAACCTACTGGAAGCAGGTGAACTCATTGCTTGCGCTCGGCGTCGAACCTGAAAGAGCGTGGGTGCACATGCGGCAACTTCCCGGATTACAAGAACTGGCACGGCTAGTAACCATGTCCGAGCATTCCGGTGCAGCTATTGCTTCTGGTTGTCAACGGTTGGTGGAAATCCTGCGGGCGGACGCCACCAGCAATGCCATTGCGAAAGCAGAACGTGCAGGAGTGTTCATCTCCCTGCCACTCGCAATGTGCTTTTTACCCGCATTCATTGTGCTTGGCCTGGTGCCCGTGGTCATCAGTCTTGGCGCACAACTTCTCTAACCACATCGAAACAAACATTGAGACAAACACCGAACCAAACATCGAAAAGGAAAAATCATGAACTCTTACAACAACCCAGCAACCAAAGCCCTCGCACTCATGACCAAGAAGGCGGCTTCACTCAACAATGAATCAGGAATGTCGACAGTTGAATACGCGATGGGTTCTTTAGCTGCCGCAGCCCTAGCCGCTGTCCTTTACATGGTCATCAACGGCGGCGCCGTGGTTGATGCCATTGAGGGAATCATTACTGACGCACTGTCTAATACCCCAGGCTAAAGCTCTTTTAGAAACCCATTAAGAAAGGAGAATGAACCGTGAAGAAGCTGGTATTTAATGACCGGGGCTCGGTCACCATTGAGGCGGCGCTGTCATTATCGGTGCTGATTATTGTGGCTGCGGCAATCGTGGGAGCGATGGCGACCATGGCGGCATATATTTCGGCCGTTGATATTGCCGGGGCGGCGGCGCGGGCTCATGCCATTGGCGTTGAATACCAGCCTCCACGCTCGGACATATCCGTTAGCGTCGGCGAATCGGCGGGACTGGTTACAGTAACCGCGAGTGTTCCAGGTGTTATCGGAACCATGAGAGCTGAAGCTGCATTCCCAGCGGAAGTAGGTGGGCAATAGTGCGCAGGAAAATCCTTGATGATTCCGGATACGCCACCATCGCCTCATCCGGCATTGTGATTGCAGTCGTGGTGTTGCTTGCAGCTGTCGCCATATTTATTACGCGCGTAATTGCTTTCCACGAAGCCCAAGTTGCTGCCGATATGGCGGCTATCTCCGGGGCTTATGCATTAGTTAGTGGTGAAGACGGGTGCGCTGAAGCCGCGCGCATTGCGCTGGCCAACGGCGGAAGCCTTGACCAGTGCAGTATTAGCGGAAGCGACATCCAAGTCGCTATCACCGTGCGGAATCAAACCGCCCACGCAAAAGCGGGACCCATCTAGCCAGAAGTAAGAGAAACCAACGCACCGAGCAGCTTGAGCGCACCTGCCTTGTCCAGTGGTTGGTTGCCGTTGCCGCACTTAGGCGATTGCACGCAGGATGGGCAGCCGGATTCACACGGGCAGGAGCGCACGGCTTCGAAGGTGGCTTCAATCCACTCGGGGAAACGCTTGAAACCTTCCTCGGCGAAGCCGGCGCCGCCGGAGTGGCCGTCGTAGACAAAGACGGTCGGCATCTGAGTGTCCTGGTGCAATGCGGTGGACACACCGCCAATATCCCAGCGGTCACACGTTGCAATCAATGGCAACAAACCAATGGCGGCATGCTCAGCGGCGTGCAGCGCGCCGGGAATATCGGCAGCACGAATGCCCATGGCTTCTAATGCCAAAGGATCAACCGTGTATGCCACCGCGCGGGTGCGCAGGCGCTGCTCTGGGAGGTCAAGGGGGAAGAGGTCGGAGGTGGTGCCATCGGCAAGCTTGCGAAAATAGCCCACAACCTGGTCGGTTACCTCAACATCAACCAATGCGGCCCACACGCCACCGCCATAATCAACCAGCTCATCCTCATTTGCGGCACTCATAATCGCGATATCCGTGGTGGCATTGGGCTGCGTTGAATACTCCGGCTCACCCGGGGTGGCAAAGGCAATGCCTTCCTCTATATCTAGATCATCAATGACAAAACTCTCGCCCTGATGCAGATACACCGCGCCCGGATGCACCTGGGACGAGGCGCGAGCACCATCAACCGTGCCCAGCAAGCGGCCATCACTGGTGTCCATGATGAGAACATCATTGCCCGCACCGCCGCGCAGGCTCACCTGCGAGTGCGCGGTCTCCGGGCGAAGTTCGCCGTCGAGCTGCGGCACAGCAAACCAGCCTTGCGGCCGGCGGCGAACCAAGCCCTCTTGCGCGAGTACCTGAATAACCTGCTCAGCGCGGTAAAAGCGCACCTCAGCATCTGTAAGTGGCTGCTCAATGCAGGCGCAATACATGTGACCGTAAAGAATATAGGGATTCTCCGGATTGAATACGCTCGCCTCAACTGGACGTCCCAGCAGCGCATCGGGGTCATGAACCAGGTAGGTATCCATCGGCTCATCGCGCGCGACCAACACCACTAGGGAGCCTTGGCCACGGCGCCCAGCACGCCCGGCTTGCTGCCAAAAGCTGGCCACCGTACCAGGGAAACCTGCGGTGACCACAGCATCCAGTCCGCCAACGTCAATGCCCAGTTCCAGAGCGGATGTGGTGGCAACACCGAGCAGCTCACCGTTATCCAGCGCTTTCTCCAGCTTTCGGCGGTCCTCAGCGAGGTAGCCCGCACGGTAGGACGCAATGCGTTGCGCGAAGTCAGGGCGGGCCAGTCCGCCGGAAAGTTCAGCCTGGCAACGCAACGCCACCTGCTCAGCCGAGCGGCGTGAGCGCACAAAGGTCATCGTCCGCGCGCCTTCGGCAACAATCGCCGCCATCATCTCGGCAGCTTCCGTGGTCGCCGCACGCCGAACCGGCGCGCCATTATCGCCCTCAGCACCATCAATAAATCCCGGTTCCCACAGCGCAATGGTGCGCTCACCGGTTGGGGCGCCGTCTTCGGTGACTTCCTTGATGCCAACGCGGCTGGTCAGGCGCTTCATATGATCCGCCGGATCATTCATGGTCGCCGATGCCCCGATGATGGTGGGATGCGCGCCGTAGCGTGCGCACAGCCGCAACAGGCGCCGCAGCACCAGTGCGACGTGTGCGCCGAAAACCCCGCGGTAGGAGTGGCATTCATCAATCACAATGAACTGCAGATGCCGCAGGAAACGTGTCCATCGCTCGTGCGCGGCAAGGATGGACATGTGCACCATGTCCGGGTTGGAAAATACAAAACGCGCATGGTCACGGATCCCGGCACGAGCCTCCGACGGGGTATCGCCGTCATAAGGGGAGGGGATGACAGAGCTTAGCTTGTCGATGCCTTTGGTCAGCTCCATAATCGCCAACAGCTGATCTGACCCCAAAGCCTTGGTCGGGGTTAAATACAGCGCGCATGCAGTGTCATCCTCAGCCAAGCGGGTAAGAATGGGTAGTTGGTAGCCCAAGGACTTGCCTGATGAAGTACCAGTGGCAACCACCACGTCATTTCCAGCGAAGGCCGCATCCGCGACCTCGCGCTGATGAGAATAAAGCTGTGTGATCTCGCGCTCTTGAAACTTCTCCACCAATTCCGGCAGCGCCCACTGCGGCCAATCGGCATAGCGAGCTTCCTTCGCCGGTTGGGTGACGGAATGAGTCAAAGAGGAGGTAGAAAACCGTGGGGAAAGAGAAGAAAGTAGTTCTTCGCCGAAATACAAAATCTACCCCCTTAATAGGTGGACTATAAAAAGAAATCCTTTAAAGACTACCGCCATAAGGAGCAAACGTGTCACACTGACTGTGGTCGCAGTTTCTTGGCGCAAGATTTAACACCACTTTGGTGCTCGCAAAAAGAGTTATGGCAAGATTTTATCGCGTGCACCCGGGGGACCGGGAGTTCGAAAAAGTTTGTTTGACCCGGCGTTGATAATTCTTCAACGACGACTCCCCCTATTTTTAAGGAAAAGTATCATGGCACAGGGAACCGTAAAATGGTTTAACGCTGAAAAGGGCTTCGGCTTCATCGCTCCAGAGGATGGCTCCGCAGACGTTTTCGTTCACTACTCCGAGATCCAGGGCAACGGCTTCCGTACCCTCGAAGAGAACCAGAAGGTTTCCTTCGAAATCGGTGAGGGCGCTAAGGGCCCACAGGCAACCAACGTTAACGCTGTCTAAGCATTAACTAACTGCTTTTATCCTCCACATCCACTGCGGATGTGATGACTGGATAAAAAATTAAGGACTCCTTCGGGAGTCCTTTTTTCATGCCCTTTTTCGGATGAATACCAGTGGTTGTCTCGTCGGTCCTAGCTGCTCACTGCGGCTTTGGATTTGGCAGAAGCGGCATGTGGTGGCCAGATTTTGTCGAAGATCCACATGAAGACGAAGGTATAGATGAGGAAGAATACCAAGATGCCGGCTTCGAGGATGAAGGCTTCGAAAAGGGAGACTTTGAGGATCCAGGCAACAACGGGGATGAGGAAGAACATCAGTCCGCCCTCGAAGCCGATGGAGTGAACAATGCGGCGTTTGACGGTGCGGGTTTGAGATTCCTGGCGGCGCTCCCATGCTTCAAACATGGAGGTCCAGATGAAGTTCCAGATAACAGCAACGGTGGAAGAAGCAATGGCGACCGCGCCGGATTGGCCGCCGCCGAAGCCAAGAAGGGACAACCCTAAGGTGACCGCCAAGATAGCCACCAGCTCATAAGTGATGACGTAGATGATGCGGCGGGTAGTCGCAGACAAAGTTCCTCCAGAAAGCTCAAATGAAAGTGCGAGCTTAGAGCTTAGAGTTGATCTTGCAAGAAAGCATCTTTTGAGGGCTCAAGTGTCCTAGCCACTATGGGGACCGGCTAGTTGTAGGGAAACCGAAAGACAAAGGTAACGGTTGGAAAGCGCTGCAAGGCTTTGAGGTCCTTGAGACACATTAGTGACACCTAGAGTTTATATTTCTCCTGTTCATGGCGCTGGTAGGATCCGCTCCATGCAGTTTCGAATGTTTGAAGAATATGCGTGTACACAGGGAATCGATGTTGAAGTGGTGCCTGAATCACAAAATAGTGACTACGAATCTGGAGTGGTGATGATGAACGGCGAGAAGTGGCACATCCGAACTGCACGAAATACTCCAAGAAAGCCAGGTGCTTTTGTAGCGTTTTGGTGCCGCAATGGGAAAGGGGAAACCGTTCCCTTCAAAGCTGATGAGTGTGCCGCAGGATTGTTGGTCTTCACGAGCTCGCGCAATCGACGCGGCGTTTTTCGATTCTCGGCCCAGGCCTTAGAAGAATTAGGCATTACGGAAGGAAAGCACGCTGGAAAGCGCGGATTCCGGGTTTATCCATCATGGTGTCGCAACTTGAATCCGCAAGCTGAATCAACACAACATGCACAGATGTCAGCATTTCAAGAATATTGAGTGCCTGGTTTGTTTGCGTTTTCAACTGTAACTGAGGCGAATTTTTGCGTGGCTCAGTTGTGTGCTTCGGCGTAGCCGCGGCGAACGTCCAAGGCGTCCATGATCTTGTTTTGGGCGCGCTGAACCATAAAGCCCAGAACGGTTGCGAGAACCACCGAGAGGATCATGCCGATGAGGGGCTGGCTGGAGAAAAGCACGCCGCCGAGATAACCAATCGCTAGAGCTTGGGCGGCCCAAATCATGACGCCGATGGAGTCGAAGATGAAAAACAACGGCCAGGGAAAACGCACCGAACCTAAAAGTATGGTCAGCAACAGGCGGGCAGACGGGATAAAGCGTGCGATGATGATCGCTGCACCAGCATTGCGCCGCATGTTGCGCTTGACCCACACCAGCGCGGTGTAGGTCTTGGAGCCGCGCCGAATCCGGTTGATATAAGGCATCAGCCGTGTACCCAGCAAGAAACACAGGTTGTCACCGATGATTGCGCACATGATGGCCACCAGGAACATCAACCCAATATTGGGCTCACCGCGGGCGCCGGCCCAGGCGCCGACCAGGTTCAAAGGAATTTCAGAAGGTAGTACTGGGATGAAACTGTCGCCGAAAATTAAAATACCGACAACGGGGTAAACCCATGCAGTGGACATTAGGGATTCAATCCACATCATGAGGGTGTCAACCACTGTTGCGTACTCCGTTCCTTGAGCAAATTGGGTCTTGAAAAGATTCTAGTTGCAAACGCCCAAACTTCTACAGATGTGTAATAAGTTCAACACTTAAGCAGCACTTTAATGGCTATTTCATGGCAAAGTAACAGAAAGCCACGGTAGTTGCAGGTAGGTGTGAGTTTGCCAAATTAGCGGCGAAAATGCGGGCCGCAATTTGTAGCCTTTTGTATCGTGTGGTGAAGTAGTGGTAGAAACATCTGAAACAGCCCTATTAAATACTGTATGAAAGTTAAATCTGCGCCCAAGATGACTTGGTGGTTTCTTTCGCTGTGTACTGTAGGGGCAATTAGACATTAGGTTCGAATCATCGAAGGAGATGAGGTCGACGTGGCAGAGCCATCAGGCAAGACACTGGTCATCGTGGAGTCAGGTACTAAGGCGAAGAAGATTCAGCCGTACTTGGGTGACAAATACATAGTTGAGGCCTCAGTGGGCCATATTCGCGACTTGCCTCGTGGTGCTGCTGACGTTCCTGCGAAGTTCAAGAAGGAATCATGGGCGCGCCTGGGCGTGAACCCGGAAGATGACTTCACTCCGCTTTATGTCATTAGCCCGGATAAGAAAAAGAAGGTCGCGGACCTCAAAGCAAAGCTCAAAGAGTGCGACCAGCTTTACCTGGCAACAGACCCGGACCGCGAGGGTGAAGCCATCGCGTGGCACCTGCTGGAGGTCTTGAAGCCGAAGGTTCCGGTTCGCCGAATGGTGTTCAATGAGATCACCAAGTCCGCCATTTTGGAAGCGGCGGAGAATACTCGTGAACTGGATGAAGACCTGATTGATGCGCAGGAAACTCGCCGCATCCTGGACCGTTTGTACGGCTATGAGGTCTCCCCGGTGCTGTGGAAGAAGGTCATGCCGCGTCTGTCCGCGGGCCGTGTGCAGTCGGTTGCTACCCGCGTGATTGTTGAGCGTGAGCGTGAGCGCATGGCGTTCGTCTCTGCGGAGTACTGGGATCTTTCAGCTGATTTGGCTGCCCAGAACGCGGATTCGGCGAATCCGGCGCAGTTCAATGCGCGTCTAAGCAGTGTTGATGGTGAGCGCGTGGCGCAGGGCCGTGACTTTGGTGATGACGGCAAGCTCACCACCAATGAAGTGGTGGTGCTGGATCAAAAGAGAGCACAGTCGCTTGCCGATGGCCTCGATAAAGCCGCCATGCACGTCGCCTCTGTGGAGCACAAGCCTTATACCCGTAAGCCTTATGCCCCATTTATGACTTCGACTCTGCAGCAGGAGGCGGGCCGTCGCCTGCACTTTACCTCTGAGCGCACCATGCGTATTGCGCAGCGTTTGTACGAAAACGGCCACATTACTTATATGCGTACAGACTCAACATCGCTGTCGCAGCAGGGTCTGACCGCTGCACGTGATGCTGCGGTGTCGAACTTTGGTAAGGAATATGCCGCATCCAGCGCGCGTCGTTATGACCGCAAGGTCAAAAACTCGCAGGAAGCGCACGAGGCAATTCGTCCTGCCGGTGAAACTTTCGCCACCCCAGGCCAGCTATCTGGTCAGCTGGATACTGAGGAGTTCAAGCTCTACGAGCTGATCTGGAAGCGCACTGTCGCATCCCAGATGGAAGACGCCAAGGGCCAGTCCATGAAGGTCACCGTCGCAGGTCAAGCCGCAACCGGGGAGAACGTTGAGTTCTCCGCCACCGGCCGCACCATCACCTTCCCTGGCTTCCTCAAAGCTTATGAGGATCAGGCGTCTGCGAAGAACGAGGATGAGAACCGTCTGCCACAGCTGGCAGAAGGCGATGACCTCAACGTCGCAGAAGTTACCGTCGATGGTCACTCCACCAACCCGCCGGCCCGCTATACCGAGGCCAGCTTGGTGAAGAAGATGGAAGACCTCGGCATCGGCCGTCCTTCCACCTATGCATCCATTATCAAGACCATCCAGGACCGCGGCTACGTGCTCTCGCGCGGCAACGCGCTGGTTCCAAGCTGGGTTGCTTTCGCCGTTGTTGGTCTGTTGGAGTCCAATTTCACGGAGCTGGTGGACTTTGACTTCACTTCTTCGATGGAAGATGAGCTGGATGCTATCGCGTCCGGCAATGAGGACCGCACGCGCTGGCTCAACAGCTTCTACTTCGGTGATGCCGAAAAGGGCAATGAGGCAGGAGACGTCAAGGCAGCTTCCATCGCTAGGCACGGCGGGCTTAAATCTCTTGTCGATGTCAACCTGGAAAGCATCGACGCCCGCAAGGTCAACTCCATCAAGCTCTACACGGATACCGAAGGCCGTGACGTCTTCGTTCGCGTGGGCCGCTATGGTCCATACATCGAGCGTCAGGTCGGTGTGAATTCCGAAGGCGAGCCGGAATACCAGCGCGCTAACCTGTCGGAGACCACCACTCCGGATGAGCTCAATGAGGAACTGGCAGAAAAGCTCTTTGCTACCCCGCAGGGCGGACGTGAGTTGGGTGAGAACCCAGCCAATGGCCGCACCGTGGTGGCCAAGGAAGGCCGTTTCGGTCCTTATGTCACCGAGGTCGTGCGCGAAGATGAGCGCGCTAAGGCAGAAGCCGAGGCCGAGGACGTTGTGGCGCAGGAACGTGCTGCGGAAGATAAGCAGCGCAAAGAAGACGGCATGCGCGCGAAGAATTGGGAAACCAAGACGGCTGCGAAGCAAAAAGAAAAGCGTATCGCCGAGTACATCGATGAAAAACTCAAGCCGGGCACTGCCTCGCTGTTTAGCTCCATGGAGCCGTCCAAGGTCACTCTCGATGACGCGTTGAAGCTGCTGTCTTTGCCACGCGAGGTTGGCGTTGATCCCGCGGATAATGAAATGATTACCGCGCAAAACGGTCGCTATGGTCCGTACCTGAAGAAGGGCTCGGATTCGCGTTCTTTGGCAAATGAAGAGCAGATCTTCTCCATCACCTTGGATGAGGCACGTCGCATCTATGCTGAGCCGAAGCGTCGTGGACGTCAGGCTGCGCAGCCGCCGCTGAAGCAGCTGGGCGATAATGACGTTTCCGGCAAGCCAATGTCGGTCAAGGATGGCCGCTTCGGACCTTATGTCACCGATGGCACCACGAATGCCTCACTGCGCAAGGGCGACTCCCCGGAGACCTTGACGGACCAGCGTGCGAACGAGTTGCTGTCGGAGCGTCGCGCCAAGCAGGACGCTGATGGTGGTGCCGCGAAGAAGACCACCAAGAAGACTGCTGCTAAGAAGGCTACGAAGTCTGCTGCGAAGAAGTCGACCGCCAAGAAGTCGACCAAGCGCGCGACCAAGAAGCCTTCACCATCAACGAAGAACGTGGTCAAGGCAGGCTCTCGCCGGAAATAAAAACAGCGGTAGTCTGGGCAGGGTTAGCACAAGCACGAAAGGACTAACCCATGCCACAACTGCCGCTGACCGAAACGTTGGAAGAAGGGCTCGATGAGCTACTTGTCGATGTTGCACCGATGAAAGCCGAAGGCGAGTTCGGCACCCGTTCTCTGGAAGGCTTCCATGCCTTAGTTGCCGCACTGGTGCCCATGCCCAAAGAACAAGAACGCCTAGCGGCAGCCGTCCTTAATGATGTGAGCTTCTTCAGCCGCATCGTGCCCTTCGTGCCGAAGGTGCATGTGCTGGCAGAGCCAGCAATCTTGCTCTTGCTCGCCGGCAATGCGATTGCCCGCGCGGGCGAAATTACGCCAGGCCATTACGTGTCCTTGGACGAATACGCGCAGGAAAAGCGCAACCCAGGCTCAATCGATGCACCGACTGCCACGCCGCAGACGCTAGAAACTGATTCTTTGTGGCAAACCACCGGTGGCCTGGTCACGGGGGCGATGGCGCGTATCGCGAAGAACAGAGCCGAAAAGGCCCATGACCTGCGCACGCCGTCTCGCTGGGGCGTAAAAGCAGTCGTCTTGTCCAACCTGGGCTACTCCGCAGCAGCACTCGGTGCGGGTGCGCGCCCGCAAGGAAAGACCATCGGTCTTTATGCCGGGGTCTGGGCCGCTGGTGTGGGCGCTGCGGTGCTTGCAGCGAAGTCCAAGAAGGTCTCGAACGACATGGTCCCCGCTGTCATCTTGGGTGGCGCGGCCTCTGCGACTACCGCTGCGTTGGCATCGGATGAGTCCGTCTTCCGTTCCGGTTCCATCGCCGCGCGCGGCGCAAGCCACGGCGCGAACCTACTCTTTGCCGCAGAAGCGATGACCTTTGCCCGCGCGATAGTAGAAGGCAGCATTGATGCCAAGCGGCACAAGCGCAACTTCTTCAAGCGCAACCTCTACTCAATCCTGGGTGCGGCGGAAAGCTCCACCAGCTTCATTGGCCACCTGCTGCTCGCCGATGGCCTCAACCGCCGCTAATCCTGCCCCTGCTCCAGCTTCTTGCGCTGTTTCGCGCTGTAGAGCTCCGGCTGCAGCGTCGGGCCATAGGACAGGCGCCGGTGCACCTTCTCAAATGGGCCTTGCATGTTAGCTTTTTCCAACATCCAGGCCAGGATGAGGGATACGCCCCACACCCCGATTGCCAGGCCGATTTGCGCGCTGACGCTATCGGGCGTGATGCCAAGGACGAAGGGGTAGCAGATGATGAAGAACGCGAAGGACTGGAACAAGTAACCACTCATGGAGCGCTTGCCCAGAGCCATCGGCACCTGCAGCCAGACCGGCGGGGTTTCACCACGATTGACGCGTTCCTGGAATGGCTGCAGCGCCAACGCGAACATCGCCAGCAAAGCCGGGCCGGTGATTGCGCCATTCATCATGTTGGCGAACATGAAGGTCTCCGCGTATCCATTCGGCAACACCCCAATTTCTGAAAGCCCCCAGGGCAGGCCAACGCCCAGGATATAAAGCCAGCCGATAACCACCCAGGTCCACAGTTCTTTGCGGTGCGCGGGGACATCTGCAAGCACACCGCGACGCGCCCAAGTAAAACCAATAAGCATGATGGGTGCGTAACCCACCAGGTAAAACGGGTAACTAACAAAGTTGATAGCGAAAGTCGTGGCATTAAAAGCCAGCAAACCGCCAAGCGTGGTGGTATCAAAGTCACCGATGTTTACGCTCTCAGTCACCCCACTCATATCCAGCCCGGACATCAATGCCCACACCAAAAACAGCGTGCCCGCGGCAGTCAACACGGCAAGCACAACATAGGCGATGATGCTGAGGATTTTATCGCGCACGGTCAACAACAAACCGAGGATAATACCGGTGAGTCCGTAGTAGAACATGATGTCGCCGTAGAAGATGAAGATGAGGTGGATAGCACCGAATAAGGCGAGGAAGAAGTAACGACGAACAATGATTTGCCGGGCGCGTTTTGCCGGAAACTGCTTGCGCCACAAGCTCATGGCGATGAGCCCAACGCCGAATCCTAGCAGGGTAGAAAACAGTGGCAGCCCGCGATTATGCGCGAACATAGTGGTCAGAACGGCCAAAATCTGGTCGAAGGAATTGTTTATCGAACCAAGAAAGGCCGTGTGCGGGGCGCCTGGGGTCAGCCACGCGGTGGGGATGTTAGCAATCGCGATGCCCAGCAGCGCCATACCGCGCGCTACATCGGGCACAACCATGCGTGCTTTAGTGGTTGTGCCGGCTAGTGGTTGTTGAGCTGGTCTGTTGTCATCTACCGCCATGCGGCTAAGAGTAACAGCTACAACTCCGCGCGGTCGGCCAACGTTGCGCGGATCGGGCGCGCCAGCTGAGTCATGCGGCGGCGTCCGCGCAGCTCAATGGACTTCATGAAAGTCCAGCGGGCCTGTTCAGTTTCATTTGCGTTCTTCAACGTCGAAGCGTTGGTGAGAACGCGGCCTGGGGTTTCCTTCGCCAACTCGGTCAGACGCGCGGCTTCATTCACTGCGTCACCAATGACGGTGTATTCGAAGCGGTCATGGCCACCGATGTGCCCGGCCACCACGTGGCCAGCGGCAACACCAATGCCGGCTTGCAGTTCCATGTTGCGCAGCTCGTGGCGCAGTTCGCGCGCAGCTTGCAGGGCCATCGACGTGGAGTCGTAGACGTTGAGCGGCGCACCGAAGATGGCCAGAGCCGCGTCGCCCTGGAACTTGTTGATGATGCCTTTGTTGCGGTGCACCACATCCACCACGTGCTCAAAGAAGTTGTTGAGCTCTTCCACAACGCGCTCAGGAGTGTTATTAACGGCGAAGTTGGTGGAACCAATCACGTCAATAAACAGCACCGCCACCTTGCGGTCCTCGCCGCCAAGTTTAGGACGCTCATCCAACGCGCGCTGTGCAACTTCATCACCGACATAACGGCCGAAAAGATCGCGCAGACGCTGGCGTTCATGCAGTCCACGCATCATTTCATTAAAGCCCGCCTGCAGCACACCCAGCTCCGAGCCGTCATAGATGTCTACTTCTACGTGGCGTTCACCGCGGCGCACGCGGTTGATGGCATCTTGTAGCTCATAAATTGGATCCACCACGCTCATGGTGGAGTAGGCAGTAGCGATAGCGCCCGTACCCAAAGCCGTCAGTGTCAACGCGATAACGGCCGGCAGGATGTCATCGGAATCCCCGGTAAACAGGCCAGAGCGCTGCCCCAAGAACACCAAAATAATGCCCAGCAACGGCACAGCGGTGGACATGAACCACGACAGATACAGACGGCTCTTAATAGGTGGTTCCAGCGTGGAGTCCTCGAAACGCCGCGCCAGCGCTGACGCTGCAACGGGGCGAACCATGCGCTCTGCCTGCAGATACGTAATGAGTACCACGATCATGCCGGCCAGGGTGGTGGATACGCCCACCACCAGTGCGAGCTTGCCATCAGAAGCAGAGGTGGTCACCACGGCGATGACGATGCCGATAAGCCACACCAAGGCGGCGACGGCTGCCTGATAAATAGGAATGCGCATGACCAGGTTGCGCACCATATTCGGGTCATGGGCATCCGGGTTGCGCTGCCAATCCCACACGGGCCTAAACATCAGCATGGTGGCAGCCATACCTACGAGAACCGCGAAGATAACGTAAGCGGCGCCAATCACGAAGAGGTTATCAAAGTCAGTGGTAAACGCGTGGATCTCCGGCATGGGCAGGAAGAAAACCACGAAGGTCATAATCGCAATTGCGCCGACGATATTGGTTCCGAGCACGATCGCGGCATAGGTGGGCCACGAGGTGCTCATCAACCAAGAAAAACCGCGCATGACTCTGCTCATAGCTTCCCACTCTATCGTTATTACTAACCCCTTCGTGCGAAAAGGTAGGACATCACTTAACCCGGTGTGAAGGCGGGCGGTCAGGGTGGGGAGAAGGAAGAAAGTAATATGGTTGGGGTGAATGAGATTTCAGTAGCGCAGCGCTTGGCCGACCGCCCTGGGGTGCAGGAGACCATCATGGCAGCTGCCCGCGCCGCACGTGGTTTGCCGGGGGCCGATTCGCGCGCGATGAGCCATTCGTGGTTGTTTACTGGCCCTCCCGGTTCGGGCCGTTCTAATGCGGCGTTGGCATTCGCTGCGGCGTTGATGTGCACCAATCCGGACACCAATGGGCCGGAGGCGGAGCTGGGCTGCGGGCAGTGCGATGCGTGCCGTTCGGTGCTGGACACGCAGTCGCACACGGACTTGAAGTTTTGGGCGCCGCAGGGGCTCACCATCAAGGTCGATGAGGTCCGCGGGGTTATTAAGGACGCTATTGCTCTGCCGACGCATGCGAAGTTCCGCGTCATCATCTTCGATAATGCTGACCGCATGACCCCGGGGGCGTCCAACGCGTTGCTCAAGACGGTGGAGGAGCCATCGGCGCAGACCGTTATCATCATGTGCGCGCCATCGGCGGACCCGCAGGATTTCTCGCAGACTCTGCGTTCGCGTTGCCGCCACCTTTATATCCCGTCGCCGTCGGTGGAGTACATCGTGGAGCAGTTGGTGTCTGAAGGGGCATCCCCTGCCGATGCCCACCTCGCCGCCCTAACCTCTCTTCGCCACGTGGGACGCGCGCGCCGGTTGGTGACCAACCCGGATGCGCAAAAGCGCCGCGCGATGGCCATTAATCTGGCTGAGGATGTCTTCCACGGCTCGCAGGCCTTCCAGTCCACCCAGGCGCTGATCAAGTTAGTCAATGAAGAAGCAAAAACTGATGGCGCGCAGCGAGAAGAAAAAGAAATCTCCGACCTGGAAGTCGCCTACGGCGCCGGCGGTAAAGGTAAGGGGACTGGACGTGAAAACCGCGACTTGAAATCCGCGGTCAAGCGTCTGGAAGAACAGCACAAGCTGCGCCAAACGCGTCGCCAACGCGACTACCTGGATTTGGTTCTGGTGGACTTGGCCGGCATTTACCGCGACGCCCTGATGCGCAAAGTCGGGGCCGAGGTGGAATTAACCCACCCGGACTTTGAAGGTCTTGCCGATGAACTGGCCAACCGCGTTAGCGAAGAAGGCCTTTTGGCCTGCCAGAACGCCATCCGGAAATGCCGTGAACAAATGAATCACAACGTCACGCAGCAAATTGCTTTCGATGGCCTTGTCGGCCGCCTGCGTTTAGCCTGCAAAACCAGGTGATTTACCCGCTAACAACCAGCTGATTTCACGCCCGCATATCGGCTGGGCTATTCTTTATGAGCGCTGATTTCTTATCTCGGCGCATGCCGCTTTAGCTCAGTCGGTAGAGCGTCTCACTCGTAATGAGAAGGTCAGGAGTTCGATTCTCCTAAGCGGCTCAACTAAAACCTCAGAATAAAACCCCAGTCTGAACACGAAAACTGTTCTGGCTGGGGTTTACACGTTGTGAAGGTTATAGGCAGCAAGACCTAAACAAGCCCCGCCAGAAGTGCTTGGGCACTTCTGGCGGGGCTTGAATCATATCCTTTAAGGGGAGAACTCCGTGGAGTCTGTCTCCAATTGCAATCTAACGCTCCTTTGGCAATCTTGATCAGAGCTTGCTAACTCCAGCGGCATTAGCTGCGTACTTCGTCCAGTCGCTGCAAGGTTGGCTCCAGCTGCTCTAGTGCCCACGGCACGGATTGAACGGTAGGAGTGCCGATGGCGTTGGCGGTGATGAAGTCTGCGGTGAAGACGGTGTCATTTTTCACCGGTTCAAGTTCGTTCCAGCCCTGGGTGTCGGCGGGGTCTGCGCCGATAGGCCAGGACAGAAGCAAGTCGGTGTTGAAGATTCCGATGTTTTCTTCGGAAATGAAGGCGCGGCCGCCGTCTTGACCTGCTTCTTTGATTTCTGCTGGAACGGTTACACCGAGATCTGACAGGAATTCGTTGGCTGGGTCGGTATCGTCCGTGACAACCGCGAAGCCTTGAGGACTAATCTGCACGAATGCTCCTGTCGCGCCTTCGAGTCCTGGGTGTGCCTCCCGTACGGCTTCGATTTGAGCATCGACTTCATCAATGGCTGCTTGTGCTTCACTCTCGCGGTCTGTGATCTGCCCGGCAATTAGTGTCGCTTCGCGCCAGTCGTTGACCAATCCACCGCCAACAACACCGACGGTCGGCGCAATCTTGCTGAGCTTGTCGTGTGTGTCCTGGTCTGGCAGGTAGCCGGCCAAAATAACATCAGGTTTTTGGGCTG
Source organism: Corynebacteriaceae bacterium 6-324 (assembly GCA_041226025.1). GTDB lineage: Bacteria > Actinomycetota > Actinomycetes > Mycobacteriales > Mycobacteriaceae > Corynebacterium. The sequence continues at coordinate 494,543 of JBCLTK010000001.1, read as the reverse complement.
CAATCTTTTCTATATTTGCCAGGATACTTTCGCCAGCAGCGGTGTCATATGAAGCAGTGTTTTCGGCTGCGTAGTCAGCCCACGGGCCGCCATCTTCCAACTGGCTGACGGTGTGCGCCATAGTGATATCAATCAACGCCCAGCTCGCCCAAAGCATTGGACCACGTGCCATCGAGCGTGGCGATGCTTTCCGGATTGAGCGGCACCTCAGTTTCGCCATAGGCGTGGGAAACTGCAATGGTCTCCGTAGCTTCTGAGGTTTCCGCGTCTCCCGAATCTTCACCAGCCTCAGCAGCAGAAGTTTCTGCAGAATCTGTCGCTGGTGCTCCTTCTTCACTGCTGCACGCAGCGGTGCCCGCGAGCGCGAGGCTAGCCATCGCTAAGCCTGCTGCTGCCTTTGTGACCAGGCTGAGCTTGCCAGTCTTCCTATTTGTAGCCATATGCTTTGCCCACGATGTTAGCAACGAATCACAAAGAAACCCTAGGCGAAAGCATGGAAGGATAATGCTCTTAACTGGGGTTGCTGGGCTCTAGAGATTAGAGCAGGCGCGGCACGACCTTACCGGTGGGGTTGCGCGGCAGTTCGTCGATGAAGTGTACGTCGCGGGGTACGGAGTGGTCGGCGAGGTTCTCGCGGACGAATTCGCGGATGGATTCATCGCTAAGCGAATTGCCTGCTTCGTCATCGTTGCGAACAACCCAGACCGCTATGCGCGCAAACGTCAGGTCATCTTCAACGCCCTGGGCGTGAACATCCTTGATGCCTGGCATTTCTTCCAGAATTTCAATGACGGACTGCGGGTGGACGTTCTCGCCGCCGACGATGATCATGTCATCGGCGCGGCCCACGATATGCAGGTGGTTGTCCTCATCGATGAAGCCCAGGTCACCGATGGAAACTAGGCCTTCTTTCTTGTTCACCTTCTTGTCCGGATTGGTGTAGCCAATCAGGGCGGTTTCATTGGTGAGGAAGACTTCGCCGATTTCACCGCGTGGCTTTTCGTGGCCGTCCTTTCCGATGATGCGCAGCTTGGTGCCCGAGGCAATCTTGCCGGCGGTGGTTGGGTCTTTCGCTACCTGCTCAGCGGTAGCGGCAGAGGCAAGAGCCAGCTCAGTGGAGCCATAAGCGTTGCACAGGATTGGGCCGAAACGGCCGTGGACGTCCTTGACCAGCTGTGGGGAGACAGCATTGCCGGCGGAGGCAATGAACTCCAAGGTGGAGGTGTCGTACTTCTTGTCCGGATCGGCCTGGATCATCTGCTTGTAGAAGACCGGGGAGGACACCATGCCCTCAAGCTTGTAGCGCTCGATGTCATCCAGGACGACCTCAGGGTTGAAAATGCGGTGGGTGACAACGGTGTTGCGCGCACCGAGTGCCAGGTTGATGGCTGCCCAGCCCCAGGTGTGGAACATGGATGCGGTGACCTGCACCTTTTGGTCCGCGCGCCACGGAATGGTGCCCATCAGCGTTGCGACAACAACCGGGAAAACTGGCTCGTTGCGCATGATGCCCTTCGGGATTCCGGTGGTGCCCGACGACATCAGCACGATCATGCCGTGGCGGGGGAACATCGGCAGCTTGACGTCCTTGAGGCGCTCAGGGTGCGCCACAATGTCCTTCATCAGCGGGTAGTTGTGCTCAGCTACCTCATAAGGTTCGGTGCCAGTGCCTTCCGATGCCGTATCGAAACCAATAATGACCGGGGTATCACCCAGGATCTCCGTCGGCATGCGGTCGGCGAACTCATCATCGATGATGAGCACGTTGATGCCGCATTCCTTAATAGATCCCGCGAGTTGCTCCTTAGAAGAGCTGACGTTGAGCAAGTAAATGGAAGCGCCGGCGTAGCCCTTCGCCGCCATGGGGGTGACAATGCCGCGGCCGTTGCGAGCCATGATGCCCAAACGAATTTCATCAAGACCAAGTGACAGCAGGTGCTTAGCTAGCGTGCGCGCATTATTGCGAAGCTGACGGTAAGTAATGGCACCAGTGTCATCGATAAGAGCTACGCGTTCTGGGCACGTGGCGTAGCCCTGCTCCAACTCACGCGCGGTGGTCAGGCGGTAACGCGCCAAGTTCGCCGGTAAAACGGCGGTTGCCTTCGCGCCGTGTGCGCCAATAATGCCAGAGTTCACCAGTGCCGGTACCAGTGCAGCTACACCTTTGGCCTGGAAAATGACTTCCTGGATCCCCTTGGGGGTAAACAGTGCTGAAACGTTTAATGCCATGGAGACGATGAAATCCTTGTAATTGAAAATAAGAAAATTAAGAGTCTAGTTCCTCAACGGGTGTATCGCTCCGGGGACACCAGGCGTTTCTCGTGTTACTAGAGTGACAATTGTTAGTTATGATGTTTTCCATTAACTAACCTACGCTAGCGAATATAGTGTAATTTTGTCTGGGAACACAAACATAGATGAGGAATCGAAGGCCTAAGAAATTGAAAAAGCTTCGTACATTACTCGCCGCCGCACTGCTTGCGCTCACCGTAGTTGCTGCACCCACCGCCTCGGCCGCGCAAAAGAACCTAGTTGCCTTCGGTGATTCCATCCTGGCCGACCCCGGTGCAGATATTTATCTGTCTTCGCGTTTGACCTCGTCTACCGCTAATGGTGCTAACTGCCCGTCTTCCAACAACTTTGCCAAGCGCACCGGCGCTAAGGTCGGCCTTCCAGTTCGGGACTACTCCTGCTCCGGTGCAGTCTCGATGTCGCAGGGACCGCAGATTTCCACGCAGATCGACACCGCCATCCGCAATGGTGCCCTGACCGCTGATACTCAGCGCGTGATCTTCTCCTCTGGTTTCAACGACACCTACAACAACTCCAACCTGTCGCGTGACCAGCTGCGCGCTCGTTTCGTGCGCACCACCGCGCCACAGATTGAGCGCATCAAGCGCGCCGCACCGAATGCCCGCGTTCAGATTGTTGGCTACCCAACCATTGGCTCCGGCAACCGCTACTGCCTTTTGCACTTCGGTCCAAACCCATCTGATTCCACCTACCTGCCGCAGGTTCGCGGCTGGGAGGACTCCGCACAGTGGATGCAGGTTGACCTAGCCCGCGCCACCGGCACCGAGTTCGTGGACATCAAGCCACAAACCCGCAACAACGGCATGTGCGCCGGCGCCGGTGACCGCTACTTCGCCGGACTCGTCGACTTCACCGGCGGCAACGGCAACCTGCCAATCCACATCAACGCCCGCGGCCACGAAGCCGTCGCGCGCATCCTAGCGCGCAGCTAAACTGCTTAAATTCTCATAACGTTTCTGCCCTCGATTCACGAGGTGTGGGAACGTTTTTCATTAGCGGACGGAAACTAGATTTTAAGCTAACCTTGGCCACATGAGCGAAAACGTAACTGGAGTAATCGCCCGCGACAAGGGCGCAGAAGTAGAATCCGTCACCATTGTGATCCCGGAGCCAGGACCAAATGACGTCATCGTAAAAGTTCAGGCTTGCGGGGTTTGCCACACTGACTTGGCTTACCGCGATGGCGATATTGAAGACGCATACCCATTCCTGCTCGGCCACGAGGCTGCTGGTGTGGTTGAAAGCATCGGCGAAGACGTCACCCACGTTGAAGAGGGCGACTTTGTTGTCCTGAACTGGCGTGCGGTCTGCGGCGAGTGCCGTGCATGTAAGAAGGGTGATCCGAAGTACTGCTTCAACACCCACAACGCTTCCAAGAAGATGACTTTGGAAGACGGCACGGAGCTGACCCCGGCGCTGGGCATCGGCGCATTCGCAGACAAGACCCTGGTTCATGAGGGGCAGTGCACCAAGGTTGATCCGGAATCTGATCCAGCAGCGGTTGGCCTGTTGGGCTGCGGCATCATGGCGGGTCTGGGCGCGGCGGTCAACACCGCTGACGTCAAGCGCGGCGAGTCCGTGGCAGTCTTCGGTGTTGGCGGCGTTGGCATGGCTGCCATTGCTGGTGCCGTGCTAGCTGGTGCGTCCAAAGTAATTGCGATTGACTTGGATGCAGACAAGCTGGAGACCGCAAAGAACACCTTCGGTGCAACCCACACCATTGACTCTTCCAAGCTCAGCGAAGAAGAAGTCATTGAAAAGGTGCGCGAGCTAACCGATGGCTTCGGTACCGACGTCGCCATCGACGCCGTGGGCATCCCAGTAACCAGCCGCCAGGCTTTCTACGCCCGCGACCTTGCCGGCCGCATGGTTCTAGTTGGCGTGCCAAACCAGACCGCGCGTTTCGATATCCCAGCGGCGGACTTCTTCGGCCGCGGCGGCGCACTGAAGTCCTCCTGGTACGGCGACTGCCTGCCAGAGCGTGACTTCCCAATGTATGCAGACCTGGCTAACCAGGGCCGTTTCCCATTGGACAAGTTCGTGACTGAGCGTGTTGGTATCAATGATGTTGAACAGGCTTTTGCCACCATGAAGACCGGCAAGGTCTTGCGTTCAGTTGTCGAGATCTAAAAGGAGAATCCATGAAGATTGACAAGTTTGTAACCAACGGTAAGTTCCGCCTAGATGGCGGCGAGTGGGACGTGGACAATAACGTCTACATCCTCGGCGGCAAGGGCGGCGTGTACATCGTCGACCCAGCGCACAATGCGGAAGCTGTCATTGATGAGGTAGCAGGTCGTCCCGTTCGCGGCATCATCTTGACCCACGCGCACAATGACCACTGTGAGCTCGCACCGCAGCTGGCGGAGCACTTCGGTGTGGAGGTTCACCTGCACCCTGAAGATGACATGCTGTGGAAGGAAGCCAATGGTGATGCACCGTATGTTCCGCTGAGCGACAACCAGCAGTTTGAGCTTGACGGTGAAAAGATTACCGTTTTCCACACCCCTGGTCACTCACCAGGCTGCGTGGTGCTGCACCTGCCGCAGGATAACGTGCTGCTCTCCGGTGACACGCTGTTCAACGGCGGTCCTGGCGCGACGGGCCGTAAGTACTCCGATTTCGATGTCATCGTGGAGTCTTTGCGCAACGTTGTCTTCAACCTGCCGGGTGAGACCAAGGTCTACCCAGGTCACGGCGCGGAGACCACCATCGGTGCCGAGGCAGCGCGTATCGATGAATACGTAGCGCGCGGCTACTAGTTCTAAGGTGGATTAACCTCTGACTAGCCCTTGGGCTAGTCTTCGCGGGCTGCGGTGTGTAAATATGCACCGTAGCCCGATTTTTCTAGCGGCCTGGCAAGCTCCATGAGCGTTGCGGCGTTGATGAATCCTTCGCGGTAGGCCGCAACTTCGGGGGAGCCGATGATGGTGCCAGTGCGCTTTTGCAGCACCTCCACATAGGCAGATGCCTCGGACATGGAATCTACTGTGCCGGTATCTAGCCACACATCCCCGCGCAAAAGGCGCTTGACGTGCAGCTTGCCCTGCTTTAAATACGCGTCATTGATAGCGGTGATTTCTAGTTCCCCGCGCGCAGAAGGCTCGATGGTTTTAGCAATTTCCACCACGGAGTTGTCATAGAAATAAAGCCCGACCACCGCGTGATTAGATTTTGGTTCCGCGGGCTTTTCTTCAATTGAGAGTGCCTGGCCGGAGTCATCAAATTCCACCACACCGTAGCGCTGTGGGTCAGAGACCTCGTAAGCAAAAATGATGCCACCGTCGGGGGTGCGGCATTCTGCCAGCGCGGTGGAAAAGCCATGGCCATCAAAGATGTTATCGCCCAACACGAGGGCGACATCGTCATCACCAATGAACTCCTCACCAATGATGAATGCCTGTGCAAGGCCTTCCGGTTTGGGCTGCACGGCGTAACTGAGCATCAGTCCCAACTGGGAGCCATCGCCCAGCAGGCGCTCAAACGCCGCGGAATCCTCAGGCGTGGTGATGATGAGAATTTCTCGAATCCCTGCCTGAATAAGCGTGGACAGCGGGTAGTACACCATCGGCTTGTCATAAATCGGCATCAGCTGCTTCGAAATGCCCTTGGTGATGGGGTACAGGCGCGTGCCCGACCCGCCGGCGAGGATGATTCCCTTCATAGCCATAAAGCCTAGCGTCTAGCTTTCCAACAATGCGAGATACAAAGCCAACGAGGAACGCCAATTCGACGGCTTGAAACCGGTTGCTTCAATCTTGGACAAATCCAACGTGGATTCCGCCGGGCGCGGCGCCTCCGCAGCAGGCGCAGGCTGGCCCTTCTCCTCAGCCTGTTGGGCGCGGTAGGTGTTGTACTGCTCGCTGGTGACAGAATGCACTTCCGCAGGGTCATGGCCCATGCCGATGAACACCGCCATGGCAATCTCATCGCGGGTCACAGCATCTCCACCGGAGGTGAGGTTGTACACGCCATAATCCGCACCAGTATCCATCAGGTGCTTAATGCCCTTGGCCAGGTCCTCAGCATAAGTTGGACGCCCGCGCTGATCATTAATCACCAGCGGTTCGATGTTGCGGCTTGCTAGAGACGCCATGGTGGACATGAAGTTGTTGCCCTCACCAAAGACCCACGCGGTGCGGATGACATAGTGCCGGGGTGCAGTTTGCGCGGCGGTATCGCCAGCGGCTTTCGATGCCCCATAGGCCGACAACGGCGACGCCAGCTCTTCCTCGGGGTGGACGTCGCGGGTGCCGTCGAAAATATAATCCGAAGACACGTGCACCAACGTCAGGTTATTCTCCGCAGCCACGGCCGCCAGGCGCGCCGGGGCCGTGGCGTTGACTGCCCAGGCACCTGCACGGTCGGTTTCCGCGCCGTTGACATCGTTATAAGCTGCACAGTTGATAATCGCCTCATACTGGCGCCACGGGCGTGCCGTGGCGATATCTTCAGCAGTGATATCAAAGTCCGCACGCGTTGCGAATTCCACGTGTGCCGCATTCTTGTACGCCGCGCGCAGCGCGCGCCCCAGCTGGCCATTGGCGCCGGTGACGAGGATTTTGCGCGGTGGCATGGGGAAGACATCGGCAAGCTGCGGGTGCTTGCGATCCTTGTCTGAAATCTCAGTTGGCTCCAATGGCCAATCCACCATGTCCAAATTAACGGCGGTGTACTGCGCATCCGGCGACCAGTGGTCAGAGACCAAATAGGAATAGACGGTGTTATCTTCCAAAGCCTGGAAACCGTTGGCCACGCCACGTGGGACAAAAACGGCCGTCTCCGGGCCGATTTCCGTGCTGACCAGCTCACCGAAAGTATCAGAGCCCTCCCGCAGATCACACCACGCACCGTATACCTTGCCGTGGGCGACAGAGACCAGCTTGTCCCAGGGCTCCGCGTGCAGCCCGCGCGTTACGCCTGCCGATGCATTAAAAGAAAAGTTGTGCTGCACCACGCCGAAATCCGGCAGGCCAGCTGCAACCATGCGCTCACGCTGCCAGTTCTCTTTGAACCAGCCGCGGTTATCACCGTGGACATCCAGGTGAACAATAAGCAGGCCTTCAATCTCAGTGGATTCAATATGCACGCAGGTAGCTACCTTTCTAGATTTACTGGCCTTGGGAGGCGTAGGTGGATTCAACGGATTCTTTGTTTGCGCTCCACCACGAACGGTTGTTGGTGTACCAGGCGATAGTCTGCTCAAGGCCCTCGCGCAGGTTGGTGTAGCGCGGGCTCCAACCCAGTTCTTCGCGCAGCTTGGTTGCGTCCATGGCATAGCGTTGGTCATGGCCAGGCCTATCGGCGACGTGCTCGTAGTCGCCGGGGCGGCCCATGAGCTCACAAATGAGCTCAATGACCTCACGGTTGTTGATGTCCTTTTGGTCCGCGCCGATATTGTAGGTCTCACCGAATACGCCGTGGCTCAAGATAACGAGTACCGCCCGGTTGTGGTCATCCACATGAATCCAATCGCGGACCTGCTCACCCGTGCCATAAAGCTTCGGGGTGCGGCCATCTAAAATATTGGTGATTTGCCGCGGGATGAACTTCTCAATGTGCTGATAAGGGCCATAGTTATTGGAGCAGTTTGAGACAGTCACCGGCACCCCGAAAGACCGCGCCCACGCGCGAACCAGATGGTCAGAACCAGCCTTGGACGCCGAGTAGGGCGAAGATGGTGCATAAGCAGTGGACTCGGTGAACTTGGTGGGTGCACCGATTTCTAAATCACCAAAAACTTCATCCGTAGATACGTGGTGGAAATACACCCCATGCTTGCGCGCTGCCTCCAACAACGTATACGTGCCCATGATGTTGGTGGTGATAAACGGCGAGGGATCCTTCAAAGAATTGTCATTGTGCGATTCCGCCGCAAAGTGCACGATGACATCGGTGTGGCCCACCAGGTCATCGACAAGCTGTGCGTCATTGATATCACCCTCAACGAGCTTTGCCTTGGTGCCGGCCAGGTTCTCCTGGTTGCCGGCATAAGTCAGCTTGTCGATGACCACGACCTCACACTGCGGCCATTCCTGCTCCACAAGGCGCACAAAATTCGCGCCAATAAACCCCGCCCCACCGGTGACCAGCATGCGCTGAAATACACGCGGCGTGCGAGCCGAAGCAGTGGAACTGGGCGAGTTATCAACAGTACGCATGGGAGTCTCCATTTATGCCGGGAACTTGGGCAGTGGTTTCTGGTTCAGCCAGACATCGAGAAGCTCTGCGAGCTCTTCTGGCGCGACACCAGCGCGCGTTGCTGCGGCCTCAACGTGGCCGATGAAATCATCCGGCACCACCGTGCTGTGGCGCGCAGCCTGAAGATAATTGCGCACCGCAGCGAAGAAAGCCTCATCGCCGAGCAGACGGCGCAACGCATGGATGGTAATCGCGCCGCGCTTATACACGCGATCATCAAACATGTCGCGGGTACCTGGATCCGCAAGAGTCAGATCCTGGCCTTTACGGCTAAGCACCAAGTAATGACTGCGCGCGACCTCATGCGCACTGCTGGTGCCCAAGTGCTCCACCCACAGCCACTCGCAATAGCAGGCGAAACCTTCATTGAGCCAGATATCCTTCCACTCTGAAATGCCGACCGCGTTGCCGAACCATTGGTGCGCCAACTCGTGCGCAATCAGGCGCTCAAAACGGTGATCGCCAGCGATGTGGTTGGAGCCGAAAATGGAAAGGCCCTGTGCCTCCAGCGGAATCTCCAGCTCATCATCGGTGATGACCACCTGATAATCCGGGAAAGGGTACTCGCCGAAGACGGACTCATAAAAGTCCAGCATTTCCTGCTGCTGTTTGAACTCTTCCTCCACCCGCGCGCGCAAGTGCGCCGGCGCCCACGCCGTGGTGTTGCGGCCCAGCTTGAACTTTGTGTACTCGCCAACCTGAATGGTGGCCAAGTACGTTGCCATCGGGGAGTCCACCTTGTAATGCCAGGTGGTGGTGCTGTTTTGTGCCTTCTTGGACACCAGCTTGCCGTTGGAAATCACGGTGAAAGGATTATCCGCAGTGACACGAATGTCATAAGTCGCCTTCTCACTTGGCGTGTCATCACACGGGAACCAACTCGGCGCACCGTTGGGCTGCGAAGCTACAAGTGCACCGGACTCAGTTTCCTCCCAACCGATCTCACCCCACGCGGTGCGGATGGGACGCGGATTGCCGCCATAGCGCACGGTGAGGACGAAGTCGGTGCCGGCCGTGATGGTGCCATCGAAAGTAATGCGCACCTTGCCGCCGGACTGCCGAAAGCGCGTAATCTTGATGCCCCCATTAGCAGAAAGACGACGCGTTGCCATCGCTCCACCAAGATCCAAGGTGAGCTTGTCCAAGTCCTCCTCGACGGAGATATGCAGCTTGGCAACACCCGAGAGCAGGTTCGGCTCAACCCGGTAGACCAACTCCAGGTCATAATGCTCAATAGAAAATCCGAGGTTGAAATCAACCCCGGTATAAGAATCTTTGAATTCCCCAGACGAATGCTTAAGGGCGGTAGATAGCAGCGACTTCATGATGCTGCAATTCTACCGCCCTAAGGACTTCTTGCTAATTCGGTACCGACAACGTCCGTGTTGGTGCGTGGCGAATTAGTTCAAAGCGCGTTCAAACACTGGCCAAGACTCGCGAACGTCTTCCTTCCAGCCCGGCCAGGAGTGGGTGCCGGTGTCACGGAAGTTGTAGGTCGCTGGAATGTTCTGGCTGTCCAGCTTTGCCTTCAAGTTGTGGGTGCAGTGGTTAACACCGGCTTCAATAACGCCGCCTTCAATCTGCAAAGTAGCTGCACCAACGGAAGCGACGGTCGGGTCAACGCCCTGCTTGGTGTAGTAAGAAGGCATGTCAGTCATGCCTGGCAGACCATTGCCGGCAGAGATGTACAGGTCAGTACCGCGTAGCTTCTCAGAGTTCATCAGCGCGTCGTTGTAGCGGTTCTTACGGGAACCCATTGGGCCCCACATCTGCTCCGGCTGGCCGCCGCCACGGTTGACGGTCAAACGCATTGCCTCATACTCAAATGGGGCAGCGGTTGCTGCACAACCAGCGAAAGAACCAACGGCATCATAGAAGCCTGGGTTGTGCTGAGCGAACAACAGGGCAGAAGTAGCAGACATAGACATGCCAGCCACAGCGCGCTTATTGGAAGCCTGCAGGCGATCTTCCAGCGGGCCAGGCAGCTCCTTGGTCATGAAGGTTTCCCACTTCTGTGGGCCCTTCAGGTACTCGCGGTTAGGGCTGTTGTCCCAGTCGGTGTAGTAGGAAAAAGCGCCACCCTGAACAACAACTACGTTGACGTTCTTGTTGGCGTAGAAGTCCACCACGCGGGACATATTCAGCCAGTCAGCGTTTTGCTCCACGCCACCAGCACCGTTGAGCAGGTAGATGGTTGGGCGGTTTGCGTCTTTTGCCTTGATGACCGAAATTGGAACAACGCGGCCATTCATCGCAGGTGAGGTTGCTTCCAGCTTAAGAACGCGTGGATCCTCGCCGTACTTCTGGAACCACTGCTGGTCCTCAATCTCCGGGGTAATCGTCATATCCCGGACCTCAGACAGCTGGGTGTTGCCAGCTACCTGCTCTGGGGTCACGGTTGCTGCCGATGCCGCCGGTGCAACCAACAAGGTGCCAGCGACCGCGAGCGCTGCGGCAAAAGTCTTCATACGCTTCATAGGTGTTTCTTTTCCGTATCTACATGTAAAAGAGCGGGAGCCCGCACTCAGCGATAATCATAGAAGATGATCGTCGAGTGCGAGCTTTTATTTACTAGGACGCCAGTCCCAAGCCACGGGCGAAGGTTGGCCAGGACTCAGAAAGGTCCTTGCGCCAGCCTGGCCAGGAGTGGGTGCCGGTTGGGCGGAAGTTCCAGTCAGCGTCAATGCCCTGGGAATCCATCTTGGCCTTCAGGTCATGAGTACAGGAGTTAGCTGCTGCCTCAATGATGCCGCCCTCAATGATGAGGGTGGAAGAACCCTGTGCCGCAGCGGACAGACCCTGGGACTCAATCTTGGACGAGCCCATATCGGTCATGCCTGGCAGACCGGAGTTCGCCGAGACATAAACTTCGGACTCGCGCAGGTTGTTCGCGTTGACCAGACCGTCGTTGTAGACGTTGTACTTGCCACCCTGTGGGCCCCACATCTGAGTGGTGTTGCCGCCACCGCGGTTGACGGTGAGGTTAGCGAACATGTTAGGGAATGGGCGAGAGGTTGCCGCACAGCCAGAGAAGGAACCAACAGCGTTGTAGAAACCTGGGTTGTGCTCAGCCAGGACCAATGCGGAGGTAGCCGACATGGACATACCAGCGATTGCACGCTTGCCGTTGCCATTGATTTCGGTTTCCAGAACCTCAGGCAGTTCCTTGGTCAAGAAGGTTTCCCAGAGGATCTTTTCCTGCGTCAGGTAACCAGACTGTGGGGACTCCACCCAGTCGGTGTAGTAGGAGAAAGCGCCAGCCTGTGGGATAACCACGTTGACGTTCTTGTCCTTGTAGAACTCGACGATGTTTTCCTCATCGTTCAAGTCGGTGTAGGAAGTCGCGGTGATCCAGTCCATGCCCTGCTCCGCGCCGCCAGCGCCGTTGAGCATGTAGATGGTTGGACGGGACTCATCAAAGCTTCCATCTGGAGTGATCACAGACAGTGGGATATCGATGTCCATGGACGGAGAGTACGCATTGAAACCAACGACGCGATCCAGCCAGTCGCGGTGACCGTTTTCATCTTTGTGGTTGTACACACGGGTCATCCAGGTCTCATTGAGCGGAGCCTTCTTGTTTTCCGCAATGTATTCCTGCATCTTCGCCGCGATGTCCAAGTCAGTCAGAACTGCTGGGCCATCAGTAGCTTCCGCCTGGAAGGTCTCTGCGCCATCAGCCGGTGCGGACTCATTTTGTGGGTTGGCCAACGCCTTGCCAGCTGCGTCCGCTAGGCCCTGAATGATGTCACCGTTAGCTGCGGTGTTTTCTTCGGTAGCCGTGAAATCGCGGTCCTCGTCGCTTTCATTGGTAGTTTCAGCCGCGGTGTCGGCTTCATCTACTTCATCTACAGTGACGTCGCCCTCGGAGGTGTTTTCGTTGGTGGTTTGCTCGGAGCCATCTTGCGCGACAGCTGGCAGGGCAAACGCGCCTGCAGACAGGGCAATTGCTGCTGTCACGGCGGTTACGTTGCGCAGGAGTTTCATAAAACCAGTGCTTCCTTATCGACGGGAACTGACACTAAAGTGCGACACCGAATGCGACGACCTTAAATTTCGTGCCAGCAGCCTGAAAAATCTTTACGTGCGAGATAATATTCCGCTGCTTAACTATCGACTGATATTCAGATTTTGTTAGCAGAGGTTAAGTTAATTCCGCTCAGGAAGGGTTTTGATATTTCCCGAACGGAAGTTCCTTAAAAACCTACTAAAGAAACCTGTCCAGCAGTTACTAAATCGTGGAACGAGCATAGCTTAACAGCAAATTAATGTGAATGGTGGTACTGAAGTGACAAATATGTCATAATCTTCGCAGAGGCCTTGCAGTGCGCATGCAGAATATGAAAGAAGTGGCTAATCTTCTTTGATATTGAGCTTGAAGTGCTGGTGACAAGGGCTTTGTCCACCACCCGGTAACGGCGTATTACTTCCAGCCGTTAGTAATAGATGTCAACTAGATGTCATATCTAGATGACATTGCGAAATCTTGTAGCACGGTGTGAAACTGGCCATCGGCTGAAAGCTGAGGGTTAAGAATTGCCCGCGTGAAGGATCGCTACTGAGCTTCCAAACAACACGAAAGAGCAGCAACATGAGCTTTATTGATTCCATGATCGTGGCTTTCACCACCGCAATTGGCCCATTCGTCCACATGGGTTCTTCCGCATCCTCCAACCTGGCACTCTCCCTCGGCCTGTTCTAAGCGCTGATTGAGAGAAGTCCCGGGGCTCTTTCGCTTCCGGGGGTAGTACCTCATTTTGGGGCTGCCAAACCCCGCTTACCACCCAGTGAGACTGGGTGGTTTTGTGGTTTTCGGCGCAGATTCATTCGTGGTGCGCTGTAGAAACGGGTTCGCGGGGTGAATAAGTCATCCCGATGCAGACATTTGGGTAGTGATTTAAGTACCCTTGTAGGCGTGACTAATGAACATTATGACGTAGTAGTAATCGGCGCGGGCCCTGGTGGCTACGTGTCCGCCATTCGTGCAGCACAGCTGGGCAAGAAGGTTGCAGTTGTAGAGAAGCAGTACTGGGGCGGTGTTTGCTTGAACGTGGGCTGTATCCCATCCAAGGCACTGCTTAAGAATGCGGAAGTTGCACACACCTTCAACCATGAGGCAAAGACCTTTGGTATCTCCGGTGACGTGAGCTTTGACTTCGGTGTAGCGCACAAGCGCTCCCGCAAGGTCTCCGCGGGCATCGTCAAGGGTGTCCACTACCTGATGAAGAAGAATAAGATTACGGAAATCGACGGCCTGGGCTCCTTCAAGGATGCTAAGACCCTGGAGATTACTGAGGGCAATGACAAAGGTAAGACCATTACCTTTGACAACGCCATCATTGCTACCGGCTCCGTTGTTCGTTCCCTGCCAGGCGTAGAAATCGGTGGCAACATCGTTTCCTACGAAGAGCAGATTCTGGAAGAAAACAAGCCAGATTCCATGGTAATCGTTGGCGCTGGCGCCATCGGCATGGAGTTCGCATACGTTCTTGCTAACTACGGCGTGGATGTCACCATCGTCGAGTTCATGGATCGCGTTCTTCCAAATGAGGACAAGGACGTCTCCAAGGAGATTGCTAAGCAGTACAAGAAGCTTGGCGTTAAGCTCATGACCGGCTACAAGACCACCTCCATCAAGGACAACGGCGACAACGTCACCGTTGAGGTTGAGTCCAAGGACGGTTCCAAGAAGGACACCCTGACCGTGGACCGCTGCATGGTTTCCATCGGCTTTGCTCCTCGCACCGAGGGCTTCGGTCTGGAAAACACCGGCGTCAAGCTCACCGAGCGCGGCGCAATCGATGTTGATGACCGCATGCGCACCAACGTTGACGGCATCTACGCTATCGGTGACGTCACCGCGAAGCTGCAGCTCGCACACGTTGCTGAAGCACAGGGCGTTGTTGCTGCTGAGACCATCGCTGATGCAGAAACCCAGGAACTGGGCGACTACATGATGATGCCTCGCGCAACCTTCTGTAACCCACAGGTTGCATCCTTCGGCTACACCGAAGAGCAGGCTAAGGAAAAGTTCCCTGATCGCGAGATCAAGGTTGCTACCTTCCCATTCTCCGCAAACGGTAAGGCAGCTGGCCTGGCTGAGACCGCTGGCTTTGTAAAGCTGGTTGCTGACGCTGAGTTCGGCGAACTGCTGGGCGGCCACATGGTTGGCGCTAACGTTTCTGAGCTGCTGCCAGAACTGACCATGGCACAGCGCTTCGACCTCACCGCTGAGGAAATCGGACGCAACGTCCACACCCACCCAACCCTGTCTGAGGCAATGAAGGAAGCTGCCCACGGCATCGCTGGACACATGATCAACCTCTAAAAATCCTTTGCTTGAAGGACTTCTAGAAAACGTCCGAAGGGCGGCGCACTCCACAATGAGAGTGCGCCGCCCTTCGGCTTTGTTAGTAAGGCGCTACCGAGCTGCGGTGAGCATCAATTTCGAGAGGTTCGTTGATCGGTGGGAAAGCGCGCTGCGCACAGTTTTCACGCGGGCACATGCGGCAACCAATGCCTATGGGGGTGGCTACGGACATGTCGCTGAGATCAAGACCTTCGGCATAAATGGTGCGATCAGCATGGCGCGCCTCGCAGCCGAGACCAACAGAAAACATTTTGCTGGTGTCTTTGAACTGGCCCTGCGGGTGCCGGATGGAACGCGCAATCCACAAGTAGTTGCGCCCGTCCGGCATCTGCGCAAGTTGGCGGGAAATAACACCAGGCTGCGCGAAGGTTTCGTACACATTCCACAGCGGGCACGTGCCGCCGGAGTTGGAAAAATGCACGCCAGTCGCGGATTGGCGCTTGGACATATTGCCCGCGCGGTCCACGCGGACGAAAGTAAACGGAATGCCACGCTGGTTAGGGCGCTGCAAGGTGGAAAGGCGCGAAGCCACTGTCTCATATCCAACACCAAAGACCTGGCAGAGGTACTCAATGTCGTATCCGCACTGCTCAGCTTCAGTATGGAAAGTGTCGTAGGGCATCAAGGTTGCAGCAGCAAAGTAGCTAGCGATGCCTCGGTGAGCCAGATTGAGTGAAGCTTCAGAAGTGAAAGGCTCGTCATCGGTAAGCTCTTTGAGCAAATCCCCAGCCTCAAGGAATGACAACTCTGCTGCCATGCGGAATGCGCGCTGGCCTTCGGTCAAGCGGCTGGCCAAGGCCAAAACGCCAGTTTCAGAATCGAAGCTGTGTTGGGTTCCATCCAGCGGGGACGTGGTGATGACCTCGACGTTGTGCTTGTCCTTTAAGCGTTCAGCGAGGGCGTTTTCGGTTTCGCGAATCTTGAAATTGGAGACGTCAAGCTCAGCGGATAGCCGCTCCGCGGTGTTGTCTAACGCGTCCAGATAGTTTTGCCGCGCATAAAAGAAATCACGAACTTCATCGTGCGGCATGGACAATGCCTGCGAACCATCGCGTGTGCGGCGAGTGTCAGTTGCCAAGGACAGCTTGTCCCGGGCGTTTCGGTAACGGCGGTGAATATCAACCATGATGCGCGCGACAGAGGGATGGTTATATACCAGTTCGCTCAATTCCTGAAACTCCACCGGGGTAGGGCAGAGTTCCTTGTCTTGAACAACATCTTGAATTTCAGCAAGCAACCGTGAGTCATCATCGCGGGAGAAGAAAGTGGCGTCGACGCCAAAAACTTCCGTGATGCGAAGAAGGACGGGAACGGTGAGGGGACGAACATCGTGTTCGATTTGATTGACATAGCTGGCTGAAAGGCCGAGTGTTGCAGCGAGGGAAGCTTGGCTTAAATCGCGTTCGCGGCGCAGTTGACGAAGGCGGGATCCCACGTAGGTCTTACTCATGGCCGCAAGATTACACAATAGAAATTGCCATTATCGGGAAATTAGCAAAGTTTGTGTCAAGTTCATTCGCGAAGATGCAAATATGGGTGTGAGTAGGCACTTAGCCAATGTTGCAATGTTCGATAGGGGTGGGATGGGGGAGCCCTTACGAAAGTATGACACCGATCGGGGTGAATACCTCACCCTTGGAATCACCTGTGCCAAACCTCACAATTTGCCTAATCTTTACGCAACACCAATGTTGCCTAAAGAGATGAACCCAAGCGTGCGGCGGTATTCGATGGTATGAAGCTAGGTGATCCTTACCTAACAGTTGTGCGGGTGTCAACAAATGCTGGTCTAAAAACGGTTCAAAAGCAGACATATCGACTGGTAACCGGCGGTTATTCCTGCGTAAGGTGATAGCGACTATGGAGGTGTCATGACTGTTAAAAATCCGGACCGTGAAGCATTAGACCACGGCCACATTACTAACGAGCCACTGCGTGCCAAGCCGTCAACTCCGTCTTGGGCGCTGAAGCTGACCATGGCTGTAACAGGCCTACTTTTTGCTTTGTTCGTTATCGGCCACATGGCCGGCAACCTGAAGCTCTACTCGCCAGCCCACGGCGGCGAAGAAGCCTTGGACAAGTACGGTGAATTCCTGCGCAGCATGGGTGAGCCAATCTTGCCGCACGGCACTTTGCTGTGGGTAATCCGCATCGTCTTGCTGGCAGCACTGTTCGCACACATCTACGGCGCGATTGTCCTACACAGCCGCTCCCGTGATTCCCGCGGCAAGTTCCGTCGCACCAACCTCATGGGTGGCCTGGGTTCATTTGCAACCCGCACCATGCTGGTTACTGGCGTCGTGCTGTTGCTCTTCATCATCTTCCACATTCTGGATCTCACCATGGGTGTTGCTCCAGCTGCGTCTGATTCCTTTGTTTATGGTGCTGTTAAGGCAAACATGATTGCGACCTTCAGCCGCTGGCCAGTCACCATCTTCTACGTGCTGGCAATGCTGTGCCTTTTCTTGCACTTGACTCACGGCATCAAGCTGGCTGCAAATGACTTGGGCCTGACCGGTTTCAAGACTCGTCAGACCTTCTTGTTCTTGTCTTATGTCATTCCAGCAGTTGTCTGCTTGGGCAACATCATCATGCCGCTGTCCATCGCCTTTGGCTGGGTCAGCTAGGAATCAGGACTGATAGGAAAGTTTGAATAACCCATGACTAACACTGAACTGTTGCGAGAGCACCCGAACTTCTCGCACCCTAAGTCCATCGTTGACGGTGTCTCTGCAGGTAACATCCTGGAATCTTATGAGCCTCACGGTGTACCGATGAAGGATATGTGGAACTACCACAAGGACCACATGGACCTTGTGTCTCCACTTAACCGCCGCAAGTTCACCGTTCTGGTTGTCGGCACTGGCCTGTCTGCAGGTGCAGCTGCGGCAGCTCTCGGCGAGCTAGGCTACAACGTTAAGGTCTTCACCTACCATGACTCCCCACGTCGTGCGCACTCCATTGCTGCACAGGGTGGTGTGAACTCTTCACGTTCCAAGAAGGTTGACAACGACTCCGCTTACCGCCACGCAAAGGACACCGTCAAGGGCGGCGACTACCGTTGCCGTGAGTCCGATTGCTGGCGCTTGGCGATGGAATCCCCACGCGTTATCGACCACATGAACGCTATTGGTGCACCGTTCGCCCGTGAGTACGGCGGCACCCTGGCAACCCGTTCTTTCGGTGGTGTACAGGTCTCCCGTACCTACTACACCCGTGGACAAACCGGTCAGCAGCTGCAGCTGTCCACCACTTCTGCGCTTTACCGCCAGCTGGGCCTGGGCAACGTGGAGCTTTTTGCTCACCACGATATGCAGGACGTTATTACCTACGACAACGAAGGTAAGAACCGTGCAGGCGGCATTGTTACCCGTAACCTGATCACTGGTGAGCTCAAGGCTTTCACCGGTAACGCAGTTATCTTGGGTACCGGTGGCTACGGCAACGTTTACCACATGTCCACCTTGGCGAAGAACTCGAACGCTGGCGCTTTGATGCGTGCCTACGAGCAGGGCGCATACTTTGCTTCCCCAGCATTCATCCAGTTCCACCCAACCGGTCTTCCAGTGAACTCTTCCTGGCAGTCCAAGACCATTTTGATGTCGGAGTCGCTGCGCAATGACGGCCGCATCTGGTCCCCCAAGACCGAAGGTGATGACCGCGATCCAAACTCCATCCCGGATGACGAACGCGACTACTTCCTGGAGCGCCGCTACCCGGCGTTCGGCAACCTCGTTCCCCGTGACGTTGCATCCCGTGCGATTTCTCAGCAGATCAACGCCGGCTACGGCGTTGGCCCTCTGAAGAACTCTGTATACCTTGACTTCCGTGACGCAATCCAGCGTCTGGGCAAGGACACCATCCGTGAGCGTTACTCCAACCTCATTGAGATGTATGAAGAAGCAATTGGTGAGTCTGCATACGAAACCCCAATGCGTATTGCACCTACTTGCCACTTCACCATGGGCGGCCTGTGGACCGACTTTAATGAGATGACTTCCATTGAAGGTCTGTTCGCCACCGGTGAGGCATCCTGGACCTACCACGGTGCTAACCGCCTGGGCGCAAACTCCCTGTTGTCGGCATCGGTTGATGGCTGGTTCACCTTGCCATTCACCGTTCCTCACTTCTTGGCTAAGCACCTCGGTGAGGAGAAGCTGGCCGAAGATTCCGCTGAGGCAATCGCAGCAGTTGAGCGTGCACAGGCTCGTATTGACCGCCTGATGAACATCCGTGGTGAAAACCCACACGGTCCTGCGTACTACCACCGTCAACTCGGTGAGATTTTGTACTGGGGCTGCGGCGTTTCTCGTAACATCGAGGACCTTAAGACCTCGATAGACAAGATTCGCGAACTGCGCAAGGACTTCTGGGAAAACGTACGTATCCCAGGCTCCGCTGATGACATGAACCAGGTGCTGGAGTACGGTGCCCGCGTTGCTGACTACATCGACCTCGGTGAGCTCATGTGTATTGATGCTCTCGACCGCGATGAGTCCTGTGGCGCGCACTTCCGTGATGACCACCTGTCCGAAGACGGCGAAGCTGAGCGCGATGATGAGAACTGGTGCTTCGTTTCCGCTTGGGAGCCAGGCGAAACCGAAGGCGAATTCATCCGCCACGCTGAACCGCTGTACTTTGATTCGATCCCGTTGATGACTAGGAACTACAAGTAATGAAGCTGACTCTAAAGATCTGGCGTCAGGCTGGACCAACCCACGACGGTAACTTCGAGACCGTTCAAGTGGATGACGCCGAAGAACAAATGTCAATCCTCGAACTTCTGGACCACGTCAACGATCAGATTATTGAGCGTGGCGAAGAGCCATTCGCTTTTGCATCTGACTGCCGCGAAGGCATCTGTGGTACCTGTGGTTTGACCGTAAACGGCCGCCCACATGGTCCTGGACAGAACACTCCTGCTTGTCAGCAGCGTCTGTTCCAGTTCACCGATGGCGACACCGTAACCCTGGAGCCTTTCCGTTCCGCTGCTTACCCAGTAATCAAGGACATGGTCGTTGACCGTCGCGCCCTTGACCACGTCATGGAGCAGGGCGGCTACGTCTCCATGGATGCAGGTACTGCACCAGATGCAGATACCCTGCACCTGAACCATGAGACCGCTGAGTACGCTCTGGACCACGCAGCCTGCATCGGCTGTGGTGCATGTGTTGCAGCTTGCCCTAACGGCGCTGCTCACCTGTTCACTGGTGCAAAGCTGGTTCACCTCTCCCTGATGCCTTTGGGCAAGGACGAGCGTGGCCGTCGTGCACGCAACATGGTTGATGACCTGGAGACCAACTTCGGTCACTGCTCCCTCTACGGTGAGTGTGCTGATGTTTGCCCTGCGGGCATTCCATTGACTGCTGTGGCAGCTGTTACCAGCGAGCGTGCTCGCGCAGCTTTCCGCGGCAAGGATGACTAAGCTATAGTCATCTATAGAAACAGTAAATATTAAGGTACGAGAAAGAGATCCCAGCCGCTATGAGTGCACATGATCCGGCAGTAGCTGACTTCCGCAGTGAGACCTACCCTGAGTTCTCCGGAGACATTTCGGACACCTACGTTGAAGGCTACGTTCCTAACTCTTTGTCCGCTCCTCACTCTTCCCTGAACACCACCTCCATGTGGGTTGGTATGGGACTTCTGATGGGTGTTCTGCCACCTGCAGGCATCATCGTGTGGGCCTTGGGTGTCATGGTTGAGCCAGCTGGCCTTCAGAGCGCTCAGCAGCACCAGACTCTGCTGTGGATCGGCGTCGTTGCCACCATCATCGTTGCTGTTGTTGCAATCGTTCTGATGTGGACTGGCCGCAAGGGCCTGCGCGAATTCCGTGCAAGGACTGGCCGCAAGGACTAGTTCTTAGCCTTACACCTCCACACAAAACCCGCTGGTCGTTACCAGCGGGTTTTGTGATCGCATAGACTCAATTGAAGTGAAGATTTAAGTCATCTAATGGATTTTGGAGACCACACCACCCATGGGTAAACACCGCGCCATTGAACCGGAAAACAACACTCAGGAGGAGGCGCAGACACCGCACAACGCTGCCCCAACTTCACCTGAAACGCCACCGGCGCCAGTAACGACGAAGGCTCCAACAAAGCGCGATGACTTCCGCAAGGTACCAGGACCATCGGCTGAGGTTGAGGCACAGCGCCGCCGTACCCTGCGCAACCACAAGGCTTTTGTCACGGCACTTCTTATTGTGGCCGCGGTTATTTTCTTGGCTTGTTCGTGGTGGCAGAACCAAGAAGGCGGCGCTCCCGCGTGGGTCGGGTACGTCCGTGCGGCTGCCGAAGCCGGCATGATTGGTGGCCTCGCAGACTGGTTCGCGGTCACCGCGCTATTTAGGCACCCGCTGGGCATTCCTATTCCGCACACCGCACTTATCCGGAAGAAGAAGGATTCCGTCGGTGAGGCGCTGTCGGGGTTCGTCGGCGAGAACTTCCTTAACGCAGAGCTCATCACGGACAAAGTCTCCCAAGCCAACATCCCAGAAAAGCTTGGCGCCTGGCTGTCGCAGACAGAGAACGCCGAGAAGGTTTCCCGCGAAGCAGGCCGACTGACCGCTAACGCAGTGCGCGCGATGGACCCCAAAGACGCGGAGATGCTCATTCAATCACAACTGATTGACAAGCTCGGAGAACCACAGTGGGGCCCTCCTTTGGGCAAGCTGCTCGAAGGCCTCATTGAGGACGGCAAGGTGGAGCCAGTTGTCAATGAGCTCATTGATTGGGGCCACAAGAAGGTACTGACCATGGAAGATTCTGTGGTCACCCTCATCGATGAGCGCATGCCCACCTGGGCACCGCGCTTTGCCCGCTCCATGGTGGGGGAGCGCGTGTACAAGGAACTGGTCGATTGGGTTACTGACGTCAAAAATGATGATGACCACGAGGCCCGTCATGCCATTCGCCGCGGACTGCGAAACTTCGCATCCGACCTGCAAACAGATCCCGAACTCATCGGCCGCGTGGAATCACTCAAGTCAGACATCATGGGCTCCACCCCAGTCCAAGGCGCAGCCGAAGCCATCTGGGCCAAGGCCGCGGAAGCTATCATCACCCAAGCTGAAACCACAGACTCGATGCTTCGCGAGAAGATCATCGAACTGTGCGTGAAGTGGGGCACTAACATCCAGGAGGATCCGCAGCTGCGCGAGTCTCTGGACAACCGTATCCAAGGCGCAGCACGTTTCCTGGCGGACAACTATGCGCCTGAGGTTACCAACATTATTTCGGAGACCATCGAACGCTGGGATGCAGATGAGGCATCGGACAAGATTGAGCTGATGGTGGGCAAGGACCTGCAGTTCATTCGCCTCAACGGCACTATCGTTGGCGCGCTCGCGGGCCTGGTGATTTACGCGGTTAACCACCTGATTTTCGGCCTCTAGTTTCCACCGCCAGGTTTTCTCGGTCGGCGCGCTGTGATCAACGCCGCTATTATGGAGACAAATCCGCACCATTGACCAAGGAGTTCATCATGGCTGAAGACAAGTCCCCTTACGATTCCTATGACGACGCGACGAACGCAGCTAACGATTCCGACGGCGCGAAGCACCGCAAAGACGGCGAGGCCGATGCCGGTGCGAATGAAACCCTCGAGTCGCTGAAGGCAGCTGGTTCTTCCGCTTTTGGTTTGGCGAAAGAGTTCACCAACCGTTTCCGTGAGGACCGCGCTGCGCAGTCTGAGGTAAGTGACGCCGCGGATCCGACCGACGGTACTGAGTCCGGCAAGAAGGGTTCCTTCTTCGACCGCGCCACCGAATTCGCTAAGGATGTCTCTGGTTCTGTTCGCCGTGCGGCGGAAGAAACCCGTGAGACTGAGACCTACTCCGATGCCAAGGAGAAGGCCGGCAGTGCTTTCGGCGTTGTCCGTGAGGAAGCATCGGATGCGGTCAACACCGTGAAAGAGCGCATGAATGAGCGCAAGGAAGCCAAGGCTGCTGGGAATGCCGCTGAGGAAAAGCCAGTCACCAAGGGCGATGATGTCGCTGATCCGACCGCTGAGGTAGTCGAAGGCGAAGTCATCTCCTCCGAAGACGACACCGAGTAGCACCCTGGCGCACTCTCATTCACAGGTTAACGCCAGAGTATCGGTGCTGTATGTGAATACCGTTTGCCCACTAGGTGCATTGGCTTAGTGGCTGATAGGATCACTAGCAGTATCGGGCGTCTAGAATCTTCTGGGCGCAAAACACTTTTTATGATTGAGACTTGACTGACACCATCATGGCTTTTGCATCTGCGTTATTGACCTTCGTTCAACTCTTCGAGGCTAACCTGTTCCGCGTGCTTGCTATCGCGGCGATTGCCGGTTTGGTCATGGTGTTTATGACCCGTGAGGACGCATTTCCGGCAGGTGACCGTCACCCAAAGATGATTTGGGCGGCAATCCTTGGCGGTTCAGCGTTCGCCATGATTTTCCCACTTCCAATTTTGTCGTGGGTCGGCGCGGTCGCAACTGGCATCTACTGGTTTGATGTCAGGCCGCATCTGCGCTCGCTCATCAATGGTGAGTACAACTACTAGTCTCTAATAAAAATCCAATAACAAGGGCGCAGAATTATCTTCTGTGTCCTTTTGCTTTTACCTGAAGGTTGTCATGTCTGAATTTGTTGCTTTGTCCATGCTCGGTGCTTCTTCTGATCAGCTCAAGAAGATTTTTGAGCAGATGGGTACCTTGCCGCACATTGGCAACCAGCGCTTTCGTGTGGTCGTCGATCCCACGCAGGTCACGCTCGCCGCGCAGTTGGTCAAGGACGGTCAGCTTCCGGCCATGATCGTTAGCGTCGCGGGCTATCCAACGGGACGCCATCACACGCTGATTAAGGCTTCCGAGGCACGCCTTGCCGTGCAGTCTGGTGCAGAGGAAATTTGGGTCAGCGTGGATAACACCATCGCGGATTCCAATACTCATCTCAGCGAGCTCATCGCCATTTCCGAGGCATGCCCGGACCCAGTCCAGCTGGGGCTTATTGCATCGCTTGCCGATGCCCCCACGCAACCCACCGCTCTCGCCGCCATCCAGGCAGCGCGACAAGCAGGTTTCAAGCGCATTATCTCAAGGCAGGGATCGCCGGAGCTAGCGGAGGCAGCATCCCCGCTGGAATTCCACGTCGTGGACCTCTAAACGCCTCCTTTCAGAGCACAAGTTCAGGGCTAGATTAAGTCCATTGCTCCCATCGCACTCACATCGTGCGTGTTGTCCACGAGTCTTCCTCCCGGCGTTAAGAGTTTGACCTTGCCGCGGTGGCGTACCATCCGTCCGCGACTTTTCTCGCGGCGCCCTGCCCAGGCGCCGTCGTCGTTGACGCCGTTGTGATAAGCACACAGCCTGGTCAGATTCGATGGGTTGGTCTGGCCACCGTTCTTATGTGCATCCAAGTGGTGCACCTGGCACCTATCCGCTGGCACGTTGCAGTTCGGCCACGGACACACCAGATTTTCTGCCATGGCTAAAGAACGCTGCTTAAACGACGCAAACCGCGCTTCATAGAGATTGACCGGCCCGGCAGTCGGATGGAACAACCCGGCATAAATCTTGTCCCCGAGTGCACCAGAAATTGCCGCGTTCACGATTCCCGCGCCGGTCATCGAGGTGCCATCCGAAAGTCCAGCCACAACCTCATCACCGTTGCCACAGGTGATTTTGGCAAAATCATCCAAGCCGATGGCAATCACTGTTCGGTATTCCGGTTTGAGTATCCCTCCGCCGCCGTCGATGTGTTTCCAGAACGCTTCCAACAGCGCTTTCTTCCTCGGTTGCTCAGTGGTTTCTATCGCGTCGAGGGTCTTCTCTAAATCGGTAATGCGGCGTTGGGCATCAGTCACAGTCATGGTGCGCATGCCGTTCTTGGCCTGGCTCACCTTTACACCAGGTTCTTTCGGCTTCGCGCCCTGGATTTCTTTCACCCGCCGGTTGCCGTAGGCGTTGACTTCCTTGTAGCTGCCCTCGTGTGCGATAAGTTCTGCGCGCAGTTTCCACGCCGCGCCGCGCTTCTTCAGTTTCTTCGCGTGTCTATTGACCATCACGAGGTGGTCGAGGCTTAACTCGCGTTGTTCGGCGAGCGCTAAAAATTCGCGCTGCAGGCGCGGGGAGTCGGCGGGGCCTAAGAGTGCATTGGCAAGCTTGGCGTATTCCTTTGCTTTAGGCAGCACAATGCCAAGGCCCTCCAAGTCGTAGGGAGAGTGCTCGTAAGCAATGCGGAGAATGCCTATGCCCTGGGTGTAGACGAATGTGAGTGCTTGTTGTAAGTCCATAACTCAGACGCTAAACCGACAGCGCAAGCCCGTACCAGAGCAAGCCTGAAAAACTGTGGAAAACTACGTTGACACATCAACGAAACAGCGAAGTTATCCACAGACAGCGCCTTGGTTAGCTTGCTGGCGCAGGTTCTTCAACAGCCTGAGCGGTCTGGCCCATCTGCTGGCTTAGCTCATTGAAGTTCACGTTGTCGCCGGCCATGCGGATAGACACGGTGCCGTCATTGATGGTGATGTCCTCAATGGACAGGTCGCCGGTGAATTGGTCTTGCATGCCCTTGCTCAGGCCCTCGGAGATGGACTGGGTGGCTTGTTCAGGCAGGGAGACACCAAACAGGGTGGAGTCGGTTGCTTCGAGCTGCAGCTGGCCGTCAACAGCAGTTGGCTGCAGGGAGATGGTGGCTAGGCCGCCGCCGAGCTGGAAGTCCAACACGCCTTCCTCGCCGTTGGCGGTGATGTCAGTGACCACAACATCGCGCAGCATGTCCACGCCGGATTCACTAGCGATTGCCTCCTGGAAGGTAATCAGCAAATAGTCCTCTGGGATAACGGTGGTGGCCACCAAATGGCGCGCCACGGGATCCTCCGTCAGGGTCATGCCTTCCATTTCCACGGTGGACTCCGGCTGGCCGGTAATGACGTTGCCGTTGATTTGCAGCGTGGATGGGGTGTGCATTTCTAGCTGCGAGATTTCGCCGCCGAGCAGACCAAAAATCAGTGGGGAAGAGCCGAAGGACACGGTTGGTTCTTCTGATACCTCAATGCCGTCTTCTTGCGCGGCGGCATGGAACTGGTCCTTCATCTGTTTCGCGGTAAACCAGCGCAGGCCGAATTCTGCGATCAAGACAATGATGAGCACAGCCACCAAAATGCCGACGATGATTTTCCACGCGGTTGATCCCGCTGATTTAGTCTTTGCCATGGGTACTAGTGTGACGCATGTGTACCACTTCGGGCAATGCGGGAGCCAAAGCAGGGCGGCAATTCACAGTTAAACTGCAGGCGCTACTACATTCCAGTCCACAGTCAGGACGCAATCCCGAATCCGGCGGCGAATCGGATGCAAGGAAATTCCTTGGGCCTGCATGAGTTTGCGCGCCTCGCGCCAGCGAATTCGCGGGCCGTGTGGGGCCCAGCCGGCGGTGTGCGCCCAGGCTTCATCGGCAGCCTTGAGCAATTCATAGATGGGCTCGCCCGGCACATTGCGGTGGATAAGAACTTTGGGCAGACGCTCCGCTAGCTGCGAGGGGGTGTCCACATCGAAGGGATCCCACGCCAGCGTCAGAGTCTTCGGCCCGTGCGCATCCAGCAGTATCCAGGTGCTGCGCCGCCCCAGCTCATCGCAGGTGCCTTCCACGAAAAAGCCACCGGGCGCAAGACGCGAAGTAACTGACTCCCATGCCGCGGGTACCTGGTCCACATCATATTGGCGCAGCACGTTAAACGCGCGCACCAGCTGCGGCCGATAGCCGCGCAGCTCGAAGCCGCCGAGTTCAAAGTTCACACCATCGCGCGGCGGCAAAACGCGCTCCGGATTGATTTCCAGGCCCGTCACCCGCACCGAAGGGTTCACGGTGCGCAGCCACCGCGCCCACTCCACGGTGGTGGTGTAGGACGCACCATAGCCAACATCCAAAGCCAGAGGCTCGTGCGTCATGCGCAGCAGCGAAGAAATCTCCGGGTGATAAGCCATCCACCGGTCACAGCGCCGTAGCCGGTTGTGCCCGGTGGTGCCGCGGGTAATAACGCCAAAAGGCCGACCAGCTACTGCGTCAGCGCGCAGATTATGTGCATGGTCGGCCATAGGGAGGTGGAGAAAACCTTAGAGGTTCTCAGAAATCCACTGCTCAGCCAGGTTAGCTTCGTTGCCGAAGAGCTCTTCCAGAGCCTCGCCAACCTTAGGTTCAATGGCAGCACCCATCAGTGGGATGTTGATTGAGACATCGGTGGTGTAGTTCAGCTTGGTAGCTTCGCCTTCACCAGCCAAATTGATGTCGCCCTTGAAATCAACAGGGGTGCCCTTCACATCAGCGTTGAAGGCGGTGGTGAACTTATCGCCGTCCAGCTTGCCGATGGTCAAAACGCGCTTGACCTTGAGGGACTGGGAAACCATGGCACGAACTGCTTCTGGCAGAAGGGTGGTTGGAAGAACCTCGAAGAGGGTTGCTTCTTCACCGGTGAACTCGTTGACCTCGCCTGGTTCAGGGGAGAGGTTGGCTACGATGTACTCCCAGAATTCCTTGGTGGAGTACGCCTGGTGCACCTTTTCAATGGGGTGATTGATAGTTACGGTGTTTTCGCTACGGGTTGACATGGTTAACAGACTACCTTGGTAGGTGTGAACGATGAATTTATGACCCAGCACCTGAAAGAATTCGTCGGCGTTGAGGTGGACAATGAGGCCACTTTCGCCGACATGACCACGCTGCGTGTGGGAGGGAAACCCCGCTATACGGTGCGTTGTCACAATGCGGATGCGGCTAGTTTTGTAGTCCGCGTGCTCGATGGTGAAAATATTCCGATTGTCATTGTTGGTGATGGTTCTAATCTGCTGGTGGCGGATGAATCCATGGGCCAGGGCGAGTTGGATTATGTTGCGGTGTCGTTGGAGTTTGACCACATTCAGGTCAATAAGGATTCGGGCATTGTGCGTGCCGGTGCGGGCGCGAATTGGGACAAGGTTGTCGCAGCGGCTGTCGATGCCGGTTTGGGCGGCATCGAGTGCCTATCGGGCATTCCGGGCCGCGCGGGTGCGGTGCCAGTGCAAAACGTTGGTGCTTATGGCACTGAGGTCTCTGACGTGCTGACCTGGGTGCGCCTGTATGACCGCCGGACTGAGAAAGATGAATGGGTGGAGGCTTCCACGTTGGAGCTGCGTTACCGCTATTCCAACATCAAGTTCACCGAGCGCGCCGTGGTGCTTGCCATTGAGATGCAGTTGACTACCGATGGCCTTTCTGCCCCGCTGAACTTCCGCCAGCTCACTGAGAACCCGGGTGAGCGTCGCCCCGCCGACGAGATTCGTAACACCGTCCTGGAGCTGCGCCGCGGCAAGGGCATGGTGCTCAATCCCTCCGATAAGGACACCTGGTCCGCCGGCTCCTTCTTTACCAATCCCATCGTGCCGGGGGAGAAGGCCGATGAGGTCGCGCAGCGCGTTGCCGCAAAGCATGGCGATGAAACCGCCGAGTCCATGCCCCGCTTCGACGCCGAGGGCGGCAAGAAGCTCTCCGCGGCGTGGCTGATTGAGCGCGCAGGTTTCAAGCGCGGATACCCCGGAACCGACGCTCAGGCACGCCTGTCGACGCTGCACACGCTCGCACTAACCAACCGCGGCGAAGCCACGTCGAAGGACATCGTGGATCTAGCGCGCACCATCCGCGACGGCGTCTTCGACGAATTCGGCGTCAAGCTGATCCCCGAACCAGTCTGGCTCGGCACCGAGATTTAGAAAAGGCTATTGCAGTACATCTTGTGCAAGCTTTACGACCGCGCTATGGAAGCTCTTGAGGACATGGAAGATATTCGTGCGGCAGCGGCTGTTCGTCTCGATGACGAGGTAGTAACTTTGGAAGAGCTTAAAGCCGAATTCGGCCTGTAAATCTTCTTCACGGGGTTCAGATAACAAAGCTCCCCACCGGCCGGGACTGACTGAACAGTCCTGCTGGTGGGGAGCTTTCGCGTGAGCGCGGGTTAGCGCGCCCTACGCGGTTCTACTTCGCCGGAGGGAAGGTGCCTTCGGCGGTAAGACGGATGTCATCGTCAAGCAAGAGCGCAATTTCTGCGGCCTTGTCGGCGGCGACTGGGCCGTAGTTCTCAATCTCTACGGTGCCGGCTGCGTCAGGTAGACGGCGGCCGTCGATGACCTCGAAGAGAACTTCCTTACCAATCATGCCGGCTTCGAAGCGGGCAGCGCCGGTAGCGAGGCGGGCGTTGGCCTTCTCGCGCCACTCGGCAGCAGCCTGCGGGGAAACCTGCTGGGCAACAGCAGCCTCGAAGACACTTGGGTGAGCGTAAACCAGCAGTGCACCCACGTGGCCGAAGCCCAGGGAGGTCAGCGCAGCGGCCTTCACCGGACGGTTAGCTGCTTCGACATCAAGTGGGGAACGCAGCCAGACCAGGTTCTTCGCCTTTGGCTCAATCAACGGGTCAACACAGTCCAGAGACTGGTTCGCTGGGATGCGGCCAGTGCGGAAGACGTCAATCAAACCACCGGTCTGGAACAGTGCTGCACCAGCCTTGGAGTGACCGGTCAGGGTCTTTTGCGAGATGACGAACATTGGCTGGTCCACGTCGCGGCCAATAGCTGGCCACAGGATGGAATGCAGCTCTGACTCGTTCGGGTCATTGGCGTTGGTGGAGGTGTCGTGCTTGGACAGCACCGAAACATCGTTCGGGGTCAGACCCAAACCAACCAGGCCCTTGGCCAGACGGGAGTTCTCACGTCCACGGCCAGCACCCAAAGCGCCCAGCCCTGGAGCAGGAATGGAGGTGTGTGCACCGTCGCCGTAGGAAGCCGCGTGAGCAACCACAGCGTAAACCGGCAGACCCATCTCACGAGCCAGGGAGCCGCGAACCAGAAGGACGGTACCGCCGCCTTCTGCCTCGAGGAAGCCGCCACGACGGCGGTCATTCGCACGGGAGATGAAGCGGTCATCAATGCCCTGGTCGGTCATCTTCTTGGTCTCAGCGGTTGCATTCATATCGCCGAAGCCAGTCAATGACTCAACCTGAACGTCATCAATACCACCGGCAACAACCAAGTCGGCCTTGCCCAAAGCAATCTTGTCCACGCCCTCTTCGATGGATACCGCAGCGGTTGCACAAGCACCGATTGGGTGAATCATCGAACCGTAGCCGCCAACCAAAGACTGCATGGTGTGCGCTGCAATAACGTTTGGCAGTGCTTCCTGCAGGATGTCGGAAGGACGGTCTTCACCGAGCAGACGGGTCACGAAGACCTTGTGCAGGGATTCCATGCCGCCGATACCGGTGCCCTGGGTGGTAGCAACCTGTGCTGGGTGGATAACCTGCAGCAACTCTGTTGGGCTGAAGCCTGCCTGGGTGAACGCATCCACTGCGGTAACCAGGTTCCAGACCGCCATGCGGTCAAGCGCATCCAGCATGTGGTCTGGGATGCCCCACTTGGCTGCATCGAAGTGCTCAGGCATCTGACCTGCAACGGTGCGGGTCAAGGTTGCCTTGCGTGGAACACGCGCCGTTGCGCCCTTGAGGCGGGTGACTTCCCACTCGCCGTCAACTTCACGCAGCTTGGTAAAGCTTGGGTCTGCTTCTTCAATGTCGCGTGCTTCTTGCTCAGAAGCCACGGTGAAGACAATATCGCGGTCCAAGAACACGGAAGTCAGGTCAATGGAGCCTTGGTCAACCATGTTGTACTTGTCGGTCAGGGTACGGATACCAGAGCGTGCAACAACTTCATCGCGGAAGCGGTTGTAGATATCCGCCTCATCGATCTCGTTGCCGTCCTCGTCGTACCAGGCTGGACGTGGGTCATTTGCCCACTGCACCAGACCGGTCATCCATGCCAGTTCCAGAACACCGGCAGCAGTCAGGTCAACAGAGCCATCGCGCTGCAGGCCGTATTCGGCCTCGAAGCGGGTACGGCCGGAGCCCCAGGAGGAAACCTCGCCGACACCAGCGATGACAACCATGTCATCCAGGTCGGTGGTGACTTCTCCGACTTCACCTTCTGGCAACGCGGCAGGCAGTTCGACCTGTCGCGTGTTCGGAAGAGCCGCGATGGTTGCGGCTTCTGCTTGGACAGTGCCGTTCGATTCGTTAGAAGCGGACGCACTCTCTGCGTCTTCGCGGACCTGAGCTGCAAGCTCAGAGATGGAAATCTTGGAAGAACCAAGACCACCGGTCAGATCCAGCTCCAGTGGAGCCTCGGCTGCCTGCGCGCGGGAATCAGCAGATGCCAAAGACATCAGCTCAGAAGAAATCTCTTCTGGGTCCCACACGTGGATGCCAGCTTGTTCTGCAGCTGGGATGAGGATGTCATTGCCGCCCATCAGGGAAGTGCCGGAAACCCAGCCAATCTTCGCCTGTGCAAGGGTAACGCCTTCTGGCCAGCCTGCCTCAGCAGACCACTTGGCCAAGATGGCGTCCAAAGCTGCCTTGACCTCGCCATAAGCGCCGTCGCCGCCGAACATGCCGCGGTTCGGGGAACCAGGCAGAACGATGTGGCAGCGGGTGTCCACGCCCTGCTGCGCAAGGTTGGACAGTCCAGCGATGGTGCGCTCAACAGACCACAGCAGCAGACGGGTCTGGTTCTCTGCCTGCGGACCTGCATCCGCAACGGAACCGGACACGCTTGGTGCGGCGAATGGGAATGCCAAGGTTGGGGTCAAAGCTGGCTTGGTGATCTTGACTTCGTTGCCAACAGACTCACGCTGCTCAGTACCAATCCAGTCGATGAGGGCATCAACGTCGCGGTAGGAGCTTAGGTTCGCTGGAACAACCCACAGCGCCGCGCCTGGGATGGCGTGTGCAGCGTAGAGCTTGCGTGCGAATTCCTTACGGGACTGGCTGACACGCGATGCGGTCATGATGACGGTCGCGCCGCCTTCGAGCAGACGCTCCACCAAAGCGGTAGCAATGGAACCAGGTGCAGCACCGGTGACCAGTGCGACATCGCCGGCGAACTCGCCGTCGAGCTCTTCGCGTGCTGCTGAAGCAATAGCCTGCAGGGTTTCTGCAGAAGTTGCCTTCGCGTGCGCACCAGTGGATACAGCGGTGTTGTTAGCCCACCATTCAGCTTGCTTAGCGATAGTCTCGCCGGTGCCACGGAAACGGTCCGCAGGAAGGTCCAGCTCGCCGAGCGCGACGCGCGCGAGGTCTTCACGTGCGGAAGCCCAACGGTCATCGAAAAGCACTGCTTGCTTTGCATCGAATGCTGGGGTGACGGTCTTTGCCCAACCGGAACCAAGCTCGGCCTCAACGGTCTCGAACAAGGTGTTGTCAGTCTCTGGGGTCTCTGGTGCTTCTTCGACCAGGCCCAGCTGCGCCAGAATCTGGCGTGCAGCGGTTGCCAGAACGCCGTTTTCACCGGTGACGGTGTCAGCATAAGCATCCAGGGCTGCGGAGTCTACAACTCCACCGCCACCAGCGGAACCAGCAGAACCCATGGACACGGACGTGCCGTGAGCTGCGGCGACGGACTGCACTGCGGCATCGACAAGAGCGTCAACGTCTGACTTGGAAGAAGCCGTGGTTGGAACGGTAGACAGGGAGCCACCGCGCACGGAATCTTCTTCGCGGGAGCCGAGCAGGATTTCTGCCTCAACATGTGAAGCCCAAGAAGCAGGCAGGCCCCAGGTGCCAGTGACGCGCTCAGAAATGTAGGCCGGCTTCACGCCTGCCGCACCAGTGAGCTGGCGCAGACGAGCAGTGATTGCCTCAGACAAGACGGTGCCGAATGGGGAGTAACCCGGTGCAGCAGTCTTGACGCGCTCGCGCAGGGTTGCCACGTCAGCATCAGCTGCGCCATCAATAGCTGGCACGCCGATTTCTGCGGACATATCCATCAACAGCTGGTTACGGCGGGAGGAGACACCGTTGGTGAGCTCTTCGACCGTATCGGTGTCATTGATCTGGTCCTGGCGGATCTTGTTCTGGAAAGCGAACAGAACCATGATTGCTTCAGCAGCGCTAAATGGCAGGTCCGGTGCGTCGCTGGCTGCAGTGGCGCCAGCCGACGATACAGGCGCGGACGGTGCAGCAGCAACAGTCTGTGGCTCAGCCGATGGGATGGCCTGAGTGTTGTCAGATGCGGCGGCCGCGGATTCCGCTGGTGCTTCCGATGCAGAGGTGGAAGACGTTGCTTCGCCCTCTTCGGCGTCGAAGGTAGCAGCTGGTGCTTCCTTGACGTCTTGCAGCATGACCTGATCCTGGTCGCGCTCAACGTTGAAGACTGGCAGGTCAACCCCCGCGATGTCCATGGAACGCTTAGCCAAGTTGGTCAGGGTTGGGGAAGCCGCGAGGCCAACCTCGATGATCTGGTCAACTTCACCGAAGAGCAGTTCCTGGGTTTCAATCCAGCGAACTGGGGAAGCGAACTGCCAGGACAGCAGCTCAATGACGAGCAGACGAGCAAGGGCCTGGTCATCAAGGTCTTCAACCTTGAGGTTGTCCAGCTTGCCGGAAGGAGCCAGTGGCTTGACCTTCTCCACGAATTCCTGGGTGAGCTCGAATGGGGAAGCCACCAGGTTAGGCACGTAACGGCCAACCAGTGCGTCCAAGTCGAGGGTTTCTGGCAGCAGTTCATCGAGCTTTTCAGCGAATGCTGGAACGCCGCCGCGCAGAACCTGGGAGTGGAAAGGAACGTCAATGCCCGGAACCGTGACGTATGCGCGGTCCTTGACGGAGTTGGCCTTCTTCTTCAGTGCGGCCAGACCAGCCTTGGTACCCGCGATGGAGTACTGCTGGCCAGCGATGTTGTAGTTAACAATTTCCAGGAACTCGCCGGTTTCTTCGGCGGTCTGAGCAATGTATGCCTCAACCTGGTCAGCTGGAACACCAATCATGTTTGGACGCAGTGCGCCCATGCCGTAGTTGGAGTTCCCGTTTGCATCGCGCTCAACGAGCGTGCCCATGGCGGAACCACGGGAGTAAACGATGTCGATGACTGCTTCGAGGTCGAAGATATTCGCCAAAGATGCAAGCGCGGTGTACTCACCAAGGGAGTGGCCGGCGTACATGGAGTTGGTGCCCAAAGCGCCAGCTTCGCGCAGACGCTCAGTCTGGGCATAAGCAACCACTGCGAGGGCGACCTGGGTGAACTGGGTCAGGTGCAGAACGCCGTTCGGGTGGATGAACTTGGTGCCGCGAACAACCAGCTCAGTTGGGTTGTCATCAATGACCTGGCGGATGCTAAAGCCCAGTGCGGTGCGGGTGTGGCGGTCAGCGCGGCGCCATACTTCGCGTGCGGCTGCCGATGCATCACGGTCGCCACGGCCCATGCCCTCAGCCTGGATGCCCTGGCCTGGGTAGACATAAGCGGTGCGTGGCTGCGCCATCAGAGCTTGGCCGCGGGAGACGACCTCGCCGTCGATACGGCAGGTGACCTCGAATGCAGCGTGGATGCCCTTGCGGCCAACGCGCTCAACGGTGATTTCAACTTCGTCATTGAGCTGAACCATGCCGAACATGGAGTAGGTCCAGCCGACCACGGTGCCGTGGTTACCAGCCAGGTGCTGAGCGGTGGCAGAGAGCCACATGCCGTGCACCAGTGGTGCTTCCAGGTTGACCAGGCGTGCTGCGTTGGTGGAGGTGTGAATTGGGTTGTAGTCACCAGAGACCAGCGCGAATGGGGTCATATCTGCTGGTGCGGTGACAACAGCGCGGTCCACGAAGGAACGTGGAGTGGTCTCCACCTTGTCCTGGGACTTGCCGCCGCCCCATGCTGGTGCAGGAACTGGGACAGAAGAACCGGTCGCGCGGCCACGGATGGCGAAACGCTGCATCTGGGTTGCAACGACTTCCTGGGTCTGCGCGTCGCGCAGTTCCAGTTCAACGGTGACAATGCGGCCCGCGTTGGACTCGGCGATGGAAGCACAACGGGAAGTCACGTCAATGCGACGGCCTTCGCCCTTCCCTCCTCTTGCGAGTTCCTGGAGAGGAATTCGCACATCCACAACGTGGTCCAGGTGAACCGCGTTGAGTAGGCCTTCGATGACTGGGAAGTCAGTGCCAGCTGGCTCGCCGTGCTCTTCGGTCAAACGACCGGTGCCCAGCGCGGTGTAGATTGCTGGCCAGCAAGGACCAACCAGAGCATCCGGGGTACCAGCATTTGCGGTGCCCAGGGCTGCGCCGGTGACAGCGGTGTGCGCGGTCAGCAAGGTAGAAGGCAAAGTGAAGGAGTACTCCACCAGGCCGTATGGGTTTTCTTCAGAGACTGAACCCTCAATAACCTTCGGCAGTGCGGTGATTTCATCGCCGGTCTCAGAGATAGAACCAACACCAGCAACGCCTGCGAGCAGGTCGAAGACGGCCTTTGGCAAACGTGCATCATCCACAACTGGGGATGCACCGGTTGCTACTGCCTCAGACAGCGCAACTGGGATGTCCACGTGCTTGACGTAGAACGGACGCTGCTCTTCGGGGAGGTTATCCCAGTAAGAATCAGAGTTGATGCGAATAGCCAAGCCTTCGCCGTCATCAACGATGTCGAATGCTTCTTCTGGCAGCTCAAATGCAGGGTTAGCAATGAGGTGACCGTGCCACATGATGGTTGGCGCGTTGCGCAGGAATTCTTCTGCCGTCTTAGCCGAAGCCAAGCGGGAGTAGAGGGAAACCGACTCCACGCCGGCATCGCCAAGCGCTGCGGTGGTCGCGTCCTCGAAGCGGCCAAGCAGCTCAGCTACTGGCTCATTCTTCTTGGTAATACCCGCAACAGCGACTGGACCAGGGATGATACGTACGCCGTCAGCGTCGTAGCGAGGGTCCTGTGCCTGCCACAGGGTGTCCTTTGCAAACCATTCCTTGAGGTCACCGTCAATAGCGGTGGTCCACGGCATTGGCTTGACGTGCTTGCGGATAAGGGTTGGGAACCACGCCTCATCACGAGTGTTGACCTTGGTGGTCTTCGCATTCGGGTAAGCAGCAATCAGCTTTGCCACTGCCTCTGGTGCGTTCTCGGAATCCTCGAGTGAAGGGAACAGGGTTGGAATTTCACCATGATCAGCTTCGTTGAGACGAGCCTCAACGCGCTGCAGAAGATCATGGAAACGGTCGTGCCAAGTTGGGTCAACCCATGGGAATGCACGTTCTGCGAAGCGGGAAACCCACTCTTCGTAGGTCATTTCCGAAACATCGCCGAAGTAAGGCTTAGAAGTCTTCTCCAGGGCTGCGATGATCTCATCACGGCGGGCGTCATAGTCCTCGATAGGGATCGAGGTGATCAGGCGGGATGCCTTAGCAAACGAGTTATCAATCTCGTGAAGGTCAGCCAACAGGTGGGACTGGGAGGAAGATACGCCGCCGTCAGCCTTCAGACGGCCAACCCAGCCGCCGTTGGTGTCTGGGGTAATACCTGGGGTGTCAACGAGCAGCTGCTTGACGTCATCATTAGCAGTTGCTTCCTTGGTTGCCATGGCAACGGTGCCCAAGAAGACGCCATCAACCGGCATGATTGGCAGGCCATACTTGGTGGACCAGGAACCGGTCAGGTACTCAGATGCACGGTCAGGGGAGTAGATGCCGCCACCAACGGTGATGGCCAGGTTGGCGTGCTGGCGTGCCGATGCATAGGTGGCTAGCAGCATTTCGTCCAGGTCAACCCACGAGTGGTGGCCACCAGCGTGGCCGTCTTCGATCTGGATGATGACGCGGTGCTCAGGGTTATCCGCAGCGATAGCGATGCAGTCCTGAATCTGCTTGGTGGTACCTGGCTTGAAGGAGATATAAGGGAAGCCATCAGCGGTGAGCTGATCAAGCAGTTCCGTTGCTTCTTCTGGCTCTGGGATACCTGCCGAGATGGTAACACCGGTAAATGCTGCGCCGTTTGCTCGTGCCTTTGGCACAATGCGTGCCTGACCGAACTGCAGGTTCCACAGGTAGCGGTCGAAGAACATGGTGTTAAATGCTGCGGTGCGACCTGGCTCCAGCAGCTCCATCATGCCGTTCTTGTTGATGGTGAAGGCTTCATCAGAGTACTGACCACCACCGGCCATCTCTGACCAGTAGCCGCCGTTTGCTGCGGCAGCAACAATGCCCGGATCCATGGTGGTTGGGGTCATGCCGCCCAGGATGATTGGGGACATGCCGGTCCACTCAGAGAAACGGGTCTGGGTGTAGGACTTGCCGTTTGGCAGGGAAATCAGCTTCGGTGAGAACTCTTCGTAGTTCACAGCGGTTGGCAGCTCAGTACCTGGTGTTGCCAGGTTATCGCGCTCAGCTGGGGTAGCGGCAGGAACAACTACCTTGCCGGTACCGCCAACTAGTGGTGCGGTCAAAGAAGACAGGCCGCGGTCCAGCGCTACTAGGTAGTTGGAGTCTAGCCCTGCAACGGTCTCAACCCAGCTGTGTGGCTGAACCAGGATGGAGTCAGCGAGTTCGCGGGCCAGCTCTGCGTCCAGGCCACACTGCTGTGCGTATTCCACGGTCAAGTCTGCAGTGGCCTGCAGGGATGCGTGGTGGAAAGGAAGCGCTACCGGCAGGACGTCGAACTTCGGGTTGATTTCAGAACCACCGATGAGACGCTCCTCGAGTGCCTCATTGTAGGACTTTGCAGCCTGCTCGATGTTGGACTCGGTCTTTGCCAAGTCCTCTGGGGTGCCGGACAGTGCGAAGTGCACGCGGCCGTTGACAACAGCAATAGCTGCGTCACCCGCGAGGTACTCTTCGACCAGTTCACGTGGCACGCCACGGACAGACAGCATGTGGGAGCGGGAGTCATTCGCGCCCTGGGTAACGGCAGCTGCGGTACCCATCAAAACAGCAAGAGCCAGGGCCTGGCGTGCATCCTTGACGGCTGCAACGCCCAAAGAACCCTGGGAGTGACCAGCAAGCTGCGCGGAGTCTACATCCAAGCCCAGCTCACGAAGGTGGTCAATGGCGCCAATCTGGCCCAGAACAATACCTGGGATGGAGTAAGCCGGGTAAGCGTCATAGTCCTTAGCCACTGGTGGCTCGCCCGCTGGGGTGCTAGCCAATTCTTCCAAGCGCTCATAGACACCTGGGCAAGAGGAGGCGATGATTCGCGCTACAGGGCCGGTGGTGGTGCGTACTTCTGCAAGGATGTTGCGCAGGTTTTCTGCCTGGTGGTGGCTGGCTGCGGCATCGGCGATAGCCTTTTGCCATGCAGAACCCTGACCTGCAAACAGCACTGCCGGAGCAGTGCTGTCATTGGACAAGGTAAGCAAGGGGGTCAACGACATAACTGTTAGTCCTCTTTAAACGTATCGGTGATATTTTCCGTGGCTTTTCCCTAAGCCAGAAAGTGGCGCGATAGGCGTCATGGAGTTTGCTAAACGAATACAAACTATCGCGATTACGCCACCGTAGCCTACTTGTGCGTAAGTTTGGAGCCTCACACACCCAAATGTGAGGTTTTTCTCATATTTACAAAAGATGTAACCGATCGTGTCCTGACCACGAGAATTACCGAGGAAAGCTCACGGAATAGTCCCCGAATTTAACGTAAAACCAGCCTGTTATGACCCTGAAATTTCACTGAAAATGCCTGCATTTTGGGTGCGCGATTCAACATAGAAAAAGCGAACCTGGAAGGTTCGCTTGGAATTGTGGGGGAATAGTGGCGCAACAAGATTGTGCCGAAAAGAAGCTATTGAATATAGCGAGTGCGGGGCTCGGCGAGCAGGTGCTCCGCCATGTAGGGCTGGGTGAAACGTACATGCCCGTGTGAGGAAGGCTCGATGAGCTCTTGCTTAATCAAAGCGGCGCGGATTCGGCTGATGCCGGTGGTGGTTTTCTTAAGCAGCCCGGCAATTTCACCAATGGATTGTTCTTCCCCGCCAAGGCGCGCCATGGAGCGTAGGAACTCGCGCTGCAGGTCAGTAACGTGGCGCAGTGCTGGTCGATGCACCTGGGAGCCAAAAGTATCGATGGCCTCTTTGAGAATCTCCTCAATAACTGCTTCGGTGACTTCGCTGTTTGCATTGTCTTTCGTGACTCGCCATGCCAGCGCGCCGATGAGCTGTACTAAGTAGGGGAATCCGTAGGAAGCCTCGGCCGCGCGCCGGGCAGCGGCGTTGCCGAAGGGGATGCCGGAGCCATCGGCAGTAGATGCAAGAAGGCTCATGGTGTCATCGGCAGTCAATGGCCCTAACTCATAAGCACTCGCGCGGCGCAGGAATGTAGTGCCCGGCAAATCCAGTAAGTCCCGGGTGCCAACGGTTAGACCAGCAAATGCGAGTGCCACGGGAATCTCATCTTTAATAAGATTCTGGAAAGCCTGTGCCACCGCGGCCAAATCCTCTCTCGGGGCGTCTTGGACTTCATCAATGGCAATGAACACGCCACTGCCACTGGTGTAGTCCAAGAGCTGACGGATACGTGTCTCCACGGTGGGGACTGGCTGCAGCTGCCCATACCGTGGGTCAAGCTCTGTTTCCACACGGCCGAGGCCAGCGATGCCAAGCGTTTTCAACCTGGTCTCTGCTTGCGGGTTGAGCTTCGCAATATGCGACGGGATTGCTGTATTAATAAGGTGCTCAGCCATGCCTGCACCGCCAATACCTCGCACCGAAATCCAGCCGCGAGCTTCTGCAATATCTTCAAGCTCCGTCAGCAACACTGTCTTGCCAATTCCTCGCGTGCCGCTAATCAACATAGCCCGGTCGGGGTGTCCCACCGGGCTATCTAGCGCTTCCGAAAAGCCCTCGAGAATAGCCTTCCGTCCAGCCCAAAAGCGCGGTGAAGCACCAAAGGTCGGACGAAAAGGATTCGGGGTTTCTGCAGGAAGCTCAGGATTCTTCGAACGCGGGGACATACGTACAAGTTACATAAATACATAGTCCCGCGCTGTATGGCGACTACTTCTCCAATAGCTTGAGCAGGTCTGCTTGGACCTCGCGGCGGCGGATCTTGCC
Source organism: Corynebacteriaceae bacterium 6-324 (assembly GCA_041226025.1). Taxonomy (GTDB): domain Bacteria; phylum Actinomycetota; class Actinomycetes; order Mycobacteriales; family Mycobacteriaceae; genus Corynebacterium. The sequence continues at coordinate 454,815 of JBCLTK010000001.1, read as the reverse complement.
CAGTTGGTCTTTGGCAAGGTCCTCGAAGTGGTAGAAGGTGCGTGGCACTTTGTAGCGGGTGAGGCGTTCGCGGGAGAAGTCCTTGAGGCCCTCGGGATCTAGGGCGGCGCCATCGCGAAGCGTCACGCAGGCAACGACATCCTCGGAGCCATCGTGGCGCGGACGGCCAACCACGGCGACATCGGTGATATCCGGGTGGGTGCGCAGGATTTCTTCGACCTCAGCAGGGTAGACGTTGAAACCACCGGTGATGATGATTTCCTTGATGCGCGCAACCAATCGCACAAAGCCGTCTTCTTCCATAACGCCAACGTCGCCGGTGCGGAACCAATCGCCGTGGAAGGCTTCCTCAGTAGCTTCGGGCTTGTTCAGGTATCCCTTGAACACCTGAGGTCCGCGAACCAGAAGCTCGCCTTCCTCGCCGTCGGGCATGGTCTCATCCAGATTATCTGGGTTGGCAATGCGCACTTCCGTATCAGGGAAAGGCAGGCCAACATAGCCTGGGCGGGTTTTGCCGTTCATAGGGTTGCCACAAATAACTGGGGAAGTCTCAGTTAGACCGTAGCCTTCCACCAGTTTGCCGCCAGTGAGAGTTTCCCAGTCCTCAACGGTAGAGACCGGCAGTGTAGAAGCGCCGGAAAAGGCATTGTCAATGCCCTTGATTTCAATATTTTTCTCATTCGCGGCCTGAATGATCTTCTCGTACAAGGTTGGCACACCCGGAGCGAAAGTCGGGGTGTGCTTCTTCAACACATCGATGATCAACGGAACCTGCGGCGCTGGTAGCAAAACCATCTCTGCACCAACATAAGGGCCAAGTGTTGCCACCATGGTCAAACCGTAGACATGGAACATCGGCAAGGTTGCGAGGAAGCGCTGCTGCTTATCGCGCAAGCCCGGGACCCATGCCTCACCCATGACACACATCGAAGCCATGTTTCCGTGGCTGAGCATGGCGCCCTTAGGCTGACCGGTGGTACCCGAGGTATACAGAATCAGCGCGGTATCTTCCTTGGTAACCGCCGGAAACTCAATATCTTTACCGGAGCCACCAATGGCATGAGAGCACAAGGTAGACCATGGGACGGTATTAGGGGCATCGCCAGTAAGCGCGTCACGCTTGGACATAATTGGCGGAACTGGGATGCGCAGCAGAAGCTGCATGCGACGTGGCATGGCTTCAGTCATATTGACGGAGATGATGGTCTCCAAAGGAGTTACGCCACGCAGCTTTTCCAACGTTGGCGCGGCCTTGTCCCACACAATAGCCACGCGTGCGCCATGGTCATTGAATAGGCTTTCAAGCTCATGCGCTGTGTAGAGCGGGTTATGCTCAACCACCGTCGCGCCGAGCTTGAGCACTGCGTAGAACGCAGCGATGTGCTGTGGACAGTTCGGCAGAACCAACGCCACGCGGTCACCCGGGCGAATACCAAAAGCCTTGAGCCCAGCCGCGGCAGCACGTACCTGGTGGTCCAGATCGCTGTACGTCTGCGTGCGGCCAAAGAAATAGGTAGCGGACTTGTTGCCGTTCTTTTCTAAGTTGTTGTCATAGAAATCAACCAGCGTGTCATCGCCGTAGTCCAGATGAGGTTCGGTCCACTCAGCGTAATTATGGATCCAAGCCTTGGTTTGAAATGCCGACATAAGACGTCCTCCCAGGGATAATGTATCGATGGTGCATCTGCAGCGGTCAGCGTGAAAATCTTACGAGGCCAACCGGCGAGAAGTGGCAAAGAAGTGTTGTACTTCTTATGAGCTTAGTGCACCAAGTCCTATCGCTTGGGAGGACGAGTTAATTACTTATCGCCCAGCATCTTAAGAAGATCCTGCTGGACTTCGCGGCGGCGAATCTTGCCCAGCTGGTCCTTGGCCAGTTCTTCAAAGTGGTAGAAGGTACGTGGCACCTTGTAGCGGGTAAGACGCTCGCGGGCAAAGTCTTTTAGACCTTCTGGGTCAAGAGCCGCACCGTCGCGCAGCGTGACACACGCGACGACATCTTCAGAACCATCTTCACGTGGGCGACCAACAACAGCGATACTTTCAATATCGCGGTGATCAGACATGGCTTCTTCTACCTCTGCTGGATAGACGTTGAAGCCGCCGGTGATGATGATTTCCTTGATGCGCGCAACCAGGCGAACGAAGCCATCTTCTTCCATGACACCGGCATCACCAGTACGGAACCACTCGCCGTGGAAGGTGGCGGCAGTTGCCTCTGGGTTGTTGAGGTAGCCCTTGAACACCTGCGGACCCCGAACCAGCAGCTCGCCTTCCTCACCATCCGGCATGAGCTCATCGAGGTTTTCTGGATTAACAATCCGCACCTCAGTATCCGGGAAAGGAATACCAACATAGCCTGGGCGGTGGTTGCCATCCATCGGGTTGGCACAAATAACCGGTGCTGTTTCAGTCAGGCCGTAGCCTTCCACCAGCAAGCCGCCGGAGAATGCTTCCCATCGTGCCACGGTACGAACCGGCAATGTTGCGGCGCCAGAGAAAGAACTCGGAATCGGATGCTGCGTCTTATCCATGCCCTTTTCTTCAGCGGCAGCCAAAATCTTGTCATACAGAGTTGGCACGCCTGGTGCCCACGTTGGCGTGTGTTTCTTAATAACATCCATGATCAGCGGAATCTGCGGTGCCGGTAGCAGGATAATTTCAGCTCCCACGTAAACACCCAGTGCCACCACGGTGGTCATGCCGTAGACATGGAAGAAAGGCAGTGCCGCGAGGAAACGCTCTGGCTTTTCACCAAGTCCTGGAACCCACGCCTTGCCCATGACACAGTTTGCCAAAATGTTGGCGTGGGAAATCATCGCACCCTTGGGCGCGCCCGTGGTGCCGGAGGTATACAGAATCAGAGCGGTGTCATCAGGAGAGGCTTCATTGTTGACAAAGTCTTTGCCATTGCCGCCGATGGCCTGAGAAATCAGTGTTGACCACGGAACCGTATTTGGGGCAGCGCCGGTTAATGCATCGCGCTTGGCGCTAATCGGAGGAATTGGAATGCTCAGCAGCAGCTGCATGCGACGCGGCATGGCTTCGGTCATGTTTACTGAGACAATGGTTTCCAAGTCAGTCGTAGCGCGAATCTTTTCCAGCGTTGGTGCCGCTTTATCCCAAGTAATGGCTACGCGTGCGCCGTGGTCTTTGAAAAGTCCTTCGAGCTCATGCGCGGTGTACAGCGGGTTGTGCTCAACCACAGTTGCGCCAAGCTTTTGAATAGCGAAGAAAGCCGCGAGGTGCTGCGGGCAGTTTGGGAGCACAATAGCGACGCGGTCACCCGGACGGATGCCAAAGGCTTTTAAGCCTGCGGCGGCAGCACGTACCTGCTGGTCAAGTTCTTTGTAGCTTTGGCCGCGTCCGAAGAAATAAGTAGCGGGTTTGTCGGCGTTGAGCTCCAAGTTGCGGTCATAGATTGACGCGAGGGTGTCTTCGCCGTATTCCAGTTCGGGTTCGGTCCAAGGGGCGTAGAGCTTGGTCCAGGCCTTGGTTTCAGATGCTGACATGCGGGTCCTTCCAAATGTTCGGGCTCGCGTTAATGCGATTGTGTTCGGTTATTCAGTATGAATTGACGCCGAAACAATAACAGTGTGGAGAAACTGTATTTAGACGCCTAAATATTTTAGGCTCCATAATACAGAGTGAACATGATGGAAACCTCACCTTTGTTCGGTTTGTTGCAGGAAAATTTCTTCCACCCACCCCTAGATGTGAAAGATTCCCACATCAGTATCCGCAATTCTCGGCCAGGTGTTGTGGCGAAAGTGGGGAATGAGTCCGATGTGGGAAAGCCTGCGCAGTGAAGCTGCGCACTTGGCGGTTACTTGTTTTGCTTCTCCAAACGGTTAATCAGGTCTTGCTGGACTTCGCGGCGGCGGATTTTGCCCAGCTGGTCCTTAGCCAGTGCTTCGAAGTGGTAGAAGGTGCGTGGAACCTTGTAGCGGGTCAGACGCTCACGGGAGAATTCCTTGAGGCCCTCGGGATCCAATGCGGCGCCATCGCGAAGAGTTACGCACGCAACGACATCCTCGGAGCCGTCCTCACGTGGGCGGCCCACCACGGCTGCTTCTTCCACATCTGGGTGGGAGAGAAGTGCTTCTTCAACCTCAGCTGGGTAGACGTTGAAACCACCGGTGATGATGACTTCCTTCAAGCGTGCAACCAGGCGGATAAAACCGTCTTCTTCCATGATTCCCAAGTCGCCGGTGCGGAACCAGCCATTGTAGAAGGCCTGCTCTGTTGCCTCTGGGTTGTTGAGGTAGCCCTTGAAAACCTGTGGGCCGCGGGCGATGATTTCGCCTTCCTCACCATCCGGCATGATTTCATTCGGGTTCTCTGGATTAACAATGCGGATTTCGGTATCGGGGAAAGGAATACCTACGTAGCCAGGGCGGCGGCTGTCGGTCATTGGGTTGCCAATAAGAATTGGGGAAGTCTCCGTCAATCCAAAGCCCTCAACCAGGCGGCCTTGAGTGAGCTCTTCCCAGTCCTCCACGGTGGAGACCGGAAGTGAAGCAGCGCCAGAGAACGCACTGCGGATGCCCTTGATGGCAATGCCTTTTTCCTTCGCGGCTTCAACAATCTTGCCGTACAAAGTAGGAACGCCCGGAACCCAGGTTGGGGTGCGCTTTTTCATGATGTCCATGATGAGTGGAATCTGCGGGGAGGGGAGAAGGACCAGCTCGCCGCCGATGAACTGCGCCAAGGTGAGGTTCATGGTCAGGCCATAAGCGTGGAAGAACGGCAGCGCTGCCAGCATGCGCTCATCGGAATCACCCAACTCGGGAACCCAGGCCTTGCCCTGCGCGATGTTGGCAAAGAGAGAACCGTGGGTAAGTTCGGCGCCCTTGGGCTGGCCCGTGGTACCGGAGGTGTACATAACCACGGCGGTGGTGTTCGTGGTGACTGATGGCTCAGATTCAATATCGCTGCCATCGCCACCAATGGCGTTGCCAATCAGGGTGTCCCAGGGGACTGAATTGCGGGCTTCGCCGGAGAGCTGATCGCGCTTTGCCTTAAGCGGTGGAACCGGAATGCGCAGTGCAATCTGCTGCAAGGTGGGCATCGCGTCAATCATGTTGACGGAAATAACGGTCTCTAAGTCAGTCGTGCCGCGTAGCTTCTCCAGGGTTGGTGCTGCTTTATCCCACGCGATAGCAATACGCGCGCCGTGGTCTTTAAAAAGCTTTTCCAGCTCCGGCGCGGTGTACAGCGGGTTGTGCTCAACTACCGATGCGCCCAGCTTGAGCACGGCAAAAAAGGCAGCCACGTGCTGCGGGCAGTTCGGCAGAACCATCGCTACGCGGTCGCCCGGGCGTACGCCGAAAGCCTTCAAGCCGGCGGCCGCGCGGCGAACCTGACGGTCTAGATCGGCATAAGACTGGCTGCGGCCAAAGAAGCTCAATGCCGACTTGTGGCCATTGATTGCCAGGTTGTTGTCGTAGACGTCCAGCAAGGTGGTGTCGCCGTAATCTAAGGAATGGGGAGTCCATTCAGGGTAGTGCTGAAGCCAAGTTTTATTTTCTGTAGCAGACATTTAATCCTTCTAATCTCATATCGAAATCAAAGTATTGAGCAGCGCAGCATGGTCTGTGGGGCACGACCTGCCACACACCATACCGTTGGTTACGTAAGGGTTTATTGCGTCCAGTGTAGCTACTTAAACTTGAGGATTCCCTCAGCAACGAAGGTAAAGTACATCACGCATCAAACTATTTCTCGAATGAATCAAGTTTATTTTCACAACTGCGGTGTGCGCTCATTGAAGATGTCGCGGGCATCAATGTCGATGAGCTTGAGCAATTCATCGTGAGCAATGCGGTACTTGATGCCCAGCTTGCCGCCGCCGATGATGTAGGACTCTTCATTCAACAGGGAAGAATCCCCGACCACCTCAAGACCGTCTGGCAAGCCAATTGGGCCGACGCTGTCGCGTTCCATCTGCGTCAATGCCAGTGCGTCATCCATCGGCATGAAAGACGCTTTTCCACCGAGGGCTTGTTTCACGCCCTTGTTATCCAAGGTGTGGGTTGCTGGCACCAGCACTAGATAAGGGGTGCGCTCTCCGTTGCTTTTGACGGATACAATAATGGAATTGATGCTCTGGCTTGCAGAAACACCGTATTTCTCCATAAAAGATGCGGTATCAGAAACATCCGGGTCCACCGTGATGACTTCGACAACGTTGTCTGGAGCGTTGTCTGGTTTCGCAGCGGGGTTATTGGCGAAATCGGTGGCGGTGCTGTTTTCAGGCTGGCTCATGCGGCTTGGCTTCTTTCACTCAAGGTGTATGGGGCGTAGTGAAAGTCTAGGATGTCCGGTATGAGAGTCGCCATGATTTCAATGCATACCTCGCCAATTGCCCAGCCTGGCTCCGGTGATGCTGGCGGGATGAACGTCTACGTGCTGTCCATTGCAACGCAGTTGGCGCGCAAGGGCGTGGACGTGGATATTTTCACGCGCGCGACCCGTCCGAGCCAGGGCGAGATTGTGGAGATTGAGCCGCACCTGCGCGTCATCAACATTGTGGCGGGTCCCTTTGAAGGCCTGAGCAAAGAGGAGCTGCCAACGCAGTTGGCAGCATTTTCTGGTGGCATGGTGCAGTTTATTAAGTGCAATAACTTGTTCTATGACCTCATCCATTCCCACTATTGGCTCTCGGGCCAGGTGGGCTGGCTGTTGCGTGATTTGTGGGGCATTCCCTTGGTGCATACTGCACACACCTTGGCGGCGGTGAAGAATGCCTACCGGGCTGCCGATGATTCCCCGGAGTCCGAAGCACGGCGTATTTGTGAGCAGCAGCTGTCAGATAATGCGGATGTCATGGTGGTTAACACCGAGGATGAAAAGCGCGAGCTGATCGCGCATTATGACGCGCAGGAATGCCACATTGATGTGATCACTCCTGGCGCAGACACCGAGCTCTTTACTCCCGGCACGGATCGCAATACTGAGCGTAGCCGCCGTGAATTAGGTATTCCGTTGCACACCAAAGTTGTGGCATTCGTGGGACGGTTGCAGAAGTTCAAGGGCCCAGAGGTGCTTATTCGCGCAACGGCGGAATTGTTTAAGCGTGACCCACACCGGAATCTCCGCGTGGTTATTTGTGGTGGGGCATCGGGTGAGGCGTCGAACGTGCAAAGCTATCACGACTTAGCGCGTGAGCTGGGCGTTGCTCACCGCATTCGTTTCCTGGATGCCCGCCCGCCGCAGGAGCTCGTCGCGGTATATCAGGCAGCGGATATTGTTGCGGTGCCAAGCTACAACGAGTCTTTCGGCTTGGTAGCTATGGAAGCTCAGGCCACCGGTACGCCTGTTGTCGCCGCGCGCGTGGGTGGATTGCCGATTGCCGTGGACCACAATGTCACGGGCTTGCTTATTGATGGCCACGACCCCGCAACCTGGGCGGATTCCCTAAGTGAATTGCTTGATGATGACGAACGGCGCATCGCCATGGGCGAGGAAGCCGTGGGGCATGCGGCGAAGTTTAGTTGGGCTGCCTCGGCGCAGGACCTGTTGAAGGTCTACGAAGAAGCAACCAAGCTGGACATGTCTGAATGCCACGGCCCGCGCCAAGCTGCCGGAATCTAGAGCTTTTTAAATCACAAATATTAAAGGCGCGTGGAGCATGGTTTCGTGGCATGCTTGAGGGCATGACTAACGGAAAGCTAATTCTTTTACGCCATGGCCAGTCCAAGTGGAATGAATCCAACCAGTTCACCGGCTGGGTTGATGTTGATTTGACCGAAAAGGGCGAGGCTGAGGCCAAGCGTGGCGGTGAGATGTTGGTAGAAAACAATATCTTGCCTTCTGTTGTGTACACCTCCTTGTTGCGCCGTGCGATCCGCACCGCCAACATTTCCCTCAATGCAGCGGATCGTCACTGGATTCCAGTCATCCGTGACTGGCGTTTGAACGAGCGTCACTACGGTGCGCTGCAGGGGTTGAACAAGGCAGAGACCAAGGATAAGTACGGCGATGAGCAGTTCATGGAGTGGCGTCGTTCTTACGGCACCCCTCCGCCAGAGCTTGCCGATGACGCTGAGTACTCCCAGGCCGAAGACGTTCGTTATGCACACCTGGATACCGTCCCACGCACCGAGTGCCTGAAGGATGTTGTTGAGCGTTTCATTCCTTACTTCAAGGAAGAAATTCTGCCTCGCGCACAGCGCGGCGAGACCGTCTTGGTAGCAGCCCACGGCAACTCTTTGCGTGCACTGGTGAAGTACTTGGACAACATCTCCGATGATGACATTGCGGAACTCAACATCCCAACCGGCATTCCACTGGTGTATGAAATCACCGAATCCGGCGAGGTTGTCAACCCAGGCGGTACCTACTTGGACCCAGAAGCAGCAGCAGCTGGCGCTGCAGCAGTCGCAGCGCAGGGCGGCAAGTAAAAGAAGTTTCAGCTGGCACAAACACCCCAGGGAGCGCATAATTTCCCTGGGGTGCTTCAGTGCCCAGAGCTTCGGGCCAAAGAGATTGCGCTCTGAAGAGTTCTAGCTTTTACCTGAGTAGGAGAAATAGTGGCAACGGCAATTGCATTCATCGCAGGCATCATCGTCTGCCTCATTGCAATGCCAGTTTTCCGATTCATCCAACGCCGGGTCTTAAGCTCCCGGCAGTCTAGCTCGATTGAAGCTAACCAGGTCACCACCGTGAGCCAGGTGCTGCACTTGGCTATTCAAGGCGCACCGACCGGCGTGACAGTGGTGGACCAATCCGGGGATGTCATTTTGTCTAACCCGGCGGCACACGAGATGACGATTGTGCATGATCGCTCCATCAACCCAGAGCTGTGGCGGGTTGCAGAGAAGGTCTTTGATGACAAAGAAGAGCGCATCATTGACCATTCCATTTCCAAACGCCGCACCGGCAACCGCGTGCTGCAGATTCGTGCACTGGTTAAACCGCTAACGCTTATTGATGACCGCTTTGTCATTATCTTCGCCACAGATGAATCTGAGTCCGCGCGTATGGAATCAGCTCGCCGTGACTTTGTGGCCAACGTGTCGCACGAACTCAAGACACCCGTTGGCGGTATCGCATTGCTGGCGGAAGCACTGCTAGATTCCCCCGATGATCCAGAGCATGTCGAATACTTCGGCTCGCGCGTGCAAAAAGAGGCCTACCGCATGGCGGATATGGTCAATGAGCTCATCGCACTATCCAAACTGCAGGGCGCCGAGGCACTCCCAGAACTGGAACCAGTATCTGTGGATGCGATTGTGAATGAAGCAATCATCCGCAACCAGCTCACCGCCGAATCCCATGAAATTCAGATCACTCGCGGCATGAGCGTTGATGCTCTGGTTGAAGGTGACAAGGCGTTGCTGGTGACCGCAGTGTCCAATCTAATTTCCAACGCGGTGCACTACTCACCAGAGGCAATGCCGGTCTCCATTTCTCAAAAGCGCGTCAATGATGACATCGTTGCCATCCGCGTCACGGACCGCGGAATTGGCATCGCGCCTGAGGACCAAGCGCGTGTGTTTGAACGCTTTTTCCGTGTTGATAAAGCCCGATCGCGGCAAACTGGCGGAACTGGCCTAGGATTGGCAATAGTAAAGCACGTTGTTGCAAACCACGGCGGAAACATTAAATTGTGGTCTCGTCTTGGCACTGGATCAACATTTACAATTGAACTTCCTATTTATCACGAACCAAAGCCTGAAAAGATTCCGGCGGCGACAGATAATGAACATGAGAAGTCTCCGAAGGCTGACTTGCACTCTGCGGTGGCTCGGGCAGCTTCTCGTCGAAAGGATAAAACCTCATGACGACCATCCTCATCGTCGAAGACGAAGAATCGTTGGCAGATCCGCTAGCGTTCCTTCTGCGAAAAGAGGGGTTTGATCCCATCGTTGCGCACGATGGCAAAACCGCACTCGCTGAGTTTGACCGCCACGACGTGGACATCGTACTGCTGGACCTGATGCTGCCCGGAATGTCAGGCACCGATGTGTGCAAGCAACTGCGTGCTACTTCTTCGGTTCCCGTGATTATGGTGACCGCCCGTGATTCTGAAATCGACAAAGTCGTCGGACTAGAACTCGGCGCCGATGACTATGTCACCAAGCCATATTCTTCCCGCGAACTCATCGCGCGCATTCGCGCCGTCCTGCGCCGCGGCGGCGAAGCAGTCGAAGCCGAAGAGGAATTTGATGACCAGATTCTCGAAGGCGGACGCGTACGCATGGACGTCGAACGCCATACCGTCTGCGTCGACGGCGAAGCAGTCTCCATGCCACTGAAAGAATTCGACCTACTCGAGTACCTCCTGCGCAACGCCGGACGCGTACTTACCCGCGGCCAGCTCATTGACCGCATCTGGGGCGCAGACTACGTCGGCGACACCAAGACCCTAGACGTCCACGTCAAGCGCCTACGTTCCAAGATCGAATCCGAACCCTCACGCCCACAACACCTCGTAACCGTGCGCGGGTTGGGGTATAAGTTCGACGTCTAAGTGCTCCGAGTCGAGCTCTTGCGCCTTAGACGGAAAGGGAGATGCGGAGCTTTGCTCCTGCGCCTTAGGTGTAGAGAACAATAGGCCGAAAACGCAGTTCTTGTGCTTTCGGCCCTGGCTGGTTGGTAGAAGCCTCTACCAACCAGCTTTTTTGCTTGCCGGGTGCAACGGCAATTCGACGTTGACGGTCTTGGCGGCATCGCGAAGCTTGGCACGCTGCTCGCAATGTGCACGAAGAATCTCATAAGACTCCTTGCCCAGCAACGCAGTGAGTTCTGAAACATGCGAACGCCACATTGGCTCAGGAGAATTGTGGCAGGCGGAGTCCGTGGTGCAATACCAATCAAAGTCCTCGCCGCCATTGCCCCAACCACGGCGGTCATATTCACCCAACGTGGTGCGCAGAATCTCCTGGCCATCGGTACGCTCTTCCCACTCTTCATGACGGCGAATAGGAAGCTGCCAACACACCTCCGGCTTAACCACCGTTAAATCGTGGTCCTCAGCCATAGCCCACTGGTGCAAAGCGCAGCCCGCGCCAGTTGCCCAGCCGGCACGGTTGGCAAAAATACAAGCGCCATCCAGCACCTTGGTCTTGAGCGCTGGCTCCGGCTCACCATCATCGCCATCGAGCTCATCCCACACCAGCCACGGCTCAACCTGGAGCGGATCTTCGGCCGCCAAGAACTCATCTACCCCCGCAGGGCGGTTTTGCCAGTATTTTGCTGGCATATTCGCAACAGCGTCATAAAGCTGATCCCGGTCGGTTTCATCAGCCATGAATGCGCCATGCCCACAGCAACCCACATCGGGATTTTCAGAATCAATACCAAAGCAACGCTCAGTTCCGAACTGGCACGTGTAATGAGACTCTAACCAGGTCAAATCCACGGAATATACGTGGAACTCATCTGCGGGGTCGGTAAATTCAAACCACTCCCTGGGAAAATCCGGCGCTAACTCGCGGCCTGCGCGGATGGATGCGGCGGCCGGAGAGATCTCGGGAAAACCAAGGTGAACGGTTTTCGACGATGGTTGATATTGCTGTAAAAAATCCGGGCGATTCACACTTACCCACGGTAGACCTACTACGCTGTTGGGTGTGCGATTAGGTGTATTAGATGTCGGAAGTAATACTGTCCACCTCGTGGCAGTCAATGCCACCAATGGCGGCCGTCCGACCCCGATGAGTGACTGGAAGACTCCGTTGCGTCTTGTCGAGCAACTGGACAAGGACGGCAACATTCACGCCAAAGGCGTGAAGAAGCTTGTCGCCTCCGTCGGCGAAGCTGCTGAGCTGGGCAAAAAGCTCGATTGCGATGAGTTCATTGCCTTCGCTACTTCCGCCGTACGTTCCGCGCCAAACTCTGATGAGGTCTTGGACACCGTCGAGAAAGAAACCGGAGTCCGCCTGGAGGTGCTCAGCGGTGAGGAAGAAGCACAGCTGACCTTCCTGGCTGTGCGTCGTTGGTATGGCTGGTCTGCAGGACGAGTGACCAACATTGACATCGGTGGTGGCTCGCTTGAGCTATCCACTGGTTCAGATGAGCACCCAGAGATGGCTTTCTCCCTCGACTTGGGCGCAGGCCGGTTGACCCACAACTGGTTTGATACTGACCCACCAGCGAAGAAGCATGTTCAGGCTCTGCGTGACTACATCGACGCGGAGCTAGAAGGCCCTGCCTCACAGATGAAGAGCCTGGGCCCTGCTCGTCTTGCCGTTGGTACCTCGAAGACGTTGCGTTCATTGTCACGCCTGACTGGTTCAGCTCCGTCTTCGGCTGGTCCTTTTGTGCAGCGCACGTTGACGGCTGCTGGTTTGCGTCAGCTGATAAACTTTATTTCTCGAATGACAGCGGCAGACCGTGCCGATCTGGAGGGCGTAAGCTCTGATAGGTCGCACCAGATTGTTGCTGGTGCCCTCGTGGCTGAAGCTTCTATGCGTGCATTAGGCCTAGAAAAGTTGGAAATCTGCCCGTGGGCATTGCGTGAAGGCGTAATTTTGCGCCGGACTGACAAGGGACTGGATTAAGAACATGGCTGAGGAAAAGCAATTAACGGTTGCCGAACTGCTTGCTCGCAACGCCAAAGAGCGTGAGGGCCGTGCAGAAAAGCGCTCTTCCGCTAAGGAAACCGAAGGCGCCGAAGCACAAGAAGCTCCGCGCCGGCGCCGTCGTCGCAGCTTGGACGAGGGCGGTGTCTCTGTCGCGGAGCTCACCGGCTCCATCAAGCGCGTTGAGGCTGAGCCTGCGCGTTCCCGTCACTCCAGCACCAGTGATTCCCCAGCCGCAGTAGCCCGTGCTCCGAAGAAGGCTGAGAAGTCCGCTGAATCCAAGGCTTCCGGAGCCAAGGCACCAGAGGCCAAGCCTGAGGCTAAGCCAGAAGAGTCCAAGTCGGCTGCTCCTAAGGCAAGCGCAGCGAAGGCTGCTGCAAAGCCTGCAGCGGATAAGACAGCAGCGAAGGCTGGTGAGAAGGCAGACGCAAAGGACGCTTCTAAGGCCGCTGCTGCTGCGAAGGCTGCAGAAGCGAAGCCAGCTGACGCTAAGCCGGCGGAGAAGCCAGCTAAGAAGACCGAGAAGAAGGCTGAAAAGCCGGCCAATGATGACACGACAGTCATTCAGAAGGTCGACGCTCCTGCCAAGGATTCTTCGAAGGCTAAGAATGCTGCGGCGGGCTCGAAGGCTGCAAAGACGGATGAAACCACCGTTATGCCGGCACAGCCAACAGTGGCGGCTACTGGTGCGAAGGCAGCAGAAGCAAAGACGGCTACAGCTAGCCCAGCTGCCAAGGACACTGAGTCAACTGGTGAGATTCCTGTAGTTGAAGATGAACATCAGGCTGATTCGGCCAAGCTCGCACAGCGTGATGATGCAGAGCTGGATGAAGCGGAAGATGATGGCAAGCTCAGCGCAGTATCCATCGTGGTTCTAGCGCTAGTGGGCATCATCATCGGTGCGATTGTTTTCAAGGGCTTTGAAGTACTGTGGGGTCGCTTTGACCGCATTATCGTGTCCATCCTGGCGCTGGTTGTCACTGGTGCAATGGTTGGTATCGTCCATGCACTGCGCACCGCACGAGATGCAGTCTCAATGTCATTGGCGGGTGTCGTCGGTCTGATTTTGACCTTCGGCCCACTGCTTATCATCCTGCTGTAGGTCCATTCGCGTAATGAATCCAAACATGTTGAATTAAGGTCTCAATTTCGAGGTATTTGCCGGCTACTACCTTCTGGTGGTGGCCGGCTTTGTCATTGTCTGGCACGCTGGAATGCATGACAAAAATTGCAGTTATCGGCGGTGGCCAGATCGGTGAAGCACTCACCGGTGGTCTCATCGCATCAGGATTTGATGGACAAGACATTGTTGTAACCAACCGTGGGGCAGATCGCCGCAAGGAATTCGAGGAAACCTACAAGGTCAACACCACGGACAACAACCAGGAAGCAGTAAGCGACGCAGACGTTGTGTTCGTCTGCGTGAAGCCATACGCAATCGTCGACATGTTCGCAGAAATCAACGACAGCCTGCCTGAGGGCGCCGTTGTTGTGTCCATGGCCGCGGCAATCAACCTGGAGAAGCTCGAAGGTGCTGTGGGGCCGAAGGTTCCAGTTGTGCGTTCATTGCCTAATACGCCAATGCTGGTGCGAAACGGCATGAACATTGTGGTTCCGGGCAAGAACGTCACCAGCGAGCAGCTAGACACCGTTAAGGAACTGCTGTCCACCGTGGGCGCGGTACTGGAACTGACCGAAGACAAGATGGACGTGGCGGCAGCCTTGGCTGGTTCCGGTCCGGCTTATTACTTCCTTGTCACCGAGGCCCTCATCGACGCAGGCGTGAACCTGGGTCTTACTCGTGATCAGGCATCGGAATTGGCGAACGTTACTGCGGCCGGCGCAGGACAGCTTCTGGTGGAGTCTGAGAAGAACGCCAGCAGCCTGCGCTACGGTGTTTCCTCCCCAGGTGGCACCACCGTGGCAGCACTGCGTGAGCTCGAAGAGTCCGGCATCCGTGGCGCATTCTTCCGCGCCATTGAGAAGTGCGTGGAGCGCACCCGCTCAATCAGCTAGACAATCCGCCGGTTATTCCGACAATGTGAACAATGTGACAAATCTGACTCAAGTGTCCTGAGCGCTAAAAGTTTCCCAGGGTACACGCAGGGTAAATAACGTACGTGTGATACCCGCGGGGGTGAAATGAATAGTTGTGACAGGAAATTTTTACACTTGAGTCGCATTAGTCACATGGTTCACGCTAGGCTGGTTCCAGCACGAACGTGATCATTCTGTGGGAGGGGAAGCCTACAGCGCGTTTCGGGCTGAAAGGTATTGGATTATGGCTAATGAAGATAAGGGAACCTTTCTAACGGTCGCAGAGGTCGCAGATATCATGCGCGTCTCGAAGATGACTGTTTACCGATTGGTTCATGCAGGCGATCTGCCAGCTGTTCGCGTGGGACGTTCTTTCCGCGTTAACGACAAAGCAGTTCAGGATTACTTGAACAACTCGGTTTACGACGTTGGATAGTCCGCTCCTGTTTTAAGTCTCGCAGCGCCCTCCTCTTTGTGTCTCACTGTTTGTGGACAGAAGGTGGAGGGCGCTGTTGTATGCGTTATAAAAGGGGCGTTTTGGGCGCTGGTACTTCGACCAGTAGAATGATATGCATTCGTGTCAGCGCCCGCGCGCCGATTCTGGCTGCGGCCTGCTAAAGAGTGCACCTTGAGCGGGTAAGGAGCTGACAGGTTTAGTACGTACTAAAAGTTTGAAAGGAAACCTCCTATGGGTTCAGTTATTAAGAAGCGTCGTAAGCGCATGTCCAAGAAGAAGCACCGCAAGATGCTTCGCCGCACTCGCGTGCAGCGTCGTAAGCTGGGCAAGTAAAGCTTCAAAAGCCAAGGCTCTGAGTCTCCACTTCGGTGGGAACTCAGAGCCTTGTGTTATGGCCGCACGTGCGCGCCTAAGGCCTGTGAATACGGGTAACGGGACATTCTTAGTGTCTGGGCCGGGGCGGCTTGGGGAGAGAGCGCTCTATTTGGTGTTCCTTGGCCCCTTGGTGCCGCGCTTGAGAATCAGGCGCCAGCTGCCGAATGAGAAGACGGCGGTGAGAAGCGCTGGAAGACCATAGGCGCGGACGGCGCGGCGAACGGAACGGTAGTCACGGATGAGCCAGTCGTTGTCCTCGGCGTAGTCACGCAGCTTCTTGTCCGGATTAATCGCCACGGCGGTGCCCACCATGGTCAGCATTGGGACGTCATTGGCGGAATCGGAATAAGCGGTGCAGCGAGCAAGGTCTAGTTGTTCAATGGTGGCAAGAGCGGCAACCGCATGGCGCTTGCCGGGGCCGTGCAAGATATCGCCCATAAGCCTGCCAGTGAACTTGCCGTCTTTGACTTCTGCGACGGTGCCGAGCGCGCCAGTAAAGCCGAAACGCTGCGCAAGAATCTGCGCCAGCTGCACTGGGGTGGCGGTGACCAGCCAAACCTGTTGCCCAGCATCCAAGTGCATCTGCGCCAACTCCCGGGTTCCGGGATAAGCGCGCCGGGCCATGGAATTATCCACAATCTCTTCGCACAAAGCCACCATGTCATCCACGGAACGGTCTTTGAAGAAGTCCAAGGCTAGTTCACGGCCTTTGTCCACGTCTTGGGCGTTTTCTTTGCCGGAGATGCGAAACTTCAACTGCTTCCACACAATGGTGCGGATCTGTTTGAACGTCAAAAAGCGCTTGCGCGCCAGGCCCAGCCCAAAAGAAATCAGGGAAGAGCCCTGAATCAAAGTGTTATCAACATCAAAGAATGCTGCCGCACCAGAATCGATCGGGATATCAGGGTCGGCGGCGGTGATGTGCTTGCTGCCAGCAGCGTCAAAAGACCCAGAAACTGAATCCACGCCTTTGGTGAAAGAGTCGAAATCTAGCCCGAAGACTTCTTCAATCGCGGCCCCTGCAGCAGCTTCACCGGCGGCGCGCTGAGCTTCATCATTGATTGGCGGCAGGTAGGTGTTTTCAACGAAATTGCGCAGGTTGCCGCGGCTTGCCGTCCAGTTCGCCAGGAAATCACGAGGTGATTCCGGGAAGCCTGGAGGGGTAGGGTTAGAAGTCATCGCGTTCCTGGGGGAGTGGTTAAAACTTAAAGTCTTTCGGTAACGTTTCCATAATAATGGTTTTAGGCTCGTGCGTCTTGCGGAGCTAAGCCTCACAAATTCCCAGGGCTACTCATGCTGGTTAAAGGAGAATTGCCATCCACACCGTCGAATTGATGGTTCGCACCACCTGCGGATCGTGCAAACGTGTCCATGAACAAATCAAGCCAGTTGTCGCAGAAGCTGGCGCGGAGCTTGTGGTGCGCAATGTTGACCATGACAAGGAGTTGGCTGCGGAATACGGTGACCGCGTTCCGGTTGTAGTAGTTGACGGTGAAGAATTTAGCGCCTGGGAAGTAGACAATGCTGAACTCGCTGCGGAGCTCACGCAGTAAGCGCACATAGCAGCTGAGTAGAGCGCCGAGGGTCGCTCAGTTCGGGATCCGTCAACTAAAAGGGTATCCTTTGGGTTGATCTTAAATATCGTACTTTTTATTGATAAAAGGGGTGCGGTGTTCTAAGCGCTCACAGCCCCATGAATCTGCCAAGAAGACAGCTTTAAAGTCCCCATTTTTAAAGCGGCCGCTGTGGCAGTGCACATTGTGAGCAGCTAACACCGCATCCGCACGCGTGGAGGAATGTTCATGAGCATGCTCGTTGTGGGAATGTCCCACCAGTCAGCCCCAGTGGCGCTGCTAGAACGACTCAGCATGGATGACACGGTTCGCAATGACACTTGTGAGGTATTGACTCAGAAGCCGTCATTGTCTGAGGCGATGATCGTGTCCACTTGTAACCGCCTTGAGGTTTATACCGTCACTAATTCTTTCCACACTGGTGTCCAAGATGTGGTGAAGGTATTGGCTGCCAATTCAGGTGTGGATGAGGATGAGCTGCGCGGTTATTTGTACGTGCGCTATGCCGATGCCGCGGCGGAGCATTTGCTCACCGTTGCAGCGGGTTTGGATTCCATGGTTGTGGGTGAGCAGCAGATTATTGGTCAGGTTCGCACGGCCTACCAGCACGCGGCGGAGCAGGGCGCGGTTGGTCCGCGCATTCACGCGTTGGCGCAGTCGGCCTTGCACACCGGCAAGCGCGTGCATTCTGAAACAACAATTGATGAGGCCGGATCTTCCATGGTCTCTTTCGCTTTTGACCAGGCTATGATGGCTATGGGGGCGGTGGATCTGCGAGGTAAGACGGCGTTGATTCTCGGCGCGGGTGCTATGTCTTCTCTCGCAGCAACGCAGGCGGGTCGCTTGGGCGTGGATAAGTTGATCATTGCTAATCGCACATTTGACCGTGCGGAGCGTTTGGCGGGGCACGCTATCGAGGCGGGTGTGCAGGCAGAGGCGATTGACTTCGCAGACCGCGCGCGGGTGCTTGCCGATGTCGATTTGGCCATTTCCGCCACCGGTGCCCAAGACTTCACACTGACTAAGGACGATATCCCAGCGGGCCACAATTTGATGATGGTGGACTTGTCTTTGCCGCGCGATATTGCTGATGCCGTGATGGAGCATGAGGGCGTGACGCTGATCAATATTGAGCGCCTCAGCAACTCTTTGGAAGCAGCAGATACCGAGGTCGCGGGCGGTACCGATCCGCAGGTTGCAGCGCGCAAAATTGTGCGCGAAGAGTTGGAGGCTTATAGCTCCGCGCAGCGTGTACGCGAGGTTGTGCCAGCGGTCGCAGCTTTGCGCCGTCGCGCAGCAGACGTCGTCGAGTGCGAGCTGGGTAGGTTGCAGCAAAAGTCGCCAGAGCTTACCGATGAACAAATTGGGGACGTTTCCCAAGCGCTCAAGCGCGTGGTGGACAAACTACTGCATGAGCCAACTATTCGCGCGAAGAAGCTGGCTGCGAACTCCGGTACAGTCAGCCATGAAACCGCACTGCAAGAACTCTTTGGCCTGCAGCTTGAAGGCTCCGGCGTTGCCGTTGATGTCAAAGAATTACCAGAAAATCTTGATGCTCAGGTATCAGGAAAGGATGTATAGGAATGTCTGAAACCACACACGGCAAGCCACAGGAAAAGCCGCTGAAAAAGATTGGCACTCGTGGCTCCAAGCTGGCAACAACGCAGGCTGGTCACGTGCGGGACTGGATTACGGCGAATGGCACTCCTAGTGAACTGCACATCGTGACCACTGCGGGTGACGTCAACATGGCGCCTGTAGAGCGCATTGGTGTCGGCGTATTTACCCACGCTCTGCGCGAGGCACTGCATGCACAGGAATGCGATATCGCGGTGCATTCTTTTAAGGACCTTCCCACGGCACCGGATGAGCGTTTCCACCTCATCGTGCCAACGCGTGAAGATAACCGCGAGGCGCTAATTGCGCGCGACGGTCTCACGCTCGAGCAGCTGCCGAAGGGCGCGAAGGTGGGTACCTCTGCACCACGCCGCGTGTCCCAGCTCAAGGCGCTGCGCCCGGATCTGGATATCCGCCCGTTGCGCGGCAACATCGAAACTCGCATGTCTTATGTCACTGATGGCGAACTCGACGCAGTCATGTTGGCTTATGCCGGTCTCGTCCGCGCGGGCTATGCCGACCGCGCCACCGAGGTATTCTCCCCGGATGTCATCATGCCAGCCCCAGCGCAGGGCGCGTTGGCTGTGGAGGTCAATGCTTCCGATGCCGAGTTGGTTAACGCAGTGAACTCAGTATCTGATGCCAAGGCAGGGCTGCAAGCTGCTGGTGAGCGCGCTATTTTGCGCCGCCTCGAAGCAGGATGCACCGCGCCAGTCGCAGCGACATCGGTCATCGATGGCGACATGATTACCGTCCACGGTGGCGTCTTCGCCCTCGACGGCTCCAAGCAGATGGTCGCAGCTGAGACCGGCCCACTGGAAAACTCTTATGATTTGGGCGTCAAGGTCGCAGAATCTCTCCTCGAACAGGGAGCAAGCGAAATCCTCGACGCTAGCTAAATACTCTTCTCATACTCGCTGAGCCCCGCTTGGGGCGAACATCCGGAGCCTGTGGAACTGTGTGACGTGGCACCTGTTATAGGTGTGGGTTTTGATTGCGGCCAGTTCAACTTATATGGTGTAAATATCACATGGTCTATTCCGGATGTTTTATCGGCTCCCTTTAAGAGCACCCAGGGTGGAAAACCCTGGGCTTTTGACCGTAATGACCAGTTCATATTTCCGTTTTGCACATTGGCTCAACGGTCTTTAGCGTCCAGCGTTTCCACCGGCACGATCTCTATGGTGGCGCGCGGTGGCAAAGACCACATTGATTGCCGTTGATACTAGAAAAGAACCTTTAATGAGCAATGCCGTGCCCCAGCTTGGCAAAGTTATCTTCGTTGGCGCAGGCCCAGGAAACCCTGAGTTACTGACCGTACGTGCCCGTGAAGTACTAGCCCATAACGCGATCGCGATCGTAGATTCTGAGGTTTTAAACGGTGTTCGGGACATAGTTGGCTGTGCTCTTCCAGTTCCGGAAGACAAGCTCAAAGCATATGAAGCTCACTACGAAGAGCTCGTTGCAGAAGCCAAGGCACAAGGCGCGCGCCGCAAGCCGCCACGCCCAGTGGCACCAACTGCAGCGGATTTGCGTGAAGCAACCCCAACCAATGGGGAATCTGGCGTAGCCGCCAATGTGGAGGCTCTCACCAAGGGACTCGAAGAAGCCCAGGCCTTTGCCGTGGAGCATCACCACCCAGAATCCCTGGATGTCATCCGCCTCGTTGCCGGAAACCCACTTAACCGTGAGTCAATTAAGGCAGAGATCAACGCAGTGGCAGCAGCCGGCTTGGAATTCCAGGTTGTGCCAGGCATGTCTTTGCCATCCACCGTGCCTTCCTTTGCCGGTCTGGCATTGGGGTCTACCTACACTGAAGCAGATGTCACCGACGGCGAAGTTGACTGGGACCGCCTTGCACAGGCGGCACAGCCACTGGTGCTGCAGGCAACCGCTGAGCATCTTCCACTGATTTCTCAAGAGCTGCTGCCTCGTGGTCTGCCAGCAGATACGGAAGCGTTTGTGACCGTGCACGGTACTACCCGTTTGCAGCGTACGTATGAGACGAACTTGGGGACCATCGGCAAGCTGAATGCGGAACTAGCTGGCCCGTTGGTCATTACTTTGGGCCGCAGCTTTGACGACCGCAACAAGTACTCCTGGTGGGAGAACCGTTCCCTTTACGGCTGGCGTGTGCTGGTGCCACGTCCCAAGGACCAGGCTGCGCCGATGTCAGCGCGTCTGGCATCCTACGGTGCCATCCCGCAATCCGTGCCCACCATTTCTGTGGAGCCACCACGCAACCCGGCGCAGATGGACCGCGCCATCAAGGGCATTGTGGAAGGCCGTTACAAGTGGATTGTTTTCACCTCCGTCAACGCCGTGACCGCGGTGTGGGACAAGATTGCTGAGCTCGGCCTCGACGCGCGTGA
Organism: Corynebacteriaceae bacterium 6-324; assembly: GCA_041226025.1. Classification (GTDB taxonomy): domain Bacteria; phylum Actinomycetota; class Actinomycetes; order Mycobacteriales; family Mycobacteriaceae; genus Corynebacterium. The sequence goes on along the minus strand of JBCLTK010000001.1, from coordinate 433,853 downwards.
TTTTGCTGGCGTCAACCTTGCCGCCGTGGGTGAAAAGACCGCTGACGCAATTCGTGAAAAGGGCATGCAGCCTGAGGTACTTCCAAAGCCAAACCGCCAAAACGCTGAGGGTCTTGTGGATGTCTTCCCGAACTTCGTTGAAGACATCGACGCTGTTGGCCGCGTGCTTTTGCCACGCGCTGATATCGCCGGCGAAGCACTAGTCACCGGCCTGGAAGGACTGGGCTGGGAAGTAGATGACGTTGTTGCTTACCGCACCGTGCGCGCGGCACCTCCATCATCTGAAGTCCGCGACATGATCAAATCCGGTGGCTTTGACGCCGTGGCGTTTACCTCCGGCTCGACCGTGCGCAACCTCGTTGGCATCGCCGGTAAACCACACCAGCGCACCATTATCGCCTGCATTGGCCCATCCACCAAGGCAGCTGCCGAAGAAATGGGCCTGCGCGTCGACGTCATGCCAGAAGTCGCCGATGTTCCATCACTCGTTGATGCCCTCGCCGACCACGTCGCAGCCCTGCGCGCCTCCGGCAACCTGCCCGCACCCCGCAAGAAACGCCGCGCACGCAAGAAGACCGTTAAAGTCGAAGGTTAATGTGCTGGCGCACATTAACGCGAGAGCATTCGAATCGCGCGTTAAAGTGCTAAGACACTTTAACGTAAGAGACATCAAGCTGAAGGAGCCTGATCAAGGTGAGCAATTTTCCACATCGTCGTCCACGTCGTTTGCGCCAAAACCCTGCAATGCGGGAACTGGTAGCGGAAACTCAGCTTTCACCGCGGGACTTCATTCTTCCGATGTTCTTCGCGGATGGAATCGATGCACCACGTGAGATTTCCTCCATGCCTGGCGTCTACCAGCACACCGAAGAATCCCTCGTGCAGGCAGTGCGTGAAGCTTATGAGGCTGGCGTGCGTTGCGTGGACCTTTTCGGCGTACCGCGTGATGAAGACAAAGATGCGCAAGGTTCACCAGCGTGGGACCCAGAAGGGGTCCTCAACCGCGCGTTGCGCCTGCTGCGCAAGGAATTCGGCAATGACATGCTGATCATGGCTGATACCTGCCTGGACGAATTCACCGACCACGGCCACTGCGGCGTGCTCGATGAAGAAGGACGCGTGGACAATGACGCCACCGTGGAACTATATGTAGCAATGGCGATTGCACAGGCACGCGCCGGCGCACACATCGTCTCACCATCCGGAATGATGGACGGCCAGATTGGTGCCATCCGTGAAGGCTTGGACGCAGCAGGATTCCAGGACGTTGCCATCATGGCTTACTCGGCGAAGTACGCTTCTGCTTTCTTTGGTCCATTCCGCGAAGCAGTCGGTTCTTCCCTCGAAGGCGACCGCCGTACCTACCAGCAGGACCCAGCGAACTACCGTGAATCCATGCTGGAAGTAGACATGGATATTGATGAAGGCGCAGACTTCGTCATGGTCAAACCAGCGCTCCCATACTTAGATGTTCTGTCCGGTGTGGCGGAGCGTTCCCCAGTCCCAGTTGCGGCTTATCAGGTCTCTGGTGAGTACGCGATGATTAAGGCTGCAGGCGCTAATGGCTGGGTTGATGAAAAGGCAGTTATGATGGAGTCTTTAATCTCCATTAAGCGCGCAGGCGCTGATCAAATCTTCACCTACTTCGCTACCGAAGCCGCCCGTATTCTGGCGAAGAAGGCTTAAATAGCTCGCTAACTAGCAACTTGAAGCCGTCTCAAGGAGGCCTCCCCACCGTGATTCCCGTGCCATCGATTGCCGCACAGCAAACCAGTCCAAACCCACCGGGTTTAGGAGGAAATCACAGCGGAGACTCCACCCCCCAGCTCAAAGACGACAAGCGAAATCTTCCTGAGCACCACGAAGCCGCACCGAAGCCACCTGTCAAAGGTGAAGAGGACGGACAGGATAAGGACGCAAAGGGCCCGCTAGCGGGCAAGCCGGAATCTGTACAGCTGCTCATCAAAATAATGGGTGGCGCAGTAATCCTGGAGTTCATCCACCAGATTTTCTCCTTCATCCTGGCCATTGTGAACTTTGATGTTCTTCGTGCCACCGCAAAGCGCACCGTCGGTGAGGATTCGCAGCTTTCAGATACGCTGATCAACCTCACTGCCTGGGGTTCATTGGCGTTGACCACCTTGATTTCTTTGACCATCATTGGCCTTCTGGCCGTGATGCTGCGGCTTTTGTACAAGAAATCCAAGCATGCGGGCACCGCGCGCCGCATGCTGTTCGTGTTCTCCTTGTACTTCACGTTCCGGCTTTTCCTGGTGTTTATGACCAGACCTGCCACCGGCACCAACTCCCCGGACTGGTTGTACGTGGTCGATGGCTCCCTGCAGATCCTGGTCGGTGTTGCCGCAGTACTCGTCCTGGTGTTCTCTTCACGCGAGGAAACCCTGGAATACACCGGTGAGATGGAAAAGCTCCGCCAGTTTGAACAAGAGCAGAAGAAGCTGCAGGAACAGCGCGCCCGCGAAGCCAAAGAAAAACTCGAAAACGGCGGGAGCGGCAAGGGCGCGAAAGGCTCTAAACGCGGCAAGAACGTGCAGGATGAAGAAGACTATGGCACCTTCAAGGGCATGCTTGGCCGCTGGACCAAGGGCGGCAAGAATGACAAGAAGAACAGCAAAAATGATGCTGGGAAAAACGACAAAGACACGGACTCTAAGTAAAGTCTTAATCAACTAAGCATGGTGGCATTGCTGCTGCGTAAGTAGATTTCATAGGTGAAGGATTCGTGCGATGGCCGATTACGATCGACAACAAGGACCGGTTGATTACAACCGTAAGTACACCCCGCCGCGCGTTCCGCAGGAAGTTTCACCAGGCCCGCTGCGTTGGGCGTACTGGATTCTTGTCGTTGCCGCAGTGGTCATGCTGTGCGCTGGATTCATTGGCATCTTCGGAACGGGCGCAGAACCCGTTGAAGAACCAGGTGCGGTGAAATTTAACCGCTACTTGCTTGCCGGAACCAACATCATCGGCGCGATTGTCTTCTCTTTGGTCTCCCCGCAGTTGGCGCAAGGCTCGAAACTTGCACGCCGCATTATCACCGGCACGGCAGTGGTAGTGCTCTTTGTTGTTGTCGCCGGATTCCTCATTGGAGTATCCGGATTCTTCCTCATCATCATCCCTGTTTTGCTGGCCGCGGCACTGTTGATGATGTTTAGGCCTTCCTCGAATGACTACATCGCGAAGAAGGCCGGCGATCCCACCTGGGACTGATCATCACCGCACCCTGCTGGACTCATACTTTTGTACGACGGTGAGGCATAATAGCAAGCATGTCGAAACGTAATCTGACCAATGCTCCCTTGCTTGATGCTGCTGCTGGAAAGACCCCATCGCGCCCAGCAGTGTGGTTTATGCGCCAAGCCGGCCGCTCGTTGCCGGAATACCGTCAAGTGCGCGAGGGCATTTCGATGCTGGATTCGTGCTTCATGCCAGAACTCCTCGCTGAAATCACCCTGCAGCCAGTACGCCGCCACGATGTTGATGCGGCAATCTTGTTCTCCGATATCGTTGTCCCACTCAAGGCTGCCGGCGTTGGAGTAGATATCGTTGCCGGCCGTGGCCCAGTCATGGACAAGGCTGTCACCACCCGCGAGGATGTTAAGAACTTCCCAATCTTGGACAGTGACGTGCCAGAGGTTGCTGAAGGTATCAAGATCATCATTGATGAGCTCACCGACAAGCAGTCCCTTATCGGTTTCGTCGGCGCACCGTTTACCTTGGCTTCCTACTTGATTGAGGGCGGTCCTTCGAAGAACCATGAAAAGACCAAGGCTTTGATGCACTCGGAGCCTGAAACCTGGCACGCCTTGATGGAACGTCTGGTTCCAACGATTACCAACTTCCTGGACGTGCAGGTTGAAGCGGGTATTGATGCGATGCAACTGTTTGACTCCTGGGCGGGATACCTCAACCGCGAGGATTACCGGAACTTCGTATTGCCGTACTCCACACAGATTCTGAAGCACGTTGAAGGGGTTGTGCCGCGTATCCACTTTGGAGTGGGCACCGGTGAGCTGTTGCCGGCGATGGCTGAGGCCGGCTCTGAAGTCATGGGCGTGGATTACCGCGTGCGCATGGACGAGGCAGCGGAGCGCATCCACGCCGCACACGGCGCGCACGCACTGCAGGGTAACTTGGATCCAGCATTGCTCTTTGCTGGCGATGACGCCGTTCGCGGCGCCGTCCGCAACATCCGCGACCAGGTTTCCACAGCGCAAGCTGCGGGCTACGCCACTGGACATATCTGGAACCTGGGTCACGGTGTCTTGCCAACCACTGAGGCTGAAGCAATCACGCGTGCAGTATCAATCATTCACGAGGAGGGCTAAATGAGAATTGCCATTGTTGGCGCAGGTCTAGCGGGACTTACCGCTGCTTATGAGCTTCGTGAGGTAGCAGCAACTGAGGATTCTCAGGTGGATGTCTTTGAAGCTTCTGATCGGATCGGTGGCAAGCTGTTCACAGTGCCGTTTAATGATGGCCCCGTCGACCTTGGCGCGGAAGCATTCCTGGCTCGCCGTGAGGATGCCGTGGAATTCTTTACTGAACTCGGCCTGGCTGATTCTCTCGTTGAACCATCCGGCAAGTCCTCGCTGGTGTACTCCGGCGGTGAATTGCAGAATCTGCCGCGCGGTGGCGTGATGGGTATTCCATCTACCTCTGCACCGATTGCGCACTTGGTCAGCGAAGAGACCGCGCGCAAGATTGATGCTGAGGCAGATGCTGCGGTGATTAATTGGACGGTGGGTGAGGACCGCAGTATCGGCAGACTAGTGCGTGAGCGCTATGGCGATGAGGTAGTCGACCGCGTCGTCTCTTCACTACTCGGTGGTGTTTACTCTTGTTTGGCTGATGATTTGGGTATCCGCGCGACTGTCCCACAGTTGGCAGAAGCACTCGACGCCCTGGCTGAAGCAGGGGAGAAGGTCACCTTGTCTGGTGCGGTCTCCAAGATTGAGCAGTCCCGTCCGGCACCTGGTGATGGCCCGAGCAAGCCAGTGTTTAATGCTTTTGCTGGTGGCTATGCGGAGCTGTATGAAACCCTGGCGGAGAAATCCGGCGCGGACATTCACCTGGATACTTTCGTTTCAGGCATTACCTTTGACGCTAAGAACTCCACGTACACTATCGCCGGCCAAGGCGTTCCGGGTGATGCGGAACCTTTTGACCGCGTGATTGTGGCAACCCCAGCACCAACCACCGCGCGCTTGTTGTCTAAGGCAGCGCCGGAAGCAGCGGAAGCGCTCAAGCCAGTGAAGCTGGCAAGCTCTGCGATTGTTGGATTCAAGTTTGATTCTGATGCTGGCCTGCCGGATTCTTCCGGGCTGCTCATCGCAGCGGACCAGCCGGGCGTGCACGCGAAGGCGTTTACGTTTAGCTCCAAGAAGTGGCCGCACATCAAGAACCGTATTGGTGATGGCGCAGTCATTCGCGCAAGCTTCGGCCGCTTCGGCGATGATTCCCTGGCGCGTGAGGATGAAGACACCCTGGTGGATTACGCCCTTGATGACCTGCAGGCAATCACCGGTTTTGATGCCCGTGAAGCAGGTGTGAGTGAAATCTACACGCAGCGCTGGTTTGGCGGCCTGCCACGCTTTGACGAAAACCACCTCGCCACCGTGGCAACAGTTCGCGAGAAACTCACCGCTCAACCGGGCCTGGATGTCACCGGCGCCTGGGCCGGCGGCGTTGGCGTTCCTGCCGTTGTTGCAGATGCACGTGCTGCGGCTAAGCGCATCCTTGAAGGTTAGACCAACTCAGCTGCGCACTTTGGCATAAGACTAAGCGAGCCCCGAGCTACAGGAAAATCCTGTGGCCCGGGGCTTTCTGCGTCGGTGAGTTCCTGACGGAGCTAACTAGTCTTTGCGGTAGACGAAGATGGAGGAGAAGTCCTCATCGCCGTGGCCGAGTTCTTGCTGGCGCTCAAAGTTCTTAATGGCGGCTTGCACGGCTGGCATCTCTTGGTCAGCAGTGTCAACCATTAGCTTGGAGTCTTTGCACAGCGCGTCCACGGTGAAATCTCCAGGGGCTGTGTCACGCTCACCAAGAATGAATGGGGCTTTCATGTTCTTCATAAATGCCAGGCCGGTGATGTCCAGCATCTTTAGGACTTCTTCTTGAGCCAGGCCTTCGGATTCGCCGAGGTTGAGTGCTTCCAGAACGCCCTGCGCGGTAACGGACAGTGCCAGGTTGGCAAGCAGCTTGCCGGTGGCGGCCTTGGCGGCTGAATCCACACCGATTAGCTTGTTCTCACCAGCCCATGGACGGGCGATATCAAGAGCTACCTCGCGGCGGGCATCATCCGGGGTGCCAACATAAACGCCGAGCTCGCCATTACGCGCCGGAATCAAAGAACCGACAACCGGTGCGTGGACATATGAGTCCACAGCATCGGCGAATTCGCGTGCGGCCTCCGGGGAAACAGTGGTGGTATCAATCCAGGTAATGCCCGCAGGAATCAGATCCTGGCTGATAACAACCTCCCGGATATCATCCGGGCCGAACAGAGAAGTGATGATTACTTCAGCACCCTCAACCGCCGCGGCAGGAGAGTCCGCCAAAGTTGCGCCCTCATCCACCAAGGGCTGCGCGCGCTCAGCCGTGCGGTTCCACACGGTGACGTCGTGCGATTTCATGACATGGCGCGCCAGTTCAGAGCCCATGCGTCCAGTACCTAAAAATGCAATCTTCATAGTTGCCTATTGTGCCAAAGATTTGCCAAAGTGGGAGCTTATGGCATGGATCATTCTTGTTCTCTCCGGCGCATTCGAATCCGTCTGGGCAATCGCTCTTTCTAGGTCAGAAGGCTTTACGCGCCTGTGGCCGTCAGTGACTTTCTTCGTGGCAGTGGTCATTTCCATGGGTGGTCTAGCCTGGGCCATGAAGTCCTTACCAGTGGGTACCGCCTACGCCGTGTGGGTTGGCGTGGGCGCATCCATCACCATCATCTACTCCTTCGCCACGGGCCAAGAGGCCGTAACTACGCTCAAACTCGTGTTCCTGCTCATGATCATCGCCGGCATTATTGGCCTACGCGTAGTGAATTAAGTGCCCTGCTGAATTAAGCCCCGCGCTGAATTACGGGACCACTAGGCGCAGGTCAGGAATGTCGGAGCCGGGGAATTTCAGCACCGGCCCCTGCTTTTCTGGGGTTTGTGGTGCTGGTTTCGGGGTGTGCTTCGGGGCAGGTTGCGGTGCCGGCTGTGGGGCTGGTTGCGGCGCGGGTTGTGCTGGTGGCGGCGTGTAGGCAGGAGCCGCCGGTGCGGCCGGCGCGGCTGGGGCAGGGGTCTGCACAGCCGGGGCTTGAACCTCGGCAGGGGGAGAAACCGCAGCCGGGGAATCCACCGGTTCAGATGCGGGACGCGACGCAGCGTCATCATCGTCTGGGGTAGCGGTGCTCGTTAGCGGTTGTGATGTCGATGACGTTGCGAGGTTCTCACCAAAGCCTGCGCGCCGGGAGATTGGCTGCGGCAGGTGCGCCGGTTGCCACGCGTGGGAGGAGTGCGCGGCGGTGTTTTCAATCGGCTCATCTTCAGCCGAGCACGCAGTCAGCGTCGCTGCTGACATGACAACAATGGTGACGATGAGCAGCGGAAACCTCCCGCGGCGGGTGGTGGTGTGGTTGGTCGATGGAACATCGAAAAGCATTGCAAAACCCCCAAATGCAACCTGAATTATAAAAAGATTCCCCCGGAACTTCTTCCCCTTAATCTTCTAAGAGTCTAGCGCGCTTGTAAAGCAGACGCATCACAGCGTTTATTCAAACTTTTGTATCACGGCAAAATACGTACAATGAGGGCTATGGCTTCTTCCCCGGACTCCTCACATTCAACTGAAACTTCTAACTCTGCGCAGTGGTTTTCCCGCGCCAGCAATGTCACCCCGGGCGGTGTGAATTCGCCGGTTCGTGCGTTTGGCTCCGTTGGTGGTCAGGCCCGCGTAATTGCATCGGCGAAGGGCTCCAAGCTGATTGACGTTGATGGCAATAGCTTTGTTGACCTCGTGGGCTCTTATGGCCCAATGATTCACGGCAATGCGCATCCTGACATCGTCAAGGCTGTACAAGATGTGGCTGTTGATGGTTTGAGCTTTGGTGCCCCAACGGTGGGGGAGACCTTGCTGGCGGAAGAAATTATTTCCCGTACCGCTGCGGAAAAGGTGCGTCTGGTCAACTCCGGCACGGAGGCAACCATGTCCGCTGTGCGTTTGGCCCGTGGCTTTACCGGCCGCGCCAAGGTCTTGAAGTTTGATGGCTGCTACCACGGCCACGTGGATGCGTTGCTGGCCGCGGCAGGTTCCGGTGTGGCAACGCTGGCGCTGCCAGATTCCCCGGGCGTTACCGGTGCGGCGGCAGCGGATACCATCGTGGTTCCTTATAACGACCTTGAAGCAGTCAAGAAGGCTTTCGCCGATAATCCAGGTGAGATTGCCTGCATTATCGCTGAGGCAGCAGCGGGCAACATGGGCACCGTGGCGCCGGAAGAAGGCTTCAACCAGGCACTCAAGGAAATTGCGCACGCTGATGGCGCGCTGTTGATTTTGGATGAGGTCATGACTGGCTTCCGCACCTCCCACAAGGGTTGGTTCGGTGTGGATGAGGTGGCCGGTGACCTGGTGACCTTCGGCAAGGTTGTCTCCGGTGGTCTTCCAGCGGCGGCTTTCGGTGGCCGCGCGGACATCATGGATTACCTGGCGCCAGTCGGTCCGGTTTATCAAGCAGGTACGTTGTCCGGAAACCCTGTGGCCATGGCTTCAGGTTTGGCATCGCTTAAGCTTGCCGATGAATCCCTGTACCCACGCCTTGCCACCCACGCCGATAGGCTCTCCGACATGATTTCTGCGGCGCTCGATGCTGAAGGCGTCGCACACCACATGCAGCGCGCATCTTCCATGCTGTCCATCCGCTTCGCTGAGGGCGAGGGCCGCAACTTTGATGACATGAAGGCGGCGGATACCTTCCGCTTTACCCCGTTCTTCCACGAATTGTTGAACGCTGGCGTCATGGTTCCACCAAGCCCATTTGAGACCTGGTTTGTATCTGATGCGCTAACGGACGATGATTTTGGGGTAATCGAAAAGGCACTTAAGCATGCTGCCAAGGCAGCTGCTCAAGCGGAAGGATAAACCAGCTGTGACGAAAACTATCGTCCACCTCGTGCGCCACGGCGAGGTCCACAACCCAGATAAAATTCTGTACGGCCGTATCCCTGGCTACCACCTCTCGGCCCGTGGACATTCCATGGCAGCGCGCACAGCGAAGGCCTTCGAAGGCCACGATGTGACCTATCTGGCGGCATCACCTTTGCAGCGCACCCAAGAAACTGCACAGCCTTTTGCCAAGGTCACAGGCCTTGACGTGGAAATTGATAAGGCCCTGATCGAATCAGGAAACCGTTTTGAGGGGCTGCACGTCAAAGGCGTACGCTCAGCGCTGTGGAATCCACAACGCTGGCCACTTCTGCGCAACCCACTCCAGCCCAGCTGGGGCGAGCCATTCACAGAGGTCGCATCTCGCATGATGGATGCCGTAGAACGCGCCCGCGTCAACGCCGAAGGACATGAGGCGATTGTTGTCAGCCACCAGCTGCCAATCGTCATGGTGCAGCGCACCGTCCTTGGTCTGCGTCTGCCGCACGCGCCGTGGAACCGCGAATGTGATCTGGCGTCGGTGTCTTCCATCATGTTTGACAGCGACAAGATCGTCGATATCTTCTACTCCTCACCAGCACAAAGCATCTAAGCTTTTCCGCACCTTCTCACGTTTTAGAAAGTCTCTTTCATGTTTGACTCCAAGCGCCTTGCGTCAGCGGCTGTTATTGCCGCCGCCAGCGTGCTCCTGGCCTCGTGCGCCCAAGAATCCGATAATGCCCAAAACGCTGTTGCCGTTGGCGGCACCTTCGAATTCATCACACCCGGTGGCCAACAAGAGATTTTCTATGATGAGGCTGAGCGCAAGCCACTGCAGACCTTCTCGGGTGAATCCTTGATGGAAGAATCAGAGACCATTTCCCTGGATGATTATGAGGGCCAGATTGTTGTCCTCAACTCCTGGGGTCAGTGGTGTGCACCGTGCCGTGCGGAAGTAGATGACTTGCAGCGAGTCCAGGAAGACTTGGAAGAGCGCGAACTGGGCACCGTGTTGGGTATCAATGTGCGTGATTACAATCCGCAGATCGCTCGTGACTTCAAAGAAGACAACGGCGTGAGCTTCCCATCCATATACGACCCACCGTTTAAGACGGCGGCAGCGCTCGGCGGCGTGCCTACCTCGGTGGTGCCAACCACCATCGTGTTGGATAACCAGCACCGTCCGGCCGCAGTCTTCCTGCGCGGCATTACAGACAGTGACATCTTGACTGTCATTGATGACCTCGAGCAAGAACAAGCGAGCTAACACGTGACTGATATCGGAACCGCCTTCGCAGACATGGCCGCCAGCGGCCCGCTACTCTTAGGCATCTTGGCAGCCGCTGCCGCCGGCTTGGTGTCTTTTGCATCGCCATGCGTGGTGCCACTGGTACCGGGCTACATGTCCTACTTGGCAGGCCTTGTCGGCGGCCAGGTGGAATTCAAGGGCAACAGCCCCGTGGTGACCAAGCAACGCCAATGGGCCGTGGTCGGTGCGGCACTGCTGTTTATCTTGGGCTTTACCGTCGTATTCGTGCTGGCTACGGTCTCAGTTTTCGGCGCGATTTCGCTGCTGACGCTCAACACTGAGATGCTCATGCGCGTCGGCGGCATCATCACCATCTTGATGGGCATCGTGTTCATGGGCGGCATTGGCTTTATGCAAAATGATACGCGCATGGCACCAAAGCGCTGGACGAACTGGCTCGGCGCGCCCTTGCTGGGCGGCGTGTTTGCACTGGGTTGGACACCATGTTTGGGTCCAACGCTGGCCGCTATCATTTCCGTTTCAGCAGGTACCGAAGGCATGACCGCCGCGCGCGGCACCATCCTGATCATCGGCTACTGCCTGGGTCTGGGCTTGCCATTCTTGCTGGTTGCACTGGGCTCAGCGCGTGCGATGCGCAGCATTGAATGGATGCGCAAGCACTCCCGCAAGATTCAAATCATTGGTGGTATCACCATGATCATCGTTGGTGTTCTGCTCACCTCTGGCGCGTGGGCATACTTCATCAACTGGGTTCGTCAATGGACCGTCGAATACGGCATGACGCTGATTTAAGCGTAGAAATAGGAGACTGTCCCCGCCATGAAGAATATTCGCACTTGGCTTCGCCGTGCCTGGCACTGGCTCACCAGCATGCGCACCGCACTCGCGTTGCTGTTCTTGCTCGCACTCGCTGCCATCCCCGGCTCGCTGCTGCCGCAGCGCGACTTGAATGAAACCAACGTCAATGAGTTCATCGCCTCCAACGGCCGCGTTGCAGAAATCTATGACAAGCTGCAGCTGTTTGATGTATTCAACTCCACCTGGTTTACCGCCATCTTTGTGCTGCTGACCATCTCCTTGGTGGGCTGCATCATCCCGCGTTCCTGGGATCACTACAAGGCGTGGAAAACTGAGCCAACCCGTGCACCGCGCAACTTTAATCGCATGCAAATGCACGCGGAGGGTGAGACCGAGCGCAGCTTTGATGAGATGTATGCGCAGGTGAAAACCAAGCTGAAGAAGTGGCGCGTTTCAGAATTCCAGCCGGAAGAAGACCGCGCGGGCGCTTTCGCATTCTCCGCAGAGCGCGGCTATGGCCGTGAATTGGCGAACCTGATTTTCCACGTCTCCCTGGTGGCGGTCTTGGTCACTGTGGCCTTTGGCCGCCTGGTGTACTACGAAGGCCAGGTCATTGTGGTGACCAATACTGGCTCTACTGACTTGGAGCAGACCACAGAGTTCTGTAATACCTCGTTGTCTAACTATGACAGCTTCCGCGCGGGTGCTCTTTTCGATGGCACCGGTTTGCACGACTTCTGCTTCCAAGCCCATGACTTTGTGGGTGACTACCTGCCGAATGGCCAGGCAGAAATGTTTACCTCGAACGTCTCCTATGCCGAGGGCGAAGACATCTTCACCGATCCTGAGACCTGGGATGACTATGAGCTGAAGGTCAACCACCCGCTGCGTACGGACAACAACCGTATTTACCTGCAGGGCCACGGCTTTGCGCCAACCATTACGGTGGAGTGGCCCAATGGCGAAACCCGTACCCAGACCGTGCAGTTCCGCCCGGATGACCCGACCTTCTTCCTGTCTTCTGGTGTGATGCGCTTTGACCCACCGGCGGGCATGTACCCGGATTTGTATGAGCGTCGCCAAAACCAGTTGGCTATCCAGGGCCTGTTTGCGCCAACTGCGAGCTGGGATGGTGAGAACAATGAGCTGTTGACCTCCAGCTTCCCATCCATGATGGATCCAGCAATGGCGGTGGATATCTACCGCGGTGATGCCGGCTTGGATACCGGTACCGCGCAGTCCATCTTCGATTTGGACTCCTCACTGGTGCATTCGGGCCAGCTGCAGCGCATTGACCGCGTCAACCTGACCATGGATGAATCGGTCACGCTCGATGATGGCACCACGGTGACCTTCAACGGCGCCAATGAATTTGCCAACTTCCAGATTTCTTATGACCCAACCCAAAAGTGGGTCTTGGTTTCTGCGATGACGATGTTGATTTCTTTGGTCTTCTCACTGGTGATCAAGCGCCGCCGCATTTGGATTCGTCTGCGCCCGCTTGGCGATGACAAGGGCACGTCCATTGAAATGGCCGGCCTGGCCCGCACGGACCGTGCTGGTTGGTCGGAAGAGTTTGATGAACTCTACCGCGATCTTCTTGAGCTTCCGGACCCCGATGAAGTCGAGGAAGACGCGCTATTTACCGAGGACTAATAGCCCTTACACCATAATGATTCACAGCATCACACTAGTCCTCCAAAAGTTGGTTAGGGATGAACAAAAGTAGTAGGGTGTTGTGCATAAAAGCTGCTTTTTAGTGGTCTAACTCCGATAGGTAAGAAATTGATGCCGGTTAATCAGAATCTATCCAACTTCTCAGACATTGCGTTTCAAACAGCATTTGTTGTTTATGCAGTCGCGTTGGTTTTGTCCCTCATTTATTATGGCCGTCTCAACGGCGTGATCGATGCCCGCCGTCAGCACTCCGAAGCAAAGGCCGCCGCAGCGAAGGCGAAGGCAACCGTTGCTGCGAACGGTTCTGCTGCTGGCAGCTCCGATATCGTCCAAGTCGACGCTTCCGGCGTTGACTCCACGTCAACGCCGGTGGGCAATGAATCTGAATCAGATATTGCTGCGCAGGAGTCCAAGGTGGATCGCCTGGGCGGTATGACGCAGTCGCTGTTGTGGGTGGCGCTGGTCTTGCACCTGGCATCGATTGTGTTGCGTGGCTTGGCGGTCAACCGCTTCCCGCTGGGCAATCTGTATGAGTACATGTTGATGATTACCTTCGGCGCGATGCTGGCGGTCATGATCGCGATGCAGCGCAAGGAATGGCGCACACTGTGGCCATGGCTGTTGACCCCGATGTTGGCGTTGATGTTCTACGGCTCCACCGAGCTCTATGCTGAGTCCGCGCCGGTTGTACCAGCTCTGCAGTCATACTGGCTGCCAGTACACGTCACCATCGTTTCTCTTGGTGGTTCCTTAGGCATCGTCTCCGGTATCGGTTCTGTCCTGCACCTGCTGCGTCGCTCGCAGCCAAAGGGCCAGGAGAAGGGCTTCTTCGGCGCTATGGCTAAGCCACTGCCGTCAGAAAAGAAACTGGACCAGATGGCCTACCGCGTTGCCGTGGTTACGCTGCCAACACTCGGTCTGGGTATTGTTCTTGGCGCCATCTGGGCGGAAGCCGCCTGGGGTCGTTTCTGGGGCTGGGACCCGAAGGAAACCGTGTCCTTTGCTACCTGGATTTTGTACGCTGCTTACCTGCACGCACGTGCGACTCCATCCTGGGCGAAGTTTGCGCCGTGGATTAATATTGTTGCGTTGGCTACGATGATTTTTAATTTGTTCTTCATCAATTTGGTGGTCTCCGGACTCCATTCCTACGCTGGACTGAATTAACTTACATGGTCAATCCAACTCGCAATAAACAAGGCAAGCCCGCAAGTGACAACCACACGCTAGTTGAGCTCGGAAACGAGCTTGCGCAGCGCCGCCGCGAATGCGGCATCGTACAGCAAGACCTCGCCAAAACGGTGGGCGTCTCGCGCTCCACGCTGCACAGCATCGAACATGGTGGGGAAGGCGTGCGCTGGGAGAAAGTTATTGCTGTCGCCCAGGCACTGAACTTTGATATTGCGCTGGTACCACGCAAATCAGCAAACTAACTAGCCAGCCTGCTGGCTAGTTAGTTTGCTAGACAGTTAGTTTGTTTGCGGGTTAAGGGGCTTGTGGATCTTCGCCGTCTAACTCATCCGGTTTAGTATCCGGGTCCTTGGATTCGTCCAGGTTCTTCGGGTTAGTGCGGCGGTTTTCTTCTTCAGCGCGCTCGCGGGCCCGGCGTTGTTTGAAGGCTTCCTTTTCTAGATTCCACAGGAAGTCTTCGTCATCATCAGGGCCTTTAATCTCACGCTGAGGTTGCTGTTGCACGGCCTGGGATTTGCGCTTCCAAGAGCTTGGACCAAAGGCTTTCCAGACCAAAATAACAGCAGCGATAATCAGTAGCAGTAATATTATCCGACCCATACAGCCCATGATACGGGGCGGGAATCTAAGGAGGTAAACTAAGTGCCTGTGGATGATCAAGCACCAATTCCAGACCCAGCACTCCGCGCGAAATCGCGCCGCGCAGTTATCAAATATGGCCTCGCCCGCCTTGGCCTCTTTATCGGTCTAACGGTGGTCATTCAAACCCTAGCGGTGCTCATTGACGCACCAATCCCGCTGGTATTCACCGCACTATTGGCGTTGTTCGTAGCCCTGCCACTGTCGATGTTGATTTTCTCCAAGTGGCGCCTCGAAGCCACCGAATCCATCGCGGAATACTCCCGCCAGCGCCAAGAGCACAAGGCCTGGGTACAGCGTGAGCTCTCCGGCCGCGCCGACGGCGACGAAGACTACTAACCTTTTAGCTTTCCAGCTTTAGGCTTCAGGCTTCGCGCCCAAGTGCTCCAGCAGCGCTACGCGCCACCACGCCCAGTCATGCCCGCCATCATGGACATGCAGCTCGTGCTTAATATCCCGTGCCTTCAGCGCCATGGCTAGCATGTGCGCTTTGTTCACCATCGCGCCTTCGCGTACGCCAACGTCAATGACGACGTGTTGGGGAAGTGCTTTGGCCTTTGCCTGGTAATACTGCTCCGTGAGCCAGCCATGTGTCGGCCGGGCCAAATCACGCGGCGTGCTGCCTGGTTCGGGACTCCACCACAAAGACGGTGACTGCGCAATGATGGTGGAATATCGCTCCGGGTGGCGAATGCCGGCATAGAGCGCCGAAAGCCCGCCGAGGGACTGCCCGGCAATGAGGTTGACTTCTGGGGCAAGAACAATCCCGGCATCCTCTACTTGCTGGCGAATCCAGTCCTCACCAGCGGTGCCCACATCTTCTAAGAACTCGGCATTGGCTTTTAACTGCTCCAAGCGGTGTTCATTACTGTGGTTAACAATGCCCAGCACCGCGACCGGCTCCATTCCATCCGCCATCGCGTTCTCCAGCGCGCGGGAGAGGTCGTGCTTAAAGAACCAGGTTTCGGCATCGAAAAGCGTAAGCAACCTGCACGGCTGTGCGTCAGGCTCTTCCTTACTTAAATGCGTGGGCAGGTAGGCGAAAATCTTCAGCCCAGCGTCCTCCAGGTAAGTGGTACGAACCTCACCACGCAGATTTCTATCTCTGCCGTGCCAATGGTCTTGGCATGGTGCAAGCGGACCTGAAATAAGGGAAGTGCCGCGGCCTTCCTCATCCACATCCAAATTGGTGGATAAAGAAACCCCAGACACTACTGCGCGGTCTGTACGCGGGTGCCGAGGCGGCCCCGGCTGGTGCTGTTGCCCTGCGGCTTCAGCATCGTCAGTGAGCAAACTGAAGCTATAAGCGCCGCAGTAGGTGGGGCTTAGCGGCAGCGTGCGCACCCAAATATCGGTGCCAGGCACGTGGCGCATTAACCCATAGTCATAATTTTCCTTTTCGGTAATGCGGTTGAGATTGAGATGCACGCCGGTGACCTTGCGGGTTTCCAGGTCCAACTTCCAGTGGTATTTAGACAAATCAAAAAGCCGCACCGCGAAAGTAGCCGTGTTGGTTTTCTCATCAAATTCAGCTGAGCCTAAAGAGACACCCATCCACGCTCTGTCCAGTTCCAGCTCACCGCTTTTCGCCGCAGCCTTCAGCTTGCGCACCAGCTTGTTCTCAACAGTGGCAGCAATTGCTTCCGTACCCTTGCGGGACTTTGCGCTGGGCTTTTTCGCGCGCGGTACGCGGGGCTCTTTAGACACGAGGGTTTCCTTGCTGGAGATACAGCGGGTGAATCTATCGTCCAAACAGTAGCGCGATAAGCAGCATCACCGGAAGGGATGCGAATGTTGTGATGAACACGGTGTCACGCGCGATGGTTTGTCCGCGTTCAAAGGTGGCGGCGAAGTTGTAGACGTTTTGCGCGGTGGGCAGGGCACACAAGATGGTGCAGGCGTAGACCAGGTCGGCCTCTAAGCCCAGCAAGGTTGCCATGGCAAAGCCTGCCAGCGGCATGCCGACGAGCTTGAGTGCCGTGGCGGTAAGAACCGCAGGGCGAGACTTTGCATCGGAGAGCACGCCCGAACCGGAAATAGACGCACCAAAGCTCATCAGCACCATCGGAATGGACGCGCCACCCAACAGCGCGATGGGTTCGGCCACAGGCGCTGGGACTTCCCAGCCCATAACGGCCACGATGAAACCAGCAATTGACGCCAGCACAACGGGGTTGAGTAGGCCAGTCTTGACCGCACCCCAAAAAGAGCCGCCGCCGAGCATGCCAAGGATGACCGGGGTAAACACCATCATCTGCAGCAGCATGATGGGCACAACATGCGTGGCATCACCAATGACGTAGATGCTCACCGGCAAGCCAATATTGACGGAGTTGAAGTAGCTTGCCGATGCCGCGCCGATTCCCACACCAGCCGCGCCCTGGCGGAAGAAGAAAATGGCATAAACAATCGACACCAAAATTGTGGCCAAGCTGATAACCAGCGTGACCGGGGTGAGGAAGTTTTCGGGGTCGGAGGTGGAGACGGCATCGAAAAGCAATGCTGGGGTAGCGGCATAAAAGGCCACCCGGTTGAACATCAACCGCTCTGAATTAGAGCGAATAACCTTGGTGCGCGCCAACATCCAGCCGGTGAAGATGACGGCCAGGATGATGGTAAATCCGGTGATTACTCCCAGCATGGGCTACGCCAGCGCTACAGCAAGAGCGGTGGTCACAGCCCAGATCAGCATGGCGCGGCCAGTCAGTCCTAGCACCGGAATGAGCTCCGGGCCGCGTGCACCCTTATTGATAATGCGCACTGAGGTCAGCGCAAACGGAATGTACACCAGGCCAATCAGCGCAGCCCAGGAACCAATGGCGATGAGCAGCGTGTACGCCACGGGCAGCGCCAGCAAAATGGTGAACAAGGTGCGTGAACGTCCATCACCCAGGCGCACAGCCAGGGTGATCTTGCCGGTCTGTGAGTCCGATGGAATATCACGAATATTGTTGGCCAGGTTCACCGAGGCGCTCATACCGCCGATACCAAGTGCAAGCAGCAAGCCGGTAAAGGACAATGTGCCCGCCTGCGTGAACTGGGTACCAAGGACTGCGACCAACCCAAAGAATACAAAGACAGCGACTTCGCCCAGGCCGCGGTAGCCATAAGGGTTCTTGCCGCCGGTATAAAACCATGCACCCGCGATACACAATGCGCCGATGAGGATGAACCACCATGCGCCAGCTGCCAGGGACAACCAGATGCCGGCAACACCTGCGACGGCAAAGCATCCGAAAGCAGCGAACTTAACGTGCTGCGGCTTAGCCAGACCACCACCGGTGAGACGCTGCGGCCCGGAGCGGTCATCATCAGTGCCGCGGATACCGTCGGAGTAATCATTGGCAAAGTTCACGCCAATAATCAGCGCCCACGCCACAATGAGCGCCAGCAACGCTCGCCCGAAGTGGAACCCACCGATGGCTGCGGCAGCACCGCTACCAGCCAAGACAGGGGCGAATGCATTCGCCCAGGTGTGTGGGCGCGCGCCCTCGAGCCAATTTTTAGCACTAGACATAGCGTCCATTGTCTCACGATGTATAAATCACCGCCGCAATGGCCAAATAGCAACAGTGGCGTAGGTGGCTTGGTTGCAAGGGGAGTTAAATTGCTAACTCAACTGGGGCAATTCGCTCTCTGGACTAGTTGAATTCCCACTAGAGGTCTACTGTTTGTTAGGACATAGCCACCCCATGGCTTGAATTTTACCCATTGGCTCCCAATCACCCTGCCCTTTTGGGCCCGTTCAAAGGAAGGCGCGTACCCATGAGCACCTCCACCGCAACTGAAGCACGTTTCCCCGTTGTTCCTTTGACCGCGATGAGCTTCGCGGCATTCGTCTACGTCACTTTTGAAATGTTTGCCGTGGGTCTTATTCGCCCCATGGCTCGTGACTTGGATGTCTCTGAGTCGCGCATTGGTTTGCTGATGACGGTCTATGCCTCAGTTGTCGCGATTGTGACTATCCCGGCGATGATGTGGCTCGCGCGTTTTAATAAGCGCACCATCTTCCTTATTACCCTGGGCTTTTTGGCCGCCGGCATTGTGATTCAGGCGCTGACCGTCAGTTACGCGATGCTGGCTGTTGGCCGCATCATCGCGGCGCTAACCCACGGTGTCTTCTGGGCACTGGTGGGCCCGATGGCCGCGCGCATGTCACCGGGGAACACGGGTAAGGCGGTGGGCATCGTCTCTGTCGGTTCCACCATGGCATTGGTGGTCGGCTCGCCGCTGGCCACGTGGATTGGTGAGCTAATCGGTTGGCGTCCCGCCACCTGGCTGTTGGGCTTGCTGACTATCGCAGCCGTCGCGGTTCTGGTTCCAACCGTGCCATCTTTGTCGCCGCTGCCCAAGGAAACCGCTGCGAAGGCTAAGAAGCAACTGCCGTGGGGACTTATCTCCTTGGTGATTTTCTTGATGCTCGCGGTCACCGGCGTATTCGCCGCCTACACCTACCTGGGCCTCATCATTGCAGAAACCGCCGGTGATGGCTTCGTCTCCGCGGGTCTCTTCGTCTTCGGAGCCCTCGGCCTAGTCGGTGTTACCGTGGCAACCCGCACGGTGGATCGCCGCATGCTGCGCGGCAGCGTGCACACCACCACGTTGTTTGTCATCGCCGCGATTTTGGGCCAGCTTGCCTTCGGGCTGGAAGGCGTGGTCTCCGTGGTCATCGTATTCCTTGCCATCACGGTATTCGGCGGCGCTTATGGCGCGCTGCCAACGCTGGGCACCACCATCTTCCTGCACGCAGGGCGCGATAACCCGGATGCGGCATCCTCGCTGTACGTGGTGACCTACCAGGTGGGTATTGCCTCCGGCGCAGCGTTGGGAGCCTTGGCTGTCGATGCCTCCTGGACCGCCGGCACCTTATGGATTATGGCCGGGCTGTCACTGGCTTCCACGCTGGTGCTTGCACTCTGGTCGCGCCCGCTACTGCGCTAGCTGAACTATATGCGCTGCAAAGCGCATATTTTAGGCCACTTCCGCTCGCGAAAATCTCGGCAAGGGAAGTGGCCTTCGCTATTTATATTCACTGTGAATCGCGGGCTTGCAAAACTAGCAACAATGGTCAGCGCAAAATTCACAAATGTTCGCAGATCGTACTTCCTTTTAGGCAATAGATTTGGCTACTCTTTTCGGATTAGAAACTACTCCCGACTCAAAGAGAAGCTAGGCGATACTTCATGACCGCAACATTGCAGCGAAACACTCAGAACCTGACCGAAGAAGAAATCTTCGACGCGCACGAAGGCGGCAAGCTGTCCATCGGCTCCACTCGTCAGCTGCGCGACATGCGTGACCTCTCACTGGCATACACCCCGGGTGTTGCCAAGGTGTGTGAAGCAATTGCTGAAGACCCAGAGGTTGCTCGCACCCACACCGGTGTTGGCAACACCGTTGCTGTCATCTCCGACGGTTCCGCAGTTCTGGGCTTGGGCGACATCGGACCGCAGGCATCCCTGCCCGTCATGGAGGGTAAGGCGCAGCTGTTCAGTGCATTTGCTGGTTTGAAGTCCGTTCCAATCGTTCTGGATACCCAGGATGTTGATCAGCTGGTGGAAACCATCGCCGCAATCGCACCATCCTTCGGTGCTATCAACCTGGAAGATATCTCCGCACCGCGTTGCTTTGAGGTAGAACGCCGTCTGATTGAGTGCCTGGACATCCCAGTGATGCACGATGACCAGCACGGCACCGCCGTGGTCATCCTTGCCGCGCTGAAGAGTGCACTCAAGCTGGTCGAGCGTGAGCTCAAAGACCTGAAGATTGTCATCTCCGGTGCTGGTGCTGCTGGTGTCGCTGCCGTGGACATGCTCAAGAAGGCTGGTGCCACCGACATCATCGTCTTGGACTCCCGTGGTGTCATCCACGAGTCCCGTACTGACCTGTCTGAAGTCAAGGCCGCGCTTGCAGCCAAGACCAATCCACGCGGTGTCACCGGCGGTGTGAACGAGGCCTTTACCGGCGCTGAGCTGTTCATCGGGGTTTCCGGTGGCAGCATCGGCGAAGATGCATTGAAGCTGATGGCGCCAGACCCAATCCTGTTCACCCTGGCGAACCCAACCCCTGAAATCGACCCTGCTCTCTCACAGAAATACGGCGCGATTGTGGCAACCGGCCGTTCCGACCTGCCAAACCAGATCAACAATGTCCTGGCATTCCCAGGCATCTTCGCCGGTGCACTGGCTGCAAAGGCGAAGAAGATCACCCCGGAGATGAAGCTTGCTGCTGCCGATGCCATCGCCGCCATCGCTGCAGAAGACCTCGCCGTGGGCAAAATCGTGCCACAGGCAATCGACCCACGCGTCGCCCCAGCCGTCAAGGCTGCAGTGCAGGCAGCCGCTGAAGCACAAGGCGCTTAATGCACTAAGCGGATTATGAAATGGCAAAAATGAAGGACTTTTGAACTGTAAGTAGTGGAGGATTTACGGCTCAAAAGTCCTTTTTCTAGTGGTCTTCGACGAGGCCGCGCAGGCGCTGGAAGATGCCGGCGCCATCGTGGCCAATGCCATCGTGCTGGAACATGTTGGTAACTTCCTTGCGCAGATCGCCATAGGCGTTTGCGGTATTAAGGGAGTATTCAAACGGCACGTAGATGTCGTCGAGGTAGATTTCGGCGGCGGAGATGGGGGCATCGGCAAGCACTGCGGCATCATAAGGCGAGGTGCTCCACTCGTGGGCGGCTGCGGCCATCGCCGAGTCTTTGACCGGGATGAGCGCCGGATCTTCATCGAATTGCCACGGGAAGATGTGCTCGCCGGTGAGATAGAACTTCTCCGCGGTGCGCGGGTCTAAGTTTTCTTCGAAGCCGGCGATTTCTTCACGCATGCGGTGCGCCGACCAATTGGTGGCGGCTTGCCCGCCGACGCCGCCGTAGATGGATTCATGAATTGAGGCATACAGCGGGTTGCCCTCAAAGGAGACCTGCGCGCCCACATTGGCCAAAAAGTCCGTGCGCAAACGCTTCTCACCGCCGGTGGTGTGGAAAGGATTCTCCAGCAAATAAGCCAGCGAATGGAAGCCCACTCCGCGACCTAAGTTGATGCCGATGGTGCGGAAACGACGCGACGATAGGCGCTCACCCGTGGGCAGGGTTTCATCCGATTCGTCCAGGTGCGCTGCGATTTCGCGGATGCGGTCCTCAACCCAGGGGTACTCGCGGTAAAAACGATCGTGGCGTACCTGCAGCTTGGCAAAAGTGGTGCGGTACAAATCATCCACGGGTGCATCAAGGGTGGGCAGGCCGCCGGTGAGGTAGGCATGCTCCACGGACTCTGGATGGCGGGAGAGATAAGAGGTGATGCAGAAACCACCGAAAGACTGGCCAAACAGTGACCACTTATCCAAGTTCAGGTGCTTGCGCAGCGCCTCAGCGTCTTCGACGATGTATTCCTGGCGCAGCAAATTCAAACGCTCGACATCGGCAGGATTCGCCGAATCAATGCGGTGTGAATTACCCGTGCCGCGCTGGTCCAACAAGATGACGCGGAATTCTTTGAGCATCTCGCCGATCACGCCGGAGTCATTGACCGGGCGTGGGGCAGGGGAGCCCGGGCCGCCCTGCAAATACACAATCGCTGGGGCATCGTGCTTGTCCGGCGCCACAATTTCGCGTGCGAAAAGCTCAAAAGTATCACCATCCGGGGCATTGAAGGGATCCCAAGGAACCTGGATAGTGTGGGTGAAAAAGTCATAGCCAAAGTGTCGGTTTGTCCTCATGGGACTCAACTTTACGGCCTGTGGCGTGTCCACGTTGTGGGATTGGATTATTCCCCGAAGAGTTTCAACACCGCTTGTCTGTCGACTTTGCCAGGGCCGGTTATGGGCATCTCCGGAAGGCGCTTGAGTTCCTTGGGCAGCTGCCAGCGGGGGATATCTGCCTCTTCGAGGGATTCGAGAATATCCGGCGTGGACGCCCAGCCGGTATAGGCTGCCACGATGGCTTGGCCCAGGCGTGGGTGCGGGGTGCCCACCACGCAGGCCTGGTCCACGCCGGCAACTTTGAGCATCGCGGTCTCGAGAACCTCAGGGTGCAGCTTCAGCCCGCCGGAGTCAATGATGTTGTCCAACCGGCCGGTCACGGTCAGCACGCCGGCTTCCAAGACGCCGCCATCGGAAGTTTGGAACCAGCCGGGTTCGGCGAATGCTTCATGTCCTGGTGCGTTGCGGTAGCCATGCGCGATGGTCGGCCCGCCCAAATGGATGCGGCCGCCGTCCACGCGGATTTCCGTTCCGGGCAGCGCGACACCGTCATAGACGCAGCCGCCGGCAGTTTCCGAAGAGCCGTAGGTGGTCACAATATTGATGCCCAACTTGGTTGCAGCGTCCAACAATTGCGGGTTGGTGGCTGCGCCGCCGACCAAGATGGCGTCATAGGTTTGCAGGGCTTCGACGCCGTTGTTTGAGTCCATGGCCTTGGCCAGCTGCATCGGAGCGAGCGAAGTATAGGTGCGCTCACCAGTTTCTTTCAGCTCGCGGGTCGCGCGGGCGAATTCATCGATGTTAAAGCCGCGACTGACATCAATAGCCAAAGGCTCAACCCCCGCCACCATGGAACGGATGAGCACCTGCAACCCAGCGATGTGGTGCGCGGGCATAGCCAGCAACCAGTGCCCCATGCCGCCCAAGCGTTGATAAGTGGCGTCGGCGCTGGCAATCAGATTCTGCGCGGTTAACTGCGCACCCTTGGGCGTGCCCGTGGAACCGGAAGTGGGCACCACCAGGGCGACACTTGAATCGATTTCTTGCCCAGCCCGCTGCGAGTTTTTCAGCAGCGTGGACTTAGTGGTGTCATTCGCCGGCAAAGGCAGCAAGGAATAACGCCCGGTAATAGCCATCTCTAAATCAGGGAGGATGGCAAGCGGGTTGGAGGGGGAGACAGGTAAAGGACGTAGAACATTGGGCACGGAGCTAAATCTTAGTCAGATTTCATGTAGCTTTTACGGTGCGACGTGGGCTGATAAGAAAACGGAACCCAAGAATAAGGATGAAGATTCCGGCATAAGCAACCGCCATGAACGCTGAGGTCGAAGCATTGGCGTGATAAGCCAGCCAGAAACCAATCGGCGCACCGCACAGCGCAATACCGCACGCAACGGCGAGCATGGTGGGAACCCGGTTGCTGAGCAGTCGCGCGCAGATAGCCGGGAAAACCATCAGCGCGATGACCAGCATGGCGCCGGCTGCGTGGAAGGCAGCGGTGGCGGTGGCCGCAACAAGTGCAATAAATATGGTGTGTAGCCCGCGGGTGTGGACACCGGCAACGCGGGAGAACCCTGCATCAAAAGTCGCCGTGGTCAGCCGCGGCATGCACAGCAGGATAAAGGCAGCGTTGACAAGGGCAACAATCAACATGACCAGGCTGTATCCCGGATTAGAAAAGGCCACCAGGTTGAGATCACCCACCAAGACGGCGTGCACGTCCAAGTGCACGTGCGATAGGTGAGTAGAAATCAGGATGATGCCGGCGGCAAAGAGGGCCGGGAAGATTAATCCGAGTGCTGCGTCATTGGTGATAAGCCCTGAGCGGCCAATCCATTCGGTCAGAAGCGCCACCATCAATCCACCAAGTGCGGCGGTGAGCAACAACCACGGGGAGTTGAGGTCAGCTGTGAACATGTAGCCCACGGCGATGCCGGGTAAGACGGCGTGCCCGATACCATCGATAAGCATCGAATCGCGTTTAAGCACCACGAAGACACCAGGAATCGCGCAGGCAAGGGCCGTGGTTATAGCTAGTAAGCAGGCACTAAGTGCAAGAGTCATGTTAAGCACGCACCTTTGACAACGCTAGAGAAACCGCGGCGATAAGTGCCTGGACCAGCACAATAGCCGGGCCGGTGGGGATTGCGCCGAGTGCGGTATTGCCAGCGGCGATGGAAAGATAAGAACCAATCGCAGCCGAAAGACCGCCGATGAGGCTGGCGCACACAATGAAAGGAATCAGACGGTGCGTCCATTGACGCGCGGCAATCGCCGGGGCGATAACCACTGCGACCATGAGGACCACGCCAACGACTTTGACGCCGATGACGGTGGTGGCGACCAGGGCAATAAAGCCCATGGCGCGGATGATATTTAGTTTGATGCCCGCGAGTTGGGCGAAAGGGGCGTCAAAGACGACAGCGGACTGCTTAAGGTGTACCAACGAAAGGATAAGCAGTACGCCGCCGCCAATGACAAGTGCAGATCTCACATCGGCGCGGGTCAGAGTCGAGGCATTTCCCAGCAGATAATCCTGAATTCCGGCTTTGCCGGGTAGCGGATTGCGGGAAATGTACTGGAGTAACAGCATGCCTAGTGAGAAGAAAGTCGTTAAAGTCGCAGCCATTGCGGCATCACGATGAATGATGGTGCGCTGCGTTATCGCAGAAATAATTGCTACGGCCGCGAGGCCGGTGACCACGGAGCCCACTATCAGCAGCAGGGGATTGCGGCCATCAAACCCGAGCCAGGTGCAGATGAGGAAGACACCAAGTAGCCCGGGCAAGCTGGAGTGCGCGATGGCATCAGCGATAAGCGCTTGGCGCTGCACCAGAACCAAGGGCCCTAATGCGCCGGCGCACAAGCCGATGATGACCGTGCCCCACAATGCTTGGGAGTAGGTGTAGTCCGTGAGGAGTTCGATTGGATTCATCACAGATATCAACGGGGGAGGGAGAAAAGTTTGGAGATGGCTGAGTCAGTCAAGGTTTCAGCAGTGGGGCCACTAGCGATGATGCCCTCTGGTCCCAGCAAAATGACGTCATCACAGTAGGTGGCGACTTCCGCCAGATTGTGGTGAACCAACAACACCGTCACGCCGCTATCGCGTAGTTCACGCAGCACGGCAACGATGGCGTCTTGGCTAGCCGCGTCGACTCCGGCAAAAGGCTCATCCAAAATCAACAAGTCCGGCTCGGTGGCCAAAGTGCGTGCCAACAGCACGCGTTGACGCTGACCACCAGAAAGCGCGGCAATCGGACGGCGCGCCAGGTCAGCAGCACCGGTGCGCTCTAGCGCGCGGTGCGCCGCCTGCTTTTCAGCTTTGCCCGGCCACCGATACCAGGGCATTCGGGCGCTAAGACCCATGAGTGCAAGGTCTTCCACGATTGCGGGGAAGGACCAATCTAAGTCAGCTTGCTGCGGCATATATCCCAGACGACGCCGGAAAGCGTCTAGGGAGAGGTCATCGAAAAGCACCTGCGCGCCGGGCTCTGCCCGAACCAATCCCACTGCTGCTTTGACCAGCGTGGACTTGCCGGAACCGTTGGCGCCGACTAGCCCTGTGATGGTTCCGCGGCGCACATGGGTAGTGATCCCACTGAGCACGCGATTGGAGCCATAGCTGACTGAAAGACGTGCGATATCAATCATTTGCTCAAACCTGCTGCCACGGTTTCGGCGTTGTGCTTGAACACGCCCAAGTAAGTATCCGTTGGTGCCGTTGGACCCAAGGTGTCTGCAAACAATTCTTCATCGGAGATTTCCACTGTCCACCCGCGGGACTCCACGGCCTCACTCAAAGAAGTAATTGCCTGCGGATTCGCTTGATTGTCCTGGAAGATAACCGGCACTTCTTCATCAGCAACCAAGTCCGCCAGCTGGGATATCTCTTGTGGCGACTTAGCTGCTTCGGTGCTGACAAAGTCCGTTGCGTGCACCTCAAAGTCAAAGGTCTTGCCAAAGTAATTGAAGGCATCATGGCCGGTAATCAGAGTGCGAGTGGAGACACCTTCCAGCACTGCGGAGGCTTTTTCTGCCGCCGCGTCAATCTCATCGCTGTAGGAATCAGCATTCGCTGCGTAGGTATCAGCGTTGTCTGCGTCAACCTCGCTGAGCTTGTCACCGATGAGGTCCACAACCTCGGTCCACAGCTCTGGCGAGTTCCAGATGTGTGGGTCGTAGAGCTGCTCGCCGCCAGCGCCTTCTTCCGGCCAGGTCAGCAGGGCAGCGGTATCAAGCTGGTCACCAACGGCTAGCTGCTTGTCGCCCAAAGACTCCAACTGGGTGATCATCTGGGCTTCTAGGTGCAGGCCATTCCACAGCACCAGGTCTGCGTCTTGCATCTTTTCGATGTCCTTGGTGGACGGCTGGTAGGTATGCGGATCGCCGCCCGGTCCAACCATGGTGAACACATCTGCATCCGGTGCGATGTTCTTTGCCGCATCCGCCAGGTAGCCAGTGGTGGCGAAGATGCTGAGCGATTCACCGGAGCCATCTGCATTCCCATCGGCATTAGCGCCGGGGCCAACTCCAGAGTCAGTGGAACAAGCTGTCAGTGTACACGCAGCGCCAACGGCTGTGAGTCCACGAAGAAGTCGTTTCATTTCCATCCTTGAAAATCTAAGTTCAACAGGTTGAACAGTTGAAAGCATACGGATGAAGATTAATATTTAAAACGCTTTGTCTACGATGGGGGTATGCACGTGACAGATTTACCTGAGCGCACCCAGGACTACCTCAAGGAATTGTTCAATCATGAGGAGCGCTCCGGGGTTAACCTTCCCCTCGCGCTGGGGGACTTGGCTGCCGCCTTGGATCAGAAACTCCCCACCGCATCCGAAGCGGTCAAGCGCCTGGCGGCCAAAGACCTAGTTGTTCATGAGCGCTACCGTGGCGTGACGCTGACGGATCTGGGCCGAGACCTGGCGCGGCAGGTTGCCCGCCGTCACCGTCTGCTGGAATCTTTCCTGGTCACCACGCTGGGCTACACCTGGGATGAAGTGCATGAGGAAGCCGACGTGCTTGAGCACGCTTGCTCCGACCGCTTCATCGCGCGCCTTGATGCCCACCTGGACTTTCCAACGCGCGACCCACACGGCGACCCCATTCCGCGCGCCGACGGCAGCATTGACCCACTCTCCCCACAAACCCTGGATGAGGTCCCCGCCGGCACCACCGTAATCATGGAGCAAGTCAACGACTCTGACCCCGAACTCCTACGCTTCCTCGCCGCCCAAAACATGCGCCCCGGCTCCACCGTCGACATCGTCGAAGCCCCCATGGCCGGGCTCCTGCACATCGCCGTCGACGGCGGGAAACCCTTTGCCCTCGCCCAAGTCGCCGCGCATGAAATCACGGTGCGTTCGAATACTGACTAAGCACGCCCACGATGATGTCCGGCCTTCGCGTTAGTCTGCGTGCATGGATAAGGAACAAGCACTTGAAATCGGCACGGCGTATTACAGCGACTTCCAATGGGAAGCAACCGAACAATTAAGAAATGGCGGCTGGGTCCTGCGGCCCGTAAACGAAACCTACGTCGACGAAACCGGCGAGTGGCAGATTCGTACCATTGGCTTACCTGGTGTTTATGTCTCGCCCGACGGTAAACCAGAAATGATTTACAGTGTCCCCACTTCATGGCCTCAGGCGATTAAGGACCATATTGCGCTAATGGACGATGAAGAAGAGGACTATGAAGACGAAGCCGATGGTGGGTGGCTTTAAGAAGTATTCGTAGAAACGGTGCTGTTGCAAAGTTGGGGCAGCAGGAAGAGCGACGTGAAATAATCACAGCCATGGGTATCTGCTCCGGTCGTCATTTCCCCCGTGGCATCATTCTGTGGGCAGTGCGGTGGTACTGCCGCTACGGGGTGAGCTACCGCGATCTGGAGGAAATGATGACCGAGCGGGGCGTGCCGGTCGATCACACCACGATCTACCGCTGGGTCCAGAAATACGCCCCTGAGCTGGACAAGCAAACACGGTGGTACCGGCAGGTACCTGACTGGCAGGCCAGTTCCTGGCGGGTGGATGAGACCTATATCCGGGTCGGCGGCAGGTGGTGCTACCTCTATCGGGCGATCACCGCCGGTGGCCAGACCCTGGACTTTTACCTCTCTCCGAAGCGGTACGTGGCCGCAGCGAAGCGTTTCCTGGCAAAGGCCCTCAGATCCAATGCGTCAGCCGGGTATCCCAGAGTGATCAACACCGATAAAGCACCCTCCCTAGCCAGGGCAATCGCCGAGTTGAAGTCAGAGGGAATCTGCCCGCCAACAGTGGAACACCGGCAGGTGAAATACCTCAACAACATCCTGGAAGGCGACCATGGTCGGCTGAAGCGGATCCTCGGGCCGAAAGGCGCGTTTAAGAACTGGACATCTGCATATCGGACGTTGAAAGGGATGGAGGCGATGCACTCCTTGCGGAAAGGGCAAGGCACGATGTTTGCCTACGGGCAACCGAACCCGGACGCGGTGATCGTCAACCGGGTCTTCGAGACGGCCTGACAACGCCCACCCGCAGCGGCCATCAGGGAATGAGAAACTGAGTCTTCGCTGCTCTCCGCCCAACTTTGCAACAGCACCGGCCCGGGCAGCACTTGGATACCATCCAGGGGAGACGACAAGAAGGAGTGCTCATGGGACGGCACAGTGAACGTGCACGGAAAGTGCTGATGGACGCAGCTGAGGAGCTTTTTGCACGTGATGGCGTGGATGTGGTCTCCAACCGGAGGATCACAGAGCACGCCGGGGCCTCGAACCACTCCGCCGTGGCCTACCACTTCGGCAACCGGGATGAACTGATCCAGGCGCTACTCCAGCGACACCTGGATGACATGGCCCAGCGTCGTGCTGAACTGGTGGCGGCCTTGGACCCGGATGCCGGTCTCTGGGATCTGGTGGCCTGCCGGATTCTGCCCATGGTGGAGGGGTTCGACGCGCTGCCCCGTCCCAGCTGGCGCGCCCGTTTTCTGAACCAGGTGAACTCGCTGCCCTCGCTGCAAAACCTGCTCATCGGATCCCACGACGGTGACGAGGAACTATGGGAGCTCGGCCGCCGGGCGGTTCAGGCCATTGACGGAGTCACCCCTGCGACCTCCCGGGCACGTTCCTCAATCCTCGGACACCTCGTACTGGGGGTCTGCGCCAAGTATGAAGCCGAGGTGGAGGCGGGAATCCAGCAGGGAACCTGGATCGATGTCGGGCACTTCCTGACCGATGCGGTAACCGGTATGCTGTCCGCCCCGGTGACCCACCGGAGCGACTATACGATTCCGGTTTCCTCGCCACAACTGCTTTAGAACACTGTATCCAGCTGGGCGGGACATCAGATTGCCCAACTTCCCCTGGCTGACCGGCAGCACCGTCAGCATCAGAGTTTTGTCGTGCCGTCGACGGTTGTTCGGAAGTCGTGGTCATCGGTGGTCACTGCGATATCCCTCTGGTTTCCTATGGGTGTGGGCCCCGCCAGCTGGTACGGCAGGCAACGGGGGAGCGAGAAGTTGGTCTTCTCCACAACCCCCTTCATCGGACAACTCTTGCGGCAGGGACGATCTGCGTAGCAGAACCTGTCCGGTTGCCTCATGAGGGGTTGGGGCCCGCCGGGTCTCCCGGCAAGGCCTCCACGGTTCCCCGCTGAGGGGAAAGACATCCTGGTCAGCAGGCTGTATTGATCGCCTCCTCGATGATCGCGAGTCCGCGCCGTAGATCCTTCTCCGAGATGATCAGTGGTGGTGCGATGTGGATGCGATTCTGTTGGATCATCGGCCAGAGCCCGGCTGCCTTGCAGGCGGCCCCGATCCGGAGCATGGGGATGTTTTCTTCGGCATTCGGGTTGAAGGGCACCAGTGGTTCCCGGGTGGTGCGGTCCCTGACCAGTTCGACCGCCCAGAACAATCCCAGACCGCGAACCTCCCCGACACATTCGTACTTCTCAACCAGTTCGGCGAGAAAAGGTGCCACGACCTCATCACCCAGCTGGCGGGTCCGTTCGAGGATGTGCTCATCCTTGAAGACCGCGAAGGTCTCCACTCCCACGGCACAGGCGAGGGGGTGTCCGGAATAGGTCAATCCACCCGGGTAGGCGGTGGTGGCGAAGGTATCCCGCACCGCATCGGATAGGACCACCCCGCCCAGCGGGACGTAACCGGAGTTGACACCTTTGGCGAAAGTCATCAGGTCTGGTTCCACGTTGAAGTTCTCCACCGCGAACATGGTGCCCGTGCGCCCGAATCCGGTCATGACCTCATCGGCGATGTAGAGGATGCCGTATTTGTCACACAGGGCACGGACCCCGGGTAGATAACCCTCGGGCGGGACGAGGATGCCGTTGGTGCCGACCACCGTTTCAATGATGATCGCAGCGATGGTGGATGCGCCCTCGAAAACGATCTGTTCCTCGAGGTGCTGGAGGGCGCGCTGGCATTCCTCCTCCGCGTCGCCGGCCCAGAACGCCGAACGGTAGGTGTAGGGGCCGAAGAAGTGGACCACTGACGGGTCACCCGGGTCATTGGGCCAGCGGCGGGGGTCACCGGTCAGGCTGATCGCGGTGGCGGTGGCCCCATGATAGGAACGGTACTGGGACATCACCTTCTTGCGTCCGGTGTGCAGTCTGGCCATGCGCACGGCGTGTTCATTGGCATCGGCGCCACCGTTGGTGAAGAAGACGTGGTTGAGAGATCCCGGGGCGGCCTCGGTGATCAGGCGTGCCAGCTCTGACCGGGCGTCATTGGCGAAGGCCGGTTGGATGGTGGCCAGTTTCCCCGCCTGGTCCTGCAGGGCCTGCACCAACCGTGGGTGCTGGTGGCCGAGGTTGAGGTTGACCAGCTGGGAACCGAAATCGAGGTAGGTAGTGCCCTCATAATCGGTGAAACTGGCACCGGATGCGGTGGACACCGGCAGGGCGTCGACCAGATCCTGCGCCGACCAGGAATGGAAGACATGCTTATTATCGAGCTCACTGACCCGCTGGCCTGGCAGATCAGCGGAAACAATCGTGGTGGTCATGGCGTTGCTCCTTCTGGAAACGGTGGGGTGTTAGTTGGTGGGGAAACCGAGGTTGATGCGGGACTCGTCCGGCTGCGGCCAGCGGGAGGTCACCACCTTGCGACGGGTGTAGAAGTTGAAGGATTCCGGGCCGTACATGTGGGTGTCGCCGAAGAGGGATTTCTTCCAGCCACCGAAGGAGAACGCACCGATGGGCACCGGAATGGGAACGTTGATGCCGACCATGCCGACCTCGATGGCAAACTCGAACTCCCGGGCGGTGCGGCCATCGCGGGTGAAAATCGCGGTGCCGTTGGCGTACTGGCAGCTGTTGATCAGCTCAACGGCCTCATTGAAATGTCCCACCCGGGCCACGGAGAGGACCGGGCCGAAGATCTCCTCGTCGTAGACCGGCATCCCAGGCTTCACGTGGTCGATCAGGGTGGGACCGACGAAAAACCCCTCGTCGGGCAGGTTGGCGGACCGGCCGTCCACCACCACCTCGGCACCCGAGTCTGAGGCACCGGCGATCAGCCCCTCGATGCGTTTCTTCGCCGCGGAGGTGATCACGGGGCCCATCTCCGAATCGGGATCGGTGCCCTCGCCGATGGTGAGATCGGTGATCCGGGAGCTGATCTTGGCAATCAGGTCATCGGCGATATCGCCGACAGGAACCACCACGCTGATGGCCATGCACCGCTCGCCGGCCGCGCCGTAACCTGCGGAGACGGCGGCATCCGCGGCGGCGTCGAGATCAGCGTCCGGCATGACCACCATGTGGTTCTTCGCCCCGCCGAGGGCCTGCACGCGCTTTCCCAGCGCGGTCGCGCGGGTGTAGATCGACTGGGCGATCGGGGTGGAACCCACGAAGCTGACCGCCTGGACCCGTGGGTCGTCGATAAGCGCCTCGACGGCCTCACGATCACCGTGGATCAGGTTGAGCACCCCCTCCGGCAATCCCGCCTCGTGGAAGGCCTCCACGATCCAGTTCACCGCACTCGGGTCCTTCTCGCTGGGTTTGAGGACAACGGTGTTGCCCGCCGCGATGGCGGTGGTGATCATCCACAGCGGGACCATGGCCGGGAAGTTGAAGGGGGTGATGCACGCGACGACGCCAAGTGGTTGACGGACCTGGTGCACGTCGAGTCCGGCGGCGGCCTGTTCGAGGAACTCCCCCTTCATGTGGTGGACCAGTCCGGCGCAGAACTCCACGTTCTCCAGGCCGCGGGCGATCTCACCGGCGGCATCAGAGAGCACCTTGCCCTGTTCCTCGGTGATGAGCGCGGCGAGTTCATCCTTGCGGGAGGTGATTATCTCGTGCAGTTTGAACATCACCGCGGCGCGCCTGGCCAGGCCGGTGGCGCGCCAGGCCGGTGCCGCGGCTTGGGCTGCGCTGACCGCTGCATTCACGGTGGCCGTGGTGGCGAAGGGGAGTGAGGCCGTCACCGCACCCGTCGCCGGGTTGAAGACCTCGCCGCGGCGCTCACCCTCGACGAGGGGATGGCCGTTGATGATATGGGGGACCACCCTGACCGGGGTGTCTGCGACATCACCGTTCGGGTTGGTGTGGGTATCTGGGACGACCTGGGTCATCGGGTTCTCCTTGGTTCATGCTCGGACTGGGGCAGGGGAAAGGGCCTCAGGAATGACACTGTGTTCAACTGCGTGTCTGGGTGGTGTGGATGTGTGGTGAAAGGAGTGACTGCGGGCAACGGTGCGTCAGGTTCCTGAGAGGAATTCTTCCAGTTATATCTGTTGGTTGACAGGTTCAATCTGTGGCCCATGTGCTGGGAAAACGGACATTCTGTTCAACCTGGATGGTAGGGCGGAGCGATTCGGACGATATTCTATCGATTGATAGTTATAATCAGGTCCGTGGAGTAACGCGGTTCCACGAGAACTTCATCCATGTCACAGCCTTAGGAGTCAAAAGTGATGACCATGACTGTTCCAGCAACCACCTTCTCGTCCACCCGGAATGTGAAATCGGATCCCCGGGGGGCGGGGCCGGGTGTCCCGGGGGAACTGACCTCCTCGGTGACGGTCCGGGACGTGCTCAGCCTTCCTGTGCTTCTTCGTGCCCAGATCGAGGTGCTGGCTGCCCACGAGAACCTCGACCGTGTCATCCGCTGGGTCCATGTGGCGGAATCCCCCCGGGCGGGCAAGCTGCTCAGCGGTGGGGAACTGCTGCTGACCACCGGCATCGGCCTGGGTCCGGATGATGCCACCCTGCGCGATCAGATTGACCAATTTGTCCGGGCCGGGGCTGCGGCCCTCTTGGTGGAACTGGGCATGTGCTGGGACGAACTTCCCGAGGTGGTCCGGAGGGAATGTGAAAAGCACAACCTGCCACTGCTGGTCACCCACCGGGAACTGCGCTTCATCACCGTGACCGAGGAGATTCACGCCCGGATCCTCAATGAGCAGTTCGCCAGGATCTCGGCGATGCGCGATGTCTCGGAGTCCTTCTGGGCATTGATGTTCAACGGTGCCCCGCCGGAGCAGCTGGTGGTGCACGCCTCGCGTCAGCTGGGGTGCCCGGTCGTGCTCGAGGATCTTTCCCACCGCGTGGTCTATTACGCGGAGGGCCATGAACTACCCTCGGAACTATTGGCGGGATGGGAGAGGAAGTCCAGGTTCTGGGCGGTGGATAACCGCCACCAGGGACTGATCGCCGAGCCCATCCAGGTGCAGGACCCGGAAGATCCTCAGGTGACCTGGGAATTCATCGACATCCAGGCGCAGGGCAGTCACTGGGGTCGCCTCTACTACCGGGGTGTCACCGACAATCCGGCCGGGGGTGCTCACGTGCTGCGCCATGCGGCGATGGCACTGGCCATTGAACGCCTCGGTTCCGGCACCCCGAACTCCTGGAATGGATTGATCGACCGGGTCTCACTCAACCGGTTGATCAGCAACCGCTTCACCACGGTCGACGGTGAGCGCATCGTCCTGGAGGCGGCGGGTTTTCCCACCCGTGGCCGTCAGCTGCTCGCCATGGACATCCGCTTCCACGGCCAGCAGATCGAAGCCGAGCAGGTACGTCGGGTGTTGGAATCGGCTGCGCCCCGCTCCTTCGCCCTGGCATCGACCTCACCGGAACACCCGGACCGGGTCAGCTGTGCCTGGACCCTGACCCCGGATGCGGATCTGCGGGCCCGGTGCCAACAGCTCGCCGAGCGGTTGAAGGGTCTGGCCCCACGGATATCGGTGGTCTTCTCCAGTGAGTTGACCGGGCCGGTGGATCTCTCCTCCGCACTCCACCAGGTCAAGCAGGCGGATTTCCTTGCAACCACCCGGGGTGTCCACCTGTTCACGGTCTCCCGTGACCGCATCGACGGTCTGATGCATTCGCTGCGCGGGGACGTCCGCGTCCAGGCCTTCGCGGATTCCACCCTGGAACCGCTGATCCTCCACGATGACCGCCACGGTACGGATCTGCTGCCCACACTGGAGGCCATTCTCCGTTTCCCGGCGTCGCGTTCCGCGGCGGCCGATGCGCTGCATCTGTCGCGCACCGCACTGTATTCGCGTATCGCCACCATAGAACGGCTGCTGAGAGTGGACCTCAGTGACGGCGGCAGCCAGTTCACCCTCGCCCTGGCGGTGCGGGCCCGGGCCTGAACCTGCCGAACCCACAACACCGCCCGACCACAGGACGTGGTCGGGCGGTGTCGGTCATTTCAGGGTGCTCAGACCGTGGTGGGGGAGGTCTCCACCAGGGCTGGTGCGGTGTGGTCCGGGGAGATGGGGTCGGGGAAGGCCGCATCCCGGGTGTCCCGGAAGTAACTCAGATTCGACAGGTTCAACAGCAGGTAGACGGCCATACCCACCACGAAACTGACCACCCAGTTGTAGTCGTAGAGTGGCTGTAACCACGGAATGAAACCCTGTTCCGGGAAGGGGCCGGTGGACACCCCGTCGACCACGGTCGAGTAGGCACCACCGATCGCGAAGACGGTACCTGCCAGGAAGGCCACAACGGCATGGGGGTTCCAACCACCGGAGTAGGAGTATTCACCGTCGCGGTGAAACAACGCCGGAATGTTGAGCTTTGTACGACGCAGGATCCAGTAGTCGGCGATGACGATACCGCCGATCGCACCGGTGATGCCCCCGTAGAAACCAAGCCAGACGAAGACATAGGATTCCGGGCTCTCCAGCAGGCGCCACGGGAGCATGCAGGTACCGATGACCATCACCGCCACGACCCCGGCCCCCCGGGAGAGGAAGCGGGGAAAGACATTGGTGAAGTCCAGGGCCGGGCCGACCATGTTGGCGGCGACGTTGGTGGAGAAGTTGGCCAGGGTGATGATCAACGCCCCGATGACCATGACCACCGGATTGCCGAGTGCCGCGATCAGGGCATCCGGGCTCCACAGTGTCTCCGGGAGGACGTCGAAGACGTAGGCGGCCACCGAGGTGGTGAGCACCGCCAGCAGGGAGAAGACGAACATCGAGGCCGGCAGGCCGATGATCTGTCCACGGATCTGTGCCTTCTGATCAACGGCGAAGCGGGTGAAATCCGGCATGTTCAGGGAGAGCGTGGCCCAGAAGGCGATGTTGGCCATCAATCCGGGAGGGAACACCCCGAGCCAGAACTCACGGCCCCAGCCCACCGTGGATGGTTCACTGACCACAGGGCCGAAGTTGCCGCTGCTGCGGATCAGCAGGTAGGCCAGCAATATCACGATGGCGATGGTGATGATGGGACCGGAGATCTGCTGCAGTTTCTTGACCACCTCGAACCCCTTGGCGATCACGACGACCTGCAACGCCGCGGTGGCCAGGAAACACAGCCACAGCGTGATGCGTTGTTCGCCGATGAATCCCAGTGAAACTGTCGGCGCCCCGGTCCAGGGGGTACCGACGAGGACACCGATGGCCAGATCCAGGGCCAGGGCGGTGAACCAGGTCTGGATACCGGCCCAGCCGCAACCGACCAGTGCCCGCAGCAACGCGGGGAGGTTCGCCCCGCGGGTGCCGAAGGCGGCCCGGGCGAAAACAGGGAAACAGATGCCGTGTTTGGTGCCGGCGTGACTGTTGCACACCATGGGGACCAGGATGATCATGTTGGCCAGCACGATGGTCATCACCGCCTGGATCCAGTCCATGCCCATCGCGATCAGGGCGGCGGCCAGGGTCCAGGTGGCGGCATTGATGGACATGCCGATCCACAGCGCCAGGTAGGCCCAACTCTTCCAGGTGCGGGCGCTTCGGGGAATGGGGCGCAGATCAGCGTTGTAGAGCGTGCTGTCGAGGCCCGTGATCGTGGTACTCATCAGGGTTCAGCTCCTTGGGTGGGGGAAGGTAGGGGAGGGTGGTCCCGTGCGGGACCTCGGGGCGGGGATGCCCCGGTGGGATCAGTGGATGTCAATGCCGACGGAGTCACGCCACTGCTGCATGACGTTCCAGTCATTGGCGATCTCCGGGTTGGCGGTGGTCAACTGATTCCAGGTCACCGGTTCGCGGCCGGAGGGCACGGTGACCATCTCAATGCAGTTGTCGATCGGGCAGACGTTGGCACACAGGGCACAACCCACGCAGTCGGACTCACGCACCTTCGGGGTGGGCCGGATGTCCAGGGTGAGTTTGCCGTTGAGTTCCGGGTTGATGCCGGGATTGACCACGGTGCCGTTGGGTCCGACCAGGTCGATGCACTGGTGGGCGGTGTCGTGACAAGCCGTGACACAGAGGTTGCACCCGATGCATTTATTCAGATCGATCCGGGCAACGGACTTGTGGGACAGGTCCAGATCATTGAAGTTTCCATGCGGGGTGAGGGCCCTGCCACGGAAGTCGTCGATACGCGTGAATTCCTTGGAGTCCATCCAGTTGGATAGGCCGTCGCAGAGATCGTCGATGATCCGGAATCCGTGGGTCATGGCGGCGGTGCACACCTGGAGGGAGGTGGCACCCAGGAGGAGGAATTCCGCGGCATCCTGCCAGGTGGAGATACCTCCCATTCCGGAGATCGGAATCCGGGAGTCAATGATCGTCTCATCATGCATGAGTTCGGTGAGCATGTGCAGGGCGATGGGTTTGACCGCCGGTCCGGCGTAGCCACCATGGGTGGAGCGGCCGCCGATGGTCGGGGAGACGGTGAAGGTGTCCAGATCCACCTTGGATACCGAGTTGATGGTGTTGATCAGGGAGAGTCCGTTCGCGCCACCCCGCACACCGGCCCGCGCGGAGAGGCGGATATCGGTGACATTGGGGGTCAGCTTCTGAATCACCGGGATCGATGCGTA
The DNA here is from genome assembly GCA_041226025.1 of Corynebacteriaceae bacterium 6-324. Classification (GTDB taxonomy): domain Bacteria; phylum Actinomycetota; class Actinomycetes; order Mycobacteriales; family Mycobacteriaceae; genus Corynebacterium. Next base: position 396,189 of record JBCLTK010000001.1, on the reverse strand, counting down.
CTCCGTGGCCCAGGCGGTGTTCATCTCACAGGCCTCCGGGGATTGTCCCACCGCGGAACCCAGGCCACGTTCGGACATGCCCTGCGGGCAACCGTAATTGAGCTCGATGCCGTCGGCGCCGGTGTCCTCGATCTGCCTGACGATGGTCTGCCAGGCGTCCGGATCGGCATCAACCATCGCGGACACGATCACGGCGCGGTCCGGCCAGTTGCGCTTGACCTCGGCGATCTCACGCAGATTGATGTCGATGGGCCGGTCGGAGATCAGCTCGACATTGTTGATGGCCAGCATCCGGCGACCGTTCTTGCTGAGGGAACCGTAGCGGTTGGAGATGTTCTGTACCGGTGGACCGATGGTCTTCCACACCGCCCCACCCCAGCCGGCCTCGAAGGCCTTGGAGATCTGGTAACCGGAGTTGGTGGGTGGTGCCGAGGCCAGCCAGAAGGGGTTGGGGCTGGCGATGCCGTTGAAGTTGGTGCTCAGATCAGCCATTGTTCTGGTCCTTCCGAAGGAATTCATTGATGAAGCGGGCGGCGATTTTGCCGTCCTGGACAGCCATGACGGTGGAGGCGTCACCGGTGTGGCGGATGGCGTCACCTCCGGCGAAAACATTGGTGAGGTGTTCGGCGGTCGAGACCAGCTCCCGGGTGGTATCCAGGTAACCGGCCGTGAGGGGAAGCCCGAGGCCGGTGTCATTGTCGAATTTCTCCTGACCGATCGCGGAGATCACCGCGTCGCACGGCACCACCAGGTCCGGCTCACCCGAGGGGACCGGTCGTCGCCGCCCCTGTTCATCCGGCTCGCCGAGGATCATCCGGGTGCAGCGTAACCCGGTGACCTGGCCGTGACTGGAGAGCACCTCCGCCGGGGACGCGAGGAAGGAGAAGGTGATCCCGGCCTGGACCGCGAAGAGATACTCGTGCTCGAAGGCGGTCATCTCCTCCGCGGTACGGCGGTAGACGATGGTGGCCTCGGCGCCCTGGGTGCGCGCCGTGGTCGCGGCATCGATGGCGGTATTGCCGGCGCCGATCACCGCCACCCGCTTCGGCCGGGGCGCACCCGGCTCCTCGGTTTTCACCTCGGAGATGTACTGCAGTCCGTCCAGTATCAGTTCCGCGCCGGGGATATCGAGGGCGGGCACCGCGCCCAGACCCAGCCCCAGGAACACGGCGTCGTACTGCTTGGCGACGTCGCGCAGTTCCTGCGCACTGGTCAGGGCGGTGTCGGTGTGGATCTGCACCCCCAGGTCGCGGACCATGTCCACCTCGGCCTGGGCGACCTCCACGGGTTCGCGCAGGGTGATGATGCCGTAGGTGGACAGGCCACCGGCCAGGGCACGGCGTTCCCAGACGGTAACCTCATGGCCGACCTTGGCCAGTTCCGCGGCCGCGGACAACCCGGCTGGCCCGGAGCCGACGACCAGCACCTTCCGTCCGGTGGGTGTTCCCCTGGTGAACGGGGCAATGCCCTGTTCAGCGAGATGATCGGTGGCATGGCGCTGAAGACGACCGATCTCGATGGGCTTCTCCGCCGCCTTGTTCATCACGCAGGCACCCTGACAGAGTTCGGCGACGGGACAGACCCGGGCACAGGTGCCACCGAGGAAGTTCTCCTCCAGGATGGTCTTCGCGGCACCGGTGGTGTTGCCGGTGGAGATCTTGCGGATGAACTCAGGGATGTCGATGTGGGTGGGGCAGGCCTGCATGCAGGGGGCATCCACGCAGTAGAGGCAGCGGTTGGCCTCGTTGACCGCCTCTGCCTGGGACATCGGCGGATGGGCCTCACCCTGGCTGAGTACCCGGGGCATGGGGAGTGTGGTGGTCATGGGTGGATCCTTTCGGTTAGGTGGTGGGCTGGGTGGAGGTGGTGGTGCGCTGAACCAGCAGCGTGGCGAGGGCACCGAGCGCCACACCGATCGGCCAGCTGAAGGGCGCTACGGGGGCGAACACCGGAACCAGGGCCAACACCATGCAGATCACGCTGCAGGCCAGGAAGACCAGGACATACGACCTGTTCACCCCATTGGAGTAGTGGTAACGGGAATCCGGATCCGAGCTGTAGAGATCACAGATCCTGATCTGTCGACGCTTGACCAGGTAGAAGTCGGCCATGATGATGCCGAACAGGGGTCCGATCATCGCACCGACACCTCCGAGGAAGTAGTTGACGATCACGGGGGAGCTGTACATGTTCCAGGGCATGACCACGATGGCCAGGACCGCGGTGATCAACCCGCCGGTGCGAAAGGAGATCGCGCCGGGGGCCAGGTGGGAGAAGTCAAAGGAGGCGGAGACGAAGTTGCAGATGATGTTCACCCCGACCTGGGCCACCGCCACCGCCAGCGTGGACAGCAGGAGCAGGGTGACTGAATCCAGTTCGCCCAGCAACAGGATCGGGTCGGTGACGGCTGCACCGTAGACCTCGGCGGAGGAGATACCGATCACCACCGAGATCACCGCGAAGGCGATGCCGTTGACCAGAAGCCCCAGGGAGTTGCCGCGCCTGACCTCACCGGGGCTGGCGGAGAGCCGGGTGAAGTCGGCGAAGTTGAGCATCGGACCGGCCATGTAGGCCAGGGTCAGTGAGGCGGTGGCCAGGACCGCCACGATCATTGCGCCACCGGTGAGGGGGTTTTCGGTCATGGTGTAGTTCCAGTCCAATTGCCAGTCGGCACGGGCGAGGGTCCACACGGCGAGGGCGATCATGGCGACCCAGATGGTGGGACCGGCGAAGTCGGAGAGACGGCGTACCGCCTCCATGCCCCGGAAGAGGACGAACAGCTGGGCTGCCCACAGCGTCAACAGGCAGATCCACCCCAGGGGTGACAGGCTCAGGAAGCTGGACTGGTCTGCGGTCCCGGTGAAGGGGAAGACCTTGAGGATCAGGATCTTCACGGCGTGGGAGGCCAGGTAGGTCTGGATCCCGTACCAGCACACCGCAACGATCGCCCGGATGAAGGCCGGGATGTTGGCACCGTAGACGCCGAAGGAGATGCGGGCGAAGACGGGGAAGGGAACCCCGACCTTCTGACCGGCCACACCCATGAGATTGGACGCCCCCCACATGGCCACCATGCCGAGGATCATGCCGATCAGGGCCTGCCACCCGGTCAGGCCCAGGGACATGAAACCGACGGCCATGGCGTATCCGCCGAGGGAGTGCCAGGCGCTCATCCACCAGTTGAACAGGTTCCCGGACTTCCATTCGCCGGCGCCGGTACGCGGCGCGATGTCGGCGTTGTAGAGGCGTGGGTTGGTGGTGTGTGAGGTGGTGAGTTGGGCGCTGTCCGGGATGATGTCCCGGGACGTGGGCCGCTTGACAGTGGTCATGATCTCCGCCTTTCTTGTGGGGTGCTGAGTGCCGAGGGGATGCGTCTCCGGCCGGCCGGGCGGGGAAGTCTCCGCGCCCCCTTCAGTAAACCAATAGACTGATAGGTATTGAAGGGTCACAGTGTGCCGAGCTGATCCAGGTTATGGACACAGTGACAATGGCGCTCCCTGAGCAGTCACGCATGCATCAAGGCGGCCGTACTGCAGATGCAGGACGGCCGCCTTTAAAGGGATGTGAGCTCTCCGGTTCTAGTCGTGGAGCCCCCGGGTCTCTGGGACCCTGGTCAACCAGATGGTCAGCAGGACCATGATCGCCAGTGCCAGGATGTAGAACGCCGGGGTGAAACCCACCCCGGACTGATCCACCAGCAGCGTGCCGATGAAGGGGGCGGTGCCGCCGAAGATGGCATAACCGACGTTGTAGGAAAACGCCGCGGAGGTCATGCGGGTACGGGTGTCGAAGACCTCGATGAAGAAGGCATAGCAACCACCGCCGTAGCTGGTGATCGTGAGAACAAAGATCACCTGGCCGAGCAGGGCGAGCCAGACATTCCCGCTGGTGACCAGCATGAAGGCCGGGATGATGGTGATCGCCACCGCGACCGCACCGCCGATGAGCATCTTCCGACGGCCGATCCGGTCACCGAGGATGCCCCACATCGGTAGGGCGAGGGTGTAGAGCGTCATCGCCACCGCATTGATGGCCAGGGCCTGGACCCCGCTGAGGTTACCCGCGGTCTGGACGTAGGGGATGAAGTAACCCGAGAGGAAGTAGAAACCCATGGCGGTGAACCCCATGATCATGATGACCTGGAGGATCTTCCTGCCGTTGAGGGTGAAGGATTCCCGGAGCGGACTGGACTGGGATTTCTTCTCATCGGTGTCGGACACCATCTTCAGGTAGGCCGGGGACTCCTCCGTGCGGGCACGGATCCACATGCCGAGGATGGACAATGGCACCGCGACCAGGAAGGGGATGCGCCAACCCCAGGACATGAAGTCCTCCTCGCTCAACCCACTCTGCAACACCATGACGAACAGTGAGGCGAAGACCGCGGGCAGTGCGGTGGCGGCGATGGTGATGGTGATGAAGAAACCGCGTCGGTCCTCCGGGGCGTGTTCAAAGGCGAAGGCCGGGGAGCCCACAGACTCGCCACCGGCGGAGAAACCCTGCAGCAGGCGGCAGAACACCAACGCGATGGTGGCGAACATGCCCCACTGCTCCACGGTGGGCAGCAGGCCGATGGCTCCGGTGGCGAGGCCGATCAGCAGAATCGACGCGGTGAGCACCACCCGGCGGCCATGACGATCCCCCAGGTAGCCGAAGAACACCCCGCCCACCGGTCGGATGAAGAAGGAGATGCCGTAGGTGGCGAAGAGCATTAACAGACCCGCGGTGGCGGAACTGGCGGGGAAGAAGTGGTGGGCCAGGGTGACGGAGACGATGCCGTAGAGGGCGAAGTCGTAGAACTCGATGAACTGGCCCACGCTGGCTCCCACCAGCGCCCGCCACTGCATTTTGGTGATCGGCGGACGCTGAGTCCGGGTGGAGTCGAAATCGGGTGGGGAGGGGGTGGAGGTGGTGGTGAGGATCTCGGTCACGGGAATTGTCCTTTCCTGGGGGTGCCAGGGGGTGCAGTGGGGAATCTGGTCAATGGGTGGACGGGGCGGGCCTACACGGAAGCGTCGACTCCCGACTCCCCGGGTGTGACCGCATCGAGGGAACCGGTGACCAGCTGCGAGGCGATTTCGACGAGCACCCTGACTCCGGCGACCAGGTCCTCATCACGGGTGAATTCGCGCTCACAGTGGGAGACACCGTCCACCGAGGGGACGAAGACCATCACCGTGGGCACGATGCGGTTCATCGGTACCGAGTCATGTCCGGCCATTGTCTCGATGCGCATGCAGGTCCGGCCGGCCTCAGCGGCGGCCTTCTCCGTCAGTTCAATCCCCTCGATGGGGTAGTACTGGTGGTCGCGGATATCGAAGTCCTGGACTAACACGGTCAGTTTCCGGCGGGCCTCGACCTCGGTGATCTGGGTGAGTAGTGTCGCCCGCGCCTGCTCAACCTGGCTGCGCAGGTGGGCACGCAGATCAATGACCATTTCCACCTGGCGGGGCACCACGATCGGGGAGTTCGGTTCCACGGTCAGCTGCCCGACGGAGGTGACGATCTCCTCGGCGGGGAACGTATCGACGACTCGCTCTGTCATCAGTACGATCTCGGCGGCGGCGGCGAGGGCATCGTGACGGTCGGCCATCAGGGTCGCGCCCGTATGGGACTGCTCCCCGTTGACCGTGACCAGCAACTTCTGGGTGTACCAGGACTGGGTGACCGCACCGATCTCGGTGTTGTGCCGCTCCAGTAGACGGCCCTGCTCGATGTGGATCTCGGCGTAGGCGGTGGGGATGGGGGCCGGATCCCCACCCAGGTACCCGATGTCATCCAGTGCCTCCCGGACGGTGATGCCCGCGGCATCCCTGGTGGCGAGGATCTTCTCCAGATTCATGGATCCGGCCAGCACCGAGGACCCCATGATCGAGGGTTGGAAACGTGATCCCTCCTCGTTGAACCAGTCCACGACCGCGATATTGTGCACCGGTGTGATCTCTCCGGACAGGACCTTCTCGTTGATCTCCTGGGCGGCGTGGAGGGCGGCGATCACGCCGTAGCAACCGTCGAAACGCCCACCCAGTGGCTGGGAATCCAGGTGGGAGCCTAGAAACACATGGTTGAGCGTGGGGTCCCAGGTGTAGAGGGCGAAGAGATTGCCCACCGCATCCACCCGGACCTCCATCCCGGCGGCGGTCGCGCGCTCCCGGAACCAGTCGCGGATGGCCCCGTGTTCCCGGGTGCCGGCCTGACGGTCCACGCCATTGGCCGGTGTGGCGCCGAACTTGTAGGTGCGGTGGAAATCAGTGAGGAAAACCTGATCGAGTGAGGTGGAGATGGTCATGATGGGTGCCTCTTTTCGGAGATGTGGGTGTGGGGGTGGGTGCTAGATGAGGTACTGGCAGGCATCACGTTTGATGTATCTGCCGTGGCCCTTGGAACCGAGGTAGGTGTTGTCATCGATGAGGATGCGACCCCGGGAGAGCACGGTGTCCACGTGGCCGTCGATCTCGAAGCCCTCCCAGGCGGAGTGGTCCATGTTCATGTGATGGGTCTTGCCCAGTCCGATCGAGGTGTGACCGGAGGGGTTGTAGAGCACGATGTCGGCGTCAGCACCGGGGGCGATGACACCCTTGCGGCCATACATGCCGAACATCCGCGCCGGGGTGGTGGAGGTGATCTCAACCCAGCGTTCCAGGGAGATCTGTCCGTTGACCACACCCTGGTACATCAGATCCATGCGGTGTTCCACCGAACCGATGCCGTTGGGGATCTTGGAGAAATCCCCTACGCCCATCTCCTTCTGCCCCTTGAAGCAGAAGGGGCAGTGGTCGGTGGCCACCATCTGGATGTCATTGGTGCGCAGCGCCTGCCACATGTGGTCCTGGTGGTGTTCCTCCCTGGATCGCAGCGGGGTGGAACAGACCCACTTCGCCCCCTCGAATCCCTCCGCGCCCAGCTGGTCCTCCATGGAGAGGTAGAGGTACTGAGGACAGGTCTCACCGAAGACGTTCTGTCCGTTGTCGCGGGCGGCCGCCAGCTGCGCGACCGCCTGCTTGGCCGAGACATGCACCACGTAGAGGGGAGCGTTGGTCAGGTTCGCCAGCATGATCGCGCGGTGGGTGGCCTCCTCCTCCATCTGCCAGGCCCGGGCCACACCGTGGTAGTACGGATCCGTCTTGCCCTGGGACAGCAACTCCTCCACCATGGCATCGATGGCCGGGCCGTTCTCGGCGTGGATCATGGAGAGCAGTCCGGTATCGGCGGACTTGCGCATCGCCTTGTAGATCTGGGCGTCATCGCTGTAGAAGACACCGGGGTAGGCCATGAAGAGTTTGAAGCTGGACACACCCTCATCCATCAGGTGGTCCATGGCGTTGAGGGAATCCCGGTTCACCTCACCGATGATCTGGTGGAAGCCGTAGTCGATGGCGCATTCGCCACGGGCCTTGTCATGCCAGGCCTCCAGACCGTCGAAGACCCGCTCACCGTGCTTCTGGATCGCGAAGTCCACGATTGTGGTCGTCCCACCCCAGGCTGCGGCCCTCGTCCCCGTCTCGAAGGTGTCCGAGGCCTCGGTGCCACCGAAGGGCATCTGCATGTGGGTGTGGGCATCGATCCCACCGGGCACGACGTACCTGCCGGTGGCATCGATCAGGGTGTCAACGCTGCCGGCCAGATCCTCGCCGAGGAGGCGGGACTCCGGGGCCAGGAGGGCCACGATCTTCTCGTTTTCAATCAACACGTCGGCGGCTCCGCGGCCGGTGGCACTGACCACCGTGCCGCCCTGGATCAGGGTTGTTGCCATTCGAATTCTCCTTTGCTGTGAGGCCGGCACCCAAGGAACCGATCGAGGGGGTGAACAGGTTGAGCAGACAGGTCCGGTTCCAGGGGTGTGATCTCTGGTTGAGGTGTGGAGCCCCTGCGACGAGGGGTTTCTAATCACCTATAGAAATTAAACAGCGTGGAGAATCCCCGGGCAACGCCTAAAGTGTGCGGGGTCCGCGGGGAATCAGTACACAGTGTTCATGTGAGTTGCCGGGAACCCGCGACGCGGCAGTCGCGGGGGAAAATCCCCGTGATCAGGTGCTGTTGCAAAGTTGGGGTAGTTAGGAAGACCGGCGTGGAATAATCAGGTCCATAGGCATCTTCTCCGGTAGGCAGTTCCCTCGTGAAATCATCCTGTGGACGGTGAGGTGGTACTGCCGCTACGGCGTGAGCTATCGCGACCTCGAGGAGATGATGACCGAGCGCGGGGTGCCGGTCGATCACACCACGATCTACCGCTGGGTCCAGAAATATGCTCCTGAGCTGGATAAGCAGACCCGGTGGTATCGGCAAGTTCCTGACTGGCAGGCACGGTCCTGGCGGGTGGATGAGACCTATATCCGGGTCGGGGAAAGTGGTGCTACCTCTATCGGGCAATCACCGCCGGTGGCCAGACCCTGGATTTCTACCTCTCCCCAAAGAGAAACGTCGCTGCGGCGAAGCGTTTCCTGGCGAAGACGCTGCGGTCGAATACATCGGCAGGTTATCCGCGGGTGATCAGCACCGACAAGGCCCCCTCACTCGCCAGGGCAATCTCTGAGCTGAAGGCGGAAGGCGTCTGTCCATCGACGGTCGAGCATCGTCGGGTGAAATACCTCAACAACGTCATTGAAGGCGATCATGGCCGGTTAGGGCGGATCCTGGGGCCAAAAGGAGCATTCAAAAACCGAACGTCTGCCTACCGGACGTTGAAAGGGATGGAAGCGATGCACTCATTGCGGAAGGGGCAGGGCACGATGTTTGCCTACGGTCACCCGAATCCGGATGCAGTGATTGTTAGCCGGGTATTCGAGACAGCCTGACAACGCCCACCCGCAGCGGCCATCAGGGAATAAGAAACTGAGTCTTCGCTGCTCTCCGCCCAACTTTGCAACAGCACCTCATCAAGTCCTTCAATCTAAGCGCAGCGCCGAAAAAGTGATTCTTGCTCGAAGACTAATGGCATGACCCTTGGATTGGGCGAAAACGTAGAAAGCCGACACCCGAAGGTGTCGGCTAAGGTGCGGTTGAAGCTGTGGAACGTGAGCCCCAACTTCGTCTTTAACAGCGCTTATTAAGCAGCTACCGCAGTCTTGGTCGAAGCGTTCTTGTCCTTGAAGATGAAACGATCAACTGCGTATTGGCCAGGGCCTGCGGTGGCAAAGATGACTGCGGCTGCGGCGATAACCATGACCAGCTCCCAGCCGTTGTTAGCAACCATGACTCCGGCGCCGAAGTGGCCGCCCCAGATACCTGCGCCAACCATCTGCAGTGCAACGAGAGCAGCTACGATGCGGGTAACCAGACCGACGAGGATTAGGATGCCGCCGATGAGCTCAACAATGGCAGCGATTGGAGCGGTGACGCCAGCTGCAGGAACACCCATGCCGGTAAAAGCTTCGGTGGTGCCTGCGATAGTCCATTCGTTGAACTTCTGCCAGCCATGGGCGATGAGGACAGAACCGAGGATGATACGTGCAATGAGAAGTCCTGCGGACTCAACCGGTGACTTAAAGCTTGAAGTTAAATTAAGCATGAGGGAAGTGTAAACCACTCATGTTGTCGCGTCAACTTAAGCCTTTAACTAATTTTCTGAGACAGTGTTGGGCGCCGCGAACATTCTCAAATTTTGCAGGTAGTCAGGCCCTGTTAGTTGCGTTTAGTTCGGTGCTAGTTTGCGTTTGGCGTGGTTCGCCTTTTTAGAGTTTACGTTCGCTTCGTTCGGGGCTTTGGTTTTCGGGAATGGGGTTATGGGGCGGGAATATGCGGTTGAGTTCCGTAGGGGGCATTAGACTTAACTCATTGTTTCTGAACTGCACCCCATTTCTGAAAATCTCTTTAAATCTCAAACCAGGAGTCTGACATGCGCAAAGATTTAGTCACTCAAGGCATTGGTCGGATGCTTGATGGCATCGCAGATGGTGACTTTGTGGTGGGGCAGGCATTGCCGGCAGAAGTGGAGTTGGCGGAGTACTTGGATGTCTCACGGCCAACGATGCGCGAGGTAATTCGCATTCTTGCTGACCGAGGGATTGTTGAAGTTAAGCATGGTAGGGGGACGTATTTGGTGCCGCAAACGCAGTGGCGAAGTGTGGAGACATTGGTTGGAATGGTCTCGCGAAATATGGGGGAGAAGGAGGTTGGTGAGCACCTGGTCGAGATTCGACGCATGATTGAAGTTGGCTCGTGTGGACACGCGGCGGCGCGGGCCACGGCAGAAGATATATCGGAGATGCGTCGGCAGGTAGGGCGCTATGAAGCGGCTTCCGAGGCTGGGCTGGCGGCGGAATGTCGTGACGCTGATATGGCATTTCATCAGCAGATTTTTCTCAGTACTAAGAACCCTTTCTTGACTGCGATTATCCAGCCGTTGAACGAGGCGTTGACGGCGTCGAGGGAGCTGACCAGTTCAATCCCGGAAGTTCGTGAGCGCGCGGCATGGCACCATCGGCAGATTCTGGCCGCGATTGAAGTCGGCGATGAGCAAGGTGCAAAGGATGCTATGCGTGCGCATATGGACCAGACCAGCGGGGATATTGATACGTTCCTGAAATAGATTCGTGAATTAGTTCACAACTATTGTTTATCGTGTGCTACATGTCTACGCTGTTCTCCTAAGACCTCAGAGGTCTAAGGACTTGAAGGAGTGTGGATATGAGTGCGAACAGCTTGGCTGAATTGCTCCAAGACTTTGAACAACGCCACCAAGTGAAGCTGCCCGAAAACAGCACGGTGGACGCAGCAGATGTTAAGGCTGCAGCTGCAGAAAACACGCAGGAGCCAGTGTTTATCGTCTTGGATGATGACCCCACCGGAACGCAATCGGTGGCAAACCTGCCGGTATTGACTCGCTGGGAGCGTGAGGATCTGGAGTGGGCATTTGAACAGTCGGCGCCAGCGGTTTACGTGATGACGAACTCGCGTTCTTTATCGGCATCAGATGCGGAGCAGATTAACCGTGATGTTGCTGAAGCAGCTTTGGCGGTAGCTAAAGGCAAAGGTCTGCGAGTTTCATTTGTCTCCCGCAGTGACTCCACCTTGCGTGGGCACTTCCCGCTGGAGGCTGACACCTTGGCTAAGTGCGTTGAAAAGCATGATGGCCGCGTAGATGGTGTCATTGTCGTGCCTGCTTTTGGCGATGCCGGTCGTATCACTATCGGCGGTGTGCACTATGCCGGAAATGCTACCGACGGTTTCATTCCAGTCGCCGAATCTGAATTCGCACAGGATGCTACGTTTGGCTACTCACACAGTGACCTGGCTGAGTGGATTGAGGAAAAGACAGCAGGCGATACAAGCGCTGAACAGGTCATTCGTATCCCGTTAGACCTGCTGCGCGGAGACGTCGCAGCAGTGGCAGCGGAGTTAGCGAAAGCGAAAAACCGCCAGCCAATCATCGTAGATATTGTCACCGAAGAAGATCTGCGCCAGCTCGCCCTAGCCGTGATTGAAGCGGAATCTGCCGGCATGCAATTTATTTATCGCGTTGGTCCTCCGTTTATGCGTGCGCGAATCGGCCAGAATGTTCCAACGCCGCTTGACCAGCACGCAGTTGCCCAGGCGCGCACTACTGAGCCAGACACTAAGGGTGGGCTTATTGTCGTTGGATCACACGTGCCGACGACCACGCGTCAGCTTAATGCGCTGCTGGAGAAGGACTCTGCCGAAGTCATCGAACTTGATGTTCGCACCGTGTTGTCGGACGAGCGTGAATACTACTTGGAGCGGAAAGCCCAGGAGGTCATTGGCAAACTACAAGAAAGCAATGTCATCCTTCACACCTCACGCGAACTGGTGAAAGGCGAGGATGCTGAGGAGTCACTCGCAATTGCACGTGAGGTTTCTGGTGCTTTGATTGCTGTGGTGAACAAGACTGCGCACACAGTAAAGCCGAAGTTTGTCATCGCTAAGGGCGGAATCACCTCTTCTGATGTTGCTTCCCGCGGCCTTGAAATGACCCGCGCGACGGTGATTGGCCCGATGCAACCCGGAATTATTTCCCTCTGGCAGCTCGGGGACGGTCCGGCTGCTGGTGTTCCTTATATCGTCTTCGCCGGCAACGTGGGCAATGACCAATCACTGGCTGACGTGGCAGAAACCCTGTCGAACGCTTAATAAATTCTTTAACTTCCAAGGAGTAAAAATGTCGAATCTGACCGTAACTGTCGTCGGACTAGGAGCAATGGGGCTTCCTATCGCGACCAACCTAGCTAAAGACTTCGCTGTCCGTGGCGTTGATATTGCTGAAGCGCGATTGGAGCTTGGCCGTGCAGCTGGTATCGGGGTCTTCCAAGACATCCGTGAAGCATCTACCGGCGCAGATGCAGTTTTGCTCGCGGTCCGCAACCAACAGCAGCTTGAAGAGGCACTTTTCGGCACCAATGGCATCGCCGACGTGCTTGAGCAGGGCGCTGCCGTGATTGTTACTTCTACGGTTGGCATTGAAGCCATCGAGGTGGTTCGCCCAGGTTTGGCTGAGCGTGGGATTTTGCTTGTCGATGCCCCACTGTCCGGTGGCCCAGTCCGTGCTGGGGAGGGTGACCTATTGGTCACCGTCGGTGCTGATGATGCTGCATATGACAAGGTACTTCCGGTTCTGGAAAAGATGTCTTCCACTCTGGTGCGCGTTGGCGATGAGGCAGGCAAGGGCCAAGCGCTGAAGACCGTTAACCAGCTGCTGTGTGGTGTCCACATCGCAGCGGCGGGTGAAGCTCTTGCGCTGGCAAATCGATTGGGCCTCGATGAGAAGGCTGCTCTGGAAGCTCTCATGGGTGGTGCAGCTGCATCATTCATGTTGGGTGATCGTGGCGCTCGCATGCTCGATGCCTACGAAGACGAACCTGTTGAGGTCAAGTCCCGTCTGGACATTTTTGTTAAGGATATGGGCATCGTGACCGATGCAGCACGCAAGGCAGGAATCGGTGTACCGCTAGCTGCGGCTGCTGAACAGTCATACCTTGCCGGGCTGGTTCGCGGGATGGCTGCGGAGGATGATTCCAGCATCATTCGCGTGATCGCGCCAGAAAGGATCTGATCATGACTGGCATGGCACTTCTCGGACTCGGTGTTGCCGCGATTGCGGTTCTGCTGGCCCTAGTGATTTGGGTACGTGTCCCAGCGTTTCTAGCACTTCTTATCGTTGCCATCGGCACAGCGGTTCTCTCTGGTATTCCGCTTGCTGAATCCGTAGGGGTTGTCACCACAGGCATTGGCAATACTCTCAGTTCCGTCATCGTGGTGGTTGGCTTGGGTGCGATGTTGGGACGGATGATTGAATTCTCCGGCGGCGCAGATGCGCTGGCGAGGTATTTCACAGGAAAAATGAAGTCTACGCAGGTGATCGCGGCAATTGTCGCCAGTGCGTTCATCCTAGGCATCCCGGTATTCTTCGATGTCGGATTCATCATTCTGGCGCCAATTATCTTTGGCTTTGCACGTGCTGCGGGTATTCATCCGCTGAAGATCGGTATGCCCGTCGCGGGTACTTTGCTCACCGTGCACGTGGCATTGCCACCGCACCCAGGACCTGTTGCTGCCGCAGAACTTGTTGGTGCCGATATTGGCACCATGCTTGCGATTGGCTTGCCGATTTCCGCGCTGACCGTAGTAATTGGTTACTTCGCAGCGAAGTTCTTCAAGTTGGGCGAATATGAGCTTGGCGAATCCCCCGCGACCGAAGAGCCAGAAACCGTTGAGAACCCAGCTTCTGCGTGGACCGTCATCGGCTTGATTTTGCTGCCGATTCTTCAAATCCTCATTGGTACCGGTGGCGCGCTGGTAACTGAAGAGGGAAGTACCGCGCACTCCATTATTTCCTTCGTTGGTTCCTCGCCAGTCGCACTCATCGTGGCAGTAATCGTTGCCTGGTTCGTGCTCGGACGTCAGCAGAAGTGGAGCCTTTCCCACGGTTCATCCGTTATCGATTCCGCGCTGCCTGCGGTTGCAATCATTATCTTCGTGACCGGCGCCGGTGGCGGTTTCGCCAACGTACTGGTGGAATCTGGAATCGGACAGGTGCTCTCGGACCTACTCGTGGCGGCCAACTTGCCTCTGATTCTCATGGCTTATGTGATGTCTTTGGCACTACGTGCAGCGCAGGGTTCTGCGACCGTCGCGATGCTCACCACCGGTGGTCTTCTTGCCACTCCAATTGTGGACGCCGGCCTTGGCGGACTTGAAACCGCGGTCCTCGCGCTTGCGATTGGCTTTGGTGCCCTTGGACTTTCGCACATCAACGACTCGGGTTTCTGGATTGTCACCAAATACCAGGGCCTTTCCGTCAAACAGGGGTTGAAGACGTGGACTGTATTGTCCACCATTTTCTCCCTGGCAGGCTTTATCATCTGTGCCTTGGTCTACGCCGTCATCTAAATTTTCACTAAATACTAAACAGCCCCGAGTGATTGATTCGCTCGGGGCTGTGGCACGTCCTAGTAGTAGTACGGGAACTCATCCCAGTTTGGGTCGCGCTTTTGAAGGAAGGAGTCGCGGCCTTCGACTGCTTCGTCGGTCATGTACGCCAGGCGGGTGGCTTCGCCGGCGAAGACTTGCTGGCCCATGAGGCCGTCGTCGGTGAGGTTGAAAGCGAACTTCAGCATGCGCTGCGCGGTGGGGGACTTGGTGTTGATTTCGCGGGCGGCATCGATAGCTTCTTGCTCAATGTCTTTGTGGTCGGCCACGATGTTAACCGCGCCCATCTGCTGCATACGCTCAGCGGAGTAAGTGCGGCCTAGGAAGAAGATCTCGCGGGCGTACTTTTGGCCAACCATCTTTGCCAGGTAGGCAGAGCCGTAGCCGGCGTCGAAGGATCCGACATCGGCATCGGTCTGCTTGAAGGCGGCTTCCTGGCGGGACGCGATGGTCAGATCACAGACCACGTGCAGGGAGTGGCCACCGCCGGCAGCCCAGCCGTTGACTACGGCGATGACAACCTTCGGCATGGTGCGGATCAAACGCTGTACTTCCAAGATGTGCAGGCGGCCGCCTTCCACTTTTTCACGCGCGGCATCAACGGTATCGGCGGTTTCACCGTCGGCGTAGCGGTAGCCGGAGCGGCCGCGGATGCGCTGGTCGCCACCGGAGCAAAACGCCCAGCCGCCATCTTTTTCACTCGGACCATTGCCGGTTAACAGCACCGTTCCGACATCCGGCGTGCGGCGTGCGTGGTCAAGAACGCGGTAGAGCTCATCCACGGTGTGTGGGCGGAAAGCATTGCGGACCTCAGGGCGGTCAAACGCGATACGCACGATGCCGTTCGCGCGGCCTTCGCCCACGTGGCGGTGGTAAGTGATGTCAGTGAGGTCGGAAAAACCTTCCACTGTGCGCCACTGGGAGGCATCGAAAGGGTTGTCAGTGCTATAAGTTCGGGTTGCAGTCATGCACTCTAATCTAGTCGCCGCCTAAAGTAGGCAGCATGCAGATCGACGATATCCTAGACCGCGCGCACGTAGTCGCGCTTCCACTGGCCGTAAAATTCCGCGGAATCACCACGCGTGAAGCACTATTGATTGATGGCCCGGCAGGGTGGGGCGAGTTCTCACCATTTGTGGAATATGGTCCGCAAGAATCCGCGTCGTGGCTAGCCGCAGGTCTGGAAGCAGCTTACGAAGGTTTCCCCGAACTGGTGCGAGACACAGTCGAGGTCAACGGCACCATCCCAGCGGTTGCGGCGCAGCAAGTGCCGGAAGTGATGAACCGCTATCCAGGTGTGCGCACCTGGAAAGTGAAGGTGGCTGAGCCAGGACAAAGCCTGCACGATGATATCGCGCGGGTTAACGCCGTGCGCGAGTACGCGGTGGAGCATAATCCGAGCTTGTCGCCCATTATTCGGGTTGATGCCAACGGTGGCTGGAGCGTGGAAGAAGCCATTGCAGCAGCGAAGGAAATGATGCCGCTGGATTACATGGAACAGCCATGCCGAACCGCAGAGGAGCTCGCCGAGGTGCGCAGCCAGCTCATGCGCAACGGGCTTTTTGTGCGCGTGGCTGCGGATGAATCCATCCGCAAAGCCAGTGACCCCTACCGCGTGGCGGATTTGCAGGCGGCAGACGTGGCCATCGTCAAGCCTGCTCCACTCGGTGGTGTGCGCAAGACCTTAGAAATTGCGCGCAATCTGCGTCAGCGCCACATGGATGTCACCGTTGCATCCGCACTGGATACCGCGGTGGGCATTTCCATGGGGCTGGCCACTGTGGCGGCGTTGCCGAAGATTTATGACGATGAAGATATTGATGTGGTGCCGGCCGCAGCGGGCCTGGCCACCGGCTCATTATTCTTAGAAGATGTCGCCGCACCACGCCAGCTTGTCGATGGCTCTTTGTCCGCCGCCCCCATCGCCGCCGATCTAGACCGGTTGGAGGCTCTTGCCGCGCCTGCTGATCGCCGCGACTGGTGGTTTAATCGCGTACGGGAGTGCTACACGCTGGCGAATCCTACTTCAGATTCTGAGTAGCTAGATACTCCAAGATGGCCTTGACGCGGCGGTTGTCCTCGGATGCGTCAAGGCCTAGTTTCATGAAGATGTTCGAGACATGTTTGGCCACGGCCGCTGATGACAGCACAAGCTTGGCAGCGATGTCTTTGTTGGACATGCCCTGTGACATGAGCTCGAGGACTTCTTGCTCACGCGGGGTGAGCGTGGCAAGACCGGAACGCGACGTGGACATTAAAGCGCTGGCAACGGTTGGGTCAATGACGGTGCCGCCGCTTGCCACGATGGCGAGGGAATCCAAGAAAGATGCAACTTCGCTGATGCGGTCTTTGAGCAGGTAACCGGTACCACCAGTGGCACCGGCGAAGAGCTCAGAAGCATAGACCGGGGCAACATATTGGCTAACCACCATGACCGCCAGGTTCGGGTAGGTCGCACGCAGCGTTACTGCTGCTTGAAGGCCATCATCAGACATCGAAGGTGGCATGCGCACGTCCGTAATAACAACGTCCGGGACCTGTTCTTTGACCACCTCAATGAGCTCAGGCGCGCCGGAAGCCTGCCCGATTACTTTGTGCCCGCGGCGCTCAAGAAGTCCTGCGATGCCCTCACGAAGCAGCGCGGAGTCATCTGCCACAACGATAGAAAGTTCTGCCATTGTTACTCCTTAATACTGTTCATTCGTGTTGGTTTTAGGGCTGCTTTCGGCTTTGCTGCCGTAGGTAGGGCTGCTTGCAGCACTACCTACGGTGAAGGTGGGCTGCCCGCGGTCAACAAGTAGCGGAATGCGCGCGGAGACGCTAGTGGGGCCGCCTTCGGGGGAGGTGATTTCCAGCCAGCCGCCGAAGGCATCGAGCCTATCGCGCATGCCGGCAAGACCTGCGCCGGGCTTGAGGCGAATGCCGCCGGGGCCTTGATCCACCACCGTGATGTGCAGGTGCTTATCCGCGATGAGCAGGACGGAAACGTCGGCGCCAGGGGCGTGCTTGGCGGAATTAGTCAGGGCTTCAGCGCAGAAGAAATAGCCAGCGGCAAGCACACTGGGGGATAGCTGTGGCAAGGGATGTGGTGCAGAGACTAGCACGTGCGGGCCGTAGCCGGCGGCCATGTCTTTGACGGCGGCTACTAGTCCGCGCTCAGCCAAAACCTGTGGGTGAATGCCGTGCACGGTTTTGCGCAGGGCATCCAAGCCATCGTTGAGGTCCTGCTGCGCGGCGTGGATAAGTTCAGCTACCTCCGGCGGGGCGTCAAGCAGTGCCTCGCCCAGTTTGATGGAGGCTGCCACAAGGTATTGCTGGGTACCGTCATGTAAGTCGCGCTCAATGCGGGAGCGTTCCACCTCATAGGCATCGGCGATGGCGCGCCGGGATTTAGTGAGCTCAGCAATCTTTTCTGCCTGCGTTTGCTCACTCGTTGCACCGGGTTTGTCGCGGTTGCGCTTTCTCCACATGCCACCCAGGGTAGTGCCAGCACTACCTGAAAGTGCAACGCTGGCACCATGGTTTTCAAATACCGGAGCGAGTGAAATAGTGAGCATGGGAAATACAGCAAACAACACAGCAAGCATTCTTCATCTGGATGATGTCACCAAAGACTTCGGTGGCGCGCCAGTTCTGTCCGGAATCAGCCTCGACATCAAAGGCGGCGAAACCGTCGCCATCATGGGCCCCTCGGGCTCAGGCAAATCCACGCTCCTGCACTGCATGTCCGGTGTGCTCACACCAACGTCCGGCAAGGTGGTGTTTAACAACGCAGTGCTTTCCGATGCCTCCGACGCCGCCCGCTCCCGCACCCGTCTTTCGGACTTCGGATTCGTCTTCCAAGACCACCAGCTGCTGCCAGAGCTCAGCGCACTCGACAACGTAGCGCTGCCAGCCATGCTCAAGGGAACCTCGCGCTCTGCAGCGCGTGACAAAGCACAAGAACTGCTCAACCAACTTGGTTTGGGAATGCTGGTGGACCGCCGTCCTGGCCAGGTCTCCGGCGGCCAGGCACAGCGCATCGCTATTGCGCGAGCGCTGGTGACCTCCCCAGCTGTCATCTTCGCCGATGAACCAACCGGCGCACTGGATCAGGCAACTGGTCACGAGGTCATGCAGATGCTCTCCGCCGTGGTGCAGCGTACCGGCGCCGCTTTGGTCATGGTCACCCATGACGCGCAGGTGGCTGATTGGATGGAACGTCGCATTGAAATCCGCGACGGCATCATCCATGACGATCGTTTGGTAGGTGGCCGCCGATGAAAACCAGCACCCTAGTCTTTGACCTTCACAAAGCCGCGCTGCAAACTCGCACCGGTACGGGCGTGGTGACACTTCTTGCCATCATGAGCCTGACTGTCAGCTCCACAATCGCTTACCTTGTGGCAGGCGGTACCTGGATGTTTTACACGCGTTCTAAACGACCCGAAGACTTCCCAGCTCTGCACGAGGCGCTGGGAATGGGACCGCAAGATAGCATGATGGACACCTGGGTTATTCTCGCGCTCTTTGCCTGCGCTTTCTTGCTACCCACGATTTTCTCACTTACCGCGCAGGCTGCTGTCCTGGGCGCATCGGGACGTGAAAAGCGACTGGCAACCCTGCGACTAATCGGTTTGTCTTCTTCTGACATCACCCGCATGACAATGCTGGAAACTGCGGTTCAGGCATTCATTGGGATTGTTCTGGGCGGATTCTTCAGCGTGTTATTCGTTCCGGTTTTCACTAACCTCACGTTCCAAGATGTACAAATCAAGGCTGGTGAGCTCATCCTGCCGTGGTGGGGTTATCTCATAGTCGCGGCGGTGGTCTTTGTCCTGGCTATTGGCGCATCAGTAGCCGGTATGCAGCGCGTGCGTGTGGAACCTCTTGGTGTTTCACGCAAACAAATGCCACCGGCCCTGAAATACCGCGGTGTCATCATCTTCGTCGTATTTACAATCTTCACTCTCATTCTTGTGAATCAAACCAGTCTCAACTCGGGTGTTAGTGCGGTTGGGTTCGTTGCCGCAGTTCTTTCCATCAACATCATGCTGATTAACTGGTTCGTCCCCTTCGTACTCCAGTTGCTCTACCGCATGCTATCCATCGCGCCAGGAACCTCTCATTTTGTGGCTAGTCAGCGCATTGTCGCCGATGCCAAAACAACATGGCGTCGGAGTGCTTCCATGGCATTTTTCGGAGTCATCGCAGGCTTCTTGGTCATTTCTCCAATCGGAAATGATGGACTAACTAGCTTGATGAATGAAGAACCCGGTGTGTTCTTGATGTTCAGTGATATCACCACGGGTGGCCTACTCACCTTGGCATTTGGCTTCACTTTGTCCTCTATGGCTATCTTCCTGGGCTTGTCTTCCCAACTCTTTGAACAAGCTGACCTGACCCGCTCACTGCACCTGATGGGCGTGAAGCGCAGCTTCTACTTCCGTACCCAAGTTTTTGAAACACTGGGCCCAATTATCATTGTGTCTGTCATTGGTTTCGCTTTCGGCGCAATGGTGGGCATGGTGATGCTGTCTAATGCAATGGCTGAAGTCAACTTCTTGGCACGCTTCGCCATGGCTGCCGTGTTTTTAGGCGTGGGCTGGTTATTTACCGTTGTGGCTATCTCTGCGGTCGAACCGCTGCGCAAGCGCACACTGACGATAGGGCGGAACAATGATTAAGAAGATTCTTCTCTCCCTTTTCGTTGTTATTCTTGGTGCAGTTCTTGCCGCCGTGTATTTCCTGGGCCCCACCGTGGGTGCCATGTACACCGGAAAGCCCATCTTTTTAGGCCACGACAGTCCACAACGCTACGGCAACGCTGTGCTGACCCTGGCAGAAACTCAAGGCATTTATGCGGACTCGGAAGAGTTTGCCCGCGCCAAAGTAGAAGCCCAGGCAGCCATCGAATCCGCTGACTCGCGGGAAGAGCTCTATGAGCCGTTGAAGAAGGCAGTTAAAGCTGCCGGCGGCAAGCACTCCAACCTGGTCACCCCAGGCCAGAGCGCGGAAGTAGAGGAGTCGATTGAAACGGCGGAGCAGCCAAGCATCGACAGCCAAGGCGGCATCGTGACCGTGAAAGTACCTGGCGTTAACCGCAACGCCAACGTGCAAGGCTACGCCGATACGATTGCGGCCGGAGTAGAAGGTGCCACCTGCGTGGCTGTGGACCTACGCGGCAATGGCGGCGGCGATATGGGACCAATGCTCGCTGGGCTTTCACCGCTGTTGCCTGATGGTGATGCACTGCTCTTCCACTCGGCGATGGGCGATACCCCAGTCACCGTGGATGGCACCTCCACCACTGGCGGTGGTACAGCATTGAGTGTCGATGCGAAAAAGAACACCGATATACCCATCGCCGTGCTTGTCGATGAAGGCACCGCCTCCTCCGGCGAAGCCACCATGTTGGCGTTCAAAGGCTTGGAAAATGCTGTGTCTTTCGGGCAACCCACCGCCGGTTACGCCTCCGCCAATACGGTCTATGACTTCCCTGATGGCAGTTATCTCATGCTGACGATTGCGCAGGATATGGACCGAAACGGCGACCTCTATGGCGATGAACCTGTTGAACCAGACCACATTGTGGATGATGCGATGGGCTCCGCACAGGCTTGGCTTTCTGAACACGGTTGCCGGTAGCGTGTTGAGGCATGAATGATCGACCACGGCAATACTTCCCCGGCGAAGACGATCCCAACGCCTCCCAGCAACCACAGAACCCGCAGCACAGCTACTCTCACCAGCCGCAAGCGGAAGGCTTCTATGAGTTCCCCGAAGACCAGCAAGCTTATGCGGGCGGGGCAGGTGCGGCAGGAGCTTTCGCGGCTGGCGCTCACACTGGCGGCGCGGGCAGCAACGGGGGCGGCGGAGGCAACGGCCTGACCGTCACCCTTGGTGTCATAGCAGCCTTGGCCTTGCTTGCAGCAGGTGCCCTGCTATTCCTGTGGCGCTCATCTGCGGATGAGGCCGATAAAGAGCCGCCCCCACCAGTAACGGAAACCGTCACAGAGACCGAAACTGAAATGCAGACAGAAACAGTGACTGAAACTGAAACGGAGACGGAAACCACCACGGTAACCGATAGTCCGTTGCCTGATATGTCTGATTTGCCAGAAGTCCCTGAAGATCCAGAAGACGTGGAGAACTGGGTCAATGACATCTTTGGACAGCGGCAATAGGTAATTTGGTCACGCACAGTAGATTAGAGGCATGAATTCGAAGTCTTTAGTTCTCGCACAAGCCGTAGCAGCGCAGCTTTCCCGGCACATTACCGATGTGGTGATCTGCCCTGGGTCGCGTAATTCGCCATTGTCATTGGCGCTTTTGGCGCGGGAAGACGTGCGCGTTCACACCCGCATTGATGAGCGAACCGCAGCATTCTTCGCGCTTGGTTTAGCACGGGTCTCGGGCCGCCACGTTGCGGTGATGATGACTTCGGGCACCGCTGTGGCTAATGCCTTACCGGCGATGATTGAAGCGCACTATAGCCATGTTCCTCTCGCAGTTGTCAGCGCTGACCGTCCCGTGCGACTAGTGGGAACTGGTGCCTCGCAGACAATTGAACAGCAAGGGCTATTCGGCGTTTATGCCGATACCGTGCAGGTGGCTGAACCTACCGATATTCCATTTATGGCAGAGGCGTTTACCTCCCGCCGCCAGGTCCACATCAACGTCGCACTCGATGCACCGCTGTTGGACGCCTCCGCACTGCCGGCTCCAACTGACCGCACGCAGCAGCGCGCACCGATGGCTGGCTGGGTTAACCACGGTGAAGTCGAGGTTGATCTTTCCCGCAACACATTGGTGATTGCCGGTGATGAAGCTTGGGCCGTTGAAGGACTCGAAGACATCCCAACCATTGCGGAACCAACCGCACCAGCGCCGTATCACCCAGTGCACCCGGCTGCCGCACGCGTCTTCCGCAAAGACCAGGTCTCCGCGAATGATTATGTGGTTAACACCCGTGTCGATCAGGTCATCGTGGTCGGACACCCGACCTTGCACCGCGACGTGATGGCGTTGATTTCTGACCCGGATGTTGATCTGATTTGCCTGTCGCGCACTCCAGATATCACCAACCCGCGCGGTGAACACGCGCGCATTGGCACCACCGTCAAAGTCAGCGGTGAACCAACCCGTGACTGGATGAAGATTTGTGAAGGCGCCGCCAAAGCAGGCTCTGATGCAGTGCGCGAAGCACTAGAGAATGAAGAGCATGGCTTCACTGGTCTGCACGCGGCTGCCGCTGTGGCCGATACCTTGGCAGTCGGGGATTCCATCTTCATTGGTTCTTCCAACCCAATCCGCGATATGTCCCTGGTGGGCTTGCCTTTTGATGGCGTGGATGTGTACTCCGCACGCGGTGCCGCCGGCATTGATGGATCCATTTCCCAAGCACTCGGCGTAGCCGTTGAAACCCAAACCCGTGAGCGCGACCTGCCACGTGCACCACGTACCGTGGCGCTGCTGGGCGACCTCACCTTCCTCCATGACCTGACTGGCCTGGTCATCGGCCCTGATGAAGTGCGTCCAGAAAACCTCACCATCGTCGTCTCCAATGACAATGGCGGCGGTATTTTTGAAACCCTTGAAACTGGCCAGGACTCCCTGCGGGGGGACTTTGAAAAGGCCTTTGGCACCCCACACGAAGTAGAAATCGAGCCCCTCATCGAAGGCTTCGGCTTAGACTACCGCCGCGCTGATACCGCCCAAGAGCTACTGGATACCTTGGCAGAACTCGCCGAATTTGCCGTGGGCATCACGGTGGTGGAAGCGCGAGTGAACCGCCAGTCGCGCCGGGCACTGCACCAAGAGATCTCTTCGAAGAATGCGTTCTAGCCACCATGCGTTTTAGAGTCCGTCGCCGGGTCAACCAGCTGATCGTGGGTCTGTACGCTGCGGCACTGCTGGCTGCCGTGGCGATGGTCGTGGGGCCATTTATCAATGACATGAAGATTGGTGCTGACCCGCAACGTGCCTTGGGCACAATTACTGGTGTTGATTGGATGCGCACCGCTGTGGAATACCAGGACGCCGATGGCATCTATTACCAGCCATCTTCAGGTCTGCTTTATCCCACGGGTCTTGCCACAGGCCAGCAAGTCTGGGTGACCTTTGCCGGTGATAATCCCGAGCTCGTCAAAGTTGAGGGCCGCGAATGGACACTGTCCATCATTCCTGCGCTGTCTGTCGCTGCAGTTAGCTCCCTTATCGCCGGCGGTGCCTGGTGGCTGGTGAACTACCGCCGCAAACGTGAATCCGTGGAAGCCGAAGAATAGGCTTCAGCGCGCACTTGAGTGGGCGGGGTGAGTAAAGAACGTCACTGCCAATTTGGGCTTCGGTGACTAGGATGGTTCGCGTATGCGCCAAGCTGCACAAATAGCGGGGTAGCAAGGAAATTATCCACAATTTCGTGCAGATTTTACGCAAATATAACCTTATTCGCCGAAGATGAGAGATTATGCGTGTAGCGATTGTTGCGGAATCCTTCCTCCCAAACATTAATGGTGTGACCAACTCGGTTTTGCGAGTTTTGGAGCACCTACATCGGGAAGGCCATGAAGCGATAGTCATTGCGCCGGGGGCTCGTGATGGCCAAGAAGAAGTCAGTGATTATCTTGGTTTCCCCATCCGCAGGGTGCCCACCGTCAAGGTTCCAATGATTGATTCGTTGCCCGTCGGTGTACCAACCACTGTGGTGGATAGCGAACTTCGTGAATTCCAACCAGACATCATTCACCTGGCAAGCCCGTTTGTTTTGGGCGCTGCTGGGGCATTCTCCGCACGCCAGCTGCGCATCCCCGCGGTGGCGCTTTATCAAACTGACGTGGCGGGCTTTGCCACCAAGTATCAGCTTTCAGCGCTGGCCTTCGGGGTGTGGGAATGGCTGCGCACCATCCACAATTCCTGCCAGATGACACTGGCGCCGAGTTCTTTGACCATCGCAGACTTAGAACATCACCACATCAAAAATGTCCGCCACTGGGGACGTGGTGTGGACGCGGTACGTTTCCATCCTTCCAAGCGCTCTGAGTCACTGCGCAAGCAGTGGGAGCCAACGGGGAACAAGCGAATCGTCGGTTTCGTGGGACGCCTTGCCGCGGAGAAGGGCGTGCACCGCCTCTCCGCGTTAAATGACCGCGAGGATATTCAATTGGTCATTGTTGGTGATGGCCCGGAGCGTCCGCTGCTGGAAGCTCAGCTTCCCAACGCCGTATTCACCGGTGCCTTGGGCGGGGAAGAACTCGCACATGCTTATGCTTCCCTGGACATCTTCGTGCACGCGGGCGAGTTTGAAACCTTCTGTCAGGCAATCCAGGAAGCTCAAGCTTCTGGCGTTCCTACCATCGGCCCACGCGCGGGTGGTCCAGTAGACCTCATCGAAGAAGGCGTTAACGGCTACCTGTTGGAGGTAGACACCTTCATTGAAGACTTGCCGGCGGCAGTCGATGCCATTGATAGCCCCGACTTCGGCGTGCATGCGCGTGCCTTTATTGAGAACAAAACCTGGGAAGCGCTATGCCGTCAGCTCATAGGCTATTACGAGGAAGTTCTAGAGTCCACGCGAAAGGTTCCGCTGACCATTTTGGGGCAGCGCCCAGAGCTGCCGAGGTGGGCTGCTCGCGCTCTTGGTGCGCGCGTAGCTTAAACTATTCCGCGTGGGTAAAAAGGCAGATTTAAACAAGAAGCCCCTCGACGTTGCGTCCATGTTTGACGCCGTCGGGGAGAAGTACGACATCACCAACACCGTCTTGTCCTTTGGCCAGGACCGTCGATGGCGCAAGAACACGCGCGAGCGTTTGAACCTGCAGCCGGGTGAAAAAGTACTTGACCTTGCCGCTGGTACCGCGGTGTCCACTGTTGAGCTGTCCAAGTCGGGCGCGTGGTGTGTGGCGTGTGATTTCTCCCGCGGCATGCTGGCAGCGGGCACCGACCGTGACGTGCCCAAGGTCGCCGGTGATGGCATGAAACTGCCGTTCGCAGACAACACCTTTGATGCTGTGACCATTTCTTATGGCCTGCGAAACATCCACGACTTTGAGCTGGGTCTACGCGAGATGGCACGTGTGACAAAGCCCGGCGGTCGCCTTGCCGTGGCCGAATTTTCCAAGCCAGTAATCCCGGTCTTCGGCACGTTCTACAAAGAATATTTGATGCGCCTTCTACCGCCCATTGCGCGCTTCGTATCCTCGAATCCAGACGCTTATGTCTACTTGGCCGAGTCCATTCGCGCATGGCCTGAACAAGAAGAGCTAGCCGCAGTGATCAACCGCAACGGTTGGACGGAAGCCGGCTGGAAGAACCTCACTGGCGGCATCGTGGCGCTTCACTCCGCGGTAAAGCCCGCGGCCTAAGGGCTACTAGTTCGTGGAGTCCCAGAGAGGCGAGCCAGCACGGGCGGTGGAAACTACGCTGCCGGCGGCGCGCCACAGGCGGGCGGTGAAATCGCGGTCTTCCTCGGTAATGAGGTTGCCCATCAAACGAGCAGCAACATGCATTGGTCCGCGCAGCCCAATAGGGCCAGCCAGCGGGAGGAACTGCGGGTAGGTCAGTACGCGGGCAAGCGTGCGCGCCAACATGAAAGCTTCGCCATACTCGCGACGCAACAAGTCAGGCCACACTAAAGTCAGGTCTTTGTTGGTGCCTAGTAGTTCTGCCGCAAGCGCTGCAGTTTCCAAGCCATAATCAATGCCCTCGCCGTTGAGTGGGTTCACACAAGCGGCGGCGTCACCGATAATCATCCAGTTCGCGCCAGCCACGTTGGACACCGCACCACCCATGGGCAAAGCAGCGGATGTGACAAACTTCTCATCGCCGAGTTGCCACTTTTCCCGCTGCTGGCTGGCATACAGCGACAGCAGCTTTTTGGTATTCACTTTTGCCGGGCGTTTTTCCGTGGACAAGGCGCCACAGCCCAGGTTGACCGAGCCGTCACCAATCGGGAAAATCCAGCCATAACCTGGTTGCACCACGCCGTCTTCATCGCGTAACTCCACGTGCGAATGCATCCACGGCTCATCAGAAAACGGGGACTCGCAGTAAGAGCGCGCGGCAATGCCAAAGACCTCGCCCTTGTGCCATTGCCGGCCCAGTTTCTGCCCAAAAGTAGAGCGCACGCCATCCGCAATGATGACTTCACGCGCGCGGATCTGGGTATCGCCAACGCTGAATTCGGTGAGGCGATTGCCCTCTAGCACGGGGTTTGTAGCCGGGGTTCCGGCGAGCAAGGTAGCGCCGGCGGCGACGGCGGAATCGACAAGCAAGGCGTCCAAGTGGTGCCTTTGCAACGCTGTGCCCTCGGCACACGGATATGTTGTTGGCCACGGAGCTGTCGCCGACGTCCCGAAACCGTGCAGCTTCAAACCCTTGTTGCGATAGGTGGCGTTGACCTCAACGCCAAGCTGGTTCAGCTGGTGCATACCCCGCGGGGTAAGGCCATCACCACACGTTTTATCGCGCGGAAATTCCGAAGAATCAATCAACACGGTCTCAAAACCGCGGCGCACAGCATGCAGTGCTGCTGCTGCTCCGCTGGGGCCCGCGCCGATGACAGCAACATCAAAAAGCTCAACCATGCGAACCATTGTCGCACGCGGGTACCCTGAAGTGGGTTATGCACCTTAGTTCGACTACGGTTATTGTTTGTCTAAATTTAGTTTTATCGAGCACAAGGACCTGTACACAATGAGCAACCACGCCGTGGATCTGGGGGATGACCAGCTCAATGATCGCATTGCTGCCGGCGTTGCCGCCGTTGAACGCTTGCTGCACGATGAAACCAACCGCGGAGCGTCCTTTGTTTCCGACAAAGCGCAGCATCTTTCCGAAGCTGGCGGAAAGCGTTTCCGCCCCATAATGGCCCTTTTGGCGTCCGAGTACGGCCAGACGCCAGGCAGCGACAACGTTGTCAAAGCCGGCACCGTCGTGGAGATGGTGCACGTGGCAACGCTCTATCACGACGATGTCATGGATGAAGCTGACCGCCGCCGTGGCGTGGAATCAGCGAACTCCCGCTGGAATAACTCCGTTGCCATCCTCGCGGGTGACGCGCTGCTGGCGCATGCCTCCCGTTTGATGAGCCAGCTGGATACCCACACCGTTGAGCACTTTGCTGAGACCTTTGAAGAGCTAGTCACCGGCCAGATGCGTGAAACCATCGGCGCGGGTGAGGCCAACCCGATTGAGCACTACATGGCGGTTATCAAAGAAAAGACCGCGGTTCTGATCGCTTCTGCAGGCTACTTGGGTGCTTACCATTCCGGTGCAACGAAGGAGCAGGCCACAGCGCTGCGCACCATCGGTGGCGCAATCGGCATGGTCTTCCAGATCGTTGATGACATCATCGACATCTTCTCCGATTCTCAGGAGTCCGGAAAGACTCCGGGCACAGACCTGCGTGAGGGCGTATTCACCCTTCCGGTTCTGTATGCCCTGGAAGAGGAATCTGAAGCCGGAGAGGGCCTTCGTGGCTTGCTCACGGGCCCTTTGGAGGCCGATGCTGACGTGGAGCGTGCATTGGAGCTTCTGCGCGCATCTAGCGGCCGTGAGCGCGCGCTTGCGGATGTCCAGCGTTACCTCGACATCGTTTCCGCCGAATGCTCCGCACTGCCGGACATCCCAGCCACCCACGCGTTGTTGAGCCTGGCGTCTTACACCGCTGCTCGCGTCGGCTAAGGGTTTCCTTGTTGCCAAGGGGAATTCCCGTTTGGCGAAGCGTTAACACGCACGCTCCGTTCTTTAGCGTTAACACGCACGAAAGTGCGGGTTAACCTGCCGATTTGCTTAGATGCTGGGTGTGCATAGTAGAGTAATTAACCGCACCGAAAAGTGCCTGCCAGGTTGTCCGAGCGGCCAAAGGAAGCGGACTGTAAATCCGCCGGCGTATGCCTTCAGAAGTTCGAATCTTCTACCTGGCACCAAATAAAAGTTGAGCCCCGTTTGATGTTCCAAACGGGGCTCAACTTATTTCTTCATTGAACCTTGTGGCTTAGCCCTTTAGCCCCCGCGTCGTCCCTGGTGCTCGCGGTCCCTGGGTTTGAGCCTTGAGCGTGTTCGGGGGCTGAGTTGAAGCGGGGCGCGTTTAGGCGGCCAGTGGGATGACGCCGACGAGGATGCCGACAGCCAGCATGGTGAGGGAAACGATGACTGCGCGCCACAGAACCTTTTTGTGGTGGTCGCCTAGGTTTACCTTGGCCAAGGACACCAGCAGCAAGATAGCTGGCACCAGAGGGGACTGCATGTGCACTGGCTGGCCGGTGATGGAGGCGCGCGCCATCTCAACTGGCTCGATGCCAAAGTGTGCGGCGCTTTCAGAAAGTACCGGCAGGATGCCGAAGTAGAAAGCGTCATTGGACATGAAGAAGGTCATCGGGATGGACAGCAAGCCCGTGATTGGGGCGAGGTAAGCGCCCATCGAATCCGGGATGATGGAGGTAATCCACGCTGCCATTGCATCGACCATGCCGGTGCCGGAGAATACGCCAACCAAGACACCTGCTGCTAGAACCATGGAGACCACGCCGACGATGGAGGAGGAATGCGCCAGCATTTCCGTTGCCTGGTCTTTGACCTTCGGGAAGTTCACGGCCAATGCCAGGCCGGTGCCGACCATGAACACGAATGCTAGTGGGAAGATGTCAGCAACCAGTGCGACCATGACCACGATGGTCAAAATCAGGTTGAACCAAATCAGGTTCGGGCGCAACGTCGCACGGTGCGGATCCAGCATGGTGTCGGTCAGTCCGTCTTGAGAGTCTTCATCCTCATAGGAGCTGATCGAGACATGTTCATCGACTTTGTTCTCACGGACATCAACAAGCACGCCGCCACCGCCGTTGCCGCCGGTGCCGTCACCACGTGGGGTGTCATTGTTCGTGCCGCGGGAGCTGCCGCCGGTGCCACCGGTGGAGGAATCATCGTCAGCATTGTCAGCATTGTCAGCGTTGCTATTGAAGCGGGAGGAATCAATCTTGCCGCCCAAGCGGTTGCGCTCAGCAATGCCGAGGAACCAGGCGAATGCGAAGACAATGACGACGCCAGCAACCAGCGATGGGATCATCGGCACGAAGACCTCAGCTGGGTCCAAGCCCAAGGCTGCCGCTGCGCGCACAGTAGGCCCGCCCCACGGCAGGATGTTCATGGTGCCGTTGATAAGACCCGCAACCACGGTCAAGACCACTGGGCTCATGCCCAAGCGTAAGTACAGCGGCAACATCGCCGAAGTAGTGATGATGAAGGTGGTTGAACCATCGCCGTCGAGAGAAACAACGCCAGCCAACAGCGCGGTGGCAAGCACGACCTTCGCCGGGTCATTGCCCAAAGCGCGGGTGATGACGCGAATCAGCGGGTCAAACAAGCCGACGTCAATCATGATGCCGAAGTACATGATGGCGAACATCAACAGCGCCGCTGTGGGCGCCATGTCCTTGATGGCGTCGATGACCATATCGCCAATGCCCAAACCGGCACCGGCGATCAGGCCGAAGATGGTGGGGACCAAAATCAGCGCAACCATGGGGGTAGAGCGGCCGATCATAATGAGCGTCATGAAAGTGACAATCATGGCAAAGCCCAAACCGACGAGGATTCCGTCGGACAACGTGTGGCTCGGCGCGTATTCGGCGGCCAACGTGTAAATGGTGGGGGAATACATCCTGACTCCTTGAATGGGAACTGTTGCAGTAACCCCAGGAACATCGAAGTGCCCTGGAAGACTAGCGTTAGCCTAAAGTGGGCTTAGTCACTAGCCAAGTGTTTGGTGCTTTGGGTTATTAATAGTGCAAAGTCATCGTTTAGTGCATTTAGTTCACCGAGTTTGGACTCCATGGTTTGGCGTGCTCAAATGATATTTTCACCCTCGAACGGTTAAGGAAGTTTCACTCATGCGCTTTACCACCCGCGTGCTGCTTTTGCAGCTGCTCACCGTGGTGGCAGTTGTTGCCACCAGCACTGCGGTGTTCATCGGGTTGAGCATGGCGCAGCTTCGCGATGAAGCAGAAACCTCCGCCCTCATGATCGCGCGCACCGTGGCTGCTGAACCTGAAGTGCGTGAGCTGGTGGCCGAGGAAGCGCAAGATGAGGAAAACCCGCCCGCGGAAGAACTTGCCCAGGGGCCGCTGCAGCAGTACGCGGTCGCGGCCTCGCAGTCCACTGGAGCTTTGTTTGTGGTCATCACGGACCAAAACGGCATGCGCTTGGCACACCCGGATGAGGACCTGCTGAACCTGCTGGTAAGCACTAGCTTCTCTGAAGCGATGGAGGGCCGCGAAGTTGTGGCCTGGGAGCGCGGAACCTTGGGCGAATCCGCCCGCGCGAAGGTTCCGGTCTTCGCCCCAGGCAGTGATACGCCAGTCGGCGAAGTCAGCGTCGGCTTTGAACGTGCTGGTGTATTTGATGACTTGCCCCGCAAACTGCTGTTTATTGGCGCAGCTGCGCTGTTGGCATTGGTCATCGGCCTGATTGCCTCGCTGATTTTGCGCAGGCGCTGGGAGAAGCTGACCTTGGGCTTGCAGCCTGAGGAGCTGGTGGTGCTGGTGCAAAACCAAGCGGCGGTCTTGGATGGTGTAGGTGATGGCGTGATTGCGCTGGATACTGATGGTGTTATCCGCCTGAGCAATGGGGCAGCTAACCGCATCTTTGGAATTCTTGATTCGGAGAACCTGACGCTTGCGGATTTGGATCTAGCTAATGACGTGGTGGCTGACTTGGAAGCAGGCACTGCGCGCGATGGAGTAGTGGCCAATGGCAGAGTAATTTTCTTGGAAGCACGCTCTGTGGACCGCGGGGGGCAGGCTTTGGGCTCGGTCATCGTTGTGCGAGACCGCACGGACTTGATGGCACTATCGGAGCGGCTCGATTCCGTGCGTGCCATGACTTCAGCGCTGCGCGTGCAACGCCATGAATTTGCCAACCGCATTCACGTGGCCGCGGGTTTGGTGGAGGCAGGACGCATGCAGGAAGCCACAGAATTCCTGCATACTATGCGTAGCCGCGGTCCCGTGGACTATCCGCTGGAGGGAGTCGAGCTCATCACCGAGCCATTCCTTCAGGCGTTCTTGGGTGCGAAGTCTTTGGAAGCCTCGGAGCGGGGAGTGAGCCTGCAAATCCGGGAAGAAACGCTGGTGCTGGGCAACGTTGCTGAAGTAGAAGACGTAGCTACCGTGCTGGGCAATCTGGTGGACAATGCCGTGACAGCAGCCGTAGCTAGCGATGAATTGCGGTCGGTGGAGGTCACCCTGCTGGATGACGCCGATCAGCTGGTCATCGTCGTGGCCGATTCCGGACCGGGCATTACGCCGGGCACCGACCCGTTCGCCCATCAGCCAAAGAAACCAGCTGAGGATGACAAAGACAACGGGCAGCTTAAGGACTATATTCATGGTCACGGTATTGGACTGACGCTTTCACAAGACATGGCGCGGCGCCGCGGCGGCGAAGTATGGCTTATTGAACCCGGTGGTGAAAAGTCTGGCAGGGGAGCAGTATTTGGCGCGCGTTTGCCCGAAGTGATGGAACCCGACGACAGCGTGAACTACCGTGAAGTGCAAGAGGAGGACAAGTAAATGACTGATCGCACATGGTCTGTGCTGGTTGTCGATGATGACTTCCGGGTCGCCGGCATTCACGCGGAAATGGTTGACTCCGCTCCAGGATTCACCGTGCAAAATTCGGTGCGCACCATCTCTGAGGCGCAGGAAGCCATCAAGTCATTTCCGCCTGATTTGATGCTGGTTGATGTCTTTCTGCCTGATGGTGATGGCATTGAGCTGGTCCACCACACCGGCATTGACGCAATCATTCTCAGCGCGGCGGATGAGGCCGCCACAGTGCGCCGGGCTATGCGCGCGGGTGCTTTGGGCTATTTGCTCAAGCCATTTCAGCGCGCCCAATTGCTGGAACGCCTCGACCGCTATGCCCGCTACCGCCACGTGGTGGAGGGCAAGCGCGGGTTGCGCCAGGACAAGATTGATCAAGCTATGTCCATATTGCATGGGGCGGCACCTACGCTGCCGGTTTCCAGTTCATCGACAGAGCAGTTGCTTCTCGATGCTCTAGAGAGCGGCGAACTCTCCGCCGCCGAAGCTGCTGAAATTGCTGGCGTCTCCCGCGCAACAGCGCAACGCCGCCTCGCCACGATGGCGAGCCAAGGCGTTGTCCAGATTCGTCTGCGCTACGGTGCAGCGGGCAGGCCTGAGCATCTTTACTCCAAAATGTCGTGAAGAAAATGCGCGATTAACTGGCGATTTGTGTTTGTAACTCGTTTCGGGTTAATCTTTTCAAGGCTTCAGAGAGAGCGCGAAAGCACATAATCAAAGAAGCTAAGCCCCCTTAGCTCAGTCGGCAGAGCGTTTCCATGGTAAGGAAAAGGTCGACAGTTCGATTCTGTCAGGGGGCTCTGTTCATTTATCGCCACGGTTTGTAATCTTGGTTAGTAAATGGCCTCTGGCGGTGTAGCTCAGTGGTAGAGCAAGCGACTCATAATCGCTGTGTCGCGAGTTCAATTCTCGCCATCGCTACCGGGTAAAAGCTCCCACAACTTCGATTGTGAAATTGAAGAAGCTGGGTACTTTTTATATCCCAGATGATGACTCTGGTAACATAACCATCGTCTCAAAGGGGCGTGGCGCAATTGGTAGCGCAACGGTCTCCAAAACCGTAGGTTGCAGGTTCGAGTCCTGTCGCCCCTGCCAAAGAAATAGTTAGGCCCGGCCAGCAATGGTCGGGCCTAACTTTTATCTGATGGTTGGCCACCTTGGCTGGCTTTGATAGACTCGTTCAGGTTCAACAAGATCATCGAAGATCTTTGCACGTATTTTCCTTAGAGGAGCATTCTCGCAGTGACTGATAATTCTGGGGCACAACGCCCAACTGGCAAGCGCCAACTCTCTGGTGCTGCTGAAACGTCCTCGGATGCTTACCAGAACAAGCGTGTAGTCCGCGTTGAGGCGGGCGAAGGCGACAGCAAGCCAGGCGGCGGTGCCGTGGCATTCGTGCCTGAGGTTGTCTCTGAAATGAAGAAGGTCGTCTGGCCTACCGCGAAGGAAATGCTGCAGTACACTCTCGTGGTCTTCGCTTTCTTGATTATCTTGACCGCTCTTGTGTGGGGCGTAGATTCTGTGACCGGCATGGGCATAGAATGGCTGCTAGTTCGCTAGCGTTATACAAACTGGCTTTTTTACAGTAGAATGGCCGCTAAGTTCACTATCATCCCGCTAGTTCCTCTCCGTGGAACGGCGGGATAATTTATTGAAGATGGAGCACATTATGACCGAGAACAACGAGAGCACGAACGCCAATCCTGAGGACACCGGCAACAACCTTGGTGAAGCTTTTATCGAATCCATGCAGACCCAGGCAGCAGAGGCAGTAGAAGCTGCTGAAGCTGAAACCGAAGCCGTCGAGGCTGAAGCGGCTGAGTCTGACGCTGTTGAATCCGACGTTACTGACGCTGAGGGCGCTGAGGTTGCTGAAGAAGCTCCGGCAGAGGACGCTCCTGCAGAAGAAGCAGCTGCTGAGCCAGGGGCAGCAGACGCTGAAGATGCAGCTGCCGAAGGCGAGTCTGACTTTGAGGCAGATTACCGCCGTCGTCTGCGCAAGTACACCAAGGAACTCAAGGAGCTTCCAGGTCAGTGGTTCATCATTCAGTGCTACTCCGGCTACGAAAACAAGGTTAAGACCAACCTGGACATGCGTGCCCAGACCTTGGAAGTTGAAGACTCCATCTTCGACGTAGTTGTTCCAGTTGAGCAGGTTGTTGAAAACAAGGACGGCAAGAAGAAGCTTGTTAAGCGCAAGCTGCTTCCGGGCTACGTTCTGGTTCGCATGGACCTCAATGATGCTGCATGGTCCGTTGTTCGTGACACCCCAGGTGTGACCAGCTTCGTGGGTAATGAGGGCAATGCAACCCCTGTTAAGCACCGCGATGTTGCGAAGTTCTTGCTGCCAAAGGAAGGCGCAGCGGCTGCAGGCGATGCAGCAGCGAACGCAGCCGAGGGCGAGCAGGTCATCTCCATGCCAGAGAAGGAAGAAGCAAAGAAGTACGCACACGACTACGTCGTTGGCGAGGCAGTCACCATCCTGTCCGGCCCATTCGCTTCTGTTTCTGCAACCATCTCTGAGATTGATCCAGAAACCGGCAAGATGGTCGGCCTGGTTTCCATCTTCGGCCGTGAGACCCCAGTTGAGCTGTCTCCAACTGAGATTGAGCGCATCAACTAATTTGGGTAATGCCTAGTATCTAGATTAGGCTTGGTCGACGTGTGTAAATTTCTTGCACACGTCGATTTTTCATTTATATCCCCGGTGGCCACAAAGGTGGCATCCGGACGGGCCCTGCTATTCATCGTGGCGGGATAACCCGGTATCACGGAAAGAGGTAATTCGATGGCTCCTAAGAAGAAGAAAAAAGTTTCTGGCCTCATCAAGCTGCAGATCGAAGCAGGCGCTGCTAACCCAGCTCCTCCAGTCGGTCCTGCACTGGGTGCACACGGCGTTAACATCATGGAATTCTGCAAGGCGTACAACGCTGCAACCGAATCCATGCGCGGAAACGTTGTCCCAGTAGAAATCACCGTCTACGAAGACCGTTCATTCGACTTCATCCTGAAGTCCCCACCAGCAGCTAAGCTGCTGCTCAAGGCTGCAGGTCTGAAGAAGGGCTCCGGCGTTCCTCACACCGACAAGGTCGGCTCCGTGACTTGGGATCAGTGCAAGGAAATTGCAGAGACCAAGAAGGAAGACCTCAACGCACGTGACATCGAAGCTGGCGCAGCGATCATCGCTGGTACCGCTCGCTCCATGGGCATCACCGTTGACGGCGCTCCAGAATAAACAACTTCATGTGGCAGGGCCAGCTTCGGCCCGCTAAACACCACACCAATCCACCATCTCATTCATAAGGATTTGATTTAAATGAGCAAGAACTCCAAGGCATACAAGGCCGCTGCGGAACTCGTTGACAAGGGTCGTCTGTACCGCCCAATCGAGGCTGCAAAGCTGGCTAAGGAAACCTCCTCCAAGAACTACGACGCAACCGTTGACGTTGCTTTCCGTTTGGGCGTTGACCCACGTAAGGCAGACCAGCTGGTTCGCGGCACCGTATCTTTGCCACACGGCACTGGTAAGGACGTTCGCGTTGCTGTCTTCGCTGAAGGCGAGAAGGCAACCGAGGCTGAGGCTGCAGGCGCTGACGTAGTCGGCACCGAGGCTCTTCTTGAGGCAATCAACGCTGGCAACCTGGACTTCGACGTTGCTATTGCAACTCCAGACCAGATGGCCAAGGTTGGCCGCGTAGCTCGCGTTCTGGGCCCACGTGGTCTGATGCCTAACCCTAAGACCGGCACCGTCACCACCGACGTTGCTAAGGCAGTTGCTGACGTTAAGGGCGGCAAGATCTCCTTCCGCGTTGACAAGGCAGCTAACCTGCACGCAATGATCGGCAAGGCTTCCTTCGACGCTGAGAAGTTGGCTGAGAACTACGGCGCTCTGCTCGACGAGCTGCTGCGTATCAAGCCAGCATCTTCCAAGGGTATCTACCTGAAGAAGATCACCTTGTCCACCACCAATGGCCCTGGTATCCCAGTTGATTCTTCTGTACAGAAGAACTTCGCTGAGTAATTCTCTTCGGTTCTTATAACTGTATTAAGCGCTCTTGCTGCTTCGGTGGCAGGGGCGCTTTTTGTACCATGACGCAACTTTTTAGGCAAGGCTTGCCTGACTTGCTTTGGATGTTGTAATTTTAGGAAATGACAATTACCCACCTGCGCAACCGCAGGTCCGCCACAGTAGCAGCACTTCTTCTGGGGCCTGTACTGCTTATCAGTTCCTGTTCGTCGGCGTCGACCGATGATCCAGCCCCAACCACCGGCTCCACACACGCCGGATATACGGTGGAGCACGCAATGGGCACCACTGATCTCGCTGAAGCGCCACAACGTGTGGTAGTGATTGACTCTCCGCACTTAGACGCCTTGTTGGCATTGGGAATCACCCCGGTGGGTGCAACGGAGTCTGGCGCGGAGACAGGTTTCCCGGGGTACCTTCAAGACGAACTGGCTGGCACGGAATCGGTGGGCCAAACCGCAGAGCCAAATATCGAAAAGATTGCGGCATTGGAGCCTGATCTGATCATCGGGGCGAAAGTGCGCCACGAAGGAATCTATGCGCAGCTCATTGAAATCGCCCCGACCGTAATGTCTGAGGGGTCAGGAACTAACTGGCATGAACAAGCAGAAATAACCGCGGCCGCAGTAGGGAAAGCAGATGAGATGCAGCAATTAATCGCTGACCTTGATACCCGTGCCCAAGAGCTCGGCGAAGATATTGATGCCGAAGGTCAGAGCGCATCAATGGTGCGGTTCCGGCCCGACAACTTCCGTTTGTACGGTCCAGAGACGTTCTCAGGATCAGTCCTGGAACAAGTTGGATTCGATCTCGGGGAGCGAGACTGGAACGAGTACTCCATGATGGAGCTTTCCCCAGAGAACTTCGCGGAGATTGACGGAGATGTCATTTTCTACACTATTCCTGGGGCTGCAGAGGCGACTACGTATCCTGCGGTTTCTGAGTTGTGGGTAGAGTCTGAAGCAGTCAAGCAGGGCAACGTTCACGAGTTCGAAGACGAAACCTGGATGATTGGGATCGGCGTGATAGGCGCCAATGAAATCCTTGATGACCTTGAAGAAACCTTGAAGTAGCAGCCTGACCACAAACGTGGAGTACTGATGCAAGACAACAAGAATTCCAGTAATCAAGGCTTGTCCTACCCGCACAAGTTAGTGGGGGCGAGTTTATTACTTGCTGATGCCAAGTGGTACCCCGATGATTCTTGGCACGTCGTTGACTACGCGCGCAGCATTGGTCGGGGTGAGGAAGATTTCGCGCGCGCGGTCGAAAACCTGGTGTCCTGGAGGGCACATCGATCTGCCTTTGTTCGGGTCGACGGTAGTCCTGAGCCAGGGGAGACGGTTCAGCTGTATTTTGGACCGACGGTATCGCCATGCCGAATCATCTCCGTTGAGCGCAGTCCACGACGGGTGGCTTTGGTCTATGGAACCATGTACGGGCACATCGAATGCGGCGAAGAGGCCTTCATTATTGAGCTGAATTCCGAGAATGACGTCATCGGTCGGTGTGTTGCCTTCTCGCAGCATTCCTGGTGGTTAGCACGGTTATTTAAGGGCCCAGCACGCATCGTTCAGCGATGGGCGACGAAACAATATGTACGTGGTATGGGCCGTGATTTGGAGAATATGGTAGTAGGGCGTTAGAGTAATACCCGAAGTTTGGACGAACCCCCTTGGTTCCAAGTGAGGGTTCGTGCTCAAGTTTCACCGAAGACCGTAGGTTATCTGAAGTATTCGGATCGAAGGACCCCGCACTCATTGGGGCAGCCCACGCAGGAGACGCTTGTTGCACTCTGGCCATTAGATTGGCTTGATTGTGTGCCTCGTGCTCTTGCACGGGGCTTTTTTGATGTTTGACATCAGATTGGCTCCGGCGGAACAAAAGAGATGTTTTGAAAGGAGGCGAGTAAGGAAATGGCAAACCCAAAGAACACTGCGGACTTGGCTGAGCTGAAGGAGAAGATTGCTGAATCTTCCTCCATCGTTATCACCGAGTACCGTGGCCTGACTGTTGCACAGCTTCAGGAGCTGCGTGGCAACCTGGGCTTTGATGTTGATTACTCCGTCGCCAAGAACACCCTCTTCAAGATCGCTGCCAACGAAGCTGGCATCGAAGGCCTTGATGAACACCTGACCGGCCCAACCGCTATCGCCTTCATTAAGGGCGAAGCAGTCGACGCTGCCAAGGTTATGAAGAAGTTCGCCGATGATAACGAGGCTCTCGTTCTCAAGGGTGGCTACATGGACGGCAACGCTTTGTCTGCCGACCAAGTCAAGGCTATCGCCGACCTGGACAACCGCGAGACCACTCTCGCAAAGCTGGCTGGCGCAATGAAGGGCAACTTGGCAAAGGCTGCTGGCCTGTTCAATGCCCCTGCTTCTCAGATTGCACGCCTCTCGGCTGCACTGCAGGAGAAGAAGGAAGCTTAAGTCGCACACCACGTGCGCAACACAATCTACAACATGTCGGATTTAGAAAAGTTCGACTAAAGAAAGGATGCCTACCATGGCTAAGCTCACCAAGGACGAGCTCATTGAAGCGTTCAAGGAAATGACCCTCATCGAGCTCTCTGAGTTCGTTAAGGAATTCGAAGAGGTCTTCGACGTAACCGCTGCTGCTCCTGTAGCTGCTGTTGCTGCTGCTGCACCAGGTGCAGACGCTGCTGCTGCTGAAGAGAAGGACGAGTTCGACGTTGTCCTGACCGACGCTGGCGCAAAGAAGATCGGCGTTATTAAGGCTGTTCGCGAAATCGTTTCCGGCCTGGGCCTGAAGGAAGCTAAGGAGCTCGTTGAGGGCGCACCTAAGGCTATCCTCGAGGGCGCAAACAAGGACGACGCTGAGGCTGCTAAGGCTAAGCTGGAAGAAGCTGGCGCTTCCGTCGAGCTCAAGTAATTTAGAGCTTTACTTCAAAAATCCTCCGCCAACCGTTGGTTCACGCCGACAGTTGCCGGGGGATTTTTTCGATCTCGAGATGAAGGCGGACTCTAGCGCTCGTCAGTACCTGCTGTGAGAAGCTTGCGGGCAGTATCCAAGGTTCTGATGGCCTGCGAATGGTCAACACGCACTAACGTGAAGCTGCTAATCGTCATCGCGGTTATGGCGTCAACAAGGCGGGACTGGGCGGGGGAATCCAGATGCGGTTTAGCGGCGCGTACGCCCGCAGCAAAGGCGCTGCGAAGCTCCTCTAGATAGTTGGCAATAACGCGGCACACTTCAGGGTCGTGGGCCAAAGTAGTGCCAGTGG
Organism: Corynebacteriaceae bacterium 6-324; assembly: GCA_041226025.1. Taxonomy (GTDB): domain Bacteria; phylum Actinomycetota; class Actinomycetes; order Mycobacteriales; family Mycobacteriaceae; genus Corynebacterium. Next base: position 356,951 of record JBCLTK010000001.1, on the reverse strand, counting down.
CATTGACGAGTAGACAGCCGGGGGCTGACTCCAACGTTTCAAAGGCCTTACTCAAACCCGAGAGGTAGTCAGATAGGGCAGTGGGGGCGACATCTTCGGCAAGCAAAGGGCGAAGACGGGGGCGTACAACTTCGTTGAGGTAGTTGTCCACGGCGGCATCGAAAAGCCCGCGCTTTGAACCGAAGCTGTTGTAAATGCTGGAGCGATTTAGCCCCGTCGCTTTCTCCAATGTGGGCAGGGCTGTCTCGGCGTAGCCTTCGCGCCAAAACACATCGCGTGCTGCGCGGATGACCGTTTCTCTATCGAATGCGGCAGTGCGTGTCATGAGAGATTCCCTTCTCGCCGTTGCTGAACCGTTCGTTTCAGTATATATTTGAACCGTTCAGTTCAAAAGCGGCGCTGGTTTCGTCGCACACTCCAGAAAGATCGCGACATGCTGACTGCAGCTTTCATCCTCACAGGGCTCGCCGCCCTCATCCACGTCTACATCTTCTATATGGAGTCACTCGCGTGGACTGGCAAACGCACTCGCGCTACCTTCGGGCTCACCGAAGAACAAGCGCGTAGCACGCAGGAGATGGCTTTCAATCAAGGGTTTTACAACCTCTTCCTTGCCATCGCGGTCTTTGTCGGCTTGGTCTATCTCGCCCTGGGGAACCCGGCTGTTGGCGCAACGCTGGTGTTTGTAGGCGCCGGTTCCATGGTCGCCGCTGCTGTTGTTCTGTTCGTCTTTAGTGCTGACAAGCGCGCTGCCGCGTTAAAACAGGGCGTGATTCCAGCACTTGGACTCATTGCCCTAGTACTCGCGCTCGTACTTTAGCTCAGTAGAAATTTCCACCCAGCTTTTAAAAGAAGGTCCCACAATGTCCAACACCACAAGCACTCATATCCAACTCATCAACCGCCCAAACGGATGGCCAACGAATGATGATTTCCGCGTGGAATCTGTTGAGTACGGTGAGCTTGAGCCGGGCCAAGTCCGCGTACGCAATGAGTTTGTCTCGGTTGATCCGTATATGCGCGGGCGCATGAATGACACCCGTAGCTATGTCGCGCCATTTGCGCTCGGGGAGACCATCACTGGCGGTGCGGTCGGCCGCGTTATTGAATCGGCTTCGGACTCTTTGCCCGTGGGTACCGCGGTATTGCACCAGCATGGCTGGAGCGATGTCATTCAAGCAGACGCGGAGACGTTCCGCCCAGTACCTGATATTGGAGGTGTTCCGCTGTCAGTGCACCTGCACATCCTAGGCATGACGGGTCTTACCGCGTATGTCGGACTGACGGCTATTGCCGGGATGAAAGAAGGCGATACGGTATTTGTCTCCGGCGCGGCAGGGGCTGTGGGCACTGCCGTCGGCCAGATTGCCAAGCTGTTGGGGGCCGGGCGCGTTATTGGCTCAGCTGGTTCTGCTGAAAAGGTGGCATTGCTGACGGAGAAGTACGGCTATGACGAGGCCTTTAACTACAAGGAAGTCAACGTTCGTGAGCAGCTAGCCGTTGTGGCGCCTAAGGGCGTGGATGTGTACTTCGATAACGTCGGTGGGGACCACCTGGAAGCAGCGCTCGATGTCATGAATGACGGCGGGCGTATTGCTCTGTGCGGTGCTATTGCGGGGTATAACTCCACTGACCGCACGCCAGGTCCGGACAACATGGCCAACATCATCACGCGTGGGCTAAAGCTTGAGGGGTTCACCCTGGCCAATTACCTTCCTCTGGCATCGGAATTCCGGGAAAAGATGACCCAATGGTTTGCAGAAGGCAAGATTGCATACGATGAGACGGTTGTTGATGGCATCGAGAATACTGTCGATGCCTTTCTCGACATGATGCGTGGCGCTAACACCGGCAAGATGCTGGTCCGCGTCATCTAGGTCCGTTTAATTTCCGTAGAGCTTAGGAGCTGCAAGCTCTAAGCTCTACGGCGGGGCCAGAAAGTGCCGATTAAGCCCAGCAGAATGATGACTCCGCCGGCTATGAGTAGTGAAAGTCGCACGATGTGGGCAGTGGATTCGCGGGGGATATCTGCTGCCTGAGCGAGCATCGTAGCGCGGTCTTCTTCCGTGCTTGACGCGTTGAGTACTAGCGCGTCACGGTCGGCATTGCCTTCGCGGTCGGCGTAATAATCGTGAATGTCGACGTCCATGCCGACTAGCAAGCCGGTTTCTTGGTCGACGTAAAGGTCGCGGGTACCGGAATGGAAGAGGTAACCGGCCTCAGTGCCGCCTTCTTCGGTTTCGAGCTGGGTGGTGTTAAATACCCCGGCGTAGAGGGTCGCCACGTTCACCGGTTCAATTTCTTGGTGGTAGCGGTAGACCGTCCGGCCTTCCATGTTGAGCTCTTCCTCAAACACGGCATCGCGTGCCTGGCGCAAGGTGGGATCGAAAGCCGGATAGGTGGTCTTCTCGGCGTTGGAAGGGAACTTGAACCAGTAGCCATCGACAGCCGAAGTGGCCATTGGTGATGCTAGCTGGTGGCTGATGTCTGCCTCACTGGTGGCTTCGCCCGTCACGCGGTCCACGGTGTAGCTCCAGATTTGTGCCTGAACTAGGTTCTCGATCGCATCATTCTCGCCCTCGCCGCGAAAAGTGGATTCGCCAATGCTCACCGTTGCGTTCTGCTCATCCGCTGGGTCCTGGATATCCACATGCATCTGATAAGTGACGGCGCCGTTGTATTCCTCGGTGCCTTCTTCACTTATTTCTTGCGCGGTGCCATTTTCATCAGTCAACGTATATGTTGCGCCGGTCAGGTCAAGGGGAAGGCGAGCGCTGGAATGAAGAAACTGTGGGGCAACAATGCCCGCAACCAGCAACGCGACACCGAGACCTAGCAGCACGATGGATATAACTCGAGACTTAGGCAGCATGGGGTATTAGTCTACCCGGCACCATGAGGATCTCTTGACGCGCGGGCCGAATGTTTCATAATCCGAAAGCCTCATGGTAGATTGCCGCGGTAGGACACGACGCGCAATGGCGCGTGAAATCCGCCCACAGCAGATGCTGAGAAGTTGAAGAAGATTCATGGAATCTAAAGCTTCTCCTAGGTGCTTGAGAATCTACGATATGGAAATTCTTCGACAAAGGCTTAGAATGCACACTGTGCTTGAACTGCAATGATCCGGAGTAGTTCGCGCAATAGTCTGTGTCGAATAAAAAAGTCAAGTCTAACTTTACATGGGGGCATATTTAGACTAGGCTGTTTCTTTGCGCTGGAATCCGGATCTTCAGTGCGCATTTAGCCTTGGCGAACAGTAATGGTAAAGCTGATTTGACAGGGTGATTTTGTGCTATCTGAACCCGATTATTCCACAGCAGACCGAATGCTAAATCTACCAGCGGTTATCGTTTCTCAAGGTGGTTCTTGAGGAAACGTTCCGCGTGAGGTGCTGGAAGGACCCATCTTGGCAGTCTCCCGCCAGACCAAGTCAGTGGCCAATATCCCTGGAGCTCCGAAGCGTTATTCGTTCGCTAAAATTAGCGAGCCAATTGCGGTTCCGGGCCTCCTTGATCTACAACTTGAATCCTTTTCATGGCTCATCGGCACGCCTGAGTGGCGTGAGCGTCAGCAGGAAGAGCGTGGCGCTGAAGCCCGCATTTCCTCTGGCCTCGAAGACATCTTGGACGAGTTGTCCCCAATTCAGGACTACTCCGGAAACATGTCTTTGTCGCTGTCCGAGCCACGCTTTGAACCGGTGAAGAACACCGTTGATGAGTGCAAGGAAAAGGACATTAACTACTCTGCACCGCTGTACGTCACGGCAGAGTTCATCAATAACGACACCCAGGAAATTAAGTCTCAGACCGTCTTCATTGGTGATTTCCCAATGATGACCGATGAGGGCACCTTCATTGTCAACGGCACCGAGCGTGTTGTTGTTTCTCAGCTGGTGCGTTCCCCAGGTGTCTACTTCGACCAGACTATTGATAAGTCCACGGAGCGCCCATTGCACTCCGTGAAGGTCATCCCATCCCGCGGTGCATGGCTCGAATTCGACGTGGACAAGCGCGACACCGTTGGTGTGCGTATTGACCGCAAGCGTCGTCAGCCAGTCACCGTATTGCTGAAGGCATTGGGCTGGACCGAACAGCAGATCCGCGACCGTTTCGGTTTCTCCGAGTTGATGATGTCCACTCTGGAATCCGACGGCGTTGCAAACACCGACGAAGCATTGCTGGAGATCTACCGCAAGCAGCGTCCAGGTGAGCAGCCAACCCGCGATCTTGCACAGTCCTTGCTGGACAACTCCTTCTTCCGTGCAAAGCGCTACGATCTGGCACGCGTTGGCCGCTACAAGGTCAACCGCAAGCTGGGTCTTGGTGGCGATCATGAGGGGCTGATGACACTGACCGAAGAAGACATTGCAGTCACCCTGGAATACTTGGTTCGTCTTCACACTGGTGAGCGTGAGATGAAGGCACCTAACGGTGACACCATTCCAGTAAACACCGACGACATCGACCACTTTGGTAACCGTCGTCTGCGTACTGTTGGTGAACTGATTCAGAACCAGGTTCGTGTTGGTCTGTCCCGTATGGAGCGTGTTGTGCGTGAGCGCATGACCACCCAGGATGCAGAGTCCATCACTCCTACCTCTTTGATCAACGTTCGTCCTGTTTCTGCAGCTATCCGTGAGTTCTTCGGAACTTCCCAGCTGTCGCAGTTCATGGACCAGAACAACTCGCTGTCGGGTCTGACCCACAAGCGTCGTCTGTCTGCGCTAGGCCCGGGTGGTCTGTCCCGTGAGCGCGCCGGAATTGAGGTTCGAGACGTTCACCCATCTCACTACGGCCGTATGTGCCCAATTGAGACTCCCGAAGGTCCGAACATTGGTCTGATCGGTTCCTTGGCTTCTTATGCTCGCGTGAATGCTTTCGGCTTCATTGAGACTCCTTACCGCAAGGTTGAGAACGGCCGCGTCACTGACGAGGTTCGTTACCTGACCGCGGATGAAGAGGATCGCTACTCAATCGCACAGGCTGAGGTTGAGCAGGACGCTGATGGCAACATCATCGGCGACCGTATTGAGGTCCGCCTCAAGGACGGCGATATCGGCGTGACCGACGCTAATGGCGTTGATTACGTTGACGTTTCTCCACGTCAGATGGTCTCTGTTGGTACCGCGATGATTCCATTCTTGGAGCACGACGATGCTAACCGTGCACTGATGGGTGCGAACATGCAGAAGCAGGCTGTTCCACTGGTTCGTGGCGAGGCACCTTACGTTGGTACCGGTATGGAGCTGCGTGCTGCATACGATGCTGGCGATATGGTTATCACCCCGAAGGCTGGTGTTGTAGAAAACGTCAACGCTGACCTCATCACCATCATGGACGATGAAGGCATCCGCGACACCTACATGCTGCGCAAGTTCGAGCGTACCAACCAGGGCACCAACTACAACCAGACTCCTTTGGTCAACATGGGCGAGCGTGTTGAGGCAGGCCAGGTGCTTGCTGATGGTCCAGGTACCCACAACGGTGAAATGTCTCTTGGTCGTAACCTGCTCGTGGCGTTCATGCCATGGGAAGGCCACAACTACGAGGATGCAATCATCCTGAACCAGCGCATTGTGGAAGAGGACATCTTGACCTCCGTCCACATTGAGGAGCACGAGATTGATGCTCGTGACACCAAGCTGGGTGCAGAAGAGATCACTCGTGAGATTCCAAACGTGTCCGAAGATGTTCTTCGTGACCTGGATGATCGCGGCATCATCCGCATCGGTGCAGATGTTCGCCCAGGCGACATCCTGGTAGGTAAGGTCACTCCTAAGGGTGAGACCGAGCTGACCCCAGAAGAGCGCCTGCTGCGCGCCATCTTCGGTGAGAAGGCTCGCGAAGTTCGCGACACCTCCATGAAGGTTCCTCACGGTGAGACCGGCAAGGTTATTGGCGTTGCTCGTTTCTCCCGTGAAGATGATGATGATTTGGCACCTGGTGTCAATGAGATGATCCGTGTCTACGTTGCTCAGAAGCGTAAGATCCAGGACGGCGATAAGCTCGCTGGCCGCCACGGCAACAAGGGTGTTGTGGGTAAGGTTCTGCCTCCAGAGGACATGCCATTCATGGCTGACGGCACCCCAGTTGACGTCATCTTGAACACCCACGGTGTTCCACGTCGTATGAACATTGGTCAGGTTCTTGAGCTGCACCTGGGCTGGCTGGCAAAGACTGGCTGGACCGTGGACACTGAAGATCCAAAAAATGAGGAGCTGCTGAAGACTCTGCCTCCAGAACTCTATGACGTTCCGGCTGACTCTTTGACTGCAACGCCTGTCTTCGACGGTGCAACCAATGAGGAACTGACCCGTTTGCTGGCTTCTTCCAAGCCAAACCGTGATGGTGACGTCATGGTGAATGAGAACGGTAAGGCACAGCTTTTCGATGGCCGCTCAGGCGAGCCATACCAGTACCCAATCTCGGTTGGCTACATGTACATGCTGAAGCTGCACCACCTCATTGATGAGAAGATCCACGCACGTTCCACCGGTCCTTACTCCATGATTACCCAGCAGCCACTGGGTGGTAAGGCACAGTTCGGTGGCCAGCGCTTTGGTGAGATGGAGGTGTGGGCAATGCAGGCATACGGCGCTGCTTACACCCTGCAGGAACTCCTGACCATCAAGTCCGATGACGTGGTTGGTCGTGTCAAGGTCTACGAGGCAATTGTTAAGGGCGACAACATCCCGGATCCAGGTATTCCTGAGTCCTTCAAGGTGTTGCTCAAGGAGCTGCAGTCCCTGTGTCTGAACGTTGAAGTTCTTTCCGCTGACGGCACTCCAATGGAGCTTTCTGGCACCGACGAAGATGATCTGGAATCCGGTTCTTCCATGGGCATTAACCTGTCCCGTGATGAGAACTCTTCGGCAGACATCGCTTAACAAGTGCTAGGCGTCGTCGTCGCCTGAACAGCAATGAATGCACTCAGCATTCATGCGAAGTTCAGGTGGCGGGGACGGACGAAACGTTAATTAGAACTAAAAGCCAATCAACTTCCTCCGCTTTAGGAGGATGAAAGGGAGACGTTACGTGTTCGACGTAAATCTCTTCGACGAGCTTCGTATTGGACTGGCCACCGCCGACGACATTCGCCGTTGGTCTAAGGGCGAGGTTAAGAAGCCTGAGACCATCAACTACCGCACCCTGAAGCCAGAAAAGGACGGCCTTTTCTGTGAGCGTATCTTCGGCCCTACCCGTGACTGGGAGTGCCAGTGCGGTAAGTACAAGCGTGTCCGTTACAAGGGCATCATTTGTGAGCGTTGTGGCGTTGAGGTCACCAAGTCCAAGGTTCGTCGTGAGCGCATGGGCCACATTGAGCTCGCTGCTCCAGTAACCCACATCTGGTACTTCAAGGGTGTTCCATCCCGTTTGGGCTACCTGTTGGACCTGGCTCCAAAGGACCTGGAGCGCATCATCTACTTCGCGGCTAACATCATCACCTCCGTTGATGACGAGGCTCGCCACAATGACCTGTCAACTCTCGAGGGCGAAATGCTCTTGGAGAAGAAGGACGTTGAGGATGACGTTCAGGCTGAAATCGCTGAGCGCGCTTCCAAGTTGGAAGATGACCTGGCTGCCCTCGAGGCAGAAGGTGCGAAGGCTGACGCACGCCGCAAGGTTCAGAATGCTGCTGATAAGGAAATGCAGCACATTCGTGAGCGCGGTGAGCGTGAGGTGCAGCGTCTGGATGAAATCTGGACCACCTTCAACAAGCTTGCTCCAAAGCAGATGATCATTGATGAATCCATCTACGAAGAGCTGGTTGACCGCTACGAGGATTACTTCACCGGCGGAATGGGCGCGGAAGCTATCCAGACCCTGATCCGCAACTTCGACCTCGACGCTGAGGCAGAAGAGCTGCGCGACATCATCAACAATGGCAAGGGCCAGAAGAAGATGCGTGCTCTCAAGCGTCTCAAGGTTGTTGCTGCATTCCAGCGTTCGGGCAATGACCCTGCTGGCATGGTCCTGGACTCCATCCCAGTGATCCCACCAGAGCTGCGCCCAATGGTTCAGCTTGACGGTGGCCGCTTCGCAACCTCCGACTTGAACGACCTTTACCGTCGTGTCATCAACCGCAACAACCGCCTCAAGCGCATGATCGATCTCGGCGCACCTGAGATCATCGTGAACAACGAGAAGCGTATGTTGCAGGAATCGGTTGACGCACTCTTCGACAACGGCCGTCGCGGCCGTCCAGTCTCCGGTCCTGGCAACCGTCCACTGAAGTCCCTGAGCGACCTGCTCAAGGGTAAGCAGGGTCGTTTCCGTCAGAACCTGCTGGGTAAGCGTGTTGACTACTCTGGTCGTTCCGTAATTATTGTTGGTCCTCAGCTGAAGCTGCACGAGTGTGGTCTTCCTAAGCTGATGGCTTTGGAGCTGTTCAAGCCATTCGTGATGAAGCGTCTGGTTGAAAATGACTACGCGCAGAACATCAAGTCTGCAAAGCGCATGGTTGAGCGTCAGCGTCCAGAGGTGTGGGACGTTCTGGAAGAAGCAATTTCTGAGCACCCAGTTCTTCTGAACCGTGCACCAACCCTGCACCGTCTGGGCATCCAGGCATTCGAGCCAAAGTTGGTTGAGGGTAAGGCTATTCAGCTGCACCCACTGGCTTGTGAAGCTTTCAACGCCGACTTCGACGGTGACCAGATGGCAGTTCACCTGCCACTGTCCGCAGAAGCACAGGCTGAGGCTCGTGTTCTGATGCTGTCCTCCAACAACATTCTCTCCCCAGCGTCCGGTAAGCCACTGGCTATGCCACGTCTGGACATGGTGACCGGTCTGTACTTCCTCACCATGAACAAGCGTGAGGATGAAATTGGTGGCAACGGCCGCTACGCACCAGCGGATGAGAACGGTCCTGCACAGGGCGTGTACTCCTCCTACGCAGAAGCCATCATGGCTTATGACCGCGGCGTGCTTGGCCTGCAGGCTCCAATCAAGGTTCGCATTGATCACCTGCGTCCAACCGAGGCAATTGAGGCAGCTCAGTTCCCAGACGGCTGGACCAAGGGTGAGTCCTGGATGGCTGAGACCACCCTGGGCCGCATCATGTTCAATGAGCTTCTGCCATGGAACTACCCATACCTTGAGGGCGTCATGGTCCGTAAGGGCGGTTCCAAGGACATCGTCCTGCTCGGTGACGTCGTCAACGACCTCGCTATCAAGTACCCAATGATCACCGTTGCGCAGGTGCTGGACAAGATGAAGGATGCCGGTTTCTACTGGGCAACCCGCTCTTGTGTCACCATCACCATGCACGACGTTCTGGTCCTTCCAAACAAGACCGAGATGCTTGAGTCTTATGAGAAGGAAGCAGAGCGCATCGAGCGCAAGTACTGGGATCAGGGTGCGCTGACTGAGCGTGAGCGCTACGACCGTCTGGTTGAGCTGTGGAAGGATGCAACCGACTCCGTGGGTAACGCGGTGGAGGCTTTGTACCCTGACGACAACCCAATTCCGATGATCGTTAAGTCTGGTGCAGCAGGTAACATGCGTCAGATCTGGACCCTGGCCGGCATGAAGGGCATGGTTGTGAACTCTAAGGGTGACTACATCACCCGTCCGATTAAGACCTCCTTCCGTGAAGGTCTGTCGGTTCTGGAGTACTTCAACAACTCCCACGGTTCACGTAAGGGTCTGGCGGATACCGCTCTGCGTACCGCTGACTCCGGCTACCTGACCCGTCGTCTGGTTGACGTTGCACAGGATGTCATCGTTCGCGAAGACGACTGTGGTACCCGTCAGGGCGTTCGCATTCCAATCGGCGAGGAAGTTGCTGAAGGCACCTACGCTGTTCACGAGCTGTGGGAGACCTCAGCTTCGGGCCGTGTTGTTGCAACCGATGTTAAGGATGCAGAAGGCAACGTTGTTGCTGAAGCAGGCGCAGACCTGACTGAGGAGCTGACCGACAAGCTGGTTAACGCAGGCGTTACTGAGGTCAAGGTTCGCTCCGTGCTTACCTGCCAGACCCCAGCCGGTGTTTGTGCCAAGTGCTACGGCAAGTCCATGGCTTCGGGCCAGCTGGTCGATATCGGCGAAGCCGTCGGTATTGTTGCAGCGCAGTCCATTGGTGAGCCTGGTACTCAGCTGACAATGCGTACCTTCCACCAGGGTGGTGTCGGTGGCGACATTACCGGTGGTCTGCCTCGTGTTCAGGAACTGTTTGAGGCACGTAACCCTAAGAACCGTGCGCCAATCGCTTCTGTCGATGGCACCATCTCACTGTCTGATGAAGGTAACTTCTGGACGTTGACCATTACTCCGGACGATGGTTCGGACAACGTGGTCTACGAGAAGCTGTCGAAGCGTCAGGGCCTGGCTCAGGTTCGTCGCCCAATGGAGTCCAACCCGAATGCGATGATCGAGCGCTCCTTGCGCGACGGTGACCATGTCACCACCGGTCTTCGTCTGATGCGCGGTGCGGCTGACCCACACGACGTGCTCGAGGTTCTCGGTCGCCGTGGTGTGGAAAAGCACCTCATTGATGAGGTTCAGGCTGTTTACCGTACTCAGGGTGTGGCCATCCACGATAAGCACATCGAGATCATCATCCGTCAGATGCTGCGTCGCGGTACTGTCATCGATTCGGGTAACACCGACTTGCTGCCAGGTACTCTGGTTGACCTTTCTGAGGCACGCCAGATCAACGCCACGATGCAGGCAGAGGGCAATGAGCCAGCACAGCTGCGTTCAGAGATCATGGGTATTACCAAGGCTTCCTTGGCTACCGAGTCGTGGCTGTCTGCGGCGTCCTTCCAGGAGACCACCCGCGTGCTTACCGATGCCGCTATTAACAAGCGCTCCGATAAGCTCATCGGCCTCAAGGAGAACGTCATCATCGGTAAGCTGATCCCAGCTGGTACCGGTATCTCTCGCTACCGCAACATCTCCGTTAAGCCAACCGAGGCTGCCCGCAACGCGGCATACTCGATTCCGACTTACGGCGATTCCATCTACGGCGATGACGGCTTCGGTGAGTTCACCGGCGCTTCCGTCCCACTCGATGAGGACTTCACCTTCTAAGGGAATTGTTCACGGAAAGAAATTCCGTGGCCACTTTCCGGGAGACTTAGAAGCAGTCCCTGCGAGACAAGGGCAGCGCCCGCGCACTGATTATTCAGTAGCGCGGGCGCTGCCCTTTTGTTTTGCCGATTGTTGGTCCCCGTGTTGGTGCACGGCGAGATATTTGCCATGCGTATGAGCACTCTGGTAGTTCTTGAGGAGCATCATATTCATTTACGGGTGCTCGCAGGCAAAGTGCGGGCTGAGACCCCTGGCGCAGGCGCTGGGAAACCGTCGAACTTGAACCGGATAATGCCGGCGAAAGGATAAAAGAAATGGTTACTTTAGCTAACCCTGCTCGCACTCTAAGTTGGCGAGTTGTAGACATCATCGTTGCATCCATCCTCGCAGTAGCTTGCGGCCTGGTCTTCGTCTTCTGGAACTCAGTTGGCTACGCCTGGTTTATGGCCATGGACGCACTCACCCCAGGTCTTGGTGGATTGGCAACCGGCATTTGGCTTGCCGGCGGTGTCATCGGTGCGCTGGTCATCCGCAAACCGGGCGCAGCAATCTACGTGGAAACCCTGGCGGCAACCGTCTCGGCCGTATTCGGATCCCAGTGGGGACCAGAGACTTTGTACTCCGGCCTGGCACAGGGCTTGGGCGTGGAAATCGTCTTCGCTATCTTCCTCTACCGCCGTTTCAGCCTGACCGTCGCAGCGCTTGGCGGTATCGGCGCGGCCATCGGAGCGTTTGTCTTAGAGCTGTTTACCTCCGCGAACATCGCCAAGTCTTTGGAATTCAACCTCATCTACCTCACCTGCTTGGTCATCTCCGGTGCAATCCTCGCGGGAGCGCTGAGTTTCTTTGCGGTGAAAGCTATGGCTAAGACCGGAGCCTTGGACCGCTTTGCCGTAGGGCGCGAGCAGCGCGCACGTTAATGCCACAGATTGTTGCCCGCGGGCTGGGCTGGCTGCATGCCGGCCGGAGTCAGCCCGCAATTAATGACTTAGACCTGAGCATTGAGCACGGTGAGCGTATTTTGCTCGCCGGGGATTCAGGTTCGGGAAAATCCACTCTCATGGCCGCTCTCGCGGGTGTGCTGGGCGGGGATGATGAAGGCACCTTGCGCGGCGAGCTCACCATCAACGCCGCCAATGTCGGCCTCGTCTTGCAAGACCCTGATTCGCAGGTCATTGCCTCGCGCGTAGGAGATGACGTTGCCTTTGGGTGCGAAAACCTCGGCCTTGCACGCGATGAAATCTGGCGCCGCGTCCACCGCAGCCTAGAAATGGTGGGTCTTGAACTCGACATTGACCATCCCACCACGCGCCTATCCGGCGGGCAGAAACAACGCCTGGCGCTAGCCGGTGTTATCGCCATGGGCGCAGAAGTCATCTTGGTGGATGAACCCACTGCGAACCTTGACCCGCAAGGCGCTGCCGATATCGTCGCGGCGGTTAACCACGTGGTGGAAGAAACTGGCGCCACGCTGATAGTCATTGAGCATAATTACAAAGACTGGGCACCGGTGTTGAACCGCGCCATCGTATTGCATCACGGTGAGAAGGTCTATGACGGCGATGTGCAGCCAGCCATCGAGGCCCGCAAGATTACAGATCTTCCGGTGGCTCGCACACAGCTTGCCGATGCCTCTCCGGCGCTATGGTCCAAAGACCTCATCACGCGCTTTGGTCCGGCACGTACTTTGGCGATTCCCGAAGGGGCATCGACAGTCATCACCGGCGCAAACGGTTCCGGCAAAACTACCTGGTTGATGACTATGGCGGGGCTTATCGATCCCATCTCCGGTGAGCTGGGATATTCCGACACCGTGCGCAAGGGGCTAGCCAAATCCCCGCATAAGTGGACTTCAGCGCAGCTGGCACACCGAATTGGCTTTGTCTTCCAAAACCCAGAACACCAATTTGTCGCGCGTAGCGTCATTGAAGAAATGCGGGTCGGTCCGCAGGTCATGGGGGAGAAGGTTGACCAAGAGCGCATCGACAAGCTGCTGGAGCGACTCCGGCTGACCTCTTTGATCGATGCCAACCCGTTTACCCTGTCCGGTGGCGAAAAACGCCGTCTGTCTGTGGCAACGGCGCTGGTAACTGCCCCCAATGTGGTGCTGTTGGATGAGCCGACTTTTGGCCAAGACCCGCAGACCTTTGCGGAGTTGGTGCGCATGATTCGTGAGTTGGCTGACTCCGGTGTCACCGTGGCATCCATTACCCACGATGAACTGTTCATTTCCGCATTAGCAGATGCCCACCTGGTGGTGAGCGCCCATGCCTAACCTGATACGCGGGGTTAATCCGCTCACGCGCTTGGCGCTGATTCTGCTTATCACCACCCCGTTGCTGTTGTCCGTGGATTGGGTGAGCGCTGCCGTCTCATTGCTGATTACTTTTATCTTCGCGCCCCTGTGCGGCATCGGGCTGGTACGCCTGCTGAAGATGTCCTGGCCGCTGTTTATCATCGCACCGATCTCCGGTGTTTCGATGCTGATCTACGCTCAGGAAGGTGGACGGGAGTATTTCTCCTTCTTCCTGGCTACGGTGACTGACAATTCCATCGAGCTGGCCCTTGCCATGATGCTGCGCGTGCTGGCGGTCGCGTTGCCCGTTATTGTGCTCGCGCGCGATATTGACCCGACGGAACTTGGCGATGCCCTCGCGCAAATTCTCCGGTTGCCCGCACGCTTTGTCATCGGCGCGGTTGCGGGCGTGCGCATGCTGACGTTGTTTAAAGACGACTGGCAAGCCATGACGCAGGCGCGTCGCGCACGCGGACTAGCGGACCGCGGCAAGATTGCTCATACCTTGTCCATGTCCTTCGGCCTGCTGGTTCTAGCCCTGCGCCGCGGCGGCAAGCTCGCCACCGCGATGGAAGCCCGTGGTTTTGGCCGCCCCATTCCCGGCGGCAACAAACGCACCTGGGCACGAGAATCGAAGCTCACCCGCGCCGACTGGACGGTTATGCTGTGCGGCCTGATACTAGCCAGCCTTCCCGTCATCATCTCCGTCGCGACTGACTCGTGGCGCTTTCTCGGGCTTTAACGCAAAATCGCTGAACGCGATTCTGCGAATTAGCCGACGTGATTTTGTGTTAGAGCGGAAGGCGGACGGAGATTTGCGAATTGCAAGAGCAAAGTTTGTACCCAAAAGCGATATAGCGCCTACCATGAGAAGGACGTAGTTCGGGCCGAAACTTTTGGCAAAGCATTTGAAAGGTGTGGCTAGGAAAGCACAGAATAGCGTTGAAGATCGAGTTGAAAACCGACAAGTATCAACGAAGTTCTGAATGGCTAATCCCAACTCCATGACACTGATTATTAAGACCATCATTGACCTTGCGGACAACACGGAAGATGTGCCCAACGGATTCCCGCCAAATGACGACGGTGATACTGGAGAAATTACGCCCGTTCCAGTTGGCCAAGAAGAACCTGAGCAGCAAGTAGTGGAAACTGCGTCTTTTGAACAGGCGCAGGACTTGTTGGAAGACAACATCGCAAGCCTTGCCGCAAAGCGCAACAAGCCCATGCGCCCGGTTACAGTACTCATCGATGGCCCTTCGGGCGCCGGCAAGACTTGGTTCGCAGCGCGGCTTTCAGAGCACACGCAGTGGCAAACAGTGCATTTGGATGAGTTCTATCCTGGCTGGCATGGTCTGGAAAAGGGCAGCGACATGGTCAATAGCCAAGTGCTGCGCAAGATGAACCCGGGATATTGGCGCTGGGATTGGCATGCCAATGCCCCGGCCGAGTGGTACAGCCTCGATGGCCGCGATGACCTTATCGTGGAAGGCGTTGGCGCCGTGACGCAAGAAAACATTGATGCCGCAGCACGACGCGGGTCAGTTATTACAGTGATGATCACCGGACCCCGCGATGCGCGCCGCTACCGCGCTCTGGACCGTGATGAAGGCTATGAAGACTGGTTTGAAACCTGGGAGCGCCAAGAAACGGAACACTTCGCGCGGCTGTTTGAAGCCGGCCTGAAACCAGACCTGGTGTGGGAGTGGCAGTACCGCGCGGAGCAGTAACGGATCAGTAATGAAGCTGTGATCGGGTACCCGCAGATCAGAGGAACAATTAGAGCGAATTCGCGTTTTGTTAAAACCGGTGAGGCTTTGGTAGTGTTAGCGGAAGTTCGTTGCATTTTGTGACGAAGAGTCTGAACCTTTTCTCAGCAACACACACCAGTCAGTTGTGACTCGGTGGGGAATAGGTATCTGGACACGCGGTAGGACCCCGGAAAAGAGTCCTTATTTTTGCGTGTTTAGGCATCTATTTCGCACCGCGGCGCATGAATCTGGTGAGATACGTTGCCGAGGCAAGAAATTTCTACCACTTAAGAAAGACTGATAATGCCAACTATTCAGCAGCTGGTCCGCAAGGGCCGCCATGATAAGCGCACCAAGGTCGCTACTGCTGCGCTGAAGGGTTCCCCTCAGCGTCGTGGCGTATGCACCCGCGTTTACACCACCACTCCTAAGAAGCCTAACTCCGCTCTGCGTAAGGTTGCACGTGTGCGCCTGACCAGCGGTATTGAGGTTTCCGCATACATCCCAGGCGAGGGTCACAACCTGCAGGAGCACTCCATGGTGCTCGTTCGCGGTGGTCGTGTGAAGGACCTTCCTGGTGTTCGTTACAAGATCGTCCGTGGCGCCTTGGATACCCAGGGTGTTAAGGACCGCAAGCAGGCCCGTTCCCGTTACGGTGCTAAGAAGGGACAGTAATTAAAAATGCGTAAGAATGCTGCTCCAAAGCGTCCCGTAGTCAAGGATCCAGTTTACAACTCTGAGCAGGTTACTCAGCTGGTAAACAAGGTCCTTCTCGACGGTAAGAAGTCCACCGCAGAGCGAATCGTTTACGGCGCTCTGGAGATCTGCCGTGAAAAGACCGGCACCGATCCAGTAGGTACCCTGGAAAAGGCTCTCGGCAACATCCGCCCTGACCTTGAGGTTCGTTCCCGCCGTGTTGGTGGCGCAACCTACCAGGTTCCAATCGAGGTTCGTCCAGGCCGTGCAAACACCCTCGCACTGCGTTGGATGGTTACCTTCACCCGTCAGCGTCGTGAGAACTCCATGATCGAGCGTCTGGCAAATGAGATCTTGGATGCATCCAACGGTTTGGGCGCTTCCGTGAAGCGTCGCGAAGACACCCACAAGATGGCTGAGGCTAACCGCGCCTTCGCTCACTACCGCTGGTAGTTTGTGGCCGACCATGACCCGAGCAACACACCGGTTAAGTTCGTTCTGTTTCGCTAGCGTGCTAGCCCTAACAGCGACCCAGGCCTTTTAAGCGCCTTGGGCCGGATAACTTAAAAACGTGATTTGCTCGGGTCATCGTTTTCGATGCATATAGAGCAAACTGGTCACTAATGAGCACTCTGAAGCACGATAAAAGTTCGTGTAGCAATTCTTAAGATAAATTTCATCTAAGAATTCGCTCTCCGGGCTGCTAATGAGCGCAAATAGTGGCAAGATTGATCGAGAACTAATGTACGTAACTGCGTTTGTTTAAGAGATGAACTCTCTTGGGCAAACGTGACAACAAACGAGTTGGGGTATTAACCGTGGCACAAGAAGTGCTTAAGGACCTGAAGAAGGTTCGCAACATCGGCATCATGGCGCACATCGATGCCGGTAAGACCACCACGACCGAACGTATCCTCTTCTACACCGGTATCAACCGCAAGGTAGGCGAGACCCACGACGGCGCATCCACCACTGACTGGATGGAGCAGGAGAAAGAGCGCGGTATCACCATTACCTCCGCTGCTGTTACCTGTTTCTGGGAGGGTAACCAGATCAACATCATCGACACCCCGGGTCACGTTGACTTCACCGTTGAGGTGGAGCGTTCCCTGCGTGTTCTTGATGGCGCTGTTGCTGTCTTCGACGGCAAGGAAGGCGTTGAGCCACAGTCCGAGCAGGTTTGGCGTCAGGCTGCGAAGTACGACGTTCCACGTATCTGCTTCGTGAACAAGATGGACAAGATGGGTGCAGACTTCTACTACACCGTTGGCACCATCGTTGACCGGTTGGGCGCAAAGCCATTGGTTATGCAGCTGCCTATCGGCGCTGAAGATGACTTCGACGGCGTTGTCGACTTGCTCGAGATGAAGGCACTCATGTGGCCTGGCAAGACCGAGATCGGCACCGAGGCTACCGTTGAGGAAATTCCTGCTGACCTGGTTGACAAGGCTAACGAATACCGCGAGAAGCTCGTTGAGACCGTTGCTGAGTCCGACGAAGAGCTCATGGAAAAGTACTTCGGTGGCGAGGAAATCTCCATCGACGAGCTGAAGACCGCCATCCGCAAGATGGTCATCGCTTCCGAGATCTACCCTGTTTACTGTGGTACCGCGTACCGCAACAAGGGTGTTCAGCCATTGCTCGACGCTGTTATTGACTTCCTGCCTAACCCACTTGACGTGGGCGAGGTTCACGGCCACGCTGTTGGCAATGAGGACGAGGAGCTTACCCGTAAGCCATCCGTCGATTCCCCATTCTCCGGTCTTGCGTTCAAGATTGCAGCTCACCCATTCTTCGGTCAGCTCATCTTCGTCCGCGTGTACTCCGGCAAGGTCCTGCCAGGTGATGAAGTTCAGAACACCACCAAGGGCAAGAAGGAGCGCATCGGTAAGCTGTTCCAGATGCACGCCAACAAGGAAAACCCTGTTGAAGAGGCAGTAGCTGGCAACATCTACGCTGTTATCGGCCTGAAGGACACCACCACCGGTGACACCCTGTCCGACCGTGCAAACCCAATCATTCTGGAGTCCATGGACTTCCCAGATCCAGTTATCAAGGTTTCCATCGAGCCTAAGACCAAGGCCGACCAGGAGAAGCTGGGTACCGCTATTCAGAAGCTTGCTGCTGAGGACCCAACCTTCACCGTTGAACTTGATGAAGAGACAGGCCAGACCGTTATCGGCGGCATGGGCGAGCTCCACCTCGACGTTCTTGTTGACCGCATGAAGCGCGAATACAAGGTCGAGGCAAACATCGGTAACCCACAGGTTGCTTACCGTGAGACCATCCGCAAGGCTGTTCAGTCTCTGGATTACACTCACAAGAAGCAGACCGGTGGTTCGGGTCAGTTCGCAAAGGTTATCGTCTCCATCGAGCCTTACAACCCAGATCCATCCGAGCTGGAAGAGGGCGAGTCCGCAACCTACAAGTTCGAGAACGCCGTTACCGGTGGCCGTGTTCCTCGTGAATACATCCCATCCGTTGACGCTGGTATCCAGGACGCAATGCAGTACGGCTTCCTCGCAGGCTTCCCACTGGTTAACGTTAAGGCAACCCTGGAAGACGGCGCTTACCACGACGTTGACTCCTCGGAAATGGCCTTCAAGTTGGCTGGTTCCCAGGTTCTGAAGGAAGCTGTTGCAAAGGCAAAGCCAGTTCTGCTGGAGCCTTTGATGGCAGTGGAAATCACCACCCCAGAAGAGTTCATGGGCGACGTTATCGGTGACGTTAACTCCCGTCGTGGACAGGTCCATGCAATGGAAGACCGCGCTGGCG
This sequence comes from Corynebacteriaceae bacterium 6-324, assembly GCA_041226025.1. Classification (GTDB taxonomy): domain Bacteria; phylum Actinomycetota; class Actinomycetes; order Mycobacteriales; family Mycobacteriaceae; genus Corynebacterium. The sequence goes on along the minus strand of JBCLTK010000001.1, from coordinate 338,400 downwards.
CCAAGCTGGTTAAGGCAAAGGTTCCACTGTCTGAGATGTTCGGCTACGTTGGCGACCTTCGTTCCCGCACCCAGGGCCGCGCTAACTACTCCATGGTCTTCGACTCCTACGCTGAGGTTCCTTCCTCCGTATCCCAGGAGATCATTGAAGAGCGCACCGGCGGCTCCAAGTAAGCCACCTGCTCTAAAGGCTGCCTGAACAAGACTTGGCTGGTATCTTCCGCCAGTTGAACCAACCAAGTCCAGGTAGCATTTGAGGAGGGTAGGGGTCACGCTGAAGCAGCAGGTAGAATACTGTTGGTTGAGCTGGCCGTTACCCTCCTAGGATCCCAGATGATTCTTGTCGAGGACTAACGTCCGCACAAATCTTCCGCGGACAATTTCGAGCCCCTTTAGCTGGTTTGAAAAATCCGTGGCATAAATCTAGGATCGTGTAACTGGCACGAAAAGAAAGCGTCATGTGCGCTTGGGACTATCTTTCGGGATACTCCAGGTGCCGTGACAACTGTCAACCACGTGGCTGCGAAAGTCGTAGTCACAATGAAGTCCAGGAGGACATACAGTGGCAAAGGCTAAGTTTGAGCGTTCGAAGCCGCACGTAAACATCGGCACCATCGGACACGTCGACCACGGTAAGACCACCACCACCGCAGCTATCACCAAGGTTCTGGCTGACCAGTACCCTGATGAGAACGAAGCGTTCGCTTTCGACATGATCGATAAGGCTCCTGAGGAGAAGGAGCGCGGTATTACCATTAACATCTCCCACGTTGAGTACTCCACCCCTAAGCGCCACTACGCACACGTAGACGCTCCAGGCCACGCCGACTACATCAAGAACATGATTACCGGTGCTGCTCAGATGGACGGCGCTATCCTGGTTGTTGCTGCAACCGACGGCCCAATGCCACAGACCCGTGAGCACGTTCTTCTTGCTCGCCAGGTTGGCGTTCCTTACATCCTCGTTGCACTGAACAAGTGCGACATGGTTGACGATGAGGAAATCATCGAGCTCGTTGAGATGGAAGTTCGTGAACTTCTGGCTGAGCAGGAGTTCGACGAGGAAGCTCCAATCGTTCACATCTCCGCTCTGGGCGCCCTGAACGGCGAAGAGAAGTGGGTTAACTCCGTTATCGAGCTCATGCAGGCTTGTGACGACGCTATCCCAGACCCAGTTCGCGAGACCGACAAGCCATTCTTGATGCCAATCGAGGACATCTTCACCATTACCGGTCGTGGCACCGTTGTCACCGGTCGTGTCGAGCGCGGTCAGCTGAACGTCAACGAGGACATCGAGATCATCGGTATCCAGGAGAAGTCCATCTCCACCACCGTTACCGGTATCGAGATGTTCCGCAAGATGATGGACTACACCGAGGCTGGCGACAACTGTGGTCTGCTTCTGCGTGGTACCAAGCGTGAAGAGGTTGAGCGCGGCCAGGTTGCTATTAAGCCAGGCGCTTACACCCCTCACAAGAAGTTCGAGGGCTCCGTCTACGTCCTGAAGAAGGAAGAGGGCGGCCGCCACACCCCATTCATGGACAACTACCGTCCACAGTTCTACTTCCGCACCACCGACGTTACCGGTGTTGTGAAGTTGCCTGAGGGTGTTGAGATGGTCATGCCTGGCGACAACGTCGACATGACCGTTGAGCTCATCCAGCCAGTTGCTATGGACGAGGGCCTGCGCTTCGCTATCCGCGAGGGCTCCCGTACCGTTGGTGCTGGTCGTGTGACCAAGGTTGTTGAGTAAATTTTTACTCTCTAACTAACGCGGAATCCGCTTTCCTCCTTGTTGGGGAAAGCGGATTTTTCGCGTTTTGGGTACGTACCAGCTAGAACCGAACTAGCCCGATCTAGCCCGAGGTGCGCAGGCCCGTAGCAAGCCCGTTCATAGTGACCTGGATGGTCTTCGACACCAGGAATGAGTCATCGCCAGCACGATACCGGCGCAGGAGTTCAATCTGAATTGCATTGAGCGGCAGCAGGTAGGGGTAGCGGCGATGTACCGAACGCTCCAGGCGCTCATTGCCGGCCATTAGCGAGTCATGGTCAGTGATGCGATGGAAGACGTCGCGGGTGAGTGCGTATTCTTCGGCGATGGTGTTGTAGACCCGCTGTGAAGTCTCAACATCATCAACCAAGGAGGAGTAAATCTTCGCCAAATCCATGGAAGCCTTGCCCATTACCTGAGCCATGTTATCCAGCACGGAGCGGAAGAACGGCCATGCGTGATATAGCCTGCGAAGGTCATCCCAACGAGCATCGTCCTCGCCGGCCCAGCGCGTGATGCCGGTGCCGACACCGAACCAGCCGGGAAGATTGACACGGGATTGCGACCAGGACAGCACCCACGGAATTGCGCGCAAGTCTGCAATGGACTCGGTTTGCTTGCGGGCCGTTGGGCGTGAGCCCATATTCAGGTCGCCGATCTCATGCAGCGGCGTGGACTGCGTGAAGTAGTCAATAAAGCCCTCATCCTGGCGTACCAGGCTGGCATACTTCTCACCGGCGAGCGCTGAGATCTCTCGCATGATGCCATAGGCACGCTCTGGTTCTTTCAGCTTTTCCGTATTCAGCAGGGAAGCTTCCAGCGTGCCCGCGACGAAGGCTTCCAAGTGCCGGCGAGCAGTGGTTGCTGTGCCGTAGCGGGCGGAGATAACCTCACCCTGCTCGGTGATGCGGACCGAGCCGCGCACCGCGCCCTCTGGTTGCGCCAAGATAGCGTCATAGGTTGGTCCACCGCCACGGCCGACGGCGCCGCCGCGGCCATGCGAGAAACGCAGCCCGATACCGTGGCTATTGCACACCTCGACAATCTCTAGCTGTGCATCATAAAGAGCCCAGTTGGCGGAGAGATACCCGCCGTCCTTATTGGAATCCGAATAACCCAAAACAACTTCTTGGGTGTCACCACGCCCGCGCAGATAATCGCGGTAGAGCGGTACGTCCCACAGCTCTTGCAAAATCTTCGCGCCGGCCTTCAAGTCATCTATGGTTTCAAATAGCGGTGCGATATCCACAGAGCCCACCAGTCGCCCGCGCGCAGGGTCGAAGCTCAGCAGGCCAACCTCCTTGAGCAACACCATCGGCTCCAGAATGTCACTTACTGTGCCTGTCATAGAGACGATGCAGTGCGGGACAACATCGACGCCCAGCGTGTCCACGGCGTCTGCTGCTGCCCGAAAAATCCCTAGCTCCCTCTCGGTCAATTCGCTATAGGTCGCAGACCACGGGAAGGTCAGTGGGCGCGCAGAAGTCAGCTCAGCAGCTAACAGCTCCCGCTTGGCTTGCTCATCTAAGTCTTTATAGCCAGCACCAGAGGTAGTAACTCCCGCTCCCGCGAAAAGCTCATCCAGCACTGCCTCGAAGGACTCCGAGTTCTGGCGCAAGTCCAAAGCGTTGAGGTGGAAACCAAAAGAGTCCAGCGCGGAGCGGATACGCAGCAGACGGTCATCGGCGATGGTGGCGTCATTGAATTGGCGCAGCGAGCGGTCGATGATGTCTAGCTCAGCCTTCAACTCCGCCGGAGTCCCGTAGGGTACAAATTCGTTGACGTCATTTGCGACGCTATCTTTAACATTGCCCCCAGCGATACGCGCACGCGTTGCCGTCATGCGCCCCAGCACACCATGGATAGCGCGGCGATAAGGCTCATCCACGCGGCTTGGAACGTCATTGTTGCCGCGCGCGGCTAACTCCTGCAGCTCCGCGGAGCTTTCTGAATATCGGTCAGAAAGGCTCAGCTCCTTTTCCAACAACCCGAGCTGGTCCACGTAGTACTCCAGCACCGTGTCCGCAGCCGTTCGCGTGGCATAGGTCAGCGTTTCACCGGTGACGTAAGGATTGCCGTCATGGTCACCGCCAATCCAGGAACCGGTGCGTACCACCTGGCGGTTGGGCACAGCGCCGCCAAAGACATCCCGCAGGCCCGCAATCGTGTCACGATTAATCGCCGGTACCTGCTCCAGCAGACTGCGCTTGAAATAGCGCAAGCCCACGTTGACCTCGTCCTCAATTTGCGGCCGCGCAATGCGAATTAGCGCCGTTTGCCACAAGATAGTCATGCGCAAGTGAGCCTCACGCTCAATCTCAGTCAGGCGCGCAATCCTACGGGGCGTCTGCGGCTGCGCCAGAATTTCGTGGCGCTCGCGCAGCAGTTTGATAATGCGCTTTTGCACATCAAAGACCGTGCGTCGCCGCGTCTCCGTCGGGTGCGCGGTAAAAACAGGGGAGACCAGCGCTGCATCCAGCACGCGGGTCACATCGCTAGTGCTTACACCATCGGCAGCCTTCAGCTTGACTAGCACGCCCTCCAAGGAGGCATCGGGAGCATGCTCGCCGGAGTCCTCGCGTGCTGCCAACGCCGATTCATCATCCAAGTCCTCGGCGATATTCGCCATCAGTGCAAAGTGGCTAAAGGAACGCGCAACCAAGTTAATCTTGTTCTCATCCACATCACGAAACGTCGACAGCAAAGCCTCGGCATCTTCCTCACCGCGCGCCACACCAAACGCGAGCCGGCGGGTGGACTCCACCAGTTCGTATACCTCCTCGCCTTCCTGCTCAGCGATAACCCGGCCGAGGATGCGGCCAAGCAAGCGGATATCATCGCGGACCTGTTCACTCATTGCGCTGGAATTCCTTTCAGGGGATAGGTAGTGATACCGAACATAGTCGACTGCCCGGTGTGATGCGCGAAATGGGTGAATATTTTTCCCTCAACTACCTCCGGTTTAAGGTTGAGGGTATGAAAGATCCCACGCGCATTGATGAAGTCCTCGGCGCCGTTCGCAATGCTTGGGCCGGACAGCCGGATCTCACGCTGCCCACGTTGATGGCAATGGCCGCGAATCAGGGCATCGGGTGGGGTAGCAGCGATGAGGAGCTCATTGGCTACCTGGAGTCCATCGCTCAGAACTACCCGCCCGAGATCACGCCGGAAGACCTGGCAGATGGGGCAGGTTTCATGCTCACCATGATGGATAAGGGCCTTCGCATTTCGCTTGTCGATGCCCACGTTATCGTCCGCAGCCACCCCACCCACCAAACAGTGGTGTGGGAATATGACAGCTTCCGGACCACTGGCCCGGGCTTCCCACTGGTGATTAGCGATACCGCCGGTATCGACCACCGCTTGGGAATCACCGAGCGCATCACCCGCCTTGACTCTGACGCCAAGCGCACTGATCTCGAAGGGATTAGCCGCGCTGATATTGGTGATGTCGTCTACGTCATCGTGTCCGACGACGGACGTACTGTGACATTATCGCGGCGCCTGGAGGTCTCTTCCACCGACCGCCGCAGCCTGGAAGTAAGCAACTATCAGTGGAACCGCGTGATCTCACACGCTCCGCTAACCGTCGAGCTCGCCAGCGGTGAGCGCCTGGAACTTGGTACCCCGACTAAGGTGCTGCTCGCGGAGGCTTAAGGCATAGCAAAAGCGCGTTAATGCTTAGGAGCATTAACGCGCTTAATGTATTCGAATTATTTTCCTACTTTATCGAAGTGCAGGTAGTAGACCGTCTGCACCTCAGCATCGGGGAAAGCTGCCCGGAAATCTGACTCGGATTCTTCAACCAGCCGGCGAACTTCCGAAAGCTCCGTGGAGGCATTCGCCAAGACCGTAAAGGTGATGGTCTGCTGCTTTTCCAGAATCGCGATCTTGCTCTTGGCGCTTTCAATGCCAGGCTGCTTTGCCAAAGACTGCGCGATGCCTTGCCCTGCGGCATTGAACATCGTCTTAATAGTGCCGTTGTCATCACTGACCGCGGATTCCACGCCGTTGAAGCGGTAGGTGCGCACATTGGCAATGGCCATCCAGATGCCGAAGAACAATGCCAAAATGCCCGTTGCAATCAGCGCGTAGATGTACCAGCTTTGCTCTGGCACAGCGGCCCACACGTCATGCTGAACCCACTCGGCGAGGTAGTTCGCGAATTCCACGTTGAAGTACATCAGAATTGGCCACACACCGAGCACGATCAAGACGATCGCCAGCAGGATGAAGATTGTGCGGTCAATACCGCGTAATGCCTTAGACATTGTTTCCCAGCTCCTGCTTCTTCTCGACTTCGACGTGCACATCAACCGTGGTGCCAAGCTCCTTCAAAGAGTGCTTCACACTATCGGTAACGCGCTGTGCCAGCATTGGATCATTAACATCACCAGAGATCGTCACCTCAACCTTGAGGCCCTTCTTGGTATTGCCCGTGGTGCGGGTCTGCGCCGTGCTCACACCTGGCAAACGCCGTGCGGTGGCACTGACCAAACGCGCAATATCAACGGGACGAATCCACATCGCAGCAGCCCGGCCCTGGCCAGCTTCGACAGCCGGGGAAGGACCAACCGGGACATGCGTCATCCGTCCGCGGCGTACCGTAATGAGGAAGAACAGCAAGCCGACAACAATGGAACCGACACCAGCCCACACCATCCACATAGGAAGTGGAGGAGTGCCAATCAACTCAAAGACCGGCGCTGTCCACAGCTCACGCGTGGATTCGGAGTACGTTACCCACACATCGCGCCACGCCACGCACGCCAACGCGATGAGCGCTAGGCCCAACAAGATGGCAAGCCAACGAACTGGTGGGGACAAACGCGGCTGCTTAGAAGTAAAAGCCGGGGCGGAGCCCTCCAACGTTGTATGCGCAGCCGTGACATAGCCGTCTGCTGAGGTCCGCGCAGTAGTCTTATTCTGCGGTTCCGTCACAGACAAGGTCGTCTCCGGCTCAGCCGGTTCAACCGTGTCAGTTGACTCTGTTGGTTCAACCGAAGCAACCTGCTGTGGTTCCTGCGCAGACGGTACTTCGATTTTGGGAGTCACAGCGGTCGGAGTGTCATCGGCAGGCTGCTGTGCAACAGACTTGAACTCTACGGTTTCAAACGATGACTTCTTGCTCGATGCCTTATCACTCATGGCCGAGCTCCTTTCTCATCGTCGGCCTAATATCCGGCTTGCGCACCTCAACTGGGTGAACCTCAATATGGCGAAGCTGCACTGGCTTTGGCGCGAAGACACGCGAAGGCTCAGGATTAGCGGACTCCACATGAATCTCGCGCAAAGGCTGCTCATCCGGAACGCCTATCTGCTTCAGTTCACGCTCATCGGGAACGTGAACTTCCTGCAACTTCAGCTCCCGTGGGTTGGACTTAGGCACGTAAACCTCCTCCAAGCGCGCGTTGACCTCGCCGCTTGGGCGAATCTCAACTTCTTGTGGCGTCTCAACAGAACGGACTTCCACCCGCGCTGCGGTATTTACTGGACGCAATTGCTTCGGTGCAGGTGTAGCCACTGATTCCGCTTGAGTTTTATCAGTCCACTGAGTTGCATCAAAGCGATGCACATTCGTAGAAGAGGAACGCGTGACAGGGTGGTTGACCTTCGTTGGCGAGACCGCCGGAATTGAAGCATGGAAATTCACCGGCGCTGCCGCCGCTGAATTGCTGACGCGGTTTCCTGGCTCCAAATGGCCAACGGTGACGTTGACGCGCGTGGTGGAATAACCAGTGAATTGCGCAATCGCGGAGATGATCGCCGCACGGGTCTGAGCTGCAACCTGAGTAACCGGGGAAGGCCACGCCACCGCGATGGTGCACTCCACAGCCGTCATCCGGGCATCCGGATCGGATTGCACAATGCTGCGCGGGTATCCGCGGCCGCCGATGCCGGCCAGCTTGGGATCAATCGTGACAGTGCCGGGAACGGCCTTGATGGCCTGGGCAACAATGCGTTCTAACGTGCGGACGCTGATCTCTGTGGTGCCCGGGGCGTTAGCAACATGGACACCACCAGCATCCGCCTGGGGTGCGTGTGGTGTGATAGTCATTAGCCGCGGCCTTTACCTACGACGTTGTTCCAGATTTCACCCAGGTTGATGCGGCCATCAAAGTGCGCGCCGATTACACCACCGACGGCGCCGAGAATGACGGCCAGGAAGAACAGTGGCCAGGCGTTAGTCATAATGGCAATCGCTAAAATAATGCCCAGTGCGACGCCAATATAGGTGTAGTTCTTCATAAGAACTCCTTCGCTATGTGGATTCAAAAACTCTTTAAAAATTACGCGCTCGTGCCTGAAATGGCGTCGGCAAAGATGACATCGACGCGGGTTAACTCAGGGCAGGCCGAAAGCGCTGCGCCCCGAATCTCTGCGCCCAGCTCGTGCAATACCTTCTCCGCGGAGACATCCACAACCACATGGATTTCAATCACGGTGTCTTCACGCGGGGAAGGTTTCCGAAGGCCGGTGACTCGATCCCCAGCGAACAGCAGTGAAACCTCACCGAACGAGCCTGCAGACAATCCGCCGACGCCGTTCAAGGCGAGCACTTCATCTCGAATGCGCTGCGCCGTCGCTAAATCAAGCACAAAGCGAGAATCCTGAGGGCGTGCTGTACGGGGTGTTGTCATAAACCGAGACTTCCGTTTCTATTCTCTAGTTAGAACCGAAGGTGCTAACTAGAAGTGGTTGATAGCAGGGGTCTGCTGGGATGCAACCGCTGCGTTGTTGTTCTCGGACTCATCCTGGGCGTCCTCGACCTTTTCATGAGGTAGCTTCACGTCGTGGACAACAACGTCCACGCGCTCGACCTCAAGGCCGGTCATGCGCTCAATAGCGTTGATGATGTTGCGACGGATGGCCTCTGCCAGTTCGTGGATAGCCACACCGTACTCAGCGATGATGGCGACCTCAATGGAAGCAACACCCTCAGAAACGGTTACAGAAACGCCCTGGCGTACATCTTCATTGCCGCCGAAGGATTCGCGGATGGTGCCAACCAGACGAGCGCCGCCGCCACCGAGTGCTGCAACACCAGATACTTCGCGTGCTGCAATGCCGGCAATCTTGGAAACGACAGCATTATCGATGGTGGTGGTACCGAACTCGGTTTCCAAGTTCTCGTTGACCTTGCGTGGGGTCTCTACTGCGTCTGTGGTTGCAGCGCCGGTTGCTTCAGCAACGGACTTTGGGGTTGGGTTTTCCTCACCAGAGAAGTTGTTGTCATTATTATTGTCAGCCATGATATTTCACTCGCTTTCATTGGATACTTAGGAAATTTCAGTGTGGCGCCTCATAGGCAAAGGCGAACGTAATAAAGCCTACGCAAAATTCAAATACCGGGCGCCTGAGTGCAAGGATCGTTAACGAAGGTCGACATAACTGTTATAGAAAATTTTTCTGCCAACATAATCAGTGTTGAAATGTTGTCGCATTGCCGAGTGGGAGTGTTGCATTGCCTGCCGATGGCATACGAAAGTGAAATTCCTAACGTTTTAAAAAAGGGTTTGGAAAATGCCTCGCAGCATGCTTAAATACATAGGTTGCCTTAACACGTCGTGAGGCGCACAGATTGACTGTGCAAAACGCGGCGATGGTGAGGCGAACATGACACCTTCGATGTCAGTGCGAAAGCACAACGACGGGAAGGCTGGTTCATCGGGCGATGTCCGCGCATAAGCAGAGGCAACCCGAGATGCCAGACCGGAGAAGGAGCATGGCAAATGAACAGCGGCAGTATACGTAAGGGATTTTTTGCGTGCCACGTGTAATGCGTGACCACACCATCCCCTTCCGGATTTTGGCTCATTATGAACCACTACTGTGCCTGCGATTTTGTCAGGCTGCAGCAGCTGTTATGTAAGTCAGAATCAAACTGGCGTTGCGACCAGGCTCTTTGCCCGGACAACGTTATAGAGAACATCGAGAAGCAATTTCCCACCGCTTCGCGCCCCGGATATGCCGGGAATGTGAAAGTGGGGAAGCGAGGAAGAGGATAAGCGTGGCGGGACAAAAAATCCGCATTCGGCTGAAGGCCTACGATCACGAGGCAATCGACGCTTCTGCAAAGAAGATCGTTGAGACGGTAACCCGCACGGGTGCTCGTGTTGTCGGCCCGGTGCCACTACCGACCGAGAAGAACGTATACGCCGTTATTCGTTCTCCACACAAGTACAAGGACTCTCGCGAGCACTTCGAGATGCGCACCCACAAGCGCCTCATCGACATTCTCGACCCAACCCCGAAGACCGTTGACGCTCTTATGCGCATCGATCTTCCGGCAAGTGTCGACGTCAATATCCAGTGATCGACGAATAAAACTTTGGTGGAGAAATAATAATGACTAACGAGATCAAGGGCATTCTGGGCAAGAAGCTCGGCATGACTCAGGTCTTTGACGAGGAGAACCGCGTAGTACCGGTAACCGTCGTCGAGGCTGGGCCATGCGTTGTGACCCAGATTCGCACCGTAGAAACCGATGGCTACAACGCCATCCAGATCGCCTTTGGCGACATCGACCCACGCAAGGCAAACAAGCCAGCATCCGGCCACTTCAAGAAGGCTGGTGTAACCCCACGTCGCCACGTAGCAGAAATCCGCATGGATGATGTCTCTGCTTACGAAATCGGCCAGGACGTCACCGTTGAAATCTTCGAGGGTATCACCTTCGTTGACGTCACCGGTACCTCCAAGGGCCACGGCTACGCTGGTGCTATGAAGCGCCACGGCTTCGCTGGCCAGGGCGCTGCTCACGGTAACCAGGCTGCTCACCGCCGCGTCGGTGGCATTGGCGGCGCTGCTACCCCAGGCCGCGTCTTCAAGGGCAAGCGCATGGCTGGCCGCATGGGTTCCGATCGCGTAACCACGCAGAACCTTAAGATTCAGAAGATCGATGCCGAGTCCAACCTGCTGCTCATCAAGGGTGCTATCCCTGGTGTTCGCGGTGGCCTCGTCACCGTCAAGACCGCAGTGAAGGGCGGTGCACACGCATGAGCAACCTTAAGCTAGACGTCAAGACTGCTGAGGGTAAGACCAATGGCTCAGTCGAGTTGCCGGCCGAGATCTTTGACGCAGAGGTGTCCATCGCTTTGATGCACCAGGTCGTCAACGCTCAGCTTGCTGCTGCTCGTCAGGGCACGCACTCGACCAAGACCCGTGGAGAGGTTCGCGGCGGTGGCCGTAAGCCTTTCCGTCAGAAGGGCACCGGTCGCGCACGTCAGGGCTCCATCCGCGCTCCGCACTACACCGGCGGCGGCGTTGTACACGGCCCTAAGCCACGCGACTACGCACAGCGCACCCCAAAGAAGATGATCAAGGCTGCTCTCTTCGGTGCACTGTCTGACCGTGCTCGCAACGAGCGCATCCACGTAATCGAAGAATTGGTAGCGGGCCAGACCCCATCTACCAAGTCTGCTAAGGCATTCATCGAGAGCCTGACCGACCGCAAGACTGTCTTGCTGGTTGTCGGTCGCGAAGACTTGAATGCTCGCCGCAGCGCCAACAACCTGCCTAACGTTCACATCCTGGACGCTGGTCAGCTGAACACCTACGACGTTCTCAACGCTGATGACGTTGTGTTCTCTGTTGAGGCTCTGCACTCCTTCATCAACCGCGCAGGCGGCAAGGATGAGGCTAAGGAGGCCAACAATGTCTAAGATTGCTAACCCACGCGACATCATCCTCGCACCAGTAGTGTCTGAAAAGTCCTACGGTCTGATGGAGCAGAACGTTTACACGTTCTACGTCGCAACGGATTCCAACAAGACCCAGATTAAAGATGCCGTAGAGAAGATCTTCGGCGTGAAGGTCGACTCCGTTAACACCGTTAACCGTGCAGGTAAGCGTAAGCGCACCCGCACCGGCTACGGCGTACGTAAGTCCACCAAGCGCGCCTACGTGACTCTCCGTGAAGGCAGCGACTCCATCGACATCTTCGGCGCAAGCGCCTAAGAGGAAAGTCGAGAGGTAAGGAATAACTATGGCTATTCGTAAGTACAAGCCGACAACTCCGGGTCGCCGCCAGAGCTCCGTTTCCATGTTCGAGGAGATCACTCGCTCGACCCCGGAAAAGTCTCTGCTGCGCCCTATTTCCAAGACTGGTGGCCGTAACAACTACGGTCGCATCACCACCCGCCACATCGGCGGTGGCCACAAGCGTCGTTACCGCGTGATCGACTTCCGTCGTCACGACAAGGATGGCATTCCGGCAAAAGTCGCTCACATCGAGTACGACCCAAACCGCACCGCAAACATTGCTTTGCTGCACTACTTCGATGGCGAGAAGCGATACATCATCGCTCCTAAGGGCCTGAAGCAGGGCACCGTTGTTGAGGCCGGCGCTAACGCCGACATCAAGGTTGGCAACAACCTGCCTTTGCGCAACATCCCAACCGGTACCATTATCCACTCCGTTGAATTGAAGCCTGGCGCTGGTGCAAAGCTTGCACGTTCCGCTGGTTCTTCCATCCAGCTGTTGGGTAAGGAAGGCAAGTACGCAGTTCTGCGTATGCCATCTTCCGAAATCCGCCGCGTTGACATTCGTTGCCGCGCAACCGTGGGTGAGGTCGGCAACGCTGACCAGATGAACATCCGCTGGGGCAAGGCCGGTCGTATGCGTTGGAAGGGCGTTCGCCCAACCGTCCGTGGTGTCGTTATGAACCCGGTCGACCACCCACACGGTGGTGGTGAAGGTAAGACCTCTGGTGGTCGTCACCCTGTGTCCCCTTGGGGCAAGAAAGAGGGTCGTACCCGTAACCCTAACCGTTACTCCAACAACATGATCGTACGACGTCGTCGTCCGAACAAGAAGCGCTAAGAGGAGGTAAACAATGCCACGCAGCCTTAAGAAAGGCCCATTCGTAGATGAGCACCTCCTCAACAAGGTGGATGCTCAGAACGAGGCAAACACCAAGCAGGTCATCAAGACCTGGTCTCGCCGCTCGACCATTCTCCCTGATTTCATTGGTCACACCTTTGCCGTCCACGACGGTCGTAAGCATGTCCCAGTGTTCATCGAGGACTCCATGGTCGGCCACAAGCTCGGCGAGTTTGCACCAACCAAGACCTTCAAGGGTCACGTCAAGGAAGACAAGAAGGGACGTCGATAAGCGATGAGTGAAACCATCACCTCCGCATCCGCAACGGCCCGTTTCGTTCGCGTAACCCCTATGAAGGCACGTCGCGTCATCGATTTGGTACGCGGCAAGTCCGTCGCCGAAGCTCTCGCTATCTTGAAGTACGCACCTCAGGGCGCTGCTAAGCCAGTAGCTAAGGTTGTAGCTTCTGCTGCAGCTAACGCTGAGAACAACTTCGGTCTGGACCCACGCACCCTGGTCATCTCTGAGGCTTACGCTAACGAGGGTCCAACCATGCGTCGCTTCCAGCCACGCGCCCAGGGCCGTGCATTCATGATCCGTAAGCGCACCAGCCACATCACCGTGGTGGTCGAGAGCCAGAAGGAAGGGGCCAAGTAATGGGCCAGAAAATCCATCCTCACGGCCTACGTTTGGGCATCACTTCCGACTGGAAGACCCACTGGTTTGCCGATAAGGACTACGCAAACTACGTAGCCGAAGACATCAAGATCCGCGAGTACCTGTCCAAGGGCCTCGAGCGCGCCGGCATCGCCGACGTTGTCATCGAGCGCACCCGCGACCGCGTCCGCGTCGACATTCACACCGCTCGTCCGGGCATCGTGATTGGCCGTCGTGGCGCTGAGGCTGACCGCATCCGCCGCGAGCTCGAGAAGCTCACCGGCAAGATGGTTGCGCTTAACATCCTCGAGGTCAAGCAGGTTGATGCATCCGCTAACCTGGTTGCACAGTCCATCGCTGAGCAGCTTGTAAACCGTGTGGCTTTCCGCCGCGCGATGCGCAAGGCTATCCAGGGCGCTATGCGTCAGCCACAGGTCAAGGGCATCAAGGTTCTGTGCTCCGGCCGTCTGGGCGGCGCAGAAATGTCCCGCACCGAGCGCTACCACGAGGGTCGCGTTCCACTGCACACCCTTCGCGCTGAGATCGACTACGGCTTTGCAGAAGCACACACCACTTTCGGACGCATCGGCGTCAAGGTGTGGATCTACAAGGGCGACGTAGTCGGTGGCGTGCGCGAGTCCGAACTGAACGCTCCGTCTCAGGGCCGCAACCGCGGTGACCGTGGCGGCCGTCCACGCCGTGGTGGCCAGCGCCGCCAGCGTGCACAGAAGCAGGAGGGCTAATTCATGCTTATCCCTAAGCGCGTAAAGTACCGCCGCCAGCACCGCCCAAACCGTAGCGGTCTGTCCAAGGGCGGAAACCGCATCAACTTCGGTGAGTACGCAATCCAGGCTCTTGAGCCTGCATACGTCACCAACCGTCAGATTGAGGCTGCTCGTATTGCCATCAACCGCCACGTCAAGCGTGGTGGCAAGGTATGGATCACCATCTACCCAGACCGTCCTTTGACCCAGAAGCCACTTGGTGTTCGTATGGGTTCCGGTAAGGGTCCAGTTGAGAAGTGGGTGGCTAACGTTAAGCCAGGCCGCATTCTCTTCGAGATGTCCTACCCTGATGAAGCAACCGCTATTGAGGCTCTGCGTCGTGCAGGCCAGAAGCTGCCTTGCAAGGTCCGTATCATCAAGAAGGAGGACCAGTTCTAATGGCACTAGGTACCCCTGCCCACGAGTTCCGCGAACTCGACAACGCTGAACTGGACAAGCGTCTTGCGGATGCGAAGGAAGAACTGTTTAACCTTCGTTTCCAGAAGGCAACCGGTCAGCTGACCAACAACCAGCGTGTTGGCGCCGTAAAGCGCGACATTGCTCGCATCTACACCGTTCTGCGTGAGCGCGAGCTTGGTTTGTCCGTCGTTCCGGGAGCTGAGGCATAAAAATGAGTGAGGCAATTGTGAACGAAACCCAGAATGAAAAGGGTAACCGCAAGACCCGTACTGGTGTTGTTGTTTCCGACAAGATGAACAAGACCATTGTTGTCGAGTTGGAAAACCGTAAGCAGCACGCACTGTACGGCAAGATCATGCGTAACAACCCACGTGTTAAGGTCCACGACGAAGACGAAACCGCCGGCATCGGCGACCGCGTTCTGATTCAGGAATGCCGTCCACTGTCCAAGGACAAGCACCACCGCCTGGTTGAAGTTGTAGAGAAGGCTAAGTAAACACTTACACTCTCTCCACGGCTTAACCGAGGAAACGAATGCGGGCTACATGAGAAATCATGTAGCCCGCATTTTGCGTCTCTACACCCCGGCGACGGAGTGCAGTGCCTTATAGCGACTAAACAGTCGAAGCCACAACTGGTGGGTCGACGGTGCATAGGTCATCGCCAAAATCGATGGTTTTGCCCGCGATTGCTGCCGGTAGTACCGTGCCAAGCTTCTTAGTGTTCGACACCACCACTGGCGTGGTCACCGGGTAGCCAGCAGCCTTGATTGCTGGGATATCGAACTCGGCCAAAAGGTCCCCAGCTTTTACCTCATCGCCCTTGTTCACGTGCGCGGTGAAGTGCTCACCTTTGAGATTCACGGTGTCGAATCCGATGTGCATCAAGATGTCTACGTTGTTACCTTCGGAGTCTTTACCGCGGACAGCATAGGCGTGTCCGGAGGGGAAAGTGACAGTGACTTTGCCGTCAATGGGAGAAAGCAGCTTTCCGGTCTCTGGCTCGACCGCCATGCCTGATCCGAGCTTGCCAGCTGCAAACATTGGGTCGCTAACTTCAGATAGGTTCATTGCGGTTCCGTGCAGTGGCGAGGCAATTATCGTGGCATTCTCATCAGGCGATGCGGAAGGTTCCTGCGCAGGAGAATCTGCAGTAGCGGGAATTTCGTCCGGGTCGATGGTTCCATTGCGGCTAAGCAGAACCCGGCCGTAGATGTACGCGCCGGCAAAGGAAACGGCCAGCGTAATCAGACAAATCAGAAGATACGCCGGAACTGATGAACCCTGAATGGACACGAAGCCGATGAATCCGGCGGCACCGAGCGCGGTGGCTCGAACGCCGAAGAGCGCGACGAGTGCACCGCCGACAGCAGAAGCACAAATGGCGATATAGAAAGGCCAGCGTAGGCGCAGGTTAACACCGAACATGGCAGGCTCAGTGATACCAAAGAGTGCTGAGACTCCGGATGCGCCAGAAAGACCCTTGAGCTTGTCTGACTTCGCCAGGAAGTAGACCGCAAGCGTAGCGCCACCCTGTGCGATATTCGACATTGCCGCGATGGGGAAGATGAAGGAACCACCTTGGGTCCACAGCATCGTCTCCACGGGTGGGAAGGACTGGTGCAGGCCTGTAATCACGATAGGGGCGTAGACAAGACCAAAGAGGAGACCGCCGACAGGACCTGCGAAGTCGTAGATGTTTGCCAGTCCGTACGCCAACTGGTCGCCGACCCAGCGCAGGGCAGGACCCAGAGCCATAAAGGTAATGAAACCGGTTATGAGCAAGGTCAATACAGGCGTGACCAGGAAGTCGACTGTGCCTTTGAGCTTGGAATGGAAGAACTTTTCCAGCGTGGCCAGCACCCAGGAAATAACAAGAATCGGTAAGACAGAGCCTTGGTAGCCAGCTTGCGCGACGTCAAAGCCGAAGATGTCCCAGTAGGTCATCGTGTCATCTTCCATCGCGGCGGCAACAGCGTAACCATTGACCAGATCTGGCATCACCATCGCCATGGCAATACCGGCGCCGAGGAATTCATTGCCGCCAAAGCGTTTGGTTGCGGTGAATCCCACCAACACAGGCAAGAACGCGAACGGCGCGGACGCCAGGGTATTAATCAACCCGGCGGTGCCTTCCCACGCCGGGTACATCTCAATCACGGACTGCTCACCGAAAAGCCCCGGTTGCGTCAGTACATTGTTGATGGCCATGAGCAGACCACCACCGACCAGAATCGGAATCAGCGGCACAAAGATGTCCGCGAGGATCTTAATGGCGCGGGAGAACCAGTTACCGGAATTCGCAGCGATATCTTTGAGCTTGTCTGTGGAGACGGCGATGTCTTTCTTCGCCTGACTCGTCATCTCATTGAACACCACGTTGACATCGCCGGGCCCAACAATGACCTGGAACATTCCGCCGGCCTCGAAGGTTCCTTTCAAATCCGGGTCATTGTCAAGAGCGTGCTTATCAATACCCTTGCTGTCTTTGACCACCACCCGAAGCCGGGTGGCGCAGTGGGCAACGCCCGCAATATTGTCTTCGCCGCCGAGCGCTTCGAGCACCGTGGTGGCAACGCGTTTATGGTCCATGAGGTACATCCTTGTGAGGTAAGCAGAACTGGATCTCTACTTATTACACACATCACTCGGTCATAAATCAACAGACTCAGACAAAAACCTTTTGTTTATGTGGTTTCTTTTGTCCAGTTTTGCCATTCCCCGAAGATCTGCACGCTCAGAGCAAGTCCCTGGCTGAATACTTCCACTGCGCAGCCATCGGCAATCGCGGTGATCTCGCCGGGGGTGCAGGCAACACTTCGGGTTTCATCGCCAGTAGGTAAATGCCGGCGAACATGCAGTTTGCCATCGGCGTGCCAGGCGGATAGTCGTGGGGTGGAGGAACCGACAAGCGAAAGCGTCTCATCGTGCTCACAGGTTGCGGTTGCTACTGCGCCAAAGCCTTGTGTTTGAGGCTTATCGGGCAGCGGGAACAACGGCACCTGGCGTACAACGCCATCGTGCAGGGAGGTTCGACGCGGCAGGGTGAGTGGGTGAACCCAGCCTTCAGCGTCAACAGTAGGGTTGTCATCTTGGGCAGGAAGTCCCATCCAGCCAATCGTGATGGCGTCATCGCCGGTGCTCAAAAGCTGCGGGGCATAGAATTCAAAACCATAGTCTAGCTCCGTAAAGCCACGAGTGACGTGGAAGGTTGTGCCGTCCAGATGTCCGACGATGTACCCGCACTGGTCGGAGGAAACATAGTGATCGTCTTCCTGTTCAAGGCCCTGCGGGCAGTAGACCAATACGTCATAGGTGCGTCCGTCTGCGCGGTCGAGCATCGAAATCAGGTTTGGGCACTCCCACATGTATCCACCCGGAACAAGGTCGGGGCTAATGCCCGGCTGTGCGTTAGAGACGTCGAATTCCAGAGTGCCGGTGAACTCCCAAGACTTTAGGTCATCTGAGTGATAGACGGCGATGGCACCGGTTTCCTCAGTGGTTTGCGCGCCAAGTACCATTCGCCAACGCTCCCCGTCGCGGACGATGTGGGGATCGCGGAAGTGTCCGCTAAAGCCCTCGGGCGAATCTGGGATGAGGGGGTTCGCGGTGTCCTTGCAGTATGTCCCGCCCATTGGGTGATTGGGCAAGCTTGCGTGCACACGATTTTGGCTTGGAATTCTCCGGCCATCGACTTTGAGGTTGCCCGTGTAAAACAGCCAAATGTCCTCGCCGTCTTTTACTGCGCCACCGGAATAGCAACCATGCGCGTCATAGTCAGCATCGGGATACAGCGCATCCGGGTGATGTAGAGGAATCTGTGCTTCGCGCATGCTCACCGATGCATGCCCCCAACCCGTTCGCTTCTGACCTCCAGGAAAAGCAGGATCATGCTGGTAAAAGATGTGCAACCTGTCATCCTCAATGAAGATGCCGTTCGGGTCATTGAGCCGGCCAAACGGCGGGGTGATGTGGAAATTCGGGCGATACGCGTAGGTCATAGCATCACAGTGTAAAGCAATGTTGCGAGTGCCCACCGTGGATGAAAGTACTGCGGAAGCTAGTGGGCATAACGAAACCCCCTCGTGTCACCAGCTTCCGCGGTGGAAGCTGCCCTGTTGGACAAGAGGGGGTCTTCGTCTTTTACTGCAAATCCGCGTTCGTGGTTGAAGCCGAAACCTCAACGCCAGGAGTGTCGAATTTAAGGACGCCGCTGATTAAGCGGTGAAGAAACGACGAGCGCCGAAAGCAGCAGCACCAAGCACAGATAGTGCAGCCAATGCGAACAGAACACGAGCAACGGTGTTGTCACCGGTCTCAGCGTTCATACCGCGGTCACCAAGCGTGGTGGTTTCGCAGTTCTCGCCATTGTTGTTGCCGTTGTTACCGTCGCCGCTGTTGCCACCATTGTTCTCGGTGGACTCACAGTCTTCGCGGTTGTTTTCGTTGCCTGGGGTGCGCTCGCGGTCGCGGTCACGATTGCGATCACGGTCGCCGTCGGAACCTTCGTAGTCACAGCTGTAGCCGAACTTCTTAGCTGCAGCCTGGTTAGACTTGAATTCGTCCTGCTCGGTCAGTTCACCGTCGCGGTTAGCAGAGTCGGTGACGTAGTGCTCGCCGTCCTCGTGCTTGAACCAGGTGTTGCCGTCGAACTCGAAGGACTCAGGGCGCTCGTCGCCCCACTTGATGTTCAGGGTCGCGCCTTCATCGTCGGCGCACTCTACGCGGGACTTGGAGCCGCCGCCGTATGGGGTTTCGCCTTCGTTGCGGTCACGGTCGCTGTCGTCCTCTTTGTCGCGGTCACCATCGGTGTTTTCATCGTTGGTGCCTCGATCGCCGAGGGTGGTGGTTTCTTGAGGGACCGCACCCTCGGAAGCGCTGGCTGGAACGCCAGCGAAAGCGATCGCGCCAGTTAGCGCGGCTGCGGCCAAGGTTGTGCCAAGACGCTTCATGCTGTTACTCCTAGATTGGTTTTGCGAATATGCGTGGATTGAGATCCACGAAGACCCCACACGCACTATCAGAAACAATAGCAACATGATTAAAACGAGTCGCACAGCAACACGCCAGTAACATTTAAAACATTTTTAACATCTTTAACATTTTTCTAAATGGCATCAACCACTCGTGAATATTGCCACCCCACAACGGCGTTCTTTACCGCTGCTTGCAGCAGGTTTGGCGGTTGGATGCAGCTAATAGTCAGCAGCCTGCCTGGTGTGGCGGACGTGCCCCAAATTTCTGCAGATTGCGACAGGCCGGATTTGTCTGGCTCGTGTAAGTCCGTTGCTTCATAAACCAGCCAAAGATTGTCGGATTCTTCAGTCCGGATAAAAAGCTCATCGCCCACGGCCACCTGGTGTTCATCGGCTGTGCCATCGTAGAGATCATTGAACACCGCCGGCACGCCGGCGCCGGTGTGGCCTGCGATGACCACGATGTCAGAAGCATCGGTTCCGGGCTGTGAGTAGGGCCGGTCATCCGAGGTATACGTGCAGGCTTCTGACATGGTGTCCGGGTCAATGGCGCCATCGGTAACCGCGCAGTTTTCAGCTTCAAAGTCCGCCCGCAAGTCAATTGAGGGAATGTACATTTCCACTGGCCGCGAGGGGTTGACTGTGACATCAAGCGGGGCAGGGGATGCAGAAGTGCTTATCGCTGTTTCCTCGCTTGCCTGATCTTCGCCACCACCGCGGGAGACTACCGCAGTGATAGCCGCGAGGATAATGACAATTAATAAAGCAATCGCAATATAAAGGCGCATGCGCGGTGGGATGGCAAAGATGGCATCGACAAGCTTTTGGCGAAAAGTCTTGCGCGGACCCAACGTGCCACGCCCACGCTGCTCCCGCGAAGGCGGCCTACGGTATTGCTGAGGCTGATTGTCGCGCCCTCCGGCCATAACGTCCACCTGCTTTGACTAGAAAGAAATGTTGCTCCTTTATATTAGGGCTATCATCAGACGTTATGAACCAAGGCGCGTCTATTCCGCAACCACGTGGCCCAATGCGTGATGAGCTCGGTGCCGCAAAGTACCGACATGAAGCAATTGCTGCTGTTTTGCGAGTGACACCGGGTCTCGGGCTGCAAGTAATGGCGCACCGTCGTGAGCGCGAGCCTTTCGCGGGGCAGTGGGCGCTGCCATCCGGGCCGTTGGAAGTTGATGAAAATATTGAACAGTCCGTCCGGCGACACTTGGTAGTGCCCGTGAACTTTATGGAGCAGCTGGGCACGCGTTCTGACGTTGGCCGTGATCCTTTCGACCGCACCGTGGCCACTGCCTATGTTGGACTCGTTGCATGGGACCAACTTGCTGATGTCGACTTTGTGGACCGGGACCAAGACTGGGCATTTGACCACAGCGAGATTGTCGATGACGCCGTGGCGCGCCTGCGTGCAAAACTGTCCTATACCAACATTGCCTTCGCGATGTGCCCGGAAGAATTTACCCTCTCGGACCTCTCCCGCGCATACGAAGCCGTACTCGGCTACCCGGTAGCTGTATCCAACCTGCAGCGAGTGCTTAAACGCCGCGGGCAACTGGAGCTAACGGGCAACCTCTCGCGTCCTGGCAAAGCGGGTGGGCGGCCAGCAAAACAATTTCGGTTTGTGCGCAGGCAACTAGAAGTCACCGATCCCTTCGCCGCATTTGCGCCCGCGACGTTTTGACCAGCAGATAAAGCGATTTGGAAGAGCTGCGGGCGATGTGGTTTAATGCTTAGGTTGCATAGCGCGTGGAGAGCGCAGTGTGGTGCGTTTCCGAACCACACCCACTCCTTGCGGGCCTGAAGCTATCGGCCCGACGCGAATGCACTGTTAAGCAAAAGACCGCGTGTGTCAAGGTCGGAAATTTTGGCACACATTAATCCAGGTCAGGAGACCCAAAGTGATTCAGAAAGAATCGCGTCTACGAGTCGCCGATAACTCTGGTGCACGTGAAGTTCTGTGCATCCGCGTCCTCGGTGGATCCGTACGACGTTCAGGTGGCATTGGCGACACCATTGTCGCGACTGTCAAGGAAGCAACCCCAGGCGGCAACGTAAAGCAGGGCGAAGTTGTTCGCGCTGTTATCGTCCGCACCAAGAAGGAAACCCGTCGTCCAGATGGCTCCTACATCAGCTTCGACGAGAACGCAGCTGTCATCTTGAAGAACGACAGCGAGCCACGCGGTACCCGCATCTTCGGCCCTGTTGCTCGTGAACTTCGTGACAAGAAGTTCATGAAGATCGTTTCACTTGCACCGGAGGTGATCTAATCTTATGAAGGTTCATAAGGGAGATATGGTGATTGTCATTTCGGGCCCAGATAAGGGCGCGAAGGGCAAGGTCATCGAGGCATACCCAAAGCGTGAGCGCGTCCTAGTAGAGGGCGTTAACCGTATCAAGAAGCACGTTGCAAATTCTGCCCCAGAGCGTGGCGCAGAATCCGGCGGCATTGTTACCCAGGAAGCTCCAATCCACGTTTCTAACGTTGCGTTGATTGACTCCGAGGGCAATCCAACCCGCGTCGGCTACCGTTTCGATGAAAACGGCAAGAAAGTCCGTATCGCGCGTAGCAACGGGAAGGACATCTAATCATGAGCGAGAACTACACCCCTCGTCTAAAGACTCGCTACCGCGAGGAAATCAAGGATGCTCTTAACAAGGAGTTCTCCTACGACAACGTCATGCAGATTCCTGGCGTCGTTAAGGTTGTTGTCAACATGGGCGTCGGCGACGCTGCACGTGACTCCAAGCTTATCAACGGTGCACTGGAAGACCTGACCGCTATTACCGGTCAGAAGCCACAGCTGCGTCGTGCACGTAAGTCCATCGCGAACTTTAAGCTGCGTGAGGGCATGCCAATCGGCGCCCGCGTTACCCTTCGTGGTGACCGCATGTGGGAGTTCCTGGACCGCCTGCTGACCATCGCGCTGCCACGTATTCGTGACTTCCGCGGTCTGTCTGACCAGCAGTTCGACGGCAACGGTAACTACACCTTCGGCCTGTCCGAGCAGACCATGTTCTACGAAATTGACGTAGACAAGGTTGACCGCCCACGCGGTATGGACATCACCGTTGTTACCACCGCTACCAACGATGAGGAAGGCCGCAAGCTGCTTCGCGAGCTCGGCTTCCCATTCAAGTAAATAGCGCTTTAAATCCCGCTCACCACATTGTGTTGGTTAGCGGGATTTTTCGATCCTAAAGACCTCTTCGGTAGCCGGTCGCGACCAAGGATATTTGGCAATCATTCTGCAAAACCTACCTTCGACCGCTAATGTGTTAGCAGTAAAAATATTCGAGCGAAGAATATCAACGCTTTATGCAGTAACCAACAGCGTGAGAAGGATGGCAACCCCCATGAGCCTGAATGAAACAATCGAAGCTGGCGTTAACAAGAAGGTCGCGCTCTTTGATGAAGACCAGCCACGTTTTGGTGTGCGCGGCATTCTTGCCGGCGTGTATTTGGCGCTCGGCACGGCATTTGCTGGAGTCGTCGGCCAGGTGCTCAACCCTGTGTTGCCGGGGCTCGGTGGGCAGGTATTCGCCGCGCTATTTGGCCTGGGTCTGTTCGCGATTGTGGTTCTTAACGCTGAGCTGGCAACCGGCTCAATGATGTTCATGAGCTATGGAGCAACAACCAAGCAGATCACCTGGGGCAAAGCGATTTGGGTGGTGTTCATGACCACCGTGTACAACCTCATCGGCGTGGCCATTATTGGTGCGGCTCTGGCCATGTCCTCGAAATTCGCGGACATGGACGCCACACACTTGCTGTCAACTATCTCTCAGGACAAGCTGGTCAAGAGTCCCGAGGGCCTAATTGTTGAAGCGATCGTGGCGAACTTCGTGGTCAACATGGCTATTATCGCCGGCATCTTCGCCAAAGAAGTGGTGTCGAAGTTCTTCGCCATTGTGCCGATTATCGCCATCTTTGTGGGCCTGTCCACCGAGCACGTCATCGCGAACTTCTGTGTCATGGTCATCACCATGTTCTCCTCTGACCCGCTTCCCGCCGCGATGAGCTTTGGCTCGGTGTCGATTAACTGGATTCTGGTGTGGATCGGCAACTTCATCGGCGGCGGTCTTCTCATGGGCGGGGTGTACGCCTGGCTCAACAAAGGGCCAGAGGTCTACCGCGATTAAAGCTTCGCCGGGGTTGCAAGCTTTCCGGCATACAGGTTGAAGCGGTCGCCGCGCGCGAATCCAACCAGGTTCATGCCCACATTGCGCGCGGTATCAACCGCGAGCGATGAGGCCGCCGAGACTGCAATGAGCGATCCAAAGCCCGCCATCGCAGCTTTTTGGACAAGCTCAAAAGATGCGCGCGAGCTCATCACCAAAATCAAGTCATTGGCAGGTAGCAGGCCTTCCATAATGAGATGGCCAATGACCTTATCGGCCGCATTGTGCCTGCCGATGTCCTCGCGCACCACAATCGGATTGCCCTCATAATCAAAGGCGCCCGCCGCGTGAATACCGCCAGTCTTGCGGAACTGCTTTTGATATTCCCGCAACTTATCAGGCAAAGTCGCCGCCAACTCCGGGTCGAGTGCGACATCAGGCATCGGGTGATACAGCTTCAACGCCAGTTCTTCGATAGAAGAAGTACCGCACACTCCGCAGGCGGAGTTAGTCACCGTCAAACGCACTGCCTGCGGTGCTAGCTCAACGTTGTTGGACAGTTGAACGTCCAAAACGTTGTAGGTGTTTTCACCCTGGGCATTGGTGCCGGCGCAGTAGCGCGCGGTAGCGACGTCTTCGACCGTGCGAATGTGGCCCTCGGATTGCAGGAAGCCATGGGCAAGTTCAATGTCATGGCCTGGGGTGCGCATGGTGGTGGTGATGGTCTGGTGCCCGACACGGATTTCCAACGGCTCTTCCGCGGTGACGGAATCGGCGCGGGTGTCTTCCTCCCAGCCGGTTCCGTCTTCCGTGCGGCGCATGCGGGTTACCGCGTAGGACTGATTCAAACGCCCTGCCATTAGTACTCCTTATTAACTAGTGCACTTAGCTTGTCGATGTTCGCCGTGACCTCTTCCGGCGAATTCGACGCCAGACCCACCAAGAAGGAAGTCAATGGGGCAGCGGGACGCGAACGGTTATGGGCCACGTCCCGCGTGAGAGCAAGAAGCTGCTTAATATGGCGCGTCGCCTCCTCTGGTGGAAGACCGAGTGCCTGGCTGGCCTCGACGAGCCATTCGTGCGCGGTTTGAACCGCCTCGCTATCCTTTTTGTCATCTTTGGACTCACTCATACACAACACTGTAGTACCCCGGCCTAATTCCCAAAGATGTGAACTTCACCCCAAGTGTTTTGGAAAACGCCAGCTAAAACGGTAAAGTAGCACGTCGGACTAGCACCACGCCGCCCAACTGTGGTTGAGCTGCAAAGATGTGCTTTTCCGAGCATGATTTTTATACATCAACTTTGTTGTAGGCCCCTCGCCAAATTTAGCGGCCCGTGTATGCATCAAAGGGTGGCGAGCGCCCTCCGGTACTGACCGGTGGGAGCGTAAGTAGCCCGAAATCACACGGAAAACGCAGGTGAGTTACGGGAACCGCAACGAGAAAGGCAAACGGTCACTTAACTATGACCATGACAGATCCTATCGCCGACATGCTGTCGCGCGTGCGCAATGCAAACCATGCGCAGCACGACACCGTGTCGATGCCGACCTCCAAGATCAAGGCAAACATCGCTGAAATCTTGAAGCAGGAAGGCTACATCGCTGACTACTCCGTCGAGGGCCGCGAGCTGTCCCTCGAGCTTAAGTACAACAACCGTGAGCGTTCCCTTTCGGGTCTGCGCCGCGTGTCTAAGCCAGGTCTGCGTGTGTACGCAAAGTCCACTAACCTGCCTAAGGTTCTAGGCGGCCTCGGCGTGGCTATCATCTCCACGTCCTACGGCCTTCTGACCGACCGTCAGGCTACCGAGAAGGGCGTAGGCGGAGAAGTCCTCGCCTACGTCTGGTAAAGGGAGGTATGCACAATGTCACGAATTGGTAAGGCACCCATCGCTTTGGCGAATGGCGTAGAAACCAAGATCAACGGCCAAACCGTTGAGGTAAAGGGCCCAAAGGGCACTCTCACTGTTGAGATCCCTGCTCCAATCACCGCAGAAGTTGAAGAGAACGAGCTGCGCGTTGTTCGTCCAGACGATCACCGCACCAGCCGTGCACTGCACGGTCTGTCCCGTTCCCTCATCAACAATGCAGTTGTTGGCGTCACCGAGGGCTACACCATCAAGATGGAAATCTTCGGTGTTGGTTACCGTGTAGTACAAAAGGGCAAGGACCTTGAGTTCGCCCTGGGTTACTCCCACCCGATCCTCATTGAGGCTCCAGAGGGAATCACCTTCGCTACCGATGGCACCACCAAGTTGTCCATCTCCGGTATTGACAAGCAAAACGTCGGACAGATCGCCGCGAACATCCGCCGTCTGCGTAAGGATGATCCTTACAAGGGCAAGGGTATCCGTTACGCTGGCGAGCAGATCCGTCGCAAGGTCGGAAAGACGGGTAAGTAAGCAATGGCAAACACTGAAACCGCAAAGCGCACCCCGGTCGGCAAGGACATTTCCACCCGACGTCGCGAAGCACGTGCTCGTCGTCACTTCCGCGTCCGTAAGACCCTGCGTGGCACCCCAGAGGCTCCACGTTTGGTTGTCCACCGCTCCTCCCGCCACATGCATGTCCAGGTCATCGATGACTTGGCTGGCCACACCCTGGCTGCAGCTTCCTCCATGGAAGCTGACGTGCGCGCACTCGAGGGCGACAAGAAGGCTAAGGCATCCAAGGTTGGCGCACTGATTGCTGCGCGCGCCAAGGAAGCTGGCATCGAAGCTGTCGTCTTCGACCGTGCAGGCTACAAGTACCACGGTCGCGTCGCAGCTCTTGCAGACGCCGCTCGCGAAGGTGGTCTGAAGTTCTAATGGTCAACGGAAACATCAACGGAAGGAACGCCTAATGTCGGACCGTGAACAGCGTGACGGCGGACGCTCCGCCGAAAACAACAACAACCGTGGCGGCCGCGGCCGTCGCGACGATCGTCGTAACCAGCAGGACAACGAGCGCGATAAGTACATCGAGCGCGTTGTAACCATCAACCGCGTCTCCAAGACCGTGAAGGGTGGACGCAACATGTCGTTCACCGCACTGGTCATCGTTGGTGACGGCCAGGGCATGGTTGGCGTTGGCTACGGCAAGGCTAAGGAAGTACCTGCTGCAATCCAGAAGGGTGCAGAAGAGGCTCGCAAGAACTTCTTCCGCGTTCCAATGGTTGGCGGTACCATCACCCACCCAGTCCAGGGCCGCGACGCAGCTGGCATCGTTATGATGAAGCCTGCAGCTCCTGGTACCGGTGTTATTGCTGGCGGCGCTGCTCGTCCAGTTCTTGAGTGTGCTGGTGTCCAGGACATCCTGTCGAAGTCTCTCGGCTCCGATAATGCCCTCAACGTCGTCCGCGCAACCGTGGACGGCCTGAAGCAGCTGGTTCGCCCTGAAGAGGTTGCCGCACGTCGTGGCAAGTCCTTGGAAGAGGTTGCTCCAGCACGTATGCTGCGCCAGCGCGCAGGTCAGGAGGCATAAAACAATGGCTCTGAAGATTACACAGGTAAAGGGCCTGGTAGGCACCAAGCCAAACCACCGCAAGAACATTGAGGCTTTGGGCCTCAAGCGCATCGGTCACTCTGTTATTCAGCAGGACACCCCGATCATCCGTGGTATGGCTAATAAGGTTCGTCACCTGGTCACCGTTGAAGAAGTGGCAGGGGAGTAATAACCATGGCTGATATCATCAAGCTGCATGATTTGCGCCCAACCAAGGGTGCAAACAAGCCAAAGACCCGCGTTGGCCGCGGTGAGGCATCCAAGGGTAAGACCGCTGGCCGCGGTACCAAGGGTACCAAGGCACGTAAGCAAGTTTCGGCTGCTTTCGAGGGTGGTCAGATGCCTATCCACATGCGTCTGCCTAAGCTCAAGGGCTTCAAGAACCCAAACAAGATTACCTACCAGGTAGTCAACGTTGCGGACTTGGCAGAAGCATTCCCACAGGGTGGCGACGTCGCAGTAGCTGACATCGTTGCCGCTGGCCTGGTCCGTGCTAAGCAGCCGGTCAAGGTTCTGGGCGAAGGCGACCTCAGCGTCAAGCTGAACGTCACCGCAGACAAGTTCTCTAAGTCTGCAGTAGAAAAGATTGAAGCAGCTGGTGGTTCCACCACCGCTACGAAGTAAGTCTTAGCTACACACATTTAAGAAAGGCCTTCTTAAGGAAACCAGCGCAAGCTGAACACCTTAAGGAGGCCTTCTTGCATGGTTAGGGCCACCTTAGAAAACTGAGAGTGTGATGAGCAGCAACCCGATGTGGTTGGTTGCTAACAAGCTGGTAGGGTAATGGGGTCATAACTGTTGAAGTTGCTTCTTTCAAGCCCTACTCCGGCTTCCAAGAAAGCATTATCAAAGACCGCCTTGTCGTAGACAGCTCACGTGCTGCATCTGCGCTGAGGGCAGGAGGATTATTTAGTGTCCGCCATTATTCAGGCATTTAAGGACGCCGATCTCCGTAAGAAGATCATTTTCACCATCGTGATGATCATTGCTTACCGTATCGGCGCCCAGATCCCGACTCCGGGAGTGGATTACGCAACCATCGCGGGGCGTCTTCGTCAGCTCACCCAAGAATCAGGTGACCTCTATTCGGTCATTAACCTGTTCTCAGGTGGTGCGCTGTTGCAGCTGTCTATTTTCGCGATCGGCATCATGCCGTACATTACTGCGTCGATTATCGTTCAGCTGCTGACCGTGGTCATTCCGCACTTCGAGCAATTGAAGAAGGAAGGCCAGTCCGGTCAGTCCAAGATGACGCAGTACACGCGCTATCTCACTTTGGCGCTGGCACTGTTGCAGTCCGCGGGCATTGTGGCTCTAGCAGACCGCCAGCAGCTGCTCGGCCAAGGCGTTGAGGTGCTTGACGCAGACCGCAACATCTTTACACTCATCGTGATGGTCATTGTCATGACCTCCGGCGCGGTGTTGGTGATGTGGATGGGCGAGCTCATCACGGAGAAGGGCATCGGCAACGGTATGTCGCTGCTGATCTTCGCGGGTATTGCAACCCGCCTGCCAACCGACGGCCTGCAGATCCTGCAAAACAACGGTGGTTTGGTCTTTGCCATGGTTGTTGTCGGCGTCCTAGTTCTGGTTGTCGGTATTACATTCATCGAGCAGGGACAGCGCCGCATCCCAGTGCAGTACGCAAAGCGCATGGTGGGCCGTCGTCAGTACGGTGGTTCTTCCACTTACCTGCCACTGAAGGTCAACCAGGCCGGCGTTATTCCGGTCATCTTCGCGTCCTCCCTGATCTACATGCCAGTTCTGATCACCCAGATTGTGAACTCCGGCCAGGCAGTACCACCGGATAACTGGTGGCAGCGCAACGTCATCGCATGGCTGCAGGCACCATCGTCCTGGCAGTACATCCTGGTGTACTTCGTGCTGACTATCTTCTTCTCCTACTTCTATGTCTCCGTTCAGTACGATCCAGCGGAGCAAGCAGATAACATGAAGCGTTACGGCGGCTTTATTCCTGGCATCCGTCCGGGCCGTCCGACCGCAGAATACTTGGGCTTCGTCATGAACCGTCTGCTGTTCGTTGGCGCAACCTACCTTGCGCTAATTGCAGTGTTGCCAAACATCTTGCTCGACGCGGGTGTAGGCGGACAGGGCTCCGGTGGCGGCATGTCCGCTTTCGGCGGTACCGCTATTCTGATTCTTGTCTCCGTGGCACTGACTACGGTCAAGCAAATTGAATCCCAGCTTCTCCAATCCAACTACGAAGGACTTCTTAAGTAATGCGACTCGTTCTCCTCGGCCCTCCAGGTGCTGGCAAAGGTACCCAGGCAGCTATCCTCAGCGAAAAGCTGAACGTTCCTCACATCTCCACCGGAGACCTCTTTCGCGCCAACATCGGCGAAGGTACCCCACTCGGTGTAGAAGCAAAGTCCTACATGGACGCTGGCAAGCTCGTGCCAACTGATGTCACCGCGCGCATGGTTGAAGACCGTCTTTCCCAGGACGATGCCGCTAATGGCTTCCTTCTGGACGGTTTCCCGCGCACCGTTGAGCAGGCAGAGATCCTTAAGGACCTGTTGGCTAAGAACGGCCAGAGCTTGGATGGCGTTTTGAACTTCCAGGTCACCGACGACGTTGTTGTTGAGCGCATGCTGGCACGCGGTCGCGCGGATGACAATGAAGAGACCATCCGTACCCGCATGTCTGTCTACCGTGAGGAGACCATGCCGTTGATCGATCACTACGGTGAGAAGATCATCGACATCAAGGCTGAGGGCACCGTTGAGGAAATCAACGCAGCGGCTATGGAAGCCATCGGTAAGTAAATGGGTCGACGCAGCCGCAAAAACCAGATTCCAGCACGCACCCCGGGTGAGCTGGATGCCATGCAAGCCGCCGGCGAGATTGTCGGCCGCACCCTGCAGGCGGTGCGAGCGGCTGCCGAACCTGGTGTGACCACCAAAGAGCTTGATGCTCTGGCGGAGGCCACCATTCGTGAAGCCGGCGCCGTGCCGACATTTTTGGGCTACGCCGGTTTCACGGGCAGCATCTGCGCTTCGGTCAATGACGTGATTGTGCACGGTATTCCAAGCGAGAAGCTGGTTCTCAAGGAAGGCGACCTGGTCTCCATTGACTGTGGCGCTACCTTGGACGGCTGGGTGGGGGACTCAGCATGGACTTTCGGTATCGGCAAGCTGGCGGAAAACGCGCAAAAGCTTAATGATGCCACCGCGTGGATCCTGGAGCAGGGTATCGATAAGATGCGTCCAGGAAATCGCCTGAGCGATGTATCCCACGCTATTGAAATGGCCACCTATGAGGCCGAAGATAAGTGGGACGTCGAGCTCTTCATCGTTGATGGCTTTGGCGGTCACGGAATCGGCCGCACCATGCACGAAGACCCTTTCTTGCCAAATGAGGGCCGCGCAAACCGCGGGCCAATCATCCAAGAAGGCTCCGTGTTGGCGATTGAGCCACTGATTACTCTCGGTACTGAAGACAACTTCGTTGACGCCGATGATGAGTGGACTGTGTACACCGAAGATGGTTCATGGGCCGCGCATTGGGAGCATACTGTTGCCGCAACGGCCGATGGTCCGCGAATTTTAACGCCGCGCTACTAGATAACTATGCGAATTGTGGCAGGAAGGTTTATACTTCTTGCCATGTTGAAAACCAGCTTTGTCGGTGTCCGTCGCTCGCTCGTAGCGCTTGCTGCTACTGCAGCTACCGCTGTTGCGTTGCTTGGGGCATCGCCAGCAGCGCAGGCGCAACCTGCCGCCCCAGATTTCGCTCAGAGTTCTTCTGACTTGAGCTTCGATGACGTCTTGAATGACACGCGTGAGAACGCGTGGAACTCACGCAACGCTTTCTTGGAGCAGGTCAGTGAATCCAATCCTGAAGCCGCAACCCAGATTCGTCCAGTGCTTGATAGCGCGATGGATGTAGTCTTCCCGGGTCTGCGCGCGCAGAAGGAACGCGAAGAGAAGGCTCGCCTCGCAGCCATTGAGAAGGCACGCCAGGCTGAGGTAGCGGCTGAGAAGGCACGCGCTGAGGAGGCTGCACGTAAGGCTGAGGCTGAGCGTAAGCGCCGCGAGTTCAACGTTGGTCCTTGCCCAGCTGACGCCGATGTCTGTGTTGACATTGACGGCCGCCGTACCTGGCTGCAAAACAACGGCAACATCACTTATGTCGCGCCATCCATGGCCCCTGGTAAGGCTGGACAGGAAACCCCACGCGGTACCTTCCACGTTAACCGTAAGGTCAAGGACGAAATCTCTTACGAGTTCAACAACGCGCCAATGCCTTACGCGATTTACTTCACCAACAACGGCCACGCGTTCCACATGGGCAACCCAGCTTATGACTCCGCTGGTTGTGTCCGTCTGCCAGAGCAGGCTGCTCTGCGCTACTGGGACAACCTGCAGGTCGGCGATAAGGTCTTCATCTACTAATTAAGACCGCGCTTAACAGCCAAAACTTTGAGCGTCGCGTTCCTTCCCGTCAACAGGGGAAGGAACGCGACGCTTTTTGCTTTAGTTTCTAGACGCGTTAATAAAGCGTTTGTAGACTGCTGGCAAGTTTTCCGAAAGGTTATCTACTTCATGGAACCGCACTGCGGAGTGTTCCTCGCTGTTGGTAACGCTGGGCATTCTGTTGAGCCGTGCGGAATAACAAACGAGAGACACCCATGTATCGGGGACGGGCTCGAACAATTCGGCATCGGCAAGCTGCAAATGTGCAGGACCAACTTCTATCCCGGCTTCTTCCCATAGCTCGCGACAAACTGTTGCCACCAGCTTTCGGTCGCTGGCTTCCGGGCGGCCTCCGGGAAGCTCCCACTCACCTCTATCATTTAAACCTAAGAGCACGGAGTCCTCATGCCACACTACGACCTTCGCTGAAGTACCGATACTTGGTTCATGCATGGTTTCCTCCTTGATTGTTGGGCATCCCATTTTGCAGTAAGACTCTACTTCCATCTGTGGCGGCTGACCAGCGGCAAGACGGGCAACGGCATTTGGAAAACCGGCGTGTACCGCGTAAGCTATGTCGATGGTGTATGCGCACACGTGCTCGTGTGTTGGCTGCATCAGGTAGTAGACATTTAAAAATGCAGGTAGCCGCAATAAAATTGGCTGCCAGAAAAGTAGAGGTTATGGCTAAGGAAGGCGCAATTGAGGTAGAGGGTCGCATTGTCGAACCGCTTCCAAACGCAATGTTCCGTGTCGAGCTCGATAATGGGCATAAGGTTCTTGCTCACATTTCCGGCAAGATGCGTCAGCACTACATCCGTATTCTCCCAGAGGACCGCGTTGTAGTGGAGTTGTCTCCTTATGACCTGACCCGCGGACGCATCGTCTACCGCTACAAGTAAAAACCGAAAGCCTCCTTAATCAGGGGCGCTCGCAAGGTCGAGTGCTCTACTAATACCTCAGGCCACGGTGGCCAGAGCCTGCACCATAATGTTGCCCATAGACCCGGTCGGACCGGGCGAAGCGTGACATGGTGCGGGGCGGTTAAGGAGAAAACCACCGTAACAACCCGAAAGGACACGCCACATGGCACGTCTAGCTGGTGTTGATCTTCCACGCAACAAGCGCATGGAGATCGCGCTCACTTACATTTACGGAATCGGCCCAAGCCGTTCCAAGGAGCTACTGGAAAAGACCGGTATTTCTCCTGACCTGCGCACCGACAACCTTGATGATGATCAGCTGTCGGCGCTTCGTGACGCAATTGAAGGCTCCTGGAAGGTAGAGGGTGACCTCCGCCGTCAGGTTCAGGCTGACATTCGTCGCAAGATTGAAATCGGTTGCTACCAGGGTCTGCGCCACCGTCGTGGCCTGCCAGTCCGTGGTCAGCGCACCAAGACCAATGCGCGTACGCGTAAGGGTCCTAAGAAGACGATCGCAGGAAAGAAGAAGTAATAAATGGCTCAGAAGACTCGATCCACGGCGCGCCGTTCCGGCCGTCGTGTAGTCAAGAAGAACGTGGCCCAGGGCCACGCTTACATTAAGTCAAACTTCAATAACACCATCGTGTCCATCACGGACCCATCCGGTGCTGTTATCTCTTGGTCCTCCTCAGGTCAGGTTGGCTTCAAGGGATCCCGTAAGTCCACTCCATTCGCAGCGCAGATGGCAGCAGAGTCTGCAGCTCGCAAGGCAATGGAGCACGGCATGAAGAAGGTTGACGTATTCGTTAAGGGCCCAGGTTCGGGCCGCGAAACCGCAATCCGCTCACTACAGGCTGCCGGCTTGGAAGTTTCGTCTATCTCTGACGTAACCCCACAGCCACACAATGGCTGCCGACCACCGAAGCGTCGCCACGTTTAAGGGAAGGAAGAACTAAACTATGGCTCGTTATACCGGCCCCGCTACTCGTGTATCCCGCCGTCTTCGCGTCGACTTGGTCGGTGGCGATATGGCTTTCGAACGCCGCCCATACCCACCGGGACAGGCTGGCCGAAACCGCATCAAGGAATCTGAGTACCTGCTGCAGCTCCAGGAGAAGCAGAAGGCAAAGTACACCTACGGTGTGCTGGAGCGTCAGTTCCGTCGCTACTACGTAGAGGCAAACCGTCAGACTGGTAAGACCGGTGACAACCTGGTTGTCCTGCTCGAAACCCGTCTTGACAATGTTGTCTACCGCGCAGGTCTGGCACGTACTCGTCGTCAGGCACGTCAGCTTGTTTCCCACGGTCACTTCACCGTGAACGGCAAGAAGACCAACGTTCCTTCTTACCGCGTTTCGCAATACGACATCATCGATATTCGCGAGCGTTCCCAGAAGATGGAATGGTTCGAAGAGGCTCAGGATCGTCTCGGCGAAGCTGTTGTTCCAGCTTGGCTGCAGGTTGTTCCTGAATCCCTGCGCATCCTCGTGCACCAGCTGCCCGAGCGCGCTCAGATCGACGTTCCGCTGCAGGAGCAGCTCATCGTCGAGCTTTACTCGAAGTAAACTGTTTAACCGTACGGTGCCATCAAAAGCACGGTGCGGTTATCTCAGGAATCAATCGGATTCCTTCCATAATTTTCACCCTCTACCGGCGTCAAATAGCGGTCGTCGACAAGGAGAAGTTCCATGCTTATTTCACAGCGCCCACAGGTTACCGAGGAGTTCATCGACTCCTCCCGCTCCCGTTTCGTATTCGAACCACTGGAGCCAGGTTTCGGCTACACCATCGGTAACTCCATGCGTCGTACCCTGCTGTCTTCCATTCCTGGTGCAGCAGTAACTTCCATCAAGATTGATGGTGTTCTCCACGAGTTCACCACCATCAACGGTGTGAAGGAAGACGTTTCCGAAATCATCTTGAATGTTAAGAACTTGGTACTGTCCTCTGACTCTGACGAGCCAGTAGTTATGTACCTGAGCAAGGAAGGCCCTGGCGCAGTAACCGCTGGCGACATTCAGCCGCCAGCTGGTGTGGAAATCCACAACCCAGAGATGACTATTGCAACTCTGAACGATACTGCGAAGTTGGACATGGAATTCGTCGTTGAGCGTGGCCGTGGCTACGTTCCTGCAGCACCAACTTCTGGTGACATCGGACGCATTCCGGTTGACCAGATTTACTCCCCAGTGCTGAAGGTCTCTTACAAGGTTGAAGCTACTCGTGTTGAGCAGCGCACCGACTTTGACAAGTTGATCATCGACGTCGAAACCAAGAACTCTATTTCTGCACGCGACGCCCTGGCTTCTGCCGGCGGCACCCTGGTCGAGCTCTTCGGCCTGGCTCGCGAGCTGAACACCGCTGCCGAAGGCATCGAGATCGGACCATCCCCACAGGAGTCCGAGTACATCGCTGCATACGGCATGCCAATTGAGGACTTGAACTTCTCCGTTCGTTCGTACAACTGCCTGAAGCGTCAGGAAATCCACACCGTTGGTGAGCTCGCAGAGTGCACCGAATCGGACCTGCTGGATATCCGCAACTTCGGTCAGAAGTCCATCAACGAGGTGAAGATTAAGCTGGCTAACCTGAATCTGGCTCTCAAGGACACCCCTGAGGACTTTGATCCAACCCAGCTCGAAGGCTATGACGCCGAAACCGGTGACTTCAAGGATCCGGCTGAATCCGAGTAAATAGCAATTGTGCTAGACCAAGGAAATCTTGGTCGCGCGCTTTACCTAATCCGCACACGAGGAGTACTTAAATGCCTACCCCTAAGAAGGGTGCCCGTCTCGGCGGCTCCGCTAAGCAGCAGGCTCACCTGCTGAGCAACTTGGCAGCTAGCCTGTTCGAGCACGGCGCTATCAAGACCACCGATGCGAAGGCGAAGATGCTTCGTCCTTACGCAGAGAAGATCATCACCAAGGCTAAGGGTGGAACCCTGGCTGACCGTCGTTCCGTGCTGAAGCTCATCCCACACAAGGATGTAGTTGCACACCTCTTCGACGAGTTGGCGCCACAGTTCGAAAACCGTGCAGGTGGCTACACCCGCACCGTTAAGCTGGACAACCGTGCCGGCGACAACGCTCCAATGTCCCAGATTTCCCTGGTTCTTGAGGAGACTGTTTCTGCAGAGGCATCCCGCGCTACCCGCGCAGCTGCTTCCAAGAAGGCTGAAGAAGAAGCTGTCGAAGAGACCGCTGTAGAGGAAACCACCGCTGAGGAAACCCCAGCAGAGGAGACCACTACCGAGGAAGCTCCAGCAGCAGAAGAGGCTAAGGAAGAAGAGAAGTAATTCTCTTTAGCTCCTAGAAGCTCTCAAGGACCCTGTGCCACTTAGGCACAGGGTCCTTTTTCCTATGCGCGGAAGTTGTCCACTACGGGCGAGCCATCTACTTGTTAAGCCCATACAAGGTGTTGTCGCAGCACATTGTCCTTCGCCTCGGCCCGCAAAGCGTGCCCACAACACCCATGACGATAAGTCAGCCACTCCCAGGCGCCTGTAGCGACCTCCAGAAGTTCGTCGTTGTAGATGAGGTTAGCGCCGCACGGGTTAGGGTCTGCGCGGTCCCACCACGCATTCCTTGCTGCGCGCGACGCAGAGCGCGAGCTGTCAAGGGAGCCCTCTCACTTCCGGCAATGGTGTCGGGGTAGGAGGGGAGGAACTGCAAAAGCTGAGGCCCACACCGTGTATTAGACGGTGTGGGCCTCAGCCGACACATAAGGAGATATTCGGGGCAGTTCTTACAGCAAGCACCCTGCCTTGCTGCTACTGTTACCCGTCTGCTTCACAGCGCAGTAATTAAGCCTGTGGCAGGTACTGCTGGATTTGTGGCAGGAACGCTGCGATGCCGCCAGCGATTGCTGCGAGGATGCCAGCGCCGAACAGGAACTGCTCGTTCTCGGAGGAGCCTTCGCCCTCTTCGGTTTCATCGGTGGAGCTGGAGACGTCGGAGGACAGGCCTTCGGTGGAGCCCTCGGAGTTCTCGCCCTCTTCAGAGGAGCCCACGTCGGAGGAAAGCTGGTCTGCGGATTCCTCAAGGTTAGAGGACAGTTCCTCGCTGGACTGCTCCGCCTCGGAGGAGACGTCGCCTTCGCCTTCAGCGTTTTCGCCCTCAGAAGACTGGGTGACGCTGTCTGCGGAACCCTCTTCCTGTGCGAATGCGGTTGGTGCGGTCATTGCGCCTGCACCCATGAGTGCGGTTGCGGATGCTACAGCGGCGAACTTCTTGAACTTCTTCATAATGGTTGTTCCTTCCAGCTTTTGCTTTAGAGAAAATCTCATGCACGCCCGGCCCCGTCCCAGGATGGTGCGGTGAACGTGCTCGGGAACCATTATTGCAACAGCGTTGCGGTGCGTGTCCACCTGTATTTTCAGTGACAGGTCACAGTTGTTGGTAGTTATTTCCATTTCTGTGAGTGATGCCCTTGGGAAAGGTTTGGCTTCACAGGCTTTTCCAAGCGCCCTCATGTGGGGGTACAATCGCGGGTTATGACTGATTTACCGAAGCTTGTCCGGTTGCGTTTCGACCTCGCCTACGATGGCACCGATTTCCATGGGTGGGCTAGCCAAAAGGGCGGGTTGCGCACGGTACAAGGGGTGCTTGAGGAGTGCTTATCCATGATTTTGCGCCACCCCATTGAGTTGACCGTCGCGGGTCGAACCGATGCTGGGGTGCATTCGGCAGGTCAGGTCGCACACGCGGATGTCCCTGTTGACAGCCTTAACCAGCGCAGTATTGACGGGGATCCGGCGAAGCTGGTTCGCCGTTTAGCAAAGCTTGTTGATGATGACATCCGCGTCCACAACGTCTCCTTCGCCCCAGAAGGATTCGATGCGCGTTTTTCAGCTCTGCGCCGACACTATGTCTATCGCATCACCACTGATTCGGCAGGCGCTTTGCCCACTCGAGTGCGCGATACTGCGGTGTGGACCAGGGCAGTGGATGTCGATTTGATGCAGGAAGCAGCCACCACATTGGTAGGGCTGCATGATTTTGCGGCTTTCTGTAAAGCCAAACCCAATGCAACCACCATTCGGGACTTGCAGGAGTTTTATTGGGTGGATGCATCCACCGCAACTGAACCTAATTTGTACGAAGCCCACGTCACCGCCGATGCTTTCTGCTGGTCAATGGTGCGCTCACTCGTCGGTTGCTGCCTAGCTGTTGGCGAAGGGCGCCGCGATATCAACTTCGTCGAGGCCATGCTGGCTGAGTCAGAGCGTTCTTCTTCTATCCCCGTTGCCGCAGCAAAAGGCCTGTCCTTGGTCGGCGTGGACTACCCAGCGGACGAGGAATTAGCAGCGCGGACACTGGTCACACGGGATAAAAGGAGTGCTAACATTATTTAGGTTGCGTGTTTGCACGCACTTAAATATTCGGGGGAGTGTTTCGGGGAGTGTTTGACTGTGTCTAAATTGGCACCGACTACTAAGGCTCAAGTCTCAGGTCATAAGTTTTTAGTTCGTCGAATGCAACATGCGCTGGTCTTAGGTGACATCAGCATGATTCATGATCCATTGGCGAGTAGGCGCCGCGCGCTGATTTTCGGCGCCATCGCGGTAGTGCTTATCGCGCTGGGCTCAGGGCTGTTGGCCTGGCTGCGTCCGGACCCGAATCCCGGTGATGCGCAATTGCTGCGCTCTGAACAGTCGCAACTGTATGTCCGCGTGGATGAGATTTTGCACCCGGTGGCGAATCTGGCGTCTGCCCGGCTGATTCTGGGGGAGGCTGCGGAACCAGCAAGCATTGGCAGTTCAGCACTAGAAGACGCAGCGTTAGGAACGCCGATCGGTATTGCAGATGCACCGATCGAACTAGCAGCACCCGCAGAGATAGATCCATTGGCACCCCGCTCAGACAATACGTGGGCTGCGTGCTTGGCTCAGCCGGTGCACGATGAGCCGCCTTTTGTCACCAGTGCCACACGCGATGGTGTAGGAGTAGAGCATGAATTGGTGGTCAGCGTCGGTCAAGACTTACAAGAATTGCCCGAACCAGCCGCGGCATATTTGAGGCACCAAGACCGAGATTGGCTGGTTACTAGCGAAGGCCGCGCGCTGTTGCCTTCCGCACATAGTGATGATGGACGGATAATCCGCCGCGTGCTTAACCTATCGGAACCAGTCGAAGTACCGGCGGAATTCCTCAATGCGTTGGCTGAGAACCCACCGATTCGACTGCCCGAGGTAGAACTGCTGCACGCAGATGGCCAAACGTGGGCGCAAGCCGATGGCGGAATAGTCGCGCTGACAGAAACTCAGGCGCAGGTGTTGGCGGATGCTTCAGCAACGCTTCGCACCGTATCCGCCCAAGAACTTGCCGGGCTTGCCGATATCACCGACCCGGCCATTGATGTTCTTCCCGCCACGGTTCCAAGCATCGTTGATGGTGATGCCTGGTTGTGCGCCAACACTGAGGGCGCTGCGGTGGAGCTTGCCCCGGTGGAGTCTTTGGTGGAGCTACCCGGCGAAAGTGCTGCGAGCTTTTTCACCGGGCTTAGCGGCGGTGCGGTCGCGGTAGATACCGGTTCCGGGGTGCACGTTATTGAGTCCACCGGCCGCCGCCATGAGCTCCCCGATGTCGCCCTGGTTGATGCTTTGGGCGTCGACGTGCAGGAAGCGGCGTGGCCGATCGTGCGATTGCTGCCCGAGGCGACCGCTCTGACGCGGGAGAACGCCTTGGCCGCAAGCTACTGACCATTCCTGCGATAAATAAGGCTATAAAGCCAGCTCCGGTTATTGCAGCGATGAGCTTCCATAATCTGCCTTGCGCTGCAAAGCCTGCCGCTGGTGCTGGTGTTATCTCCACCGCGCGTTCTTCCACCACATAAGAAGCTGGCACGTGGCTCAGCGCTGCGAGCGGGTCATGCACATTATTGGCTGACTGCGCGGCACCATAAATGATCTCGCGTACTTGGTGTGGGGACAAGCTCGGATTACGCTCCAACATCAACGCGACGGTGCCGCTGACTGTTGGCGTGGCGTAGCTGGTTCCATTGAATCCACCTTCGCTGCCATTTTTGATTGCCCCACGCATCCAGCCGGTGCCATTCGGGTGCACGGCGATATTGACGGCGCCGGGCGCACTGACCCAGTCGCCTTCAATCACAGGCAAGGAGTATTCCGCCAGCTCATATTCGGTGGACAATGCTGCGACAGTAATAACAGTGTCTTCGATAGCTGGGTAGACCACCATGCCTGGCTCACAGTCACCATCCACATTGCCTGCCGATGCCAACACCACGACTCCCGCGCGCTCCGCCCTATCAAGTGCTTCGGTCAAGCCATGCGAATCGAGGTTTTCCGCCTGCTGCTTGGTCATGCAAGAGACCACCGACAGGCTAATGACGCGTGCACCGGCATCAACCGCAGCGTGCACGGATTCCGCCATGGTGGCCAACGACCCGGAACTTTCTGAATCCGGGGTCGAGCGATAGTGCAGGGAAGATTGACGAATGGCCATCAGCGTGGCATCGGGCGCAATGCCCATGTCCCGCGCACCAATGACGCTCGCAACCACCGTGCCGTGAATATCGCAATCATGAAAGGGATCAGGCGTATCAGGCACCACGAGGTCCGGGCCTGCTTCGAGCTGCGGAAATTGCTCATGGGCAGAGACACCAGTATCAATGATGGCAACCTTGATGCCTTTGCCCGTGGCCAAAGAATGCAGCCGCGCGCGGTATTCCTGCTGCGCTGGGGTAAACGACGGTGATTCTGCAGAACCCAGCGGAACTGCGCACGCGGTATCCTGTGCCCACGCTGGTGCTGGTACTGCGGGTGCTGCAACGGCAATCGGTACCAGAATTAGTGCTGCGAGCGCACTAGTTAGCCGGCGCATTATCCCAGGCCCCGAATGAACTCGAAGAGACCGGCCAGATGCGCGGCCATTGGCAAACACGCAACCAGCGCAACTGCCTCCAACCGTTCAAACCACTGGATGGTTGTCGGCGTCGCATGTTGAATTCGCGGTGCCCACCACGGGGAAACCAGTGCCAACACGATGGGAATGCACGCTGCCATCCACAGCGTGAGGTGAACCTGCCCGTGATAATCAGCAACCGCAACCACCACCGGCGCGCACATCGCTGCGGTGGCAGCCAGCACCGTCATGGACCACGCAGCCACAACTTGCCGATGACGCGCTGCGTGCAACAGCACCGCAAAACACAACGCAAGGCACAACAGCGTGCTCACAATCGGTGTCGTTGAGCTGGTCAGCCCCAAATACACCAGCGCAACAACCGTCACGATTGCTAGCCCTAAACAGATACCTTCATATATAAAGTGCGCACGCTGCGAGCGTTCATCAATGTTGTCCACCATGTCATCTGAGACCGCCAAGTCTTGGCCAGCGGTCGGCAACTGTGGAACCCGCAGGCCAGCGGCCATGGTGGAGAGCCCGGGCGCAACCGCAATAATGATGACCGCAGCGCCAACCACAGCCCCAGCACTATTAGGAACGGTCAACGCTGCGAGAACCAACAAACCCGCGATGGTGGTGGCAGCACCCGTGGTTCGCGCATGGGAAATCGCCAGAACATGGCACGCCAGAGCCATTATGGCGCAGGCTAGTGCTGCGGCATAAAGTCCGTAACTCACACCTCGCGCGGTATCAATCGGCCAGCCAGAAACCGCAATGCCCGCAGATACCGACGCTGCCGAAATCACCAACCATGCCAGTACCAATTGCCGATGCCACACCGCCAGCACCAAGGCGCCCAATGCAATCGTCAACGCAGCTAGCGCAATAGATCCGGCAATCCGCGATGACCCCAAGAACCCAACCACCCCGCCGGCGGCAAACAACGCCACCACTACCCACAAGGTCTGCAAACCACGCGCGGACTGGTCAGTGCCTGAATGCACCAGCGCTTCAGCCGAGTCACGGATGACCGGCGCCGGTAGGTCCTCGGAAGGTGAAAGCAGCAGTACCGATCCATCGACAAGCTGTGTGGCAGACAACGGTGCCGACTGATCCACCGGACGCCCGGCGGCTGTTGATGCGCGCCACGGACGCGTCACCGAAGGTGCGCCCACAAAGTCCGTGACCTCGGACATCAATTCATTCAATGACGATGAGACCGGCAACGCCAAATCTGCTTCTTTGCGGAATTCCCCCACGTGACAACGCACCGTGACCCGCACACATTGTGAAAAACTCACTGTTCCCCCGAAATAAAGTTTGATATTTGTTGGCACCCCACCTTGCCCAACCGTATCTATTGTGGCTTACTTGTTAGAGCGTGTCCACTGTTTTGGACACTGCCTTTTCGGGGATGAGGGGGAAATTTAATATGCGCGTTGTCGATCCGATCTCGTTTGCGCTGCGAGATCCAGCGCCGCCACTACCAACGGGCAGCCTTGATGCTGAACCCGTTCCGCAGGCAGCCCGCAGCCAGCCGCTGCCGCTGATGCGAATTTTGATGCCGCTGATCATGGTGGTGGTCATGCTGGGCATGGTCGCGATGATGGTGCTTTCATCCAACGGCGCACCGAATCCGATGATGTTGATGTTCCCGATGATGATGCTGGCCTCAATGGCCATGATGTTTAATCCACAAAGGGCGAATGACCCGGATGAATCTCGGAGGACCTATCTGCGGCATTTAGCTTCTCTTCGTGATGAAGCTCTAGACAACGGCGAATCCCAGCGAAAGCATGAACTGCACAGGCATCCCGCGCCAGAAGATTTGCAGGCATTGGCGGGCACCGCGCGCATGTGGGAGCGCGCCGGGGGAGATGAAGACGCGTTTGAGATTCGCATTGGCCTAGGGCCCGCAGCGCTGGTCACACCCATTAACGTGGCCGAATCCGGGGCGGCGGAGGACCTCGATCCGGTGTGCGCGGTGCGGTTGCGGCATACGCTCGCAGCGGTGAGCACAGTAGCGGACATGCCGGTTGCATTGCAGCTGCAAGCTTTCCGTTTCCTGGGCCTCGCGGGGGACGGCGCACGGGATGTTGCGCGTGCGATGGTGCTGCAATTAGCCATGTTTCATGGCCCGGAGACCGTTGGCTTTCGCGTTATCGGCGAAGGATGGGAGTGGTTGAAGTGGCTGCCGCACACCCGGAATCCGGACGCGGCGGGATTTGTCTGTTTGCTGGTTGATGACACCCCGACTACCGGCGTTGAACCTTTCATTGATGATGCCGGCGTGCATTGCATCATTGATATCGCATCGCGGCGCACCACGGCATTGGGCGTGCGGGCTGAGCAAGAGGGCCTTTTACTACTTGTCGATGACGGCCTGCGGGTCGTCACCGCCGGCGGCGACGAAGAACTTGGCAAACCCGACATAGTCAGCGAAGAAGCCGCTGTGACCTGCGCGCGGGCGCTGGCGCGCTTTAGCCGCCCTGAGGTGACCGACACTGATACCCGTGTTGACCTTCTGAGCTTGCTGGGCTTTTCTGATGTCTCGGAAATGACTGGCCCGGCGTTGTGGCCGGGGCGCGTGGGCGCAGCACGGCTCGCGGTACCAATTGGGTTGTCACCTTCACAGACACCGGTGATGATTGACCTGAAAGAATCCGCCCAGGGTGGCATGGGCCCGCACGGGTTGTGCATTGGTGCAACGGGTTCGGGTAAATCAGAAGCGCTGCGCACCATCGTGTTATCTCTTGCCGCAACGCACAGTCCGGATGAACTGAACTTTGTACTCGTGGACTTCAAAGGCGGCGCAACATTTTTAGGCTGTGACTACTTGCCACACACCGCCGCGGTGATTACCAACCTAGAAGACGAATCTTCCCTGGTTGAGCGCATGTATGACGCAATTTCCGGGGAGATGAACCGCCGGCAGGAGATTCTGCGTGATGCCGGAAACTTCGCCAACGTCACCGATTACACCACCGCGCGGCTAGGCGGCCGCGAAGACCTGGCGCCACTCCCGGCGCTAGTCATCGTGGTGGATGAGTTCTCAGAATTGCTTATGCAGCACCCTGACTTTGCTGAACTTTTCGTTGCGGTTGGCCGCCTGGGCCGTTCTTTGCACGTGCACTTGCTGCTCGCATCGCAGCGCCTGGAAGAAGGAAGGCTGCGCGGACTAGATTCACACCTGTCTTATCGCCTTGGTTTGAAAACGTTTTCTGCTGCCGAGTCACGTCAGGTCCTAGGCGTTCCGGATGCTTATCACCTGCCCGGCGAACCGGGCGCGGGATATTTAAAGACAGATGCTGATGCGCTTAGCCGCTTCCAAGCCTTCTATGTCTCTGGTGGCGTGGTGCGGGAGACCGCGCCTTTCGCCCAAGACGGAGAAAGACGCATGGGAATCAAAGAGTTCAACGGCTGGGATGAGGATTTC
Organism: Corynebacteriaceae bacterium 6-324; assembly: GCA_041226025.1. GTDB lineage: Bacteria > Actinomycetota > Actinomycetes > Mycobacteriales > Mycobacteriaceae > Corynebacterium. The sequence goes on along the minus strand of JBCLTK010000001.1, from coordinate 294,707 downwards.
TCATCGAGGATTACCCCAGATACTTACGTGGACAACTCCACCACGCTGCTTGATGAAGTCGTGGATGCCACCCGCGCCGAAGCTTTGGCACGTGGGCAATCCGCGCATCGCGTGTGGCTGCCGCCGCTGCCACAAGCCATTGAACTACCAGCCGTCGCAGCGGACTTCGTCCCCGAAGAAGGCGTGGGCATCCAAGTACCGATCGGAATCATTGATAGGCCCTACTACCAGCGCCAAGACCCTCTCATGGTGGATCTGACGTCCGGACACATGGCGTTGTGTGGCGGTCCGCAGTCCGGCAAGTCCACGGCACTGCGCACCATCGTGGCATCGTTGGCGGCTGCGTATTCGCCAGAATTCTTACGCTTCTATGTCATTGACTTAGGGGGCGGGCAGCTGTCCGCGCTGGAACGCCTGCCACATGTGGCAGGCGTTGCCGGGCGTCACGAGGATGAGAAAGTCCGCCGCATTATTGATGAAGTCTCCGGGCTCGTGGACTTTCCTGAAGCCCGCCATACTTTCTTAGTCATCGATGGCTGGCACGCAATTGGAACATCCGGCGCAGAGTTTGAAGACCTCAGTGAAGCACTGACCAGGCTCGCCGCCGATGGTCCCTCCGCGCACGTACACGTCATTATTTCCACGCCGCGCTGGACCACCATGCGCCCAGCTATCCGCGACCTCATCTCAGAACGGCTCGAGCTCAAACTCGGTGAGCCCATGGATTCGCTGTTTGACCGCAAGAAACAACAAAAGCTTCCCAGCGCGCCGGGCCGAGGTATCACACCAGCGGGTGAGTTCTTCCTCTTTGCCAGCACATCGCGCCAGGATATCGCCCATATTGAAACTTCCTGGTCCGAGGCGGCACCTGTGCCGCGGCTCAAAATGTTGCCGCAGCAGCTCACCGTCGCGGACCTCGAGCACTCCGAGGTTGGCATTCCATGGGCTCTCGGCGGGCGGGACTTGGACACCCAGTATTGGGATACCCGCATGAACTTCGTGGTTATCGGTACTTCCGGTGTGGGTAAGTCTTCGCTGTTGGCCACCTTGCTGCAGGGGATTGCCGCTAAAGACAGGGCTGAGGCACGCATTGTGCTTATCGATGAACGCCGTGCCCACCTTGGCACCATCGAACAATCGATGTTGGCGGCCTATTCGGCGACTTCTGCGGCGACGGAAAAGGCAGTGCGCGATACCGCGACCACGCTCAAAGCCCGCCTACCCGACCCGGACGTGACGCCGACCGAGCTTGCCGCGCGCAGTTGGTGGTCGGGTCCGGATATTTACGTTGTCATTGATGACCTTGACCTGGTCAGTGAAATGGCGCTGGCGCCGTTGGTGGAGTTGTTGCCGCATGCGCGCGATATTGGCCTGCACATTGTTGTGGCGCGGAAGGCCGGCGGAATCGGGCGCGCACTATTTGGGCAGTTCCTGTCCAACCTGCGCGATACCCAGCCAGCAGTCTTTGTCATGGATTCCCCGCGCGATGAAGGCGCGATGTTTGGAATCAAACCAGCAAATCAGCCCGTTGGGCGCGGGCAGCTGGGGATCGGTGGGCAGCTAGTCGGGCTGTGTCAGGCCGCGCTGCCGGTGCTTAAAGAAATAGAAAACGAAGCAGGGAATGAAGGTTAGAAGATGTCGTTATATGAATCCACCACGGTCAATCTCACCATCACGGTGTTAGATACCGCCACCATTTTTGAAGGACCGGAGTCGATTTATCGCTATGACCTTCCGGGCACAGCCATCGTGGAAGGCTGGGCATTAGCCGGAGTGATGGAACAGGCACAAAAGATGCTGCCTGCTCAATGGCCGGATGTGCGGGTTGCAGTTATAGCGGATTCCTCCGGCGGGCCAATGTCGCATGAAGCAGTAAAGATTATTCGCCGCCAGCTCCAAGTCCACGATGTCATCATCGCCGAACGTGAACTGGCTACAGCCCTAGCTATCCCGCACCACGATGCCGAAGAACTAGAGCCCGAAGAGATTATTGACGATGATGAGATTATCCGCCCAGTAGGTGATGAAGAATCCTTTCTTGAGCGCATTAAACAGCGCAAAGGGATTATTGCCATCGTCGTGGTGGTAGTGCTGGTAATCATCCTCATCGCGTGGTTCTTCTTGCGCGGTGCATCGAGTGCTGCCAGCGATTCCGCGGCGCCAGTCACCACAACGTCAATCGCTGAGTCAGCACCGGCACCGGAGAATTCAACGCAGGTATCCGAAACTGCGGAAACATCAGGGGCACAGACAAGCACTAGTGCGGCACCGGCCCATCAAACAATCGAAGCCGGGGGACTGCGCGTCATGCTGCCCGCCGGATTTACCCACACGGAAGAAGAAGGCCTGGTCACTGCAACCGGCCAGGACCCGAATCTGCGCATCATCATGGTGATGGACCCGCTCTACGCCGTTCCTGCGAATGCTTTGTTCGCAGAAGTCCGCGCGCAGATCGATAGCGACGAAACTCTGTCTAACCCACATGAAGCCAATGGCCGGTTGACTTACTTGGAGCATCCCGGCGATGACTCTGAGGTTACTTGGACAACCTGGGTAGAAGATGGCCAGCAAGTATCGCTGGGATGCCACACCCGTAAGGCACCCAGCATGGCGCAGCGCGCCGCCTGCCGGATGGCCTCAGAGTCCATAGAAAAAGTTTCTTAGATCTTCTCGGGAACCTTCCGGGATAAGGCTGAGTCCAATGTAGTTAAGGAAGCACGGTAGGGGGTTTGACCGCAGCTTCCGATGGACACATAACGCACACTCACAACCCACAAGAAGGGGCTAGACCAATGAGCCAAATGTTTAAGACCGAAGCAGAAGTGATGGTCGCGACCGCAGGCCGCGTCGACAACACCAATGATGAAGTATCCGCTGAACTGACCCGCCTGCAGGGCGTGGTGGACCAGGTTCGCGCCAGCTGGACCGGTTCCGCGCAGGTGTCCTTTGACAACCTGATGAACCGCTATGACGCATCCTCACAGCAGCTGCAGGAAGCACTGCTTTCCATCAGCGAAAACATCCGAGCGAATGCTCGCAACTTCGATAATGTCGAGGCGCAGAACCAGGACGCGTTCAACAACGTCGGCGGTGGACTCGCCCTCTAACTCGCACACCAATCCATACCTCTATATATAAGGACACGAAGGAATAGTCACCATGAGCGAAATCAAGTACCAATTCGGCGCCATCTCCAACGCCGCCGCTGACATCAACTCCACCTCTTCACGCATCAACGGTCTGCTCGATGATCTCAAGGGCGTCATCGCGCCGATGGCAGCAACTTGGGAGGGCGAATCCGCCGCAGCATACAACGAAGCACAGGCCAAGTGGGACAAGGCAGCAGCTGAGCTCAACACCGTGCTGGCCACCATCTCCAACACCGTTTCCCAGTCCAACGACCGCATGAGTGACGTCAACCGTCGCGCTGCAGCAAGCTGGGGATAACTGAATTCATTAATCACTCAATTAGTTATGAACTAATGTCCCAGGCGGGATAATACACACCAGGTGCGCAGGCAAGATTGCGCTTTTCGATGCATGGGCTTTGCATCGGAAAGCAATGCAATACTGCGCACCTAGTGTGTTTTGGTTTTCTGGGTATCGGCCATTATGCTAGATACCCTGTGTGCTTTGTCGGGCTTAGTCCGACGCACTGTCTGCAGGTCTCCACCGGCCGCTGCATGACAATGTATGGGCACGTAGCGCTGGCCGGCAGCCCCCAGAGACAACTCCAAGGAGTCATTTTGTCTACTTTCCACCCAAAGAGCGGTGACATTACCCGTAAGTGGTACGTCATAGACGCAACTGATGTGGTTCTGGGCAAGCTTGCTTCCACCGTGGCAGATTTGCTGCGCGGCAAGCACAAGCCTCAGTTCGCACCAAACGTTGACTGTGGTGACCACGTCATCATCATCAACGCTGAAAAGATTCACATTTCTTCCAACAAGCGCGACCGCGAAATGCGTTACCGCCACTCCGGTTACCCGGGTGGCCTGCGCACCATGACCCTGGGCCAGTCCCTGGATGCTAACCCAGCGCGCGTTATCGAAGAAGCTGTTACCGGCATGATGCCACACAACAAGCTTTCAAGCTCCTCTGCTAAGAAGCTTCATGTCTTCAACGGCGCAGAGCACCCATACGCCGGCCAGAAGCCGGAGACCTTCGAGTTTAAGCAGGTGGCACAGTAATGGCTGATAACGAAAACTTCGAGAACAACGTAGCTGACGCTGCTGACATCGCTGCAGCAGCTGCCGCTACCGAAGAGTTCACCAACACCATTGGTGATTCCATTGCTCCAGAGGCATCCGCAGAGACCGAAGCTGAAGCTCCAGTCCTGCACGAGGGCCCAATCCAGACCGTTGGTCGTCGTAAGCGGGCAATTGCTCGCGTACGCATGATCGCTGGTTCCGGTGAGATCACCGTTAACGGTCGCACCCTGGACAACTACTTCCCGAACAAGCTTCACCAGCAGGACGTTCTCCTGCCATTGACCTTGCTTGATCGTGAAGGCCAGTTCGACATCAAGGTTTCCGTCAACGGCGGTGGCCCAACCGGTCAGTCCGGCGCTTTGCGTCTGGCTATTGCCCGTGCACTGAACGTCTACAACCCAGCTGACCGCGCAGCCCTGAAGAAGGCTGGTCTGCTGACCCGTGACGCACGTGCAGTTGAGCGTAAGAAGGCTGGTCTGCACAAGGCACGTCGTGCTCCGCAGTACTCCAAGCGTTAATCTTCGCTTTTTGCTTCATTCCCGTCGCACTTTCCTTGTGGAAGTCGCGGCGGGTTTGTTCGTTTTCGTGGTTGGATAGTTTTCCCGCCCCGAGTCAGCGAAGCAGGCACCGAACGTGCATAATCTATTGTTATGACTCGACTTTTTGGAACTGATGGCGTCCGCGGCCTGGCAAACAAGAAACTCACCCCGATTCTGGCGTTGAAGCTGGGACAAGCAGCGGCGGAAGTGCTGACTGCGGACCGTGAATCCTATGAACTGCGCCCAACGGCGGTGATTGGCCGGGATCCTCGCGTCTCTGGTGAGATGCTGGATGCTGCTATTGCTGCTGGTTTGGCGTCGCGCGGCGTGGATGTTGTACGGGTCGGTGTGTTGCCGACGCCGGCTATCGCATTTCTTACCGATGACTACGGTGCGGACCTCGGCGTCATGATTTCCGCGTCGCACAACCCGATGCCGGATAATGGCATTAAGTTCTTCACCGCCGGTGGCCGTAAGCTGCCAGATTCCATCGAGGATCAGATTCAGGCGACCATGGAAGGCTTGAGCGAGGAAGGTCCTACTGGCACGAAGCTGGGCCGGATTATTTCTGAGGCTCCTGACGCCCGTGACCGCTACCTCAAGCACCTGCGGGAGGCAGTTGCTGTAGACCTGTCCGGTCTGAAGGTTGTTGTGGATGCGGCAAACGGTGCTGCGTCCCGCGTCGCGATTGAAGCTTACCGCGCTGCCGGTGCTGAGGTTGTGCCGATTCACAACAAGCCAAACGCGTTCAACATCAATGAAAACTGTGGCTCCACCCACATCGAAAAGACCCAGGAAGCCGTTGTTGAACACGGTGCCCACTTGGGCTTGGCACATGACGGTGACGCTGACCGTTGCTTGGCTGTCGATGCTGAGGGAAATGTGGTTGACGGCGACCAAATCATGGCGATTTTGGCCGTGGGCATGAAGGAAGAAAACAACCTTCGCTTCAACACCTTGGTTGCAACAGTGATGTCGAACCTGGGTTTAAAACTCGCCATGAAGGAACAGGGCATTGAGGTGCGTGAGACCAAGGTGGGTGACCGCTACGTGGTCGAAGAGCTCATCCGTGGTGATTTCTCCCTCGGCGGCGAGCAGTCCGGACACATTGTGTTGCCTGAAGACTGCACTACTGGCGATGGCACCTTGTCTGGCCTGTCCCTGATGGCGCGCATGGCGAAGACCGGCAAGTCGTTGAAGGAGCTTGCTTCGGTGATGACCGTGCTGCCACAGACGCTGATTAACGTTCCTGTGTCCAACAAGGCTGACATCATGGATTCTGCTGATGTTCGCGCTGCTATCGCGCAGGCGGAAGAAGAACTCGGTGAATCCGGCCGCGTGCTGCTGCGTCCTTCCGGCACTGAGGAACTGTTCCGCGTCATGGTAGAAGCGGCCGAAGAAGAGCAGGCTCGCAAGGTTGCTGGCCGTCTCGCTGCGGTAGTCGCAGCCGTCTAAGAACGCTGCCGCTAAAACTTTTTAGCCCTTCCCCGGAACCTTCGAGTCGAGGTTCCAGTCCAATATTGATAGCGCACAAATTCGTGTGAATTCATGGACTTATCAAAGGGGGAGGGCTTTTTCGTGTCTGATGTACACTTCGACCATTCCGAAGCCGTCGGGAAACTCAATGACCTCATCGCTGAAACCACCGGGCGTCAGGATGCTTTGAATCAGCGGCTGCCGCATTTCCCGCAGGCCGCTGCCGGCCGCGACTTCGACGGCTACGCCCGCCGTATCCAATCCAAACTCGCGACGATTCATAAGCTTCGCAACTATCGCTTACAGAATATCTCCAACTCGGCGCGGGCTGCGATTGCTGAGTTCGACGCCGCCAAGGCCACTGACGAAGGCTCAGCCACTGCGTTCCGCCAGTTTGAGATTGGGCAGAGCAAATGAGTTCAGTAGCATCTCAAGCCTCCAGCAAGCTTGCAGAATTCCAAACCACAGTCGCTGAGTTCCAAGCCGCCTCCGCCGGACAATACGCGGGTCCTTCGACTCCCTTCGAACTTATTTGGGACCGAATTCAAGCTACCGACGGACTCGAACCTTACAAACTTGTCGAACACGTCGAGGCTGCCGTCGGCCCCACCAGAGAAGACCGCGATAGCCGTGGCAGTGGCAAGAAAGACAAGGGCAAAGCCGGACTCATTGGAATCGCTGGCGGGCTTTTAAAGGACCTTGTTTTGGGAACGATAACGTCGTTTGGCGGCGGCATGATTGCGGACCGCATCAGGAAACTCTTGAATGATGACGAAGAAGATGATGACCAGTGCAGCGCACTCATTGAGGATTCCAAGAAGTGCGCGGATACCATCGACGATATCTGCAATACATCTGACTCGGCGATGTCCAGCATTCTTGATTCAAGCACTGGCTTCCTATCTCTGCTCACAGGTGTGCTGCGGCGTACCCCACAGGGAATGCTGGGAACCGGTGTTTTGATGGCCGGAAACTACCTGATTGAAAACACCAACGATCAGGTCGTGGGAACGTGCCAGGACCGTGATGACTTTCTGGATAAGTGTTACGAGGAACTCCTTAAGAAGTGCGATTGCATCTGCGATCGACCACTGCCGGAAGAACCACCAGAGACGGGCAACTGCCCAGCGCCTGAGCCACCAGCCGGTGAATACGGTTGTGAACCTCCGTCGAAGGAAGTCGAGCCGTGCCCTGAGCCAGAACCAGAACCTGAGCCAGAACCACAGCCGGAGCCAGAGAAGAAGAATCCGAGCGAGACTAAGCCAGTAGAAACTAAACCTGTGGAAACCCCACCGGCGCAGAACCAGCCGACGGAGAACCCTAAGCCGCAGCAGCCGTCGAATCCGACGCCAACCCAGCCGGTAGAAACCCCGAACGTGCCGAAAGACACGGATAAAGATCGGGGCACCGACAAGGGCACGGGCAAGGCGGACTGCGAGAAGCCAAAGTGCCCGCCAGAGGAGAAGCATCAGCCAGAGCCGAAGCCGGAACCGAAGCCAGTAGAAAGCTGCGAACCAGAGCCAGCCGAATACTGCGTCGATGAGCCAGAAACCCCAACTGTGCCTGCTGAGCCAACGGAGGAGGAGAAGTGCGAGGTTGAGGAATCAACCAGCTGCAGCGGCCTGCTAGGCCTGGTCGGTGCGGGTGTTGCCATCTTGGGTATCGGTGCGCTGATGTTCTTCGTCGCTGAACATCTGGAAATGTTTGGAGAGACCCCGGAGCCTGCGCCAGAACCAGAGCCGGAACCGACTCCGGAGCCGACACCGGAACCGGAAGAGCCGAAGGGTGGTGTGAAGCCGCCGCCGGGGGATTTGTCGAAGGTTCCTGAGCCAACGCCGCCACCGAAGAAGGTACAAGCGGTATCAGGGGCAGCAGATGTTGTCGTAGAAAGCTCAGCCCCGGCGCAAGAATATGCCGGCAGTGCAGCAGGCAGTGCCGCTGGGAGTGCTGCGAGCAGTTCGGCTGCTAGTTCAGTAGATAGTTCGTCAAGTAGTTCACCGGCACGAAAGGCAGGGGCTTGGTAATGGATTTTGAAGATTTCGCGCAGCAGTTCCGCAAGCGAGCAGCAGAGCGCCTCACCGAATTTGAAAAGACGTTGGAAAAAGCACAGCGAGACCTAGAAAAGTCAGCGGAACGCGCAGCGGCGCAGGCCAAGCAGGACGCCCAAGCAAAGCAGAATCAGCAGGGCCAGCCAGGCCAGTACGCCCAGACCGGCCATCATCGGCAGCAGTGGGGCCAAGCGCAACCTGCACAGTATGCCCAGCCGGTGCCACAGAACCGTCCGTTGGATTACCGCACGCCAGATATCCCGGGGGCTGTGAAACAACCGCCGCCGGGGCAGAAGTCGCCCGTGTCGCAGCCGGTAGAAAACCAGCAAACCCCAGCGCCGCGAAAGGCGCCGGGGCAGGTGAAGTCAGTGCTGCGAAGAGGCTAGGTTAGGAATCCTGCTTGGCAGGGAGAAGCTCATCCTTGGTGGGCTCACCGGCCTTCTTCGCAAGCTCGTCGCCGAAGAAGCTTTCAACGCCTTTGGCGGCGGCATCTGGCTCGGAGAAATCAGAGTAAGTCTTATCACCCTCGAGCTGGTGTAGTAAGAAACCAACCATGAGGCCGCGGGCAATTTCAGCCTGCGAAGCCTGGAAAGCGCCAGAGCCGATAACCAGCTTGTACAGCAGGTCCTCGGAGAAACCCTGCTGGGTGCCCTTTTCAACTTCGCGGTAGACAACGTCGCCGCCGAAGTTGTAGGCGAGCTTCGCTGGGTTGCCAGCGTTGAAAATATCGGAGCGGCCGGAGCCGATGATAAGACCAGGGATATCGAGGCTGCGCGCCGCGGCATCAGCAGAAGGCGAAGTCTGCGCAGGGTAGTAGGCACCAACGGCCTTAACCTTGTCATTGTCCACAGCAGACAAAATGGCGGTGCCGCCACCCATGCCGTGGCCAATCAGGCCCAGCTTATGCGGGGAGACAGAAATATTGCCGCTGCCCAGCTTCACGCCGGCAGCTACCTGCAGGCTGGACTCCAAGTCAGCAGCCAAGTTGCGGTGGTTTGGGATAAACCCGGTTTCAGTGTCCGGTGCGACAACCACAAAGCCCCAGCTCGCCAGGTGGCGCAGCGTGGCGTGGTAATCCTTGACGCTCTTGCGCCAGTCATGCCCGAAAGCGACAGCTGGAAGGCCCTTGCCTTCCGCCGGGGTGTAGACCTTGCCGGGCAGGCCGGCGTAATCAAGATCGCCGACGAGCACGCGGTGGCTTCCGCGCTTGGACAACGTTGCCAGGTGTTTCTTCAAATTCGCAGACACATCACCCAGGATAGAACAAGATAACTTTCGATGATGCACCAACTGCGCCAAATGCGGGGAAATATAAGGAATAGGGGGTAGAAAAACTCCCTCCGCTCAGATTTTTTGCAGCCGGTTTCCCCTGCTATCGGGAATATGTACAAATTTGACGCTCTGCCTGGATCGATGAGATCCAAAAACCTGTTGTAAAGTTTAGGCTCATGTGTGGAATCGTAGGATATGCCGGTCACCCGTCCGATAACCGTAAGTACTTTGCCCAAGACGTTGTCCTAGAGGGACTGCACCGTTTGGAATACCGCGGCTATGACTCAGCAGGTCTTGCTGTGTACTCCGATGGGGAAGTCCATTGGCGTAAGAAGGCCGGAAAGGTAGCGGCGCTGGAAGGCGAAATCGCGGCCCGTCCATTGCCGGAATCGGTGCTTGGCATTGGCCACACCCGCTGGGCAACCCACGGTGGCCCAAGCGATGTTAACTCCCACCCACATGTTGTGGCGGGCGGCAAGATTGCTGTGGTTCACAACGGCATTATTGAAAACTTTGCTGAGCTCAAGGCTGAGATGCAGGCGAAGGGCTACCACTTCGTATCCGAGACCGATACCGAAGTTGCGGCAACCGTCTTGGGTGATCTGTTCAAGGAAACGGGCGAGCTGACCCTGGCAATGCGCAAGGCTTGCCAGCGTTTCGATGGCGCTTTTACCCTGCTCGCCATCCACGCGGAGCAGCCAGATCGTATTGTTGCTGCACGCCGTGACTCCCCGCTGGTTATCGGCCTTGGTGAGGGCGAGAACTTCCTGGGCTCTGACGTGTCGGGCTTTATTGACTACACCAAGAAGGCCGTCGAGATGGAAAACGATCACATCGTGACCGTCACCGCCGACGACATCGTCATCACCGATTACGAAGGCAACCCGCAAGAAGGCAAGCGCTTCGACATCGAATGGGATGCAGCAGCTGCTGAAAAGGGTGGCTTTGCCTCCTTCATGGAGAAGGAAATCCATGACCAGCCAGCAGCAGTGCGTGACACCCTGATGGGCCGCGTTGATGAAAAGGGCAACCTGGCCATCGACGAGCTGCGCATTGATGAGTCGCTGCTGAAGTCAATCGATAAGATCATCGTTATTGCCTGCGGTACCGCGGCATATGCTGGCCACGTTGCGCGTTATGCCATCGAGCACTGGTGCCGTATCCCAACCGAGGTTGAACTGGCACACGAGTTCCGCTACCGCGACCCAATCGTGAATGAGAAGACCCTGGTTGTGGCTCTGTCACAGTCGGGTGAAACCATGGATACCCTCATGGCGGTGCGCCACGCACGCCAGCAGGGCGCGAAGGTCATCGCAATCTGTAATACCCAGGGCGCATCCATCCCACGTGAGTCGGATGCAGCGCTGTACACCCACGCTGGTCCAGAAATCGCTGTGGCGTCCACCAAGGCTTTCTTGGCGCAGATCACCGCGACTTATGTCCTCGGCCTGTACTTGGCGCAGCTGCGCGGCAACATGTTCGCTGATGAGGTGGAGACCATCTTGTCCGAACTGCGCGCTATGCCAGACAAAGTGCAGGAGGTCATCGACGGCAAGGACGATGTCACCAAGCTGGCACAGTCCATGCAGGATGCCACGTCCGTGCTGTTCCTGGGCCGCCACGTTAGCTTCCCAGTCGCACTGGAAGGCGCGCTGAAGCTCAAGGAAATCGCTTACCTGCACGCCGAGGGCTTCGCAGCGGGCGAGCTCAAGCACGGCCCTATCGCCCTGGTGGAAGAAGGCCAGCCGGTCTTCGTTATCGTGCCATCACCACGCGGTCGCGATTCCTTGCACTCCAAGGTCGTATCCAACATTCAGGAAGTTCGCGCGCGCGGTGCAATCACCATCGTGATTGCTGAAGAAGGCGATGAGGCAGTGGAGGCATACGCCAACCACATCATCCGCATTCCGCAGAGCCCAACGCTGATGCAGCCGCTGCTGGCTACGGTTCCGCTGCAGATCTTCGCCTGCAAGGTTGCAGAGTCTAAGGGCTACGACGTGGATCAGCCACGTAACCTGGCTAAATCCGTAACCGTGGAATAACCGACCTACAATAAGGCCCATGTCGCTTCTTTCCACTCGAATCAACCTGGATGCCATCTCCCACAACGTGAGGCTGCTGAAGGATTTAGTTGGCCCCGATGTGCGCTTAATGTGCGTGGTCAAGGCGGATGCCTACGGCCACGGCGTGGAGCGCGTCGCGCCGGTCATGCTCAAAGCCGGCGCGGATGTGCTCGGTTGCGCCACGGTGGATGAGGCGGTTGCGCTGCGCAAGCTGGGCATTGACGCCCCGTTGGTGGCGTGGATGTGGGAACCACAGCAGGATCTCTCAGATGCATTGAGCTCCGACATCGTTATCGGGGTTCCATCCCTGGCTCATGCTCAGACGCTGGTGGAGATTGAAGTTCCGGTCAAGGTAGTCATCAAGGTCGAGACCGGGATGCACCGCAACGGCGTGGACCGTCAGCTGTGGGATGAGGTTTTCGCATTGCTTGCCGATGCCCCACATATCGAAGTCACCGGCCTCATGTCGCACCTCGCGTGCGCGGATGAACCGGATAATCCCCATACCGATGTCCAAGCGGCAGAGTTCCGCGAGGCTATTGAACGTGCGCGCGAGCTGGGCCTGGAGTGCCCGATTAACCATTTGGCGAATTCCCCAGCCACCCTTTCGCGCAAGGATTTGCACTTTGACCAGGTGCGAGTCGGCCTGGCATCTTATGGCTTGGAACCCATCGCGGGAGTTGAACATGGCCTGCAGCCGGCGATGACCTGGGCGGCGAATATCATCAACGTTAAGCCCATCAAACAAGGCGAGTCTTCGTGTTATGGCCTGACGTGGACTGCACCGGCTGATGGATATCTGGCGGTTGTTCCCGTTGGTTACGCCGATGGTCTGCCGCGTTCAGTGCAGGGCTCACTCAACGTCACCATCGGTGGCAAGGCCTATCCACAGGTGGGGCGCGTCTCCATGGATCAGATCGTGGTGGATTTGGGGGAGAACCCTTTTGGCGTGCAGGTCGATGATGAGGCCATCATCTTTGGCGAAGGCGGCCAAAGCGCAACAGAGCTTGCCGATGCCATCGGCACCATCAACTATGAAGTCGTCTGCCGCCCAACGGGCCGCACTAAGCGCACCTACGAGGGAGGAATCGACCTATGAGTTTTCCACTCGAAGGACGCGAAGAATTTGCCACCGCAGAAGACACCCAAGCCTTCGGCGAGGCGCTAGGCAAGACCTTGCGAGCTGGCGACGTGCTCATCATGGACGGGCCACTGGGAGCCGGAAAAACCACGCTGACCCAGGGCATCGCACGGGGCATGCAAGTTAAAGGCCGGGTTACCTCACCGACTTTTGTGATAGCCCGCGAGCACCGTTCTCTAGTTGGCGGTCCCGCTCTCGTGCACGTGGATGCCTACCGGTTATTGGGCGAAGAAACCGGCGCAACAGATCCTTTGGGCGAGCTAGACTCGCTGGACCTAGACACCGACTTGGATGAAGCAGTAGTCATCGCCGAATGGGGCGGGGGACTAGTGGAACAGATTTCCGAGCGTTATCTGCTCATTTCTTTGGACCGCGAATCCGCACTGGAAGAAGACCCGGAGTCCCACGCGCGCATCATTTCTTGGCGTTGGGTGGACAATTCCTGAATTTTCGCCTCCGGTTGTTAACACAGGCGATATCGCGCGTACTGTATAACGGTGAATCTTCACACCCCCATGCACTAGTTCTTGAAAAATAGAGGAGTTCCATGATTTCGCAAAAGACCAAAGCCCTCATCGGCGTTATTGTTGCAGGCTGGCTAGTCGTGCTCATGGGCTTGATTGCCTTCAACGCCACTCGTGCTGAGGCTGCTGTCACCGGCGATCTGGAATCCAGCATGGAAAAGGTCGACGACATGGAGCTGCACGGCACCTCCTTGGCGCCGCTGGATGTCTGGGGCGAAAACATCAACGCAGTGATGCCAATTTGCCCAGGCGTCACGGAAGAAAACATCGCTCAGCTCGGCGTTGACCCTGCGCTGTTCACCTATGAAAACGGCGCTATCCCTGAGCACACCAACTACATGCTGGTGCTGCCAATGGAAGGCCAACCAATCGCGGAGAAGCACTTCCGCGAAAACATTGACCTGTGTGGTCAGCTGCAGTCTGCGCAGCCTATCAACCCAGCTGCCCTGATGACCTTCATCAAGGATCCAAATAACACCTGGTTCATGGTTGGCTAATGCGCGTTCTTGCTCTAGACACCGCCACCCCGGACCTTGTCACCGGTGCAGTTGATACCTCATCGGGACAGATTGATGAACAGGTCATTGAAGACACCCGTTTGCTCAGTGAGCAGTTGATGCCGGCGGTGGAAGAAGTCATTGGCAAGCAGACAAGCGGCTACAACGCCCTCGATGCCATTGCCGTGGGAGTTGGTCCAGGTCCCTTCACCGGTCTGCGCGTTGGCATGGCTACTGCGTCGGCGCTGGGGCAAGCACTCGGCATACCCGTGCACGGTGTGTGTACCCATGACGCGATTGCGCACGAGGTTGCAACCAGCGTCGAGGAAGCAGCAACCTTGTTGGTTGCGACCGATGCGCGGCGTAAAGAAATCTACTTTGCCTTCTACCGCATCACCAACGGCACCGCAGAGCGCGTGGGCGAGCCCAATGTGGTGCGCCCTGAAGACTTGCAGGTGCCTGCTGAATTGGGCGAACTAGATATCATCTCCATCCCAGCGCATCTTGTGGAACGCCTTCCCGATTCTGTGCGCGCACCGCGCATGCTTAACCAGCGCCCGACTACGGCAGGATTGGCTGCCGTCGCAGCCTTGGAAGAAACCCCGCAGCCATTGGTGCCGCTGTATCTGCGCCGCCCGGATGCCAAAGAACCAGCGGCCAAGCCGCGCTCAGTAGCGATTCCGGAAGTGGAGTTTTAAGTGGAACTGCGCAAGCTAAACCACGCTGATGCCGCACGCTGCGCCGAGCTCGAGGAGATTCTATTTCCCGGCGAAACCCCGTGGCACCGCGAGATATTCGAGCAAGAATTTATCCAGCCTTATAACTTCTACTTTGGCGTTGAAGACGAAGGCCTGTTGGTGGGCTACGCCGGCCTAGCGCTGCGCGGAAACATGGATTACCCGGAATTCGAAATCCTCACCATCGGTACTGATCCGCAGCATCAACGCCGCGGAATTGGCCGAATGATGATGGACAATATCTGCTACATCGCGGATTTAAAGCGCGCGCCGATATTCTTAGAAGTACGAGTGGGCAACGAAGCCGCCATTGAGATGTATAAGGCATATGGTTTTGCGCACCTTGGCATTCGCCGCAACTATTACCAGCCCTCAGGCGCCGATGCGCACACCATGAAACGTGAAATTCAGACACAGACTCCGGAGGAGGAATGATGATTGTCCTAGGTATTGAATCCTCATGCGATGAAACCGGCGTGGGCATCATTAAGCTTTCTGATGCCGGACACATGGAGATCATCGCCAACAGCGTCGCCTCGTCCATGCAACAGCATGCGCGCTTTGGTGGCGTCGTGCCTGAGATCGCCTCGCGCGCTCATTTAGAGGCCATGCCCCAGGTGATGAAGGCGGCGCTCGAGGAAGCCGGCATTGAAAAACCCGATGCGGTCGCCGCGGCGGTCGGTCCGGGATTGGCCGGCGCGTTGTTGGTGGGGGCATCGGCGGCCAAAGCTTATGCATCCGCGTGGGGTGTGCCTTTCTACGGCGTGAACCACCTCGGTGGGCACGTCGCTGTGGCCAACCTAGAAGGTAAAGAACTACCGCACTCCGTAGCACTTTTGGTCTCTGGCGGACACACGCAATTGCTGGAAGTTGATGCCGTGGGCAAGCCGATGAAAGAACTCGGTTCCACTCTCGATGACGCTGCTGGCGAAGCCTATGACAAAGTCTCCCGCTTGTTGGGATTGGGCTATCCGGGCGGGCCTGTCATCGACAAGCTAGCTAAACGCGGCGAGGCAAACATCGCCTTCCCGCGCGGGCTAAGCCGTGCCGAAGACCTACGCGGCGAGCACCGCCACGACTTCTCTTTCTCTGGATTGAAGACTGCCGTGGCGCGCTATGTGGAAAAAGCGGAGCGCGAAGGTCGCGTGATTTCCGTGGAAGATGTCTGCGCGTCTTTCCAAGAAGCCGTCTGCGATGTGCTGACTGCCAAGGCCGTGCGGGCCTGCGAAGACACCGGTGCCCGCGTCTTGCTGCTCGGCGGGGGCGTGGCCGCGAACTCGCGTCTGCGTGAACTAGCTGCCCAGCGCTGCGCGGAAATTGGCGTGGAACTGCGCGTTCCGCGCTTTGAGCTGTGCACCGACAACGGTGTGATGATTGCAGCCCTGGCCGGACAGCTCATTCATGAAGGAGCTGCACCTTCAGGTTTGGCAGTGGGCACCGAAACTTCCCTAGACGTGGAGGTCCCGCTGGTTGCTGCGGCTGGCTAACAGGCAAGTACAAGTAACGTGAAGTTCACTGGAAGTTTCCTGCGCACAAGAAGCGATTGCTGGGAATACACGCTAGGTTAGGTACTGATTATTGCAATAATTCAAATAAGCACGTGTGTTAAAGGAGCGTGGGCTTTTCCATGATCACCGGATTCCTTGTCAACCCTGACCTGACCCGCCGCAAGATTGAGTTCGAACTGGAACATGCAAACCAGTTCCTCGGCGGTGCTACCGAAGACCGCGTTGCCGTGGCATTCCAAGAAGACGGCTCTTTGTACGCAGCGTTGTTTAATGCTGAGGCAAAGGCCGAAGGCGCAGAACCCAACCCAGTGGCCTCACTTGCGCGCAACACTGCGGATACCGGTAATCCTTCCTTCCTGCAGGACCCACTGCGTGCGATTTCCGGCGCGGTTATCTTCGTGGAATCTGAAGGCGGAGACGTAACCGATGAAATTATCGAAGGCGTAGAAAACTCTGTTCGCGCGGTGGAGAACTACCGTGAAGACAACGAAGAAGAATACCGCCTGTGGCGCGCAGCTGTTTTGAACTCCGGTCGGGCGGAAGCCGCGGAAAAGGCGCAGGCAGCAGAATAACGCAATTTAATTCCGGCACTGTTCTCCGAAAGAGGAGGGCAGTGCTTTGCTTTTTACGAGGTGTTTTCCGGCGTTCGCGCACAGCGTACTTTAGTTGCAAGGGCTGTGGTTGAGAGCTGGCACTTGCGCGGGTAGAGTGCTAATCAAGGTTGTTTGACCCACAGTTGTTCACCCGCGACGACGGCTGTGCTGGACTAATGATGCAACCGGCACAAACGCAACTAAGAGATTTCACACGGAGGAATCATCACCATGGCAAACATTAAGCCGCTTGAGGACAAGGTTCTCGTCCAGATCGTAGAAGCAGAAACCACCACCGCATCCGGTCTGGTCATCCCAGATTCTGCGAAGGAAAAGCCACAAGAGGCAACCGTTGTTGCAGTCGGCCCAGGCCGCGCAAACGACAAGGGCGAAGTGACCCCAGTTGGCGTTAACGTCGGCGACGTTGTCATCTTCTCCAAGTACGGCGGAACCGAGCTCAAGTACGACGGCGAAGAGTTCTTGCTGCTGTCTGCTCGTGACCTACTCGCTGTTATTGAGAAGTAAGTAAGGCGGTTTAGCCAAACATGGCAAAGCTGATTGCATTTGATCAAGAAGCCCGTGAGGGCATCCAGCGCGGCGTAGATACTCTCGCCGACGCTGTGAAGGTCACGCTCGGCCCACGCGGCCGCAACGTGGTGCTGTCGAAGTCCTTCGGCGGCCCAACCGTGACCAACGACGGTGTCACCATCGCGCGTGATATCGATGTTGAGGATCCATTTGAGAACCTCGGCGCCCAGCTGGTGAAGTCTGTTGCTATCAAGACCAACGACATCGCTGGTGACGGCACCACCACCGCAACCCTGCTCGCGCAGGCGCTCATCTTCGAAGGCCTGCGCAACGTTGCTGCAGGTTCCAACCCAATTGAGCTCAACCGCGGTATCGCGGCTGCTTCTGAGAAGGTTGTTGAAGAGCTGAAGGCTCGCGCAACCCAGGTCAACTCCGCAACTGAGATTTCTCAGATTGCTACCGTGTCTTCCCGTGACGCAGAAATCGGCGAGATGGTTGCCGGCGCCATGGACAAGGTGGGCAAGGACGGCGTTGTTACCGTCGAGGAATCCCAGTCGATGGAGTCCAGCGTGGACATCACCGAAGGTATTTCCTTTGACAAGGGCTACCTGTCTCCATACTTCGCTACTGAGGAAGAGACTTCCCAGGCGATTTTGGATGACGCGCAGATCCTGCTGGTACGCAACAAGATTTCCTCCCTGCCGGACTTCCTGCCTCTTCTGGAGAAGATTGCAGAGTCCAACAAGCCAACCCTGATTATCGCTGAAGATATTGAAGGCGAAGCACTGCAGGCGCTGGTTGTTAACGCTATCCGCAAGACCTTGAAGGTCGCGGCTGTGAAGGCGCCTTACTTCGGTGAGCGTCGTTCCGCATTCATGGATGACCTGGCTGTGGTCACCAACGCAACCGTCATTGATCCTGAGGTTGGCGTCAACCTGAACGAGTCCGGCCTTGAGGTTCTGGGTCACGCACGTCGTATCACCGTGACCAAGGATGACACTGTCCTGGTTGACGGCGCTGGCACCGCTGAAGCTGTGGAAGAGCGCCGCGCGTTCATCCGCCGCGAAATCGAGCGCACTGATTCCACGTGGGATAAGGAAAAGCTCGAAGAGCGTCTGGCAAAGCTGTCCGGTGGCGTCGCGGTTATCCGCGTCGGCGCTGCAACTGAAACCGAAGTCAACGAGCGCAAGCTGCGCGTCGAGGACGCTATCAACGCAGCACGCGCTGCTGTTGAAGAAGGCGTCATCGCCGGCGGCGGCTCCGCTTTGGTTCAGATTGCGAAGGGCTTGGAAGAGTTCGCGAATGACTTCGACAACGAGGCCAAGATTGGTATCCTGTCGGTAGCTCGCGCACTGACCCGTCCTGCGTACTGGATTGCATCCAACGCTGGTTTGGATGGCGCTGTTGTTGTCTCTCGTATCGCTGACCTGCCCAATGGTGAGGGCTTCAACGCCTCCACCTTGGAGTACACCAACCTGATTGAGGGCGGCATCATCGACCCAGTTAAGGTCACCCACTCCGCAGTGGTCAACGCAACGTCCGTTGCCCGCATGGTCTTGACCACCGAGGCATCGGTTGTGGAAAAGCCAGCTGAAGCTGCTGAGGCAGCCGCTGGTGGACACCATCACCACCACTAAAGCCACCGCGCTTTAAACACTTTCGCGCCCTGCCGACTCTTCGAAGTTACAGGGCGCGTTTGTGATCCCGGTTCACGCTGTGGCTAAGACGTGATGAATGTAAACTTACGCAAGTGATTGGACAAGAATTTATCCGCGTTGTTGGTGCGAATGACAACAACTTGAAAAACGTCAGCATTGACATCCCCAAGCGAAAGCTGACCGTGTTTACCGGTGTCTCTGGCTCCGGTAAGTCCTCCCTGGTGTTTGACACCGTTGCTGCCGAATCGCAGCGTCTCATCAACGAAACCTACCCGGGTTTCGTGCAAGGCTTCATGCAATCGCTCGCGCGCCCAGACGTGGAGCACCTCGAAGGCCTCACCGCGGCAATCATCGTGGGCCAGGAGCCACTGGCTGCGAATACGCGCTCGACTTTCGGCACCGTCACGGACATCACCGGCATGCTGCGCGTGCTGTTCTCGCGCATTGCCGAGCCGCACGTGGGTGGCCCGGGTGCGTATTCGTTCAACGTGCCATCGGTAAGCGCGCAAGGCGCAATGAGCGTCAACGACGGCAAGAAGACTGTCACCACCTTTGAGCGAACCGGCGGCATGTGCCCGCACTGCGACGGCACCGGCCGCGTCTCTGACATTGACCTGACTGCCGTGGTCGATGAAAGCCTGTCGCTTAATGAAGGCGCTATTTTGGTGCCGGGCCTCAAGGTGGATACCTGGTCCTGGAAGACCTACGCCGAGTCCGGGTTCTATTCTGCGGACAAGCCGGTCAAGGACTTCACCGATGCTGAAAAGCACAAGCTGTATTACGCCGAAGACGAGAAGGTGAAATCCAGCGGCATCAACATGACGTACAACGGTCTGGTGCCGCGCCTGAAAGGCTCGCTGCTGGCGAAGGACCCGGATTCTTTGCAGAAGAGCTTGCGCGAATACGTTGACCGCGCAGTGACGTTCGTGTCCTGCCCGGATTGCGGCGGCACTCGGTTGGCGGAGCATGCGCGCACCTCGAAGATCAACGGCAAATCCATTGCGGATATCAGCGCCGTTGAGCTCAACGAGGTGCTGGACTGGCTGCGCGGGGTAGAGGATAAGCGTGTTGCACCGCTTGTCGATGTTTTATCGTCCTCCCTAGAAACCGCCATCGATATTGGATTGGGGTATCTGACGTTGTCGCGCCCATCCGGAACAATGTCGGGTGGTGAGGCACAGCGTGCGCGCATGGTGCGCCACTTGGGTTCGGCATTGACCGATGCAACGTACGTCTTTGATGAGCCGACCGCTGGATTGCACCCGGCTGATATTGAGCGCATGAACCGCACCTTGTTGCAGCTGCGCGATAAAGGCAACACGGTGCTGGTGGTTGAACACAAGCCAGAGACCATTGAGATTGCAGACCACGTCATTGACCTCGGCCCGCGCGCGGGTACCCACGGTGGTGAGATCACCTTCAGTGGCACCTTTGAGGAACTGAAGGCATCCGACACGGTAACGGGCAAGCACTTGGGTGACCGCGTGCCGGTCAAGGATGAGGTTCGGAAGTTTAGTGATGCCGTGGAAATCCGCGGGGCATCAAAGAACAACTTGGACAACGTCGATGTGGACATTCCACTTGGTGTGCTCAGCGCCATTACGGGCGTGGCTGGTTCCGGTAAGTCCTCGTTGATGGCGTGCTTGCCGCAGGACTTGGTGGATTCGGGACGGATTTTGTTTGTGGATCAAACCGCGATTCGTGGCTCGCGCCGCTCCAACCCGGCAACGTACACGGGTGCGCTGGATTCCATCCGCAAGGCTTTTGCCAAAGAACACGGCGTGAAGCCGGGCATGTTCTCCGCGAACTCAGATGGTGCCTGCCCGCACTGCAATGGTGCCGGCGTGGTCTGGGTGGACTTGGGCCTGATGAGCGGCGCCGATGTGCCGTGTGAGGTATGCGAGGGCCGACGTTTTAATGATGAGGTTCTGGGCTACAAGCTCGCCGATAAGAACATCGCTGATGTGCTGGAGCTGCCTGCTGACCAAGCAGCTCAGTATTTCAAGGACAAAGAATCCAAGGTGGCTGCGGCCGCTAAGATTTGTGACACGCTCGTCAGCGTCGGCCTGGGCTACATCACCTTGGGCCAGTCGCTAAATACTTTGTCTGGCGGTGAACGCCAGCGCCTGAAGCTTGCTGTTCACTTAGGCTCGAAGGCAGCGGCGGATATCTTGGTGCTCGATGAGCCAACCACCGGCCTGCACTTGGCCGATGTGGACATGCTGCTGGGTCTGCTGGATACCCTGGTGGAATTTGGAAACACGGTGGTCTGCGTTGAGCACCACTTGGCAGTAGTAGCCCACGCAGACCACGTTATTGACCTGGGCCCGGGCGCTGGTTCCGATGGCGGCACCATCGTGTTCGCCGGTGCGCCGAAGGACCTGATGAAGGTCGAGAACTCACAGACCGGAAAGTACCTGGCTAGCTACGCTTAACGCCGATCCAGCGGTCATCGGTGAATTCCTCGATGGCCCAATCGCCGTTAAAGCGGCCCAGGCCGGAGTTCTTCATTCCGCCGAACATCACATGTGGCTCATCATTGACCGTCAGGTCATTGATGTGAACCATGCCGGATTCGATCTGCAGCGCAACCTGCGAAGCGTGGTCAATGTCGGTGGAATAGATCGCTGCCGACAATCCGAATTCAGGGTCGTTGGCTAACTCAATGGCGTGGGCTTCATCGTCAGCCTTTAGCACGCCGATGAGTGGACCGAAGATTTCATCCCGCGCAATCTCCATCTCACGGGTGACATCATTAAACACGTGTGGATGAACCAGACGGCCTTCAATCGGGCCCTCAAGCGCGACGTTCGCGCCCTCTTCCTTGGCTTGGGCAATCTTCTGCTTGACGCTATCGAGCTGGCTGTCGTTGATGATTGGGCCCACCATGGTCTTATCCGCAGATGGATCACCAGCAGGAATGTGCTTGGCAGCCGCAACGAACTTCTCTACGAACTCATCGTGGATGGAAGTATCAACAATAACGCGGTTGATAGCCATGCAAATCTGGCCCTGGTGGAGGAATGAACCGACGGCGGCGTCTTGTGCGGCCTTGTCGACATCGGCATCGGCGAGCACGATAAATGGCGCATTGCCGCCCAACTCCAAAGAAACATTCTTCATGGGACCGCCATTGATGGCGAGCTCGCCCACGCGGCGGCCCACCGGGGTGGAACCAGTAAAGGAAATTAGCTTCGGGATTGCGTGGGTGACAAAGTGGTCACCAATCTCAGAACCCGCGCCCGTGACGTTGCTGATAACACCGGCTGGAACGCCAGCTTCTTCGAAGATGCGCGCCGGGATAAGTCCGCCGGTAATCGGCGTATCACTGGCTGCCTTAATCACCACAGCGTTGCCCAAAGCCAGCGCCGGGGCGACCGAACGGATGGACAGGTGAAGCGGGAAGTTCCAGGGGCTAATAACGCCCACAACGCCCTTGGCGACGCGGTAGACGCGGTTTTCTTTGCCCGGGGTATTCGACGGTGAGATTCGGCCGTGGGTGCGCCCAGGGAAGGACGCCGCCTCACGCGTGATGTTCGCAGCCAGGGTGACTTCTAGATTTGCTTTGCTGCGGGTGGAACCAGACTCTTGGATGAGCAGTTCGACGATCTCCGTACGCTTTTCCTCCAGCAGCTCCGCAGCCTTGTAGATGATTGCAGAACGCTTCGATGGAGTCAGCGCAGCCCATTCAGGTTGAGCCTTCTTGGCTGCTTCGTAGGCTTCATCAACATCAGCGGCCGATGCCTGCTGGATGTCGGTGATAACCGAGTCGTCGAAAGGATTGACATCGCTGGAGCTGCGCTCAGAGATGCCCGCGCGCCAGGTGCCCGCGATGAGTTGGTGGTTGAGTTCGACGCCGGAAAACTGTGACATGGTGTGCACTTCCTTAATCCAAAAATTTTGGTGGTGTGAGGGAACTTAACCGCCCACCGTACTCGGATAGAAAGCACAAAGGGCACGATTTCGGGGAAGCGCGAAATTATGCCCGGAATACAACATTTTACGTCCGCCTAGCGCACAAATTTGCCGCTAGGCTCGTATTTTTCTTAGACGGTGACCTTCTTCTTGCGCTGACCGCGAAGCGCCACGGAACGCTCAGATTCGCTCATTCCACCCCAGACGCCGTAAGGCTCTGCAGATTCAAGAGCATGGTCGCGGCAGAGTTCGAGTACTGGGCAGGAAGCACAAATTGCCTTAGCGCGGTTCTCACGCTGGGCGCGAGCGCGACCGCGCTCGCCGTCCGGATGGTAGAACACATCAGACTGTTCTCCTCGGCAGGCGCCATGTAGCTGCCATTCCCAAAAATCAGCGTTTGGTCCTGGAAGCAAGTGCGGCTGTGACACGGTAAAGACTCCTTATTGGGAATAAGAATTGAAAAGAAAGCGAAAAATTCCAGCGAAACCTCAGTGGCATTGGAAAGACACCACCAAACTGGCCAAGAGGTAGTGTTTCGTGATTTGGTGAACAAAAAGTAGCCAACTGGTTGCAATCAAGTGGGCTGACCATTGCGAATGAGTTTTTGCCCCACGTGACCTGCGCAGTTGCGGAAGGTTAAAGATAGGTGAACTTTTCAGGTTTCTTCTATTTCAAGTTGCAAGGGGGTTAAATCCTGCAATAATGCGGATAATTTAGTTGAAACGTGTGTGGCGAGTGTGGTCTATGGTGTTACTGTGGCATGATGGGTACCGCATTAATCGTGTTTCGGTTTGCCACAATGAAACACGCTGGCGCACACTAAGGACACCAACATTGCTCGGCCGAATTGTTAGACTGATTCGGTTTGTGCGGCGTATGGGGGACTATTGTTTAAAACCAACTGGTTTCATGATGAAGGGCAAATGAGAACGTGAGCGATACCGAAAAGGAGCTAGCGGACCTGGTTCCGTTGGCTGTGGACGGCAGTCGTCGTGCGATCCAAGACATCATGCGGATTATTTATCCGCCGGTCTTGCGGTATTGCCGTGCCCGCATCGGTGGTGGGCGCCAGCCAACCGCAGAAGACGTCACGCAAGAGATCTGCTTGGCGGTAGCTACCTCTATTGGTTCTTATGTGGACAAAGGCCGTCCTTTTATGGCTTATGTCTACGGCATTGCGTTTAATAAGGTCACGGATGCGCACCGCGCGATGGGCCGCGACCACACGCTGCCGACTGAAGAGGTGCCAGATTCGGTTGAACAGGGTGATAATCCTGAAGACTTTGCGCTGGCCACAGATGGTAGTAACAGAGTGCGCTCGATGCTCGATACATTAAGTGACAAGGCCCGCAACATTGTAATTTTACGTGTGTTCGTTGGGCTGTCTGCGGAGGAGACCGCGGAGGTTGTTGATTCCACTCCGGGCGCTGTACGCGTCGCCCAGCATAGGGCGCTCGCACAGTTGCGGAAAGTAGTGGAGGCAACCCACGAGGACTGACGGAGACTTACAACCTTCCAATGTTCGTTACAAACCGATAGTGAAACAATAAAATGACTAATCGCCAGGGAAAGGGGGAGTAGACATGGGTAAGAAGAAAGATGATGGACTGGAATCGCCTGAGTCCATGGCTGAGCAGCTTCAGCCACTTATCGACGATGATGCTTTCCTGACCGAGCTTTCCTTAGGTAATGATCCTTCTGATGGTGCAGATGAACTTGCTGCACTGTTTTTGGAGTTGCGTGAAGACGTTGAACGTCCGATGCCTGCCGCGCCAGTTATTGAGGGCGCGGAGCTAGAACCAGAGGTTATTTCTTTGGCGGATGCGCGCAAGCGTCGCCGTAAGGGCCGTCCGATTTTGAACGGTCTGATTGGTGCGGCTGCGGCCACCGTATTGATTGCTGGTTCGGGTGCTGCGATTTACAACGCTGGACCGGGTTCACCGCTGTATGGCGTGAATCAGAACTTGTTCAATTCTTCTGATGCTGCCTTTGTTGAATTGGCAAGCACTCTGGAAGAGATGGACGCTGCTGCGGCCTCTGGCGATATGGCTGGCACGCGCGCGCTTCTTGAAGAGGCACGTGACCTAGCAGCTCAGGCTCGTGGGGATCGTCGTGCGGCCGAAAGCGAGGCCAGTGAGGCTTCGCGCGCTAACCGCGGCACCCAGACGCGCACGACGACTGTGACCGAGACCGTGGAGCAGCCAGCACCGGAGCCATCTGAGACTCCAGCGCCGGAGACCACCACGACCACTGTGGTTGAGCAATACACGGAGACCGTTGTGGAGACCACCACGGTCTATGACAACACGGTTCCAAATCCGCTTCCTGAGCCAACCAATTACCCGGAGCCAACTGAGGACCCGGCTAATCCTGGTGGAAACCAGGGCGGCGGTGGCGGCGATAACGGCCTGACTCCACCGCAGGTGCAGAACTAGTTACCTAGTTGAGCTCGCGCTCAGACGTAAAAAGCCTCTGACTTTCCAGAAATTCTGGTCAAAG
Source organism: Corynebacteriaceae bacterium 6-324 (assembly GCA_041226025.1). Classification (GTDB taxonomy): domain Bacteria; phylum Actinomycetota; class Actinomycetes; order Mycobacteriales; family Mycobacteriaceae; genus Corynebacterium. The sequence goes on along the minus strand of JBCLTK010000001.1, from coordinate 269,498 downwards.
TCAGAGGCTTTTTGCATCCCACCCGCCCGCGACAACCACGAGCCCTACCGGCTATTCCCGCAGTGCCGTGAGGCACGAGGAATTAACCCAAACGGTGCGAGTTGAGCCCGTCGATGAAGCCGACGGCGTATTCCCATGGCACGTAGCGGTTGGGGTCGGGTTCGGCGCCGGGTTCGTGGACGGCCGAGAGTTCATCGTTGAGCATGCTTTTCATGTTGGAAGCCATGATGTCCCATTCGTAGAAGTGTGGTTCTTCGCAGTCCTCGCAGAACATAAAAATGCCGTCGATGCCGCGCGGGGAGAGGTGCTTGGCAAACTCTTGGACCAGTTCTAGGTCGCGGTTGAGTGCGAAGCGTTCTTCGGCGGTGATGGGATCTACCAGTTCATTGTGCTCATCATCCTCAATGAAAGACGCTGGATCGTTTGGATCATCAGCAAAGGGATCTTTGGGCATATTGGCGAAAAAGTTCACACCACGAAGCCTAGGTAATACTTTCGGATTAGGCAATTATTAATGCATGAGTTATTAGCTGGCTTACACGGATATGTATATCGCGGGGTTAAGGATTAAGGTAGGTAAAAAGAAAAGCCTGTGCGAAGGAGAAGACCCTTAATGTCCGATAATCGTGTTTCTACCGGTGGAGATGACCCAAATAAGGTTGCGCTGCACGGCTTGACGTTTGATGACGTGCTGTTGCTTCCTGCTGAATCCAATGTAGTTCCGTCGGAAGTTGACACTTCGGCGCAGTTCACCCGCAATATTCGTTTGGGTATCCCGTTGGCATCGGCCGCGATGGACACCGTGACTGAGGCACGTATGGCGATTGCCATGGCGCGCCAGGGCGGCATTGGCGTGCTGCACCGCAACTTGTCTTCGGAGGAGCAGGCGGAGCAGGTTGAGATTGTGAAGCGTTCCGAGTCGGGCATGGTCACCGATCCTGTGACGGCGAATCCAGATATGACCATCCAGGAAGTAGATGATCTGTGCGCACGCTTCCGCATTTCGGGTCTTCCTGTGGTTGATGATGAAGGCACCCTGTTGGGTATTTGCACCAACCGCGATATGCGCTTTGAGCGGGATTACTCCCGCAAGGTTTCTGACATCATGACCGCTATGCCGCTGGTTGTGGCGAAGCAGGGCGTGGGCAAGGAAGAGGCGCTGGAGCTGCTTTCTGCTAACAAGGTGGAGAAGCTTCCGATTGTTGATGGCAACAATAAGCTGGTCGGCCTGATTACGGTCAAGGACTTTGTTAAGACTGAGCAGTTCCCGAATTCCGCGAAGGATGCTTCGGGCCGATTGCTGGTTGCTGCTGGTATCGGTACCGGTGATGAGTCTTATGACCGTGCAGGCATGCTTGTCGATGCCGGGGTGGACGTACTGGTAGTTGACTCGGCACACGCGCACAACAACCGCGTGCTGGAGATGGTCTCACGCGTGAAGAAGGACTTCGGTTCCAAGATTGACGTCATCGGCGGCAACCTGGCTACCCGTTCAGCAGCGAAGGCCATGATTGAGGCTGGCGCGGACGCTATCAAGGTCGGTATTGGCCCTGGTTCTATCTGCACCACTCGTGTTGTTGCGGGTGTTGGTGCGCCGCAGATTACGGCGATTATGGAGGCAGCGACGGTGGCATCGGCAGCCGGCGTGCCAATCATCGCCGATGGCGGCATGCAGTACTCCGGCGACGTTGCTAAGGCATTGGCTGCCGGCGCTGACTCGGTGATGCTGGGCTCCATGTTCGCTGGCACGCTTGAAGCACCTGGTGACATTGTTGTGGTCGGCGGTAAGCAGTACAAGCGCTACCGCGGCATGGGCTCCATGGGTGCGATGCAGGGCCGTGGCCTGTCCGGTGAGAAGCGTTCCTACTCTAAGGACCGTTACTTCCAGGCTGATGTGCGCAGCGAAGACAAGTTGGTTCCTGAAGGCGTGGAAGGCAAGGTTCCTTACCGCGGTGAAATTGGTGCGATTACCCACCAGATTGTGGGCGGTTTGCGTGCTTCGATGGGCTACACTGGCTCCGCTACTATTGATGAGCTCAAGACCAAGCAGTTCGTGCGTATTACCACTGCTGGCCTGGCAGAGTCGCACCCTCACCACTTGCAGCAGACTGCTGAAGCTCCGAACTACCGTTAAGGATTAGAACTTTTCATGCGTGATTACGTTGAAATCGGTATTGGCCGCGAAGCGCGCCGTACCTATGACCTCGCTGATATTTCTTTGATATCTAACCGTCGTACTCGCTCTTCTTCGGATGTGAGCACGCAGTGGAATATTGACGCCTACACTTTCGATATTCCAGTGGTCTCTCACGCAACTGATGCTTTGGCAACCCCTGATTTTGTCATTGAAATGGGCAAGCAGGGTGGCCTGGGCGTTATTAACGCGGAAGGCCTGTGGGGTCGCCATGAGGACCTAGACGGCGCTATCGCTGAGGTCTGCCAGAACCCAGGTGATTTGGCGGTGCTGCAGCGTTTGCACTCGGCGCCGTTGAACCCAGAGCTTTTGTCGGAGCGTATCTCACAAGTACGCGATTCCGGCGTGACCGTTGCTGTGCGCGTCTCTCCGCAGAATGCACGCGAGATCGCGCCAATCGTTATCGCGGCCGGCGCTGAGTTGCTGTTTATTCAGGGAACGCTGATTTCCGCAGAGCACGTTTCTACCGGTGGTGAGCCTTTGAACTTGAAGGAGTTCATTGGCACCCTGGAGGTTCCAGTCATCGCCGGTGGCGTGGTGGATTACACCACCGCGCTGCACTTGATGCGCACTGGTGCGGCGGGCGTGATCGTCGGCGGCGGCGTGAATACCAACGCGGAAACCGTGGGCATTGATGTTCCGCTGGCAACTGCTATCGCGGATGTCTCGGCAGCGCGCCGGGACTACCTGGATGAAACCGGTGGTCGTTACGTGCACATCTTGGCTGATGATGATCTGACCTCGTCTGCTGACATGGCTAAGGCGATTGCCTGTGGCGCGGACGCTGTTGTTCTTGGCCCACTTCTGGCGCAAGCCCAGGAAGCTGGCGCGCGTGGCTTCTACTGGCCAGCGGTTGCTGGTCACCCACGTTTCCCGCGTGGTGTGGTGGAATACGCCGGAACCCTAGACTTTGACCTGGATGCGATTGATGAAACCGGCGAGCCAACCCTGGAAGTTGTGCTCTACGGCCCATCGAATGAGCCTTTCGGCCAGCTCAACCTGGTCGGCGGTCTGCGTCGCGCGATGGCTAAGTGCGGTTACACGGATTTGAAGTCCTTCCAGAAGGTTGGACTGGCGGTTCGCTAGTTAGCTGCTCCATAAGAAAGGGCCGTTCGGAGAATTTCTTCCGACCGGCTCTTTTAGATCCCTAGCTACGCACGTTGCTCACGCGCTTAAGGCGCTGGCGCAGGGTGCGTTTGCGGGCTGGGGGATATAGCGGGCCCGCGGCGTCGGCATTGGGGTCAGGTGCGGGAAGTTTCTTGCCGGGTTTAGCCACGGTTTGGATGATGGACGCCATGACCACCAGGAGGATGGCGGAGATCTTCAGCGCGCTGAGGTTCTGCGACAGCAGCAGCCAGCCAAAGAGCCCAGCGAAGACGGGTTCCAGTGAGATGAGGATGGAGAACACATTTGGAGCCAGACGGCGCAGCGCGACGAGTTCGAGGGAGTAGGGGATAAGCGATGCCAACACGGCGGTGCCCACGGCGAGGGCGAACAGGTTCCAGTCGGTGAAGACAACCAGTGCCTTGGTGCCAGACAGCGGGGAAATCAAGGTGCCGCCAATCAGCAGCGCAACGGCGAGCCCGCCTTGGCCGGGCACCAGGGAGCCAACATTCTTCGAGGCCAGGATGTAGCAAGCCCAGAATGCGCCGGCGACGAGCACGAAGACCACGCCCAGTGGGCTCAGCGGGTCGCCGCTGAAGGAATCAATGCCCAACAAGACCATGCCGAGCAAGGCAAGGCCGACGCAGGCGGCATCGCGCATGCTGCGGGATAAGAACGCAGCCAGCGCCAGGGGCCCGAGGAACTCAATGGTGACGGCGGTGCCCAGCGGGATGAGGCTCAACGCGTTGTAGAAGAAGCCGTTCATCAGGCCCAAAGAAGCACCGAAGAGCGCCACGCTGAACCATTGCTTGCGCGTCCAGGTGTGAAACTTCGGGCGCACAATCACCATCAGAATCAGACCCGCCATCAGCAGGCGGATGGAGGCGGTGCCCCACGTGCCGGCGTGGGGGAAGAGCTGGATGGCTAAAGCGGCGCCGACCTGCAGGGAGATGCAGGAGCCGATGATGCACAGAACTGCGTAGGGATTGGTCATATGGATATTCTGCGAGAAAAACTTCTGTTAGTCTATCTACAATTAATAGCCTTAATATGTAAGTTTTTCTGTCAGAAAGAAACGGTGGTCACCATGCTGGATTTGCACCGGCTGCGCATCCTGCGGGAGTTGCGCCGGCTCGGCACGGTCACGGCCGTTGCGGAGTTGCTCAGCTACACGCACTCGGCGATTTCGCAGCAGTTGGCGCAGTGTGAAAAAGACGTGGGCGCAAAGCTCTATGAGCGCGCGGGCCGGCGCATTGTGCTCACTGAGCAGGGCGAGCTGTTGGCCGATTATGCCGATGAGCTTTTAGCGCTTGCCGATGCCGCCCAGTCCGCCGTCATCGACTCCACCTCGCAGGTGCGCGGGCGCATTAGGGTGGCTAGTTTCCAGACTGTCTTGGCATCCATCCTGCCGGAGGCACTGGATATCTTGAGCAAAAAATATCCCGACTTGAAGGTGGAAATCTCCCAGCTGGATATTGAAAACGCGCTGCCAGCGGTGGCCAATGGCAAGGTGGATTTGATTCTGGGCGAGGATTATCCCGGGGTGTTGCCGTTGACAGATAAGACGGTGCACAGAGAGCACTTGATTGATGATGAACTCGTTCTCATTACCCCGGAAGACTCCACGCTGACCTTCGAAGAGATCAAAGAACGCGCAGAGTCCGGCCCGGCCACAGCATTCGCTATGGACTCCGTGGACTACTCACTGGGCAAGTTCTTCCATGCTTATTGCCGCCAACACGGCGTGGAACCCAACGTGCTTTTTGAAACCCCAGACCCGTTCCTCCAAACCCACCTGGTGCGCGCCGGGCACGCGTGTTCGGTGACCTCAGCGTTGTTCGCACCGCTGCAGCCAGGCGTGCGTTTCGTGCACCTGCCGGATCGTCCGCACCGCACCTTGTACACCGCCGTGCGCGCCGGTCGCGAGCAGCACCCGGCCCTGCGCGCGTTTCGGCAAGCGCTCGCGCAATCGGTATCTAGCACCGTCGAGGAAGCAGAGGCATACATTGGCCAATAGTCACAGCCCCGACATCTTCGCTGAGATTGTTGCAGGATTTAGCACCGCCATGAGCCCGCGCTACCTCGCGGTGGTGGTTCTCATCGTCGCCAGTATCGCCATGTTCAACAAAGTCTCCCCGTGGCTAGCCGCCTATGTCCCCGCCAGCCTTATCCTGGCGCAGGCCATCACCACGGTGCTCAAATACACCATCAACCGGCCCCGCCCGCCCGTGCAAGAACAGCTGGTCTATACCTATGACCCCAGCTTTCCCTCGGGGCATTCCTCAGTAGCGTTCGCCATTGCCACCGCAGTAATCGTCTTGCTAGCCACCAAAACCTGGCGGGCGAAGTACCCGTGGGCCGTTGCGATAGTCGCTGTCGTGGGAGCATCGGCAAGCGCTGCGTCCCGGCTATACCTTGGGGTGCATTGGCTCAGCGATGTTATCGCTGGTACCGGCATCGGAATCGCCGCGGCGCTGAGCGTGTGGGCCGCGGGCAGCTATGTTTACCGCCGCAGGCCGCGGGTGCGTTAAACTACCTGTGTGACTCAACCTGCAACAACTCCGCGCCCAGTCCTCGTGGTGGACTTCGGCGCCCAGTACGCACAGCTTATTGCTCGTCGCGTACGCGAGGCGTCGATGTACTCCGAGGTAGTCCCACATTCTGCCACCGTTGAAGAAATCAAGGCCAAGAACCCTGCCGCCCTGATTCTGTCCGGTGGCCCATCCTCCGTGTACGCCGATGGCGCCCCGCAGCTCAAGCCTGAACTGTTGGACCTTGGCGTTCCCGTCTTTGGCATTTGCTACGGCTTCCAGGCCATGAACCATGCCCTGGGCGGCCGCGTTGCGCAGACCGGTGACCGTGAATACGGCCGAACCGAAATCACCCACACCGGCGGCGTGCTGCACGACGGCTTAGAGGCCAACCACAAGGTGTGGATGTCGCACGGTGACGCCGTCGCGGAAGCCCCTGAGGGCTTTACCGTGACCGCTTCCTCGGCTGGTGCCCCGGTCGCTGCAATGGAATGTGTGTCCAAGCAGATGGCTGGCGTGCAGTACCACCCAGAGGTTATGCACTCCCCGCACGGCCAGGAAGTGCTCACCCGCTTCCTCACCGAGGTCGCGGGTTTGGAGCAGACCTGGACGTCGGCGAATATTGCACAGCAGCTTATCGATGACGTCCGGGCCCAAATCGGCCCCGAAGGCCGCGCCATCTGCGGCCTGTCCGGCGGCGTGGACTCCGCTGTTGCGGCGGCGCTCGTGCAGCGCGCCATCGGCGACCGTTTGACCTGTGTGTTCGTGGACCACGGACTGCTGCGCGCTGGTGAGCGTGAGCAGGTTGAGAAGGACTTCGTGGCCTCTACCGGCGCGAAGCTGGTCACCGCGCATGAGGCTGATGCCTTCTTGGCTAAGCTCGCCGGCGTTACCGACCCTGAAGCAAAGCGCAAGGCCATTGGCGCGGAGTTCATTCGCTCCTTTGAGCGTGCCGTTGCGCAGGTCCTAGAAGAATCCCCTGAAGGCTCCACCGTGGACTTCCTGGTCCAGGGCACCTTGTACCCGGACGTGGTTGAGTCCGGCGGCGGTGACGGAACCGCAAACATCAAGTCCCACCACAACGTCGGCGGTTTGCCTGATGATGTCGAGTTCGAACTAGTTGAGCCACTGCGCCTGCTGTTCAAGGACGAAGTCCGCGCCGTTGGCCGTGAGCTTGGCCTGCCAGAAGAAATCGTTGGCCGCCAGCCATTCCCGGGCCCTGGCCTGGGCATCCGCATCATTGGTGAAGTCACCCAGGAACGCCTGGACACCCTGCGCGAAGCTGACCTTATTGCCCGCACTGAGCTGACCAACGCCGGCCTGGATAACGAAATCTGGCAGTGCCCAGTCGTTCTTCTTGCCGATGTCCGCTCCGTCGGCGTCCAAGGCGACGGCCGCACCTACGGCCACCCAATCGTGCTGCGCCCTGTTTCTTCCGAGGACGCCATGACCGCCGACTGGACCCGCATCCCTTATGAGGTACTGGAGAAAATCTCCACCCGCATCACCAACGAAGTCAACGATGTCAACCGCGTCGTCCTCGACGTGACCTCCAAGCCACCAGGAACCATCGAGTGGGAGTAAAATTCTAGGAGCTTTGCTCCCGACGAATTTCACTGGGAGAAGGAACCGGGGAGTTTTACCCGCCGAGCTTTAAGCCTCAGCCAAGGTTGATACCTGGCTGGGGCTTTTCGCGATCGTGGCACCGGAATTAGGTGAGGGAAGAAGTCACCAAAAGCGCGCCAATGATGAACAGCGCGATGGCAAGCAACAGGTTGATTCGCTCCATCGATATTGTGCTGATGTTTGCCATTCCCTTCTTCTGTGCGAGAAACACCAAGACCAAGAGCGATGAAGAAATAGCGATCAGCGAATACAGGCCCATGGACACAACGAGGGGCAAGCCGTTGCCTTCTGCAAGCAGCGAGAGCACACCGCCAATAAACGGCACCGAGGTAACAGATTGAACGACTCCCAAGACAATACCCATGCCGAGCGCCGCGATGACAGAACCAAAACAGAACTTGGTGAGCCTATTAGCTAAACCCCACACTGACGTGCCCTTATTGCGTGTGAAGAACGCGAACGCCGCAAGAATACACAACACAATGCCCAGCAGTGGGTTCTCACCAAGATGCGGCGGAGTCCAACCTGAGATGCGAACAATAAGGCTCACTGCGAGCGCCGCAATGCAGATTCCCAGCCAATCACCAACGACAGCCAGAGTAAGAATCCTGTTTCTAGTGCCTTGGTATTTTCCTAAGAAAATGACGATCCACAACAGGAGATTGAAAGAATCAGCTAGTCCCATAAGCCAAACGCTGCCGTCAATCATCCAAACCCCCTTTTGTGCAGAGACACATGCCTCCATCACCGCCATGTGCGAGGCGCAAGTTTATCAGAGCCAAGCAGCGGAAATCTTGGTCAAGGCAGGGGAAACCGCCGATGTGTCGGCGTAGTCTCCAACATCGGCTTATAAGCTCATTGGCTTGGGGCCTAGATCAGGTCCATTGCTCCCATCGTGCTCAAGTCATGCATGTTGTCCACGAGCCTTCCTCCTGGGGTTAAAAGTTTGACCTTGCCGCGGTGGCGTACCATCCGTCCGCGACTTTTCTCGCGGCGCCCTGCCCAGGCGCCGTCGTCGTTGACGCCGTTGTGATAAGCACACAGCGTGGTCAGATTCGATGGATTCGTTTGCCCACCATTCTTATGTGCATCCAGGTGGTGTACCTGGCAGCGATCCGCTGATACTTTGCAGTCCGGCCACGGGCACACGAGATTCTCCGCCTTAGATAAAGTCCGCTGCTTAAATGACGCGAACCGCGCTTCATACAAGTTCACCGGCCCAGCGGTCGGATGGAAGAGTCCGGCGTAGATTTTATCGCCGAGTGCACCAGAAATCGCAAGGTTAACGATCTCCGCGCCAGTCATGGTGGTGCCGTCGGAGGCTCCGATGATGGATTCGTCGCCTTCACCGCGGATGATCGTCGCGGATTGATCCAGTCCGATGGCAATCACTGTTCGGTATTCCGGTTTGAGTATCCCTCCGCCGCCATCGATGAGTTTCCAAAACGCTTCCAACAGCGCTTTCTTCCGCGGTTGCTCAGTGGTTTCTATCGCGTCGAGGGTTTTCTCTAAATCGGTGATGCGTCGTTGGGTATCAGTCACTGCCATTGTGACCATGCCGTTTTTGGCTTGGCTCACCTTTATACCGGGTTCTTTTGGCTTCTCGCCTTGGATTTCTTTCACCCGCCGGTTGCCGTAAGCGTTGACTTCCTTGTAGGAGCCCTCGTGTGCGATAAGTTCTGCGCGCAGTTTCCAGGCTGCGCCGCGCTTCTTCAATTTCTTCGCGTGTCTATTGACCATCACTAAATAGTCGAGGCTTAACTCGCGTTTTTCGGCGAGCTCTATAAATTCGCGCTGCAGGCGAGGGGAGTCGGCGGGGCCGAGAAGAGCATCGGCAAGCTTGGCGTACTCCTTTGCTTTAGGCAGCACAATGCCAAGGCCCTCCAAGTCATATGGAGAGTGCTCGTAAACAATGCGGAGAATGCCTATACCCTGGCTGAAATAGAGTTTGATTGTCTGAAGAAGTTCCATGACTCAGACGCTAAACCGACAGCGCAACCGCGCACCAGAGCAAGTCTGAAAACCTGTGGATAACTACGTTGACACGTCAACGAAACAGCGAAGTTATCCACAGGCAAGGCAAAAACGAGCCGAGCCCCAGCTTCAGGATTGCTCCTGGGCTGAGGCTCTGCTCGTTTGTAGGTGGCTTTCTACTGACTTCCTGCGAGGGGCCGACTAGCTGCCGATATTGGCAAGCGCGCGGTCGGCTTCTTCTTGCATGAAGCCGTAATCGATATTGGTGGTACCGATTCCGCTGTCGAGGTTGATGGTCAGCATGGCGTCTTCGTGGGTGATGTCCACGCAGTCATTCCTGCCGATTCCGTAGTCGCAGCGAACGTTGACCGGGGTGTCTTCTGGCAGAAACAGGTTGATGGAACCAATGCCAGCGTCGATATTGACGGTGCGTTCTTCATCGAGTGTGTCCAGCCCGGTGGTCTGGGACAGGTCGAGGTCGAAGGTGCCAATGCCCAAGTCGTAGGTGTTGCGCATATCCGCGGCGGTGGCTGGTGCAGCGTTGTGCTCGCCCCAGTCATCAAACGTGGTGTCTGCCGGCGCGGCGAAGAGCGCGAAGACAATCGCAATGCCACCGATAATCAAACCCCACACTGCGATAACAGCAGTGGTGATGCCCAGGATGCGGCCCCAGCGGCGGCCCTTCTTGTCCTTCTTCTTTGGCTCTTCCATCACCGGGTCCGGGTCAGGCAGGTGCCAGGTATCTGGTGCAGCGCCCAGTGGGTCCCAAGACGGTGGGGTGGTGCGGCCGTCGGGGAATGGGTAGCCATCGACAGGCTCGAACATCGACAAGTCAATGTGCTCATCGCGCTGCGGTGCTGTGGGCTGCTGCGGCGTGGCAAGCAAGCCAGCTGGTGCGTCCGGGCGGCGCTTGTGCAGCAAGTACCAGCCGCCGACACCGGCGATGATTGGCAACAGCATGGTTATAGAACTGGAGGAGAAAATCAGCGGGATGATGAACCCGATGAGGAAGATGACAAACAGCGTGGTGCCCAGACTCTTTTCAGAGGTGGATTTGCCATCGGAGTTCTTCGGCAGGTCCTTGCTGTCACCGAAGGCGTCCTCAATGGGCGAGGTGGTCTTGGAATAGCGCGGCATAAACATCCAGGCCAGCAGGTAGAGGGCGATGGAACCGCCCCAGCAGAACGCGGTGACCACGAATACGGTGCGCACCAGCACTGGGTCTACTTGGTAGCGAACCGCAATGCCTTCGGCGACGCCGGCAATCTTGCCGCCGCCACCTTGGTCTGATGGAAGACGAACCGGGCGTGATGCCCACATCTCCTTGAATTGCTGCTTGACGTCATCAAAGCTGGTCTTGGAAGCATCGTCAGGCTGGTTGCTTTGCTTGCCGATGTTCTCCGAACGCATCTCATTAAACGCCGAAGTAATGCCTTCTTTTGCTTCAGTGAACGCATTAGAGATTTCTTTGATGAAGTCAGGCTGTGGTTTTTCGCCGCTTGCATTCGCGTTGTCGGAGGGACTGGATGGTTTCTTGTTGGCATCTGGGCCATATGGGGAGGGCTCGTAGGAAGTCATGTCTCAATTATCAAAGTCACAGGAAAAAATTACTATCGGGGACTGCCCTGATCTTTTGGTTTCAGGGTTGTCCCCGATACCCTCAGGGGCTACCGCCGTGCCACAATAAGGCCATGACCACTCCCGCGCCTTATGTAACTGCTGAGCGGCCTGAACCATATCCACGCATGAATCGTGCCTCTGAAGGCAGCGTGGTGGCAGGTGTCGCTTCAGGGCTATCGGCCCACCTCAACGTGGACGTTCTTCTTGTCCGCTTGGTGTTTGCCGTGGGTTCTTTGGCCTCGGGCGTGGGTTTGTTTATCTATGCCGGCCTGTGGATGTTGACAAAGCCTGGTGATGTGCAACCTGTCATCGGCAAGCTCAGCGAGCGTTTCGCTGAGAAGCTGCCACACGGCACCAATGTTTTGCTCATTGTTTTTGCCATTGTCAGCCCGATTCTGTTTGCCACCTTGGGCGCGGGATTGTCGCTATTTGCGCTGCTGCCACTGATTATTGTGGCTGTCGGTGCGTTTTTGGCCTGGCGTGCCTATGACCGCGGGCTTAGTGGAACCACCGGCATTATCAGCGTGGTCTCCGGTGCGGTACTGGTGTTTTCTGGCGTGCTGTTTATGGTCTTGAGCTGGCAGGGCAATGATTCCTTCGGCTCCGCTGTGCTGGCTGTTGTGTTGACCCTGGGCGGTATCGGTGCGCTGGTGGTTCCGCTGGGAATCCGCATGTGGAATCAGCTCAGTGAACAGCAAGCGGCGAAGGCTGCATCTGATGAGCGCGCAGAAATTGCTTCGCGTCTGCATGACTCCGTGCTGCAGACCCTCGCGCTGATTCAAAAGCGCGCCGATGACCCCCAAGAAGTCGCGCGTCTTGCCCGCGGACAAGAGCGTGAGCTGCGCGGCTGGCTGTTTGATTCGGAAGAAAAGACTTCCCAGTCTGTCTTTGCCGCACTTGATAGCGCCTGCGGTGAGGTGGAAGACCTCTTTGGTATTTCAATCCGCCCTGTCACCGTCGGCGAGGACACCCCGCTGACTGAGGACACCAAACTAACCGTGATGGCCGCGCGCGAAGCCATGGTCAATGCCGGCAAACATGCTGGTGTGGACTCGGTCGACGTCTACGCCGAGCATCTCGCCGGCGAGCTCAGCATCTTCGTCCGCGACCGCGGCGAAGGCTTTGATTCCACGACCATCCCCGAAGACCGCCACGGCATCCGCGACTCCATCGTCGAGCGCATGAACCGCATCGGCGGCACCGCAAAGATCAAGTCCACGCCTGGTGAAGGCACCGAGGTCACGCTCACCATCGCGAGCTAATTACAAGATTTTGGGCTCGTCATAACTCGGGGTTAATGCGGACTGGTAGTCTGGGGCTTCCTTGCCAGGGACCATAAAATCGGGGGTTTACGGTGAATGTGGATTCATGTTCTTCGGAATATCCCATGTGAGGGGATAATAATGAGCATTAGTCAAAAGCGCGTTCTTGTATTTCTTGCGGTACTTGCCGCTGTTTTGATCATCTGCGGTATCACCCAGGTGCTTCCATGGAGGTCGGTTGTGCTCGCGTGCCTGGTACCTTTCTTCAGTGCATTGTCTGTCATCTATTTCGGTAAGAACTGGAAATGATAGATGAGCACGGTGATGCCAATGCGGGTTGTTCTATCCGTGGTTGGTCCTTTTTAGAAGAACAATGTTTAGCTGCCGTGTAGCCTTGTGAACATGGTGAACGTCTTTCTGGTTGATGACCATTCCGTATTCCGTGCTGGTGTCCGTGCTGAGTTAGGCAGTGCCGAAGGTATCTGCATTGTGGGGGATGCCGGCACGGTTGCTGAGGCAACCAGTGGAATTGAACAATCCGACCCAGATGTTGTGCTGTTGGACGTACACATGCCAGATGGCGGGGGACTGGCGGTGCTTAATAACATCACCAAGGCACATCCCGGGGATGATGGCCCGAAGTTTCTCGCGCTGTCAGTCTCAGACGCGGCGGAGGATGTTATCGCGTTGATTCGTGCGGGCGCGCGCGGATATGTCACCAAGAATATTGGGGGTCCTGAACTCGCTGAGGCCATTGCCCGGGTGCATAGCGGCGATGCTTATTTCTCCCCGCGCTTGGCCGGTTTCGTGCTGGATGCTTTTGCCTCTGGCGAGCCAGCACCAGATCCAGCAGGTGGGCCGGACTCTGAACCGGAACCAATTTCAGACCCCGTTGTGGACGCGTTGACTCGCCGCGAATTGGAAGTTCTGCGGCTTTTGGCGCGTGGCTACACCTACCGTGAAATCGGGCAAGAGCTGTTTATTTCAATCAAGACGGTGGAAACGCATGCATCGAACATCTTGCGTAAGACGCAGCAGTCGAACCGGTATCAGCTCACGCGCTGGGCGGCGGATAGGGACTTGGATTAATCCCAAGCTGAGAGCATGTTTTGCTTTCACATAGGCCTGTGATCTGCTCTTATTGCGAAAGTGATGGGCAGCCATAGGCTAGTTTTGTGAGGTTTTAAGCCGCTTTCGTTAGTGTCGAAATGTGTTCGATTAGCTTACCAGCGTTTTCGAACATACAGTTGCAATGTGTCCGTTGCGGGTTGCATACTGTATCCGTGAATCAAACAAGTGTTCGTCACGGTGGGATTGAAGGATCTGCCGCCGTTGACTTGGAAGGCCTGAACCGGAGTGAGCGTGTTGCCGCGCTACGCTCCCGCATGGCCGCACTTGGATCGGAGCAAGCGCCGGAAGTTGAAGTAACCCCTGATGAAGGCGTTGTTGACGTGCCTTCGGAGCTGGTTTCTGTGCTGCCGGGTGGAGGTCTGCCGCGGCGGCAAGTGATGTCTTTGTCTAATTCACCGGCGCTTGCGGTGGAGATTATTTCGCATGTGACATCGGCAGGCGGTCACGTTGCGGTGGTCGGATGGTCGGAGTTGTTGCTCGCACAGGTTGTCGAACAAGGGGATTTGTCGCGGGTGGTTGCGGTGCCTGACCCGGGCGCTGATCCATGGAGTATAACCGGAGTGCTGGTAGAAGGAATGGACGTGGTCTTTCACCATGGCCCACCGGTGGAGCTAAGTCCCGCGCGGGCACGGCCAATTCTGGCGCGGGTGCGCGGCGGGCAGGCAGCATTGGTGACCGTGGATGCACGGTTGCCGGGAACCGCGTTGAGTATGGACGCGAATGTGGTGCGCTATCACGGGATTGGCCGCGGCACAGGGCGCATCCGTGGTGTGGATATTGCGGTGCGGACAGAAGCTAAAGGTATGCGGCCGAAGTCCACCACAATTACCTGCGGCCAGGCCTCGAAGAAGCCGCGTCCGAAGTTGAGGGCAGTATGAGTGTCGGACAACCTCGTATTGCGGCGCTGTGGTTTCCGGACTGGCCCATCCAAGCCGCGCAGATTGAAGACTCCTCGCTGACAGGTCCCATTATTTTGGTGCGTAATCATCACGTGGAGGTGTGCAATAGGGCAGCGCGTGCAGCGGGCGTCAAGCGCGGCATGCGGCTGCGGCAGGCACAAGCTATCTGCAGTGAGGCCACGGTGGTGGAAGCCAACGAGGACCGGGATGGTGCACTCTTTACTGCGATTGCTACTTCTTTGGATGACGTGGCGTCCTCGGTGGAGGTGCTGCGGCCGGGGCTGGTCATCGTGGATGCGGGTGCCGCGTCGCGCTTTCATGGGGAAAGTGCGGTGGAGATGCTCATTGATTCGGTGGCGCGCAGGGGCGTGGACTCCACCGTGGGCGTGGCGGATGAGATTGCCACGGCGATCATCGCAGCGCGCGACCAGGAGGCGGGGCATGTGGTGGCGCGGGGTGCATCGAAAGACTTCTTAGCGGTACAACCTGTGTCAGTACTATCCGCCGAAACCGCGCTGGGAGTCCCGCATGGGCTGGTGCAGCAGTTCCAGCAGCTGGGGCTGCGGCGCTTGGGCGATGTAGCGAAGTTGCCGCTGCGCCAGGTTGTGAACCGTTTCGGCCCACCGGGTGCGCGCGTGCATGACATCGTGACCGCGCGGGCGGATAGGAGAGTCGCGCCGGAGGAAGCGCGCAGTGACCTGTCGGTGGCGGTCATCCCTGCTGACCCGATTGCGCGTGTGGACTCAGCGGCATTTGCCGCACGCCAGTTGGCGGCGAAGTTACATGAAAAGCTCGCCGCCGCGGGAGTGGTGTGCCTGCGGTTGAAAATCCGCGCGGAGTTCAACCGCGGCCAAGCACTGGAGCGGGTATGGCGCATGCGGGAAGCACTGAGCGAAGATGCCACGGCTGACCGCGTGCGCTGGCAGCTAGATGGCTGGCTGACTGCGGCGCGGGCGGCGGATTCAGGCACGGCAGATGAGCATCCCGCGGATGACGCGGAGGCAGAGGGCGCTGGCATCATGGAGCTGTCGCTGGAGCCGCTGGAAGTTAGCCAGCCGGATTTCATCGGCCAGCTGTGGGGCAGCGGAAGCTCAGATGAGCACGTCAAAAGGGCTATTGCGCGTGTGCAATCGACCCTGGGCACGGATAAAGTCCTGCAGCCCTGGGCGGCTGGCGGCCGCGGGGTGGCAGAACGGGTGGACTTTGTTCCCTACGGCGATGACATCCCGAAGGCGCAGGAAGGTTTATGGCCCGGAAGAATCCCCGCGCCGTTGCCAGCACGCCGGGGCGGTGGGCCGCAGCACCCAGCCGCGCGCATTCGGCTTATCGATGCCACGGCGAAAGACGTACACGTCACCGCCGAGGCAGTGCTGTCATCGGTGCCTTATGCCGTGGGCTGGGGCAAACACCGCTACAAAGTTGTGGGCTGGGCAGGACCCTGGCCCGTGGATACGTTGTGGTGGCAGCCCGCGCAGGCGGAAGACCCCGATAATCCACGGCGCGTGGCCCGGCTGCAGCTGGTGGGCAAGGCCGACAACGAACCCTATGAAAGGGCGTGGTTATTGCAGTGGGTGGCTGGGCAGTGGCGCGTGGAAGCGACCTATAGTTAGCGAATGATGTCGATGACCACGCGCTTGGGGTCTTCTAAGACCTGCACGGAGTAGGGGCGGGCCTCATCAATGCCGATGAAGAACTGGGAGCGGCCCTCATAAGTGCCGGCGTTGACAACCTCAGAAACGAACCCGCCTTGACCCTGGACAGTTTTAATCTCAGGGTCTTCACGGTTGAGCTCATGCGGGTACACGGTGCCATCAATATTGACGTTGAGCGCAATGCGGCCACTGTGCTGGACCAGGTTGCCAGAACCCTGCTGCATCGGCTTATCGGTGTAGTCCACAAACAAGCCTGGGTCGCCTTTGCCCTCAAGGTCAAAGACCACGCGCTCAAAGCTGTCATGAATACCCAAACGGACATTGGTGACAAGCAGCTGCGAAGGTTTGGTGGGGCGCAAAGTCTTCATAGCGGGGCTGGCTTCACCCAGCGGCGTGATGCCAGCGTTGGTGGAGGCAGCCATGGTGACTTGGTTCGGGTTCTCCGCGCCGCAAGCACTGAGCGCCAGCGAAGTTGTGATCAGCAACGCCGGCACGGCACGGAGGGATTTATTCATGAGAAGTACGATAATAGCAATTGCAAAGGATTGCGAACTTGTGGGCGTACATATTCTCTACATTCTGAATCCCGCTGGGTAGAGTAAGGCTCATGACGGTCTGTTCTGATATTCACGTTGAGCCGCTTCCAGGCAGTGCGAAGCAAGGCAGAGCATATGTTTTATTTGAATGGCCTGCGGGTTGGTCCCGTGATGTGCTCGACGGCAATACTTTTTCCAAAGAGCTCACGTCCCAGCTGAAGTCGAGGCTGAAGGAATCGGGCAAGGGCACTGGTCTGCAATTAATTCGGCGCCCGGGCCGTGAGGGCCGGGATGTGGGAAAGTTCCACCGCTGCTATCTGGTGTGGGCAGAACAGGCCACGATGGAGCTGGTCAAGTTGTCAGGTCCGGAAGACATTCTCGATCTGGATTTGTCGGGGCCGGGGAGAAATGGCGGAGAGAGCATCGATAAGCCATTGCTTTTGGTGTGCACCCACGGCAAACGCGATGTGTGCTGCGCTGTGAAAGGCCGCCCGCTGGCCGCGCAGCTGCATGAGCACTTTGGAGAGTCCTTGGTGTGGGAAGCTTCGCACATGAAAGGGCATCGTTTCGCGGTGGTTAGTTTGCTCATGCCGTGGGCTTATTCCTTCGGCCGTTTGAACACCGAGGCGGGCAAGCAGCTGGTGGAGGCGGCCATCAAGGGCGAGTATTTCTTCCCCGGCAACCGCGGCAATGGCTTGTTGTCCGGCAGGGCACAGGTCGCAGAGCTTGCGGTAGCGCAGCAGCTTATCGATGCCCGCGAGCCCCTTCATTACGGCACCCTCACCGCCATTGATGAGGACCCGAAAGGCAAGTCCAACCAGCCCGTGGAAGTTACCCATGCCGATGGCCGCGTGTGGGCGGTGGAGCTAAAGAAAAAGGAAGTCCCTGGTGTTATCTCCTCGTGTGGAGACAAACCAAAGACTTCCTCAGTCTGGGTGGCTTCGAAGATCAAGTCTCCTCAGCCACGTTAAGGTGGGGCAGCCACGTTAAAGCGGAACAGCCGTCGATAACGAGCGCAGCGAGTTATCGACGCATGATCTTGGCGGACAGCCAGTTGCCGAAGAACTGCGCTGCCTGGACCAGGACAATGATGATGAGGGTTGCCACCAGGGTGACTTCCCATTCGAAGGCGCGGTAGCCGTAGACAATCGCGAAGTCACCCAGGCCGCCGCCGCCGACATAGCCGGCCATCGCGGACATATCGACCACACCAATGAACAAGAAGGTGTATCCCAGAACCAGTGGTCCAAGAGCCTCAGGGATGATGACGGTGGTGATGATCTTCCACGGGCCAGCGCCCATCGCGCGGGCTGCTTCAATCACGCCCGGGTCAATGGCAACCAGGTTCTGCTCAACAATACGAGCAACCGCGAAGGTCGCGGCGATAGCCATGACGAAGGTCGCAGGGTTACGGCCGATGGAAGTACCCATCACAGCCAAGGTGACTGGCTGGACGAACGCCAGCAAAATGATGAACGGAATCGGGCGAACAAAGTTCACCAGCACGTTCAGCACGGTGTAGACCACACGGTTTTTCAAAATGCCCGAAGGGCGCGTGGTGTAGAGCAAAATACCAATCGCCAGACCCAACACGCCTGCTACCAGCATGGTGACAATGACCATGATGAGGGTGTCTTGGATGGCGGTGGTTAGCGTGCTGCCCAGGCGATCCCAGTCTGCTTCTGCCAGATAGTTGATGTTCATCGGGTGATCTCCTGAATATCGGTGGTGGCGTTCAAAGTGTCGTAGAACTGCTGGATGGCAGCATCAGAGCCGTTGAGACGAACAGTCATTTTGCCAAAGGAATGCTTCTGCAATGTGGTCACGCCACCGTGCACGATGGAGATGTTGACGCCAGCATTGCGGGCATCGGCAGCAGCGCCGAAGAAACCGGAATCCTCAGCTAGCTCGATGGTGAACAGGCGGCCATCATAAGCCAGCAGGTCATCAGCCTCGACCTGGTCAGGGGTGTTACGCAGTGAAGTTGCCACGAAGCTCTGTGCAACGGAAGTCTGCGGGTTGGAGAAGACCTCATAGATAGAGCCTTGCTCAACCACGACACCGTTTTCCATCACAGCGACCTTGTCAGCAATCGAACGAACGACTTCCATCTCGTGCGTAATCACCACGATGGTGATGCCGAATTCCTTATTCACCTCACGAAGAAGCTCGAGCACCTCCCGCGTGGTGGAGGGGTCGAGGGCGGAGGTGGCTTCATCGGCAAGCAATAGCGTCGGGTTGGTAGCCAACGCACGGGCGATACCCACGCGCTGCTTCTGACCACCGGAAAGCTGCTCAGGATAGTTGCCGCCGCGGTCCGCCAGACCAACGAAGTCCAACAACTCAGCCACGCGCTTCTTGCGCTCAGCCTTGGCCATACCCTGCAGCTTCAGCGGGTACTCAATATTGCCCGCCGCCGTGCGCGAAGTAAACAGGTTGAACTGCTGGAAGATCATGCCGATATCTTTACGGATGTCGCGCAGCTTGGACTCCGGCATCTTCGCAATATCGGTGCCATCTAGCAGCACGCTGCCAGAAGTCGGCTGGTCAAGGCCGTTGATCATGCGCACCAACGTGGACTTACCGGCACCGGAGTAGCCGATAATGCCCATGATCTCACCCGGTTCGACGGTGAGGGAGACGTTATCTAGTGCTTTAATCTCATCTTTTTTCTGTTTGAAAACCTTGGTGAGATTGCGGAACTCAACCCGCGTTCCAACAGTATTCATGGCTTTACTCATTTCAGTTGGAAACCCCGCCAAGCGTGTTGCGCCGGCGGGGTAACGATTTTCTTCGGTTTAAAGCTTAGCTGTTGCGCTCTGCTTCTTCGAGGCGGTCCAGGATTTCCTGGAGCTCTTCTGGGGTGCGCTCAACGGCAACGGAAGTGCCCTTAGCATCCTCATCCACAGCAGCCTGAACCTCTGGGGTGTGCCACAGGTTAGCCAGCTTCAAGATGGTCTCATTGTCAGCATCTTCTGCCTTCACAACGAAAGCGTTGATGTATGGCTCAGCCTCAGGAGAGGATGGGTCATCCTGGAAGACTGCCAGGTTTGGATCAATACCCGCGCGGTCCAGGAAGGAGTTGTTGATGATAGCTGGGGTGCCCTCGCCGTAAGCGGATGGGGTCTGAGCAGCATCAACTGGGGTGACCTGAACCTTGGAAGCCTCGGTGTCAATGTCAGCTGGGGTTGGAGTAACCAGACCCTCTTCCTTCAGGGTGACAAGCTCAGCCTGAACCAGAACGTTGATGGCGCGGCCCTGGTTGGAAGGGTCATTAGGGATGGCAACGGATTCGCCCTCAATGCCGTCGAGGGAGTCGTGGTCCTTCCAGAACAGTGCCAAAGGAATGATTTCCGTTGCCACGATTGGGGTCAGGTCGGAGTCATTGCCCACGTTGTACTCAGCCAGGAACTTCAGGTGCTGGAAGTTGTTGGTGTCCAGCTGGCCCTGCTCCAGTGCCTGGTTAGGGGTGGAGTAGTCAGCGAAGTTCTCGATTTCGATGTCGATACCTTCAGCCTCAGCTGCTTCCTCAAATGCTGCCCAAGCCTTCTTAGCTGCGTCGGTGGTGCCGACGCGGATTGGGCCGTCCTGCTCTGCGGACTCTGCGTCACCGGAAGCGGTGTCTTCGGAATCAGAGGAGCAAGCAACCAGGCCGGTTGCAGCGATGACAGCGGCCGAGGTGGCAGCAAGTACGCGACGAATCTGCATGTTATAGACGTCTTTCTCTAAAGGGAGTGTGTGATTGAAGGGAATTATTTGTTTATTGCTGGGTAGAAAGTAACAACTGCCGTACCGCTTTGTCTATTCAGGGTTTTATTCAGCATGTGCTGTGAAGGTGTTTTCCCTGCCTGTTACCTGCTTATATGGCAATTTTTCCGGCTTTGAATATTAATAGACCGCACTGTTTCCTACAGATTTTTGCTAGCGGTTGCTTGCCGATGTTCCACCTTGTGGATTAATTAGAACAAACATTCGCATAGGGTGTAGTATTTTGTCCATGAGGTTCAATGGCGGAAGTCAGCTGTCATGGTCCCGGATTGAAAGGATTCTCTCCGGCCGGCCAAGTCCTACGCCTGTGCCTGTCTATGACGCTCCAGAGAAAGTAGATGAGGCCCGGCGGGAGCGTGCGGGGGCTACGTCCCGGGTGGCTTTTGCGGAACTGCACGCTACCTCCTGCTTCTCTTTTCTCAACGGTGCTTCTGAGCCGGAAGAGCTGGTGGAAAGAGCTGTTGAACTGGGATTAGAAGCCTTGGCAGTGGTGGATAAGGATGGCTTTTATGGGCTGATGAAGTTCGCTGAGGCAGCCGCACTGCAAGAGCTGCCCACTGTCTATGGCGTGCAGCTATCCATCGGCCCTGGCCTGGTGGCGATCGCGCGCGGGCCGGAGGGATATCGGCGGTTGTCCAGGCTAGTGGCGGATGCCCGCATGGTGACGAAGGAAAAGGATGAAGTCCGCTACCCGTCGCGCGCGGAAGTTGCCGAACGTCTAGGCGAAGAATGTGTGATTATTGCAGGATTCGAATGGGCGGAGGAGATTGATGGGCTGGTGGCAGATTTCGGCGCGGCAAACGTAGTGCTGGAATACGCGGCGACGTTGTCGCCGGAAGATACTGACCACCACGAGGTGCTCGATGAAATGCGCGCGCGTTGGGACCTGCGCGCGATTGCCACGGCGTTGCCCGCGGCGGCGACCCGCACTGATGCTCGGCTTGCTGCGGCCAAACGTGCCTTGTCCCGGCGGGAGTCATTGGAAACCGCGGAACCTGCGCAGCACCCCATGGGCGCGCAGTGGCTGCGCTCGGGGCAGCAGATGCTCACGCTGTTGCCCGACCGCGCGGAAGAAATCGCCTACACGGTCGAGCTTGCGCGCCAGTGCGCGTTTACCTGGGACGCGCTGGCGCCGAACTTGCCGCACTGCGATGTCCCAGATGGTTTTGATGAGATGAGCTGGCTGCGGGAGATGGTCGCCCGGCGCGCCCCGCAGCGCTACCGCGCGCACCCGAAGGCGTGGGAGAAAGCTCAGAAGCAGATTGTGCATGAACTGGCGGTGATTGAGAAGTTGGGGTTTCCGGGCTATTTCTTGATTGTCACGGACATTGTAGATTTTTGTGCCCGCAGCAATATTTTGTGTCAGGGGCGTGGTTCGGCTGCGAATTCCGTGGTGTGTTTTGTGCTGGGTATTACGAATGCAGAGCCAATTTCGGCGCAGTTGTTGTTTGAGCGTTTTCTCTCACCGGACCGGGATGGTCCGCCGGATATTGACGTGGATATTGAGTCCGGTCGGCGCGAGGAGGTCATTCAGTATGTGTATGAGTTTTATGGCCGCGATAGGGCAGCGCAGGTTGCCAATGTGATTACCTACCGCCGCAAGGGCGCGCTGCGTGATGCTGCCCGTGCGTTGGGTTATCCGCAAGGTGCCGGCGATGCGTGGTCGAAAGGCATTGCGGATGCCCCGGAGGATGTGTTGAACCTGGCGGAGCAGTTTCGTGGGCAGCCGCGGCATTTAGGTATTCATTCCGGCGGCATGGTGTTGTGCGATCGCCCGATTGCGGATGTGGTGCCTATGGAGTGGGCGCGCATGGAGGACCGTTCGGTGTTGCAGTGGGATAAAGATGATTGCGCTGCGGCCGGGTTGGTGAAGTTTGACCTGCTGGGTTTGGGCATGTTGGAAGCCATTCACCACATGGTGGATTTGGTGAAAGAAAGCCGCGGTAAGACCATCAATCTGTGGGAGCTGGACCTGGCTGATCCGGAGGTCTACGCGATGTTGTCGCGCGCGGATGCAGTGGGTGTGTTTCAGGTGGAATCCCGCGCGCAGCTTTCCACCCTTCCGCGGTTGAAGCCAAGGCGCTTTTTCGATCTGGTGGTGGAAGTCGCTTTGATTCGCCCCGGCCCCATCCAGGGTGGTTCGGTGCACCCGTATCTGCGCCGGCGCAATGGGGAAGAGGAAGTGGTCTATGACCATCCGGTGCTGGAGAAGTCTTTGGGCAAGACCTTAGGGATTCCGCTGTTTCAGGAACAGCTGATGCAGATTGCTGTCGATGCCGCCGGGTTCACCGGGGCAGAAGCCGATGAGCTGCGCCGCGCGATGGGTTCTAAGCGCTCCCCGGAGCGCATGGAGGCGCTGCGTCAGCGTTTCTTTACTGGCCTGTGGGAGACCAACAAGATTGAAGGCGAGATTGCCTTGACCTTGTGGAACAAGATTGTGGCTTTTGCCGCCTATGGTTTCCCGGAATCGCATGCGCAGTCTTTTGCATCGTTGGTGTATTTCTCCGCGTGGTTTAAGTACTACTATCCGGCGGAGTTCTGCGTGGGTTTGCTGCGCGCACAGCCCATGGGCTTTTATTCCCCGCAGTCTCTTATCCAGGACGCCCGCCGGCACGGCGTGCGCATTTTGCCTGCCGATGTCAACGCTTCCGGCACCGAAGCCCGCCTCGAAGCGACAGGGGATGGTGCTTTCGCCATCAGAATCGGACTCAACCTGGTGCAGGGCTTAAGCAAGGTTACTGATCGGATTGAGGAGAATGCTCCGTTTAAGGACATGGCGGATTTGGCGCGCCGGGCGGATTTGAACACGGCGAACTTGGAGGCACTGGCGAAGGCAGGTGCGTTGGATTGCTTTGGGCTTAGCCGGCGCCAGGCGTTGTGGAATGCGCGCGTGGCGGCGACAGAGCGTGAGGGCATGTTGCCGGGGCTGACTATTACGGAAGCACCGGCGTTGCCGGGAATGAGCCTGATGGAGTTGGTGGCTACTGATATTTCTTCTACTGGGGTGACGCACAACCTGCAGCCGATGCAGCTAATTCGCCCGCCGGGGATGCTCACCGCGGCGGAATTGATGACGGCGGAAGATGGCTCACGTATTCGTGTGGCCGGCATTGTTACCCACCGACAGCGGCCTCAAACTGCGAGTGGCGTGACTTTCTTCGGGCTTGAGGATGAGACCGGCCTGATTAACGTGATGGTGACTCCCGGATTGTGGAAGCGCAACAAGGTGGTTGCGCGCACGGCGAAAGCTTTGGTGATTCGCGGGATTGTCTCCAACGCGAATGGGGCCGCGACGGTCACGGCCGATAAATTAGAGGCACTTGATGTGGGTAGTTTCCTCTCGCGGGGTAGTAGGGATTTCCATTAAGGTGGAGCCTCATGAGCTCACGCGATGTTGTGCCCGAAGGAATGAACCCGGTGTCGCCGCGCCTAACCAAAGCGCGCTATATCGTCAATATCTCCTGGATGGTGATTCTCGCCGTCGCGGCAGCTGTCGCTGGACACTTTCTGCACTGGTCGTTGTACATCCTTGCCGGCGTCTTTGTCGCGTTGATCTTCTGGCTGCTGTGGCTTATTCCAGCGCAGGTCAAACTCATGGGCTGGCAAGAAACAGAAGATGAGCTGCTCATTACCAAAGGTCGCCTGTGGCACCGTTTCACGGTAGTTCCTTATGGCCGTATCCAATTCGTGGATGTATCTTCAGGGCCTATCGCGCGTATCTACGGGCTGAAAACGGTCAAGCTGCACACGGCGTCCGCCGGCACCGACGCCACCATCAAAGGCCTTGAAGGTGATACTGCGGATGCCCTACGTGAGCGCCTGGCGGATAAGGCCCGCGAGAGGATGAGCGGGCTGTGAGCGAAGAAAACCAATACAGCAACGTCAATCCTGACGAGCCCAACACTGTGCCAGAGTTTGCTTCCGAGGCTGCTGCTGAGGCAAGCGGTGAAGATGACGGCTACCGTCGCGTTCATCGCCTGACACCGCTACTGCGCTTTTGGTCTGTCATCTTGGCAGTTCTGACGGTGTTTATCTTGCAGCTCAACATGGAGATTCTCGGCGATATCTATGCCTTCTTCAGCGAAGGACATTTGGGTGAAGCCATGCGCGGCACGGCGATTGCCTTCGGCATTTTCATCGTGGTCTGCGTTGTCATCTGGTTAGTATCTGGATTGTGGTGGAGGCGTTTGGGATTCAAACTCGATGATGAGGAAATCTCCATCCGCCGCGGTGTGCTCTCAAAGTCTTTTCGTTCTGCACGCTATGACCGCACCCAGGCAGTCGATGTGGTGGAAAACCTCATTGCGCGAATCTTCGGGCTCGCATCAGTCCGAGTGGAAACCGCTGGCGGTACCTCCTCGGTTATTGAAGTTGCCTACCTGAAGAAGGCGGAAGCGGAAGACCTGCGCTTAGAAGTTCTCGCGCACGTTCACGGTGTTGTGGACGGCCGTGCTGAACCGGATGAGGCCGTGGCAGCCATGGCTGATGCAGCATCGGGCGCAGACACGGCCGACGCTGCTGGCACAACTGCCAACACTGCTGCATTGAGCATCGGCGGTGGAAAAGAACATCCCGATATCGTGCCGGAAATTCCCATCCGTCGCTCGCTCGCGGCAGCGGGTCTGCGGTTTACAACGATTCTGACCGTGGCTTTCGTGGTGGTCATTATTGTCACGCCCGTTCCGCTGGGAACAGTCATCCCAATTTTGGTCGGTATTATCCCCGGCATCTGGGGGCTGCTGGATTCCTCGTGGCGGTTCAACGCGCAGGTCAATGTGGAAGAAAACACTCTCAACATTGCTTATGGCCTGGCGGATCGCCGCCGGCAATCCATCCGCATCGAGCGCATTCACGGCGTGCGCGTCACCCAGCCATTCTTGTGGCGTTTCTTCGGCTGGTATGAAGTCAACGTATCCGTTGCTGGCTACGGCCGCGCCAGTGGCGGTGCCCAGTCAGGCTCAACGCGCATCTTGCCTGTCGGAAGTAGGGAACTGGCACTCACGCTTTTTGAACGGGTGAGTGATTTGAGCGCTGACCAGATTGCTACCTACGCCAAACCCGAAGGCTATGAGCAAGCGGAGTTTACTTCGCCCAAGCGTGCTGTGTGGTCCTCACCGCTTGATCACACCAAGCAGGCCGTGACGCTGTTGGATGATGATTCCATCGCGATTACGCATGCCGGTCGCATTAACCGTCGCGTGACCGCCGTGACCACCTCGCACATCCAAGAACTGACATTCAAAGCCGGCCCCGTTCGTCAGCTAATGCGCTTGGGCAGCGTGCAATTCGAAATGGTCGCCGGCCCTGCCACCCTTGCTGGCGAAGACCTAGAATTCTCCGACTGCGTTGAACTCATGGACCGCCTGCGTGCGCGTAAATTGCCTGCCCTCGCATCGGCAAGCCAGCCCACCATCACCGAAGTTGAAGAAGCTTACGGCGAGACCCCCGAAGATGAGGACTAGACTCAGTATCCCTTCCTCGCCAATCTCATCGTTCTAACAGACAGATAGAAAGAAACAGATACCCATGATGTTGACCGTGCGGAAGCTGTTCTGGTTTGGAGGATTTGTATTATTCGTCGTCGCAGCATGGGCGACCGGAATCCATTGGCAGCTGCTCTTGGCACCTCTACTTATTGGTGTTGGCTTGGGTGCGGTCGTGTTCTCAGGCAGGTTCCAACTCGCGGGTGGGATTGTGCCCATTCTGTCGCTGTGGGTACTCGGAGCTCAACGACTCGCATGAGGCTAGAAGTTTTAGGCTGCTTCAAATCGAAGTTTGAGTCCCAGCGCATGAGAGACCTTGATTATCGTGGCAAGGCTTGGATTTCCATCCTCGGATAGCGCTTTGTAGAGCCCTTCTCGGCTCATACCAGCCTGCCGCGCGATTTGGCTGAAATTTTGAGAGCGAGCGATATTGCCAAGTGCCCGTTTGATGGCCGCAGAATCGTCACCATCTTCTTCGATCGTTGCTTCAAGATATGCCGCGACATCTTCAACAGAGTTGAGGTAGTACGAGGGGGTGAAAGTGTAGGACTAGACGCCACCGGGGAAGCCGAGCTGTCGCCAGGCCTCATACACGGCGGTGGACGCAGCGTTGGAGAGGTTCATCGAGCGGCGGGCGGGGACCATCGGGATGCGGACTTCTTCGGTGATACGTGGGTGCGCCAAGTGCTCAGCGGGAAGGCCGCTTGGTTCGGTGCCGAAAAGCAAAACATCCCCATCGGTGTATTCGACATCACTGAACCATTTAGTTGCAGAGGTCGTAAACGCGAAAACACGCGCGCCGGGAAGCGCTTCCATGCATGCGTCAAAGTCGGCGTGGATCTTCATATCAGCCAGGTCATGATAGTCAAGGCCTGCGCGTTTGAGATGCTTGTCATCGAAGTTGAAGCCCAGCGGTTCCACCAGGTGAAGCTTCGCCCCGGTGACCGCGGCAGTGCGAATAGCGTTGCCAGTATTGGTGGGAATGACAGGATTATCGAACACGATGTGTAACGGCATAACGATAAGTTTATGATGGTGTCCATGACTGCAACCACTTTGGATGGAAAACTGTACCGCGCCGAGCTATTTGAAGACCTAAAGAAGCGGGTTGCCGCACTCGATAAACAGCCAGGATTGGCCACCGTCCTGGTCGGTGAAGATCCAGGTTCCCACTCCTACGTGAAGATGAAGCACCGCGACTGCGAGGAACTCGGCATTGCCTCCATCCGTCGTGACCTGCCGGAAGGCACCACCCAAGAAGAGCTTGAAGCAGTCATTGCTGAGCTCAACGAAGACGACAACGTCACCGGCTACATTGTGCAGCTGCCGCTGCCAAAGCACCTCAACGAAAACCGCATCCTGGAACTCATTGACCCAGACAAGGACGCGGACGGCTTGCACCCAGTCAACTTGGGCAAGCTTGTACTTAATGAAGACGCGCCATTGCCATGTACTCCAAACGGCTGCATTTCCTTGCTGCGTCGCTACAACGTCGAGATTGATGGCGCCAAGGTTGTTGTCATCGGCCGTGGTGTCACCGTGGGCCGCCCAATCGGTTTGATGCTTACTCGCCGCAGCGAAAACGCCACGGTTACTTTGTGCCACACCGGTACTAAGGATTTGAAGGCTGAAACACTCAACGCTGACATCATCATCGCCGCAGCAGGCAAGGCGCACATGCTCACCGCCGATATGGTCAAGCCTGGCGCAGCTATCTTGGACGTGGGCGTATCCCGCGTCGACGGCAAGCTTGCTGGCGATGTTCACCCACATGTCTGGGACGTTGCCGGATTCATCTCCCCGAACCCAGGCGGCGTTGGCCCACTGACCCGAACCTTCCTGGTATCGAACATCGTCGAGCGCGCTGAGAAGCTTTCCGCGAAGTAGATAAACACAAAAATTATGACGTCAGTGTCCAATCCTCATGACATTCACCTGAAGCCCTCGCGCCTTCCGGCCTGGCTGCAGTGGCTTTTCATCGGCCTGTTTGCCGTGGCCGTTGTTGCCTCGGGTGTCATGAGCCTGATGGAGCATTGGCGCCGCGCCACCTTTATCCTCGGCGCAGCAATGGTGTGGTTGGCAGTTGTGCGCCGCACCTGTGACTCGCACCGGGTGGGTGTCTTTGCAGTGCGCTCGCGCCGCTTTGATTCCATCTTCTCCGCCGTCATCGGCGCAGCACTGCTGTGGCTTTCGGCATCCGTGGATTCGCTCGGTAGCTAAATACACGAAGCAAAAGGTGGGGAGCCAGCTTAACGCAAAAGCGTTGCTGGCTCCCCACCTTTCATTACTTAGTCCTACTCGGCCGGCACTTAAGAATTAGATGATGTACTCATCACCAATCCGGAACTCACGTCCATCGACTGTGTCTGCACCTTCCGGCAAAGACTGGGTGATGAAGCTGCGCAAAATTCGGTCCATCTGACGTCCTTCAACTAAGAATGCGTCATGGCCGACGGGTGAAGACAGCTTCGCCATGCCGAGCAGATTGCCCAGGTTGCGGGAGATGTGTTCTTGCTGGTGGTATGGGTACAAAATGTCGGTGTCGACGCCAACCACCATGGTGGGAACCTGCGAAGACGCCAACGCCTTGTTTAGACCACCACGGCCACGGCCAATGTCATGCCGGTTGAGGGAATCAGTCAGCGTGACATAGGAACCAGCATCGAAACGCTGAGTGAGCTTCTCACCCTGGTAGTCCAGATAAGAGTTCACGGCAAAGCGCTGGTCATTGCGGCGATAAGGGCCAAGCGGATTTTCGCCGGCTTGGGCAGAGGTGCCAAAGCGCTCATCGATTTCCATTTCACCGCGGTAAGTCAGGTGCGCAATGCGGCGCGCTGCAGCCAAGCCCTCAGCTGGGCCCTCGCCACCGTAATAATCACCGCCTTGCCACGCGGGGTCGCGTTCGATGGCGGAAATCTGCGCGGTCTGAATACCAATCTGCCAGGCAGAGGCACGCGCGGATACCGCAATGGCACACGCTGCTTGCAGCATTTCTGGATAAAGCAAGGTCCACTCTAAAGTGCGTGCACCACCCATGGAACCGCCAATAACGGCATGTACCTCAGAGATGCGCAGCTCATCAAGAAAGCGCTTCTCAGCCTCAACTTGGTCGCGGATAGACACCGCTGGAAAGCGCGAACCATATGGCTTGCCATCAAAATCCGAGCTTGGTCCGGTGGAGCCGGAACAGCCGCCCAGCACGTTGGTGGCAATAACGCACCACTTGTCAGTGTCCAGTGCCTTACCCGGTCCCACCAGGTCACCCCACCACGTGGCGGCGTCAGAGTCGCCCGTGAGTGCATGCTCAATGAGCAACACATTGGAGCCGCGGAATTCACCCCAGCGCTGATATGCGATATCAACGTGGGGGATTTCAGCCCCGGCTTCAGTGGTAAGAGCCCCGATGGGAACGGTGGCAAGGACACCTTCGGTGGCCAGTGAAACGTGCGTTGAAACCATTAGAGTGCGGCGAATCCTAGCTCAAGGTCGGCGACGATGTCGTCAATGTTTTCAATGCCGACGGACAAACGAACAGTGGACTGGGTAATACCAGCGACGCGCAGGCCCTCTTCATCGGACTGGGAGTGCGTGGTGGTTGCTGGGTGCACGACCAGGGAGCGGGTGTCACCGATGTTTGCCAGGTTAGAGTGCAGCTTCAGCGCGTCAATGAATGCCCACGCTTCATCCTTGCCGCCGTCAATCTCGAAAGAAAGAACGGAGCCGGTGGAGGTGTAGCCGAGGCGTTCTTTGACGTCCTTGTATGGGCTGGATTCCAGGCCGGCGTAGTTGACCTTGGTGACCTTGTCGTGTGCTTCGAGGTACTCAGCTACCTTTTGCGCGTTTTCGCCATGCTTGTCGATACGCAGTTGCAGCGTCTCCAAACCGGACAGCGTAATCCACGCATTAAATGGAGAAAGAGCAGCGCCGGTATCGCGCAGGGTGCCTGCACGTGCCTTGAGCGCGAATGCTGGTGCGCCAAGATCCGCGTATTTCAGGCCGTGGTACGCAGGGTCCGGGTTAACGAAGTATGGGAAGACTGGATCGCCGTCGCGTTCAACGGTCCAGTCAAACTTGCCGCTGTCAACAATCACACCGCCGATGGAAGAGCCATTGCCGGAGTAGAACTTGGTGGTTGATGCTACGACGATGTCTGCGCCGAGCTCGATTGGGCGAGACACTGCAGCGGTGGCGATGGTGTTGTCCACAATCAGTGGAACCTCGTTAGCATGCGCAACCTCAGCGATGGCTGGGATATCCAGGACGTCCGCTACTGGGTTGCCGAAGGTCTCACCATAGAAGGCGCGGGTGTTTGGCTTGACTGCATCTGCCCAAGACTGTGGGTCATCTGGGTTTTCTACCAAGGTGACCTCAATGCCCAAACGAGCCAAGGTGATGGTGAACAAGGTGTTGGTGCCGCCGTAAAGACGAGGGGAGGACACGATGTGGTCACCGGCTGAAGCAAGGGTGAAGATAGCTGAGGTTTGTGCGGCCTGGCCAGAAGAAAACGCTACCGCCGCAACGCCGCCTTCCAAGCTCGCGATACGCTGCTCTAAAGCGTCCACGGTTGGGTTGGTCAGGCGGGTATAAATTGGGCCTGCATCTGAAAGGTTAAAGCGGTTGGCTGCATGCTCTGCAGAATCAAAAACATAAGACGTGGTCTGATGGATTGGAACGTTACGGGAGTTTGCGGATCCGTCTAGGTCCTGGCCCACGTGCAGTGCGCGGGTGGCCAAAGACCAGTTCTCAAAGTTGCTGTTGTCGTATTTAGTCATGTCCCGCACGGTACCTAGAATGTGCGGCGCCTTCCATGTCTATTTCTGAACCTGCTGGCAGGAGGAGAATATAAATAGACAAAGCGGTATTGTTTACCGTAATAAGCTGTCTAGGAGAACTTCATTCCGTGGGCATGCAATGCATCGCGGTATGGCGCACCCAAAGCAGTAGCGGGAGTCAAAATGCCACCGGATACATCTGGTAATCCCGCGGGCTTGATGGCCAGAACTACTGCGGCCTCGCTCAACATCATGGAGGTTACGCGGTATCCCGGATCGCCCTGTGCGGTAACGGTTGCGGTGTGCAGGGCACCGGATTCGCTCAATCCGTAAGTGGGTGATGCTGAATCCGCCCTCATCGAGCTTCTTTGGGCCATCGCCAGGCTTTGGCAGAAAGCGTGCCATGCGCTCGTTCATCACCGCGGCGAAGCCAAGAGCAGTTACGGCAAAGAGCGCATTGGCTTTGATTCTTCCGCTCAGTCCGGTTCCGGTGGTGATGGCTTCGCGGTAGCGCAGCTTGTCGCCATATGTGTAGCCGGACAAGGTGTTTGAGCGGCGAACGATGCGCGTATTAAACATCGCCATGAAAAATGGCCCTGTCCACTGGCGTGCCAGTGGGTCGAAGGATACTTCCATGTCCTTTTGCTCGCCCAGGTCCGGCTCACTCTTGTGGTCGGGTGAAAGGGTGTAGGGGCTGTGCAAGATGGCGCCGCCCTTTTCCATCTTCTTGGCATCCGCGCTCACCGCACGCATGGAGTCGATGGTGCCGCCGGATAATCCGCCAGCGAGGTGCTCCACCGCCATTGTTACTTCAGTAAACGTAGTTTCAGCGGTGTCGTGCAGATGGAACATGCCCATGTCTGAGGGGACGGAGTCGAATCCGCAGGAATGGACAATTTTCGTGCCGGTTTCCTGTGCTTTCTCATGCCAGGAGTCGATGTTGCGGCGGATAAACAGCGCCT
The DNA here is from genome assembly GCA_041226025.1 of Corynebacteriaceae bacterium 6-324. Taxonomy (GTDB): domain Bacteria; phylum Actinomycetota; class Actinomycetes; order Mycobacteriales; family Mycobacteriaceae; genus Corynebacterium. The sequence goes on along the minus strand of JBCLTK010000001.1, from coordinate 237,984 downwards.
CGCCACACAGATCAACATAGTGGGTTCCATGCTTGACGCAGGCTTCAATAGCCTTGTCGCCGTAGTACGTATATGGCCCAACCGTGGAGATGAGCACCGTCGTGCGCGAAGCCAACGCGCGCATCTCATCGATGTTGGAGGCGTCCGCAACCAGGATCGGCAAGGCAATGCCGGATGCGGAGACCAGCTCTTGCAGCTTTGATTCATTGCGGCCAGCAACCGCGATGGCCAGTTCCGGGTGATTCTCAGCCAGATATTGCGCGGTCAGCCTTCCGACGAAGCTGGTGGCGCCAAAGACAATGATGTCGAATTCGCGCACGTTATCGGTAGTTGTTTCTTGGTTGCTGGGCTGTGTCATGCGTCCAATTCTAGGGGCTGGGAAAGATCCAGTGGGGTTCCTTCTTCCAAGCGGGCGTAGCCCGGAACCTTCATCTTGACCATGACGTTGTCGTAAAGTGTACGGCCGAATTTGCTGAGAACGCCATCGTGAATCGGGATGGTGCGGGTGGCAGAGACAGTGCGGGCATAGGCCGCGGCTTCGGAGTTTTTCACCCATGGGGCAGAGATGGGAAGCAGCAGTACTTCGACGTTGTGTAGGCCCTTGATGTACTGATCTCCGGGGTGGAGCACGCCGTTGAAGTAGTAGCCCAGGTTCACCGGACGTGGCATGCGTGGGTGAACTTCGTGGTGCAGGCCGCCCACGGCATGGATGGCGGTACCCAAAAGCTCAAAGTTTTCACCGGGGCGAAGAACTGTGCCCTCGCCAATCAGTCCAACCGCATCAGCTGGGCCCCAGACTGGCAAGCCTGATGCCTTCACGGTTTCAGCATCAACGTGGTCTGGATGTGAGTGGGTGAGAAGCACTGCATCTGCCGATGCCAAGATGGAAAGATTCGATGCCGGGCCAGGGTCAATGACGAAGACTCCCTGGTCGGTTGAAAAGGAAGCGCAAGAGTGTCCATGGAGTGTGAGTTTCATATCACTAGCCTAGATAAAAACCTGTTTCCCGTGGCGTGACCCAGGAACGGTTGCTGAGGCTAAGCTTAGCTCTGACCTGCATAAATGTGGCAAAATAGACATGCAATAAATCTGATTCGGGGATATAATGGAGTCATGACTCAGTACACTGTTCCTGGTTTGTCCGATGTTGATTCCAAGAAGCTCTCTGAAGAGCTGCAGGCCCGTCTGAATGACTACAACGACCTGCATTTGATTTTGAAGCACGCCCACTGGAACGTTGTGGGACCAAACTTCATTGCTGTTCATGAGATGCTCGACCCACAAATTGAACTGGTTCGCGGCTACGCAGACGAAGTCGCTGAACGAGTATCCACCCTTGGCTTTGAGCCATTGGGTACTCCAAAGGCTCAGGCTGAAGACCGTACTGCTTTGAAGTACGACCTCAACCGCGCTAACACCCAAGACCACCTCGCGGCTATCGATGAGCTGTACACCACCGTCATCGAAAACGTTCGTGAGTCCTTGAAGGTCTCTGGCGATATCGACCCGATCACAGAAGACATCTTCATCGCACAGTCTGCGGAGCTTGAGAAGTTCCAGTGGTTCGTGCGTGCACACCTTGACAAGGCTTAAGCGCTAAAGCGTCAAGCTCACGCTTCAAGCATTTGTCTCTAGCGTCTCTAATTAGGGAGTAGAGCGAAAGCGGAGACCATCCGAATCTGGATGGTCTCCGCTTTGTGCTGATCAAGGGAACCTGGATTATTTCCATGATTGATTGATGCTGGTCAGCCGCACAGCAAGGCGTACCTTGACCTTATGGTCAAGCGCTTGCGCAAAGAAACTCGTGGGGTCAGCAACTGTGAAGGAGGCTAGCTTGCGCTTGGGGTGTTGAGTCCGCGGCGAACCAGCAGCGGGGTCAGGTCCTTGTCGCGGCCGCGAAGCTTTGCGTAGACCTCAGAGAAGTCACGCGAAGCGCCTGTGGACAAGATGAGGTCGCGGAACTGCTGGCCCGCGCGCCGGGCTGCGTCATCGCTGGCTTCGGAGGTGGCGCCAGCGGCTGCAGTGCCGGTAGCGGCGGCGGTGGTGTCATCGGCAGGCGTGGCGGCGTGCTTCTCACGGAACCATTCGAAGCCATCGGCATCGAGAGCCTCAGCCCACAAGTAGGAGTAGTAGCCCGCGGAGTAGCCGCCAGCGAAGATGTGCTGGAAATAGGTTGAGCGGTATCGCGGTGCGATAGCGTCGGTGTCCATGCCTGCGGCTGCCAGCGCGGCCTGCTCGAAGTCGGCGATTGCCTCAGGTGTGGAATCCAGTTTCGAAGCCTCTTCTGGTGTGAGCGAGTGCCACGCCAGGTCAATGATGGATGCCGCGACGTATTCGGCTGTGGCAAAACCCTGGCCGAACTGCGATGCCTTCGATACAGCTTCCAGCAACTCATCGGGGATGACCTCGCCCGTGTCCACGTGGCGCGCGTAGTTTTTCACTAACGCCGGATCCAGTGCCCAGTTCTCATTGATCTGCGAAGGGAACTCCACCCAGTCACGCGGTACGTTGGTGCCGGAGAAGGTGGGGTAGCGGACATCGGAAAGCAAGCCGTGCAACGCGTGGCCAAATTCGTGGAAGACCGTGTGCAGCTCATCCAAACTCAGCAATGGAGTCGAACCATCCGCTGGGCGCGCAATGCCCATGACGTTGATGACTACCGGGCGAGTATCCAGCAGGTGCGACTGCTCCATGAACGTGGACATCCACGCACCACCGCGCTTAGTGGGGCGGCCAAAGTAATCCGTGAGGAACAGACCGATACCGGTGTTGAGCTTGTGCTCCTGGCCATCATCGAAGACCTCCCAGACGCGCACACCCTCGGCGTAACCTTCCAGGTCATCACGTGGAATGACCGTGATGCCGTAAAGGCGGTGGGCGGCGGCAAAGACGCCATCGACAAGCACTGCATCCAACGGAAAGTACTTGCGCAACTCATTGTCATCCAACGCGAAATCGCGCTGGCGCACCTTGGCCTCCCAATACGGCCAATCCGCAGCGGTGAAGTTTTCGCCGTTGAGCTCTGCTTCCTCGGCCAGAATCTTGTGCTCACCAGCGGCATTCGCATTAATCGCCGGGACCAGACCGCGCAACATGTCATTAACCGCCGCTGCCTCCTTGGCGGTCTCCTCCGCAATCACATAATCCGCATGGGTATCAAACCCCAACAGGCGAGCACTTTCTGCGCGCAGCTGAGCCATCTCTACCAACGTGGATGAGTTGGATTCCGTACCGCGCAGACGCGCCGCCTCATATAACGCTGCACGCGCTTCAGGACGGGCGAGGCGCTGCTGCTCCGACTGCACCGACGGCAACTCCAGTGGGAAGACGAATCCCTCTTCGCCTAGTTCCTTGGCATAAGCGGCGGCGACGTCGATGCGGTCCTGCGGCAAGCCCTTAAGCTCCTCCGCATCTTCGAAACGCACCGCGCGGGCAAGGGTATCCGCCATCAAATTGCGGCCGAAATCCTCAGACAGCGTGGACAAACGCTGATTAATCTCCGACAAGCGCTGCTTGTCTTCGGCGGAAAGCTCCGCGCCCTTGCGCTTGAATGTACGCAACAGATGATCGTGTAGCCGCTGGGATTCAGTATCCTCCGGTGCCTCCACCGACTTCAAACGCTCATAGAGCTTTTCATTCTGATAAATCGCATCCATGTGTGCCGACAGCTCCGGATAAATATCCGCAGCAATCTCTTCCATTTCATCCGTGATATCGGTGCCAGAAAGATTCCCGAAGACCGACATGACCCGCTCCAAGTCACGGCCGGAACGCTCCAGTGCCTCAACGGTATTGACCCACGTCGGTGAATCAGAGTTATCAACAATCGCAGCAATCTCCGCATTATGGCGGGAGAGCGACTCAGTAAGCGCAGGACGGTAATGCTCAACGCGAATCTCAGCAAAAGGTGGTAGCTGATACGGCAGTTGAGAGGGGACAAGTAGTGGGTTAGCCATAAATGACCAATCTACCCCTCATCGACAGCTGATTATGTGGGTTTAAAACAAAACTAAGAGCTGACGGCACGACAAAGCCCTCTCAACCCCGATGAAAAAGGGGCTAAGAGGGCTTGTTAGGCCTTAAGAAGAACTACTTCTTCAAAGACTCGAGAATCTCGTTGTAAACGGAGGAAGGACGCATAACCTCGGTGGTCTTTTCCTCGTTTGGCCAGTAGTAGCCGCCCAAGTCTGCAGGCTGGCCCTGGATATCAATGAGCTCCTGAGCAATAGCGTCCAGGTTCTCATTGAGCTTCGCGGAGAACTCCTTGAAGCCCTCAGCCAGCTCAGCGTCATCGGTCTGCTTAGCCAACTCTTCAGCCCAGAACGCTGCCAAGTACAGGTGGGAACCGCGATTATCAATTTCCTTGACCTTGCGGGAAGGGGAGTAACCATCGGTCAGCAAACGCTCGGTAGCGTTGTCGAGTGCAGCGGCCAGAACGCCAGCGCGCTCATTGCCGTGGGTCTGCTGCTCGTGGCGGAAGGACTCAGCCAGAGCCAGGAACTCACCGAGGGAGTCCCAACGCAGGTGGTTTTCTTCCTGAACCTGCTCAACGTGCTTAGGAGCAGAGCCACCAGCACCGGTCTCAAACAGGCCGCCGCCAGCCATCAAAGGAACAACAGACAGCATCTTTGCAGAGGTGCCCAGTTCCAGAATTGGGAAGAGGTCAGTGTTGTAGTCACGCAGAACGTTACCGGTAACGGAGATGGTGTCCTCGCCGCGACGAATGCGCTCAACGGTAACCTTGGTTGCCTCAACAGGGGACAGGATTTCAATGTCCAGACCCTCAGTGTCGTGGTCGCCCAAGTACTTGTTGACCAAGTCGATCAGGTTGCGGTCGTGTGCGCGCTCAGAGTCGAGCCAGAAGACAGTCTTCATGCCGGACAGGCGAGCACGGTTAACAGCCAGCTTGACCCAGTCCTGGATTGGAGCGTCCTTGGTCTGGCATGCACGCCAGATGTCGTTTGCCTCAACGTTGTGGGAAATCAGAACATCACCAGCGGAGTTAACAACCTGTACTTCGCCGTCGGCAGCAATCTTAAATGTCTTGTTGTGGGAGCCGTACTCCTCAGCCTTCTGCGCCATCAGGCCAACGTTAGGGGAAGTACCCATGGTGGTTGGATCGTATGCGCCGTTCTCACGGCAGTCATCGATAACAGCCTGGTACACGCCAGCGTAAGAGGAATCCGGGATGACAGCGAGGGTGTCCTGCTCTTCATCGTTCTTGTTCCACATGTGGCCGGAGGTACGGATCATTGCTGGCATGGAAGCGTCAATGATGACATCCGATGGGACGTGCAGGTTGGTAATGCCCTTATTGGAGTTAACCATAGCCAGGTCAGGGCCGTTTTCCAGAGCAGCGTCGAAGGAAGCCTTGATTTCAGCGCCGTTCTCCAGCTTGTCCAGACCGGTGTAGATTGCGCCCAAGCCGTTCTCGCCGTTGAGGCCAGCCTCGAGCAGTTGATCGCCGTACTTGTCATAAACGTCTGCGAAGAAGGCGCGAACAACATGGCCAAAGATGATTGGGTCAGAGACCTTCATCATGGTGGCCTTCAGGTGAGCGGAGAAGAGAACGCCCTCTTCCTTTGCGCGTGCAACCTGAGCCTTCAAGAACTCATCAAGAGCCTTGGAGGAGATGAAGGTGCCGTCAATAACTTCCTTGTCCAGGACCTTCAGGCCGTCCAGCAAAACGGTCTCAGCGCCGTCTGTGCTGACGTGCTTAATAGTCAGGGTGTCATCGCCTTCGATGATGACGGACTTCTCATTGTGGCGGAAGTCGTTTGCGTCCATGGTTGCAACGTTGGTTTTGGAATCCTTGGTCCATGCACCCATGCGGTGTGGGTTTGCCTTGGCAAAGTTCTTTACTGCCTGTGGCGCACGACGGTCGGAGTTGCCCTCACGCAGAACAGGGTTCACAGCGGAACCCTTAGCTACGTCGTACTTATCCTTCGCGTCGTCGTACTCCGGCAGGTCGAAGCCCGCAGCCTGCAGCTCGGCGATAGCCTTGCGCAGCTGAACCTCAGAAGCAGAAATGTTTGGAAGCTTAACGATGTTCGCTTCCGGGGTCTTAGCCAATTCACCGAGCTCAGACAGTGCGTCTGGAATCTTGGTCTCTGGGAACTGAGCCAAGATACGAGCAGCCAGGGAAATATCTGCGGTCTCTACTTCGATGCCTGCAACGGAAGCGAAAGCTTCAACGATTGGCTTGAAAGAGTAGGACGCAAGCAATGGTGCTTCGTCAGTACGGGTCCAGATGATCTTTGCCATGTTTCTCCTAAAATTAATGTTTTGGAAAACGTTCAACAACCAAGAATACCGGTTCACCGTATCTTTTGGGGGATAGATACCCCTTATTGCGCCTTCAGGCGCTAAGTCAGGCCCGCGCGGTAATACAACTGCAACGACGCGATGCGGCGGTGAAAATTTCGCCGGTGTGAAAACGTGGAGTGAGCTGCACGTTTTCTTCAACGTGCAGCTCGCAAATCAAGCTAAGAGCCTGTTACTTGATTTCTTAGCCGAGGGCTTTAACGCCGTTCTTCCAGTAACCCATGAAAGAAACCTGCTGGCGGGAGATCCCAGCACCTTTGACTAACATGCGGCGAACGGTTGTGACCATGGAGGATTCCCCGGCAATCCAGAAATAGGTATCTGCATAGCGCTCCGCCACAGTCGAGGTTGGCTCGGCTCGTTCTTCTTCATCATCGAAGGAACTGTACGTTGGAGTCTCCCAAATTAGCGGGGATTGCTCAGTTTCAGAAGGAGACGCCTGTACAGGTGGGGTGAATTTGCCGCGTGGGTTTTCTACCTCAAACAGCCGTGCTGCTGATTCCACCAGCATGTCGCCGTAAGTGTGGCCTTTGCCGCGTGGCACCCAGTGCACGGTCAGATTCGCTGGGAAGTCAATCTTTGGGGCATCTGCGATATCAACGAGTTCGCAGTACATGGTGCCGGTCAGTTCCGCAGGCCATTCATCAGCAATACGCAGCATGGCTGGCAGCGCGGTTTCATCACCCAAAATGACAACATTTTTTGCTTCACCTGGCTGGAATTCAATGCCCGGCCCGGATTCATCATCTTTTTGTGGGGCAACGACGTAAAGCTGGTCACCTGGCTGTGCCTCGACCGCCCAGGTAGCAGCCGGTCCGCTGTCAGGAGTGCTTACACCGTGAAGGGCAAAGTCAATGTCGAGCTCGGCTTGACCGTGTTCGCCAGCGCGGCGAAGCTCACGGATGGAGTAGGTGCGCATGCTACCGCGCTTGTCTGGATCAATGGCCTTCCACTCGTCATACCAGTTCTCCTCACCATTCATCTGTGGCAGACCATGCGCAGCAGGAATGACTAGTTTGATGCGCAAGTCCATGATGTGACCAGCCGGCCCCATGTCATCGATCCCCGTGAACGTGACGCGCTGGAAATTGGGGGAGATTCGTTCAGAGTTCTTGACGGTTGCGGTGAATGGGAAGAATGCCATTGAGAATCTACTTACTCCTTAGGTGGTGGCGGCCAATTGGCATGACTGCCGGGTGATCGGAAACGGGGTCATTGATAATGACGGAATCAATTCCGAATACGGATTTAACGTTTTCTTTGGTGATGACCTCGCGTGGATGTCCGTGGGCGAAGACTTTGCCCTTGGATACGGCAACGAGTTCGTTGGAATAGCGCGCCGCCAAGTTCAAGTCATGGAGCACCATGACGATGGTGGTGCCGCGATCCCGGTTGAGTTCCGTGAGCAAGTCCAGAACATCCAATTGGTGCTTGACGTCTAAGTAGGTGGTTGGTTCATCGAGAAGCAATGTGTCCGTTCGTTGCGCGAGCGCCATCGCAATCCAAACGCGTTGGCGTTGTCCGCCGGATAGTTCATCGATGGAGCGTTCTGCCAAGTCGGAAATGCCGGTGGTTTCTAGTGATTCAGCGACGATGTCATAGTCTTGCTGGCTCCAGCGTCCCAGCACGCCCTGGTGTGGGGTGCGGCCACGGCCCACGAGGTCCGCAACCACAATGCCATCTGGTGCGATGGGGGTCTGCGGCAAAAGGCCGAGTTTGGTTGCAAGCTTTCGGGTGGGGATGTCATGGATGGATTTACCATCCAGCACAATTTCGCCGTGGCTTGGATTAAGCAGTCGCGACATCGCGCGCAGCAGTGTTGATTTGCCGCAGCCATTTGGCCCGACGATAGAAGTTACTGCGCCGCGTTTGATGTCGACGCTGAGCTTTTCAATAACGGAACGCTCGCCGTAGCCGACAGAGACTTCCGATGCACTCAATGCGGTGGAGTTGGACTGATCCGCATGAGGTGTTTGCTCATTTACATCTGTTGCAGTCATGAATGTCCTATCGCGTCGATCGAGTAAGTAGATAAATAAGGAATGGTGCACCGATTGCGCCAGTGACAACACCAACGGGGTAGCGGGTACCAAACAGGTACTGGCCGGCTAAATCCGCGACTAAGACTAGTAGTGAGCCAATAAGGCCGGCAGGAAGCACCAATGAGGATCCGGGTTTGAAGATTCTGGATGCAACAGGTCCTGCCATAAAGGCCACGAATGCAACGGGGCCGGTAGCGGCAGTGGCAATCGCGATGAGTACAACGGCGCCGACGAAAAGCACCACGCGGGTCAGCGTCAGGCGGATGCCCAGCCCGCGCGCGAGGTCATCGCCCAATCCAAGGATGGACAACAAGTGTGCGCAGGCCACCATGATTGGCGCGATGATGACAACGGCCAAGATGGTGGGCATTCCACGCTCCCACGTCATTGTGTTGAGCGAGCCTGTAATCCAGCGCGTTGCGGTAGGAAGGTCCCAGGCCGCCGCGTGGGAGAGCACATAGGAAGTCCATGCCTGCATGATGGCGGCACAACCAATACCGATCAGAATCATGCGCGTGCCGGTGAAGCCGGATTTGATAGAAAGCAAGTAAATCAATATCGCTATGGCCAGTGATGCCACGGTGGACATCATGGAAACTGCGGTCTGACCAAGTCCAAACATGATGATGCCGGTGGCACCAGCAGCAGAAGCACTGGCAGAAATACCAATGATGTCAGGAGATGCCAGCTGGTTGCGCAGCATGGTTTGGAAAATCGTACCGGCGATACCGAATGCGAGACCCACGAAGATGGCAACCGTGGCGCGCGGCAAGCGCAGCGTTCCCACGGTAAAGCTTGCACCTTGGACGGTTTCACCCATGATGACAGCGAAGACATCGCCCGGGGTATAGAAGGTCTCACCAATCATCAACGACACAAACCAGACAGCAATAACTGCCACGGCCAGCAAGGCGATGAGTGACCAGTACTGGCGTCCACGCTTCTTGCGTGCAGCAGATAGTGATGCCGCGAGCTGCTTGGTAGCAGTTGTATTCGCTGGAGTACCCGCAGCATTAGAGTAGGTTGCTTGGGTTGAAGTACTCATTAGGAAAGCTCCCTCACCTTGGTGTTGCGAACAATCCAGATAAACAGTGGTGCGCCGATAAGCGGAACCAGGATGCCCACGGCCAGCTCGGATGGTCGGGTTACAACGCGTCCGATGGTGTCAGCAGCAGTAAGTAGCAATGCGCCGGCAAGACCTGTTAGGGGCAAAAGCCACCGGTGGTCAGTGCCGCACAGCAGGCGGATAAGATGCGGAACAATCAGTCCAACGAATGCGATGGGACCAGCCAATGCGGTGGCGGTGCCACACAACATGACAGCGCCCAGAACAGCTACCAGGCGGGTAGTCATGACCTTGATGCCTAGGCCGGTAGCGACGTCATCACCAAGCGCAAGGGCGTTGAGACCAGGGGCGCAGCCCAAAACAATGAGCACGCCGATTCCTAAGAAGGGCAAGGACAAACCGAGCTCAGTCCAGCTTGCGCCGCCGACGGAACCAATCTGCCAGAAACGGAACTGGTCCATGACATCTGCGCGTGGCAGCAAGATTGCCGAGACCAAACTGGAAGCCGCCGCGGCGGTCGCTGCGCCCGACAACGCAAGCTTCAGCGGCGTTGCGCCACCACGACCTAATGAACCAACGAAGTACACGAATACTGCGGCAGCCAGTGAACCTGCCATCGCAGCAATCATCGTGGGGATTGGGCGTGAGAGCCCAAAGAAAGCAATGCCTGTGACCACAGCGAGGGAAGCGCCAGACAACACACCAAAGATGCCGGGATCTGCCAACGGATTCCGGGTGATTCCCTGCAGGGTGGCGCCGGACATTGCGAGTGCGGCGCCAACGAGCAGCGCCATCACGGTGCGGGGCAGCCTGGTGCTGGCGGCTGCCTGTTCAGCTGTTTCGGTAGCGCCACCAATGGCGGCTATTGCGTCCTCAATCGAGATTGAGCGCACACCAAACATCACCGACGCAACGCAAGCAATTGCGAGGGCAATGAGCAGACCAACAAAAACAGCCAGATGCATCCCAATGGGGCGCTTTTTACCAGCGCCTCCGGCTTGGGATGCAAGTGCGACATCAGCAAGCTCGTTGGCTGTGCGCGAATGTTTCGCGCTAGCTTGCTCTTGGACATCAACGTACTTTACTGACACTGCGTGATATACCTCTGACAGTCTTTTAGGTCTTCGGTGAATCTATTACTCAGCTTCGAACGCGGTGTTCAGCTCAGCAAAGTAATCATCAATGCCCCAAGGGATAGACAGCGGGGATGGGTTAGCGGCAGCACCCAGTGGGCCTGCCTCGAGGAAGACAACGCGGCCTTCAGCAATAGCTGGGATCTTGTTCATCAGTGGATCAGCCTGCATATCCTCCAGCGCCTGCTGGTCTGCAGCTTCATCGCCGGAAGAGTAGGAGATGAAGAAGTCAACGTCTTCGAACTGCTCAGGGTTCTCCGCAGAAACCTCTTCCCAGAAGGAATCGGAGTTGCCGGTGTATTCCTTCACAATTTCAGGGGTCTCAAAACCTGCTTCTTCCAGGAATCCCGCACGTGGGTCATCCAGTGTGTAGAAACCAATCTGGGACTCGGAGCTGGCACCACCGAAGGAGGTGAACAGTGGCTTCTTGCCCTTAAGCTCTGGGTACTGCGCCATTGCCTCTTCAACCTGCTTCTTCAGGTCAGCGTTGAGCTCTTCTGCCTCAGCAGACAGGCCAAGGCCAGCTGCATCGAGGGACACCATGTCATATGCAGAAGTAGTCCATGGCTTGTCTGGGTATGCCACGACTGGAGCAATCTGAGACAAGGTGTCATAGTCTTCCTGGGTCAGACCAGAATATGCCGCCAAGATGACGTCAGGCTGAGTGTCCGCAACCTGCTCGAATGGGATGCCGTCAGTTTCGTCGAAGAGAACTGGTTCTTCAGCGCCGAGCTCTTCTAGCTTGTCTTCGGTCCATGGCATGATGCCGTTGTCATCATCATCGCCCCAAGTGGACTTGGACATGCCGACTGGAACGATACCGAAGGACAGTGGAACCTCGTGGTTTGCCCAACCAACGGTGGCAACGCGCTCAGGCTTTTCTTCGATGACGGTTTCACCCAGTGCGTGTTCAACGGTGACTGGGAACTGAGATTCATCAGCAGGGTTGCTGGACTCAGAATCAGAACCCGATTCGTTTGCAGATTCGGATGCAGCAGAAGAGTCAGAGTTTGCCGCAGAGTCAGTGCTTTCGCTGTCGGAGCAAGCAGTCAAAGCAAGCGCCGCGATAGCGGAAACAGCGGTGAGTCGAACAAGTTTGGATGTATGCACGGTGTGTGGTCCTCCACGTGATCAGGCAGGCGAGCCTACCTTAAATTGTCTAAGGCTTACCTATGTTAATCCGCACGCACATGCCCTTGTCAATACGGTTTCGCTAAGGATCTAAGAAGGCGAAACCTATAACTCAGATTCACCCATCATTCGTGGTGTGATGCACAGTGTCAAGGAGTTTCCTTGATATATCACTTGACGTGCGAGTTTCTTACCTGGTTGGGTAAGGTTGCCCGAGTGAATGACAAGCGGATTAATGGCGAAAATGAAGGACAAAATTCCCAGAGTGATAGCAAGCACATAGCTAACCCTTTGGGTGTATCTGCCGATCCTACTAACGATGGAGCTGTGGTGGGAGATACTTCTTCCACTGAAGCGTCTAGCCGCGCGCGAATCAAGCGCCATCCGCGTCCGCTGCAGACCAATATTTCCAATGCGCGACGCATGCTTGTTGTGTTCGTTTTGGCCATGGGTGGATTCGCCATTGGCACCACGGAGTTTGTCTCCATGGGTCTTTTGCCCATGATTTCCGGTGACCTCGGTATCTCCGAAGGGCAAGCCAGCCACATCATCTCCGCCTACGCGCTCGGCGTGGTGGTCGGTGCGCCATTGATCACAGCGGTTACCGGCAGGATCCCGCGGCGGCGTTTGCTCATTATCTTGATGGCAGCTTTCATTATCGGCAATGGACTCGGCGTCTTTGCTGAGAATTACACGGTTTTGATGGTTGCGCGTTTCATCGCCGGACTTCCGCACGGCGCATACTTCTCCGTTGCTGGTCTATCGGCTGCGTCCATGGCGCCGGCTGGTTCGCGCGGCAAGGCTGTAGCAATGGTGGGCATGGGTCTTTCCGTTGCAACCGTCCTTGGCGTTCCCGCCGCCCAGGCGCTTGGCTCCGCACTGGGGTGGGAAGCGGCCTACATGCTTGTTGTCGCAGTCGGCATCCTCACGCTTGGCGGATTGTGGGTATTTATGCCACACATGACGCGTATGCCAGCAACGTCAGTCAAAACTGAGCTTGGGGCATTCGCCCGCCCACAGGTATGGCTTTCCCTTGCCATGGGTGCGATTGGTTTCGGCGGCATGTTTGCCGTCTACACCTACATCACGTGGACCATGACGGAACGCGCCGGGATGGCAGAAAACCTCATGTGGCTAGTGCTGATGGTCTACGGCGTTGGCAATGTTGCCGGTAACTACTTTGGCGGCTGGTTGGCTGACCGTAGCTTGGAAAAGGGCATTCTGTTCTCACTGGTTGCCATTTCCCTGATTCTGGTGGCCTTCTTCTTCACTTCCCAGAATCCAATTCTGGGCACCATCAACTTCGGCTTGGTCGGTTTCTTCGGTGCGTCACTAACCCCAAGCTTGCAGATTCGCCTGATGGATGTGGCAGGGGATGCCCAAACTCTTGCGGCATCGTTGAACCACTCCGCTCTTAATCTGGCTAATGCCGCTGGCGCTGCCATTGGTGGCCTCGTTGTCGGTGCCGGAATGGGCTATGCCTCCCCAGCGCTGGCAGGTGCAGTTTTATCCGCCGCGGCTATTCTCATCTGGATCGGCGCGCAGTTCGTCAAGAAATAGCAGTTGCTTCACGACGCCTCCGCGGTGATTCTGCGGTGATTCTGCGGTGACTGAAGATGGAAAAGCCCTGCCTGGAGCTAATAGAGGAGTGGTTGCGCAACAATAGTTAGACTGTTGGGCATGACTTTAACTATTGCTTCGGTCAACGTCAACGGCATTCGCGCCGCATGTAAGCAGCGCAATGAACTCAACCCCGGAATGAATGCGTGGTTGCAAGAAACCAGCGCTGACATTGTTCTCATGCAGGAAGTACGCGCAAATCCTGCACAGACTGAATCAGCGCTCAAGCCTGCTTTGGAAGCCGGGTGGCACTTGGCCATGGCAGATGCGCTGACCCCAGGTGCGAAGGGCCGTGCCGGCGTCGGTATTTTGTCCCGCACCCCATTGACTGATGTGGAAACCGGTTTTGGTTCTTTCTTGGAATCGGGGCGCTGGATTGAAGCAACCACCGCAGGTGTGCGCGTGGCATCGCTGTATCTGCCTTCGGGTGATGTGAAGTCACCAAAGCTGGATGAGAAGTACAACTTCCTTGATGAATTCGCAGATATTTTGGATGAGCGCGCAAAGCAATACCCAGAGATGGTTATTGGTGGCGACTGGAATATCTGCCACCGCGCGCAGGATTTGAAGAACAACAAGCCTAATGAAAAGCAGTCTGGTCACTTGCCAGAAGAGCGAGCCTTTATGGATCACGTCTTCGGAGCATTCCCTGATGCTGAGCCACAGATCAAGAAGGGCTTGGGCGACTGGCTGGGAACCGTTGACTATGAAACCAAGACGGAATGGAAAGCAACCGAAGAACCGAAGTGGTTCGACGTTGCCCGCCGCCTGGCGCCAGAAGCTGACGGCCCCTACACCTGGTGGACCTACCGCGGACAAGCCTTCAACAATGATGCAGGGTGGCGCATTGACTACCAGGCGGCAACTGATTCCATGCTGCAGCGCGCACAGCGCAGTTGGGTGGAAAAGGCGCCAAGCGTTGAAGAGCGCTGGTCTGATCACTCACCACTGATGGTGGAGTACAACTAGGACCACCACTAACCGGGTTTGGGGGTGAGTTTAAAACCTCCAAATCTTAATCTTTTAGCTCGTGAGTGTTAAGCTACCTGTGAACAATATTTGGTGAAGCTGGCTTTAACCTGATTCACGTCGCTACCGTCATTTAAGCAATGGAGTAGACCGCATGACTCAAGCAATTATTTACTACGTCCTGGGAATCATTGGCCTCGTCGTAGGTATCTGGTGGTGGACCATCGTTGGTCCGTCCTTCGCTTTCCTTGCTCCGTTGATCGTTATGTCTGCAGGTGGCGCGTTCCTAGTCGCTGGCTGGGCAACCACCCTTGACGTCTACTCACCAACGAGCCGCAAGATTTAAGAAACCGCTTAAGAAGCTTCTTAAACTTCTCTTCGCACTTTCCACAGCGCCTTGGTCGGATAAGCACACTTAAAACAGTGTGCCCGGCTAAGGCGCTTTGCTTTGGTTAAACCCTTTAGCAAATAGTGCCAGCTTGGGCCTTTAGGGCCATATAGGGCAATCAAAACCGCTAAACATTAAGGTATAAATCATGACTGAAACCACCCCAACTCCAGCTACGCCGAAGCCAGGCGACCGAATCCTGTCCGGTATCCAGCCAACCGCGGATTCCTACCACCTTGGTAACTACCTCGGAGCATTGAAGCAGTGGATTGATCTGCAAGATGGCTTTGACGCCTTCTACTTCATCCCAGATCTTCACGCGATTACCGTGGAGCAGGACCCGGCGGAGCTGCGGGAGCGCACCATCGCTGGTGCGGCACAGTTGATTGCGTTGGGTATTGACCCGCAGCGTTCCACGCTGTTCGTGCAGTCCCAGGTGCCAGCGCACGCTGAGCTGACGTGGGTACTGCAGTGCATGACCGGTTTCGGTGAAGCCGGACGCATGACCCAGTTCAAGGACAAGTCCGCGCGCCACGGCCAGGACCGTACCTCGGTGGGGCTGTTTACCTACCCAGTGCTGATGGCGGCAGACATCCTGCTCTACTCGCCGCACTTTGTCCCTGTTGGTGAAGACCAGCGCCAGCACTTGGAACTCACCCGCAACCTGGCGGAGCGTTTCAACGCGCGCTTCGGTGAGACCTTCCGTGTGCCAGACGCCTACATCCCAGAAGGCGCTGCGAAGATTTATGACTTGCAGGATCCAACGGCCAAGATGTCCAAGTCTGGTCCGAATCCGAAGGGTCTTATCAACTTGTTAGATGCACCAAAGACGTCCGCGAAGCGTATCCGTTCAGCTGTCACGGATGATTTGGGTGTCGTGAACTTTGACCGCGTCAATCAGCCAGGTGTGTCTAACCTGTTGGTGATTCAGTCGGCGTTGACGGGAGAAAACATCGACAAGCTAGTAGAGCGCTATGACGGCTTGGGCTATGGCCAGCTGAAGGTGGATACCGCGGATGCGCTGGAAGCATTCGTTACTCCGTTGAAGGCCCGCTTTGATGAACTGATGGATGATCGCAGCGAAATTGAGCGCTTGCTTGCCGATGGCGCCGATAAAGCCACCGAGATTGCAACACCTCTTCTTGAAAACGTTTATGACAAGATTGGGTTTCTTCCTGCGCGCCGCCGGTAAATCGGGTCTAGTGTAGATAAAAGTCAGCTGAACGTTTCATAGAAAGGGCCTTGATGATGGTTGCCGCCACTAAACCCAACGGCAAAAGGACCGACGACTACGGAATTGAACGCTCCCACCAAGACGAACCGGGTGCAGTAGATAAAATCCGCGAACGCTCAAACTTTGTCGACCACATGATGCGCATGCAGGACCGGTACACCGCCCAGGGTGGTAACCAGTTCTCAGCCGGTGTCACCTACTACTCGGTGCTGGCTATCTTCCCGCTGTTCATGCTCATGGTCGCTGTGGTGGCAACCGTTCTGGCTAACCGCGATGACCTAATGCAGCAGGTGCAGGAATCTATTACCAATGCTGTTGATGGCGAGTTGGGCAACACCATCAATGAACTGCTGGTTACCGCTATCGACCAGCGTGGCGCGATGTTCGGTGTGGCTGGTTTGACCACCTTGTGGTCTGGTCTTGGCTGGATGAACAACCTGCGCATTGGTATTTCCGCCATGTGGGGTCTGGACGCCAATGAAGGCGGCGGCAACTTCCTGGTGAAAAAGATCAATGACTTGCTTGGCCTGATTGGTCTGCTGTTGGCTTTCATCGTTGCTTTCGGTGTAACTGCCCTGGGTACCTCGGGTATCATTCCGCGCATCTTTGACTGGATGGGTATCGACCACTTCCCAGGTATGAGCTGGGTGTTCCTCGCCGCCGGCGTGGCTATTGGTCTGCTGGCCAACTTCCTGGTCATGTGGTGGATGATTGTGGTCCTGCCACGTACTAAGGTGCCAAAGAAATCCGGCGCGAAGGGTGCCTTGCTGGGCGCGATTGCGCTCGAGCTGATCAAGCAGCTCTCTACCGTCATCATATCTTCGGCCACCGGGAACCCTGCCGGCGCTGTCTTTGGCCCAGTCATTGTTCTCATGGTCATGATGTACCTGATTTGGCGCGTGGTCATGTACATCTCCGCGTGGACTGCAACCACCGAAGAGTCGCTAGCTTTGGAAGAGCCGCCAGTTCCAGAACCCGCCGTTATTCGCGTTCGCCAAGAAATCACCCAGGGCCCATCTGCGGGTACGACCTTCGGCATCGGCGCCGCCATCGGTGCAGTTGGCGCGGGCGCGGTTGCGCTACTACGCCGCAAATAGTTGATGTTGTGATTGTCCAATTTGGCAATCACAACCCTGAGACACTATCTCAGGGTAGGGGTTAGGGTACGCACCCAAGTGCGAAAACTAACCTGTTGGTTGTCCGTGGTACGCGCTATAGTTGGCCGTATGAGTCACAGCTTTGCTCCCGATCTGTACAAGCACATGAAGCTTGATGCCGCTGATGAATGCGCAGCGCTTGGTATTTTGCTGGCTGCGCGCGACGCGGACTTAGAAGGCCACGGTGTGACGGCGAATGATCCTCGCCGCAAAGAGATTCAGCTGTGCTATTCCATCTTTTCCAAACCCGAGGTACGCAAGTACTACGATGATGCGATTGCCGCGGGCCGCAAGATTACTTGGCCGGAGGTGGAACACCTCGCCAACTTCGGCACGTGGCCTGACCCAGTTACCCGCATGAACGTTAGTGAGTCCCCGCAGCAGACCCACGGTTGGTCCAGCCCGCAAGGCCGTCCCCAGCAGGGGCCGCAAAGACAGCAGCCACCGCAGCAGACGCCATATGCGCAAACACAGCAGCCGCAGACGAGCCCGTATGCGCAGCCATTTAATCCCTACCAGCAGCCGAATTATCAGCACCAGCAGATAGTCCCGCAGCAAACCCACGGCATGTACCGGGCACCGGTCAATCCATCTATAGCTGATCGCCCGTCCTCCGGTACACGGGTGGGAATGGCTTTCATCGATTACTTTTTGCTGTCCATTATTCCAGTGGCGTTGGTGGCAGGTGACTCGGTGTTTGCCGGCGTTGTCGCAGGTATTTTGATGGCTGTACTGTTTGTCGGCACCGAAGTCGCATTCGGCGGCTCACCAGCCAAACTAATGTTGGGCTACCGCGTGCGTGATGTGAATACGGGTGAAAAGCTCAGCATTGAAAAGTCCATAAAGCGCCAGTGGTTTAGAAGCATCCTGATTGTGCCAGGACTCGGCCAGACGGTGGGACTAATCGGCGCTATTGCAACCTCATTTACCATCAATCCGGCTAATGAGCTGCGTGGCGCCCATGACCGTTGGGCCGACGCAGAAGTAGTAAAGAAGAAATAACTGCAATAACCAATGCGGCAACACCGGCCACAATCAGCCAGGAAATCCAGCCTGGTTGGTTGTGGCTTTCGGCTGCTGCGGCATCGGTAGCAGCCTGTGCATCGGCTGCCTCGGGCGCGTTGTCGGCGGCGTGTGCGGCTTCATCGGCAGAAATTTCTGCATCTATATCTGAGGCGTCCATGCCCACGAGCTTGATGTCATCCAACGTGGTGACACCTTCACCGGCGGGCACATCATAGGCTTCATTCAGCAGCAGCTGGGCTTGTTGCCAAGCACGCGGGCCGTGGTCCACGGTGGTGTCCAAGATGACAGCCATCAACCGGCGGCCATCGCGGTTGAGAGCGCCAACGAACGTATGGTGCGCATCATCCGTGTAGCCAGTCTTGCCGCCGATTCCATCCGGGTCATTCATAAACAGACCGTTGTCATTCCACAGCTCATAGCCTTCTAAATCGCCATAGCCGGGGAATTCCACGCTTTCGGTACCCACCAAGCGCGCAAAGGTGGGGTTTTCAAAAGCGGCGGTGTACAACAAAGCCATATCCGCGGCCGAGGTGGACATTCCGGGTGCATCGAGGCCGGAGTAGCTGGCGGCGAACGTGGAGCGCGCACCCAAATCGAGGGCAAGCTGGTTGATCTTTTTCAGAGTCTCTTCATCGCCACCCAGCTGCTGCGCCAGAGCGTGCGCGGCGTCATTGCCAGACGCCATGACTAGACCCTGCAAGAGCTGCTCAATGGTGTAGCGGCCACCGGGGCCAATACCCACAGCGGAGCCGTCAATCGCGGCGTCTTCATCGGTGCCGGTGACTGTCTTTTTTAAATCCAGCTCATCAATGGCCACCAACGCAATGAGCACTTTGAGAATCGACGCCGGACGGTAGCGGCCATGTGGGTCTTTCGCCGCGACTACTTCACCGGTGTCCAAATCGGAGATGATCCAACTCGCCGCCCGTACATCGCCATCTACCTCAAATCCATCCGGCGCGCGCACACCACAATCGGAGTTTTGTACCTCCGGAAGGGGAGCAGGGGATTCCTGGCCCGGGGCCACTACCTCAGAGGTTGTTACCGGCTCTGGCGGAAGAAGTGCCTGTGGGCAAGAATCCGTATTCGGTGCCACTGCACGCGTGGAAGGCTCCGCCGCTTCATCTGAATCTTCAGCGTCGGGGCTATCGGGATTATCGGAGTCATTCAACAACCCATCAAAAACTTCACCAAGGCCTTGCTCAGCCACAGCGCCCTGCGCGGCCACGCCATCAAGTTCGGTCGGTTCCACGTCTTGCGCCGAAACAACGGGAACAGACATGGATAAAGTTGCTGCGGTTAAAGAACTAGCAACTACCGCGGTGAGAAAACGGCGGTGCCGTGCCTGAATTAGCTGGGCACGTTGATTTAGGGCAGAGGTGTAGTTGGAAATGGCATTCATTGTATGAAATATCTTAGGCTCCGGCTTAGTATGGCTGGCATGTATGACGCGCCTTTAATTAGCCCTGAAAACAAAGATTCCTCAGCGGAAATCTTCGCCTCCCTGCCCAAGATTGTTCTCTCCGCCGCTGTCCCCGCAGGGCACAGCGTTGCTGATGCCGTTTCCACGACTTTGAATGAACTTGATACCAACGGTGTGATCTATGCCGAGTTGCGGTTGAATCCGGCTGATTTCGCAGATTCGCTTAATGATGCATCGCTTGCCGATGCCATTTCCCAGGCCACCGCCGCCATCCAAGCGCACAAGGTGGATGCGCGCATTATCCTCACCGCGAATA
The DNA here is from genome assembly GCA_041226025.1 of Corynebacteriaceae bacterium 6-324. GTDB lineage: Bacteria > Actinomycetota > Actinomycetes > Mycobacteriales > Mycobacteriaceae > Corynebacterium. Next base: position 218,155 of record JBCLTK010000001.1, on the reverse strand, counting down.
CTGAGGCAGCAAACGTGGCCGAAATTGCTGATGCCGCTATCTCCCATGAGGACGTTGTGGGCTTGGCACTTGTTGGTGAAAACACTGCCGCGCATGTGGGTGTGCTGAAGAAGCTGCAGGATAATTTTGTCCCAGTTGTGGTTGAAGGTGGATTTGAAGATATTGAAGCTGGCGTGAAAGCAGGTGCCACCCGCGTGGCGGTTGGTGTGGACATCATTGATGACTTCGCGGCAACAGTTGAAGGCATTGAGCCAGGTAAGATGACCAGTTGGATTCGTGACCGCCATATTGCCGTGGAAACCAATCCGGATGAAGATATTGCCAATGGTGATGTCGATTCCCTGGCAGATCACCCATTACCTTTGCTTCAGCAGCTGGGCTTTTCCTGCGCTGTGGGCACTACCGCGCTGACCCAGCAGTTCATTTCCCTCAATGAGGACTTGGGCTACGGCTTGGAGGAGTTCTTTGAGCTGACCGTGGCAGCTATTCAAAACAGCTTCACCACTCAAGAACATCGCCAGCACATCATTGAGTCCGTTATCTTGCCGGCCTATGAAGAGCTTTCTGATGCGGAGTTCGCAGAAGACGCTGCCGACTTTGATGCCGAAGACGCCGGAGACTCAGACGAGGATTAGGGCTGCGGGTCAGACCTTAAAAACGCAGTCTTAGAAGGTAAACACAGCCGATGACGAAGCCGCACAGGGACAAGTTCACGAGGGCAGCAGCGATTAGTGCTGTTGCCCTAACGGGGCTTGTCGGTGGACTCATTGGCGTGGGCTTGCGGTCATATGTCAACGGCCGGAAGCCATATCTTGCGCAAGTTTCTGAGGAGCTGCGCACCCCGGCGTTGTATCTTCCCAACCATGTGGTGCCGCCGGCGGTGATGCTTTTCATTTTGGGAATTGTCTCTCGTATAGATGCGATTCGCGATACTGACCGTGATGTGGATATCCAGGTTATTGAGGGCCACAACCCGGATGACGGGCATCCTTTTAGCGCCCGGCAGATTGTGCCGCGGCGGCTTGCCGATGTCGAAGGAAATCACTCTGAGCTTCGTCCGGCCATGGTGTGGACGCATGGTGGTGGGCACCTGATTGGAACTCCGGGTTTCTATGATCCACAAAATGCGCAGATTGCCGATGACTTAGGTATGAAGATTTTCGCGCCGTCGTACCGCAAAGCCAATAAGGCACCGTTCCCAGCGGACTTGGATGATTGCTATGCGGTGCTGCGCTGGGTGCAAGAAAACGCCAAAGACCTCGGAATAGACCCTCAGCGCATCGCGGTATGTGGGGATAGTGCCGGCGGTGGATTGGCAGCAGGCGTGATTCAACGTGCTATTGATGACGGCTATCCGGTGGCATTCCAAGGCCTTATCTATCCGATGTTGGATCACCGCGGCGGGCTGAATCTCGACGACGCTGTTGCTGAGGAATCAGAGCTGAAGCCAACGGCACGCGGGCAGCTTATCTGGACGGCCGGGTCCAATGCTGCAGCGTGGAATCTCTATTTGGGGCAAGACCACGCGGATAGAGAGCTTGCTCCTTATGCTTCGCCGTTGCACCGCGCGGACCTTGCAGGAACACCACCAACTTGGATTGGGATTGGTGACTTGGACTTGTTCTATGACGAAGCTGAGGCCTTTGCACGACGTCTCAAAAGCGCCGGGGTAAAGGTGGAGTTTCGCACTTTTCGTGGGGCTTATCACGGCTTTGATCATCTCGCGCCGAAAGCGAAGGCCTCGAAGCAGCTCATTGAGGAGCTCACGCAGGCACTGCATAAACACTTGTTTGCTCAGTAGACTCGGAACATGTCAGCAAATAACTTAGCCAACGCACGTGGCTGGAAGGCTAAAGCTGCGTTAGGCATTCTCACGCTCAGCGGAATCACCCTTGGCGCGGCCGCCGTTGCGGGCAACAGGTACACCAAGCAGCGCCGGAATTTGATTGAGAAAGTCGCTCCGGATTTGCGCTCACAGATCCTTGAACTGCCTTTAGAACTGGTTCCAAGCACCGCCTTGCTGCGGCTGTTAAACAAGGCTTCGGATAAAGGTATGCCGACCAAGTTTGACGGTGAAGGCGCTATTTCCGATATCAAGGGTGAAAGCCCCGATGACGGGCACCCGTTCTATGCACGAAGGTTTCTCCCGGATACCCCGGATACCCCGGATACCCCGGAGCAGGGCGGGGACGAAGGCGAACCTTGCCCAGCGATGTTGTGGATCCACGGTGGCGGGCATGTCGGTGGCATTGTCAATGTTTATGATTCAGCGAACGCGCGGGTTGCCAATGAACTGGACATGGTGGTCATTGCACCGGCGTACCGCAAGGCGCCACAGCATCGGTTCCCGGCGGATCTAGATGACTGCTACGCAGCGCTGCGCTGGATGCAAGCCAATGCAGCCGAACTCGGCATTGATCCCGACCGCATTGCCGTGTGCGGGGATAGTGCCGGTGGCGGTTTAGCCGCAGGAATTGTCCAGCGCGCAATTGATGAGGGCCATCTCGTTGCATTCCAAGGATTGGTTTATCCGATGCTGGACCACCGCACGGAACTCAAAGTTGAAGCCATGGATGATGCCGTCGGATCACACGCTCGTGGAAAGTTCATCTGGACGGAAGGGCTGAACAAAGAAGCTTGGAAGATGTATCTTGGCCCAGACCACCTTGATGCGGAGCTGCCAGAATATGCCTCACCGTTTTACCGCGGAGACTTCACAGGTATGCCACCAACCTGGATTGGCGTGGGCAGCTTGGACCTTTTCTTTGATGAATCACAGGAATTTGCCGAGCGTTTAGAGTCAGCCGGTATAGACGTGGACTTCGTTGTTTATGAAGGCGCTTTCCACGGCTTTGAACATATTGTTCCGGAGGCTTTGACCACAAAGAAACGCCACGCTGACCTCATCGAGGCCATGCGCGGCGTGCTTGTGAAAAATCAATCCTAGAACCGGAACGATTTAGAACTTGGAGAAGCGCTTGGTCAGCATTTCTTCGAGTCCCTTCCACGCTTCAGCGTGGTCGTTGAAAGGCTTGGATGGAACATAGCCAGCGGTCTCAGTAGAACCGAGCATGTAGCCCAAGTAGTCCTGGAAACGTGGGTTTGCCAGCATGAATGAGTTGATGGAGTCGTCTCCTGCCCAGTCGGCTGCATCCGCGCAGATTTCGTAGCAGCGGCTCATCTGGTCCGTATCAACAGCCTCTGGGCCCTTGGTGATATCACGGACAATGCCATTGAAGGAGTACTGGTTATCTGGGTGCACGGTGAACTCCAGCTCGCCTGCATTCGCAGCGGTAACTAGGTCTTCCCAGGTGGCAACCCGTGCCATGTCGTGGTCATCATTTTCCATCATCCAGCGCAGAAGCTGTTTGGAGGATGGGAAGGTGTAAATCTCGCCCCACTTACCCAAGAACACAGGGGATTTACCCAAATAGGTGCGCAGTGTGTATACGGAGCGGGAATCTACGGTGATCTTTACCGGGTCGATGCCGGCTGCAGCCCAGACGGAGCCATCATATGGATCAGCGGCTTCTTTTTGTTCCTTGCGCTGTTCTTCTTGCTTCTTCTTCTTTTCCTCAGCTGCCTGCTTTGCTGCAGAAATCTTGGAAGCGTTCGCGGTGACAGTTGTTTCATCCAGTTCATTGGATGGCACGATACGAACCTGGTCATCAAGGTCTTCGATAACACCCTGCCAGTTGGACAAGATGACGCGACCGATAGCGGTCCATTCCTGCAGTCCCTGGTCACCAGAGAAGTGGTCGAGGCCGCGGGAAGCATTGCGCAGAATGGAGTGGCTGGCAAAGAAGATGCTGGTGTGCTGGGAGCCAGTTACCGAAGCAATTACTTCAGCCATCTCAAAGTTGCGGGCAACCGCGGAGACGTTCTCGTGGCTGGGGCGTCCAGCCAGGTTCTCAGGTACCCCGATGAGGTCATAGACATCACGCTTGTCTGGGCTGACGCGGTGCGCAGCACCCTTATTGAACACTTCCCACTCCGGATGATCAGTAAGGTCGTGGCGTTCATTGGACTCAATAAAGGTTAAGAGCTCAGCCTCGGTGCGGAACCCCAAGACGGAATCATCATCACCAAGAAGGGCCTGCCAATCCGTACCCTGCTGGCGCCATTTCGGTGCCCAGAGGGTGTAAAAGTCGCCTTCAGTTAAAGAAAGTTTAATTGGAACAATCGCGCGTGAGCTCATGGCCGACAATTCTACCCAAACCCTATGCAGTCGGACGCCAGAAGCCCTTGAATTCCATCCCCATGTTGGAGGTCCTCAAAGGATTAACCTGAACCGGATCCCCGGCTTCCACAATCTGACCGTCACCGGCATACATAGCAACGTGTCCGTTCCAGACCACCAAATCGCCCTTAACTAGTTGATCAGCCGATACTTGTTGGCCCACGGTTTGCTGTTCCGCCAAACGCGGGAGTTCCACGCCTGCTTCACGGTAGGCATATTGCGTAAGACCTGAGCAATCAAATCCATTGGGCGAGGTCCCGCCCCAAGCATAAGGTGTTCCCACCATAGACAGTGCAGTATCAACTGCCTTCGCGCCAGCCGCAGAACCGTCAGAAGAACCAGACGAGGAAGACGACGATAGGGAAGGGGCCGGCTCTTCCAAAGACATTGTTTTCACCCCAGCTTCTTTGGTGCTGGCGGTGGTCTGCCCGGACGGTGCGAGCGCCGCTTGCTGTGGTGTCGCTTCTAGTGAATTCAAAGATGCCTTGCTGCCATCGACGGTCGAAGAAACGGTGCGAGAAGCAATCTCCACCAGCGGTGCGGCAATCGAGCCAAGCTCATTCACCAACTGCCCCGCACGAGAAAGCGCGCGTCCCAGATATTCCATCGCTAAAGCTCGCAGTGCGGTCTCTGCGGCTAGGCGTGCTGCCGGATTGGGTACCAACAAACCCAGCGCGATTGGCACAGCGCGGGTACCAAGTTCCATGACTAAGCCGATGAGGTCACGCGCGCAGTTGCCAATCAGTCCGGCGGCTTGTGAAGCAACCTCGCGGATTGTGCCTTGGTCTTTTTCTAGAACCCCGACCGCATCAAGGATTTTGGAAGGATCGGCACCAGCAATCTGCGCCAGCGGCCGCACAGCAGAGATATCAGGTGCGTTAACGAGCTTGAATTGTGGCAGTTCCGGTGGCTTGAGCTGAGAGACTTTAGAGATTGCTTCCATAATGATCTGCATGACTAACTCACCTGAAATCCATTGAAGGCTTGGCCTGCTGCGTTATCGGTCGCCTCGGCGGCATCGGCAAGTGCAAAGCCTGCGCGCGCAATGTGTGCCGTATCTGCGTGAAGCTGTTCTGAGCGCGCCGTGAGGTTGGTTATTGCTTGATTGAGAATGTTTACAAAGTCCACGAAAGTGGGATCTTCTGGCAATGCAGCGTGTTCAGGCGAGTGGAACTGCGAGGCCTCATCCAGGTCGCGAGCAAGGGAACGAGTGTGTTCTGGGTCGACTTCAAAAGTGCTAAGCGGGTTCATACTCAATTAAGACTGCGCAAATATAAGAATGGTTCCGTAGATGATTTACGATGTAGCTTATGGACATCCACGTAGTAGACCATCCCCTTGCAACCTCCCGCCTAACTTTGATGCGCGATGAGCGCAGCGACAACGCTTCCTTCCGTGCAGCATTGGCCGATTTGGGCGCGATGTTGGTATACGAAGCATCCCGCGATCTGCCGGTTGAGCACTTCGAATGCAAGACCCCTGTTGCTGTCGCTGACGGCACCCGCTTGCTGGACCCGCCAATCATTGTGCCGATTATTCGCGCTGGCCTGGGCATGATTGATCCAGCTTTGTCGATGATTCCTGATGCACAGGTTGGCTTCATCGGCATGGCTCGCAATGAGGAAACCCACGAGCCAGTTCCTTATTTGGAGGCGCTGCCAGAAGATTTGAGCGGACGCACCGTATTCCTGGTGGACCCGATGTTGGCTACCGGCGGTTCTTTGCTACACTCGTTGAAGCTGCTGGTTGACCGCGGCGCAACCGACATTGTTGCCATTTGCTTGATTTCCGCACAGCCAGGCGTCGACGCTTTGGCTGAGTCCGGATACCCGGTTCGTCTGGTCACCGCATGTGTTGACCCGGCACTTGATGAAAACGCCTACATCATTCCAGGCCTAGGTGATGCTGGTGACCGCCTGTATGGTCCACGCAACATCGACCTGTAAGCCCTGTAAGCCCTGTAAGCACTGAAGCCTTCATAAGTGTGACAATAAAAACGTGGAAAGATTTCTAGAGCTCGATTAAGCTCACAGACGTCAGAGGTTCGGGGGAATCGCTGGCGTCTTTTTTCATATTTATTTGAAGTATTCAAAATGCTGAATACCCACTATTTGGCACGGCATACCTTGGGGGTGAGGTCCATGGCCTTAAGTGTTGAGCGCTTGCTATGGGCAAGTTATGGATTTGCGTTTGCGCAGAATCTCAAGAGGATTCGACGTATTCGGGGAATTACGCAGCAAGTTCTGGCGGAGATTTCGGGGCTGTCACGAACACAAGTCTGCAATCTAGAACGCAATGAAAACAACTCGGGGACCAGCGCTGACCCAGCGTTATCAACGGTGTACAAACTGGCATTGGCGCTGGAAGTACCGCCATCACTATTGCTGCCAGAGTCAGGTGAGAATGTCAGTTCCATCTGCAAAACCACCGGCACACGAGCAGCGCTGATGCGAATTCAAGCAGGCAAAGCAGGTGATAAAGAAGGAGAAATCGAATCCCATTTGGCTGCGCATCTTGAAGGTCTTGAGCCATTTTCGCGGGAATACACCGATTACAAACGTGGTGAGGTGAAAGCGAAGAAGATCAAAACCGTCAGGAGAGCTATCAATAAAACCGCGTGATGGTGCCGAATAGGGGATACTAAGCCGTCTTAAATTCCTTGAAAAACACTGGCTGCCGCCACATGCAGCATGTGCAATTTATGAACCGCACTGTCTAGTTGTAGAATTGCGCGGAGAAGAAGAAATCTTCTGCCCACCACATTCATGGGCGCCGTGAGTATCAAGGAGAGTCTGACTATGACGCAGCCGACCGTTTCGGAATTCGTCAATGACTGGTTTGATTCTCACCGTGCAGAAGTAATCGGTTGGCGCCGTCATATTCACAGCGATCCGGAGCCATCCAACCAAGAGTTTGAAACTACCAATTATTTGGCCAAGATTTTGGCCGAGTATGGGTTGGACGCGCAGCGTTTCCCAGAAACCGGTCTGATGGTGGACATTGGTCCGGACACTGAGGAAGGCCGGATTGCCTTCCGCGCGGATATTGACGCACTGCCGGTTCAAGAAGTCACTGGTCTGGAATTTAGCTCCAAGACCCCAGGAGTTTCGCATTCGTGTGGCCATGATGTTCACACCACCATCGCGCTGGGCTTAGCCTGCGCGATTGCGGATTACCATCGTGAATTCCCACTGAGCATTGGCGTGCGTGTTATTTTCCAACCGGCGGAAGAAGTCTGGGTTGGGGGCGCAACCGATGTTATTGATTGGGGCGCTCTCAACGGCGTGCACTCGATTTACGCCGTGCATGTTGAGCCAAAGCTGCGCGTGGGACGCATCGGCCTGCGTGCCGGTGCGATTACTTCTGCGACCGACGTTATTGAACTAGATATCAAAGGCCCCGGCGGGCATACCTCCCGCCCGCACTTGTCGGCTGACGTTATTTACGCAATGGGCAAGGTTGTCACTGAACTTCCTGCACTACTGTCGCGCCGAGTAGATCCCCGCACGGGCACTGTGTTGGTCTTCGGCACTATCAACTCAGGCTATGCGCCGAATGCGATGCCGCAGACCGGCTCCTTGTCCGGTACGCTGCGCACGGCTGACATTGGTATTTGGCGCGATATCTCCGGCATCTTCCAAGAAATGGTTGAGCAAGTTCTGGCACCAACGGGTGTCACACATGAGCTGACCTATCACCGCGGTGTGCCGCCGGTGCTCAATGATGATGTGGCGACGGCGCTGATTGCATCGGCAGCCAAAGCAATTGACCCACAATCAATTGTTCAAGCACCGCAGTCTTCCGGCGGCGAAGATTTCTCCTGGTACCTCGAACACGTGCCAGGCTCCATGGTGCGTCTGGGCTGCTGGTCTGGTGACGGCGATATGAATGACCTGCACCAGGGTGACTTGCTGGTGGATGAACGCGCGATTGGTGTTGGCGTGAAGTTGTTTGGCTCCGTGGTCAATCAATTTGAATCGACCATTGAGGCGGAAGCGAACAAATCCTAGAACCGTAATCTGGCCCTCAAATGGGTTTAAATTCTAGGGGTAGCACAACGGTTGACCTGGCTAAGAACTTTTAACCTTTAACAGTTAGACTTTAAGGGAATAAATCCCCATGACTTTTAAAGGAGTCGGTTAAACATGGCTGAGCACCAAAAGCGCATTGTTATTATCGGCGGTGGCCCGGGCGGTTACGAAGCCGCACAGGCCGGCGCCAAGTATGGCGCAGATATTACCGTCATTGAAGACCAGGGCATGGGCGGTGCCAGTATTTTGTTGGACTGCGTGCCTTCAAAGTCTTTTATCGCTGGTGCGAACATTAAAACGGACCTCCGCCGTGCTGATGACATGGGGCTTAGCGGAGGATTTGCCAAGACTGAGTTGGCATTGCAAGCGCTTAATGAGCGTGTGACGGCACTTGCTAACCGCCAGTCTGATGACGTGCGGGCGCGTACTGAGGAACTCGGTGTCCGCATCATTAATGGCCGGGGACGCTTTGACAAGGACCAGATTCCTGACATCAGCGGTGGACACAAGGTAACCGTTACCCACAATGAAGATGGCCGCGAAGAGGTCCTGGATGCAGACCTGGTTTTGATTGCCACGGGTGCAACACCACGTGTGCTGCCTGGAGCAAAGCCTGATGGCGAGCGCATCTTGAACTGGCAGCAGGTCTATGACATCACTGAGCTGCCTGAGCACCTCATTGTTGTTGGTTCCGGTGTGACCGGTGCTGAGTTCGTTTCTGCTTTCGCTGAGCTGGGCGTTAAGGTCACCATGGTTGCTTCCCGTGACCGCATTTTGCCTCACGATGACGCTGATGCCGCTGACGTGTTGGAGCAGGTTCTGGCTGAGCGTGGCGTTGAGTTGGAGAAGAACTGCCGCGTGGATACCGTCACCCGCACTGAGGATGGCGGCGTGGTTGTAAAGACCACCGACGGCCGTGAAATCTTCGGTTCCCACGCGTTGATGTCTATTGGTTCGGTTCCTTCCACCGCTGACCTTGGTTTGGAAAACATTGGTGTGGAAACCGCACCGTCTGGCCACATCAAGGTTGACCGTGTTTCCCGCACCAACATCCCTGGCATTTACGCTGCTGGTGACTGTTCTGACTTGTTCCCACTGGCTTCAGTTGCTGCGATGCAGGGCCGCATTGCGATGTACCACTCTTTGGGTGAGGGCGTTTCTCCGCTGCGTTTGAAGACTGTTGCGACCGCTGTGTTTACCCGCCCTGAGATTGCTGCGGTTGGTTTCACTCAAAAAGATATTGAGGCCGGTGAAGTTGCTGCGCGCACCATCATGATGCCGCTGTCCACTAACCCTCGTGCAAAGATGCGCTCCCTGCGCCACGGTTTTGTGAAGCTGTTCTGCCGCGCGACCTCTGGCCGCGTTATCGGCGGCGTCATCGTCGCTCCAACCGCATCTGAGCTCATTCTTCCAATCGCGGTTGCGGTTACCAACCAGCTGACCGTGAACCAGTTGGCCGATTCCATGTCCGTTTATCCTTCGCTGTCCGGCACCATCACTGAGGCGGCCCGCCGCCTAGTTGCCCACGACGACCTGGAGTAAGAACCTCTCGGTTCAACCGAATACAACGAAGCCTCAGCCTTCCTCCCAATTATTACGCTTGTGGGGAAGGCTGAGGCTTTTGCATTAGGAAAGCCCCAGCGCGATAGATAGGGGTAAAAACTCGCGCCGGGGCACCGGGCTGCCACCCGTCCTTTCGAGCGCCGACACTCGAAATGTTGGTGTACCCAACCAGAGCCGTCACCACACGGGGAGAAGAGGAGCCACCTACGGGACACAGCCCTAGAGAAACAAGGCAGCGCCTATGTGTTCTTTGCGGACAACATGAACATCCAGAACACGGAAATCAATCTGAAGAAACTCCGTGCATCTTTCGATGCAGGCATGCAGCAGACCCGCAAAGATTGGCCGGAGATTATGAGCTTCCTGAACCAAACCAGATGATGAAGGTTTTAGTCCAGCCGCAGGTCATCGCGAAGGTGTTGTGGCCACCGCGTGACTTCCGCTGGGGTGGTGGCAATGCGCAGTTGGGCGTTTGGCATGAGGCGGGTTAGCTCGATTGCTGTGGATACGGGGTGTCCGGGATCGTCGGTCCAGCTCAGGATGGTGGTGGGGACTGTTATCTTGGTGATTTCTTCCTTTGAGGGGAGGTCGCTTTGGGCGGAGCCTCGGTAAGCCCAGGGGAGGAGTTCGGCGGAAATATCGGGGACAGTGTCGGGGGTTCCTACAGTTGCTGGTGGTTGGGCGTGGAGTTTTTCGGCGTTGAGGAAGGCGTCCATGCCGTGGGTTTCTAGGAATTCTGCTCGGGATAGGTATTCGGAGGCTTGGGCTTTTCGGGATTCCCAGGCGGTGGGTGGGAGCATGAGTGTGAAGCCACTGAAGCGGTCGGGGTTTAACACGGCGGCTTTGAGGAGGGTGGCGCAACCCATGGAGGGGCCGACGCCGTGGACTTGTTCGTCGGGGAAGTGGGCGTCGAGAAGCATTAAAAGGTCACCCGCTAGGGTGTCCCATTGGTAATCGGTGGAGGCAGCGCGGCCGGTGGAGGTGCCGTGGCCGCGGGCGTCGTAACGCAAAAGGCGCGTGCCGGAAAGCCCGCGGCCGAGGTCGAGGTCCAGGAGGCGGTCGCGTTGGCGGGATGAGGTGAGGCCGTGAAGTTGGATGACGGCTTGGCCGTGTTCGTCACTGAAGGAGGTGGAGAGTTGCGCGCCGGGGACGGGGAAGGTGCCGTGTTGGAGGGGAGTGTTCATGGAAACTTCCTAAATTATTTTCTATAAATCTATAGATACTAGGTCTATTATAGTGCCATGAGACTGACACATGTAGACCAATTAAACCTCCCGTTTGGCACGTTGAGCAGCTATCACCCTTATGCATCGGCTCCGGGTGAGGCGGTGCCGGTGTCCTTTGATCAGCAACGACACGTGGGCTCCGGGGAGCGTCCGGGCAGCTGGATGGCGATTAGTGTTTCTATGCCCAAGGCAGTCAGCCGTGAGGATTTGGGGCGCGCGTGGCTTGAGGTGATTGCACGGCACGGCACCTTGCGCACAGTATTTAGCACGGGAATGGGTGGGGAGGTGCAGCAACACCGCATTGATGTGGGCCCGGGGAAATGGATTGATCATGCCGTTGCGCCTGGTGAGAGTATTAATGAGGTGCTGCGGACGGTGTTGAATCGGCAGTGTTCGCCGTACTCGAGGCCATCGCATAGTTTGTGCATTATTGATGCACATCCGCGTCCCACGATGATTATTGGCAGTGATCATTCGCATGTGGATATGTGGTCCATGCTGGTTATTGTGCGCGATTTGTTGGCTGCGCTCGATATGGAACTTCCTGTTGAGCCACCGTTGGCGTTCGAATCGCACACCGCGGAACTCCTTGCGGCTCCACCTGCGCCGGAGCAGATTCATCAGCGGTGGCGCGAAATTTTGGAAGCGGGTGGCGGCAAAATGCCTCAGTTCCCGCTACCGCTTGGCGATGCCATCTCCATGCCTGAACGCGTTGAAGTCCGCGATATTTTCGGGGTCAATGGCTTAGCGATTTACTCGGCACGCGCCCGCGCACAACAGGTAAGCTCCCTGGCCTTGACTATTTCAGTGATGGCTGATGTCACAGCGACATTGGCGGACCTACCGCTCCGTGCTGTTTTCCCAGTGCACAGCCGTTTTGATCAGCGTTGGCACGACAGTGTGGGGTGGTTCATTACGAATTCGGTCATTGAGGTGCCAGATTCCGATCCACGCACTGCTGCGCAGGCTGTTCGCGAGGCTGTTTCTTTGGGAAGCTACCCGTTGGTCGAGCTGCTTAAACCGTGGGGTGGCATGCCGGAAACGCCGGGAATGTTCGCCATTTCTTGGCTTGACCTGCGCCGACTACCAGTGAGTATTGATGATATTGGTCTCCAAGCCCAGTATGTCAGTGCATCACTGCGCACGGATGGCGTGATGCTGTGGTTTATTTTGGATCGCTCTGGTGCTCACCTTCGCTGTCGTTATCCCGACTCTTTGGTTGCGCGGGAAAATGTGGGCCGTTGGATTGATGCGATTGTTGCTCGAATGCGTGCCGAGGCCGGGACTGTAAATCTGCAGGCTAACGGGGAACAGCTGACACTTCGGCATGGAACTCGCGCTGATGTTTCCGAGATCGCCCCTCTATTTGCCCGAAATGCAGCCCACCCTTGCGAGTTGGTGGATCTTGAACATGCCCTTGACCTGCTAACACACGAGTCTTCGCATTTCCTGGCGGTGGTTCGAAACGCCTGTGGTCGAATGATCGCAGCGATGCAGCTAACTATTGTTCCGGAGTTTTCCCGCGGTGGTGCGCTTCATCTTCACATTGAGGGACCGTTCATCATTCCCGAGTATCGCACCACCGATTTGGATAAAAAGCTGCGCGCCTGGGCTGTGGAGCATGGGCGCTCACGAGGGGTGAAAATTGAGGAGGTGGTGGGATAGCTTGTTTCTTGGCGTCTCGTTGTGGAAGGCGATCTAAGGGGTCGAGCTATCCCAAATGGGTCTGTGTCTGGGTTGATGTTGTTTGAGGCCTTAAACGTGATTCTAGGAGGCCGACATTTTGGGGCCAGTGGGACAGATGTGAAACCTGGGTGTTTGCTGGTCAAGGATCCGCCCCCGACGGTAGGGGATTGGCTGGATCTGATCGAGTATTCGCGCCAACCGAGGGAAACTGTGCGAATATTCGTTCGATTATTGGAATCCGTCGCCACTCGGGGAGGAATATTCGCAGTACTGCGAATCATTACGATCTGATTGACCGAAGGGATATCGATACCTTCATTAAAGATGTCGACCGTCAAGATGTAGTCGAGGTCGCCGGACTCCAACTCAGCTACAACCTGTTCGCGGTAGCGAATTGAGGCCTTCGCAGAAAGCGCCTTGGTTTTGAGCAAGCTGCCATTAAACAACGACTGGTTGAGAAGTTTTGACAGCTCCTCAGCCTCTTCAGTCTTGGAACAGAAGATCAGGCCACGAACATTTTCTGGATGACCATAAGTTTTGAGGGCCTCCAGAATGTGATGGACTCTCTCTTCGCTCACCAAGGCACTTAGTTTGGAGGTATCAGTCACCGTTGTTTCAGAATCAAGCGTGAAGTCTGTGACACCGTAATAGTGAAACGGTACAAGCATGTTGGATTCTAAAGCAGCTTGAAGTCGGATCTCATATGGCACGTTGAAATCAAACAACTCATAAATATTGAAGCCATCAGTTCGCTCTGGGGTAGCAGTCAGTCCCAATAAAAACTGTGGCTGCAGATGATTGAGCAACGCCAAATATGATTCGGCGCCAGCGCGATGGACTTCATCGACGATGACTAAATCAAAGTCAGTAGGGGAGATCCGGGAAAGCGTAGCTTCCTTTGTCAGCGTTTGGATGGTGCCAAACACAAACGGCTTATCTAGTTCCTTGGTCGAGCCAGACATTTTGCCGAAATCAGCAGCCAGTCGTTCAAGAACTTTGATGAATTCGGATCGCGCCTTATCCAGAATTTGTTCGCGGTGCACGACAAACAAAACTCGTTCGGGCTTGAGCATTCTGGTAGCCAGAGCCGCCAGAATAGTTTTTCCAGTTCCTGTCGCAGAAATAATGACGCCACGTTTCTCGCCCTTCTCCGTTAAATAGTGTAGAGCATCGAGAGCCTCTTCCTGCATGAGGTTTGGAACAATTGTTCCGGCGTCACTTTGATCCTCGAGAGGAATATTTTGAGAAACCAAACGCTCAGGTACACGTCTGGTTGCCTCATACTCTGTGATCCATTCAGGCGTCAGCGGCGTTGATCGTTTAGTCTGGCGATTAATCGCATCATCAAGTTGAAAAGCAATATCGCCATTCTTGCTGGCAGAGAACTTCAGATTCCATTCCCGGTTAACTAGCAGAGCATTATCTGTGAGGTTGGAACTACCCACTACTGCGGTAATTCCCACGTCGTGATGGAAAACGTAGCCCTTGGAGTGGAAACCATCGCCTTGATGGATGAGGACTTCCACGTTCTCCAAAGTAAGAAGTTCACGAAACATAGTTGGATCATTGAAATCCAGGTAGCGGGACGTGATAATTCGTCCTTTACCCTTGAAGTCCAACAATGCTTGTTTCAACAACGCGATACCGCGGCTGGAAATGAAAGCGACTGAAAATGTAAAAGACTGTGCGGTGCGAAGCTCTAACTTGATCGCCTGCAACATGGTGTGCGGATCCTCATTAGAAATCAATCAAGGATTCAGCAGTTGTTGCGAAGCGGTTGTCTTATCGAGGAATCCAAAATGAGTATCGCGACCAAGCTTTGAATCGAATGGGCTCATTAAGCAAGCTGCTCGACGAGAAGTTTCACCGCAGGAATATCAGCAGGTGCCCACTCCAAAGATTCCAATTCGTGTGGTGCCACCCAGCGGATTTCAGCATGTTCGGTCAATTGAGGCTCTGCATCATTCAGCGTGCAGAAGTAGGTGGAAAGCACGACGATTCCAAAGTCGTACTCGTGCTCTGTAGTGGTGAGGTGTTCGCCAACGGTGGCGTCGCAAAGCAATTCTTCTTTGAGCTCTCGCGCAAGTGAAGCTTCTGGAGTTTCGCCTTGCTCGATCTTTCCTCCCGGAAACTCCCAATATCCGGGAAGAGACATCTCTGGACCGGTTGTGATGCTCCTATAGTGTGTCAAGCGCTTTCCAGGAATTTTTCGTAGGCTGAAGCTAATTCCGTCAAGGGACGTCTTCCAGTTTCAATGTCACTGATCCTCGCAGGTACACATCCCAGACTCTCCGCGACAGCTACCTGCGTCAGATGTTTCTTGATGCGCAGTTTTTTCAGCTCATCTCGGCGATGATCCTTAGGCTGTGGGGTGCTGAGTTTGGTACATATGACCCGGTAGACTTCTCGGACGATGGCCCGCTTAAGGCAGCGAATAATCTCCTTTTTCGATAATCCTTCTTCGGTGCGCCTGGCTACATATTCTTGGGTACGTTGGTCATGGCGCATCCTCACGACAGCAATCCGGTACAACGCTGAGTTGGCCCTTCGGTCGCCACCGCGATTGAGTCGGTGCCTGTTGGTCCGACCAGAACTTGCCGGCAGTGGAGCTACCCCACACAGATGCGCCAGCGCCGACTCGGAATGGATACGCTCTGGATTATCTCCGATACTGATCAGCAGTTCAGCAGCGACGATTGCCCCACATCCCACGATATTGATGACATGCGGATTGATCACCGACACCAGGACAGTGATCCGAGTTTCCAGTTCATCGCATTGCCCTCGCAATGTGCGGTAGGTCGTGGCCAGGGCCTTCAAACTCGCCAACACACCATTTCTCGGATCGGAGTAATCCGGCGATGGACGACAAGCAGCCAGCGCGGTGACCATACTGTGGTTAGTCATCGTGGCATACCTGGAACGGATATCATCAGGGGCTGTGACCAGCAACGACTTGATCGTGGTGATGAGTTTAGCGGTCGTGGACACGAGTTGTTTCCGGACGATGTACAGAGCTCTTAAGGATTCCACAGGGCCGGTGGAATCCTTCGGAATGCTTAAGGCCTCTCCAGTCAAGACTTGCCGTGCGGCGGCTAGGGCATCTACCGGGTCTGATTTTCCGTCGCGGCGACGGATGCTACGCGTGGGGCGTAGAACCTCAACCACCGTGTATCCACCGTCTATCAAATGTCGGGTTAACCCCGCCCCGAAGGAGTTGGTCCCTTCCACGCCGACGGTGCCCACTCCGTGGGTGCTGAGGAACCTCGTGAGGCTTATATAACCAGACCTGGTGGCGGGAAAGGTCTCAGTGGCCAGGTGCTGGCCGGTCGCGGTCACCGCCGCGACCGTGTGAGTGTCGGTATGCGTGTCCACCCCGGCGACGGGGCTGCGGGAAGTATCGATGCCTGTGGTCATGATTACCAGCTCTTTCGCCAACGTAGCAGTGTCAAGGTCCGCAGATCCGAGATTCTAGGCAGACAAGACGCTGATGGGACTACTACCATGACACCTGCCAGGGTGGTCGCGGTGAGAGGTCACGCTCCTATAAGGTCATGACCGAATCACCGGATCGCGGTGCGGGGCAAGAACCAGCCCGGAAGACAGATCACAACGAAGGCACACAGCCAGACTGTGGCCAGTCCGTTAAAGGGTCATTCCGAGTGGTTCTTGTCCCGCACTCCCATTATCAGCGTCCCGTAGCGTGGTGTATCTGTAACTGCCGGTGAGAGCCCCATTGATCATGTGGGCGACCACCGTAGGTACCTTTCGATTCCGTTACCACACTTCCTCGTAAGGACAACCCACGATGGCCACTGGCCCCTATTCTATCGACCCCACCACCTATCTCGACGAATTACTAGCCCAAGCATCCCCGATCTCATGCGAGAGATGCTCCAAGGGTTTATCAACCAGATTCTCTCTACCCAGGCTGACCAAGTCTGTGGTGGACGAGTACGCCACCACGTCTGAGTCTCGTACTAATGTTCGCAATGGTTACCGCCACCGCGACTTCGACACCCGGGTCGGCACCGTTGACGTCGCAGTCCCGAAACTGCGCACCGGCTCGTTCTTTCCAGATTGGTTGCTGGAACGGCGTACCCGGGCTGAACGTGCGTTGACCACCGTCATCGCCACCTGCTACTTAAAGGGCGTATCGACTCGCAGGATGAATGATCTTGTTGCTTCTTTAGGGATCAATAATTTATCGAAGTCCCAGGTATCTGAGATGGCGAAAGACCTTGATTTAATGGTCGAAGATTTTCGCACCCGCCCGCTAGATACCGGCCCGTATTTCTACGTCTCTTGCGATGCGTTGACCATGAAGGTCCGCGAAGGCGGACGTGTGGTCAAAACCTCGGTATTGTTGGCCACCGGCGTTAATGCGGAAGGCTATCGAGAGTTGTTGGGAATGCAGGTCGCTACAGCTGAATCAGTGGCCTCCTGGACCGGGTTCTTCCGCGACTTAAAAGCTCGCGGACTCAACGATGTCTACCTGGTCACTAGTGATGCTCACCTGGGAATCCAGCACGCCATCGGGGGAGGTCCTTCCCAATGCGTCCTGGCAGAGATGTCGAACTCATTTTTCAAAGAACTCGTCCGCAATGGTGCCTAAAACCCAGTGGCCGACCTTGTCGGCGATGTTCCAGACCATCTTCAAACAATCCGATGCGCAATCAGTGTGGGCCCAGGCCCGGGAGGTGGTGGCCTTCTGCGAGCAGAAGTTCCCTCACGTGGCCGATTACCTGGAGGAAGCCTTGGATGAGTTGCTGGCGTTCACGAACACGCCGAAGGCGGTGTGGACAAAGGTGTGGTCGAACAATCCCACTGAAAGGCTTAATCGTGAGATCCGTCGGCGTACCGATGTCGTCGGCATCTTTCCGAACCGGGACGCTGTCGTCCGTCTGGTTGGGGCGGTGCTAGCGGAGCAACACGACGACTGGATTCAGCAAAACCGATACATGTCACTAACCAGCTTGGAGCACACCAAGTCGATGATCAGTTCCAACATCATCGACGCTGGCGATCACACTGAGCAGGCCGCATGAACCGGAAACAAAACCAGACTCGAGCGGGCCCCTGAAGCCGTTAACCAGCCTGTTTAATCGAAAGGCAGAAACACCACTTCCATGGACTTGACCGGCTGTGTACGAAAAGAATCCTCTCAAACCCACCGGACATCACCCTCCGGCGTCTCGACTGAGTGTTCTAATGCGCTACCTAGAGACCTACTTTATCGGCTGCGTACTCGGCTTCTTCTCGGGTGTATTCTTCGCCATTAACGAGGAAATTGATGAGTTCTGCACGAGACGGATCGTTGTTTAGAGTGTAAACGCGAGCTTCCCGGACAGCCTGTTCCTTCCAAGTATTTGCTGGAAGCTGAGCGAATGCGTAGTCAAGCTGCGGACGGGTGAAACTTTGACTAGTGAAGCTCGGAGAAAGCATAAAGTACAGCCTTTCCCTAGAAATAGGGGAAAATGTCTCGAGTTTCGCATTCACTTCCTCGACTGCTTCCTTGTTCCAATCAACGTCAACGTTATTGACTGCGTAAAACGCTTCGTCATCGCTGAAGCCGCCAGCGCCGATTAACTTTGCGGTAGACGATTCGCTTGTAAGCCATGAGAACAGAGCTGTCTTTGACACACCATTATTTCCGTCAATTCGTTCTTGCGCCTGTTCTAGTGCCTCAGCATTCCAATCGATGTCGACGTTTTCCAGAGCAAAGAGAGCTTGCTCTTCAGTAAAGCCCGCGCGCTCAGTTAGTTGGTAAAGCGTAACGCTGTACGAGCGACCACCTTCACTGGTGTACGATTTGATTTTGTTCACTGCGCGCTGGTTCCAATCAATATCCAAGCTGTCGAGTGCGTACTTGGTCGCTTCAGGTGAGTGAACGATACCAGCATCCATAATCATGATGTCGTAAATGTATTGGTACGACGTTCACTGACCGTTAGCCAAGAAGTACTTTGCGGACGCGAGCGCAGCACGATAATCGCTTGGAATTTCCTCCACTGGCTCCGCTGGCTTTGTTGGCTCCGGGTCCTCGGTCGTTTCCGTTGGCTCAGATGACTTTGTGGAAGTTGTTGAAGGAGCTGATGCCTTGGACGTAGAGGTTACCTCTGGCTTTGGTGCCTTGGAGGTGGTGGTTTCTCTTCTGCTTGTTGGCTCCGGTTTTGGTTCCTTGGACGTCGTAGTAGGAGCAAGAGTCTGCTCGGTCGTGGTGGCAGCAGGGGTGCTGGTGACTTCGGTGTTGACTGGGATTGCGTCGGCGCTGTCGCATGCGACGAGCAGTGGGGTGCCAACCGCGAGTGTGGTGATCAGGGAAAGGGTGGACTTCTTTAGTCCAAAGATGCGGCCGTTTGCGGTGGAACGGCCTGCGCCGTTATCGGGGTAGGCACAGGAGCTTTCATCAATATTCCTTTATGAATGGAGTTAGAAATAGGGAGGGCCCCAACAACTAAGTTGTGGAGCCAAAGTAGATACTGCTGGTAGATATGAAGCCATGAGCATTGTATTCAGGTGATTGACGTCTCACCTAAATTGGTTCTGGGCTGGGTTCTTGGAGCAGAGCAGTTATCGGTGCGGATTACAGTCCGACGGCAGTGACGGCCTGCTGGGCTTGCTCCTGGGTGAACTTCTCGCCGTACTCGGAAGTCAGTTGGTTGAGCAGCTCGGTACCCGACATTGGCATGAGTTCTTGGTAGCTTTCGGCGGCTTCGATTGCTTCAGCGTTCCAGTCGGCGTCAACCGTATCGACGGCGTACTGGGCTTGTTCAGCGGTGAACTCTTCACCGTATTCTGAGGTGAGCTGGTCGTAGAGACCTTGGTAGGAAAAGTGGCTGAACTCGAGGTAGTTCTCCGCAGATTCCAGTGCCTCCTGGTTCCAGTCCACGGTGACGTTATCCAGCGCGTACTGGGCTGCTTCCGCTGGGTAAGCATCGGCGTATTCAGAGGTGAGCTGGTCGTAGAGGCCCTGGTAGGAGAAGGAGCTGAAGTCGAGGTAGCGCTCGGCAGAACGCAGGGCGTTCTTGAATTCGGTGGAAACGCCGTCATCGGCGGGCACTGCGGCAGTATCGGCATCGGCTTCTTCAAGGTTCGCGAACTCGGCACCGGTATCGGTTTCGGTGTCCGCACCGGCTCCGGCCTCGACGATCAGGCTGTCGTTGTCAACAGAGTCAGCGGTAATCGCGGAGTCGTCATCATCGTTGCCAGTAAAGGCGTTGAAGAGGACGATGGCTGCCACCGCGCCGACGCCCCATTTGAGGAAGCCGCGCTTTTTCTTCTTCGGCTTTTCAGCAACGGAAGCCTGGTACTCGCCGAAGCTTTGGGTCTGTGGATTCTGCGGATCCTGGGAAGCGCTGCCGTAGGGGTTGGGTTGTGAACCAGTCATGGTCATAATCCTTTGCATGAGTGATAGGTGGGGGATTCTCGTACCCATGCAGTGGTTTATTCAGCGGTGGTTAGGGAGCCACCTGTGCTTGGGTACGTCACTCATGATGTCAAAGGCAGTGGACACAGCAATTACCGCTGCTAGAATGCGTGTACTAACCATTCGAAAGTGTGCAGGTAGACGCGCATGACTTTGTTCTAAAAGTTTGGCTTTAGGCGGAGAATCCGAGCTCTTGCATCGCGTGGTCAATCTGGTCTTCGGTGAAGCGGCCGACGGTGTCAGAGGTCAAGAGGGTGCGCAGCTCCTCGGGGCTTAAATCAATGTTCTCATTTGACCAGTAAGATTCGAAGGCTTCAACTGCTTCGGCATACCAATCGGCGTCCACGTTATCCGCGGCGTAACGGGCTTGTACCTCGGTGTAATCATTACCAGATGGTGCGCTGAGCTGGTGGATAAGCCCCTCGTAGGAATAATGGCTGTGCCGGATGTAGCTTTCAGCTGCTTCTAGTGCTTCCGCATTCCAGTCGGCGTCGATGTTGACGAGCGCGTGATCGGCAGCATCTTGTGTGTAGACCTCGCCGTATTCACTGGTCAGTGCGCTACGCAGTTGAGATTCGGAATAGTGCCCGCGATCAAGTAGTTCTTGGGCGTAGGCGAGTGCGGCCTCACCGTCGGAGGAAGCATTCAGGTTGGTGATGTCTTCATTAGCATCATCCACAAAGTTTGAGACGCCGTCATTGAAATTTTCTTCCACGGTGGAGTCTTGGGAGTAGCTCAAGCCAATCGCACCGGCGATGACAAACACCATGGCGCCTACTGCAATGAGACGGTTTCGCTTAGATTTCTTCTTCTGCTGCTTCTTTGCTTTTTCTTCAGCCTTCTTATCGGAGGCGAAGACTTGGTTTTGCTTTACCGAGTGCTGGTACTCGGCATAGCTTTGCGTCGGATAATCATCATGGGATGAGGACTGGTCGCCGTAATTCGGGTACTGCCCAGGGTTGTGTCCGGGTTTGTGGCCAGCCATAGGGGTCCTCCGAAAACTAAAAGTGTGAGCGTGTTTAAACAGAAATTCTACTGAACTTGCCGGGAATTGGAACCATAGGGAGCATGCGCTGTGCTGGAGCGGGGAAGGTTATGCGACATCAAACGGGGTATCTGAGGTGGTGTTGAGGTTCAGTGCATGTTCGCGGCCTTGCTGTGGGAAGGCACGTTGCGGGCAGGCCTCACGCGGGCAGATGGTGCAGCCCGGACCAATTGGGGTGGCTGAAGCAGGGGAGAGGTTGAGAGCGTCGGAGTAGATGAGTTTGTCGGCTTGGGAGACATTGCAGCCCAAGCCCACGGCAAATTCCTTACGCGGGGTGCCAAAGGATTTCACCTGCCCCTGCACGTGGCGAGCAATCCACATGTAGGTATGCCCATCGGGCATCGTGGCAACCTGGCGGGTAATGCGGTTAGGAGTTTCAAAGGCGCGGTGAATTGCCCACAGCGGGCATGAGCCACCCGTGCGGGAGAAGTGGAATGCGGTTGCGGATTGGCGCTTGGAAATATTGCCGGCGCGGTCGGTACGGATAAACACGAAAGGCACGCCGCGCGCGCCGGGACGTTGCAAGGTGGTTAGCCGCTGCGCGGTGGTTTCAAAGCCCGTGCCAAAGATAGACGCAATGCGGTCGATATCGTAGCGGGTGTTTTCAGCTGTTTCGAGAAAATCCGTATAGGGCAGAGTAACGGCCGCGGCGAAGTACTGTGCCAGGCCATAGTGCCCAGTGTGCCGGGCAAGACCTTCGGGGAGTTCGTGGACTAAATTGTCCAAAACTTCCGGGTAGGCCAGCAAGCAATACTGCATGGCTAACTGGAAGGTCAGCTGGGCATCGGAAAGCCCTGCGCGCAATGAAAGCTCACGCGAGGAAGCCTCATAGATACGGCGCTCAGTCTGACTGGAACGGCCAAAACGAACGTGAACATCAAACTCGCGGTCCAACAGATTAGCCAAGTGATTAAGGCGCAGAATCTTATCGCCCAACTTGGCGGCAAGCTCCTCAGCGAGGACATCAAGCTCATGGATGTAATTGTGCGACTCAAAAAAGTACTTTTGCACCATGTCCAGCGGTGAGGGAGGGGCCTCCACTGGATTAGATTGCGCGATGGAGACCAGCTTGGGCATCAGCTCCGGGAAGCGGGACGCCAAATCATGCAGCGTGTCATCTTCCGTGTTGGGAAACAGTGAGCGTAGCTCATTGACCACGCGGAGATCGCGGTCTGCGGAAAAATACGTGGTGTCTACGTTGAAGGCTTCAGATAACTGGATGAGCACCGTGACGGTAAGCGGGCGCTGGTCATTTTCCAACTGGTTGAGGTAGCTGGTGGAAAGGTTCAGCTGCTTCGCCATCTCAACTTGGGTCAGCCCATGGGACTTTCGCAGCGCGTGGATCCTTGCCCCCGCGAAATGCTTGCTCATCATTCACCTTCCTTAGAAACCTCGGTTGACCTGCAAGTTATGCAGGTTACGCAGATTTCACTAATTAATGCCACATTATTACACAAACTGCACCTGTGGCGCAGTGCATTGTGGGGTACCTACTGTGATGGGGAACGCAATTGTTGGATGTGTCTAAGAAAAGGACTTGTTGAAAAGAACATGATTGAGCATTCAGTACGTACCTATAAGTCAGCGGAAGACTTCCCCCTCGAAGAGCACCTCGCGTACAAAATCGCGCAGGTAGCAGCTGACCCGGTTGAAGTTGGTCAAGAGACCAAAGACATGATTATCAACCGCATCATTGATAATGCCTCTGTCGCAGTTGCTTCTGTTATCCGCCGCCCTGTGACCTCCGCCCGCGTTATCGCGCAAGGCCACAAGGTTGAAGAAGGCGGCGCGACCGTCTTCGGCATTGACGGTAACTACTCTGCGGAATGGGCAGCACTTGCAAATGGTGCGGCCGTGCGTGAGCTGGACTTCCATGACACCTTCCTGGCTGCAGAATACTCACACCCAGGCGATAACATCCCGCCGATTCTCGCCGTGGCACAGCACAAGGGCCTTGACGGCAAGGCGCTGTTGCGCGGCATTGCCACTGGCTATGAAATCCAAGTCAACCTGGTCAAAGGAATTTGCCTGCACGAGTGGAAGATTGACCACGTCGCGCACCTTGGACCATCGGTTGCAGCAGGCCTGGGAACCATGCTGGAGCTAGATACTGACACCATTTACCAGGCGATTGGCCAGGCGCTGCACACCACCACCGCTACGCGCCAGTCCCGCAAGGGCCTGATTTCCTCGTGGAAGGCCTACGCTCCAGCCTTTGCCGGCAAGATGGCCATTGAAGCAGTAGACCGCGCCCTTCGCGGCGAAGGCGCACCGGCACCAATCTGGGAAGGCGAAGACGGCTTCATCGCCTGGATGTTGCATTCCCCAGAACGCACCTACACCGTGCCGCTGCCAGAAGCAGGCGAAGAAAAGCGCGCTATTTTGGATACCTACACCAAGGAACACTCCGCGGAATACCAGTCCCAGGCACCAATTGACCTGGCGCGCCGCATGAAGTCCACCCTGGAAGACAAGGGGCTGTCTACCACGGATGTTGAATCCATCGTGCTGCACACCTCGCACCACACCCACTACGTCATCGGTACCGGCGCGAATGACCCACAGAAGATGGACCCGAATGCATCGCGGGAAACCCTGGACCACTCCATCATGTACATCTTCGCCGTAGCGCTGGAAGACGGCACCTGGCACCACGTGGATTCCTACGCACCGGAGCGCGCCAACCGCCCCGAGACCGTTGAACTGTGGCACAAGGTATCCACCGTGGAAGATGCAGAGTGGACCCGCCGCTACCACTCCCATGACCCCAATGAGAAGGCATTTGGTGCCAAGGCGGTCATCACATTCAAGGATGGCACTGTCCTTGAGGATGAAATGGCTGTAGCTGATGCCCACCCATTCGGTGCTCGACCCTTCGCGCGTGAGCAGTACATTGCCAAGTTCCGCACCCTGGCTGAAGGCCTGGTGTCCACGGAAGAACAAGACCGCTTCTTGGCAGCGGCAGAAAACGTAGAAAACCTTGGTGACCTGCGCGAGCTCAACGTCCGTTTGACGGATGAAGCTTTGGCACAGGCCCCACAAACCCCAGGAGGGATTTTCTAAATGGCTGGATTGTTTGGCTCCACCACAACCAATGCCCAAAAGCGCGCGGCGTTTCGGGCATCGCTAGAAAGCTCCGAGCTGACCAAGCTGCCTGGTGCTTTCAACCCGCTAACCGCACGGCTTATCCAAGACATCGGCGGCTTCGAAGGCGTCTACATCTCCGGTGCTGTGCTGGCCAATGACTTGGGCCTTCCAGACATCGGCTTGACCACGCTAACGGAAGTCGCACAGCGCGCCGGGCAGATCGCTCGGGTCACGGATTTGCCAGTGCTTGTCGATGCCGACACAGGCTTCGGTGAACCAATGTCCGCCGCGCGAACCATCGCCACGCTAGAAGATGCCGGCCTCGCCGGCTGCCACTTGGAAGACCAGGTGAACCCGAAGCGCTGCGGACACCTAGACGGCAAAGAAGTGGTGCCCACCGATTTGATGGTGCGCCGCATCGCCGCCGCCGTCAATGAACGCCGCGATGAGAACTTCATCATCTGTGCGCGCACGGATGCCGCGGGAATCCACGGCATTGATGAAGCCATCGAACGCGCCAAAGCCTATGCCGGCGCCGGTGCCGACATGATTTTCACCGAGGCCTTGTACACGGAAGAAGACTTTGAGAAGTTCCGCGCCGCAGTTGATATCCCACTGCTTGCGAATATGACTGAGTTTGGCAAAACCAAGCTGCTCTCCGCACAGCAAATTCAAGACCTGGGCTACAACGCAGTCATCTGGCCGGTATCCACCTTCCGCGTAGCGATGGGCGCAACCGAGGAATTCCTCCGCGACATGCGGACCGATGGCCTGCAATCCGAGGAATGGCTTGAGCGCATGCAGCACCGCTCCCGACTGTACGAGCTAGTGCGCTACGAGGAATACAACGACTTTGACCAGTCCGTATTCACCTACTCCCAAGACACCTACAAACCCACTTTTTAAGGAGAACACCATGTCTGAAACCCCAGAAATCCGCAAGGGACTCTACGGCGTTGTCGTTGATGAAACCTCTGTCTCCAAGGTTGTTCCGGAGACCAACTCTTTGACCTACCGCGGCTACCCAGTGCAAGAACTGGCACGCTACTGCAGCTTCGAGGAAGTTGCTTACCTGTTGTGGAACGGCCGCCTGCCAAAGCAAGAATCCCTGATTCGCTTCTCTGCTCGTGAAAAGGCACTGCGCCACTTGGACCGCCACCTCATCGATTTGGTGATGTCCATGCCGCTCTCGTGCCACCCGATGGACGTGCTGCGCACTGCTGTTTCCTTCATCGGTGCGCAGGACCCAGATGCTTATACTCGCGACTCTGAGCATGTGCGTCACTCCGCGCTGGAGCTTATGGCGAAGTTGCCAACGATTGTGGCCCTGGATATTCGCCGCCGTCAGGGAAAGAGCTACATTGAGCCATCCCGTAAGAAGGGCTTTGCCGAGAACTTCCTGTGGATGGTCTTCGGTGATGAAGAAGGTTCACCAGCTAACTCCCGCTCCGATATCGAGGCTTTTGATAAGTCTTTGATTCTCTACGCTGAGCACTCCTTCAATGCATCAACCTTCACCGGCCGCGTTGTTACTTCCACCATGTCTGATACTTACTCTGCAGTTGTCGCTGCTATCGGCGCTCTGAAGGGCCCACTGCACGGTGGTGCGAATGAGGCCGTCATGCATAACATGCTGGAAATTGATGACCCCTCCAAGGCGGAAGCTTGGGCGAAGGAAAAGCTCAACAACAAGGACTTGGTCATGGGCTTTGGGCACCGCGTGTACAAGAAGGGTGACTCCCGCGTTCCAACCATGGAAGCAGCGTTCAAGGAACTGGCTGAAGAACATGGTCAGACCAAGTGGGTAGAAATGTACGATATCTTGGCTAAGACCATGGAGGAAAACACCTCCATCAAGATCAAGCCAAACCTGGACTTCCCAGCTGGACCTGCCTACTATATCCTGGGCTTCCCGATTGAGTTCTTCACCCCAATCTTCGTCATGGCTCGCATCACCGGCTGGACCGCGCACATCGTGGAGCAAAATGAGAACAACTCTCTGATTCGCCCACTGTCCGCATACGTCGGCGAAGAACAGCGTTCTGTTCCTCCGAAGTCCTTCTAAAACGCGACATTCGAAGGCAATTGACACAACCGGGAAGGAGAGCAACCCGCTAAGTAGGTAAAGAAACAATGCCGATTTAGCGAATGCTGCTAATCCAGTGTTCACTCCCGCTCAAAGTGGGGATAGTTGGCAAGAAAACGTCTCTAAAGCGCCGCATGATTGTAAGACAATCTTGATAATCCGCTGCTTGAAGCCTCTGTGTTTCCTGGCGGCGGATTGCTTTTGTGCTGGTCACAGATGTGATCACATCTGGAAATTGTGCACTGAGAATCCAATTTTGTGAAAATGTGTTGCGAATTCACCAATAGACGTATAGTTATGGGCGTCACCCTAAATGCGTTAGTGTTTAGGAGATGCTCTTATTCATCCCAGTCAACAAGATTGACACTCGTTGCCAACACCCCGGCGAGAAACTGGTGAAAAAGGATTATCCAGTTTTGCGAGTGTTGATTTCTTGTTGTCTCCATGAAAGGACACGCAATCGTGGTCGATTCCGCGCTTCCATCGTTCAAGAAGATTCTGGTCGCTAACCGCGGCGAGATTGCAGTTCGTGCATTCCGCGCCGCTTATGAGACCGGAGCTAAGACTGTTGCAATTTATCCTCGTGAGGACCGCAACTCCTTCCACCGCGCTTTCGCGGACGAAGCAGTTCGCATTGGTGTAGAGGGCCAGCCCGTCAAGGCTTACCTCAATATTGATGAAGTCATTCGCGCTGCAAAGAAGTCTGGTGCGGACGCTGTTTACCCCGGCTACGGTTTCCTCTCCGAGCGCGCCGAGCTAGCGCGTGCGTGTGAAGCTGAGGGCATTAAATTCATCGGCCCATCGCCATCCACGCTGGATCTGACCGGTGACAAGGCAGCAGCAGTGGAAGCTGCAACTGCCGCTGGTCTGCCAACGTTGCATGACTCCAAGGCGTCCACTGATGTAGACGAGCTTTTTGAGGCATCCAAGGACTTCGAGTACCCAATGTTCGCCAAGGCTTTGGCCGGCGGCGGTGGACGCGGCATGCGTTTCATTGAAAATGATCAAGAATTCAAGGAGCGCGTCGCTGAAGCTTCCCGTGAAGCAGAGGCTGCTTTCGGTGATGGCCGCGTCTACTTGGAGACCGCTGTTATCAAGCCGCAGCACATTGAGGTGCAGATCCTTGCGGATGGCAAGGGCAATGTCATGCACCTGTTTGAGCGTGACTGCTCCGTGCAGCGCCGCCACCAGAAGGTAGTGGAGATTGCTCCAGCGCCTTACCTGGATCCAGAATTGCGTGACCGCATCTGCCAGGATGCCGTGAACTTCTGTAAGCACATCAACTACGAAGGTGCTGGCACCGTTGAGTTCTTGGTTGATGAACGCGGCAACCACGTGTTCATTGAAATGAACCCACGCGTGCAGGTGGAGCACACCGTGACAGAGGAAGTCACGGGCATTGACATTGTGAAGTCACAGATGCAGATTGCTGCGGGCGCGACCCTAGAAGACTTGGGCCTGAGCCAGGAAGAGGTTCGTCTCAACGGCTTCGCACTGCAGTGCCGTATCACCACCGAAGATCCAAACAACGGTTTCCGCCCAGATACCGGCACCCTGACTGCGTACCGTTCGCCGGGTGGCGCAGGTGTTCGTCTGGACGGCGCTACCTCCGTCGGCGCGGAAATCTCTCCTAACTTTGACTCCCTGCTGGTGAAGATGACCTGCCGTGGCAAGGACTTCCCACAGGCTGTGCAGCGTTCTCGCCGTGCATTGAAGGAATTCAACATCGCTGGTGTTGCTACCAACATTGGTTTCCTCCGTGCACTGCTGCGTGAGCCAGATTTTGTGAGCAAGCGCATTGACACCGGCTTCATCAACAACCACCCAGATTTGCTCAAGGCTCCTCCTGCTTCCAATGAGCAGGACCGAATCCTGGAGTACCTGGCGGATGTCACGGTGAACCAGCCAAATGGCAAGCGTCCAACGGACCTGCGCCCATTTGATAAGTTGCCAAAGATTGACCGCCAGAATGTGGACCTGCCACGCGGTTCCCGTGATGATCTGCTGGAGCTGGGACCACAGGGCTTTGCGGAGAAGCTGCGTAACCAGTCTGCTCTGGCAGTTACTGACACCACGTTCCGTGACGCCCACCAGTCTCTGCTTGCAACCCGCGTGCGCGGTACCGCTTTGGTCACCGCAGCGGAGCACGTAGCGCGCCTGACCCCAGAGCTGTACTCCGTTGAGGCTTGGGGCGGTGCAACCTATGACGTAGCTATGCGCTTCCTCTTTGAGGATCCTTGGCAGCGCCTGGACTTGCTGCGTGAGGCAATGCCGAATGTGAACATTCAGATGTTGCTGCGTGGCCGCAACACCGTGGGTTACACCCCATACCCAGACAGCGTGTGCCGCGCATTCGTGCAGGAAGCAGCCAAGTCCGGCGTGGATGTCTTCCGTATCTTCGATGCACTTAATGACGTCTCCCAGATGCGTCCAGCAATTGAAGCAGTGCTGGAAACCAACACCACCGTGGCTGAGGTTGCCATGGCATACTCCGGTAACTTGAGCGATCCGAATGAGAAGCTCTACACGCTGGATTACTACCTCAACCTGGCAGAAGAGATTGTGAAGACCGGTGCCCACGTGCTGGCGATTAAGGACATGGCTGGTTTGCTGCGTCCTGAATCTGCCGCAACGCTGATCACTGAGCTGCGCAAGAACTTTGATCTGCCAATTCACGTGCACACCCATGACACTGCGGGTGGCCAGTTGGCTACCTACTACGCGGCAGCAATGGCTGGTGCAGATGCTGTCGATGGCGCTTCGGCGCCACTGGCTGGCACCACCTCCCAGCCGTCCCTGTCCGCCATCGTCGGGGCTTTCGCGAATACCTCACGCGATACGAAGATTGACCTGGAAGCAATTTCCAACATGGAGCCGTACTGGGAAGCAGTGCGCCAGCTGTACGCACCATTTGAAAACGGTATTCCTGGCCCAACGGGCCGTGTGTACAAGCACGAGATTCCTGGTGGTCAGCTTTCCAACCTGCGTGCGCAGGCCTCCGCATTGGGCTTGGCAGACCGCTTCGAGGTCATCGAAGACAACTACGCTGCCGTTAATGAAATGCTGGGACGTCCAACCAAGGTGACCCCATCCTCCAAGGTGGTTGGTGACTTGGCACTTCACTTGGTCGGTGCAGGTGTTGACCCAGCGGACTTTGAGGAGAACCCAACTAAGTACGACATCCCGGATTCGGTTATTGCCTTCCTCCGCGGTGAACTTGGTACCCCTCCTGGTGGCTGGCCACCGCTGCGTGACAAGATCTTGTCGGGCCGCACCGGTGAGCTCAAGCTCAGCGAGGTCCCAGCAGAAGAAGCAGCGCACCTTGAATCCGAGGATTCTTCCGAGCGTCGTCCATCTCTGAACCGCCTGCTGTTCCCGAAGCAGTGGGATGAGTTCAATGAGTTCCGTCGCCACTACGGCAACACCGAAGCCTTGAATGATGCGGACTTCTTCTACGGCCTCAATGAGGGCGAAGAGCGCATTATCCACCTCTTCCCAGAAGGCTCCAACGACCGTGCTGATTTGAAGCAGATGGTTGTGCGTCTTGACGCCGTGGGCGAGCCAGATGAGAAGGGCATGCGCTCTGTCATCTTGAACGTCAACGGTCAGATTCGTCCGCTTAAGGTCCGTGACCAGTCCGTCGAGTCGGTCACCTCCACCGTGGAAAAGGCTGACCCGAAGCAGGAAGGCCACGTGGCTGCTCCATTCTCCGGCGTTGTGAACCCAACCGTTCAAGCCGGTGATGAAGTTAAGGCAGGCGACCAGGTTGCTGTCATTGAAGCAATGAAGATGGAAGCATCCATCTCCGCAACCAAGGACGGCAAGATTGAGCGCGTTGCCATTGCACAGGCAACCAAGGTTGAAGGCGGCGACCTCATCGCAGTCATCAGCTAAGCAGTATAGGGAGGGGGAGAGCTAAGAATTAGCGCTCCCTGCGATATACACATCAATGCCCTCTGCATCCCACAAGATGGGAAGTAGAGGACATTGTGCGTTTTATGCAGTAGTTAGAAGAACTTGATCATTGAGCCTGGCGCAGCATTCGGGATATCAATATCGCTAAAGCCTGCTGCTTCATAGAGCTTGCGTGCACGTGGGTTTTCGGAATCTACCCACAATGTAACAGCAGGTGCATCTTGCTGGCGGGCAAGCTCTACCACATTATCTAGCAAAATCTTGCCCAGGCCCTGGCCCGCGTATCGGCGCTCCACTGCAATGCACAGCTCTGGGATTGATTCTGGATCAAACTCGGTGGCCCACAAACTTTCGTCATGTGGGTCAGCACCTGGAGATTGTGGGCCCATGTAAGCCGCACCCTTTTCATCGCCAGTGAAGTAGCGCAACCAGGCGCCACCAGCGGGAACCTCAAAGCTGGAGAAGGCCAGCACGCCGCCATCTACCAGGGGAGACCAATCGCCTACGTAGCGCTGAACATCTGGAATATGTGATTCCGGGAGAGCTTCAGATTCATCCCCGAATACTGATGTGAGGTAGAGGAGACGCAGTAGGTAAGTGCGGTCTTCTTCTTGGGCAATGCGGACACGAAGTTGTGTGTCATTAACGTTGCTGAGATCCATGCCCCCGAGCATAATCAGGCGGCTGCTGTAATGACACCTAAAAATCAAAAACAAGATTTACATCAGCAAGTCGCTGTTTCATGCGCTGAGATTTCTCCAAACGTGAATATAGATAAGTGAAAATCGGTAGTTTCTTGAATTGAGCATACGTTTCGCAGCGCGGGAACAATTGCACATGTCTGACGTGCGAAAATGTGGCTTTTGGGAGGCTTATCCGCCTGGCGGGCTCTTAACAATCGATTGCCCGGTAGAAACTTTTATCCGGTCTGCCTGCGGTTATATTGAAATTGTATTTTTTACGTTCCTGCTTAGATTATTCAAAATGGGGGTAATTCCACCCCTTAAGTATTTCCATTTTCATGAAAACGGCTTGAAAACCCGGGCGGGAGCTTTACGATGAAGTGGCCAGAATGTGACCCGCTTCTCTATCTGCTCCTTGGAAGATGTGGAACACATTTGAGGCTTGTTTTGTTGACTTCAATCGGAATGGATGAGGATGTTCAAATACATCATCAAAAAGACCGCGAGTTGGGTCTTGGTGGTATTCCTAGCCACCAACATCGCATACTTGCTTGCGGCTTCGTTCCTCGACCCGAAATCTAATTACGCGGCTCGACGACCCCCACTATCTGCTGATCAAATTGACCGAATTCTAACGCCGCTTAATTTAAGTGAAAATACTCCGCTGCTGGAGCGCTGGTGGAACTGGCTTTCAGGCATTCTCTTCAGCTGGGATTGGGGCAAGTCCCCAATTGGTGAAGAAGTAATTGACCAGATTGGCCACCGTGCCCTGGTCTCCGCACAGCTGCTGCTACTGGCCACCATCTTGTCCGTCATCATCGGCGTCGGACTTGGTGTCTACACCGCATCACGCCAATACAAGATGTCCGACCGATTCTGGCAGTCCGCATCCATCGTGACCATGAACGTTCACGTTGCGGTTGCATCCTTGCTGGTTGTTGCTGGTGGTCTTTGGATTAATGACATCGCTGGACGTCGCATTGTCTACGTCACCGGTGCATCAAGCCAAAACGTTCAGGGATTCTTCCCTTCGCTCATTGATACCGCACAGCATTTGATTCTGCCGACCATCTCCTTGGTCATCATTTCTTATGCTAGCTATCACATGATGCAGCGAACTCTGCTGCTGGACAACCTCAATGCTGACTATGTTCGTACCGCTCGTGCGAAGGGACTGACCCGCGGAAAAGCAATCCGTAAGCACGCATTGCGTACCTCCATCATTCCGGTGGCAACCTCGGTTGCATTCTCCGTTCCGGGTATTTTTACCGGCGCAATTATGACGGAGCAGATCTTCGCCTGGAACGGAATGGGCCAGTACTTTATTGAAACCATCAGCCGTAATGACGTGCATGGCACAACTGCAGTGGCAGCATTCGGCGCAGTCATGGTGGCAATCTCAGCAGTGCTTGCTGACATTGTTGTCGTGGCGCTGGATCCGAGAGTTCGGGTGAGCTAAATGGATGACAAGAAGAAAGCAACACAGTCGCGCTTTAGCGCACGCAAACCAGAGCGTGGCCAACGCCGTAACGATCTTGGCATTGACGCGGCATCCGAAAACCTTGCGCTCGGTCCACGCACTGGTACGGCAGACTTCAGCCCAACCACGGAGCCAGGAGTTCCAAAAGCATTGGGCCTTCCCACTGATGAGACTGAAGAGCTGGCATCATCTAGTTCAAGCTCGAGCTTCAAAGGTACTTCCAAGTTCAAGCTCTATACCCGCCGCTTCCTGCGCAACCGCATGGCAGTGGTTGGCTTGCTCATCTTTATTCTCCTGGTATTTTTCGCGCTTTTCGGTGGAGTCTTTGCCAAGTGGTCATTTGATGACCCGGACTTCTTGAACTTGGCCACCGGTCCAAGCTCTGAACACTGGTTTGGTACTGATGATGCCGGCAATGACCTGTACGCACAGACTGTGCACGGTCTTGGCCGAACCCTCATCATTGCGGTGTCGGTTACCGTTGCCACCACCATCTTGTCAGCACTCATCGGCGCCGGCGCAGCCATCTACGGTGGCGCAGTGGAAAAGGTTATTTTGACCGCCATCCACTTCCTGCTGGCTATCCCAACCTTCCTGCTTATCGCACTGTTGGTTGCTGATACCGGTGGTGACTGGAAGATGCTGACATTTGTCCTTATCTTGTTCGGCTGGATGTATGCGGCCCGTGTCATTTGGTCACTCGCGCTGAGTATTCGTGAAAATGACTACGTGCGTGCAGCGTCCTACATGGGTGTATCCAGGCCAAAGATTGTGGTTCGACACATCGTTCCCAACATCGGATCGCTGCTCATTATCCAGTTCGCGCTGGGCCTGGTAGCCACGGTCATGTCAGAAACTGCACTGTCCTTCCTGGGCCTGGGCGTGAAAATGCCAGACGTATCGCTTGGTACTTTGCTGGCAGGTGGTGCGAGTGCACTGGAGTCTTCTCCATGGCGCTTCTACTTCCCGGCAGCTGTGCTGACCATGCTGACCGTGTCCATGGCATACATTGCTGACGGTCTGCGCGATGCCCTTGACCCGAACTCGAATTCAGGAGGCAAAGCATGAGTTCTCCAATTTCTCAGACTCCATTGCTCTCAGTTCGCAACCTTGAAGTTGCATTCCCTTCAGAGGCAGGACGCGTCCATGCGGTGCGAGGCGTTGACTTTGACCTCATGCCGGGGCGCACGCTCGGCATTGTTGGTGAGTCCGGTTCAGGTAAGTCAGTCACCTCCATGGCGATCATGGGACTCTTGCCCGAATATGCACGCATTACTGGTTCCGTGAAGCTTATGGGCCAAGAGCTCATTGGTAAGACGGATAAGGAAATGTCGAAGATTCGCGGCAAAGAAATGTCGATGATCTTCCAGGATCCACTTTCCGCTTTGACCCCCGTATTTTCCATTGGTGACCAGTTGGTTGAAGCCATTCAAGCGCATGCCAATATCTCTAAGTCCAAGGCGGAGAAGAAGGCAATTGAACTGCTGGATCTGGTGGGTATTCCAGAACCACACAAGCGCATCAAGAGCTTTCCGCACGAGTTCTCTGGTGGTATGCGTCAGCGCGTGGTTATTGCCATCGCGATTGCGAATGACCCGCAGGTCATCATCGCCGATGAGCCAACCACCGCGTTGGACGTGACCATTCAGGCTCAGATTCTTGATGTTCTCAAGGTTGTGCAGCGGGAGACCGGTGCGGCAACCATCATGATTACCCACGACATGGGTGTCGTTGCCGGCACGGCTGATGATGTCATGGTGATGTACGCAGGCCGTCCAGTGGAATACGGAGATGTGTTCTCCACATTCCAGGAGCCCAAGATGCCATATACCGTTGGACTTCTCGGTTCCACACCACGTGTGGACCAAGCGGAAGAATCACCATTGATTCCAATTAAGGGCACCCCACCAAAGCTCTTGGAGCCGAAGGCGGAATGCCCGTTCGCGGCACGTTGCCCGGTCGCCATTGCAGAATGCTTGACACTGGAACCACCTTTGATTCCTATCAGTGAGGATGAATCCCGCCGCGTTGCGTGTATCCGTTCCGAAGAAATCTCTCAGGGACGAATCAACGGCGAACCGATGTATCCGATTCCAGATTTCGCGCCGGATAAGTTTGAGGGCATTCCCTTTGACCAGCGTGGTGTCACCTTGGAGGTTAAGAGCCTCAACAAGGAATTCCCGTTGATGAAGGGCTCAGTGCTCAAGCGTCGCGTGGGCACTGTCCATGCGGTAAAGAACGTGAGCTTCGATGTCCATGAAGGCGAGTGCTTCGCCATCGTGGGTGAGTCCGGCTCCGGCAAGACCACAACCTTGCTGGAAATCATGGAACTGAATCCACCATCAGGTTCTAGCATCGTGCTCAACGGGGTGGATGCATCGAAGCTCAACAGCGGCAAGCGACGTCAGCTGCGAAGCGATATTCAGATGGTGTTCCAGGATCCCATGAGTTCCTTGAACCCGCGCATGACCATTCGCGAAATCATTGCGGAGCCGCTGCATTCGCTGGGCTACGACGGCAATATTGATGAACGCGTGGCCGAGCTTATGACGACAGTTGGTCTGGAATCTCACCAGATTGACCGTTTCCCGGGACACTTCTCTGGCGGTCAGCGCCAGCGCATTGGCCTGGCTCGTGCGCTTGCCACCAATCCTTCGCTGATTGTGTTGGACGAGCCGGTGTCCGCACTGGATGTGTCCATCCAGGCTGGCGTAATCAACCTGCTCCATGACCTCAAGCGCCGCCTGGGAATCTCCTTTGTCTTCGTCGCACACGACCTCTCTGTGGTCCGTCACCTTTCAGACAAGGTGGCCGTGATGTACAAAGGCGATTTCGTCGAGGTCGGAGATATCAATGATGTCTTTGACAACCCGCAGCACCCATATACCAAGTCCCTGCTTTCAGCCATTCCGGTTCCAGACCCGACGGTTGAGCGTGACCGAAAACGGATTGCGTATCAACCGGCTGAAAGCACTACCTAAAACTGCACGTAAGTGCGATCAGAACAATTGAATATTCCGATTTCCCTTGTTGTGCCACGGCACGCTCCTTTGAAAAGAAAAGGTGTTCTCATGAAAATCTCATTCCGTAAGTCCGCAATCGCGGCAGTCACCGCATCCGCGCTGATCCTCTCCGGCTGTGCTGGTGGCGACTCCGGCTCCTCAGGTTCCGACTCCAGCGCTGATGGCGCATCCGCACCAGGCGAAGAGCTCGAGGTCTCCCTCGACGGTGCCTACAACGAACAAGACCGTGAATCCCTGGCCAAGGGCGGTGAGCTGACCCTGGCAATCACAGAGATTTCTGAGCAGCAGAACCCATTCCAGGCAGACGGTACCTTGTACACCAACCACGTGTGGCAGTACTACAACCCACAGATAACCTTGTTCAACGGCAAGGGTGAGTTTGAGCCAAACAATGACTACCTCACTGAAGTCACTGATGAAGTAGTTGATGGCAAGACCGTGGTCACCTACACCATCCGTGATGAGGCTCAGTACAACGATGGAACGCCAATTGACTGGAAGTCATTTGAGCACACCTGGAAGTTCAACAATGGTGAGAATGAAGAACTCAATGTCTCTTCCACCGATGGCTACGAACTCATTGAGTCCGTTGAACAGGGCGAGAATGAAAAGCAGGCAGTGGTCACCTTCAAACAGGAATATGCATGGTGGCAGGGTCTGTTCGGCTTCTTGCTGCCAACCCAGGTTGATTCGGCCGAGGTATACAACGAGGGATACATCAACGAGCTGCACCCAGAGTGGGGTGCGGGTCCATACAAGGTGGACAACGTTGACTTCAACACCGGTACTGTTTCCTTCGTTCCAAATGAGAACTGGTGGGGCGATGAACCACTGCTGGACCGCGTGACCTTCCGTCAGATGGAATCACAGGCTTCCATCAACGCCTTCAAGGCAGGCGAAGTTGATGCAACCGGTGTTGCTTCCAAGGATCGCCTGGCATCCGTTGAAGACATGGATGGCATTGAAATCCGCACTGCGATGCGTCCATCCAACATCTTGATCACCTTGAACAGTGAATCCCCACACCTAGGCGACATCAAGGTCCGTGAAGCCATCATGACTGGTATTGACCGTGCACAGCTGGCTACCATCCGCTTCAACGGAATTGGCTACGAAGAGGAACTTCCAGGCTCCTTCACCTTGTACCAGACCCAGGAGGGCTACGAGGACATCTTCGGTGAGCTGGTGCAGTTCGATGTTGAAAAGGCAAAGTCCTTGCTTGATGAGGCAGGATGGACCGAAGGTAGCAACGGCGTTCGTGAAAAGGACGGCGAGACCCTGACCTTGAACTACGTGCTGCTGGGCGATGACCCTAACTCCCGTGCGAGTGCCAGCGCAACCCAAAAGATGATGCGTGATATCGGCGTTGATCTGCAGATCCAGGAACGTCCTTCCTCGGACTTCTCCAAGGTCATCACTGAGCGCTCCTTCGACGTCTTCCCAATGGGCTTCTCTTCGACCGACCCATTCGGTGTGGCTTACTTCGGTCAGATGTACATGTCTGACTCTGAGCTGAACCGTTCCGGTACCGGTACTGAAGAGCTCGACGCCAAGATCTTGGAGCTGCAGCAGATCGGTGATGGCGACGAGCAGATTGCACGCGCCAATGAGCTGGAAAAGGAAGCCTTGGGCACCTACGGCATCATGCCATTTGCTAACGGCCCAGACATGGTTGCCGTTGCTGACCCGAAGCTTGCAAACTACGGTGCGTACTCCTTCGCAACCGTTGGCGTTGAAGACATCGGATACATGGAGTAATCCCTGCCCTCACAGCAGTAGCGCGGTGTTTCACAGTCCTTAGCGCTAAGAAGCACCAGTAAGCCCCGCAGCATCATTTTTAGAATCGATGCCGCGGGGCTTTGTCGATTCAAACGTATTTAGCCGGGGATATCAGACAAGATCCACTTGCACTCCTGGTTGCTGGCAGAC
This sequence comes from Corynebacteriaceae bacterium 6-324, assembly GCA_041226025.1. GTDB lineage: Bacteria > Actinomycetota > Actinomycetes > Mycobacteriales > Mycobacteriaceae > Corynebacterium. Next base: position 180,732 of record JBCLTK010000001.1, on the reverse strand, counting down.
TTTACGGAGCTAGCTGAGGTCATTGCGCGCGCTAATCTGGATGTGCCGTTTCAGGGACGGAGAATGCCAAGCTTGGTTGACTTGCGGTTTTGAAAAGATCGCACCGTTTGGCAAGGGTAATCCTTGAGAAACCTTTTGGGATTATGGACTAATTCACTCATTTCATAGAAATATGCTTTGAAACACTTTAAGATTTCATGTCAGGTGTCCATGTCAGACATCTGATGTCTGTGCCCCTTAAGAAGAGGAATCAAGTGAAAAGAACCAAAGCAGCCTTGGCTTTGCCCCTTGCTCTATCCATGTCCTTTGCCCTCAACCCAATCGTGGCGTCCGCGCAGACGCTGCCTGAAGAAACTTCCGCTCAACCCTCTGCCGAAGTTGAGGCAGAAACAACTGCAGAAGTAACTGAACCCGAAGAAACCGGGGAAGAATCCGCTGAGTCTGCTGACGTAGTTGACGCAGTTGATGCTGCGCAAGCCGTTGCTGCGGTTGAAGGCTTAGAAGTGCGGTTGGAAGTAACTAACCCGCGCCAAGATGGCCAGGCGTGGAAGGTCGGAGATGAAATCCGCTACAGCCTGGTGGTGGCCAATGACACCGGCGTTGGCCGCGCCTTCGAAACCACTGGCTCCAACCTGGATAACTGGCAGCCGTGCCGCTGGACCAACATGGTCAATGGCGGTGGGGAACTAGGGTGCAACACCTTGTCCCACGTTGTCACCGAGGAAGACCTGGAGGCAGGGAGCTTCACTCCGACTTTGGACGCGAGGTTGTTTGAAACCCCGGGCTATACCGGTGAGAACCAGGACTTGGCCCAGATTGTGGGCGAGGAAGCCATCATTGCCCAAGCTGCGCTGGACGTTGACATGGATGCTGAGGAGTCTGAGGAAAGCCACGGTGTCGGTGACACCGTGGAAGCAACCCTGACTATCCGCAACATCAGCGATAGTGATCTGAGCATTGAAGTTGCTTCGGAACAGGATGCTGCTGATTGCCAGAACCTGACTATCGCCGCGGGCGAAGAAGCAAATTGCGTAATCTCCCATGAGGTGACCCAGGATGATGTTGAGCTTGGTCATGTTGAGTTCGCCGCGGAGGTGTCGGCGCTGGTTGACGGCAACGCTGTGGACATCGTCAGTGCAGATGCCCGGGTTGGCCTCAACACCTCGTGGGAAGAGGCAACGGCGTTTGAGCACCCTGATGCATCGATAAGCATGGATGCGAAGATGAGCGCTGGGCAATTGATCATGGGCTTTGATTCTGAGAACAACATCCGCATTCCGGCGTTGGCTGTTGCCAGCAACGGTGACCTGCTGGCCTCCTATGACCGCCGTCCTGTCGCGGGTGGATTCAACGGCGGCGACTCACCGAATGCAAACTCCATCGTGCAGCGTCGCTCCAGAGATAATGGCGTGACCTGGGGTCCAGAAACTGTCATTTCCCAGGGCAAAGTAGGGGATGACAAGATCGGCTTTTCTGACCCGTCCTATGTGACCGATAAGAACACTGGACACATCTTCAATTTCCACGTCCAAAGCTTTGACTCCGGCGTGTTCCACAACAATCCTGCTTACACCTACAATGAAGACGGCAGCATTGATGAAAGCCACCGCAACACCATGAACCTGGGCTTGGCGGTGTCGAAAGACAATGGCCGTACCTGGGAGAACCGCGTGATTACGGATGAAGTTTTGCGCGAGGCCGGCCATGACATGATGTCGGGCTTTGCCACCTCTGGCGCCGGTATCCAGATTGAACACGGCCCGCACGCGGGACGTTTAGTGCAGCAATACGCTTGGCGCATGAAGGACGAGTCCATCAGGGCGACATCGGTGTACTCCGATGACGGCGGTGAGACCTGGAACCTTGGTGAGTACGCGCCAACGACTTCCGTTGATGGGGAAGAGCTTCGCTATGATGAGAACACCATCGCAGAGCTTTCCGATGGCTCCCTGCTCATGAGCTCACGCTCCAATAACGGCAAGCGTATCTTCGCCACTTCAACCAATGGTGGCCAAACCTGGGAGAACGCCTACTATGAGCCAGCATTCAATGCTGAGGGCAATCCTGGTTCTGGCTGGAATCCAGGCGATAACAACGCTGAGCTGATTCGCGCATTCCCGAACGCTGAGCCGGGCACTCCTGAATCGAAGGTTTTGCTGTACTCGTTTACGCAGGGCTCAAACCGCACCTTGGGTACCATCGCGGCGTCCTGTGATGACGGCAAGACCTGGCCTGTTAAGCGTATTTTTGAAACCGGCCCATCTGGCTACACCACCATGGCGGTCCAGGAAGACGGCTCCATTGGCCTGCTCTATGAGTCAACTTCTTTCAATGAAGTCTCATACCGAAACTTCAGCCTGGCATGGCTGGATGGCAAGCTTTGTGGCCTGGAAGAAAACGAGCAGGGCGGCGACGGCGACGGCGATGACGCGCAGCCGATTAGCTCAGGCAGCTCCAATTCCTCTTCAGGCGGTTCCATCGTTGCAGCACTGACCGCTGCTCTAGCGGGTGGCATCGTTGGCGTCATTGGCACCATCATGACGTTTATCAATAACCCTCGAGCTTTGATGCAGTTCCTGCGTTAAAGCTGCCGAAGATAGACATAAAAATACTTCTCCCCGAATTCGACGGTCAGGTTAGCACCTGACCGAAGTGAAGAATTCGGGGAAAAGTATTTGTTGTGTTAGTTCAGGCTACTTAATCTCAAGGATTGGGTTGCCCTTGTTGATCTGGGAACCAGTCTCAACAGCCAAGTCGGAGACGATACCGGACTTGTGAGCCTTGACTGGGTTTTCCATCTTCATGGCTTCCAGAACGACAATAACTTCGCCTTCTTGGACTTCCTGGCCATTTTCAACATTGACCTTGATGACGGTGCCCTGCATTGGTGCAACCACGGAGTCACCGGAGACCGCAGCCTTAGCGCCGCCACCGCGACGCTTCTTGGACTTCTTGCGTGGGGCAGCGCCGCCGCCAACCACCAGGCTGCCTGGCAGAGCAACCTCTACACGGCGACCATCAACTTCAACGACGTACTTCTGAGCTGGCAGCTCATCAGATTCTTCCGCTGCCTCAGCTGGATCGACATACGCAGGAAGGTCGTTCTTCCACTCTTCTTCAATCCACTTGGTGTAGACCTCAAAGTTGTTGCCGTCGCCGATGAATGCAGGATCAGCGGTGATTGCCTGGTGGAAAGGAATAACCGTTGGCAGACCTTCAACCTTGTACTCAGCCAGTGCGCGGCGGGAGCGTGCCAGAGCCTCTTCGCGGGTTTCGCCCCAGACAATGAGCTTGCCCAGCATGGAGTCGAACTGACCGCCAATGACGGAGCCCTCGCGCATACCAGAGTCAACGCGGACACCTGGGCCAGCTGGCTCTTCGTAGCGAGTAACGGTACCTGGTGCAGGCATGAAGCCAGCCGCAGCGTCTTCACCGTTGATGCGGAACTCAAAAGCGTGACCGCGAGGAGTTGGGTCTTCCTTGATGCGCAACTCCTGGCCTTCAGCAATGCGGAACTGCTCACGGACCAGGTCAAGACCAGTGGTCTCTTCGGTTACTGGGTGCTCAACCTGCAGACGGGTGTTGACCTCAAGGAAGGAGATGAGGCCGTCGGAGCCAACCAGGTACTCAACGGTGCCGGCACCGTAGTAGCCAGCCTCGCGGCAAATACGCTTTGCGGACTCGTGGATGGATGCGCGCTGCTCATCAGTCAAGAATGGGGCAGGAGCTTCCTCAACCAGCTTCTGGAAACGACGCTGCAGGGAGCAGTCACGGGTACCAACAACGATGACGTTGCCGTGCTGGTCAGCCAGAACCTGTGCCTCAACGTGGCGTGCCTTGTCCAGGTAGCGCTCAACGAAGCACTCACCGCGACCGAAGGCAGTGACTGCCTCACGGGTTGCGGACTCGAAGAGCTCAGCAACCTCAGACTTTTCATAAGCAACCTTCATGCCGCGGCCGCCGCCGCCGAAAGCTGCCTTGATGGCAATTGGCAGACCGTGCTGGTCAGCAAATGCCTCAACCTCAGCAGCGTCCGCAACGGGGTCCTTGGTACCAGGGGTCATTGGCGCTTCCGCGCGCTCAGCGATGTGGCGAGCGGTAACCTTGTCGCCCAAGTCAGCAATCGATTTTGGTGATGGGCCGATCCAGATGATGCCAGCGTCGATGACTGCCTGTGCGAACTCAGCGTTCTCAGACAAGAAACCATAACCAGGGTGGATGGCGTCCGCGCCGGACTTCTTCGCGGCGTCCAGAACCTTGTCAATAGCAAGGTAGGACTCTGCTGAAGTTTGACCGCCAAGGGCAAATGCTTCATCGGCAAGAGCGACGAATGGTGCATCTGCATCTGGTTCCGCATAGACCGCAACCGATGCGATGTCGGCATCACGAGCTGCGCGAATAACGCGAACCGCGATTTCGCCGCGGTTGGCGATAAGAACCTTGGTGATCTTCTTGGATTCAACTGCCACGGCTATTAGACCTTCCTAAAAATTAATAAGTTTGAACTCTAGCTATTCTTACACACAGAAACATGAGAATACCGTCATATTTTGCTTTTTCGCAACAAACAATAGATAAAACGCCCGTACCAGCACAAATGTGTGAAGGTACGGGCGTGTCTTTAATTACATCTGGCGAATCCTCGGTGAATCTCTGCAACCGGATGTCTTTTAAACTAATCCGTGATGGCTCTATTTTGGATTAGTTGGCGGACTTTTCAATCGGCATGCGGACCATGTTGCCCCACTCTGCCCACGCGCCGTCATAGTTACGGACGTTGTCGAAGCCCAGCAAGTACTTAAGGACGAACCAGGTGTGTGCGCCCTGTGCGCCGAGGTGGGAGTACAAAACAACTTCCGACGCCGAACGCAGCTCACCGTAGGTGGATTCCAGATCCTTCAGCGGGCGGAAAGTAGAATTCGCGTAGGTCGCCGCGTCCCACTTGATGTGGGTTGCACCCGGAATATGGCCGTGGCGGAAGGTGGTTCCGTACTGGGAGTCACCGCTTGCGGAATGTGAGGTTGGCTCACCGTTGTATTCTTCAACGCTGCGGGTATCAATGATCGCGCGCTTTGGATCCTGCTCAATCAGTTCAGTAACGAATGCACGCAGTTCCGCGTCATTGCGTGGGGATTCTGGGTAATCAGATTCTGGGAAGTCTGGCACCATATAGGAGGTATCGCGCTCTTCCGCCATCCACGAATCGCGACCACCGTCGAGCAGGCGAACGTCCTCATGGCCATAAAGTTCGAAGATCCACAGTGCGAAGGCAGCCCACCAGTTGGACTTGTCGCCGTAGATGACGATGGTGTCATCGCGCTTGATGCCCTTGTCGCGCATCAATGCTGCAAAGCCCGCAGGATCGACAACGTCACGGGTGTCCTGATCTAACAACTCAGTGTGGAAGTTAATCCTGGTGGCGGTAGGGATGTGGCCGATATCGTAGAGCAATGAGTCCTCATCGACCTCGATTACGCGAAGGCCTTTAATGCCTAGGCGTGCGGATAACCAGGGCGCCGATACGAGGCGGCCGGGGTGTGCGTAATCCTGAAAAGGTGGGTGCGGATCGAATTCGGTCACGTCGACGGCCTTTCTTTATTGTGGAAACTATTTATTGGCTCCAATACGTCACCTCAACCTTACAGTGCTGGCCCTCGAATGGTCACTTGGGATGGCAAAATGTGGTATTGACTACAGAAAATTCGCATAGTGAACGGTGCGCGCCCTGCGCACCGTGGGGAATAGGTATCTGACCTTGCTGTTTTTCAATTTCTATAACGTTAAAGGCGCAGGTTACCCCCATAAAAATTGCCCTTCGGTTGAGTGCGCTGCCCACGGGTTTATGCGCTATTTTTCATGTGGAGGGTGCGGCTGAATGTGATGAGCCTAAGCGGTGCCCACTTGTATATCACCCCTTTTTCTCCACTAACCCTTGAAGGGAGAGTCCCATGCACAAAGCAATTGTGGTCTTCGAAGCCGAAGGCGGCTCTGACAAGTATTTTGATGGTCACCGCAAAGACACCATGCCGATTGTGAATTCCATTCTGGAAACCGGCTGGCATGCTGAGGTTGTCTACTTCCGCCCCGAATGGCGCGAGGATATCTTCACCTATGTTTCTGAAAACTTTGATGCCTATATCTCTCGCGTGAACCCGGGCAATATTCCCGGTGGTGAGAAGGTCTACTTTGAGCTGCTGACCCAGCTCACTGAGGCAGGTCTGGTGGGCATGTCAACACCAGAAGAGATGATGGCCTATGGCGCGAAGGATGCCCTCGTCAAACTCAATGACACGGACTTGGTGCCTTCCGATACCGCTGCTTATTACGACGTGGAAACCTTCCACGACACTTTCCCAACCTCCTTGTCCTTTGGTGAGCGCGTGCTGAAGCAGAACCGTGGTTCTACTGGCTCCGGCATTTGGCGCGTGCAGCTAGAAGATAAGGAACTGGCTGCATCAGTTACACCGGGCACTCCTTTGCCGTTGGATACGCAGCTCAAGTGCACGGAAGCGGTGGATAACCACACCGAGATCCGTGAGCTGGGTGAATTCATGGAATTCTGCGACCGCTACATCATTGGTGATAACGGCATGCTGGTGGACATGCGCTTTATGCCGCGCATTGTCGAGGGCGAAATCCGCATCCTGCTCGTGGGCGAGGAGCCAGTCTTCGTGGTGCACAAGAAGCCAGCAGAGGGCGGCGATAACTTCTCTGCCACGCTGTTCTCCGGCGCGAAGTACAGCTATGACACCCCAGAAGCGTGGCAAGATTTGGTGGACATGTTCGCCGAAGCCCGCCCAGTTATCGCCGAAAAGCTCGGCGGCGACAACATTCCTTTGGTCTGGACCGCAGATTTCATGCTTGCCGATGACGAAGACGGCAACGACACCTACGTCCTCGGTGAAATTAACTGCTCCTGCGTTGGTTTCACCTCCGAACTCGACATGGGCATTCAGCAAAAGGTCGCTGCCGTTGCCATTGCTCGCGTGGAAGAAAACGAAGCCGCGAAGGTAGACGCCTAAGAGAGCTAAGAAAGCTCCTGCCCACGGCAACCAAGACGGTCGCGGTGAGCAGGAGCTTAATTCGAATCAGTACCTCGGAATCTACCGAAGCTTTTAGCCTTCAGAGATGAGCTGAGCTGCGCGTTCACCAATCATCATGCAGGTGATGTTCGGGTTTACGGCGACCAGCTGTGGCATCACCGATGCATCGGCAACGCGCAAGCGCTTAACACCTTTGACCCGTAGCTGTGGATCCAGCGGCGACATGTCATCATCAGGCGAGCCCATACGGCATGAACCTGCTGGATGATAAACCGTGTTGTGCGTCTTTGAAATGTAGTCGGCGATTTCCTCGTCAGTCTGCACTTCAGGGCCAGGGGAGAGCTCACGCTTGACTACATCGGCAAGCGCTGATTGCGAGGCGATCTTGCGCGCTAACTTGATACCCTCGACGGCAATACGCATGTCGTAGCCTTCCTCATCGGTAAAATAGCGAGGATCAACAGCAGGCTTATCACGGAAATCATTAGAGCGAAGACGTACCGTACCGCGAGACCTAGCGTGGGTCACGTTAGGAGTGAGCGCGAAAGAATTCTCCGCAGTTGGGAAGCCCTGGCGCAGCGTGTGCATATCAAAGGGAACCGAACCATAGTGCATCATCAAGTCCGGCAAATCGGTATTCTCATCAATCTGAGTGAAGATACCGATTTCCCACCACTGGGTAGAATCCGACACCATATCAACCTTGGTTTCGAAATTGATCACGGCTTCAGGATGATCCTGCAGGTTGGAGCCAACACCAGGGGAGTCCACGCGCACATCAATGCCATTTTCCGTGAGGTGATCGGCCGGGCCGATTCCTGAGAGCATGAGCAACTGTGGGGTGTTGATTGCGCCAGCGGAGATAATGACCTCACGCTCTGCTTTTAATACTGCACGGCGTCCAAACACATCGCGCATGTACTCGATACCCGTTGCGTTGTTATCTTCGTCGAAGACTATGCGGGAGACCCACATGTCAGTGAGAATATCGAGGTTCTCACGTCCTTCGATGGGATGCAGATAAGAAACGGAGGAAGAAGAACGCGTTCCGTCTAGTTTCGAGTTGATCTGGAAGAAGTTCGCGCCGTGCTTTACGGTTTCTCCCTTATTGAAAGTCTTGCGGGGAATTCCAACTTCTTCGCAGGCATCAAGGACAGCAACACCAACCGGATCTTCAGCTGGAACAGACATGAGGTTTACTGGGCCATCATGACCGTTTTGATCACCCTCATGATCATTGGTCTCAAGCTTTTTGATCAGTGGAAGTATTGAATCACGGTTCCAGCCAGTTGCCCCGAGTTTCTCCCACAAGTCTGCATCTTCTGCAGGAGTGTGAAAAGCGATGCATGAGTTATGGGAGGAACACCCGCCCAGCACCTTTGCGCGCGAATGCCGCATGAAGGAATTACCGTTTTCTTGCTGCTCGATTGGGTAGTCCCAGTCAAGTCCTGACTCCAGCAGTTCCGGCCAGCGATTTAGGGTGAGCACCTCATCGTGCTTGGAGTCATGCGGCCCTGCCTCAAGAAGGGCGACGGTCACATCAGGGTTCTCACTCAAACGGGCAGCCAATGCAGCACCGCTCGAGCCACCACCAACAATGATGTAGTCGTATTCCTTCTGTTCAGCCATTGAAATCTCCTTTTTGGTTGTCTATTTAAATTTGCTTACTTGGTGCTGGACTTTTCAGGGAACCATCCGGTAGCTGCCGGCTCAGTGTTTTGGTAGATGTGCTTAGCCTGCTGGTATTCCTCAAGGCCGGATGGGCCAAGTTCACGTCCAACGCCGGACATCTTGAATCCGCCCCACTCTGCCTGCGGGATATATGGGTGATAGTCGTTGATCCAGATGGTGCCGTGGCGCAGCTTGGTGGAAACTCGGTGCGCAGTGCCCTGATTGGAAGACCAGACAGCACCAGCGAGTCCGTAGTCAGTGTCATTGCCCAAAGCGATAGCCTCTGCCTCGGTTTGGAAGGTCTCTACAGTGATGACAGGGCCGAAGCCTTCTTCCTGTACCGCAGGGTTGTCTGATTCCACTTGGTCAATAACGGTTGGGGCGTAGAAGTATCCTGCAGCCAGCTCTTCTCCTCCCCAGTGCCCGCCGCAGCGTAGGCGACCGCCGGCTTCAATGCCGCGGTTGACGTAATCGGTGACCTTGTCGCGGTGTGCTTCAGAAATGAGGGGGCCGGTCTCTGCCTTTTCATCGAAAGGTCCGCCCATCACGATGCCTTCGGCACGGCGCACCAGCTCATCGACGAATTCTTCGGCGATTGATTCTTCGACAATGAGACGAGCACCGGCGGAACATACGAGTCCAGAATCCAAGAAGCCAGCGTTGAGCGCATTATCGACAGCGGCATCGAAATCAGCATCTGCAAAGACTATATTTGGATTCTTGCCACCGAGCTCGAGGGCTACCTTCTTGACACCCTTAGCTGCTGATTCTGCAATCTTCTGGCCGGTGGCTAAACCACCAGTAAATGAGATGAGATCGATTTCTGGGTGGGAGGAGAGCACAGAGCCTACATTGACGCCGTCACCCATAACCACATTGGCTACGCCAGCTGGAAGACCCAAGGAATCGAGTACATCAGCAATCAGCAGCGTCGTAGACGGTGTGAGCTCTGAAGGCTTAATGACAAAAGAGTTTCCGGTTGCCAATGCAGGCGCAATCTTCCACGAAGCCTGAAGCAGCGGGAAGTTCCATGGCGTAATCATTCCGCAAACGCCCATTGGCTCATAAGCTACGCGGGAAAGGACCGTTGGGTCGCCGGCGTCGACGATACGGCCAGGATTGGAATCAGCAATCTTCCCGTAATAACGGAAACAGCTAGCGATATCATCCATATCGCCCTCGGCCTCGACGAGGCGCTTGCCTGTATCCAGTGCCTCGGCCCGAGCGAACTCATCCTTACGACGCTCGATTTCCTCAGCGACCTTGATCAAGAAATCTCCACGTTTGGAGGCCGCAACGCCTGACCACACACCTGATTCAAATGCTTCGCGCGCTGCGATAATAGCCTTTTCTACATCTTCCTTGCCGCCTTCGGCTACTTCGGCAACGACGTCGCCGTTAGCAGGGCAGATGATGGTGCGTGTGGCTCCAGAAATGGAGTCTACCCATTCACCGTTAATGAAATGTTGATTCTTAGTCATTTGAGTACTCACTTTCTTAATTTGAGTTGGCTTCATGTTCCGTTAGTTCGGAATCGACGCTACCTGTCCCGTCCCATTCGGTGGGAGCCTGAGCCTCGACACCTGTGAAGGAGGTACCTTCCGCGCCGCCCATGGCCATGTAGGTGAGGTGGGTTTCATAAGAACTCACAACATCTGCGATGACCTGGTCTTCTGTGAAGTCCATGACGTTGACGCCGCGGGTACCGCGAGCAGTAAATACCTCTACGGTGTGGAAGCTTTCGTCATATTTTTCACTGTTGGCTGCCCAAGTAGGGGTTTCATGCATGACAGGGCACAGTTGGTACTTGAAATCCTCTTGTTCGGGGAACTTAATTGTTACGTCGACGAACGGCATGCCATCTTCTGCTGATTCTCCCTTGGAGAGCGAGACGTCTGCACCGAGTTCCCGAAGTTCCAGCGCAACAGTCTCTACAGCTGGAGTACCGATTTCTTCTACGAAGGTTCTAGCTTCCTCAGGTCCTGGGAACGCCATTCGTCCTGCTAGGCGTTCCTTCCAAGGTATTTGATCAGTGACAGCAGCTGTGCCTCGGGAGGCTATAGCTACCGTTTGAAGCCTTGAGTCAAGACTGCGAGATTCAGCGCGCAGTGCTTTGAGCACACTGGCCATGAGCAGGTACATCACTACAGAAAATGGGAGGCCGATAAGCACCGCAGCAGCTTGGAGGGTGTAAACACCGTCAATGAAGAGCATGACCAGAGTTAGTGCGCCGGTAACAACTGCCCAGAAAATGCGAAGCCACGGTGCGCCATCGGAATCTTGCAAGGAAGCGTTCGATGTCATGTTGGCCATGACGAGTGAGCCGGAATCGGCAGAGGTGATGTAGAAGAGCATGCCTACGAACACTGCAACAGCGATGAGGAAAGTGCCGCCAGGGAACTGCGACAGGAGATTGAAGAATCCTGATTCTGGTAGTTCAACTGCTTCCTGGAGGAATGCGTCATCACCTGCACGGAAGTAGGACAGTGCTGCGTTGCCGAAGATGGAAACGAACAGCAAGATGAATCCAAACGGGATGATGAGCACGCCGAAGATGAACTCACGAAGCGTGCGTCCTCTGGAGATGCGTGCAAGGAACAGACCAACGAACGGGGCCCAAGCCATCCACCATGCCCAGAAGAACAACGTCCAGTCACCCAACCATTGATCAGCAGGGTAGCTTGGAGCACCTTCGGTATATGCAAAGTTATTAAGCAGCATGCCGGGGAAACGGCTGAAGAAATCGCCGATGTTCTGCACAAGCTGACCGAGCAGCTCTGCGGTCTTACCGGTAACCAAGATCCACAACAACAAACCCAGAGCAAGCAAAACATTGAGCTCGGAGAGCCGGCGAATGCCCTTATCAACTCCGGAAACTGTAGAAAGAACTGTGATGAGTACGGCTAGCGCAATGAGTGCGACCTGCACCGCGGCATTGGTCGGAAGCCCGAACAACTCTGAAAGACCGTAGTTCAGGAATACAACGCCGATACCCAATGAGGTCGCAATACCGAAGATGGTTCCGAGTGTGGCGGTGATGTCTACGGCATTTCCGGTTGCGCCATGAATGCGCTTACCGAAGATGGGCGCAATCGCGGAGCGGATACTTAGCGGCAGATGGTAGCGGTAAGCGAATAGTCCCAGTGCCACACCCATGAGTGCATACATGGCCCATCCGGGAATGCCGTAGTGGAACATTGTCCAAATAGCAGCCATGCGGGCAGCTTCGTCTGAAAGCGGTGCTGCCTCTGGCGGCGTGAGAAAGTTTGTTGCTGGACCGGCGATGGAAAAGAACATCAGGTCGACGCCGATACCGGCTGCGAACAACATTGACGCCCAGGTAAACATCCGATACTTCGGGCGAGAATGGTCTGGGCCGAGTCGCGTATTGCCCACGCGTGTCAGAGCGATGACTATGACGAAAAGGACGATTATCCCCGCAGTGAGTATGTAGTACCAGCCAAGATTTTCCGCAATCCAATCCATAGACCCGAAAATCACAGCTTCTGTTTGTCCAGGGGCCACCCAAGCCCATAGGACGAATGCGATGATCAAACCTGCGGCTGTGAAGAATACAGGTTTATTGACAGTTGAATGCTTTAACTCTTCTGAAGAATCAGTACTTGTCGGATCTTCAGAAGTTTCTCTTTTATGAGACTTGGCAAGATATGCCATAAAACCTCCGTAATCCTTTTGCATTTGAAATACCTGCTAAGGCACTTGACCCAGGCTAGGGGAAGATGTGATTCGAGGCAAAAATAAGCACTCATTATATTTTTTGTGTATTCTTGAGGATTTATTAATCAAATTGGGGAAGAATTTCTACGCGATAACGAGTAACTGCTTCAGGAAGGGTGAGCTGGCATCGAGCGGACTTAGCGAAATGTTGAGCTAAAGCGTGCGCGGTATTCCGTGGGCGACATGCGAAGGCGGCGTTCAAAGGCGCGGCGCAGGTTTTCATCGTTGCCAAAGCCGGAATGGCGCGCCGCCGCGGTCACGCTATAGCCAGCAAGAATGAGTTCCTGCGCTCTGTGCAGACGCATTTTCTCAATCCACTTTCCGGGGGACATTCCAAGTTCTTGTTGGAAGAGCCTGCCCAGATGGCGTGGACTAACGGCCACTGACTTGGCCAAAGACGCCAAGGAATGCTCGCCTTGGGGGTCCGCGTGGAATGCCGCCATCGCGTTTTCAACAACGGGGTTGGCAACCGCCAATGGGATGTCATGTCCAACAAACTGTGACTGCCCGCCGGGGCGGTGCATGAAGACCACCATGTCTTGGGCAATGGAGCGGGCGGTGGTAGCACCGTGGTCTTCCTCCACAATCGACAGTGCCAAATCAATGCCGGCGGTAATACCAGCCGAGGAGATAAAGCGGCCATCGTGAACATGCAAAGTGTCCGGGTCCACTTTGATGGTGGGGTAGCGCCGTGCCAACTCCTGAGCGTTCTTCCAGTGGGTGGTAGCCCGCCGTCCATCCAACAGTCCGAGCTCCGCGAGTATAAACGCGCCGGTGCAGACACTAGCCACACGGCGCGTGCCTTCCATATGCGAAATCAACAGGTCTGCTGCATCCAACAGGCCCTCTGGCCAGGGCTGCTCAGGCAATAAATCAGAACCCGCGATGATGAGGATGTCTAAATCAGCTGCGGCTTCGGCCGTCGGTTTAAGCGTATTGGCGACCGCAATGCCGCTGGTGGATTCCACCGTGCCGCCAGCAGGGGAGAAGCGCACAATCTCATAGCCTGGCGCCCGGCTTAAAACCTCTGCCGGTCCGGAGACATCCATCAATGTGACCCCAGGAAATGTCAGGAATCCGACCTTTTTCATGGCGTGCTCAACCTCTTCCCATAGCCACTGAATGTCCTAAATTGTGGTTTATGTGGCCTGTTAGACATGGTTTGAGTGTAGCCCAGTCTGCAACGGTGGAAGGAGATTGTGGACATCACTATCGGTCCACAACGTAACCCCACCAAGAAGGAGCACGTTATGGCAGAGACAATCTCCGGAATTAGCATCCCGGATTCCAAGCTTGCGCAAGAAGCAACTGAACTTGTCCGTGAATTCGCATCCCAGCTCATCTTTGACCACTCCCGTCGCGTCTTTATCTTCGGCGCATTGCGTGGCGAACAAGACGGCATTTCCTACGACCCTGAGCTGCTCTATGTGGGCGCAATGTTCCACGACCTCGGCCTGACGGAAAAATACCGTCGCACCGACCAGCGTTTCGAAATCGACGGCGCTGATGAGGCACGTCGCTTCCTGCTTTCTCATGGCGTTACCGACGATGCCGCGGAGAAGGTTTGGAATGCCATTGCATTGCATACCACCCCAGAGATTCCACTACACATGGCAGCTGAGGTCGCTTTGGTGACCCGGGGCGTTGAACATGACGTGCTTGGCTTGGGCTACGACACCATTACCGAAGAGCAGCGCGCGGAGATTGTTGCCGCGCACCCACGCCCAGACTTCAAGAATCAGATTCTTGCTGCCTTTACTGACGGCATCAAAGACCGCCCCGAGACCACCTTTGGCAACGTCAAGGCTGACGTCCTTGAGCACTTCGTTCCTGGTTTTGAACGCGGCGACTTCGTTGAAGTCATTCGCGGTAACAAGTGGCCTGAATAAGACCATCTATCAATCGATATAGGAAGAAAACATGTCTTAAAGAATTGCAAGCAAGCACCTGGCCTCCAAGGTCATGACCGCTGATGAAGCAGCTGAATTTGTCAACCACGGCGACACCGTCGGAATGTCTGGCTTTACTGGCGCGGCTTATCCCAAGGCCCTGCCAACGGCGATTGCGAACCGCGCCAAGCAAGCCCATGAGAAGGGCAATGAATTCACCATCAATCTGATTACCGGCGCTTCAACTGCCCCGGACTGTGATGGTGTGCTGGCGGAAGCTGATGCCATCAACTACCGCATGCCTTATCAATCCGATCCGGAGATGCGCGGCAAGATTAACTCCGGTGAGATGAAGTACCAGGACATTCACCTGTCCCACTCGGGCCTGCAGGTGGAACAGGGCTTCTTCGGTGACCTGGACGTTACCGTCGTGGAGGTCACCCGCATTACTGAAGAAGGCCATCTGATTCCTTCTTCCGGTGTGGGCAACAACCTAGAATGCATCGCTGCTGCGAAGAAGCTCATCATTGAGGTCAATTCCTGGCAGTCTTTGGACCTGGAGGGTATGGCGGATGTCTACCGCGTGCCGCACCTGCCAAACCGCACGCCGATTCCAATCAACAACGTGGGCGACCACATTGGTCAGACCTTCATTCAGATTGATACGGACAAAGTTGTAGCAGTAGTTGAAACTGATGCGCCAGACCGCAACAGCCCATTCAAGCCTTTGGATGAAACATCGAAACAGACCGCCGGGCACTTTCTAGACTTTCTCGAAGGTGAAGTTCAGGCGGGGCGTCTAACTTATGACGGCTACATCATGCAGTCCGGCGTGGGCAATGTGCCGAATGCTGTGATGGCGGGCTTATTGGACTCCAAGTTTGAAAACATTCAGGCTTATACCGAGGTTGTTCAAGATGGCACGCTGGATTTGATCGATGCCGGCAAGATGACCGTTGCCTCCGCAACCTCCTTTGCACTCTCGCCTGAGTATGCAGAAAAGATGAACCGTGAGGCATCGAAGTACCGCAACCACTTGGTGTTGCGTCCGCTGCAGATCTCAAATAACCCTGAGGTTATTCGCCGCATGGGGCTGATTTCATCTAACGGCATGATTGAAGCAGACATCTATGGCAACGTGAACTCCATGCACGTTGTCGGTACTCGGATCATGAACGGTATCGGCGGCTCCGGTGATTTTACCCGCAACGCGTTTGCATCGACGTCCATCTCCCCATCGGTGGCCAAGGGTGATGCGATTTCAGCAATCGTGCCTTTTGCCTCTCACATTGACCACACCGAACATGATGCGATGGTCATTATCACCGAATATGGCTACGCAGACCTGCGCGGGCTTTCCCCACGCGAGCGCGTGGCAAAGATGATTGCCGTGGCGCACCCTGAATACCGCCCACTGCTGGAGGAGTACTTCGAGCGCGCCCGCAAGAACAAGTTCCAGCACACGCCGCATGACCTGCGTACTGCGCTGAGCTTCCACACCAACTTCGATGAGACCGGCTCAATGAAGGGCAAGTAGAAGCGCTAGAACTCTTCGTAGTACGCCGGATTCTGGTCCTTGATGCGGCCATCAGGACGGCCCAGTGCGGTGATGGACTCAATCTCTTCCGCGCTGAGCTCAATGTTGACCGCATCTAGATTGGACTTCTGACGCTCCGGCTTTGTGGAGCGTGGAATCGGAACAATGCCACGTGCGTGGTGCCAAGCAAGCGCGACCTCGCCGCCGCCCACGCCGTGGTTTTTGCCGATCTCAGCCAACAGCGGCTCCTCGACCAAGCCACGGCCGTTGCTCAGCGGGCTCCACGCCTCGGTGACAATGCCGCGGGCATCATGCCATTCCACCTGCTCAACCTGTGGGAAGTAGGGGTGTAGCTCAATCTGGTTTACCGCTGGAAGCTCACCGGTTTCCTTCTCCAAGCGCTCGATGTGCTCTGGCAAAAAGTTGGAGACGCCGATATGGCGGACAAGGCCGCGATCGCGGGCATCAATGAGCGCCTGCCACGCCTGAACATAAAGGTCCTTGCTGGGGTTTGGCCAGTGGATAAGCAACAGATCCAGATGATCCAGGCTCAATCGGTACAAGCTTTCCTCAATGCGTGGGCGCGCCAAATCAAACTCGTGGAAACGTCCCGGGAGCTTTGAAGTCACAATGAGCTCGTCGCGCGGCACACCCGATTCGCGCAGCGCAACGCCGACTGCGCCCTCATTTTCATAGTTGTACGCAGTATCAATCAACCGGTAGCCAGTCTTGATGGCAGAAGACATGGCCTCAACGCCCGCCGCACCATCAAGGTGCACGGTGCCAAAGCCAATAGATGGAAACTGGATTTTAGGTTCAATCTTGGTCATGGCTGCCACAATAGTGATAAAGCCTGCGCATCTCACTGAATAATGTGAGAAGCGCAGGCTACTGGGGTAAAAAGCTAAATTTTATTGACCGTCGAGCAATGTGGCGACGGACGCTGGGTCGGCATCGGAAAGCATCTGGCGAAGACGGTCATATTCTTCATCCTCGCCGATTGCCTGGGATGCGTGTCCGAGGGCAGCGATGGCGCGCAGCACGCCCTGGTTTGGCTCGTGATCAAAAGGAACGGGACCCCAGCCCTTCCAACCATTACCGCGCAGACGGTCCAGCCCGCGGTGGTAGCCCGTGCGAGCAAAAGCATAAGCGGTGATGAATGCGGAAGGCTCAGCCTTCGCACCATCGGCAGCCGATGCCTTGGCTTCTTCTAGCTCTGCTTCCGCAAGAACAGCCCACGCGTAGGGGCTGGCAGGGAACTTTGCTGCCAGCTCACGCGGGGAAAGATTCGAAGCCTCAGCCAAAGCTGGATCTTCCGGGAGTTTTACTGGTGGTGGCGCAAGCATGTCTTTCATTTCCATGCTGACCAATCTACCCGGCGGCCCTAGTTTGTGACAGGTGCCAGGGGTGCAGTGGAGTCCACTGTGGTTTCTTCGGCGTCGGCCTTAATGGTGCACGGCGTCCAGAACTCACTGACGGACAGGCCGAAGGAGTAAAGGGCGCGGCGCACAACCGGGAGGGAGAGCCCGATGACCGATGAAGGATCGCCTTCAATGCGATCGATGAACCAGCCACCGATGGCCTCTAGCGTGAAAGCGCCGGCGCATTCGAGCGGCTCTTGTGTGGCGGCATAGGCGCGGATATCAGCCAGGGTGGCCTGTGCGAAGCGCACAGTGGTCTTAGAGGTCTCAACGTGCATCTCGTCGCCCCAGATGACGCAATGGCCGGTGAGTAGCTCAGCGGTCTTGCCGGCTTGCTGCTCCCAGCGGGAGATGGTGGCATCGATAGTATGTGGCTTGCCTTGCAGCTGGCCATCAAGCAGCAACATGGAATCGCCGCCAATAACAACATCATTCGGGAAATCAGGGGCAATCTTTTTTGCCTTGGCAACAGCCAACTGCGAAACAACCTCGGCGGGGGCAGCATCGCCGAGAGAATCAATGAGAGATGCTTCATCCACGTGCGCCGGGCGCAGAACCGGCTCAACACCCGCGCCGCGCAGAATGGAAGCGCGTGATGGGGATTGAGAAGCGAGAATAATTTGCATGCGGGGAATTTTAGATCACTATCGCCCGTGAAGCATAAAAAGAAGCGGTGGCGCACAGACGATCGAAATCGTGTGCGCCACCGCTTTATGGCTAAAACTAACTGCGGCGTTGACTTAGAAGCACCGCTTTTATGACCGGAGCTGAGGCCGGATCTTTACCGGCGGTTGCCGGTGGCTTAGTAGAAGCGAACGTTCTTAAACGCGGCTGGGTTGAACTGCAGCTGGGAGTTGAAACGGTCCTCTGGGCGGCCCCACAAGTTGCGCTCACCGTGCTTGGACACACCAGCGCCAGCAGCGTCACGGCGTGCCTGGCTGGAAAGCTGCGCGAACACCGCGGTCAGCGCAGCGATCTCGCTTGCGGAAGGGTTGCCCTTGACCACGCTAAACAGTGGTGCTGAGGTGGCCTTGTCGGCGTAATCAGTAACAGTCGAAGTGGTCATGTCTTCTCTTCCTTTGGTGTTGTACACCCTGTGCGGCAGTCTCTGATTGCTTCTTAAGACTGCCACAGATTGTGTACGTGGTCTACAGCTGCGAAAAGCTTTTGCGCTCTTGTGACAGCATGCGGGGTCAGTGTGGGGTTATAACGTGATGTTGCCGTGCTTTTTCAGGGCAGCTGGAACAACCTTGCGTTCAAGAAGGCGCAGGCCTTCAATCAAGTGACCGCGGGTTGCAGCAGGAGAGATAACCGCGTCCACCATGCCGCGCTCAGCAGCCTGGTATGGACCCATGAACTTCTCTTCCAGCTCAGCCTTTTGCTCTTCGGTGGCGTCTGCGCCGTAGATGTCTTCGGCAGCCTGGGAGGTCTGCGCGACAGCAATCTCAGCGGTTGGCCAACCATAAGCAAGATCCGCACCCAAATCCTTGGAACCCATGAACACGAATGCTGGGCCCAAAGCCTTGCGGGTGATAACCGTAATCTTGCCCACGGATGCTTCCGCGTAGGCATAAGCAAGCTTGGTAGCACGACGAACCAAGCCAGACTTTTCTTCCTCAGCGGAAGGCACGAAGCCAGGGGAGTCTACGAAAGTAACAACTGGGGTGTTGAAAGCGTCGCAGGTGCGGATGAAACGAGCTGCCTTTTCTGCTGCTGCCGAATCCAGCGCGCCAGCATTAGCCATTGGCTGGTTGGCAACAACACCGATGCTGCGGCCCTCAATACGTGCAAAACCGGTGAGCACGTTGGGGGCAAAAGCGCCGCTGACTTCATAGAAAGAAGCATCATCGACGACGTTGTCTACAACCTCGCGCATGTCATAGGCAGTAGAAGCCTCATCCGGAATGATATCCAGCAGCTTCTTATCTTCCTCGGTGTTGTTGTCCGCAATTGAACCGGACATAATCTCAGCCTCGGTGCGCGGAGCTTCCGCACGGTTATTCACCGGCAAATAGCCCAACACATCACGAGCCATGAGCAAAGCCTGCTCATCAGACTCGGCAACGATCTGCGCGGTGCCATTTTCAGAGTGAACGCCAGCGCCACCTAGCTCAGCGGCAGTGACATCCTCGCCAAAGACCTGCGCAACAACGCTTGGACGTGCCTGGTGCAAAGCAGCCTGCGAGGTCATAACAACAACGTCGGAGAAGCCAGACAAGAATGACGCCATGCCCTCAGTATCACCAACGACAACGGAGACCTGCGGAATCAAACCAGAAGCTGAAGTTGCACGCGCCATGATGCGGCCGTACATGCCTAAAGTGACAATGCCTTCCTGGACACGAGGACCAGCAGAAGCATGAATGCCAACAATAGGAACACCAGTCTTGAGGGCTAGGTCGTAGATCTTGATGATCTTCTCGCCATTAACCTCACCCAAGGTGCCCTCAAAAATGGACTCGTCCTGGCTAAACACGCAGACCTTGCGGCCGTCCAGTGTGCCGTAACCGGTCACAACACCATCGGTGGATGGCTTGTTGTGCTCACGGTCAAAGTCCACGGAGCGGTGGCGTGCAAGTGCGTCAGTTTCAACAAAAGAACCGGCATCGAGCAAAGCATCAATTCGGGTCCGTGCAGTGAGCTGGCCAGCTTCTTGGCCACCGTCAACTGCGCCCACACCCAAGGGGTTTAGGGATTCGGTGACGCGTTGATCTAAGTCTTCGATCTTGCCGGCAGTCGTTTTCAGATCCGGTTTTTTAGTCATAAACAGCTAGTTTACAACCCCGAACATGCTTCGACATAGCGAGGCCGCATTCACCCATTGACAGCCGCCATGACTGTCATAGGTGAAGCGGTGCTTTGCCGATATTCGGGGAGTTACTTCTTACAGCGGGATGTTGCCGTGCTTGCGGGCAGGACGTGCAACGTTCTTGTCGGCGTACAGGCGCAGGTTACGTGCAACCATCTGACGGGTTTCAGATGGCAGGATGACTGCGTCGATAAGTCCGCGCTCTGCTGCCTTGTATGGGTTGAGCATGTGGTCTTCGTATTCGCGCTCGAAGGACTTAGCCAGCTCGGCTACGTCCAGGCCCTTTTCGTGTGCCTGCTTGAGTTCCTTGCGGTAGATGAAGCCGACAGCGCCGGAAGCGCCCATCACTGCGATCTGCGCGGTTGGCCATGCCAGGTTGACGTCAGCGCCCAGGCCCTTGGAGCCCATCACGCAGTATGCGCCGCCGTATGCCTTGCGCATGGTGATGGTGATCTTTGGAACGGTTGCTTCACCGTATGCGTAGAGCAGCTTTGCGCCGCGACGCAGAATACCGTTGTGCTCCTGGTCCAGGCCAGGCAGGAAGCCTGGTACGTCCACGAGCAGAACCAGTGGGATGTTGAAGGAGTCACAGGTGCGGATAAAGCGTGCAGCCTTTTCGGAGGAGTCGATGTCCAAGCAGCCGGCGTAGACGGTTGGCTGGTTTGCAACGAAGCCTACGGTCTGGCCTTCGATGCGCCCGAATGCGATAACGACGTTCTCAGCGCGCTCAGCCTGGATTTCCATGAATTCGCCCTCATCGGTCAAAGACTCGATGACTTCGCGAACATCGTAGGGCTGGGTTGGTGAGTCTGGGATGATTTCATCCAGCTTGAGGTCATCAGCGGTGATTTCATCAATGAAGTCGGTGTCTTCCAACGGTGCCTGCAGGCGGTTGTTGGAAGGCAGGTAACCAACCAGGTCGTGTACCCAGTCCAGTGCCTCTTCATCGCTTTGTGCGGTGTAGTGGGAGTTACCAGCGTTGATCATGTGTGCAGATGCGCCGCCCAGTTCTTCCTGGGTGACTTCTTCACCGGTGACGGTCTTAATCACGTCTGGGCCGGTGACGAACATCTTGGACTTCTTGTCCACCATGACAACAAAGTCAGTCAGGGCAGGGGAGTAAGCGTTACCACCGGCACATGCGCCCATGATGACAGAAATCTGTGGGACGACGCCGGAGGCATTGATGTTTTGGTAGAAGGTCTGGGCAATCCAGTCCAGGGAGACGGAGCCTTCCTGGATGCGTGCGCCAGCGCCTTCGTAGAGACCAATCAATGGGCGGCCGGTGGTGATGGCTAGCTCCATAATCTTGATCATCTTTTCGCCATAAACTTCGCCGAGTGCGCCGCCGAAGACGGTGCCGTCCTGGGAGAAGATGCAGACTTCGCGTCCGTCGATGGTGCCCCAGCCGGTCACAATGCCGTCGGTGACAATCTTCTTCTTGGACATGCCGAAGTCGGTGGTGCGGTGCTTTGCCAGCATGTCGGTCTCCACGAAGGAGCCCTCATCGAGCAAGTAGTCCAGGCGATCGCGTGCGGTGAGGCGGTCCTGTGCGTGAACCTTCTCAACCGCGGCCTCACCCATAGGTAAGGTCGCTTCAGCGCGGCGACGCTTCAGTTCGGCAAGTTTGCCTGCGGTGGTGTTGTCGTCTTCCAAGCTGTCAAGATCCGTGAAAGGTGAGGAAATGGTCATGTTTCGAAATCCTAGACTTTATTCCCGCCAGTTTCCACCATTGAATCCCGGTGATTTCAATCACAAAACAAAAACGTGCAGGTCACAACGTTTTGGTCGCCCGAAAAAATATGAGAATTCCCTCGTGTTTTGACGAAGGTCACTCATTTTCCGAAGCAAAACCGAATAAACTGCACTCCCAAATCGCGGTTTTGGACTACTGCTGCGACCGGAAACCACCTGAGGTGACATAACCGCAGGATAGCTAGGGTAGCGAGCAAGCTCGCTGCAGAAAAGCTTACTCCCCGGCAACCGGTTTACGTGCGGTTATCGGGGAGTAAAAGCAGGCAATCCTTACGCGTCTCTGCATAGAGCTGCCTAGAGCTTTCTGGTGTTGCCGAAGCCTTCTAAGCGGTCAGCCAGGCGAAACCAAAGCCGGGTAGTGCGTCGCCGGCATGGACTTCAGAAGCGGTATCAAAAGATCCGATGACAACGTGGCCAACGCCGTTCACCCCAGCTAGCGCCTGCGGTGGGATAGCAATGGGGTGTGGGGCAAAGTTGTACAGGCATACCAAGGGTGCGGAGCTAAGCGGATCGGAGGGGATGACGCGGTCTTCGGACTTTAGCGTGCGGGTAACAGCAAGCAGGGAAGGCTCCGCCACATCACTGGTCTCATAGTTTCCAATGCCCAGTTCGGGATGTGCTTTGCGCGCCGCGATAAGCGTGTGTACAAAGGTCAGCAAAGATTCAGGGTCATGGCGTTGTTCAGATACGGAAAGACCTTCGCCGCCGACAATCGGACGCTTCGGCGTATTCGAGGTGGTAAAACCTGCGCCCGGACCGGGCTCCCATTGCATAGGGGTGCGCACGGCATATCGGTCGGGCAGGGATGGGTCATCGTGCATGCCGAGTTCTTCGCCGTAGTACAAAAATGGTGAGCCAGGCAGGCCGAACATCAGCGCGTACATCAGTTCAATCTTGGCGCGGTCATGATCCATCAATGGCGCCAAACGCCGCGCGATACCCAGGTGCGCACGCATGGAATCATCGGGAAGATAAGCCGAATACATCAACTCCCGCTCAGGACCGGAGACCATCTCCAAAGTGAGTTCATCATGGTTGCGCAGGAAGTTGCCCCATTGCGCGCCCGGCGGCAAGTGAAGCAGGTCCGGCATGATTTCAATGATTGGGCTGGCCTGGCTCGTGGCAATGGCTTGATAAAGTCGCGGCATCAGTGGGAAGTTGAACACCATGTGCACGCGATCGCCGTCGCCAAAGAACTCGCGGGTTTCCTTAGGAGGCTGGTTAGCTTCCGCAATCATAAAGGCATCAGGGTAGTGCTCATCCACGTGCGCACGCAGCTTTTCGATGAATTCTAGCGTCTCCGGGAGACTCTCCCCACCGGCGCCATCACGTTCATATAGATAAGGAATAGCATCAAGGCGGAAACCATCGAGGCCCTTGTCCATCCAAAAATCAATGAGGGAAAGTACTTCTTTATGTACAGCGGGGCTGTCGTAGTTGAGGTCTGGTTGTTCTTTGTAGAAGCGGTGGAAGTAGTACTGCCCGCGCACTTCATCAAAGCTCCAGTTGCTGGACTCGGTGTCGGTGAAGATGATGCGGATTTCCGGGTAGCGGTTCGGATCATCACCCCACACGTAATAGTCGCCATAGGGGCCATGTGGATCCTTGCGGGACTCTTGGAACCAGTGATGGTCCATAGAGGTGTGGTTGAGCGCTAGGTCTGTAATCAGCTTCATGCCGCGGGCGTGGATGGCTTCGATTAGGTCATCAAAGTCTTCCATGGTGCCGTAGTCCGGATGAATCGCGCGGTAATCTGCGATGTCATAGCCATCATCGCGCAGCGGGGAGGCGTAGAAAGGAGAGAGCCAAATGCAGTCGATGCCTAGCCACTGCAGATAATCGAGCTTTTCTTCCACGCCTTTGAGTGTGCCAATGCCTTCACCGGTGGTGTCGTTGAAGACACCCACCAGGATTTGGTAGAACACAGAATTTTCGTACCAGCGGTGAGGGGTTGGTTTCGTCATGAGTCATCAGAACTTTCTGTGTTGAGATGGCGAAAATACTTCTTTTTAGCGCGCAGCAGTCCCCACATTCCAAGGGTGAAGCCTGCGGCTAGAAACCCTGGCCATAGTGCTGGCGCAGGGGCAAAGACATTGAGAATAGCTTGGACGTAAGTCATCACCGTGATGAACCCTACGAATCCAATGACAGAGTCCCAAAGAAGGCGGGCTTGTTCAGGATGCATCTTGGTATTCATCCGACGCTGTCTCCCTAGCCCTTCACGCCGCCGGCGGTAAGGCCGGCAACAATACGGTGCTGGAAGACAAGAACCATGATGATCAGCGGGATAGTCACCAGTGCACCCGCTGCCATGGTGGCGGCGTAAGGGTACTCGAAGGCAGATGGTCCAGAGAAACGTGCGATAGCCACGGTGACCGGTTCGGTTGCTGTAGTAGACAGCTGACGTGCCAACATGAACTCATTCCACGTGGTGATGAACGCGATGATGGCGGTGGTAAACAGTGCCGGTGCGGCCAGCGGCAAAAGAATCAAACGGAATGCCTGCGCCTTAGTCGCACCATCCACACGCGCTGCCTCTTCGAGCTCCCATGGCAGCTGCCTAAAGAAACTCACCAATGTGTAAATGGTCAGCGGCAGAGCGAAGGAGATATTCGGAATGATCATCGCGCGGTAAGTACCAATCCAGCCCAAATCACCAAAGAGCTGGAACAGTGGGGTGACCAGCGCGATGCCGGGGAACATCGATGCCGCCAGAATGATGCCGGTGACAATGCCTTTGCCCGGGAAGTCCATGCGCGCCAAAACATAAGCGGTAAATACGCCAATCGCCACGGCCAGCGCGGTGGTGCACAGGGAGATCAAAAGCGAGTTACCAATGGCGCCGAGGAAGTCATTGCCCTTATCGGTTGCCAGTGCATCCTTGAAATTCTGCAAGGTAACGTGCGTTGGCCACGGAGTGGTGTCAAAGGTGTGCCGGGAGTCGCGCAGCGCGGTGACAACCATCCAGTAAAACGGAGCCAGACCCCAGAACATGATGAAGATAATGCCGGCGTAGTGGCCGATTTGTGAGAGCTTAGATTGTTTCATTAGCGCTCCTCCTTCGCACTATCGCCTGATGCAGCACCTGGTGAACCGCCTGCGGGACCGCCAGGCAAACTGCCCACACCTGTCGGCTGAAGCTCACCAGATTCTCCTGCAGCTGACGAAGCGGTCGGATCGGCGGCTTCGTCCACGTCGGTGGTTTCACCGCGTTTCTTAATCAACTTGCGTTTTTCCATGCCGGTTCCGCCGGCGATATCGGCGCCGAGGAACTTAATGAGGATAAATGCCACGGCGAAGATCAGTAGGAAGATCAGCGTCGACATTGCCGAGGCTGAGTTGAAGTTGCCCTGGCGCATATCCTCCACAACCAGCTGCGAGATGGTTGCGGTAGGCGAGTTGGAGGAACCAGAAATCATGATGACCGGAAGGTCGTACATGCGCAGTGCATCCAAGGTACGGAACAAGATGGCTACCATCAGCGCTGGCTTAACCAGTGGCAGCGTGATGTGAATGAAGGTCTGCCAACGTGAAGCACCGTCAATGCGGGCAGCTTCATAGACGTCCTTCGGAATCATCTGCAGACCAGCCAAAATCAGCAGCGCCATAAATGGAGCCGTCTTCCACACATCGGCGATGATGACGGCCAATCGCGCTGCCCACGGGTCGGTGGTCCAGTGGATTTGTTGATTCAGAACAGAGTTCACAATGCCTTGTGGTGCGAACATGAACTGCCACAGCTTCGCGGTTACGGCAGTTGGAATGGCCCATGGAATAAGCACTGCCGCGCGAACCAGGCCGCGGCCGCGGTACTCACCGTTCATAATCAGGGCCATCATGATGCCAAGGATGGTTTCCAGCAGCACGGTGGTGACAGCGAAGAAGATGGTGATTTTAACCGCCGGCCAAAAGTCCGTGGCAATAACGCCTGGGGGACAAACGGTGACCTCGCCTGAGGGGGACATGCAGCGGTTGGTGATCCAGTACAAGTAATTTTCTAGTCCGGCGAATCCACCTTCAACAAACGTGCCAGTCTCTGGATCTAGACGGCGGTTGCCTTGGAAAGAGAGCATGATGGCGCGGATGACGGGGTAGCCGATGACAACGGCCAAGGTTAATAGCGCAGGCGTAATTAATAACGCTGCGGGGAGATACCGCTTGGCACGGGAATTTTTCACAGAAATAGTGTCATTCCTTTGTTTACTCGTGCACTGGAGCCCGTGTAGCTGTAAACAATCGCAGACACTTTGCTGGTGTTGCCCGTCACGCCATACTCGACCCAGAGCGTCTTGCCACTTGGTTGTTTAAATAATGACACTAGCACCCGCACTGGGGAAGAGAATGACTAATAGCGGTTTGTTTTCTCACCTTGATGAGGGTGGGTGCGCGCAGTGCTGTCACCAAGATTTTCGGCGTTCGCACAGCGACCAACCCCGAAAGAGCTTAATTCTGGTCAATTACACCACCTAACTAGTCAATTGGTGATGTTAGGTTGCATAATTGTCCGGTGAGTTACAGCTCATAGTTCTGTTGGGGTATCGAAAAGGAATACTTCAGTACTTTCTCGAGGAGGATACGTGGCACGAGCGATTATCGTGGGCGCAGGCATGGTCGGTTTGGCTACAGCATGGCACCTGCAGGAACGCGGCTATGACGTCAAAGTTGTGGACCGTGATGGTGTCGCAGCTGGTTCGTCATGGGGCAACGCAGGTTGGCTAGCACCGGCTAAGACCATTCCATTGGCAGAGAGCGGCCTGTGGGGACAGGCTCCATCGCTGTTGCTGGATCCAGATGCAGCATTGTCGATGCCATTCAAGGTGGACGTTCGCCTGTGGAAGTTCCTGGCGCAATTTATGGCGCACGCTTCTGATTCTGCATGGGATAAGACCATGGAGAAGCTGACCCCAATCGATAAGGTCGCGCTTGAAGCTTTCGATGAGCTGGAGCTCGGCGGCGTTGAAGCTAAGTCCCACGAGGGGCCATTCGTAATCGGCTTCAAGTCTGAGCCTGATTCCCGTGGATTCTTCAAAGAAATCGCCGGCGCAATTCGCTACGGCCAGGAAGTTGAAATCAACCGCGTGGATGATCCTCAGTCCATGGTTCCGATTCTGTCTGATGAGATTCAGGCTGTGTACCGTCTGGAAGGCCAGCGCTTTATCGAGCCAGGCCCATACGTTGAGGCAATTGCTAAGGCAGTCACTGACCGCGGTGGCGAAGTAGTCACCGGCAAGGCCGTCGAATCTGTTGAGGGCGGCGCAAAGGCAGCGGTTGTTTACTCCGACGGCACCCGCGAGGAAGCAGACAAGGTTGTTGTCGCATCCGGCGCATGGCTATCCGACCTGGTTCGTGACCACGGCGTGAAGGTTCCCGTTCAGGCTGGCCGTGGCTACTCCTTCTCTGTTGCAACCCCAGAGCCAATCAAGCACTCTGTCTACCTGCCACAGCAGCGCATTGCATGTACCCCTTACCAGGGGCGTTTCCGCATTGCCGGCACCATGGAATTCCGCGACCCTGATGATCCATTGATCCCACGTCGCATCGAATCCATCGTCAACAACTCCCGCGTCGCATTCCGCGATGTTGACCTGGATGACCGCCAGGATGAGTGGGTAGGCTCCCGCCCAGTTACCCCAGATGGACTCTCTTTGATAGGTGAGACCAAGTCCCGCAACGTCTTCGTTGCCGGTGGCCACGGCATGTGGGGCATCGTCCTGGGCCCAGCAACCGGTAAGTACCTGGCTGAGCTCATCGACACCGGCGTTACCAACGATGTCATCAAGCCAATGGATCCACTGCGCAAGAACCTGACTACGGTCAACCCATTCAAGAAGTAGGTTAAGCAAGCCAAAAACTGGCTTGCTTAACTTTGCCTCTCGCTTTCACAAAGAAACCGCAGCGCCCCCACCTTCAGGGCACTGCGGTTTCTTAGTTTTTTACTGCTTATCGCTTAGTAGTTGTTGCTTTTAGGAAGCAGACTCGATAGCTGCCTTCATGTCAGCGGTAGCGTCATCAACAGACTTGCCGTCGGTCAGCGCAGCGTATGCGTTGTCCTGGATAGCCTTAGAGATAGCTGGGTAGAACGGGGAAACCGGACGAGGAGAAGCGTTCTCCAGGGATTCCTTCAGCGCTGGCAGGTAAGGGAACTGCTCAATCAGTGCCTCATCATCGTAGATGGAAGCCAGAACTGGTGGGAAGGAAGCTTCCGCGAACGAGGTCTGGTTTTCTTCGTTGATGATGAACTCGATGAAGTCGCGGGCGGTTGCTTTGTTCTCAGAGTTCACGTTGATGCCGTTGTTGTAGCCACCCAGGGTGGAAACGCCAACGCCGTCCTGGCCAACCAGTGGCTGTACCTCAACCTTGCCTGCGGTCGCTTCAGCTTCCTCAGCGTTGGTGTACATGTAAGGCCAGTTGATGGCGAATGCAGAGTCGCCTTCGGTGAAGGTCAGGTTGGTTTCTTCCTCGGTAGCCGCGGTGGACTCACGGGAGATGGTGCCATCCTCGTATGCGTCAACTAGAGCCTGCAGGCCAGCCTTGGATTCATCGGAATCAACGGTCACGTTGCCGTCTTCATCCAGGACCTTGCCGCCCCAGCCTTCCATGAAGCCGACGGTGTTCACAGTCAGACCCTCGTACTGCTTGAGCTGAGTGGTCAAACATGCGGTGCCGTCTTCGAGTGCCTCACATGCGGAAGCCAGCTCATCGAAGGTGGAAACCTCTTCTGGTGCCAGGTCAGTGTTGCGGAAGAGCAGCTGACCGTTGGTGTTTTGCGGCAGTGCGTAGAGGGTGTCGTTGTAGGTGGCAGACTCCACGGTTGCTTCCAGCAAGTTGGAGGTATCAACTTCCAGCTCGCCTTCCAGCGGTGCAAGCCACTGGTTGGCAGCAAAGTCAGCGGTCCAGACGACATCCAGAGCCATAACGTCATAGTCAGCGTTCCCTGCCTGCAAGGACTGCACCAGGGTTTCGCGCTGCGCGTCGGCTTCACCGGCGAGCTCTGACAGAGTTACCTCTTCATCTGGGTTTTCTTCATTCCACTTTTCAATAATTGGAATGAGCTTGTCAGTGTCGTTCTTGCCCATGGCGAAGGTGATTGGGCCACGGCCTTCTTCAGAAGCGCCATCATCGGTGGCGGCGTCATCAGATGCTGCGGAGTCTTCACCAGTATCGGTTGCGGAATCCGTGGATGAATCAGAAGAACATGCGGATAGGGTCAATGCTGCAATCGCGGTGGTAACTACAGCGCCAGTGCGAGCTGAGCGGAAGAGGGACTTCTTCATGTTGGTTGCTACCTTTTCTTTTATGGAACACCAGTTGGAATTACCCTAAGATACGGGCAGTACCCAGCGGAAGCTTTTGGGGAATTTCCCCCGCGTCGGGGGTAGAAAACAGTGAATTATATCGGGCAGAGTTCATAATTTCGGCAAGTATGCTGGAAGGCATGAGTAGTGCAAGCGCGAAACGCGAAGAACTAGACCTTGGCCGTATCCGCACCGAATTGGTGGAGAGCGGGCTGTATTCTGCAGTGGATCACACCGCGCAGACTGGGTCCACCAACACGGATTTGATGCAGGCTGAGGTAGTGCAGGACAGCGCAGTTTTGCTTGCCGATGAACAAGTCTCCGGCAAAGGCCGCCTCGGCCGCGTGTGGTCTGCACCTGCGAAGACGCAGATCATTCAGTCAGTTGTTTTATTGCCGCGCTCTTTGGACCACCTCGGTACGCTGCCGCTAGCAGCGGGGCTGGCCGTTACGGACATCGTGGACGGCGCGCAGCTGAAGTGGCCAAATGACGTCCAAATTGAAGGTAAGAAGCTCTGCGGCATTTTGGCGGAAGCAGGTCCTGTCAGCGGGGCAGCGGGTGGCAAAGGCGGAGGCTTTGGTGCCTCGGCATCAGGGGAGCCAGCAGCGCGCGTAGTCTTGGGGCTTGGGCTCAACGTGTCTTTGAGCAAAGAACAGCTGCCCATTGAGAACGCGACGTCGCTTGCGCTGGAAGGTCAAGAAACAGATCGCACTGAATTAACCATTGCTCTGCTAACCGCATTGAACAAGCGCCTTAATCAATGGGAAAACCAGGACCCAGAATTGATGAAGGACTACCGCAAGGTGTCTTCATCCATCGGTATGAGCGTGCGGCTGGAAGCACCCACCGGAGACATTTATGGCGAAGTGCTCGGTGTTGCGGAAGACGGCCGAATCAACGTTGGCGGGCAGTATTACTCTGCTGGCGATGTGATTCATCTTCGTCCTGACAACCGCTAACTAGTAAGCTTGGAGCCCATGAGCATAGTCAAGATGGGTCACGGTGAGGTCAAGCATGTTGATGTCACCGCGCCATATCGCGCTTTGCTGTGGCCAGTACTAGAGCTTGTCCTGATAACAGGCATTTGCTGGATTGGTATCGGTTGGCTCGATGTCCAGGTCAACAACCAGGCTTTTGACGTGGCTATTCGCAATGCCGTGGTTGCTATTTGGGCAGCACTATCAGTGTGGCGTTTTGTCATTCCGGTCATGCGTCACCGCCGTAAGCGCTTCATCGTGACCAATCACCGGGTCATTGCACGCGCTCCGACCTTCCAGGGGCAGACAGACTCTATTCCTTTGCGCGATATTGTTGGGGTGCGCCGTCGCCGCGGCGGAATCTCCCTCGCTATCCGTGGTTATGACCGCGCCATCCATTTCCCGGACGTGCCTAAGACCAAACGCATTGAAAAGGTGCTCAACCAGCAGCTTTCAGAGATGACCTCTCCCATCTGGCGCTAGTGCGGCAGTCGGGGACTTTGCACCAAACACCTTGCCTGTGGATAACCTACCTGTTTCGTTGACGCAACAACGTAGTTATCCACAGGTTTTTCAATAAGTACTAGCCAGGGGTTGCGCTAGCGGTTTAGCGTTAGTGGCATGAAAAATTACAAAGCATTCATCCAAATTAACAGGCAAGGGATCGGCATATTCCGCTCCATAGGCGACCGATCGGTGGAAGAAATGATGAGCGATGGTCATTCAAAGCAGACGGCGAAGAAATACCGGGCCATGGTCGACCTCCTCTTTGGTCCCACCGAATCTCCAGACCTACAACGCGAGTTTGTCGCGTTGGGAGAAAAACTAGAGCTAAGCCTAGAGCGCCTACTGATGATTGAAAAGCACGCTAGCAAGCTGAAGAAACCAGGGGCAGCCTGGGCACTACGTTCAGAACTCGTTGCTCTTGAAGGAACCTACGAAGTAGTCGATGACTATGGCCGAGAATGCGTGAAAGTAGAAGCGCGGCGCGAAGTCGAAGAAGCTCGGCGTGCGGCAACCGGAAGCTCAGAGAGTATTTTCTCCAAGCGGACAGCTCGTAACTAAAGCCTACGGCTTTAGTCCTTGACCTCGGTGGTGTGTAATTGCTCGTCGAGATCTTCCGGCCACAGGTTGGCGCGGGAGAACTCGCGGGTCATCGGCAAGCGAAGCTCTAAATCTGTACCCGGGCACAATTCAATGGTCGCATTATCCACTACGTAGTCCAGCACATGACCGCCACGGCTGAAATCTGCATCTATGAAATGCATATGACAGCCCGGCACATTCACGCCCTTTTCAAACACCGGCGTGCGGAAACCACCGAGAGCGCCAGCAACATTGGTGAAGGTGTGCTCGGCATCAGCAGAAACCGCTTCTGTCATGGGAGGGTACGGCTTTTCCTGCTTTGTCACCGTGCGCACTTTGACTGAAGAAAAAGTGCCCGTGATACGCACCGCGTACATGTAATTCGCGGAAGGCTCTACCTCATCAATGAATGCGCTAAGCGCTTTGCGTTCCATATTGTGGGGCGCTTTATAGGTTATGCGAGGCACAAACTTCGTCGCTACAGCGAAAGGCGTGTGCAGCTCAGCGCTGGCCTCACGTGCTGTGCCATCACTGAGCAACTGGTAGCAGACGCCATCCAAAATAATCATTTCCCCGTCTAAAGCATCAAAAGTGCCAATCCCGAAGTCCCCCTTTTCCAATAATTCCCCGATTGACATCTCACCGTCATAGATTCCATCCAGCAGTGCGGTCATTAGCGAATTTTGAAAGATACTGTGTCGTGGCCAAGTAAGGTCAGTCATGTACATGACGCTAGTATTGAACGCGTGAGTGAACAAGGAACAAACCCAGAAGGTAACCCACAAGCACACGTTTCCGGCATGCCGGTCATCGCCGTTATTGGTGATGGACAGCTGGCGCGCATGATGCAGACGGCTGCGATTGAACTTGGGCAGTCCCTGCGGCTGCTGGCCGGCGCGCGTGATGCTTCGGCGGCGCAGGTCTGCGCGGACGTGGTCCTTGGTGATTACACCAAGTATGAGGATCTACTTAAGGCAGTGGAAGGCTCTACTGCGGTGACCTTTGACCATGAGCATGTTCCTAATGAGCATCTGACTGCTTTGATCGATGCTGGCTACAACGTGCAGCCGCAGCCTTCTGCGCTGATTAATGCGCAGGACAAGCTGGTAATGCGTGAGCGTCTGACCGAACTTGGTGCTCCGCTTCCGCGCTTTACCGCTATTGAATCGGCACAAGATGCTTATGAGTTCTGGACCTTGACCGGTGGCCAGGTCTGCCTGAAGGCGCGTCGCGGCGGCTATGACGGCAAGGGTGTGTGGTTCCCTAAAGATGAATCTGAGCTGACGGCTTTGGTCTCCGATCTGACTCGCCGTGGTGTTCCGCTAATGGCTGAAGAAAAGGTCGCACTTGTTCGCGAATTATCCGTTCTGGTTGCCCGCACCCCGTCCGGGGAGGTTGCATCCTGGCCTTTGACTG
This sequence comes from Corynebacteriaceae bacterium 6-324, assembly GCA_041226025.1. Taxonomy (GTDB): domain Bacteria; phylum Actinomycetota; class Actinomycetes; order Mycobacteriales; family Mycobacteriaceae; genus Corynebacterium. The sequence continues at coordinate 148,095 of JBCLTK010000001.1, read as the reverse complement.
AGTCGGTACAGCGCAACGGCGTGTGTGCGGAAGCCGTAGCTCCGGCACCGAATATGAACCCGGAATTGAAAAAGCGCGCAGAAGAACTCGGTGAGAAGATCGCCACCGAACTTGGCGTCACCGGCGTGCTGGCTGTTGAGCTCTTCGCATTCACCAATGACTCCGGTGAAGAAGACATCGCCGTCAACGAACTGGCAATGCGCCCACACAACACCGGACACTGGACCCAGGATGGTTCTGTGACTTCGCAGTTTGAACAGCACTTGCGTGCAGTTATGGATGAGCCTTTGGGCGACACCGCTGCGCTTGCGCCAGTAACCGTTATGGCCAACGTCCTGGGCGCGGAAACTGATCCTGAGATGCCGATGGGGCAGCGCGCGACTGAGGTGTCCCGCCGCTTCCCACGTGCAAAGATTCATTTGTACGGCAAGGGACATCGCCCAGGCCGTAAGATTGGCCACGTTAATCTCACCGGCGATGACATGGAAGCAACCCGCCGCGATGCCCGCCTGGCAGCTGACTTCCTGGTCAACGCCACATGGAGCGATCAATAAGCCATAAGAATTATTAATCGCAATTAGCTCATAAGCACTGGAGGAAAGAAATGACTGCACCACTCGTAGGCCTCATCATGGGCTCTGATTCTGACTGGCCAACCGTTGAGCCTGCCGCTGAGGTTCTCGCCGAATTTGGTATTCCATTCGAGGTCGGTGTGGTTTCTGCCCACCGCACCCCGGAAAAGATGCTGGATTACGCCAAGAAGGCGCATACCCGCGGCATCAAAACCATCATCGCGTGCGCCGGCGGTGCAGCGCACCTTCCAGGCATGGTTGCTGCGGCAACCCCGCTGCCAGTCATTGGCGTGCCCCGCGCACTCAAGGATTTGGACGGTCTGGATTCCCTTCTTTCTATCGTGCAAATGCCCGGCGGAGTTCCAGTAGCGACCGTGTCCATCGGTGGCGCGAAGAACGCTGGCTTGCTGGCCGTGCGCATTTTGAGCGCCGGCATCCCAGAACTGGTGGAGCGCATGGTTGCGTACCAGGAAAACATGGCGAATGAAGTTGAGCAAAAAGATGCCAACCTGCGCGCCAAGCTGATGGGTGAGTAAAGCTTCAACGCTATGAACTGTGCCGACCCCATTGTGGTTTTAGGATCGCGTGTGACCAATGGTCAACCGGGAGCCTTGTTGGTATCTCGATTGAACAAAGCCTTAGCTGTGGCGCAGCAATTTCCTGAAGCGAAAGTGATTGTTTCCGGCGACGGGGAAGCGGTTGTGATGAGCCGGTACCTCATTGATCATGGCCTTGACCCAGCGCGCATTGTGGAAGAGCCAGTTGCGACCAGCACAAATGAGAACCTCGAAAACTCCCACGCATTAGCCAAAGATGCGCGTGTGCTGCACGTGGTCACCAATGAATTCCATAGCCTGCGCACCAGATTATGGGCATGGCATTTGGGCATTCCCATCAAAATGCACCAAACGTTAACTCCGAAGAACTACCGTTTGCGCAACTATTCGCGGGAAATCCTTGCCACCCCGCACTCCGCTGCCCGAATCCTGTGGCGTAAATTTCGCGCCCGATTCTAAGGCGGATTTGAAGCCCGATTCTCAGTTGGTCTGTTGTCCACGGGGACATCGAAAAGCTTTTGCTCAGCGTGGTTCTGCGAAGAATCTTCTCAGCAGGTTTCGCAAATCTTTTACCCCGGATTAGTGTGCTGGATCATAGGCTAACTTGTCTTGTCCCTAGAACACACTATTATTTTCCTTAAGCCACATGCCGATATCAGCACCACCACTGCCCGATTATCGCTGCGAGAAGCCCCCACCCAGAGGGCAGAGGCCACCTACACATTGGCCTTGGTGAAGTACAACAATCAAATCTCTTGCATCGCGCCATGCCCACATCGCATGCGCTGCTGGATGCAGGATTCTTTATTATCTGGGAGCATGCACAATGTCTAACAAGACGTCTAAAAAGGGCGATGTTTTACAAGCATCAATGACGAAGAAGGAACGCGCACGCGAGGACCGTTCCGCAGCTATCGCTGTGACTGCGTTCCCGGTATTTATTCTTGTGGGCACCGCGCTGGCCTGGATGTTCCCAGAACCATTTGTTCCACTGGGGGACTACATCACCCAATTCTTGATGATCATTATGTTTGGAATGGGCTTGACCCTGACCATCCCGGACTTCAAGGAAATTGCTAAGCGCCCACTCCCAATCCTCATTGGTGTTATCGCGCAGTTCGTCATCATGCCTCTGGGCGCAGTCCTAGTGGCAAAGATTCTGGGCCTGAATCCAATGCTGGCTGTTGGCCTGCTCATGCTTGGCTCCGTGCCTGGCGGCACCTCTTCCAACGTAATTACCTACCTGGCCCGCGGCGACGTCGCCCTGTCTGTTGCAATGACCTCAGTGTCCACCTTGGTGTCTCCAATCATGACCCCGATCCTCATGCTGTTGCTCGCGGGTGCGGAAACTGAAGTTGATGGCACGGGCATGGCCATGACCCTGGTTCAAACCGTTCTGGTTCCAGTAGTTGGCGGCTTGGTCCTGCGCTACCTGCTGGACCGTTGGATCGGCTACATCGCTCCAGTTCTGCCATGGATTTCTATTTTGGGCATTGGCGGCGTTGTCTTCCCAACCGTGGCGAACAACGTTGACCTGCTGGTTCAGATGGGTCTCATCGTGTTTGCTGCAGTCTTACTGCACAACGTACTCGGATACGCCTTGGGCTACTTCACCGGCAAGGTGTTGAAGATGCCGGAGTCTTACAACCGCACCATGGCTGTTGAGATTGGTACCCAATCCGCGGGTCTGGCATCGGGTATGTCTGCGAAGTTCTTCTCCCCAGAAGCAGCGCTCCCTGGCGCTTGTGCAGCCGTGCTTCACAACATCACTGGTGCCATCTTCTCCGCCATTGCTCGTCGCTTCCCAACCGAAGAGCAAAAAGCACTGGAATCAGAGTCTTCTGCAAACCCTGCTGAAACCGCACCAGTCAAGGCTTAGCAACAACGCCAGTCATTCCCTGTCACTTACAAATGATTTCTAACGCTTGCTAGCGTTCAGCGAAACGTAGAGTTTCAGCGCCTGCCAGCCCCGCGACATCAAACAACGATGCCGCGGGGCTGGCTTTGTTGTGCCCAAATCGATTGCGTAATGCAATTTCATTCGCCCACTATTGTGAGCCAAGAAATAGCCCTAATAAGGGGGTGGTCTGGTTCACAATATTTTCAGATAGCTCTATGGTTAACTTTGAGCAAACTTCATGTTCATAGGCCTAATTAGCATTTCGAGCAAACAATAGTTTGCTAATTGAACTTGTTCGAGCGCCGAATTTCTCAAAAATTCCCGAAATTTTAAGGCATATTAATCCCTACGAGGATCCCCACAAGGATCCTTAATTTGGACCCCTATCAAGGAGAAAACTCAATGACCGCTTCACGCCGACGGGCACGAATTCTTGCCCCAGCTCTTGCGCTAATGACTGGTCTCGCACTTACCGCGTGTGCATCCACTGGTGACGAATCCGGCTCAGATGGTGCAGGCGGCGACTCAAACGGTGAGTCCTCAGGCGACGCCATCGTTGTTGGTACCACCGACAAGATCACCCGCCTTGACCCAGCTGCTTCCTACGACAACGGCACCTCGCAGGTAGCCCGTCAGGTTTACGGCTACCTCATGGAATCAGAGCCAGGCTCTGAGGACCCAACTCCAGTTCCATCCCTGGCCGAGTCTGGTGAATTTACCTCACCAAGCGAGTTCACCGTGAAGCTGAAGGAAGGTCTGACCTTTGCCAACGGCAATGAGCTGACTTCCTCTGACGTGAAGTTCTCCTTCGACCGTCAGATTGGCATCAACGATCCGAACGGTCCAGCATCCCTGCTGGGCAACCTGGATTCCGTTGACACCCCAGATGATCTGACCGTGGTATTCAACCTGAAGCAGGAAAATGACCAGACCTGGGTTGGCGTGCTGAACTCTCCAGCGGGTCCAATTGTTGATGAAGAAGTCTTCTCCGCCGATGAGGTCCTGGACAATCAGGCTGTTGTTGATGCAGAGCCTTTTGCCGGCCAGTACACCATCTCCAACTTCTCTGAGAACGAGCTGATCAGCTACTCCCCAGTGGATACCTACCAGGGTGTTCTGGGTGATGTACAGAATGGTGGCGTTGATGTTCGCTACTACGCTGATGCATCCAACATGAAGCTTGATATTGAGCAAAACAACATTGACGCTGCATACCGCTCACTATCTGCAACTGACATTGAGGACCTGCGCAACGCTGATGGCGTCCAGGTCATTGATGGTCCTGGTGGCGAAATCCGCTACATCGTCTTCAACTTCAACACCCAGCCATTTGGCGCCACAACCGAAGACGCTGATGAAGAAAAGGCAAAGGCAGTACGCCAGGCAATCGCAGCATCCATTGACCGCGCAGCGATTGCGAAGGACATCTACCGCGACACCTTCGCACCGCTGTACTCTTCCGTTCCAGAATCCATGGTTGGCGCAATCGAGCCAGTTAAGGACCTGTACCTCACAGAAGATGGCGGCCCAGATGTGGACAAGGCAACCCAGATTCTGGAAGATGCTGGCGTGACCGAAACCGTCAACCTGGCGCTGCAGTACAACCCAGACCACTACGGCCCATCCTCTGGTGATGAGTACGCGATGATCAAGGCGCAGCTGGAAGACACCGGTCTGTTCACCGTTGACCTGCAGTCCACTGAGTGGGTGCAGTACCAGAAGGACCGCGTCCAGGATGTCTACCCGCTGTACCAGCTGGGTTGGTTCCCAGACTTCTCTGACCCAGACAACTTCCTGACTCCGTTCTTCACCACGGATAACTTCCTGGGTAACCACTTCGATAACGCTGAAGCAGATTCCGTAATCCGCCAGCAGGCAGTGACCGAAGACGAAGCAGAGCGCGAAGAACTGCTGGGCCAGGCACAGGAAATCATGGCTGAAGAGCTGTCCACTATCCCACTGCTGCAGGGACGTCAGTTCGCATTCGCAGCTGAGGGAGTAGAAGGCGTAACCCTCGATGCGTCCTACCTGTTCCGCTACGGCTCATTGTCGAAGTAAGTCCTCCAAGTACCTAAGTAGTACTCAGACTTATACTCTCGAATTCGAATCGAAGGAAAAGTAAAGCTATGACGACCGCAACCACCCAAGCGGTTGCGGAAGAGCAAGAAACGGATAAGGAGCGTGGCGGCGGCTTCGCGCGCTACATCCTTATCCGTTTCTTGTTGATCTTCCCAACAATTTTCATCCTCGTCACCACGGTGTTCTTCCTCATGCGTTCCACCGGTGACCCCATCACAGCAGCTCTTGGTGGACGCTTGTCCGCAGCAGATCTGGAAGCGCGAATTGCAGAGGCCGGCTATGACCGACCCCTGCTGATTCAGTATTTTGAATACCTCGGCCAGATTGTCCGCGGTGATTTCGGCACGACGTTTACCGATGGCCGCGAAGTAACAGACATCCTCATCCAATACGGTGCGGCAACCTTTGAGCTAGTGCTTTACGCACTAATCGTTGCGCTCATCATCGGTATTCCATTGGGCATGGTCGCTGCACGATTCCGTGACCGTTGGCCAGATGGATTCCTGCGTATCTTCGCCATCTTGGCGTATGCCACCCCGGTATTCTTCGTGGGCCTGCTGCTCAAGCTGATCTTCTCCGTTCAATTGGGATGGTTCCCAATTTCAGGACGCGTATCTACATCCGGTGCAAGTACCTTGAACCGGATTACCAATCCAACTCCGTTCTACTTGCTTGATGCCATCAGGCTTGGTGATGTCGATTTGATCATCGACTGTCTGCGTCACGCCGCACTTCCTTCACTTGCTTTGGGCTTGCTCATCGGTGGCGTCTTCCTTCGCCTGGTGCGTACCAACTTGATTGGCACCTTGGAACGTCAGTACATCGAGTCTGCACGTTCACGCGGCGTGAAAGAATCCCGATTGGTTACTACCCACGCGCTGCGTCCGGCTTTGATTCCAGTTATCACCGTGATGGGTATGCAGATTGCGCTCTCCTTGGGTGGTGCTGTTCTGACTGAGACCACCTTCGAGTGGAATGGCCTGGGCTTCGTCCTGGTGCAGTACATGCAGGCCCGTGACTTCGTTGCAGTGCAAGGCATTGTGATGCTCATGGCTGTCATTGTTGCGGTCACCAACTTCATTGTTGACATCATCGCCGCACTCATCGACCCGAGGGTGAGGTTCTAAAAGAAAATGACTAGTACACAAATCTCTTCCCAACAGGCCCGCTGGAAGCGTCTTCCGATTATCAAAGACGTCATCCGCTCTGCCGGCCTGCAGCGTGCCATGCTGATTGCCGGTCTGATTTTGACCACCGGCTTCATCATCACCGCTATTTTTGCCCCGCTTATCGCGCCTTATTCCTGGGCACAAACTTCAGGTGAATTCGGCTCCTTCGGTACCCAGCAGCCGCCATCAGATACCAATATCTGGGGCACCACTGTCTCTGGGTTTGACGTGTTCTCCCGCGTCATTTGGGGAACCCGCACCGCCGTCGCCGTAATCTTCGCAGCGGTTGCTGCGTCTATGATTCTGGGCGTTCTTCTTGGTCTTATCTCCGGCTACATCGGTGGCTGGTTGGACCGCGTCATGGTCATGATCGCGGATGCCGTCTACGCATTCCCATCCCTGCTGCTGGCAATCGTTATGTCTATTGCATTGACCGGCGGTCGCTCCAGTGCCATCGGCGGTATCGCCGCGGCAGCACTGTCCATCACCGTGGTGTTTATCCCACAGTACTTCCGCGTGGTTCGTGCGGAAACAGTAAGGCTGAAGGCTGAACCATTCGTGGAATCAGCGCTCGTGGTTGGTGCCTCGCACTGGCGCGTGATGATTGTTCACATCTTTAAAAACGCGACCCGAACCCTGCCGCTGATTTTCACGCTGAATGCTGCCGAAGCAGTGCTCACCCTTGCGGGCCTGGGCTTCATCGGCTTCGGTATTGAGCCAACATCCGCTGCGGAGTGGGGCTATGACCTCAACCGTTCCATTTCTGACGTGACCTCCGGTATTTGGTGGACAGCCATCTTCCCAGGCTTAGCCATCGTCTTGGCGGTACTGGGCGTGACCTTGGTGGGTGAGTCGCTCAATGACTTGAATGACCCACGTCTGCGTATTCGCCGTAAGCGGAAGAAGACCCAAGGTTCACGTTTCGACAGCACTGATAATGCCCCGATTAACGAGGTAAAGAATGTCTAATTCAATTCCATCCTCTCCTTCCTCCAACAACCCCACTGGTGATGCTCCAAAGCATGCCTCCGATCAGGTTGCAGCCCAATCTGCTGAGAGCGAAGCGAAGCATTCGGCGCTGAACTCTGATGAAAATCGCGTGAGTATCGACAAGCTCAATGTGGGCTTTGATACTGACGGCGGCTTTGTCCACGCCGTGCGTGGTGTCAATCTGGATGTCCGCCAAGGTGAAATTGTTGCCCTGGTCGGTGAGTCCGGATCCGGTAAGACCGTTACTGCCCGTTCCATCCTGGGACTGGTGGGGGACACCGCGCACTCCGAAGGCATTGTGCTGGTGGAAGGGGCTGATGTATTGACCAAGTCAGGCAGCGAGCTACGCAAGATGCGCGGCAGTGATGTGTCCATGGTCTTCCAGGAACCATCCAGTTCCATGAACCCAGTCTTTCCCATCTGGTGGCAGATGGCAGAAGGCTTGCGCGCGCACAATCCGAAGATCAAGAAGAAGGAAATCCGCGAACGCTGCATCCGGGCACTGACTGCCGTTGGTATTCCGGACCCAGAAAAGCGTATTGACCGCTACCCGCATGAATTCTCCGGTGGCCAGAAACAGCGCATCATGATTGCGATGGCACTCGAGCTTGGTGCCAAGACCATTGTTGCCGATGAGCCAACCACCGCCTTGGACGTGACGGTGCAGGCGGAGATTCTGCAGTTGCTGCGCAACCTGCGCGATGAATACGGCACATCCATCGTGATCATCACCCACAACATGGGAGTAGTTGCTGACCTCGCCGATACCGTGGCGGTGATGTACAAAGGTCGCATTATTGAACGCGCACCGGTACGTGAGCTTTTTGCTAACCCACAAGAGGACTACACCAAGAAACTGCTGGGTGCAGTTCCACACTTGGGCGCAAAGTCTTTGACCGCCGATTACACGGCGGAGGATTTCCAGGAACTTGATTCCCGCGAAGTCCTCGTCCAAGCCAAGGGCCTAGAAATTACGTATCCGGGACGCCTGGGTGCACCGTCTTTCAAGGCGGTGAAGGGAATTGATTTCTCCATTCATAAAGGTGAGGTCTTCGGCCTTGTTGGTGAGTCTGGTTCCGGTAAGACGACCATTGGCCGCGCCATGGTGGGCTTGGAAAAGACTACCGGCGGTTCGCTCAACGTGTTGGGCCAAGAAATGCGCGGGATTAAAGGCAAGCAGATGCGGGAGCTGCGCAAGCGCGTGGGCTTTATCTTCCAGGATCCGGCAACGTCTTTTAACCCGTATTTCACCATCGAGCAATGTATTGCGGAACCTCTGTTGATCAACCGCCCGGATGTCACGGCCGCGCAGCGTCGCGAGAAGGTCAAGGAATTGCTGGAAGCTGTGGAGCTGCCAGCAAATTACGCAGGCCGCTATCCACATGAGCTTTCCGGTGGTCAGCGTCAGCGTGTCTCGCTGGCCCGTGGCCTAGTGCTGAACCCAGAGCTGGTTATCGCAGATGAGCCGACCTCTGCATTGGACGTATCCGTGCAGGCTGTGGTGCTGGAGCTATTCCAGGACCTGCAGAAGGAGTTCGGTTTCGCAGCTTTGTTTATCTCCCATGACCTGGCGGTCATTGATATGGTCTCCCACACCGTGGGCGTGCTGTATCACGGTGACCTGGTGGAATCCGGCCGCGGTGTGCAAGTCATGCGCGAGCCGGAAGATGATTACACCAAGAAACTGGTTGCTTCACTGCCAGTTCCTGATCCAGTGGAGCAAAAGAAGCGCCGCGAGCACCTCGCCGCTATTCGCGGGCAGTTGGTTTAAGAATCAGCGCCTTGCACGGCATTAACTTTGGCTTTCTTGATTGCCTTGTTAATGCCGTGTTTGAGCGTTGGGCGGGCTTCTTTAAGTGGGTGCGCGATAGCGCGCAGGCCCATATACGCAATCTGATCCGCTGCCTGATTAAGCGGGTCACCAGCGTGACCTAATACGCGGCGAATCTTTACATCGCATTGACCGTTGAGGTCTTTCCACGCTTGGTGGAAACGCGAACGGGAACCAGGAGTAAGACCGCGCCAGGTGCGCCCGCGGGGGTTGCGGCGGCGTGAATTGCGCTGGCCTTGGCCACGTTGTTGTGGGGCAGTGCGCGGCTTTTCGCCGGACAAGATGTACTCAACGGCTTCCAATGCAGCGACGGAATCGGATTCGATAACCGCTTGCGTTGCACCAACTTTGTGCAAGTACTTCAGCGCCAGGGTGAGCGATTCCAATTCCAACTCATCGGTAGAAGCCTTGGACTTTGCGGTACGCAGCTGGAAATCACCGTTGTTGGCAACAAAGCACATGGAGCCTTTATATACGGTGTCCGAGGAGGCATCGGTAGCAATGCGCACTAGCTCATCGTTCTGCGGACGTGCATTATCCGAGCCAAACTGCGGCCACCAATGCGCAGGGGTGGTGGGAACCTGCGTGGCCTTGACCGTATCGGGAGCCTCACCAGTTTTCTTAGCTTCCCGCAGGGCAGCGTGGTCATCCTTCTTGCGCTGCATGGATGCGCGTTTGCCGGCGCGGTTCTTTTCCGAAAAGCTGCCTGTGACTAGGTGGCCTTGTTCTTCAAGCGCCAGTCGCAGACCTGCTTGGCGGCGGCCGGTGACAATCCATGCCTTACCGCGAAGATTCTTCAACGCGTCATTGAGCTCCGCCAGGGTGCGCTCCACAACATCGCCTTTGGTGGTGCGTCCACGGCGCACAAAACGAGCACGCTTGGAATCTACCGCGATGACCCAGCCTTCAATCTTTTGATTGTGGGCGGACTTCCAGGGCTGATCCCACAACGCGATGGCGACGTGGATGGGGCGCTGCACCATGTCTTCGGTGACCTGACGCGTTTTATAGGTACGCGATTGCGTACCAAGGAGCGCTTCTAGGTCAAGACGTGGTTCGGGCATACCCACTAGTAAACCGCATCGACGTAGACTAAGCACATCGTGTCACTGCATTGTTGGCGGTTCGAACTTGATCTCCGCGGCAGGAAAGGAATTATCAATCTCTCTTTCCTTCTCCTTACACTTATGTTTCCTGGCATTTTGCGCTGTGCGAAGCGCACCCAGAATGCGGTAGAGATTGATCATTAAATTGGTGCGCACCAGCTCAGCTGCCTCATAGCGCTGACCCGAGGCCAAGAGTTTGGCAATCTTGGCGTTTTCTTCCACATTCTTAGAATGCAAGGAAGGGTAGGAGGGCAGAACCTGCAACCAGGACAGGCGCATGCGTGCCAAGAGGTTGTTCATTTCCTGGTTTAGCGTCTGGGAGCCCGCAGCCGTCACCAGTGCGCGGTGAAATTTCTGATTATTCTCACCCAAAGCAGGTAGGAGACATCCAAGGATTCACCCCATAAGGCGCCAGCCGGTTCAATGATGGCGCGGGCACGGTACAGGTCCACCATGTAATCAACATTGGGTGTAGCAATGAAGACTCCACGGTTGGGGGTTCTTACCAAAAGTTGCTCGGCAGCGAGGGTGGCAAATGCTTCACGCAAAGTATTACGGGAGACGTCGTACTGTGCAGCAACTTCGACTTCATTGAGCTTGTCCCCTGGTAGATAGCGTGCCTTGCCAATGGCATCCTTTAAATCCTCGGCTATGGTGCGTGCGAGCAAAGGTGAAGTTTAGTCTATGGACTTACCTATCAATGCCGGTGGAACGCCCAAAATGAAAAAGTTGTTCAACTTTAGTAAACACTGAAAACCAGGGTCTAAAAACCTCTGCGAAAGTGCAATCGACACCACACCGAATGTCCGTCGACGTGTGCTTTTCCACCCCTTATCAACCACCCTTCCCATTGAATGAAACCCGGAAGTGGCAGGTAGTTGAAGTTTCTCCCAGTATCTCCAGTACGTGTAGCGAACAGAGGGGGTGGATGGCGAACAACCGGCTAATGTGATGTGCATTAACCCCAGCCATATCGTGACGCCCGTAACCCCATTCGCGCGACGTGGCGAAGGACGGAAAAGTTCGCAGGAGGATTTTGCGATGTCAGAGCAATTGACCAATGTTGGCGTCGGTGATGTGTGGGCACCACGAGCATTCCCGGAATACCGCACCACCATCAAACGTAACCCTGGCAATGACCTCATCATGGTCAATGAGCGCCTTGGTGAAATCACCGGCCCAGTCTTCGGTGATAAAGACTTGGGCGGTCTGGACAATGACATGACCCTTGTCAACGGTGGCGAAGCTATCGGCCAGCGCATCCTGGTCCACGGCAAGGTCACCGGCTGGGACAACAAGCCAGTTGCCAACACCCTGATTGAGGTTTGGCAGGCTAATGCAGCTGGACGCTACCGCCACAAGAATGACTCGTGGCCAGCACCGCTGGACCCACACTTCAACGGTGTGGCACGTTGCTTGACTGATAAGGACGGCAACTACAGCTTCTACACCATCAAGCCTGGTGCATACCCTTGGGGCAACCACCACAATGCGTGGCGCCCAGCCCACATTCACTTCTCCCTCTACGGCCGTCAGTTCGGTGAGCGTCTGGTTACCCAGATGTACTTCCCGGATGATCCAATGTTCTTCCAGGACCCAATCTTCAACTCGGTTCCTAAGGGCGAGCGTGAGCGCATGATTTCCGTATTTGACTATGACCAGACGCGTGAAAACTGGTCCTTGGGCTACAAGTTCGACATTGTCCTGCGCGGCAAAAACTCCACCCCGTTCGAATAAAACTTCTGAAGATTTAAAAGGAGCAGAAAATGCGTATTGATAAATCTCCGAATGGGGAGTTTCGTTATGGTGAGCTGGCTGTCGGCGACCAGGATGAGGCCGAGTACGGCATCATGCCGTCGCAGACCGTGGGTCCTTATGTTCACATTGGTCTGATTCGTGAAGGCTCAGAGACTATTGCTGATGGTGAAGACGCGGTAGAAATCACCGTCACCACCATCGATGGTGACGGCAATCCGATTGCGGACTCCATGATTGAGTTCTGGCAGCCAAATGAACAGGGTGTATTCAACTCTGATTTGGATCCACGCCGTGAGCAGCCAGCTACCGCAGAAGGCTTCCGCGGCTTGGGTCGTGCTTTCGCCGACGAGACCGGCACTTCCACGCTCAAGACCATTATTCCTGGTCAATTGGAGACCATTGAGGGCTTTGCCCCAGCACAGCAGGTTGAGGCACCACACATCAAGGTTGGAGTCTTCGCTCGCGGCATGCTGGAGCGCCTGTACACCCGCCTGTACTTCCCGGAGTTCGAAGAGGCGAATGCTCAGGATCCGGTATTGCAGCTTGTCGATGAACAAAGGCGCAGCCTCCTTATCGCCGAAAAGACCGATAAGGGCTACCACTTTGATATCTACGTTCAGCACACCGATCCGGAGAAGGAAACCCCATTCTTCGACATCGTCGCTGATTCCGAAGCAGACGCTTCCGGAAACTAGACACGAGATTCCAGCATTACTGTAGGGCACATGACTTATCCGTATTCTCGCAGCACTTATTCTGACATTGCCGGTGGAATCACCGCAGCTCATCACAACCTAAGCGATGAGCGGTTCCTCAACGCGATTGTTAAATTTGAAAGCGCGTTGGCTACAGCTGCTCATAGCTGCGGCGTCATCAATGATGATGAACATGCCGCGGCTCTGGCAGCGCTGGAGTCTTATACGCCCGACGTCGAGGAAATCTCACAGCTTTCCGCCGCTGGCGCGAATCCGGCTATCCCGATTGCGAAGCAGCTCAAAGCATTGGCTGGTGAAGACGGAGCCAAGGGCATTCATACCGGTGCCACGAGTCAAGATGCGATTGATACGGCGCTGGTGTTGGTGCTCAAGCGCGGTGTCGCAGAGCTTCTCGATGGCTGCGCGCACATCATTCGTCTTCTCGCCGGGTTTAGTAAAACCCATGCCATGACCCCGATTATTGGCCGTACCTTGGGCCAAGCAGCACAGCCGATGACTTTTGGGCTGATTGCAGCGAACTGGTTGGAAGTACTCGATGATGCCTGCACGGATCTAGAGCGCACTTGTGATGCGCTTCCCGTGCAATACGGTGGCGCAACCGGTACTTTGGCCGCAACGCATCCGCATGGATTGGAAATCCATGACAAGCTCGCACGCGTCCTGCAGCTGGAATCGCACCCACGCGTGTGGCATACCAACCGCGTACCTTTTGCGCGCTTGGCTTCATCACTCGCGATTGTTGCCGGCGCTATTCGTAAAATCGCCGGGGACATCGTGTTCATGTCAGCGTCTGAGGTAGGGGAACTACAAGAAGCCACCCCAGGTGGCTCGTCCTCGATGCCGCACAAGGCTAACCCGGCAGCAGCCGTTGCTGCTGATGGCTATGCTCGCCGCGCGCCGGGCCTGGCCAACACCATGCTGGAGTCGATGGATTCGCGTTTGCAGCGCGGCGTTGGTAGCTGGCATGCGGAGTGGGCCACCCTGCGTGAGCTCGTCGCAGTAACCGCCTCGGCACAGTCGCGTCTCTTTGCCAGCCTCGATGGAATCAATGTCCATGAAGAAAACATGGCTAAAAACCTCATCGACACCGGCACCATCGGTCACGCGCAAGACCTCATCGACGACATCCTCGACCGCGCGGAGCTTCTTGATCGCCCACATCGCGACGATGAATGCCCGCACTGCACCGACTAGCACGTTTTAAGAGCACGACTTAAGCGCACGACGATAGAGAAGGAAGAAACAATGACTCAGCAGAATCCAGGACCTGAATACGACAATGGCCGCAAGGCAGCGCACGAAGTCGGCATGGGAAACCGCCGTGCGGTTTTGGGCGATGCCCACGTTGATGCTTCTGTCGAGAAGATGACCCCGGTGACGGAGAAGTTTCAGGACTTCATCACGCGCACCGCATGGGGCGATATTTGGCAGCGCGACGGACTCGATCACACCGAGCGCCGTCTTCTCACCATCGCTATTTTGACTGCTGTGGGCAATAACGGTGAGCTGAACATGCACATCCGTGCTGCTCTTCACGCTGGTGTGGATTCGGAAAAGATTGGTGAGGTGCTTCTGCACACCGCTATCTACGCTGGTGTTCCGAACTCTAACCACGGCTTCGCGTTGTTGAACGCGGCTGTCAAAGAACTGGAGGACTAGTTCTATATGCGTTCTTCTATTGCGACTGTTTGCCTGTCAGGCACTCTCGCGGAAAAGCTCCGGGCTGCCGCGGACGCAGGCTTTGACGGGGTAGAAATCTTTGAACAAGACCTCATTGTCTCACCACATTCACCAGAACAAATTCGTGAACGTGCTGCGGAATTGGGTCTCACGCTGGACTTGTTCCAGCCTTTCCGTGACTTGCTGAGCGTGGAAGAAGACGTCTTCCGGGATAACCTGCGCCGTCTAGAATCCAAGTTCCAGCTCATGCAGCGCCTGGGCATGGATCAGATTTTGGTGTGTTCAAACGTGGCTACTGCCACCGTGGATGATGATGAAGTCCGCGTGGATCAGCTGCGCCGCGCTGGTGAGCTGGCTGCACGCTATGGCTGCTACATCTCCTATGAGGCATTGGCCTGGGGCAAATACGTCAACACCTACCAGCACGCCTATGACATCGTGGTCAAAGTTGACCATCCAAATGTGGGCACCTGCCTGGACTCCTTCCATATTCTTTCCCGTGGTGATGATCCATCGGGGATTGCGGATATGGATCCGGACAAGATTTTCTTCCTGCAGCTCGCGGATGCACCCACTATGGAAATGGGTATTTTGCCATGGTCACGCCACCACCGCGTATTCCCCGGCGAGGGCGACTTCGACCTGAAGTACTTCATGGAGCAGGTCGCCAAGTCTGGCTACAACGGTCCAGTGTCGTTGGAGATTTTCAACGATGAGTTTCGTGAAGCTGAGGTTGGCCGCACGGCGATTGATGGCCTGCGTTCACTGATTTGGTTGGCGGATAAGACCGCGGCACGAGTTCCGGACTCACCGTTGGTATTGCCAAAGCTGGCTGATGCACAATCCCCGCGCGGCTTCGACTTCGTGGAATTACGCACTGGTCGCCTCGGCGAGGTTACCAAGGCACTGCACCAGCTGGGCTTTCGTTTAGGTGGCTACCACCAGTCCAAGCCGGAATTCCAGGCATGGGTACAAGGTGATGTCCGCATCATTGTGGAAGATGAAGGTCCCACCGGCGGCGCAACTGAGCTCACTGGCTTGGGCGTCATCGTCGATGATGCGACTGCTGCGGCCGAGCGCGCTACCGCCCTGAAGGCAACTCCAGTGCCACGCGTGACCGGGGAAGATGAGGAAGACCTGCACCCGGTCTTTACTCCAGATGGTTCTGAGCTGTACTTCTGCGGTCCCGGCCATGCCGGCCGGGGGAGTACTTGGGTACCGGAGTTTGGTTTCGAGCCAGATGAAATCAGCAGCCCGGAGTCTTCCAACGCACTGATTAATTCTGTTCACCACATTGCTTTGGCGCAGCCACGGTATATGGCTGCGGAAACGCGTTTGTTCTACTCCTCGGTTCTGGGCTTGGAGCCAGCAGCGCCGGAGTTCATTCCATCGCCGGCTGGCCTGGTGCACAAGCAAGCAATTGAGGGCGACAATGTTCGCTTCACAGTTTCTGCCGCACCAGAAGGCTCTGAGCAGGGTGGATTCTTTGCTGAGCACTATCCCGAGCACATCACTTTTGGCAGTGATGATGTCTTCGCGGTGGCACAACGTGCCGTGAAGCGTGGACTAAAGATGCTGCCAATTCCAGACAATTACTATGACGACCTGGCTGCGCGCTTTGGGTTGGAACCTGGATTCATCGCAAAGATCAAGGCGCTCAACATTTGCTATGACCGCAGTGACAACGGTGAGTACCTGCACTTCTACACCGCACCTTTGGGCAACACCTTCTTTGAGGTGGCTGAAGTTCGTGGAGATTACAGCGGCTTTGGCTGGGCAGATGAACCAATCCGCTTGGCCGCGCAATACCGTGCGCTGCGTGATGATGTCCGCGGAATCCCGCGTTAAACAAGCAAGTCCCGCGATGCAGCGTTGATAAACGTTGCACCGCTTATAAACACCCGACACACATCTTATTTTTTTAGAGGATCGACAACTATGACAGATAAAACTTTGCTGCTTGGTCTCATTGGTCACGGCATTGCCCAGTCCCGCACTCCGGGTATGCACGAAGCTGAAGGCTTAGCGCAAGGTATTCCTACCGCGTACCGCGTGATTGATACCGCTGAAGAACCAGCGAAATCGTGGGCGTTGAAAGACATCCTGGATGCTGCGCGCACCTTGGGTTTCAACGGCCTCAACATCACGCACCCACACAAGCAAGAAGTACTTGAGTTCCTCGATGAGGTAGATGAGCGCGCTGCAAAGATTGGCGCGGTCAACACCGTGGTCATCCGTGACGGCAAGTTCTACGGCTACAACACTGATGTCACCGGTTTCGGCCGTGGCTTGGAACAAGGCCTTCCGGATGCCAAGCTCGAAAACGTCGTGCAGGTCGGCGCTGGCGGTGCCGGCAACGCCGTGGCACAGTCGCTGATTGCAGCTGGCGTGAAGAACCTGTTTGTCGCTGATCTGGATCCAGAACGCGCACAAACCCTGGCGGAAGCCGTCAAGGCGGCTGCCTCGGAAGACGCTGATTCCTTTACCGTTACTGGTGTGGATATGGCTGATGTCGAGGACTACATCACGAAGGCTGACGGTGTGGTTAATGCAACGCCAGTTGGTATGGAAGCACTTCCTGGCACCGCATTTGATACCTCCATTTTGAAGCCTTCCCAGTGGGTCAGTGACGTTATTTACTTGCCACTAGAGACCCAGCTGCTGAGCGAGGCAAAGGCCATTGGCTGCCCAGTTGTTGACGGTTCCGGCATGGCTGTTGGCCAGGCTCTCGATGCCTTCAAGCACTTCACCGGCCGAGACGCAGACGCTAGTCGTCTGCGCGAAACCTTCATCGCGCAAGGCAAGTAACAGCAACCGCTGCGCAACAGAAAGCGGAGCACTAGCTAGCGGAGCACAAGTTACACGAGGAGACTGCACTCAAAAGGGGATAGCGCCCCGCGGGAGTGCGGTCTCCTTTTTATCGGTCCAATGCTGAAGGCTTTGTGAGTATAGTGAGCCTATGGCGAATTCAAAGTCTGGGGAAACGGTGCTTGAACGTTGCGTTCGTGTCCTTGAGTCCTTTGACATCAAACACTCCACGCTGACTGTGAGTGAGATTTCGCGCCGGGCAGACTTACCCATGTCTACTGCGCACCGCATGGTTTCAGAGTTGGTGGAGGTGGGACTGCTAGACCGCGCGGGGGACAAGCGGTTAGTGATGGGGCGGCGTGCGTGGGAGATTTTTGCGCGGACTAATCCAGTGGAAGAATTGCGCTTTCGCGCGCGTCCGGTGCTGGAAGGAATCCACTCGGCAGTCCAGCAGTTTACGTCCTTGGCGGTGCCACAGTTTGACGATGATGAGGTGCTCTTTATTGAGCGCTATACGCGGTTTGGGGATGCCGAAATCCGTGCAACCCAAGGCGGGCGCATGGATCTTTTTGATAATTCCAATGGGATTATCTTTTTGGCGCACGCGCCTTTTGACGTTCTAGAGCGCGTCTTTTCCAAGCCCATGGTGTCAAAGACCGATGGGGCAACCTATGACTTGGATGTAGTCCAAGACCAAGTCGAGTTCGCACGACGCAATGGCTACGCGAAAATAACCAATGGCATGGTGCGCGAAAACGTTGCCTATGCAGTGCCACTGATGGGCCCAGAAGGGCATTTGGTCGCAGCGTTGTCAGTCGTCGGCAAAGCCGCGGAGTGCGATGATGATGTCATTTTGACCGTGCTTGCAGCATCCGGAAACCAACTTTCCCACGGCGAAAAGCCTTTGGTTCTGCCGCGAATTCCGCGTCACGGCCGCTAAATAGTGCACGAAATTTCCTCAGAAAATGCTCGTTCGGGATATGAACGGCTGTCCCCGTAGCGGATTTGGAACCCTACCCCTGCCTACCCCCAAGGCAAAAGTGCTGTCTCGGGAGCTGGGGATTTAGGTAAATGCCGGTGCGATATCCGAACCGAAAACAATTAATTCCATTGAACGGAAACTGATTGGTCTTGTGTTGTGGCTCTCACTAAATTACTCGTATCGATTCACATCACGTTTAGTAGGGAGAATGGTCGTGACTAAACAACTAGTCGGCAAGACGCCAAACGCACACACCGAAGAATCGGCGCATGCGCACAAGCAGAGCCCACGTAAGGCGGCTCTAGCATCTTTCCTTGGCTCGGCCTTGGAGTACTACGACTACGTGCTCTACGGCACGGCTTCTGCTCTGGTATTTAGCCGCTTGTTCTTTGATTCCAGCAACCCAACCCTGGCCACCATCGGTTCTTTGATGACCTTCGGTGTGGCCTACATTGCCCGCCCACTGGGTGGTCTGGTTATGGCTCACATCGGTGACCGCATCGGCCGCAAGACTGCACTGATGATCACCTTGGTTGTTATGGGCATTTCCTCCATCGCGATTGGCCTGCTGCCAACCTATGAGCAGATTGGTGTCACCGCGACTGTTCTGTTGCTGGTCTGCCGTATCGCCCAGGGCTTCTCAGCTGGTGCTGAAGCAGCCGGCGCATCAACGATGACCATGGAGCACTCGCCAGAAGGCAAGCGCGGATTCTTTACCTCATCAGTCATGATGGGTTGTTCCGCAGGTAACGTCTTGGCCGCACTGGTCATGGTTCCAGTAATGATGATGCCTGAAGAGGCAATGCTGGCTTGGGGCTGGCGCATTCCATTCCTGCTGTCTGCAGTAGTTCTGGCAGTTGCTTACTTCGTTCGTACCCACCTGGAAGAAACCCCAGTCTTTGAAGCGAACGAGGACGAAATCAAGGAAAAGAAGGCTCCTGCTATTGAGGTTCTGCGCAAGCAGCCAATGGATGTCATCCGCGTCTTCTTCATCACCTTCTACTCTGTGGTTCAGTCCACCTTCATGGTCTACGCTCTGACCTACGCAGCCGAGCACACCAATATTGAGCGCTCCACCATGCTGATTGTGAACGCAACCGCCATGGCAATTTCGATGGTCACCATCCCGCTGGCTGCCAAGTTGGGCGACCGTATCGGCCGCAAGCCAACCCTGATCATCGGCGCTATTGGCTGCATCATCACTATGTACTTCTACTTTGATGCGCTGACCAATGAAAACATCGCTCTTGTCTTCGCACTGTGCATCCTCAACCAGGGCTTCTTCTACTCCTGCTGGAACGGCGTCTGGTGCGTATTCTTCCCAGAAATGTTCGCTCAGGAATACCGCTACACCGGCATGGCAATGGGCAACCAGCTCGGCCTGGTTCTGACTGGCTTCGGTCCAGCAATCAACGCTGCTATCTACGTGACCTTCGGCTGGCACGGCGTGGTCTACTTCGTATCCGGCTGCATCGTCATCGCCTGCTTCTTTATCTTCTCCGCTCGCGAAACTGCTTTCACCAAGCTCGAAGACCTCGGTGTGCGCAAGTAAGCCTTGCGTAATGAGTAAAGGAATTACAAGGAATCACAATGGCTGAGAACATCATCCGCGTCGGCATTATTGGCTGTGGCGTTATTGCAAAAAATCATCTCTTTGCTTTCCAAGCTCACGAAGGCGCCGAGGTTGTGGGCGTGGTTGATGTTGATATCAACCGGGCGCAAGAATTCGCCAACGAGTGGAATATCGCGAATACCTACTCTGATGTGGCCGAGCTACTCGCTTCCGGCATTGATGCCGTCGCGGTCTGCACCCCGCACCCAACGCATGAAGCACTGGTTATCCAGTCCGCCGAAGCCGGCGTGCATGTGCTGTGTGAAAAGCCTTTGTCCACTGACTTTGAAGCAACCCAGCGCATGATCACTGCCTGCGAGAAGGCCGGCGTGGTTCTCAGCGGAATGTTCCAGCGTCGCTGGTGGCCAGCAGCGCAGCAGATTAAAGCCGCCACCGCGGACAACCCCGCAATCATGGGCCACGTTCACGTTGCCCTGCACCGCGAACATTCCTATTACACCAAGGATGCGTGGCGCGGCAGCTGGAATGCTGATGGCGGCGGCGTGATGATGAACCAAGCCATCCACTACATTGATCTGCTCTTGTGGTTCATGGGTGATGTGGTGGAAGTTAGCGGACGCCTGAACTCCTTCAAGCACGCTGACAATATTGAAGTCGAAGACTCCGCTGTAGCCACCCTGACTTTTGCATCCGGGGCGATGGCCACGTTGAATCTCACCACCTCAGCAACACCAGCTTTCGGAGCAACCGTACATGTCACCAAGACCGATGGCGGTTCCATGACCTTGCTGGAATTCCCAGAAGGCACCGAAGGCCGACTGGTCAACAACGGCCAAGACGCGCAGATTGAATCCACGCCACTGTTCCCATCGGAACTTAATCCCAACGTGGACCTGCGAACCATCAATGACCAGCTCATCCCATTTCACACCAAGCAAGTTGCCAACTTTATCCAGGCACTGCGTGGCAAAGAAGGGCTGGTCGTGGATGGATCTGAATCCACCAAGGCATTGACAACTCTGCTTGCAGTTTATGAATCGCACCGCACGGGCAAGCCAGTGCTACTGGGTAAAGAACAAGCACCAACTGTTGTGACAGTGCCAGACTCCGTCACGCCGTTTAAGTAATGAAGGACAAAATAATGACTACCCGCGAGTTAGGAATTGCTCCTTTATCCGCATTGAGCACTTCTCCTGATGAATTCATTTACCTTGCACACGATGTAGGTTTTGAATTTGTTGGACTCCGCGTGATTCCCGTGACCCCACAGGAACCACAATATGACCTTTCGGTTGGCTCACCTTTGCACAAGAAGGTCACCAAGGCGCTTAGCGATACCGGCCTGAAGGTTAAAGATGCAGAGTTCATTTTGCTCGATGGCTCCGACCAGCGGGATTTGTGGATGACCGCGATGGAACGCGCGGCATCCTTGGGCGCGGGTACCTTGACCGTGGCGGTAGGGGATACCGACCGCGCACGCACCAAGGACACTGTCGCGGCCATGGTTGAGGCTGGCAAAGAATTCGGCATCATCCCAGCGATTGAGGCTATTTCTTACCAGGCGATCAATGACATCGCCGCAGCGGTCGATATCGCAGAGACGGGAAGCTACTTTCTTCCGGACACGTTGCACATGCACCGCTTTGCAGCAACGCCGCAGCAGCTTGCCGATGCCTCCTCGCACGTACCGATGATCCAAATCTGCGGCGTGGAAGCCCAGCGCCCTGCAGACCGCGATGGTCTAGTGCACGAATCACGCGCACACCGACTAGCACCTGATCAGGGAGCCAGTGACGTGGTGGGCTACCTGCGCGCACTGCCTTCTTACATCCCCGTCAGTGTTGAATCACCGAATGACATCTTTGTTGCCGAACACGGCGCCAAAGCCTGGCTGGAAACATTGTTTGCCGCCGGCCAGAAAGTCATCGACTTAGCTGACTAAGCGTCCCATAACTAAATCTCTAGAATCTAAGTCTTTTCTCTAAAGGAGCATGCTTTCATGAACTCGTCTGCGCAGAACAACCTGCCGGTGGAACACTTTGATGTAGTGGTCGTCGGCTCAGGTGCCGGTGGACTTTCTGCTGCCGTTACCGCGGCTTATCACGAACTAAGCGTCTGCGTTATTGAAAAATCTGACGTGCTCGGCGGCGCAACCTCCTGGTCTGGCGGCTGGGCATGGACGCCAGGCTCGCACTATGCCAAGCAAGACGGTGTGAATGAATCCAAGGAAGACTTTCACACCTACCTCAAGAACGTGTTGGGGGAGCGCTACGAAGTCGAGCAGGACAACATTGATGCCTTCTTGGAAGCGGCACCGCACATGGTGGAGTTCTTCGCCAAGAAGACTGAACTAGATTTCACCCCAGGTGCCAAGATTCGCGATATCTACGGCAACTTGCCATCGGCAGGCACAGGCCACCGCTCGGTGGGACCAAAGCCTTATCACCTCAAGCACGTAAAACCCTCCCTGCGCCAAAAGCTGCGCCACCAGCTTTATGAAACCTCCTTCTTCGGCATGGGCATTATGGCAGGACCTGACTTGACCAAGTTCTTGTCCGCATCCCAGCTGGACCCACGCGGTTGGGTGCATGCCGCCCGCCGCGTGATCACCCACATCCTGGACCTGATCATTCACGGCCGTTCCATGCACCTGGTCAACGGCACCGCGCTCACCGCGCGCCTGGCCAAGTCCGCTGATGACTTGGGCGTGGAACTGCGCACCAACACCACCGCGCTAGAACTCATTCAAGATACAGATGCTTCAGGTACCTCCCGCGTCAGCGGTGTGAAGGTCCAGTCCGCGGCGGGCAGCTACGTGCTTGAGGCATCGAAAGGCGTAGTGCTAGCAACCGGCGGGTTCTCCAACAACGTGGAACTGCGCCGGGAGCTGTTCCCCAAAACCCCAACCGGGCAGGAACACCACACCCTCGCACCTGAAACCACCACTGGTGATGGCCTGAAGATGGCCCAAGCCGTGGGCGCGCACTTTGTCACCGACAACCAGTCGGCGGCAGCCTGGTGCCCGGTCTCACTCGTACCGTACTTCAACGGCAAGACCGGCGTCTTTCCTCACATCATGGACCGGGCAAAACCTGGCTCCATCGGCGTGATGAAAAACGGCAAACGTTTCGTCAACGAAGCCAATGGCTACTATGACTACGTTGACGGCATGATTAATGCCACGCAAGACGGCGACCCCGTCAACTCGTGGCAGATTGCGGACGCGAGCTTTGTGCGTAAATACCCACTAGGTATGGCCAAGCCGTTTCCGATGCCGCTATTTCCCTACATTGCTTCGGGCTACCTGAAAAAGGCCAAGACCATCGAAGAATTAGCTAAGAAATGCGGAATCGATCCTCAAGGATTGAAATCCACGGTAGAAGAATTCAACGATAATGCCCGACAAGGCAAAGATCCCGAATTCGGACGCGGCGAAACCGAGTTCAACCGCTACGGCGGTGACCCGAAAGTCGAGCCCAACCCATCGCTCGGCGCTATTGAAAAAGGACCTTTCTACGCTGTAAAGGTCTACCCAGGCAGCTTCGGCACCTTCGCGGGTATCGCAGCAAACGGCCAGGGAGAAGTCCTCAATGAGCAAGGCGAGGCAATCACAGGCCTGTACACAGCAGGCAATGACCGAAATTCCATCATGGGCGGTTTCTACCCAGCTGGTGGCGTCAATCTTGGCCCTGCGCTGGGATTCGGCTACATCATCGGCCGCGAACTCGCGGGCGCTGATGACTATGAAGTCACCGGAAAAGAATCAACGCTCTAATTTCAACTCGAATTTAAGTCCGAGGAAAACCTGGCCTCGCCGTAATATGAATAGTTTCGCGGAATACCTGCGCGAAACCATTCCACGGTGAGAGGCTGGGGATAAGCGTTAACATAAGTTTCCTCGGCACCCCTAAAACAAGGACCACTGACATGACTGAAATGCCAGCGACACCACAATGGATGGGGGCACCACGCCGTCCAGCACCATTGATTTGGTTATCCAAATTAGAAGAAGTACTCGGGGCTCTACTAGTTCTTCTTATCTTTGTCCTCTTGACCATCCAGGTCTTCCAACGCTACCTCCCGGTTGCAACGCAGCCGTGGATCGGTGAAATCTCCCGCTATGCGCTCATGGCGCTGGGCTTTATTGTCGTCGGTTCGCTGATGGGCCAAGGCCGCCACTTGAGCATCGAAGCGATCATGAACGTCGGCCAGCCGAAGTTCAAGCGCACCGTTGTTGTAATCTCCTCCATCATCAGCGCGGTCATCTGCGCTGTGCTGGCGCAAGATTCCTGGGCGCTGATTTCCTCCGATACCGGTCAGACGCTGCAAATTACCGGAATCCCAATGTGGATGCTCTACATCATTCCTTTTGTAGCATTCGTATCCGGCACCATCCAGGCCCTTGCCAATATTGTGTGGGCACCATTTGAAAACATTGAGACGCTCGAGGATGAAGCGCTGCGCGCCGCCGCCGATATCTCAGGCGAGTACCGGGACACTGAGTCTGGTTCCAAGGAGGCGCGTTCATAATGACTGTTGCAATCATGCTCATTGCCATCGGTATTTTGATGGCCATCCGTGTGCCCGTAGCGCTTTCAATCCTGGGCCCCAGCTTGGTCTACATGCTGGCTACCGGAAACAGCCCGGGCTTTGCCATGCGCATTTCTGCCGATGGCATTGCTAGCTTCCCGCTTCTGGCCGTTCCACTGTTCATCTTGCTTGGCACCGTCGCCAACTACGCCGGCGTTGCGGACCGCCTTTTCGAATTCGCCGAGTCACTGCTGCATCGCGTGACCGGCAACCTAGGCTACGTCAACGTCTTCGCGTCGGTTGGTTTCTCGTGGATGTCCGGCTCCGCGCTGGCTGATGCCGCGGCCATGGGCAAGACCCTGGTTCCAGCGATGGAACGCTCGGGCTTCAAGAAGTCCTTCGCTACCGGTCTGACCGCGTCTTCCTCCCTGATTTCTCCGGTCATGCCACCGTCGATTCCGGCAGTTATCTACGCTTCGGTCGCCGCGGTTTCTACCGGTGCGCTGTTCGCGGCATCTGTTCTTCCGGCGCTATTGCTGGCCGGTGCGCTGCTGGTGGTTGTTGCCATCTACATTGCTCGCCACAAAGATGACCTGACCGGGCCAGCTGAAGCTCCACGCCCTATCGGTGAAGCCACCGTTCGTGTGCTCGGCGCACTGCTGACCCCAGTCATCATCCTCGGCGGTATCTTGGGCGGTTTCTTCACTCCAACCGAAGCCGCTGCACTGGGTGCGCTGTACATCATCATCTTGGGCTTTATCTACCGCAACCTCACCATCAGCTTGCTGTGGAAGGCACTGCGTGAGACCGCAGTGACCACCGCATCCATCATGCTGATTATCGCCGCGGCCACCATCTTGGGCTGGATCTTGGCGCGTGAGGAAGTTCCACAGGCACTGTCGTCCATGATGACCGGCAACCTGAACTCCACAGTGGCATTTCTGCTTGTCACCGCAGTTCTGATGCTGGTGCTGGGTGCCTTCATTGACGCCACTGCACTGCTGTTGATTACCGTGCCAATTCTGCTGCCAGTGGCAACCGAATTCGGTGTGGACCCAATCCACTTCGGCGTCATCACCATCCTGGCTTTGATGATGGGTCTTTTGACCCCGCCTGTCGGCACCGTGCTGTTTGTGATGAGTTCCGTGCTGCGTATGCCAGCCGGCGAAGTGTTTAAGGGAGTGCTTCCATTCCTCCTCCCAATCAGCATCGTGCTGCTACTGCTCATTTTCTTCCCCGACATTGTCACCGTTGTTCCCGGCTTGGTCGGAATGTAAGGAGATATTCTCATGAATCAGAAAACCCCTTCAGCCAAAAGCTGGGGCGCACTCGCAACCGGCGCCGTGCTGGTTGCTGGCGCTCTCATTGGAACCAACGTCTTGTACGCCCAGGCGGTGCGCGGCTCAGAGCAGCTGACGTTTGCCAACAGCTACAACCTCAACCACCACCACAATGCGTGCGGTACCGCTTTGGTGCAGCAGCAGCTGGTGGCCAGTGATTCGGAGCTGCAGCTCACCGTCTTCCCTTCCAGTCAGTTGGGCGGTGACGCCGAGCGCGTTGCTTCGTTGCTCGATGGCGATATTGATATTGACCTGCAGGGCTCATCCGCTCTGGCGTCCGTTTATGAACCCATCGGCGTGATGGACATGGCCTATGTCTTTGACAACCCGGACCACTTGTTTGAGTGGTTTGACTCGGAGGCTTCACAGCCGGTCAAGGATGATTTTGAAGAACAGACCGGCGCGAAGATCCTTGGCGTCTGGTACTTAGGCGACAGGACCTTCTCCGCGAATGCGCCAGTGCGGACTCCGGAAGACCTTGAAGGGTTGCGCCTGCGCTACCCAGAAACCCCAGCGCACTTGGCCTCTGCCGCCGCAGTCGGAGCAGATCCAGTGGCCGTTGCATTCGAAGAGGTTTATCTTTCGTTGCAGCAAGGGCTTGTCGATGGTCAGGAGAATCCGATTTCTTTGACCGCCGAGAACTCACTCGATGAGGTCTTGGACTACGTCAGTCTGTCGCGCCACGCGGTTGGTTCGCAGCTGATCATCGTTGCCGGCGATACCTGGGAGCGTTTGTCTGAGCAAGAACAAGAGGACCTGCAGTCCGCGATTTCGGGCGTGCGTGAGCAAAACCGCCAGTGCGCTGATGAAGATGAGCAGGAAACCATTACTCGCTGGGAAGACCAAGGCTCTCCAGTACTAGTAGAAGACGTGGACCGCGAAGCCTTTATGGAACGCGCCCACGCCTACTGGGAAGACAACCTGTCTGAGGGAGAAAAGGAAGTCTACGACTCCATTCGCTCCGTCGCTTCAGGTTCCTAACTGCTTAGAAGTTCTTTTCCAGGCTTCTAAGCAGATTGCTTGAGCTCTAGCGCATTGCTGAGGATCGCGCCCAAGCGGCGCGCTCCCTCACGCAGCGTTGCCTCATCCACCTGGGAATAAGCCAGGCGCAGAGAATTGCGGCCACGGCCGTCTAGGAAGAAAGCTGTGCCTGGGATATAAAGGATTCCCTCATCCATTGCCTCATCCAACAAGGATGGGGTATCGATGTTTTCAGGTACATCCACCCAGATGAAGAACCCGCCTTCTGGCTTGCGCCAGGTACAACCGGCCGGCATGAATTCTTCCAGTGCGGCATCGAGTGCTTCAGCGCGGCCCTTGTACATCTCGACGTTGGAAGCCACAACGGACTGCCAATCAACTTCGCTCAAGTACTTTGCCGCAATCGACTGGCTCAGCGGAGATGGGCAGATAGCCGATGCTTCAGCGGCCGGCACGAGGCTGTCATGCACCATGGATGGGGCATCAGCCCAGCCGATGCGAATGCCAGGGGAGAAGATCTTGGACAACGATCCTAAGTAGATGACATTGTCCGGGTCGATGGTGCGCAGCGCTGGGGGAGCGTCCACGCCGAAGTTGACCTGGCTGTAGGGGTTGTCTTCAATGATCACGATGTCATGGGCGCGGCAGAATTCGGCGACATCGATGCGGCGCTGGTGCGACATCATCACACCCGATGGGTTGGCGAAGTTAGAGACCACATACAGCAGCTTGACATCGGAGCCTGCGCCCTGCGCGCGGGCTACCGCGCCCTCAAGGGCGGCGAGGGTGATGCCCTCATCATCGCCTTCGAGCTGGTCCACGTGTGCTTCCATGCCAGCGAACACATTCAGCGCGCCGGAGTAGGTCGGTGCTGCCGCCAGCACCGTATCACCCGGGTTGAGGAAGAGCTTGGCAATCAAGTCCAAAGACATCTGTGAGCCGGAGGTGACAATGATGTCCTTGGCAGTGGTCTCAATGCCCTCCATGGCCATGATTTTCATGATCTCTTCTACCAATGTCGGCTGGCCCACGGAGGTGCCGTACTGGAACGCAGCGGCGCCGTCATTAGTCACAATCTCATTGGTAATGCGGGTGAGTTCATCCCAAGGCAAGTGCGTTAATTCCGGGTTGCCGCCCGCAAGGGAGATGACATCTGGGTTCATTTCCATCTCAAAGACCGCACGGATAGGAGAAGGCGCAAAGAACTTTGCGCGTGAAGCAAAACGCTCATTAAGCGGGAGGGGATGAGTGCGATTCTGAGAAGTCATCAGCAGTATTCCTTTTCAAGTTCAATCAACGCCGCGGTGTGGCGGTGGGCATATCACGCGCTATGTTTTAGCGCCCGTCACTTTTGATGTTAACGAAGATGACCAGCGAGATCTCATATTCTGGAACCCCCACATGTTAATCCATATCCGGGAAATGCATAATTTGTTACAAATATGAGTCATTAAGGGTTTCTACACCCGATCAACTACCCCTAAAGCTTGGCGAAAACTATGGTTGAGCTGGAACATCGTCAAATAATGTGAAGCTCTCGGGGGTAGATGGAGCCGTGCAATTAAACGCTGTATTTAATTTTCCACATTAAACAGATACCCCAATATTCGGTGACTTCGGTTACATTCTTGGAGGTGTTGAACTACTGTTGCATGTGTTCTAATCCCTATAAAGGAAAGTTAACTAAGTGACTACCTCTCAACCCCAAAAGAATAAGGATTCGGCTTCGAAGCCGTTGGAGTCGGAGGATAAAACAGAAAAGAAGAATTTTCTGGGTCTAAAAACCGATCCTTTTGTATTCCTGGTTTCTGCAGGATTCGTTGTCGCCTTCGTGGCACTAACTCTCGCATTCGGCGAGGGCGCACGAAACGTTTATGCAAGCATTTCTGGCTGGCTGCTGGAAAACCTCGGCTGGATGTACATCGGCGGCTACTCGGTCATCTTCGTCTTCCTCGTCGCGATTTTCGTATCTAAGTACGGCAATCTGCGTCTAGGTGATGATGATGAAAAGCCGGCCTATTCCGTGCCTGTCTGGTTTGCCATGCTGTTTGCCGCGGGCCTTGGTGCAACCCTGATGTTCTGGGGTGCTGCCGAGCCGCTGCACCACAGCTTCAACCCGCCGCGCGGTGATTTTCTACCGATGAGCCAAGAGGCCATCGACCAGGCCTTTGAGTTCACCTACTACCACTTTGCGGCGCACATGTGGGTGCCGTTCGTGCTGCCTGGTCTGGCCCTGGGCTACTTCATTTATAAGCGCAAGATGCCTGCGCGTTTGTCCTCGACCTTCTCGCCGCTCTTGGGCGGCAAGGTCTACGAGTGGCCAGGCAAGCTTATCGATGCCCTGTCGATCATCGGTACCATCTTCGGTTTGGCCGTCTCCGTCGGCCTGGGTGTTCTGCAGATCAACGCTGGTATGAACATCATGTGGGACGTTCCGCTGATTGCTCCTGTGGAACTGGGCATCATCGTGGTCATCACCATCGCGGCGTCCATCTCCGTGGCCTCTGGTCTGGATAAGGGCATTAAGATCCTGTCCAACATCAACATCGGTGCCGCTATTGTTTTGATGTTCTTCGTGTTGGCCATGGGCCCAACGCTGACGCTGCTGCGCCACACCATTGAAGCCTTCGGTAACTACGGCTCCGCCTTGCCAGAGATGATGTTCTGGACTGACTCCTTCAATGAGAACCCCGGCTGGCAGGGTAGCTGGACCGTGTTCTACTGGGCATGGACCATCTGCTGGTCACCATTCGTCGGCATGTTCATTGCCCGTATTTCTCGCGGCCGTACCGTACGTGAGTTCATTGGTGGCGTCCTGGCACTGCCAACCATCTTCGTTATCATCTGGTTCTCCATCTTCGGCCGCGCTGCGGTGGAAATGGAACTTTCTGACCCAGGCGTTCTGACCGGACCAGTGGTCGAAGACGGCGATACCCCAGTAGCGCTCTTCGCCCTGCTGGAGCAGTACCCGCTCTACGCAATCTCTGGTGCGCTGGCAGTCTTTGTCATTATCATCTTCTTTGTCACTTCCATTGACTCCGCCGCACTGGTGGTGGATTCCTTCGCCACCGGTGAGGAAAGCAAGTCCCCGGTTTACTACCGCATCGGTTGGGCAGTAGCCGTTGGTGCCGTGACCGCAGCGATCCTGTTCATCAACGACACAGGTATTGAAGCGCTTCAAGAAGTTGTCACCATCGTGGCATTGCCGTTCTTTGTCATGATGTTCTGCATGATGTTCTCCCTTCTCAAGGGTATGAGCGATGACTACGCCGCTGAGCGTCGCATTGCCACCCGTCAATGGGAGAAGACCGACAGTGCTGAGAAGCTGGAAGAGCACGAGTCTCGACCGGCTCCGGGCTACGACGCCGAGGGCAACGAGCTTGGCGTTCCGGAATTCGCCTACGACGAGGACGGCCGATTCCACATCCCAGGCCACGTGGTCGTTGACGGTGACGTTTGGGTAGGCGGCGATGTCGACAACGAATACGAACCCGAAACCCCACCAGAAGTTCCTGGTGTTGCCGGCTCAGAGGACACCGAGGACACGAATAACCCAGATTCGAACCCGAAGAGCTAAAACAGTTTAGACAACACAGAAAAGCGTATTCCCAGCCTTACGTTCGGCGGGGAATGCGCTTTCTCATGCTCACAGACTGGCTCTTATCGCGTCTGCCATGACTTCTTGGCCTAGAGCTGTCGGGTGCATGGGGTATCCGCCGGTTTCTGCGCCCGTTAAATCAGTCCAGCGTTCTTCTGGTGCTGCACATACGGTGTGCTCGTAGGCACCGTCTGGCAGGATGAAACGAATCTGCATCTCTGAGGAAATGCCTTCGATACGCCCGTTGATCTCATTGGTCAGCCCGACTGCCCAGCCACGGTCACTATCCGAGATAAACGCTGCGTCCTCGCATTGGCCCTCATCCGTGATCAGCGGCATGTATCCGGTGACCACAATCCGTGCCTCCGGTGAACGCTGCTGCACGCTGCTATAGACGCTAAAGAGCATCTCATTAACCGAGCTGGTCATTTCATCGCGGTTAAACTGCGGTGCGCAGTCAGATTCGACGCCAGCAGCCATGGCCTCTTGGAAACAACCGGCGATAGCAGGGAAGCCGATGTCATTGCCACCAATGGAAATGGTGACTAGGTCGGTATCTTCGGTCAAAGATTCCAGCTGCGCCGAAATAGGGCCGTCAGTGCCGGCACGCGTGGTGAGAATGTTCACGGTCACGGCACTTGCACAAGTAGCGTCCAAGAAGTTTTCTATGCGCTCATCCTGCGCCACCAAGGTTGGGTAATTATCCGCCGAACGGAAACACTCAGCCGGCCCGGTTGTCTCTGCCGCGCGTGATCCCATCGCCGAATAAGAATCCCCGAGCGCGACGTATTCCTGATACGTTCGTGGGGTCTCCGCCTCAGTTGTGGCCTCTTGGGAAGTCGAAGAAGCAGGGGATGAGTCGTTGTCTGCAGAATCAGTACTGCATGAAACAAGCGCCCCCGCCGCCATAATCGTGATGGCAGCGGGGACGCTTAAAATCTTCTTCATGCTCGCCCAGCGTAGTGAATTAGACCAGCTTGTGGGTCAGGTTTGCTGGACGGGTGTAGGTGTTAACCACTGGGGACCACTGGATTGCGTCATCCACAATCTTCTGCAGGGTCTCACGGTCAGCGTCACCATCAACGTCAACGTTGACCTGAACATCGGAAACACCAGGGCGCTTCTCATCGTTCAAGTCACCAACGCCCCAGACAGGGGAGACGTCGATGTTGGATTCAATGTCGATGTCAATCTTGGTCAGGGTAACGCCGCGGTGGGTAGCGATAGCCTGGATGCCTACGGAGATGCACGCTGCCAGACCAGCCTGAGCGATCTCAGTTGGGTTTGGAGCGGAGTCATCACCCAGCAGTGCTGGTGGCTCAGAAACCAGAACTGGCTTCAAATCACGAACCTGGGTGTAATTACGGAAGTGACCATCTGCCTCGGTGTGAGTCTTGATGACCTTCTTGCCGCCCTCTGGGTTGTCAATGTTCTTCTGACGCAGAGACGCCAGTTTGTCCTTGTCAATAGCCTCTAGAGGTTCACCAGCGTTGTGGTTTGGGGTCAAATCAGACATTTAAATTCTCCTTCGTTGTTGGAACGGTTCCCATGCTAGTCCTTGCAATGAATTTATGTTAGACAGCTTGGTTCATTTTATTCACACCAAGAGCTATGCTCGCAGCGCTCGTCGCGGCCTTATCCGCTTCTTGGATAAACCACGAGTCAGTGCCAGGTAGCGGTGGGGAAATGGTGGTATCTGGGTACTGCGCGTGCGCTGGGATTCCCACCATGTGCAGGCGCGAATCTTGTTCGCCGTCTTCGCGCAGAACCCGCCGGGTCTGCGGATCCTGGGCAACGGATGCCGTCGGAATCTCCGTGCCGTCTTCCCAAATATCTGTGAATGGAACAACACGTTGTTGGTCCACGAGATTCTTTGCGAAGGCATCGGCAGGCATCTTGCGAATATCTGGCTTGTGCACCCAAGCATCCAGCAAGGTGGTGCCGCGGTAGCGCACACCGCCCGAGGACGGCGAGCTCATGGTCCACTCTCCAGTACGGCGATCCGTATCCAGCAGCGGGTAGCCGCCGATGAACTTCACGATTCCCGCATCCACCAGCGCCATCAGCTGGCGGGTACGGAAAATTGGTGGGCCCGAGCACGCCAGCTGCGCCAGCGCGATGGCCTTATCAAACATGTGGTGACGCGACTCCACGGTGTAGCGGCCTTCCGCGCCAAGCACCTGGGAAGGCTTGCGGGAAAAGCCCAGCGACCACAATGCCGCACGAACTGGGCTATCCGGGCCTTGCTCGGCATCCTTGAGATCTTCTTCTAAACGCTGCATTAGATACGCAGTGAGCTCATCTGAGTTATCAAAGTTGGCTGGCAACAAGTGCATCCAGCGCAACAATGAGAAACGCTTGGTGGTGTACTGCGTGATGACATCATCCAGGGCGGTGATGCCGTTGAAGACAACGCTGGCATCCACATCGGCGTCATCGATCGCCTGCACGACGGTGTCCAAGTCAGCCTTGAGCGACTCCGGCTCCACGCGCGCCAAGGTCTTCACATAAGCGTGGTAGGCATCGCGCACAACTGCCGGCCAGACTTCCACGTCGTAGTCAATGGATCGGCGACCGCTACGCGATGACAAAGCCGCCACGACCTTCTTCAACCGTGGAATCTCCGCCGGCGCCGGCAAACCTCGATCATCCGACTGCGGCATGAACGGGTATCCGCGGCGCGAACTTGCGTAATAAGTCGGCTCCTTGCCCGTCGGAATATAGCGAACCCCGCCACGTGCGCTTGGATCATCCACGAACTTTCCGCCACGCTCTTGCGTGGTCAGAATCAAAATATCGAAAAAGCCCATACCCAAACCGCGGGAGAGCACCTGCTCATTGTCTTTGATGGAAGCAACATCTTGCTCAATAGGATTATTGGCGCGAATCCACTTCAGATCAGGGTGCTCATCAAGTGTTTGCTTGATCCACTTCTCCTGCTCTGAAAATCCCTGGTTCTGCCAGCCTGTCACCGCAATGGTGACATCCGCGTCAATACTTTCCCCATTATTTAAGGAAATGGTGTCATAGCCACCCTTGTCCTCAATACCGGTGGCGCGTGCCTTATGGGTCTTTACCGTGACCCACTCCGGAATATCCGCGAGCACGGACTCATAAAACCACACCAGGTAATAGCCATATAGCGCACGCAAAGGATAAGAAGCCGGCTTAACCTGCTCCAACTCCTCGGCGCTGAAACGCTTTGCTAATTCATCTCCCAAGGGATGCTTTTCCACATAAGCACGCTTTTCCGCGGAAACCTCATCCTCATAACCCAAGTGCAGACGCACCCACTCATAAATGGTGGGGCCTTCCACCACCGGCGCATCCACTGTCGCGCCGGGCTCAGAAAACAGCGTCATACCGTGCGCAAAGGTGTTCATGCACAGCGCCTTGGTTTGCGTAATATCCCAAACCCGGCCGCCGCCGTGCTGCGCATCATCAATGAGATGCAAAGTCAGATCCTGCGGGGTAGTGGTCTCCGCATTGAGATGCGCAACAAGACGCTCCAGCGTGGAGACCCCACGCGGACCCAGACCGATAATCGCTATGGAAGGCGAAGTATTTGGCATAGTGTGAATCATCCCTAAGTTAACTAGACCCTAAAGTCCTTCTATTCTTTAGACGACTATACCAACCTGTCTATTTTAATTAGTAAGAGCGGTTCACTGTTTAGCTCCCGGTGAATCTAATTCCCTTAACGGTAGGCGGTGCTTGCTGCGTGAATAGTCAGCCGTTGGACACCTTTAGATTCACGATTGCTGAGAATAAAAAGGTTTCATAAAGGTCGATCTGAATTTAATTATTTTGGTTCGAAGCTTCTGTTCGTGGCTGCATTTTATGGCTCTAGGTGTCATCGCGGCCAGATTGTATTTGGCCGAGAAGGAAATACCAGTAGGGGAGTTGTTGTCGCGAACGTGGTTGGGTGGTAGAAAAGGAGTGTCCATGCGGGTGCTTCTACGAGGAGCTGAGATCGGGCTAGTGATGTCCGAGACCGTTGAACCTGATCCGGTTAATACCGGCGTAGGAAATTAGGAGACTTCATTGTCTAATCCAAAAAATAGTGGCACCAGTCTGTCTAAAACGCCCAATGGTGCGTACAGTCCACTAAACTCTGAACAACATTCTTCTCACCACATTGGCTGGTTGAATGACTTGGAACATGGAATTCGAGTTCCGGTAACTGAAATCCATCAGAGCGATTCACCTGATGGAACCCCGAATGAGCCTTTGCAGGTGTATAGAACGATGGGCCCTGGCAGTGTGCCTGAAGTGGGCCTAGAACCATGGCGTGCAGAGTGGATTGCAGCCCGCAAGGACACAGAAACCTACCAATCCCGCGGTGTGCGCCTTGAAGATGACGGGCAAGGAGCGGTACGGCGTGGAGGCTCATCCCAGCAATGGAAGGGGCGCACGCCAGTTCCGATTCGGGCATGTCCTGGTCGCACGGTGACGCAAATGCACTATGCGCGGCGCGGAATCATCACGCCAGAAATGCGATATGTTGCATTGCGCGAGAACTGCGATGTGGAAATGGTGCGTCGTGAAGTCGCGGCGGGAACGGCAATCATTCCCGCTAACGTCAATCATCCGGAGTCGGAACCGATGATCATCGGCAAGAACTTTCTTGTGAAAGTCAACGCCAATATTGGAAACTCTGCGGTGACAAGCTCCATCGACGAAGAAGTATCGAAGCTCGAATGGGCAGCGAAGTGGGGCGCTGATACCCTGATGGATCTTTCAACTGGAAATGACATTCACACCACCCGAGAGTGGATTATGCGTAACTCACCAATCCCAATCGGGACGGTCCCTATCTATCAAGCTCTGGAGAAAGTCAACGGAGATGCCAATGCGCTCACGTGGGAAATCTACCGGGATACCGTCATTGAACAGTGCGAACAAGGCGTTGATTACATGACGGTTCATGCCGGGGTGTTGCTGCGTTACGTGCCGTTGACGGCGGAACGGGTTACTGGGATTGTTTCACGCGGTGGATCGATCATGGCCGGATGGTGTTTGGCTCATCATCAGGAGAATTTTCTTTACACCCACTTTGATGAGCTGTGTGAGATTTTCGCCGCCTATGACGTTGCTTTTTCCCTTGGGGACGGGCTCCGGCCCGGTTCTATCGCGGACGCTAATGATGCAGCTCAATTCGCTGAGCTTGATACCTTGGCTGAGTTGACTGAACGGGCATGGAAATATGACGTTCAGGTCATGGTTGAAGGCCCTGGCCATATTCCATTCCACAAAGTTCGTGAGAATGTTGAACGCCAGCAGGAGCTGTGCAAGGGCGCACCGTTTTATACTTTGGGGCCTTTGGTTACTGATATTGCGCCAGGCTATGACCACATCACATCCGCAATTGGCGCTACGGAGATTGCCCGATATGGCACGGCGATGCTGTGCTATGTCACGCCAAAAGAGCATCTTGGCCTGCCAAACCGGGATGATGTTAAGACCGGCGTCATCACATACAAGATTGCTGCACACGCAGCAGACGTTGCTAAGAATCATCCCGGTGCAACTGCGCGTGATGATGCTCTATCTAAGGCGAGATTTGAGTTCCGCTGGAATGACCAATTTTCGCTCGGACTGGACCCGGTCACCGCGCAGGAATTTCACGATGAAACCCTGCCGGCTGAGCCTGCCAAGACCGCACATTTCTGTTCCATGTGTGGTCCCAAGTTCTGCTCGATGAGAATCTCGCAGGACATCCGCGATACCTACGGAAGCGCTGAAGCTCAATCTGCTATCGCCGGCATGCAACAAAAGAGCCAAGAGTTCCTGGCCTCGGGCGGACAGGTGTATTTGCCAGATCCGCTTGTTAAGAATGCCGGCGAGGCGCATGGGTAGTTGAATCATGCCGAGCTTTTCCGCAGATCTACGCGCTGAAGCACTCTTCAAGATCAGAAGTCACGATCGATGCTGCTGAGGGGCCGGTGAGAATCCAGGGCGTGAGGTTTTCGCTGATGCAAAGCTGGCCGTTCTCTACTGCAGGAAGGGTATTCCACAAAGGGTTGCTTTCTGCTGCCTCCAAGGCCGCGGGACTGTCGACGAATGCGATAATGCGGTCGGCATCGAGAAGTCCGATATTTTCTGGAGGGATAACGGACCACTCGCCGTTTTCGGACGGCACTGCTGATTCCACTAACTCGATGTTTTGTAGGCGCTGTGGAACTCCAGCCCCTACAAAGCTATCGGGCAGATATTGGCGAACTTGGTCATCACGGATACGAAGCAGCATGGTGCGCTGACCTGGTTCGTCGATGTTTTCGTCCAATTGTTCAATAGATTCGTCGGCCTCTTTGATTACTTCAGCGGCTCTATCTTCGCGTCCAGTAATCTCTGCCAACGTAGTTAACTGGTCGCGCCAGCTGTTGGAGCCCTCATCATTTCGTGACTCGATTGCAGCGACCGGAGCAATGGCCTCAAACTTTTCCAGGTTCTCTTCGACGGCTTCATCTCCGATGATTAAGTCTGGGTTTAGATTTGCGATGGCCTCGAAATTGGGTTCATCGTCATTCCCAACAACTTCCATGTTTTCAGGTGCATCCTCTTGAAGGTAGTCCTGAATTCTGCCAGCACCACCCCAGTAGGTTGAACCAACTGGCGCTAGGTCGATTGACAAAGCGAGATCGAGAAAATTCGCTTGAACGATCACAATTCGCTGCGGATTGCTAGGAATTTCAGCCTCCCCGAAGGCTGACTGGATTATCTGTGTTTCATTGGCACTCGCGGAGTTGGTAGTGTCCGCGGAGCATCCCACTAGTACCGTCGCTGCTGTGAGTGCTGCAAGTGTTGTTGCAATTAGCCTTTTCATAAAGCCCTCCCGATTCGATCATGTGATCGTCTATTTTCAATGAATTTAGGCAAGGCTAAACTATATAGATGATTTCCTTTCGTGAGCAAATATTTTAATGTGAATCACAAATGGCGCGGTGTGTTCCCAGAAACCTGCTGGGCTGGCAGCTGCATAGATATCCCTTCGCCGTTTCTGCGCAGTTAGTACTTCTGTATAAGGTGGTTGGTTGTGTTAACTGTTGCCATAATCATTCTCGCGTCCGTCCTCATCGGTGCGTTCTTCCAGCGCATCACCGGCATGGGGGTCGGCCTGTTGGGCGGCCCCGTGATGTCAATCTTCTTGGGGCCGGTGCAGGGCGTCACGATGGTCAATGGACTTTCCATTATTAACGCGGTCAATAACGCGTGGGCAGTACGGAAGCGAACTGACTGGAAACGGTTCCGCATCATTTCGGCGGCCCTGATTTTAGGTTCGCTTCCGGCGGTTGCCGTGATTCATTTCCTGGATGGGCCAATTCTGCTTATCGCAATCGGCGTCTTTGTGCTGTTGGGCTTAGGTATTTCATTGTTCCCAGCAGAGAAATTCAAGATTCCCGTGGAAGCGAAAGGCCCGCTTTTCGCTTTCGGTATGGCCGGGGGATTTATGTCCACCATCGCGGGAATCGCGGGGCCGTCATTGACGATTTATGCGCGGCTGACCAATTGGGATTACCGCGATTTCGTGGCGACATTACACCCAGTCCTCGTTGTAGCGAACACCGTGTCTTTCGTGCTCAAGCTGGTATTGCTCGGCGGAGTTGATTTCGGCGGTGCGCCATTGTGGCTGTGGATTGTTGCCATCGCAATGCTGTTCGTTGGTGCTTGGCTCGGCGATAAAATTAATGACAAAGTTTCCACCCCGACGGCACGTCAGTTGGCCACGTTCCTCGCCGCAGCCGGCGCAATCGCCGTCCTGGTCCGCGGAATTACACAGCTAGTGTAGGTTCCAAGGTCTTGCGTGAACGCCAGATTCCATCGAATCCAAGAATCGCTAGCGCAAACCCGAGAAGCGAATAGACTATGGCATCGCTGATATCGAGGGATTCTCCAAGCAGCAATGCGGCGACGAACAACAAGATTGGTTCGCCGTAGCTCAACAGTCCGAAGATGGGCATGCTCAACAACACCGAAGCCGCCAGATACAGCGCCATGGCGACTGCGCCAGCGAGACCTGCACAAATAACCATTATCATCATGTCCCTATCCAGAACATCGGGGACAGCGAATAGCAGAGCTATGGCAATCGGGCTGAGCACGATGGTTTCGGCGCCATAGCAAAAGGAGCTGTTAAAACCGGAGTAGCTGCGCAGCGCGAAATAGAGGGCGTAGCCGACCGCGATGGCAAATGTAACCCAGGAGATTTGTGCGCTGATAATGAACTTCATGGTCACTGCGATAATCGCAATGCCAACGGCTATCCACTGCAGCCGGCTGATAATGCTGGAGAAGAAAAACCTGCCCACCACCACGAGGAAGATAGGCAAAAGCAAGTACCCCAGTGAGGCATCCAAGGCATGGCCTTTGGGTGACCAGGCGAATAGCCACAGCTGCAGCCCAATGAGTGTTACCAACAGTGCAAAGTAGCAAACGTAAAGCGGACCTTTCCGCAGGACATCCCAGAAAGCTTTGAATGCCCGCCGGCCAGCGGGAAAACCCAGCAAGAGTGCGTAGCAGGCGGCGGTGAGAAGTACACGCCATGCAACGAGAGTCGAAGCTTGCGCTTCAATGGCTCCGGAGACAAAGAAGATTGCTCCAAACAACACCGACGCGAGAATCGAAGTGACCACGCCGGCTGCGGTCGTACGATTATTAGGCGCCACCAATCACTCCTTGCACTGGAATCAATTCTGCGGCCTGGGTGCTGGCGAGCAGGTTTTCATAAAGCTGCGCATCAATCTCGATTTCGATCTTGATTTCGCGTTGGCGGCCAGGAATGTAAACGCCATGCTCGCGCTCAAGCACTTGGATATGGGAGTCGATGCGTTCAAGGTAATTTTCACCAAAGAAAGCCGGATTTATCGCGATGATGAACACGCCAATCGACGGGCTTTCGTCGCCCTTATCGAAGTCGGGAGACTCCAAGGACCACAGCCCGCCAGCAAGTCCAGCCAAAGATTCCACCATCAGGCCCACGTTGGCGAGCTTGTGTCCAGCGGGAAGAAGTACACCTTCAAGGGCTTCCAGTGCATCCGTTGTTGGCAGGCCTTCGAAGTTTAGTGCCCATCCATTCGGCAGAGGGGTGTTGTTCTTGGCCGCTTCTCTGATGGAGACAAAAGCCGAAGGCGTAATCGATTGATCAATGACCAAAGGACGATCCTTAAGCGGAACAGCAAAGGAAAGGGGATTTGTGCCCAAGATTCTTTGCTTGGATTCACCGATGGATACCAACGCAGAGGAATTCGCCGCGGCTAATCCTACGAGCCCACGGGAAGCCAGCTCCGCCGTGTAATAGCCCAGCTCACCCGCAGTAAAGGCATCGGAAATGTTTAAAACGCCAATGCCATATCGAGTCACAGTGGTGGAAAGGCGACCCACTGCCTGGTGAAATGCGCGGTGTGGAATATTGCGGTGGGCATCGGCACGCGTAATTGCACCCGCAGTGGAAACGCTGGGCTCGGACTTGCCATTGATAGCGCCAGTGTCTAGCCCATGGATGTAATCAAAGAAATGCGTTAGACCGACGGAAGTTTTTCCTTGGGATTCGGCACGCGTGGTGGCTTGGGCGAGCAAGGCGGCGGTCGATGCATCCGCGCCGGCTTGTTGGGCGGCATGGCGGCATAAAGCTTCGAGCTTCTCGATGCTAAATAGCACGTCAGCACCTCATTTTTGTAGGGGGAGTGGAGGGAACACAAACGCGGTCAAAGATCCACTTATGTGATGTGTGATCACAAAAATACCTTGAAGCGAGGTAGTTCACAAGCTTTTTGAAAGTCGAGAAAACCCCTTGTGTGATTTGTGATCACAGTTTATGGTGGTCTGAACAACAGAAAATCCATTGTGGTGATACCCCGCACTGTCCCGAAGCGGCCAGTTGAAAGACAAGGAGAGACATGTCCAATACACGTGTTGACGCAGCCCCTTTGATTGCCGAGCAAGAATTCCCGCCACTGCAGCACTTCATTAATGGTGTCTTCGTGGCGTCTGTTGGTGAAGAATTTTCTGAGGTGGTCAATCCCGCTAATGGCCAGGTAATTGCGCGGGTTCCACGCGGTTCGACCGCCGATGTCGATGTTGCTGTCAATGCAGCTCATGATGCATTCCAGCAGTGGGGCAACATCACCCCGAAGGAACGCTCCGAGGCCATGCTGGCTATCGCGAATGTGGTGGAAGAAAACGCTGATCTGTTGGCGCGTCTAGAAGCTCATAACGCAGGCAAGCCTTTGGAAGTTGCGCGTGATGACGTCGATGGCACCGTGGATATCTTCCGCTTCTCTGGGGGTGCTGCGCGTGCTTTCACTGAAGCTGGTGCTGGTGACTACGTTGAGGACCACACCTCATTTATTCTTCGTGAGCCATTGGGTGTTATCGGCGCTATCGTGCCGTGGAACTACCCGCTGCTCATGGGTGCTTGGAAGATTGCTCCGATCCTTGCCGCTGGCAACACTCTGGTTCTTAAGCCAGCAGAGCAGACGCCACTGTCAGTACTGAAGCTCGCAGAGCTCATCGCCGGGGTTCTTCCGCGCGGTGTATTCAACGTGGTTACCGGCCTTGGCCGCGAGGTGGGTGAGGCACTGTCTCATCACGAGAAGATCG
This sequence comes from Corynebacteriaceae bacterium 6-324, assembly GCA_041226025.1. Classification (GTDB taxonomy): domain Bacteria; phylum Actinomycetota; class Actinomycetes; order Mycobacteriales; family Mycobacteriaceae; genus Corynebacterium. Next base: position 107,326 of record JBCLTK010000001.1, on the reverse strand, counting down.
CCATGGTTGCTATGACCGGCAGCGTTGGTAGTGGCCTCGCGGTTGCTTCCGCTGCTTCCGGCACCCTCAAGCGCGTGCACCTGGAACTCGGCGGTAAAGCGCCCGTCGTAGTGTTCAAAGACGCGGACCTAGACGCGGTTGCCGAGGGCGTCCGCGAAGCTGGCTTCCGGAACTCCGGCCAGGAGTGCGGCGCCGGAACCAGGATCCTCGTGGACAAGGAAGTGGAATCCGAACTGGTGGAGAAACTCGTTGCCCAGATTGGCACCCTCACGGTTGGAGATCCAGCCGAAGGCGAGTACATTGAGCAGGGCCCATTGGTTTCCGAGCAGCACTTTGAGCGTGTCAAGGGATTTCTCGAGCGCGCACAGAACGAAGGCGCTGTTGCCGCACTGGGCGGCTCCGCTGCTGACCGTGAAGGATTCTTCATTCAGCCAACTGTGCTGACCAACGTTCTACCTGGCACCGAGGCTGCCCAGGAAGAAATCTTTGGCCCAGTCATCACTGTGGAAACCTTCGAGTCTGAAGAAGAAGCAATCGAGCGCGCCAACGATACCCCATACGGTCTGAGCGCTTCAGTGTGGACCACGGACGCCGCACGCTCCATCGATGTCCCACGCAAGATCGACGCCGGAACCATCTGGGTCAACTCTCACCTGGTGCTTGCGAATGAAGTTCCATGGGGCGGATTCAAGGGCTCCGGGTACGGCCGTGATTTGTCGCTCTACGCACTGCAGGACTACTCCCGCACTAAGCACATCCAAATCAACCACGGTCGATAGTGGTGAACACTATCGACCGTGAGAGAAAGCGAGAGCGCTATCTACCGCGTGACTAATTAGAACTTGCTGGTGCTGCTCCAAGGCACCAACGACACAGAAAGACCTGGCATCCGTCCTCCATCGGATGCCAGGTCTTTCTACTTTTCAATTGGCCTGCGACTAGCGTGCGACCAGCGTGGTTTCGAAGTCGTACATATCAGGGCGGTAGCAGTGGTTGCCCAACTCAATAACCTGCCCGGAGTTATCTAATGCAACGCGCTCCACGGTAAGCAGCGGCCCGCCGTCATCAACGCCCAAGAGACGGCTTTCATCGCCAACCGCGCGGCGCGCGCCGATTCGCTGGTTTGCAATCTTCAGGTTCACACCGCGCTGGCGCAGCGCGTCATACATGCCGCCGCCTTCCAATTCTTCCAGCGTGATGTCATTAAAGGCTGGTGGAAGGTGGTTTTCCAGAATTGCTACTGGGGTATCCCCAGTGGAGCGCAAACGGCGAATGAACAGAACTTCATCACCAACGGATACGCCGAGCTTTTCCGCGATGGAAGAGTTCGCTGCCATCAATCGGTGCTCGAGTACCTGCGTCTTCGGATCGAGCTTGGCGTTTTTCAAGTCATTGTAGAAACTGGTCAGTTCCACGGGACGAGTGACATGACTCTGCACGACCTGCGTGCCCACGCCACGGCGGCGAACCAGCAGGCCTTTGTCCACGACTTCCTGGATGGCGCGGCGCACCGTTGGGCGCGAAACGCTCAAGCGCTTGGCCAAAGAAATCTCATTTTCCAACCTGGCGCCCGGCGGCAGCACGCCGTCACGAATGCCGTCTTCTAGCCTCTGGGCAACCTGGAAGTAGAGCGGAATAGGGCCATTGCGGTCAAGGTCTTTGAATAGCTCGGCCGGCCAGACCGGTTCGCTGGATGTCATGGCGGTTTCCTTCACTAGCTCGTCTATCAATCCTCGGTGAATGTGTTAGGACAATTGAACAATATTACTGGCACGAGGATAAGTCCAGTTTGTCTGCTGTGTCTGCGGGGGATTGTTTACCCTCACAGGCGGTTTATCTTGCGGTTATGTGTTTTTGACCCTATCACTCGAAAGTATAATCGCGCAGTATTTTACTGACATTTGGTGCCATTTGATAGCTAACAAACCTGCTTTGTCCGTTGAATCGTGTAGTTCCGGCAGGATTCTTCGCGAGCATTTTATGCGCGAGATCCGGGGCTGTCGGGGCGGGGTGGGGAGGTCCCAATCTGTTCTACCTGCACTTATGTGTGAAGCTTTGAAGTGCGACGGATTCTTTCCAGAAAAACCTTGCCACCAATTTTAAATGTGCTATTGTCAGGACATGCGGCCGTGAGGGTCGCCACATTCCAATAATTTTGAGTGAGGGGTTGCAGAGTCCTATGGCGAATTTGACTAGTGCTCATGAGGTTCTAGCTATCGGCCGCTTGGGCGTGGACATTTATCCACTGCAAAGCGGTGTTGGCCTAGAAGACGTCGAATCTTTTGGTAAATACCTGGGCGGTTCCGCTGCCAACGTTTCCGTTGCTGCGGCACGACACGGTCGCAATTCGGCGCTGCTTTCGCGTGTGGGCGATGACCCACTGGGTAAGTACCTATTAGCCGAACTGGACCGTCTCGGCGTGGACAACCAGTATGTTCATGCTGATCCGACATATAAAACACCTTTGACGCTGTGCGAGATTTTCCCGCCAGATGATTTCCCACTGTACTTCTACCGCGAGCCAAAGGCGCCGGATATGTGCATCGAATCATCTGACGTGAGCCTCGACGATGTGCGTGATGCAGAGATTTTGTGGTTCACCCTGACCGGCTTGAGCGAAGAGCCAAGCCGCGGTGCGCATCAGGAAATCCTGAATACGCGGGCACGCCGCAGCCACACCATCTTGGACCTGGACTACCGCGACATGTTCTGGGACACCAAGGAGGAAGCGACCGAGCAAGCGCAGTGGGCACTGGAGCACGCCACCGTTGCCGTCGGCAACAAGGAAGAGTGCGAAGTCGCCATTGGTGAAACCGAACCAGAGCGCGCCGGACGGGCGCTGTTGGAACGCGGTGTGAAGCTGGCCATCGTCAAGCAAGGCCCGAAGGGTGTGCTAGCCATGACCGAAAACGAAACCCTTGAAGTGCCACCGGTATGGGTCGATGTTGTTAACGGTCTTGGCGCTGGTGATGCCTTTGGTGGTGCGCTGTGCCACGGCCTGTTATCTGATTGGCCGCTGGAGAAAGTCCTGCGCTTCGCCAACGCTGCCGGCTCTGCTGTAGCTGGGCGTTTGGAGTGCAGCACCGCGATGCCAACCACCGAAGAAGTTGAAGCGGCCCTCAACCAGAAAGTCTAAAATGACTCCACCACAAATCTCCCCAGAGAGCTTTGAAGCTCTGCGCCGGATACGCGCCGAGAAACCGGACCAAGTATCCGCCGCTTTCCACAGCCGCATCAAACGCGAATTACTTGGCGATGACGGCAAACTATTCATCGTCGCGGCAGACCACCCTGCGCGCGGTGCACTGGCCGTCGGTGATAATCCGACCGCCATGGCAAACCGCTATGAACTGCTAGAACGCATGGCAATCGCCCTGTCGCGTCCCGGCGTTGATGGTGTACTGGGCACCCCAGATATCATTGATGACCTCGCAGCACTGGGCCTTTTGGATAACAAGATTGTTGTCGGTTCCATGAACCGCGGCGGTTTGCGCGGCGCCTCTTTTGAAATGGACGACCGCTACACCGGCTATGACGTGGCCTCCATGGTGGAACACGGCGTCGACTTTGCCAAGACCTTGGTGCGTATCAACCTCGCTGATGCCGGCACTGCGCCGACACTGGAGTCAACCGCCAAGGCTGTCAACGAGGCCGCTGCGGCGAAGCTTCCCATCATGCTGGAGCCTTTCATGAGCAACTGGGTCGACGGCAAAGCAGTCAATGACTTAAGCACTGATGCGGTTATCCAATCCATTGGTATCGCAGCTGGCCTGGGTAATGATTCGGCTTATACCTGGATGAAACTGCCGGTGGTAGATGAGATGGAACGCGTTATGGAATCTACCACGCTGCCCACCTTGCTGCTGGGCGGTGACAACGGCGGTGATCCAGATGCCACCTATGCCTCCTGGCAAAACGCTCTGACACTTCCGGGTGTTCGCGGCCTGACGGTTGGCCGCACCCTGCTTTATCCACACGATGATGACGTCGCTGCCGCTGTAGACATCGCAGCGAACATGGTTCACAACTAAGAAACGAAGAAGGAAAACATGTCTGAAAAGCTCATTAACCACTGGATTGATGGACAAGAAGCTCCATCTAACTCCGGGAACACCGCCGCTGTGTACAACCCAGCCACCGGTGAAGTCACCGGCCAGGTTGTTCTGGCGAACCAAGAAGAAATTGATGCCACCATTGCGTCCGCTGCGAAGGCTTCCAAGGTGTGGGGCGGGATGTCGATTGCAAAGCGCCAAGCCGTAATTTTTAAGTTTCGCGAGCTGCTCAATGAACGCCGCGGTGAGCTGGCAGAAATCATCACCGCTGAGCACGGCAAGGTGCTTTCCGATGCCATGGGTGAGATCATGCGCGGCCAAGAAGTAGTAGAACTGGCCACCGGTTTCCCACATCTGACGAAGGGTGGATTCAATGAAAACGTCTCTACCGGCATTGATGTCTACTCCATCAAGCAGCCACTGGGTGTGGTGGGCATTATCAGCCCATTCAACTTCCCAGCGATGGTGCCAATGTGGTTCTTCCCAATCGCTATTGCTGCCGGTAACGCAGTCATTTTGAAGCCTTCGGAAAAGGACCCATCCGCAGCACTGTGGATGGCTAATCTGTGGACCGAAGCTGGCTTGCCAGATGGTGTATTCAACGTCTTGCAGGGTGACAAGCTTGCCGTGGATGGCCTACTCAACAGCCCAGAAGTCTCCGCTATTTCCTTCGTGGGCTCCACCCCGATTGCGAAGTACATCTATGAGACTTCCGCGAAGAACGGCAAGCGCGTGCAGTCCCTCGGCGGCGCGAACAACCACATGTTGGTTCTTCCGGATGCTGACTTGGACTTGGTTGCTGACCAGGCAACCAATGCAGGATACGGCGCTGCCGGAGAGCGTTGCATGGCAGTATCTACTGTTCTGGCCATTGACTCCATCGCGGATGAACTCATTGCCAAGATCAAGGAACGCATTGCTACCTTGCGCGTGGGCAATGGTGTTGGTGATGAAAACGGTGAGCCACACTTGGGCCCACTGATTTCTGAAGCACACCGCGAGCGCGTCTCCGGTTATGTCGATATTGCTGAAGCCGATGGCGCAAAGATTGTGGTGGACGGCCGCACCTGCAGTGTTGACGGCCACGAAGAGGGCTTCTTCTTCGGCCCAACTTTGATCGATGACATCCCAACCAGCTCCCGTGCCTACAAGGAAGAAATCTTCGGCCCAGTGTTGTCCGTTGTTCGTGTGGCCAGCTTCGATGACGCAATCGCGCTGATTAACTCCGGTGAGTTCGGCAACGGCACCGCAATCTTCACCAATGACGGTGGCGCTGCACGACGCTTCCAGCATGAGATCGAAGTGGGCATGATTGGAATTAATGTCCCAATCCCAGTGCCAGTTGCATACCATTCCTTTGGAGGCTGGAAGAACTCCCTGTTCGGTGACGCCAAGGCATATGGAACCCAGGGCTTTGAGTTCTTTACCAGGGAAAAGGCTGTCACCAGCCGCTGGCTCGACCCAGCAACTCACGGTGGCATCAACCTTGGTTTCCCACAAAACGACTAGTTGGAAGCTCGACGCACAAACTGTACAAGCACACGTAGGTAAGTGAGCAGGAGAGAATATGAGCACTGATGAACGTTGGTTTCATAAAAAGGGCGATCTGGCCAGGCGAGGGTGGCAAACCGTTGTCGACTCAACCACCCCAGGATGGCAGTACACCGGAATCCGAGTCGCGGAGCTTTCCGCTGGCGAGACTCTATCCCTGGACGATCTTGGCGTGGAGAGGATCTTCATCCCGCTAGCCGGGCACTTTCAAGTAGCACACAGCCAAGATTCCCGCGAAGAGGAAGTGACCACGCTCAATGGCCGCAAGTCAGTTTTTGATGGGCCAACGGATGTGCTCTATCTTCCAACCAACACTGCTGCGACTTTGTCGGGCGAAGGCCGCGTTGCGGTGGCAGAAGCGCCAACTAAAGAGCCAAAAGAGTGGAAGTACATTCCACCAGCGGGCACCCCGGTGGAGCTGCGCGGCGCAGGCCGTTCCAGCCGCCAAGTGCACAACTTTGGTACCCCAGAAGCACTCGATGCAGCACGGTTGATTGTGTGCGAAGTAATCACTCCTGGTGAGAACTGGAGTTCCTACCCACCGCACAAACACGATGAGTACAAGCCCGGACATGAGTCCAAGCTGGAGGAGATCTACTACTTCGAAAGCGCACCATCACGTGTCGGCGGTAACCCTGATGCCGCAGATGGCGCATTCGGAATGTTTTCCACCTACTCATCACCAGCAGGCGATATTGATATCAACGCCATGGTTTATACCGGTGATGTCGCGCTTGTTCCTTATGGCTACCACGGCCCAGCCGTTGCAGCCCCTGGCTATGACTTGTACTACCTCAACGTCATGGCTGGTCCGGACCCAGAACGTATCTGGTTAATCAATGACGACCCTGCACACGCATGGGTTCGTGAGCAATGGGAAGGGCAGGAATTTGATAACCGCCTGCCTTATGAACACCGGGAAGGCTAAATAAATGGCTGCTACAAAAACAATGACGGTCAGCCAGGCACTGGTTGAGTTCCTCGGCCACCAGTGGACCGTTGACGGTGAGCACCGTGAGCGCACCATCGCCGGCATGTTCGGCATCTTCGGCCATGGCAATGTTGCCGGCATCGGCCAGGCGCTCAAGCAGTACAACGTGGATGAGCCTGAGCTCATGCCGTACTACCAGGCGCGCAATGAACAAGCGATGGTTCACCAATCCGTGGGCTATGCGCGCATGCACCGTCGTTTGGGCACGTATGCATCGGCAGCCTCTGTCGGCCCTGGTGCCACCAACTTGCTCACCGGCGCGGCGTTGGCTACCACCAATCGCTTGCCAGCACTGTTGTTGCCCAGTGATACTTTTGCCACGCGCGTGGCAGATCCAGTGCTGCAGCAACTAGAGCAGCCCTGGGATATCGGGCTGACCGTTAATGATGCTTTCCGCCCGGTATCGAAGTTCTTCGACCGCGTGCAGCGCCCGGAGCAGCTCTTTTCTATCGCACTGTCCGCAATGCGCGTGCTCACGGATCCTGCTGAAACAGGTGCTGTGACTATCGCCTTGCCGGAAGACGTGCAGGCAGAGACCTTTGAAGTTCCACTGGAATTCCTGCAAGACCGCGAATGGCATATTCGCCGCCCACGCCCCGAGCGTGAAGCGTTGGCCCGCGCGGTGGAGGTCATCCGCAATGCCAAGAATCCAATGATCATCGCTGGCGGCGGCGTGCTTTACTCCGCAGCTGAACAGCAGCTTCAGGCTCTGGTGGAACAAACCGGAATCCCGGTTGGTACCTCGCAGGCCGGCGGCGGTGTTCTGGATTGGGACCACGCACAAAACCTCGGCGGCGTGGGTGCCACCGGTACCCTGGCTGCCAACCGCATTGCTGGTGACGCGGATGTCATCATCGGCATTGGTACTCGCTACAGTGACTTCACCACGGCGTCGCGCACCGCGTTCCAAAACCCGGACGTCAAGTTCGTCAACATCAACGTTGCTTCTTTCGATGCCTACAAGCACGGCTCCCAGCTTCCCGTCATCGCCGATGCGCGTGAGGCAATCGCAGAGCTTATCGATGCCCTCGCGGGCTTCCACATCTCCGAGGACTTCGCGCGCCGGGTTGCGGAAGAAAAGGCTTCTTGGGATGCGGAAGTGGACAAGGCCTTCGCACCGTCGAAGCTGGCACTTCCTGGCCAGCCGGAGATCATCGGTGCCGTGCAGCAATCCACCGACCCAGAAGACGTCATCATTCAGGCGGCCGGTTCCTTGCCGGGTGACTTGCATAAGCTGTGGCGCGTGCGCGATCCGCTGGGCTACCACGTGGAATACGCCTTTTCCTGCATGGGCTATGAAATCGCCGGTGGCATTGGTGCCAAGCGTGGCCTCGATGCCGTGGGTGATGACCGCGATGTGGTCATCATGGTCGGCGATGGCTCTTACTTGATGCTCAACTCTGAGCTGGTCACCGCTGTTGCTGAGGGAATCAAGGTCATCGTGGTGCTGATTCAAAACCACGGCTATGCCTCCATCGGGCATCTGTCTGAAACCGTTGGTTCGCAGCGCTTCGGTACCTGGTACCGCGAGTACGACGAAGAGCAAAAGAACTTCCAAGGCGAGCAAATCCTGCCGGTTGACCTTGCGATGAATGCCCGCAGTTACGGCCTGGACGTCATCGAAGTCGAACCAGGGGAGAACTCCATCGATGACTTGAAGAAAGCCATGGCTACCGCCAAGGCATCGGAGAAGTCCACCTTCATTCACATCAACTCCGACCCGCTTATCTACGCACCGGACGGCGCCGGCTGGTGGGACGTTCCAGTCTCTGAAACCTCCACTCTGGAATCCACGAACACTGCCCGCGAGGAATACCTCAAACAACAATCCTTCCAACGCCCGTTACTTGGTTAGTCGCCTGTCGGATCCACACCAAGTAACGCCAAATCGAACTCACAAAGTAAGGAAAACGCAATGACTATTTCTGTACCTTCTGACACCAAAGCAGCCTCTGTGGCCGGTGAAAACCCTGGCCTGCGCATCGGCACTGCACCTGACTCCTGGGGCGTATGGTTCCCCGACGATCCAAAGCAGGTCCCATGGGACCGCTTCCTTGATGAAGTGGTCAAGGCTGGCTACACCTGGATTGAGCTCGGCCCCTACGGCTATCTGCCAACTGATCCACACCAGCTGGAAGATGAGCTGGGCAAGCGCAACCTGAAGCTGTCCGCGGGCACCGTGTTCACCGGATTCCATAAGGGTGAAGAACAATGGAAGCGCGCGTGGGACCAAGCACTCGACGTTGCTGGTCTAGCTTCCAAGCTCGGCGCTGAGCACCTGGTTGTCATCCCTGACCTGTGGCGCTCGGATGCAAACAATGAAGTCTTGGAATCGCGCACCCTCGATGATGAAAAGTGGGCGAAACTCGCCGCTGGCCATGACCGTTTGGGCAAGGCACTGCTGGAAGAATTCGGCATGAAGCAGCAGTTCCACTCCCACGCTGACAGCCACATCGGCACCACCCGTGAGGTCTTGCGCTTCTTGGAAGAAACCGACCCTCGCTACACCAATCTCTGCCTGGACACCGGCCACTTTGCCTACTACGGCGGCGACAACGTCAAGCTGATTGAAGACCACCCAGAGCGAATCGGCTACCTGCACCTCAAGCAGGTTGACCCATCCCTGCTCTTTGACGTGTTAAAGAATGACACCCCATTCGCCGACGCGGTTGCACAAGGCATCATGATCGAACCACCACACGGTGTCCCAGATTTGGCACCAATCATCGAAGCTGTCTCCAAGATTGACTCTGACATCTTTGCCATCGTGGAACAAGACATGTACGGCTGCGACGTTGACTACCCATTCCCAATCGCTGAGCGCACCCGCAAGCACATCTTCGGCTGCACCCACTTCGCACGCATCAAGTAATCCCCGTGGATTCGCTACAACTCCGCCAATCCACCCACAAACTAATTTGAATAAGGAATTCACTATGTCTAAGAGTCTTCGCGTCGGCGTCGTTGGTGCCGGTGCCATGGGTGCAGATCACATCGACCGCATCAACAACCGCACATCCGGAGCCTACATTTCCGCCATCGTAGAACCCGATGCCGGCCGTGCTGCCAAGGCCGCGGAGAACGCACCCGGCGCGCAAACCTTCGCCAAGATTGAAGACGCCATTGCTGCCGATGCCGTCGACGCCGTCTTGATTGCAGTACCAGGCCAGTTCCATGAGCCAGTGCTCATCCCAGCGCTTGAAGCAGGACTTCCAATTCTGTGTGAAAAGCCGCTGACCCCTGATTCCGAATCTTCTCTTCGCATTGTTGAGCTGGAGCAGAAGCTGGACAAGCCACACATCCAGGTTGGTTTCATGCGACGCTTTGACCCGGAATACAACGAGCTGCGCAAGCTGGTTGAATCTTCGGAAGCAGGAGAGCTGCTCATGCTACGCGGCGTGCACCGCAACCCAACGGTGGGGGAGAACTACGACCAAACCATGTTGATTACGGATTCCGTGGTTCATGAGTTTGATGTCATCCCATGGTTGGCCGGCTCCCGCGTGGTGTCTGTGGAAGTGAAGTACCCAAAGACTAATTCTTTGGCACATTCTGGTTTGAAGGAACCAATCCTGGTCATCATGGAACTAGAAAACGGCGTGCTGGTTGACGTCGAAATGAACGTCAACGTGCAGTTCGGCTACCAGGTAGCAACCGAAGTTGTCTTTGAAAAGGGCCTGGCCCGGATTGGTCAGCCATCCGGTCTGCAGCGTTGGACCGAAGGTCAGTTCATTGTTAATGAGCACACTGACTTCACCACTCGCTTTGCTGCTGCTTATGACCGCCAGATTCAGTCTTGGGTTGACGCTGTTCATGACGGCAGTTTCGTTGCTGGCCCAACCGCGTGGGACGGCTACCTCGTTGCCCTGTCCTGTGAAGCTGGCGTTAAGGCGCTCGACGGCGGAGTAATCCCAGTTGAGAGCGAACCACGCCCAGATTTCTACGCATAAAGTCTTAACCCACAACCACATTTCACACAAAGCTATACGCCACGGCTAAAAAGGAGCATTTCTATGGTTCGCATTGCCTTTGACCCAACGCCTCTGCATCATGACTATGAGCTGCTGGATTTCCCTGATGTCACCGCACGTTTGGGATATGAGCACATGCAGATTACTCCGCATGTGGACTTCGGTCCTTTCTTCCGCCACCCAAAGGCAGATGATGACTTGGTCCAAGCACTGAAGAAGCGCGCGAAGGATGCTGGTGTCACTATTCCAGCGATCTTGCCGGTGCAGCGGTTGTCCTGGCCGGATGAGGATCTGCGCCTTGCTGCAATTCGCAATCTCAAGCGCATCATTCAGATCGCGGTGGATTTGGAAGTAGACACCATCAACACGGAATTCTCTGGCCGTCCTGAGCGCCCCGAAGAATCTGAAGCGGGTTTCTACCGCTCCATGGAAGAACTCTTACCGATTCTGGAACGCGAAGGCATCAAGTTCAACATCGATCCGCACCCAGATGACTTTGTGGAAGACGGCGTTGAGGCATGGCGAGTTATCCGTGGCCTTAACTCCAAGCAGGTGGGCTTGGTGTATGTTGCGCCGCATACCTTCCACATGGGCAATAATCCGGAAAAGATTCTGACCTCGGTGGGGGATCGACTCGGCGCGGTATACCTGTCTGACTCTTTCAACCACCACAAGTCACACGGTCTGCGCTACATCACCAACCCTCCAGGTAACGCGGTGCGCGTTCACCAGCATCTGAAGATTGGTGATGGTGACGTGAACTTTGAGGAGCTGTTCAAACTGCTGCGCAGCACCGGCTATCTTGACCGTGAAGATGCCCTGTTGGTTTCCAACGTCTTTGCCGAGGATGAAGCATTCCTGGATGTTTCGCGCTACCAGCTGAGCAAGATCCAAGAATTGGTTGATAACGCCTAGTCACCCACGTTAGACACCATTCTTCTGTCCAGGCGGCAGCTCCATCAGTTGCCAACGGCTGCTCCAGGAAAGGCTCGGGAATCCAACGCACAGGATATTCCCGAGCCTTTGCTGTATTTCTGATCCGGCTCAGCCCAGCTCATCAATCCTCTTCTCAATTATCTAGTAGTCATATTGCCCACGAAAGGAGCACGCATGCTCCGCACTAGGTCATTTAGTGTTCCCATCGCACTGCTTGCGGCTGGCGCGCTATTTTTAGAAATCCTTGACGGCACCATCTTGACCACCGCCATCCCAGCGATTGCGAAGGACTTCGGTGTTGGCGCTGCTGATGTCAGTCTTGTGCTGGTGGCATACCTCGCGGCTGCCGCTGTCGGCATTCCCGCTGCAGGTTGGCTCACAGACCGTTTCGGGGTGCGGCCAGTATTTCTCATCGCGCTGGTGACCTTCACTGCCGCATCACTGTTGTGCGGCATCGCACCAAACCTTGGCGTGCTCATTGGCGCACGCGTACTCCAGGGCCTAGGTGGTGCGCTCCTTGTACCCGTCGGGCGGCTGGCAGTGATCCGCGGGACTGACCCCAAAGACTTGCTTGATGCCATCGCATTTTTGACCTGGCCGGCACTAGTCGCTCCCGTCATCGCGCCGGTACTCGGGGGTGTCATAACGGATACCATCGGCTGGCGCTGGATCTTCTTCCTCAATGTTCCATTGGGCATCATCGCGGTTATCGCCGGATTAATTATCTTGCCTAAAGACTCAGGAACTCAGGAAACACCTACCGAGCAAGAGCAAAAATCGAAACGACATCAGCAACCTCAAACAGCAGGTCATCGCTTTGATGTTATTGGCTTTATTGGCGTCGCCATCATCATGGTCACACTGACAATCAGCGCGGAGCTTCTCACCCGCGACTTTGAACACCGGGTAGTCCTCTCCGTTGGCCTGGCTTTGGTGGCACTGCTGGTGACAGTCTTCGTGGTTTATTGGTTGCGCACGCCGGGCAGGCTCTTTGACCTTAGCGTGCTGCGGGTGCCGTCATTTCGTGTTGGTAATTCTTCGGGCAGTGTCTACCGTCTGGTCATTACCGCCGCGCCATTCATGTTCACGCTATTGTTTCAGATTAGCTTTGGGTGGTCAGCCACCATGGCCGGTGCGATGGTCATGGCACTATTCGCAGGCAATGTGGCCATCAAACCCTTCACCACACCAATCATTCAGACATTTTCATTCAAACCGGTACTGGTGTTTTCCAATGCCGCGGGTGCACTGGTGCTGGCATCATTCCTCTTTATCAGCGCCGATACACCGCTGGTGGTGGTTGCATTCTTGCTGTTTGTTTCAGGCGCGCTGCGGTCGCTGGGCTTTAGTGCGTATAACACTCTGCAATTTGTGAACATCGGCCCCGAGCAAACCACCAACGCCAACGTACTATCGGCAACGTTGCACCAACTTGGGATGTCCCTAGGCATCGCGGTCGGCGTCATCGCCATATCGCTTGCACCAACCTTTCCATGGGCATTTCCCCTCGCAGCCGCGCTGTTTATTGTTCCTCTTATCGGCGCGGCAGCACTACCGCCAGGAAGCGGCGAAAGTGCATTGACGACGAAACTGAAAACCTCGCGCAGATTTAAGAAACATCGCAGAAAACAACCTAGAAAGTGATTGAAAAACAATGAAAGTTCGTATTGGATTAGTTGGTTATGGAACCGGTGGGCGTTACTTCCACGCGCCTTATATTGCAGCCTCGCCGCACTGTGAACTGGTGGGCGTTGTTGCGCGTTCGCAGGAGAAGAAGGCGGAGGTAGCGGAAGATTTCCCCGATGTTCGGTCAGTGGATTCGCTGGCAGACCTGGTGGAGTTGGGTGTGGATGCTGTGGTGATTTCCACGCCGCCACACACGCGTCGGGAGCTGGTTTTAGAAGCTATTGAGGCGTGCGTCGCAGTGGTGGCGGATAAGCCTTTTGCACCAAATGCGAAGGCAGGGCAAGAGCTTGTCGATACCGCCGCTAAGGCCGGTGTTTTATTGAACGTCTTCCACAATCGCCGTTATGACACGGACTTTGTCACAGCCATGAAGGTACGCCAGCAACTGGGACAGCTGCGCGGTTTGGACCTGCGCTTTGATTTGGATGAGCCCGAGTCCTTGGAACTGGGGCATGAAGGTGGGCTGCTGCGGGATTTGGGTTCACACGTGGTGGACCAGGCGCTGACATTGCTGGGTTCCGCATATGAGGTCACCGCTCACTTGTGCTTTATCGAAAGTGAAAAGGGCCGTACTGATAAGCGCTTCCGCATCATTATTGAGCATGGCTCGGGTGCGGTGTCCACGATTTCCGCCAGCAAGGTGGACTGGTTGGTATCGCGTGAGATTCGTCTGGTCGGGGAGAAAGGTGCCTATGTCTCTGACTACCGGGATGTGCAGACAGAGGCCATTAAGAAGGGACAGCGTCCAGCCGGAAAGCGAGACTCCTGGGGTTATGAATCCCATGATCGCTGGGGCGAGCTGCGCACTGCAGACGGTGTAGAGACCGTGCGTTCGGAGCAGGGTGACTACACCAATTTCTATGATGAGTTCGCCCGCGCGGTAGAGAATAAGACCGCGGGGCCAGTGCCGGCACAACAGGGCGTTGAGGTGCTCAAGGTCCTTGATGCCGTGGTGAAAAGTGCCGCGGAAGGCCGCACCGTGCGCATTTCCTAAACAGATTACTAAGCAGTTGCCTGCGCATTGCCGCTATTTTCGCGGTGGTGCGCAGGTTTTGCGTTCTACCAGTTGAGGTGTCAATAGGTGCTCCACATCGGCGTAGCGTTTGTCGGCTTCGAGTTTGTTAAGCAGCAGGTAGGCAGCGTTGCGGCCAACGCCAATGCTGTTGTCATCAATGGTGGTCAAATCAATCAATCGTGATTGCGCCAGGGGAGTGTTGTCATAGCCCACCACGGAAAAGTCTTCGGGCACGCGAAGGCCACGTACGCGGGCAGCGCCTAATGCGCCGATGGCGGTGATGTCGTTGGAAGCAAAGATGGCCGTGACTTTCGGGTGCGCTTCAAGCAGCGCCAAGGCTTGGGTATAGCCGTAGTTCTCAGTCGCGGGGCCGGGAGTCGCACTGGCTAGCGGCTCAAGGCCATGTTCTTTCATCGTCTCCGTATAGCTTGCTAAACGCTTTTGACCAGCACCACTGTGGACGTTGATGTGCGCGATGTGGGTGTGTCCGAGCCCAATGAGGTGCTCAGTGGCGAGTTTGGCACCGAGGAAGTCATCGTTCGACACGGCGTCGGAGCCAAGCGATTCATCAGCTTCAATCGGGGTGAACCTGGTGCCGGCAACCACGAATGGCGGCATGTTATCCGGCAGTGATTTCTCAGCGATGTCTTGCGCGATGATGATTCCATCCGGACGCATGGTCAATGCATGCGTGATGGGGTCAGTGTCCGAACCAGAGGTTAAAGAGTCAATGACTGAAAGCCGGTACCCCCTAGGGGTGAGGATTCCACTCAGCGACTGCAGCATGTCAATGAACCACGGGTTCGAGTAGTCATCAATGAGTACCGCAACTAGATTGCGGCGCTTGGCAGCTAAGTCTGATGCAGCGCGATTGGGCTGGTAGCCCAGCTTTCTAATGGCGTCATTGACGGCCGCAGTGGACCGGGCGCTAACGCTGGGGGAGCCGCGAAGAACTAAGGAAACCAGTGATTTAGAGACGCCGGCTTCCTTGGCAACGTCATAAATTGTGGGCCTCGTTCTGCTCATTTTCATAATTCTACTCATGATCTATTGACAGGACATACTTTCAAATATAGTTTTGTTGGAACGCTCCAAATAAGGGTTCTGGATCACATTATAGGGGCAAGTTAAAACACCACACACTTCTAGTGAAGGAGTCAGCATGGCTGAGCAAAACAACAACCCGAACAACCCGCAGGAAATCCGAGTCGCCGTCATCGGCGCGGGCATGGCCGGCAAGGCACACGCGGCGGGGTACCTGACCGCACCGGCAACCTATGACAGCACCTTGCCCAAGGTCCGTTTGGTATCCATCGCGGATGCTAATGCAGAACTGGCAGAGTCCACCGCAGCACGTTTTGGCTTTGAACGCTTCGATACCTCCTGGCAGGCGATTGCAGAAGCTGATGACATCGACGTGGTCAGCGTCGTGGTGGCGAATTTCCTGCACCGCGAAATCGTGGAAGCCCTGCTTGCATCCGGCAAGCATGTGCTGTGTGAGAAGCCATTGTCTGACACCATCGAGGACGCTGAGGCCATGATTCGTGCGGCGGAGGAAGCAGAGTCCAAGGGCATCATCGCACGCATTGGTCTTACCTACCGCCGTTCACCAGCAGTAGCGCACATCAGGGACCTGGTGCTCTCAGGTGAGTTGGGCCAGGTGTTGCACTTTTCGGGTCACTACTGGACGGACTATGGCTCCAACCCAATGGCACCTATCAGTTGGCGCTACAAGGGCCCCAACGGCTCCGGTGCTTTGGCGGATGTGGGCAGCCACTTGACCTACCTGGCGGAATTCGTTGCTGGCTCGGACTTCTCTGAGGTGCGTGGTGGGCAGCTATCCACCGTCATCACACAGCGTCCAAAGCCGCTTGGCGCGGTTGTTGGACATGAGGGCGGCGCGGTCTCTGATGAGTTTGAGCCAGTGGAAAATGATGACGTGGCGTCCTTCTCCGGCAGCTTTGCCGGCGGTGGAACCGGAACCATCCAGGTCTCGCGTATCTCGCAGGGCCACCCCAACACCCTCGGCTTTGAGGTGTTCTGTGAGAAAGGCTCGGTGCTCTTCGACTTCCGCAAGCCAGGCGAGTTCCACATCTTCACCCCGGCTAGCTCTAACGAGATTTCGCAGGAGGGCGGCTACCGCACCATCACGCTCGGACCAAACCACCCATACTGGCGTGGTGGTCTAGCCATGGATGCCCCAGGTGTCGGCGTCGGTCAGAACGAAGGCTTCGTGTTCCAGGCACGTTCCTTCCTCGAAGAGGTCGCAGGTATCTCTGAGGTAGATAGCCTGCCACGTTGTGCAACGCTGGATGAAGGTTTGCACAACATGCAGCTTATCGATGCCATCTCGCAATCCGCAGCCGCCGGCGGCAGCACCGTGGAAGTACCGGTGCAGAAAAATGCTCAGGTCCACGCACCAGTCAACGCCTAAGAGAATTAAGGGAAATACTCTATGAAACTCGGTCTTTACAACGCGATCTTCCACGACCGCACCCTGCCTGAAGCACTGCAGGCAATCAAAGCTGCTGGACTGACCGGCATTGAGCTCAACACCGGTGGCTTCTTGCCAGCCAAGCACATTCCTACCATCGATGACATTTTGGAATCCGATGATGCGCGCGATGAGTTTCTCGGCCAGTTCGAAGGCACCGGCGTTGATATCTACGGTCTGAACTGCAATGGCAACCCGCTGCACCCAAACAAGGCAATCGGGGACAAGCATGCCGAAGACGTCCGCCGTTCCATTCGTCTGGCGGAACGCCTTGGGCAAACCCGCGTGGTCACCATGTCCGGTCTACCTGGCGGGGAGCCAGGCGCGCAGCAAGTCAACTGGGTTGTCAACGCGTGGAATTCTGCGGCACTCGATGTACTGGATTACCAGTGGGACATTGCCGCAAAGTTCTGGCGTGAAACTGACCGTTTGGCTGCTGACCACGGCGTCAAAGTTGCATTGGAGCTGCACCCACAAAATATTGTGTTCAACTCTGCTGACGTTCATAAGCTCATTGAGTTGACCAAGGCCACCAACGTGGGCGTAGAACTAGATGCATCGCACTTGTTCTGGCAGCAGATGGACCCTGTGGCAGTTATTGACCATTTGGGTGAGCTCATCTTCCACGCTGCGGCGAAGGACGTGCGAATCAACAAGCAATGGGCTCAGCTCAACGGCGTGCTGGACAACAGCTTCCGTCGTCTCGACCCATCTGAGAACCGCACCAACTTGGGCGGCGATGAATGGGCGAATGAGTGGCCCAAGAACTCTGCATGGGACTTCGTTGCCCTGGGCAAGGGACATGACGTTGAGTACTGGACTGAGTTCCTGCGCGCGCTACACCGCGTCGACCCAGACATGTTGGTCAACATTGAACATGAAGACGTCGAACTCGGTAGGGAAGAAGGCGTCAATGCCGCCGCCGAAGTCCTCATCGCTGCCAACAAAGCACTCGAGGAATCCCTCTAGGAAACAGACAAGCAAGACACACCGGTATCACCTGCCCGATCACTTAGAAACTCCTAAGCGATCGGGCATGTGCTGCTTCAAATACCAAACCAAAAGAATCACAAGAAATCGGAGAAAATATGACTACTGAACGCCGCACCCTCAACATTGGTGTCATCTCACTGGGCTGGATGGGCCGCCTGCACGCGCGCTCCTACTTGTCCGTGGCCCAGCACTTCTCGGAACTGCCAGTCAAGGTAAATTTGCACACCGCTGCCGATCCTGATGAGGGCGGACGTACCTATGCCTCCGAAGCACTCGGATTCCAAAACACCGTCAGTGACTACAAAGAACTGCTCGCTAACCCCGAAATCGACGCTGTCTCCATCTGCTCACCAAACTTCCTGCACCATGAAATCGCATTGGCTGCGATTGAAGCGGGCAAGCCATTCTGGATTGAAAAGCCCATGGGCCGCAGCGCTGACGAATCTCAAGAAATCGCTACCGGCGCAGCCACAGCAGGTCTGGTCACCTCGGTTGGTTTCAATTACCGCCACGTTCCCGCCATTGCTGAAGCTCGCCGTCTGGTGCGCGCCGGGGAGATTGGCACCATCACCAACGTGCGCGTTAGCTTCAAAGCAGATTACTCTGCTGACCCACTGGGTGCTTTGACCTGGCGCTTCAAGAAGGAACTGGCTGGCTCTGGTGTGCTTGGTGATTTGATGTCACACGGTTTCGACCTGGCACAGTTCATCGTGGGCAAGCTAGATTCCGTGACCGCAACCAATGGCATCTTCATTCAGCAGCGTCCACTGCCCACCAGCGGCGCTGCTAGCCACTTCTCACAAGGCTCCGATGATGCTCCGAATGGTGAAGTGGAAAACGAGGACTTCACCGCGGTGCTCGGTCGCTTCGAATCCGGAGCGCTCGGTGTCTTTGAATCTAGCCGCGTCGCCGTTGGTCCACGCGCGGAATACATCGTGGAAGTGTACGGCTCAAAGGGTTCATTGCGTTGGAACTTCCACCGTCTCAACGAGCTTGAGCTCGCCGATTCCACTGATGGCTACCGCACCATCATGGCTGGCCCAGCTTTCGGCGAGTTCGCTCGTTTCCAGCCGGGCGCCGGCACTGGCATGGGCTTCGACAACCTCAAGAGCATCGAGGCATACCTCTTCCTTCGCTCCATCCTGGAGAACAAGCAATATGCTCCATCGGTCGGTGATGGCTGGGCAGCTGCAGAGATTGCCGATGCCGCCCTTGAAAGTGCTGAGTCTGGGCAGTGGGTAAACATTAAGCCAGTCGATGCGTTAACGACCTACGATCGCGAGCTCTAATTCTGCCCTAGCTATAAGAGGAAAATTGTCCTTCCGGTTCAAACAGGAACCGGAAGGACAATTTTGTGCGTACAGCTTGTGCGTCAAGGCATTATATTGCCCTAAAAGAAAACCTAGCGCTCAAAGATATTAGCTGGGGCCGGCAGTATCGAGTCTCTAGCTGCATTTCGAACACGACTTTCTGCCCCTCTGCAACGGCAACTTCCACAAATCTGGGCCAGCGAGCCCGATCGCATCCACCACCGTAGGTGAACCTAATCTTACGTGTAAAGGGGGGAGATTTAAACGGAAATTTGGTGAGGGCTGGAAGCTCCTGGCCAACACAAACACTTCTGCCCCGGAATGACAGCTCTCATTCCGGGGCAGAAGTTCGTGACTATGTGGGTCTGTGCGGTAACTAGTGCTTGGTCACCTTGCCTTTGCGGATTTCCTTATCAAAGATGACGCCGCTGGTGACGTCTTCATCAATCTCTTCTAGGGTGCGTCCGCGGGTTTCTGGAACCATTGCGTAGATGAAAATCAGGGCTACGACGCCGATGCCAGCGAAGAGGAAGAAGGTGCCGGTCAGGCCGACTGCTTCCATCAAAGTAGGGAAGAAGAGGCCGAGGAATGCGTTTGTAATCCAGAGGAAGAACACGGAGATACCGATTGCAGCACCGCGCATTGCCAGTGGGAAGATTTCGGACAACATGACCCAGGTAGCAACGTTGAGGAAGGTCTGCATGGAACCTACGAAGATAACCACGAGAGTCAAGATGACGTAGGGGCGTAGTGGGTCGCCGACTGGGAACATGAATGAGGAGATACCGATGAGCACGTGGGAGACGGTGGTTAAGGTGTAGCCGGTAATCAAGGTGGTGCGGCGGTTCACGCGGTCCATCATCCACAGTGCGATGAAGGCGCCGACCACGGCGATGACACCTGGCGCGATATTCGCAATCAAAGCGGCGTTCTCAGAGAAGCCAGCCTCAACCAGAACAATCTGACCGTAGTACATAATTGAGTTAATGCCGGTGAGCTGCTGCGCGACACCCAGGCCGATACCGACAATGAGGATGCGGACGAGCCACTTATTGGTCAGGATTTCCTTGAAGCTCATGGCCTTTTCGGAGATCTTTTCGTCTTCCTTCGCCATGAGCTCAACTTCAGCAACTTCAGCACGAGCGCGGTCAAGAGGTCGAATGGTTTCTAGAACCTCGCGTGCTTCGTCAATGCGCCCTTGTTCCACCAGCCAGCGTGGCGATTCGGGAACGCGAAGCATGCCGAAGAAGAGGCAGATTGCTGGAACAGCAGCGATGGCGAGCATGTAGCGCCATACTCCTTCATGATGGCCCCAGACGTTTCCGATGATTGCGTTGATGACGAACGCTGCCAGCTGGCCAACTACAATCATCAACTCGTTGCGTCCTGCGAGGGAGCCGCGAATCTCAAACGGTGCAAGCTCTGCTAGGTAAACCGGAACAACAGTAGAAGCGCCACCGACGGCCAGACCCAGGATGATGCGGCCTAGGACCATGATTTCGAAGTTCGGTGTGAACACACAAACCAATGCGCCGATGAAAAAGCCAACGGCCAGCAGGATGATTGTGTTGCGGCGGCCCCATTTATCTGAGACTCGGCCAAGAATCATCGCACCTACGGCTGCGCCGAAGAGAAGCGACGAGGTGACTACACCTTCAGTAAACGGTGTTAGTCCTAGCTCTCGGGTCATTGGTGTCAGCGCACCGTTGATAACACCCGTGTCATAGCCGAAAAGTAGCCCGCCAAATGTCGCGATGAGCGCGACATAGAATAGGCGTTTACGATACGGACCCTCCGTAAGTGGAGGAAGTTTTCGGCCCGTATCAGGGCTTTCTGTATCTGCGAACGTACTTGCCATTTTCTCTCCTAAGTGTGTAATGGCCAACAAGACCGGGAGGGGGAGCATGTCCATGAAGTTCATGTTGTGAACCCCATCACCAATAAAGTTGATTGTGTCAGTCCCGATATGTCCCGTCAATCGAACATGACAATGTTTTTAACAAGAAGTTTCGCAATGCGAACTTTGCCGAGATTGCTTATCGCAGAGAATTTGAATTACGCCGCCGGAGGAGATTTGGTCGGTAGCGTTCTCTATCTGCATGTTTGATGGTAGATGGGTCTTTGTCGGTGGGGGAGGGTTGGCTAGTATGCGTTAGTTTGCTGCGTCGAAATGGATGACGGAGTGGGGGTGGGCGGGGTTATACTTTAGTATTGTTTGACCTGTATGTAAGGTGACATTGTTAGGTCTAAAATGGTGCAAAGATTAGAATGTTAAGTCAAAGGTTTCGGATTGGGTATGCGGTTTAAAACCTTGAACGAGCGGGCGAAATTTCTTCTCGTCCGCCCAAAAGCTGGTTGTGGTTCGCGTTTGTTCGCTAGCCGTTGGCTATGGCTTCGGCGAGTACGAGGTCTTCCCAAGGCATGCCGGTGAATTTGAACACGACGGGGGATTCGCGGTTGAGCTGGGCGTCGCCGCGGACTACTTCGGCGAACGTGAGGATGGAGTCCTTATCTAAGGAGCCTTCATCGACGGCGAGGACGATGTCGCCGGCTTCGCGGAAGGCTGCGCCTTCTTCCTCCATGATGACCTGCGCGCGAGCCATAAGATCGCCAGGGAGCTCGCGAGCATCAGGGGTGTGGGAACCAACGGCGACGATGATGGCATCGTCGCGCACGTCCTCATTGTTAATAACTGGCTGCGTGGATGTAGTGGTGGTCAAGATGAGCTCGGCGTTCTTGACTGCATTGGCGGAATCCTCGCTGCTGGCCTCAACCCAGTTGTTCAAGTCATCGGGTTGAGTGCGGCTGGTGAAGGTGATGTTGGTTTCGCGAATGCCCTCACAAACAGACTCGACAGTCTTGGCGTGGGAACGGCCCTGTGCGCCGACGCCGACGATGAACACGTTGAGAGGTTCAGAAGATTCGGTGATCAGATGCGATACCGCGGCGAGAGAAACAGCTGGGGTGCGCAGATTCGTCAGGGCGATACCGTCGATGGTGGCGGTTGGTTGCATGGTGGAGCCATCGAAAAGCACATAAATGCCATTGACGCTGGGAATGCTTGGGTCAGCATCCTTACCCGGAATGGCAATGAGCTTAATGCCAAAAGCAGTAGGGGAGTTCGATGGCATCAACAGGAAATCACCGTTGGTCACTTTGCCGCCGGTGCGTGGCAGATCAGTGCTGGGCTCGAAACCCTGCTTCAAGAACTCGCGCAGGGCATTTACTGCCTGCTTGGGTGTTAGTGCTGCCTCAACCTGCGCGGCATCAATATTGATAAGTGACATTGTGGTGCCTTCCGGTAGATAGAACTGTTGTATCCACCCTATTGAAAACACCCACCCAATGCAGCGGTTTTAAGCCCGGCATGTGGCTTTCGTGCTTCCCGGCTGTTCTTCTTTAGCCGTGGAGATCATCGACGCTGGCGCTGGATTTCCACGAGTAGCGGTGAGAGCGAAGGTAGCCGCTCAATTTTTGAAAGTAGGAAATCTACATGTTTAAGCTTGTTGTCTTCGATATGGCTGGTACCACCATCAATGACCGTGATGAGGTCTTCTGCGTACATCGTGAAGTTCCGGAACGTGAAGGTGCACAGTTCACTGATGAGCAGTTTCAACAGTTCGTGAGCGTGCTTGGGTATGGTTCCGCCAGGAATTAGATCGCATCTACCGTGCAGAACAACCAGCTCCATTGCCAGGAATCGAAGGCATGTTGAAGCAGCTGTGCTCACTGGGCATTAAGGTCGGCCTGACCACTGGGTTCGCGCGCGAAATCGTGGACATCATCCTCGAAGCCATGGGCAGGGATTAAAGACACAGCGGACGTTGTCGTCGACGGTGATGAGGTTGTAGCTGGCCGCCCTGGGCCGCTTCTGACTCAAAAGCAATGGCAGAGGTCGGAGTGACCGACTCCGCAGAAGTAATCAGCTCCGGCGATATAGAACCAGAAGTTGCCTCGGCGCAGCTCTCTGAAGTCAGCTGCGCTGGCCTGCTCACCGGGTACTTGACCACTGAGCAGTTCCAAGCACTGAAAGCAGACCACATTCTGGATTCTGTAGCCAACCTCCCCGCACTCATCAATAACTAGTTTCCGCGGCGCGGCTCGTCTGGAGTTTGCGAAAATACCATGGAAACACTACCTCAACCGAACCAATCTGCGCTTCGGTGTGGCACAGTTCGAAGAACTTTGAGTTGGTTGCGATTGCTGCTCCGCAACTGCAAGATGGCGAAGCTCTGGTTCGATTAAATACGGTAACAATCTGTGGCTCTGACCTGCACACTATTTCCGGCCGGCGCGCCCAGCCGTGCCCTTCTATCCTCAGACATGAGGGTGCTGGGGTAGTGAAATCCACCAACAACCTGCAGCTTGAAGTTGGCCAGAGTCTGACTATTCCGTGACCGCGCCGTGTATGAATTGCGAACGTTGCCAGCAGGGCCGCACGGCAAGGTACCGGGAGGTCCTGATGACAGGGCACGAGGCTTTAGATTCTCTGCGTCCGCCTTCAGACATGTATGCCACGCACATTTTGTTGCGCAAGAACCAGCCAGTTGCATTGCTTAACGATGCCATCTCCGACGCCGTCGCCTCCTGCGCGGGCGCAACGGTTACGGCCGCAGCAGAGTCCGCTGGTGAATTAGGAGGCAAGCGAGTTCTGGTTAGCGAGTTGGGGAAGCTCGGCATGATCGCCTGCGATGCGGCGATTCAGTCGGGTGCCAGCGAGGTTTATGCTGCCGATCCGAATCCGGAACGCCGCGGCTGGGCGGAAGCCATGGAGGGCGTCAAAGCCTTCGACCCGTTAGAAACCGCAATGGATAAGGACAGCATTGATGTTGCTTTTGATTTCTCCGGAGCAAAAGCTGGCGTCATGGCGGCTATTAATTCCCTCGACATCGGCGGCCGCGCAGTACTCGTCGGAAGTGTTGCTACCAGCGCGAATATAGAGATCAACCCGGAGACCCTAGTCCGCAAATGGCAATCCATCTCCGGCGTGCATGACTACGAACCACAGCACTTAGACCAGGCGGCGGGAACAAGGATTACATCCGTTATCTGCGTGTAGCAGTGTCTACCTCTAAGAAATAGTTAGAACCAGAACTTTCGAACGGCACTCCACAGCGGAAGTGCCGTTTACTTTGTTAGGCCACAGTGCGCCCCTCCACAAAGACCTTCTTCGGCATTGGACGTTCAAGTTCCCACTCGAATTGAATGGGCTTTTCACCGCGATGGTTTACATAATCGACTTTTCCTAGGAAGACATATGCTGATGCTGTTCCAACCTCGCTATCGGGGTGGAACCTAGTGGCAATCGCGATATTGGTGCCCTTTTCTTTGTGGTGGATGTAGCGCTGTCCAACATTGCTGGCAAAGGAAGTTTGATTCTGAGATTCCCAGTGCAACAAGTCCGGAGCAATTGTGTAATCGCGATAGTCTGTGGATGCACTGATTCCCTCACGCTTTTTGAACGTGACCAGGAAAAGATCAGTCTTGAGCGGCTCAATATAACGAACGCCCTCTCGCGGCAGAGAAACCATTTTCTCAAGAGGCCTATTTTCTAGCGCACCGATGAGTTCAGCAAGTGAGTATT
The DNA here is from genome assembly GCA_041226025.1 of Corynebacteriaceae bacterium 6-324. Taxonomy (GTDB): domain Bacteria; phylum Actinomycetota; class Actinomycetes; order Mycobacteriales; family Mycobacteriaceae; genus Corynebacterium. Next base: position 82,743 of record JBCLTK010000001.1, on the reverse strand, counting down.
CCGCATGGGACTGCAGAACCCCGACTCCGGATGGTTCGGGAATAACTCGAGACAGATTGATGGAGTACTCCATAATCTGCTGAAGCTCCGTGCGAATGGCAGGGTAGCTGCGCAACAGACGCAGTGCACTTGCGAAGTCTTCGGGTACTTTTGCTTTTGCTTGTCCGGCCCAGAATGACAGAACCAGCATTCGGGCATAAACCTTTTCGTCGTCGTTCAATTGTTCTGGATCTGGACCGGACGGGTCGAGCAGCGTGGAGTACATCTGCGCACGAATGCTGTCATTGATGTGCAGCGTAGAGCGAATTCTCTTTAACAGGAACTGTTCGGTTTCATCTGTTTGCCCACCGATAAGGTTCGCTTCGCGTAAGAACCTCGTCCATGAGTACTGATTTTTCCCGCGAGAACGATAAATATCGGTGATTGAAATCCCGGCTTCATTCATGAACTCGGTCAGATGTGTTGTACCGATTTCGGCGACGAGTGCCTTAATCTTCTTCAGAGAGTTGGCGGAGGCACTACGAATATTCTTGAGCACTTGGTCTTGAGTGACTCGGTCCAGGCTGATGTTTGAGCCCGCGGGCATCGAGCTAAAACCATTCTCAATCTCTTTGACCAGGTTGCTTCCGCGCTTCTTAGTTAACGCTTGGTAGCGTTCGGTGAAATCAAATTGCTGGTGTTGCTGGCCAATAAAGTCCAGCACAACGCACGAGTCTTTGCCGTTGGATAGGCGCAGGCCACGGCCCAGCTGTTGGATAAACAGCACCGGGGATTGTGATGGCCGAAGAAGCAGCAGGGTATTGACCTCAGGGATATCGACGCCTTCATTGAAGAGGTCGACGGAGAAGATGGTCTTCAGCTTTCCTTCCCTTAAATCTCTGATGGCAGCCTCGCGTTCGTTCTGCGGAGTGCCACCGTGGATGGCACGCGCAGGTAATCCGAACTTGGAAAATTGCTTAGCCATGTACTGTGCATGCTCGATGGTTACGCAGAATCCCAGGGCGCGTAGATTCGAGACATCGATGACGCGCTTTTCAATCTGGCTGATAATAAACTTTGTGCGCTTTTCACCGGCATGACGGTATAGATCGCTGAGTTCCTGGGCGTCGTAGCTCTTTTTGTTCCGGTTCCACGTCAGACCAGTTAAGTCGGTGCCATCTGCGATACCGTAGTAGTGCATTGGCGTGAGCAGTTGCAGTTGCAACGCATCCCAGAGACGCAGCTCGTGCGCTACGCGGTAGTTAAAGAACTTCTGTACATTCTCACCATCGGAGCGCTCCGGTGTCGCAGTCAGACCGAGCAACTCGGCAGGCTTAAGGAAATCCAACAACCGCTGGTAGGTGGACGCCTCTGCGTGGTGAAACTCATCGATGACCACGACTTCGAAGTGGGAAGGGTCTAGCTTTTCTAGAGTGGACTTCTTCAAAGACTGGACGCTGGCAAAGACATAGTTCCATTCACGTGGACTTTCACCACCAACTAACAGCTCACCGAAGGAAGCATCCTTTAAGACCTCCCGGTAGGTACGTTGTGCCTGCAAGAGAATCCGCTTTTGATGGGCAACAAAAAGCAAACGTGGCCGACGGCCGAGTTTGTCGCAGAGTGCTCGGTAGTCGAGTGCTGCGACAACGGTCTTGCCAGTACCTGTGGCGGCAACCAAGAGGTTGCGATGGCTATCTTTAACTACGCGTTCTGCTTCGAGCGACTCCAGCATCTCCTGCTGGTAAGGGTAAGGCTCAACGCGCAAACCGGAAAGCTCCAATTGCTGTTCAGCGCGATCCCCGCCGCGGGCAACAGCTAAGCTCTCGGCCAATCGATCAAAGTCGTTCTCAGGATCGAAGTTGATGAAATGTGTATCGTGCCAGTAGGAATCAAAGGTTTTGATGAACTTGTCAATGATTTCTGGCGTCGTTGGGCTGGAGCCGCGCACGTTCCATTCCCAGCCATCGATAAGCGCAGAGCGTGACAGGTTTGAGCTGCCGATGAATGCTGTATCAAAACCGGAGTTGCGCCTAAACAGCCAGGCTTTTGCGTGCAGACGTGTGCTTTTGTGCTCGTAACAGACACGGACTTCGGCGCCATAGCGTTCGACCAGTGCTTTAACAGCCGTGGCTTCGGTGGCGCCACAGTAGGTGGAAGTTATGACCCGCAGGGGAATCTGGTGATCACGCAGGAACTCGAGCTGGTCATTGAGCACCGAAATACCGGAGTTCTTCACGAAAGCGCACAACAGATCCACGGAGTCGGCTGTCTTGATTTCACGTGCCAACTCATTGGACATGTTTGTTTCATCCACTGCGTTGGTAAACAGTGCCGTGGAGTGAAAAGGTACTTCTGGCAGCGGCGGCGGGGAAGCAAGCTCTGTACCTGCGATGGCGTATAGCAGTTCCTCAGAATCAATCGCTTCATCTTCCCCCAGTACTTTGGTGATGGAATTGATAAGCGCTAGACGTTCAGCGGGATCACTCAGTGCAGCAAGGCGTTGTTCAAGCACACGAGCGATACCGCGGGATACAGCCGTTTGATAGACAGCGGCAGCTTTCTCATCATTGCTGTCCGCAATATAGATGCCGGAAAGTGGAAGTTCGGACTTAGTTAGTTCGATGCGCTGGCGAACCCGTGCATTAACTGGGGTTTCATAAGCGCCAAAGGGGAGAAGGGAATCATTGTGTGATGCGCTCACAGAACGCTCACGATCTTCTCTACAGCTGGGATATCAGCGGGCGCCCATTGCAGTTGAGTGGCTTCATCTGCAGTCACCCAACGAGCCTCGTCGTGGTCAGTTAACCGCGGTGTGCCTTCGATGATTGAACAGAAATAGGTGGTCAGTTCAATCGTTGCGAAGTCATATTCGTAAGTTGTCGTAGTGACTTTCTCACCGACATGAGCAGTAAGAGAGAGTTCCTCGGCGATTTCACGAGCGAGGGCTTGCTTAGGTGTTTCACCGGCTTCAATCTTGCCGCCGGGAAATTCCCACGAACCGGCGAGAGATTTACCGGGAGCCTTTCGGCAGGCAAGAACCCTATTTTCAGCGCAAAAGACGGCGCCCACAACGCGAATGACAGAACTCATTCTTACATTATGGACCACCGTCCGGGTGCTCTGCTTAGAACGGGACTCCGAAATTGGGGAACCGGCTCTTTCGAATCAGCATTGGCGGGCTTCGTCGAAACTGCCGGTGGCTCTCAGTGCTATTAAACAGAGCGCTCTGTTCTGGGGATCACTGAGATCTAACTGTAAAAGGCGCTCTAGCTTTGTAATCGCAGAGTTGAGTGTATTTCTATGGACTCCTGCAGTATCTGCCGCCTGTGACAGCGTTGAGGTAGTGCAAACTGACTTCAAGATTTGCAGAAGTCTTGCGCGCTCAGGTGAGGTCTCAATTCTTCCGAGCACCATTGTCCTGGCTGGGGCTTGAAATTGTTGAGGCAACAATTGAACCAAGTTTGAAAACTTCAAAGGCGGGCTAGCACGAAGTCCTGATGAACTAGGCTCATTTCTTAGAAGCTGGAGTGAGAAGAGCAATTGGTCAACATCTTGAGCTTGGAATCCGACGACGATCTCATCGTGTGTATCTGCGTCGACTAATCCGCCGAGTAGACTTTCCCAGGTATCTAAGTTTTTGGGTCCCTGTTCATCTCGAGCGTCTACTGGAACTGGGACAATCAGGAAGATTTGTTGATTCACTTGCAAGAAGAGCTCGTTTTGGCTTTGTGAAAGCGCATGGGAAACCATCCGAGCCAAGATGTTGCGGCGGGATTGGTTCACAGCGCTGATTCGAATAGGGATGAGCCCAGATGGCAAATGTAGTCCCTGAGAGATCAATTCTGATTCAATTTCAGGAAAACTGTCTTGATCGCAATGAGATATTGTGCCTAAGAGGGTGGGCGCATTATCAGAGAGTGGCTTTTCAAAGTGATTGTTGAGCACCATGTTTACAACCGCAATCGACGGAGACATCAGAATCTCTAGGTCGGAAATCTCAGCTCCTGCAGCGGACAGTTGCCAATGACTATCTGGGGAGAAAGCTAAGGGGAAAGTTGCTGTGGGGACATGCTCTTCCGCAGGAGTACCAGCGAAAGGGACATTGAGATTGTCACATACCCAAACACTCACCCCGGCCTTTTGCTCGATGATTTTGAGTATCTCAATGAGACCCGCCCCTCGAGAGGCGGCTCGAGTACACGTATTCGCGATGTCCCACGATTTGCGGGACAGCCAGTAGCGCTCTCCGGCGATAGTTTGATTAATTGAGTGTTGGAGTTGAAGAAATGAGACGTCAGTCGGTATCTGAAGGACGGGCATATCTAGCAGTCTTCCTGCTTCAACGAGGCCTGGCGGAATTTTCTGATGGGCTGACCCGTGACCGAAAACGATACCGACGACTTTTGCAATAGAGAGCCTCTCTACGTATGCATTCCAAATACGTTGATCTTCTACGCGCATGGAGATTCCTGTGGTCAGGATTAGTGACTCGGGTTCTAGGAATGCGCCTGGATCAATGAGCTCGGTGGTCACAGCAGACTTGATGGCTGCTTTCATTGCGCTTTCGGAGGATGGAGTGGAAAGTGAAACTCCTAATCCCGAATTGCCTATCAAGTCGCTTACTTTCATTGAGGTTCTCCTTAGTGCAATTTGCCCAATTTTGCAGTGACTTTTGTGCAGTTTATCTCTTATCTATTGCAGTCTATTCAGTTAGCCTTGGACTTGTTGTTATTCACGTCGCTTTTTGGGAGGAGTAAAATGGAGATAACAGTAAATTCAGATATGGGAGAAGGCCTTGGGCTTCATACATTTGGTTTCGATGCGGCGCTGATGCCCCACATCCAATTGGCCAATATCGCATGTGGATTCCATGCTTCGGATCCTCAGGTAATGGCTGAAACCGTCAAGCTAGCCAAGGCACATGATGTGAAAATTGGCGCACATCCAGGACTTCCTGATCTCGCCGGTTTCGGCCGGCGCAGGATGGCACTCGATGCAATTGAAGTGGAGAACTTAGTCCGCTATCAAGTTGGCGCCTTAACCGGCTTCCTTAAAGGAGAAGGGCTCGAACTTAACCACATCAAGCCGCATGGTGCGCTCTTTGGAATGGTCAATGGTGACGAATCGCTAATGACTGCCGTCGTCCGAGTCGCGCGTGACTATGACGTCCCAATTCTTGGACTGTTTTCAGGAGTTGGGCCGCAGGTATGTAAAGAGAATGACGTCGAATTTGTCCCTGAACTCTATGTAGACCTGCACTACGGGCCAGAGGGAAACCTGATCATCGAAAGAGTTCCTCAACCCACAACGCCAGAAGCTGCATATAACCGAGTCAAGACTGCAATCGAAACTGGCACCATTCGGTCAACCGAGGACACCCCACTGGAAGTGAACTTCCAAAGTGTCTGCATCCACTCTGACAACAGCGGCGCTCTAGAAATTACTAATGCAGTACGCCGTGCAATCGATGAAGCACAATCCATTTCAAAGTAAGGACTTAACAATGGCCGAAATTCAAGCGCAGTTCCCTGGAATCTTCTACCGGAAGCCAGCACCAGATAAGCCCAACTTTGTTGAAGAAGGCGACTCTGTAACAGCCAATCAGACTGTCGGAATTATTGAGGTGATGAAAACCTTCAATGAAATCAAAGCTGGCAGTGATGGTGTAATCCAAGCTTTTGAAGTTGAGAACGAAGGCATGGTGTCACCTGGGCAGACTATTGCCACAGTTGAGGAAGGGTAAGTCTATGAAGAAACTCTTAATTGCGAATCGTGGAGAGATTGCCGTCAGGATTATCCGGACCGCGAAGAAGATGGGAATCACAACGGTTCTCACCGCATCTGAGGCTGACAAAGAATCCTTGGCTGCTCGTGAAGCAGATGAAGTTGAGGTAGTCGGTCCTGCGCCCGCAGGCGCCTCTTACCTGAATATCGAGGCGGTTATAGCCGCACTTAAGCAGTCTGGAGCAGATGCTGTCCATCCAGGTTTTGGATTCCTCGCGGAAAATACTGACTTTGCTCAAGCAGTAATGGACGCCGGGGCTATCTGGGTCGGTCCACGGCCAGAAACCATTTCATTGATGGGAAACAAATCGGCCGCCAGGGAAGTTGCAAAAAACGCTGGCGTTCCTACTTTGCCCGGTACAGATGGTCCTCTCGCCGATGATGCTGACTTGAATTCGATTGCCGAGGAGGTTGGTTTTCCTCTCGTAGTCAAGGCTTCCGCTGGTGGAGGAGGCAAAGGAATTCGCCGTGTCAATAGAGTTGAAGACCTCGAATCAACGATTGAAGTGGCCCAGGCTGAAGCACGCGCAGCATTTGGTGATGACAAGGTTTACTTGGAACGGTTTATTGAAAACGCGCGACATGTGGAAGTCCAGGTATTGGCTGATGGAAAAACGGCAGTGCATCTGGGCGACCGCGATTGTTCCATGCAACGTCGCCATCAAAAAGTGCTTGAAGAAGCTCCAGCGCCATCGCTTCCGCAAGACGTGCGGAATGTAATCCGAGAGTCTTCAGTTTCGTTGGCAGAAGAATGTGGGTACGAAGGCGCTGGCACCGTCGAGTTTCTCTACGACCCGATACGCGAGGAAGCTTCCTTCATCGAAATGAATACTCGACTGCAGGTCGAACACCCAGTTACTGAAATGGTGACGGGAAGAGACATCGTCGAAGATCAGATCCGAATTGCTCAGGGTGAGGCGCTTTCAATTAAGCAATCGGAGGTAACGCTCCAAGGGCATGCGATTGAAGCACGAATCAACGCAGAAGATCCACACAACAACTTTTTCCCAAGCCCCGGCCAGCTGGAAACTCTGGCCTGGCCCGAAGGCGAGGGAATAAGGGTCGACTCAGGGTTTGAACAAGGTGGGGAAGTCACCCCCTACTACGACTCCATGATCGCAAAACTGATTGTCTTCGCGCCTACCCGTGATGAAGCAATTGAAAAGATGAAGGAAGCTCTACGAAACACAGAAGTCAGTGGTGTCGCGACAACTATCCCAATGTTGAGCGCACTTGTTGAGTCAGAAGAATTCTCAACGGTTCGCCACGACACCGCATTCATTGAGAACTCTGCACTACTGCAGAAAGGATAATGACATGACGCAAGCATCTACGAAAAGAGCACGATATTCATTTGGCGGCGACGAATTTCTATTCGTTGAGTTTGATGCGGAAATGAATTTGGATGCGCACTTCCGGAGTACCTTGGTCGCCCGTAGCCTGCACGAAAACAGAGTTGACGGTGTGACTGAGATTTGTCCCGCGAATGCTTCGCTACTAATCCGTTTCAATCCTGATGTCCTTGAGCCTGAAGCACTTAAACAACAGGTTCAAGATATTGAAGATACTGTAATTCAGGATTCTGGGGTTTCAATTGAAACTAGGATTATCGAAGTGCCCGTTTGGTACGACGACCCGGTGACTGCCGAAGTAGGCACCCGATTCCGCGAAGGATTTCACCAAGATCCAAATTCAACTGACCTGGAATATGCAGCACGGGTCAATGATCTGGACGGTCCGCAGGACTTTATTAGCAAGCATCACCAATCGCCATGGTTGGTAACAATGGTGGGATTTGTAGCCGGTCTACCGTTCATGTTCCAGCTCGTTGAGCGTGAACAGCAACTTGAGGTTCCGAAATACCTTTCGCCGCGAACTGATACAGCAAAGTTAACCGTTGGACACGGTGGTTGTTTTGCCGTCATCTATTCAGTGCGAGGCGCTGGCGGATACCAAATGTTCGGTCTTGCTGCCGCACCAATTTACAATCCTGAGCTTCAAGGTACAGAGCAAGAAGAGAACATGATCGTCTTCAAACCTGGCGATATCGTGAAATTCAAGTCCGTTGATGAAGCTGAATACAACGAGATTCAGAAGCAGGTTGAAGCAGGTACGTTCAAGTTCCGTGAAGTCCCTTTCACCTTCGATGTTGATCGAGCATTGAACGAAGGATCCGGATACAACTCCGAAATTCTGGAGGCACTCAATGGCTAATCAAACACAGCAAATTACCGTCAAAGATCCGGGGCTTGCAACAACCATTCAGGATCTAGGACGAAATGGCTACTACCACCTGGGTATCCCACAGGGTGGTGCGCTGGATCAATATTCGGCGAGAGTAGCAAACGTGCTCGTGGGAAATTCCGAAGACAGCGCGGTATTAGAGTGCACTTACACGGGACCGAGCCTTGAGTTTGATTTTGATGCAACGATCGCGGTCACGGGCGCGCCAACTTCAATCCGCGTTGATGGTGACGAGCAGGATCAATGGAAGAGCTTTAACATAAACGCTGGCCAAACCTTGGACTTTGGAACTATTAAGGCTGGCGCTCGCTTCTATATTGCAGTGCGCGGAGGATTGGATGTCCCAGTCGTGCTGGGTTCAAGGTCGACCTATATTCCAGGCGCACTTGGAGGGATTGATGGACGCAAGCTTGAAGCAGGAGACGAGATCCCATGCGGAGATGGCAACGAACTATCTCCAGTGAAGGAAGAGCAAGTTGCAGAGGAAAAGCGGCCCGAGTTTTCAGCGGAAATTGAGCTTCGAATCATCCTTGGCCTTTATGACCACAAACTGACGGAGCAAGGCATTTCCAATCTAACTACACAGCAGTGGACATTGACTCCGGTTGCAGACCGCGCTGGTATGCGTTTCCAAGGTCCAGGTGTGGAGTGGAAAGATGAGCTGCAGCCGTTTGGCGCGGGCTCTGACCCTTCAAATATCGTCGATGCAGGCTACGCCGTTGGCTCTATTCAGATTCCAGGTGGAACAAGCCCAATTGTCTTGCACCGAGACTCTGTTTCAGGAGGTGGGTATGCAATGGTTGGAACAGTGATCAGTGCGGACATGGATAAAGTCGCACGGGCTACCCCAGGAACGAAGACGAGTTTCATCGCCATTGAAATGGAGGAAGCTCTCGAAGCTCGAAAGGTCTATAACCAGGCAATTCAAGAGCTTGACAATCTGAAATAAGTCAAAACGCAAGATCCCTGCTCTCGCCGGATAAAAGGAGGATGAGCAGGGATTTCTGTGTTTAGAACTCGAAGAGAACCAGAGCTTTAGAACGGGACTCCGCAGCGGAAGATGACGTTGGCGAATGGGGTGGTGTCGCCGGTGCGGATGATGAGCTTGGCATCGGAAAGTGATGCTTTGAGCTCTTCGTGGGTGACGCGGGTCATGGCGGCATCGGAAAGCTCGCCGGTTTCTTGCACCAATGAGGTGAACTCGTTGGAGCATTCTTCGGCGACGGTGGCGCCTTCCACAACCAGCTCGGCCATCACGGTGCGCATGACATCTTCCATGGTGGGAAGACCAAAGGTGACGGTCAGGTCAACGGTGGCGACATCTTCCGGAAGCGGCAAGCCAGCGTCAGCGAAGACGACAGCGTCGGTGTGACCGAGGTAGGAGAGCGCCTCGTTGAGCTGCGGGTTGATGATTCCGCGCTTAAGCATTGTCTACCTCCGGGAGTGAATCCTGAGTGGTTGGGTAAGACGCCTGCGCGCCGTTGCCCAAAGTGGAAGCGGCGCCAACGCGGGCAGCGAAGGTGGCTGCCTGCACTAGGTCGTCGCCTTCCAACAGACGCGCGCACAGCGCACCAGCGAAAGCATCACCGGCACCGGTGGTGTCAACTGCCTGCACCTTTGGCGTTGGGATATCCACCAGCTCATCTTTGGTTGCCACTAGTGCGCCGCTAGCGCCGAGGGTGAGGACAACGGAGGTGAAGCCGGCATCGATAAGCGACTGCGCTAAATCGCTTGGCTGATCCGAGGCCGCCTTTACTCCCAGCTGGTCCAGAATCAGACCAGCTTCGTGCTCATTCGCCATCAACGGATCTGCCGCCAAAAGCGCCTGGGAATCAACATCAATAACCGGTGCCAAGTTCACAACCACGCGGTTTCCGGAGGCTTTGACGGCGGCAGCGAAGCCATCGGCAGGAATCTCACCCTGCAACAAAACGATGTCAGCTTCGGAGATCTGGTCACGTCGACTCGCAACGAAGTGAGAATCCACATGCGCATTCGCGCCGGGGATGACCACAATGGTGTTCTCACCATCATCGGAAACGGTGATGATAGCCAACCCGGTGGTGTCATCAACTTCTGCCACATCGGACAAATCCACGCCGGACGAACGCAAGTGCTCTAGGGCTGGCTCAACATAAGGATCATCGCCCACCGCGCCGACGAACTTGACGTTCGCGCCAAGATACGCCGCAGCGACCGCCTGATTCGCACCCTTACCGCCCGCGGTGATTCCGCCACCAGAGCCCAGCAAAGTCTCACCAGGATTAGGATGACGTTCCACGCGCGCGGTCAGGTCTGCGTTAATGGAGCCGACAACAATAAGGGAACCCATTTACTTAAACTCCGCGACGTTTTCAGCGTTGACGGTAACAACCTCAACTGGAACCTCGGCCTCAGGGGTGTTGCCCTCAAGGATTGCGGCAGCCTGCTCAACCGCGCGTGCGCCCAACTCATCTGGCTGCTGCGCGATGGTGCCTTCCATCTTGCCGTCCTCAACAGCGGTCAGGCCATCAGCGGTGCCGTCGAAGCCAAAGACCTTAACCTCTTCACCAGCGCGTGCGCCCAGGGCCTCAATAGCGCCGAGCGCCATCTCATCATTTTCGGCGAAGATAGCCTTGATGTTTGGATTAGCCTGCAGCAAGTTGGTGGTCACGTTCAGGCCCTCGGTGCGATCGAAGTTAGCGGTCTGCTTGCCCACAACCTTGATGTTCGGGAATGCTGCGATGCCTTCTTCGAAGCCCTGGCCGCGGTCGCGGGATGCGGAAGAACCAGCGATGCCCTGCAGAACCAGGATTTCGCCTTCCTCGCCGATGGCTGCTGCCAACGCTTCTGCTGCCTGCTTGCCGCCGGCAACGTTATCGGATGCCACGAAACTTGCTACCTCGCCGGAGTTGGAGGAGCGGTCCACGGCGATGACTGGGATGTCAGCGTTGTTCAAAGACTGCACTGCGGAGCCCACTGCGTCCGAGTCAGTTGGGTTCACAATGACGACATCCGCGCCGGAGGTTTCAGCGTTGCGCAGCTGGTCAGTCTGGGTTGCCGCGTCATCCGATGCATCCTGGATGTCCAGCTCAATGCCGAGTTCATCTGCCTTTGCCTGCGCGCCGTCGCGCAGCTCAACGAAGAATGGGTTGGTCTGAGTAGACAGCGCCAGGGTTACGGAGTTGCCGGAACCTTCAGAGCTTTCGCCGCGGTTACATGCAACAGCGGTGAAAGACAGTGCTGCAACAGAAGTAATGGCCAGCGCCTTGCGTGCGGTGGTGGAGAGATTAAACATGGTTGCTCCTTTTCAAAAGCAGTGTGAGGGGTGAGAAGAAGGGTTGAGGTAGAGCGGATATGAAGTTGTGAAGTTCTTTTTCGTAGTCGGTCTTTCCCGTATTGATCTTTCCCGTAATAGGACGAGCGCTACTGCGCTGTCCTATTACGGATGACATCGAAGCCCACGGCCAGTGCGATGACGAGGCCGATGACGATCTGTTGCCAGAAGGAAGAGACGTTCAATAGGTTCAGGCCGTTGCGGATGACTGCAAGCAGCAGGGCGCCGACAAGGGTTCCGGTGGCGCGGCCTTGACCGCCGGCGAGCGATGCACCGCCGATGACTACTGCGGCAATCGCGTCGAGCTCATAGCCCACGCCGGCTTGTGGCTGCGCGGAGCTCAAGCGGCCGGCCATGACCAGACCGGCGAGCGCTGCGAAAAGGCCAGAGAGTGCGAAGACGGTGATCTGGATGCGCTTGACGGGCAAACCGGACAGGCGGGCTGCTTCGAGGTTGCCGCCGATGGCGTACATGGAACGGCCCAACACGGTGCGCTCCAGGATGAACCAGCAGACCAGACCCGCGATCACCATCATGACAATCGGGATTGGAATGCCCGCGACGGTGGAGCCCAACCAGTTCACGGAATCCGCGGTGCGGATAGGGGAGCCGTCAGAGATAACCAGGGTGGCGCCACGGGCGATGGACATCATGGCCAGTGTTGCGATGAAGGATGGAATCTTGCCATATGCAGTGGCGATACCACAGATTGCGCCGGCCAGCAGGCCGGTGAGCAGGCCGACAATCAGGGTGAGCCAGCCCGGCATGTTCAAATCTGTAAAGAAGGAGGCAGATACCATCGCGCCGAGTGCTGCGACCGAGCCGACGGACAAGTCAATGCCGGCGGTGATGATGACAAAGGTCATGCCGAAGGCCAAGATGGCGACGGTGGCGGCCTGAATACCAATGTTGAGGAAGTTGTTGACGGTCAAAAAGTGCGGGGTGGCAATGAACAGCGCCACGCACAAGATGATGAGGCCAACAAGTGCGCCGTTGTCCATGACCCAGGACAAAAACTTGTTTGGTCCTTTGGCCTTCGGCGCCCCGCTGGCGGGAGTATTTACTGCGGTGGTCACTTGGATTCCTCCTCTAGGGTGGCAAACGCTGCGTCATGGTCGCCTTCAGCAACGGTTTCGGCGCTGGCGGCGGATGAAAGGTTGGACACGGCCAGGGCCATGATTTCGTCTTGGGTGGTGTTCTTGGGCAACTCGCCGGCGAGTTGGCCGCCGGACATGACCAGGATGCGGTCGGACATTCCGAGGACTTCCGGCAGGTCAGAAGACACCATCAGCACGGCACCACCGTTGGCGGTGATTTCATTGATGATGTTGTAAATCTCTACCTTGGCGCCGACGTCCACGCCACGGGTTGGCTCATCCAGCAACAACACGTTGGACTGCGCCAGCACCCAGCGGCCGAACACGGCCTTTTGCTGGTTACCGCCAGACAGGTTACGAATCGGCTGGTCAATATTCGCCATGCGGATGCGCAGCTTTTCAGCGACTTCCTGAGCACGGCGCTTTTGCCCGGACCGGTCAGCCAGACCTGCCTTGGCGGTAGTAGCCAAGGTGGCATAGCCGAGGTTCTCATTCACGGTGCCATCCAGCACCAGTGCTTGGCCCTTGCGGTCTTCCGGAATATGGCCGACACCAGCGCGGATAGCGCCTTGGATATCGCCGGCCTTGAGTTTCTTACCGGAAACCAGCACTTGTCCGGAGTCATATTTATCAGCACCAGCAATCGCGCGGACAACCTCGGTGCGCCCGGCACCGACCAGGCCGGCGAGGCCAACGACTTCGCCCGCGTGCACGGTAAAGGAGACATCATAGAAGCTGCCACCCGAAGTTAAGGAATTGACCTCCAGCAGCGGTGCACCTGCTTCGGGGATGACACCGCGCGGGTACTGATCTTCAATCGCGCGGCCCACCATGTGCTGCACGAGGGTGTCTTCGTCGGTAGAGGCAGGAACCTCCGCCACGAATTCGCCATCGCGCAAAATGGAGATGGTATCGGCAATACGCGCCAGTTCATCCAGGTGGTGGGAGATAAACACCATGGCCACGCCCTTGGCTTTAAGCTCCTCCAGGATAGCGAATAGCGCGTCAACTTCCTTGCCGGTCAGCGCTGCGGTTGGCTCATCCAGAATCAAAATGCGCGCGTTCATGGACAGTGCCTTGGCAATTTCGATGAGCTGCTGCTTCGCAATACCCAGCTCCCCGACTTTTTGCTTGAGCGGAACATCCAAACCAATCAGGTTCAGCGCCGCCTGCGCTTGGGCGTTGAGGTGCTTGTAGTTGACCAGGCCAAAGCGCTTCGGGGTGCGGCCCAGCATGATGTTTTCGGCAACGGATAAGGTCGGCACCAGGTTGAGTTCCTGGTGGATTGTGGCAATGCCATGTGCTTCGGAATCATTCGTGGAAGCGATGGTGACCTCTGTGCCATCGATAAGAATCTTTCCGGAATCTGGCGCGTGCACACCAGCGATCATCTTGATGAGCGTTGATTTGCCGGCACCATTTTCGCCGAGCAGCGCTTGGACCTGCCCGCGGCGAACGGACAAGGACACGTCTTTGATGACGTTGACCGGTCCGAAGGACTTAGAAACATTAGCTAGCTGCAGGACGGTTTCGTGCTCAGGATTGTTCTCTGACATGGATTGCACCTCCTTAAAATTGGTTTAGGGCGTAAATTCGATGGATTCGCGGGGGATAAAACGGGTCTGGACCACGGCACCTTCCGGGGGAGAAGAGCTGCTAAATGACTGCACGAGGTTGCGCAGAGCGGTGCGCCCCATGTGCTCCACGCTTTGGTCAATAATTGCCACGGGGGCGGGTTGGATGCGCATGAACACGAAGTCATCAAAGCCGATGAGAGCAAGTTGCTTGCCGATGTCCACGTTTTCCCGATAGCACGCCTCCAGCGCACCAAAGGTCATCATGGAGTCACCAGCGATAATGGCGGTGGGTCGTTGTTCTAGTAGCTTCTGCGTACCGCGGAAGCCTTCTTCATGCAGATAGCCGCCGTGGTGAACGATTTGCTCCATGCCGAGATCTTCTGAATAACGCAGGAAATCGCGCAGGCGTTCCAGACCAGTTGAGGTGGTCTGCGGTCCGGCCAAGTAGCCGACTTTGTGGTGACCGCGCGCAGCTAGAGCTTCTAGCGCTGCTTTGATACCCGGTGCCGAATCTGAGATGACCGCGGGAATATCGCTGCCCTCGAGGTGGCGGTCAATAAACAGCAGGGGAATGGACAGCGCTACGTCCTCGAGCATCTCCGCTGCCTCGATGTGGGGAACGGCGATGATGCCATCAACCTGGCGTGCGCGAAGCGCTTCGATGGCCTCGGTGATCTTCGGGGAGCTTTCACCACTGCTGGTGATGATGGTGGCATAACCCGCCTGATTGGCCTCATCCTCGATAGCGGCAGCTATGGCCGCGAAGAAAGGGTTGACCAGGCTAGGAACCACAACGCCGATGGCATCAGTACGGGAGCTCTTCAATGCGCGCGCCTGTGCATTAGGCCGGTAGTTGAGCTCTTTCGCCGTTTCTTGGATGAGCTTGCGGGTCTTTTTCGCAATGGCCGGGTTGTCTGCCAATGCCCGAGAGACCGTGGAAACAGAGACGTTGCAGGCGCGTGCGATGTCTCGCAGCGTGGTCGGAGCAGTCACCATGTCAGACTCCTTTGCATGAAGTGAGGTAACCGGAACAACAGTATGCAAACGTTTGCATTTTCTTTATGGCCTAAACTTAATCAGTCCACTTTTGGAGTGTCAAGTGCCCCAGCTCACCTAATCGCTGGCATCCTACCCCCAATTTTCCAAAAGGGGACCGGCTGACCAGCCTTATTATGCAGACCAGCGGGGGCGGGAAACGGTAAATTTCAGGTTAACTTTTCCCACATTGAGACAGTCTTGAGTGTCTGGTTGGTCGTGCGGAGTCGCCTGCAAACCGCAATGGCGAGGCCGTCCTATGATTATCTCGTGATGCAACGCGTGAGCTTAACGACAGGAATGTCCGCACTGTCAGCACTAGTGCTGGTGGTGCTGGGCATTGTTGATCTCAGCTCGTTGGGTGATTTGGTCTCACGCTTGGTTCCGATCTTTGTCTTCGTTATTGCGATTTCCATTGTGGTCAACGTGTCCGCGCAGGTTGGACTGTTTGAAGAGGTTGTCTCCAAGTTGGAGAAACTCGCGCCGAAGCACCGGACTGTGCGGCCAGTGGTGTTGTGGATTTTGCTGATTATCTTGGCGGTGGTGGTGACGGTATTTCTGTCGCTGGATACCACGGCTGTCATGATTACGGCGCTGGCTGTGCCGCTGGCTCGGCGCAACAAGATCCCCATTATAGGTGTCGCATTCGCTGTGGTGTGGATAGCCAATATCGCGTCCTTGCCGTTGCCGGTATCGAACCTGACCAACCTGCTGGCGCTGGGCTCGGATGCATTTGGCGGCACGGTGGATTACTTGTCCTATGCCTGGAAGCCGGCATTAATTGCCATTCTCATCGTGATTGCTGCGGCTGCCATTTTTACCTTGTACCAGGCGAAGGTCATTGCGAACGAAGATGTACCGACAGTAATTCGTAACCGTGAAGTCCAGCGCCGTAGTCCGCTGTTGACTACCTGTGTAGGGGTGGTAGCGGTATTGATGCCAGTGCTGGCAACTCCAATTCCGTACTGGTTGAGCACCTCAATCGCAGCGCTCATCATTCTGGCGGCCTGTGTTCCACGGCGCAAAGATCTGATTTCGGTTGATCTGGTGCCGTGGAATTCCTTGCTCCTGGTCACGGTCATCTCTACGGTTGCAGCGCTGATTCACACCACTGGGGTGGCGGGCTGGTTGGCCGGGATGACATCGGCAAGCCCTGCGAGCTACATCGAACTAGTATCCATCGCCGGTGCTGGTGGCGTGGCCGCTAACCTGATGAACAACATCCCAGCGTTTCTCTTCCTAGAACCTCTGGTGAGCACACCAGCCAGCTATATCGCGCTGCTCATCGGCGTTAATGCCGCTCCCATCATCACACCGTGGGCAAGCCTGGCCACACTGTTGTGGCATGACCAGCTGCGCCGCGCCGGGGTGCACATCAAATGGTCAACCTTCATGATTCTCGGCTGCATCCTGGCGCCGGTCGTGGTGCTGCTACCCGTTGCGATGTTGGTCTAATTCTTAAATTACACCTGGTAGCTCAACATGCGTTGCGGGATGATTCCGACCTTGTCACCAATGCTTGGGCGCTGTGTACTTGTGGTGCGGAAGGTGTAGCTGCCGGCACTGGCGGTGATGCTGAAGCGATCACGCTCAAAGAGCACGGATTCAATAGTCGCGGGGATAGCGCCTTCTGTTTCCGGGGAGACCAGTTGCGTATCCGCAGGAAGCATAGCGAGCTTTACTGAGTTGGAATCAGCTGCGCTGTTATCGCTGTGTGCTCGTTCAATGAGGTTGGTGTTCCAGGTAGTGCCCAGGTCATCAGCACGCGCACCATCGGCGGTCAGCTGCGCCGGGATGATGGTGGCATCAGCGATAAATGCGGCAACCTCCGCGGTATTGGGGCGCACCAGGAGCTCTTCCGGCGTGGAGACATGCGCAATCCGGCCTTGTTGCAACACCACAATGCGATCCGCAATGGCGAGTGCTTCACTGCGGTCATGGGTGACATGCACGGTGGTCAGGCCCTCACGTTTAGTCAACGCCACCAGCTCCCGGCGCAAATTATCACGCAATGGCTCATCCAGAGCGGAGAGTGCTTCATCAAGAAGCAAGACGGTGGGGTCAGCGATTATCGCCCGCGCTAGGGCCACGCGCTGGCGCTGACCGCCAGACAGGCTGCCGGGTTTGCGCTTTCCAAAACCATCCAGGCCAACGAGTGCCAAAGTGCGCTGGATTTTCTCCTTGCGTACCTGGGCGGAGTCTTTGGTGAATTTCAGAGGGTAGCCCACGTTATCTGCCACGCTCATGTGCGGCCACACAGCGTGCTGCTGAAAGACCATGCCCATCCCACGTGATTCCGGAGCTACGCCAGTGAGGTCCTTGCCGCCGACTTCGACCTTGCCCTGGCTGGGGTGCACGAAACCGGCGATGGTGCGCAGCAGGGTTGTCTTGCCGGAACCAGAAGGCCCGACCAGCACGATGAACTCATGCGGGGCGATATCCAGGTTGATGTCTTCAAGGCCTTTGGTCCCGTCCGCAAAGGTCACGGTGAGGTCTTGAAGGTGAATGGCAGACATGAGTTATGAACCTACTTTCGGAGACTTCAACGTGACAGATAGCGCGATAATGCCCACCAACATGAACATCAAAGATAGCGCAGAAGCCTGGTTATAATTGCCAGCTTGCTGCAGGTTGAACACCTGCACGCCCAAGGTCGTGGTGCCCGGCGCAATGAGCAAAATAGACACGGTGAGCTCACGCACCGCAGTGACCAGAACTAGAACCGCGCCAGAGATTGCCGCGGGGATGGTCATCATCGCGGTGGTGCTAAAGATTGCGCGCACTGGACCCGCGCCGGAAATCCGGGCGGCTTCCTCCACGGCAACGGGAGTGTTCTGCAGTGGCGCGCGAACCGCCTGCAACACTAGGGCAGTAAAGGCGCAGATATAAGCGCCGAGAATAACCCACACCGTGTTGTAGATATCGGTGTAGCGGCCAAAGATCAACCACGCGACACCGATGATAAGACCTGGCAGCGCGGTGGGGAGCAGCACCAACAAGGTCAGGGCAGTGTTACCAAACAGCTTGGTGCGCGTGACTAGAATGCCTACGAGCCAGCCTAAGATACCGCAGGCAATAGCTGCTGAAATAGCCAGGAAGACGGAGTTCTGGAAGCCGTCAATTACGCGGGGATTGCCAATGGCGTTGGCGAAGTTATTAAGCGAGATATTCTCAAGCGTAAACGGCACACCCGGTGCTGGAAGCAGCGCGCGGTAAGCCAATCCCACAATGGGCGCGACGGTGATAATGACGGCCACAACCCAGGTGATGGTGCTGACCGGCAGGCGCGCCGGGCCCAATTCCATGCGTGCTGAGGCACCGGTGTCCTGCAGTGAGGAGGCGGAGAAGCGGGCGACAATGTGGTCGGCGAAGACAGCAGCGATACCGAGGAAGAGTAGCACCACGCCGATGGTGGAAACTACCTGCAGGGGATTGTCCACGGTGCCGGAATCCATGAAGCGATAGACCATGGTGGCCAGCGTTTCAAAGCGTGCGGGTGAGCCTAAAAGCGCGGGAATCCCGAAGTCAGAAAGGTTCGCCACAGCCGTGAGCGTAAACGCCGACAGTAACGCCGGGCGCAGCAGCGGCAGCGTGATGGTGCGAATGGTTGTAAAGCTGGAAGCACCCGAAATGCGTGCGGCCTGTTCCAAGTCGCCCGGAAGTGAGCGCAGTGCGTTGGAGACGATGATGTAGACCATCGGATAGGAGTGCAAAATCAGCAGTACAGTGACGCCATCGGCGCCGTAGATGTTCCACACTTCGTGTCCGAACCAGCGGTTAAATCCTTGTGCTGGCCCAAACAGCTGCATCCAGGCGATGGCACCAATGAACGGCGGCACCAGCAGTGGGGACAAAAGAAGCAGCCGCAGCCACTTGCTGCCATAGGTATCGAGGCGGTCAATGACCAGCGCGATGGCCGTGCCGATGATGACCGCGCCGATGGCAGAGAGCAGCGTTGTGTACAGCGAATTCCACGCTGCAGTACCCAGTCCTTGTTCAAGCAGGATGGGAATTTGGTTTCCGCCCAACGCGAGGCTGACCACCATGGACAGCGGAATCAGGAAGAATCCCGCGATGATGAGCCAGACGCCAAGGCGCAGGACGGAAAGTGAGGAGAGTAGTCGCATTAAGAAGGAAATGAATCGTCGAAGGTGAGAAATCTTAAGCTTGTGAGATTACTTCATCGCATCTTGGAAGGTAGCGACTGCGTCATCTTGGCCTTCAGTAACAGCTTCCAGGTCAGGGTTGAGCAAGTTGATGTCCGCGAGCGCTGGGGTGCCTTCAGGAGTGTCAACGGATTCACGAACTGGTAGGTATGCCTGCTCAACAGCAATTTCCTGGGCTTCTTCAGACAGTAGGAAGTTAATGTAAGTTTCTGCTGCTTCCTTGTTTTCAGAAGCTTCGAAGACACCAGCTGGCTCAGAGATGTACGGTGCACCTTCCGATGGATAAGCGGCCGCGATTGGGGAACCAGCGGCAGCCAAGTCACGCACGAGGTAGTCCACAACCACGCCGACTGGGCGGGAACCGGAGGCAATCTCTTGGGAGGTTGGGCCGTTGGACTGCGCAATCATTGGCTTGTTCTCACCAAGAGCGGTGATCCATTCTTCACCGAGCTCATCAGATTCCAACCAGACCGAGGCGTTGAATGCCGCCGCACCAGAAACTGCTGGGTCAGGCATGACCAACTTGTCCATGTACTGCGGGTCAATCAGATCCTGCCAGGACTGTGGTGCCTCATCTTCGCTGACCACATCGGTGTTGTAGGCGATGACGGTGGGGATGATGCGGGTGCCAACGTAGAAGCCCTCTTCATCGATGACTTCTTCCATGACACCTTCGGTATCAACGTTCTGTAACTCAGCGAGGTCACCATCAGCTGCGTAGCCCTCAAAAGTAGGGGAGTCCGCAGCCCACAAAACGTCAGCCTCGATGTCGCCGGATTCCTTCTCAGAAGCGATACGTGCATTTAGGTCGCCAGTGCCAGCGCGGTAGACCTCAACGTTGATATCGGGGTGCGCTTCCATAAACGCAGCGTTGATCTCGTCGACCTTTTCTTCCGGCTCAGAGGTGTAGACAGTAATGGTGACCTGCTCATCGCCAGATGCAGCGGTGGAGTCAGCGTCGGTGTCGCTGCCACCTTCAGTTGGCTCGGAGCACGCTACCAACACAAGGGCAGTAGCCGCAGCGGAAGCAACAGCGAGGGATGAGCGGAAGAAAGAACGAGACATGAAAGCTCCTATAGGGAATGTGGTACTAACGAAGATTCGATAGTGCCGCACGAACAAGACCGCAAGGTACACAATTGGTTAATCAAAGCTTAATAATCGCACACTCGGCGTGCGAGATTCACCAAAATGTGCAATTCCCGTGATGGCTCTCTCTTTCGCTTTTGCTTTTCGATGCCTAACTCGCAGGCAGTGAGAAGTCCTTGTCCGCAATCACATTGATCAGAGCCGAACGCTTGTATTCCTTCACTGCCTTCAACGCCTGCTCAATTGCATCAGCAACTTCGTCATTCGAGCGTACGGTTTGCCCGAACGCACCGTAACCTTCAGCGACCTTTGCAAAATCTGGATTCTTAATTTGAGTACCGGAGATGCGGCGCGGAAAGTGGTTTTCTTGGTGGTCACGAATGGTGCTGAACTCACCATTAGAAACCACGACAATCAGGATCGGGGCGTCATATTGGACTGCAGTAGCTAGTTCTTGGGAGTTCATGAGGAACTCACCATCACCTGCGATTGTCACCACCGTGCGTGCAGGATCCTCCAAGGCTGAGGCCACAGCTGCGGGCACGCTGTAGCCCATCGAGCCGTTCTTGACGCTGAGCTGCGATGGGTACTCCTGGGTAGGTAAATAGCGCTGTGCCCAAATGCAGTGATTGCCCGCGCCGAAGGTGAAGAGCGCGGAATCATCCAACTGCTCTTGCAGCTGTTCGAAGACTACTTCCAAATTCACCGTGCCTTCCTTAGTCTCGGGAAGCGGGGAATCTGTATCCGGCGTGGAAAACTCCGCGTGGTCCGCGCGTGCTTTTTCAAACCAAGCGGTACGAGCGGAGGCATCGGCAAGCGAAAGCGAATCAAGAGAAGCTACGAATTCAGTTGGAGTGGCCACGATGTGGTGAGCCACTGGGCCAGAATTACCTTGCAGAGCTGTATCAACATTGACGAAGATATTCTTCGCAGCAGGGGATTGGCGCAGCTTATATCCGTCGGTCGGGACATCAGTGAACAAGGCGCCAATGCCGATGACGAGGTCAGCGTTATTGAAGAGTTCAGCGGCAGCATCGGAGCGGCCATAGCCCAACCATCCTGCATTGGCAGGGCTGTTGAAGGCAACACGGTCCGAAACCCGCCAGTCATGCAACACCGGAATCTTGTTAGCCGATGCAAACTTGGTCAAGGTCTGAGCTGCCTCAGGAGTCCAACCTGGCCCTCCTACATAGAGCACTGGACTTTGAGCTTTGCCAAGTTCTTGTTGCAGATATTCAATGTCTGTGGTGGACACCGCGCCTTTGCTAACCGGGATGGGGGCTGCTTCGACACCTTCGAAAGGTTTATAGAGAACATCTTCGGGAAGACCGATGACAACTGGTCCGGGGCGTCCGGAGGTCGCTGCGTGGAAAGCCTGAGCAACAATCTCGTGTGTACGTGAGGGGTCATCCAAGACAAAGACCCTCTTGGTCTGAGTGCCAAACCAAGCCTTCGGATCAAATTCTTGAAAGGACTCGCGGTCGCGGTCAGAGTTCGGAATCAAACCGACAAACAACACCAGCGGTGTCGCATCTTGCCAAGCCGTGTGGACGCCGACGAATGCATTTGCTGCGCCAGGGCCACGGGTAACCATGGCAACGCCTGGAGTATTGGTCAGCTTGCCATGCGCCTCAGCCATGTAGGTCGCGCCGCCTTCATGACGGCACACGATGGTTTCAATATCGGTTTCATACAAGCCATCAAGAACAGGGAGGAAGCTTTCACCAGGGACTTCGAAAACCCTTTTCACATCGTGGGCCTGCAGTGCTGACACGATGGCTTGTCCGACGTGCATGTGGCTGCTACTGGATGACATTGGTGTGACCTTTCAAAAACTCTTAGGTATAAGGAGATTAGGTAAAGCGCTGGGGGTTAGGCTTCTTGGCGTACGACGTTATCCTTGACGCGGTACTTCTCGCCGACGAATCCGCCAACTGCGGTAATGAGCGCAACGATAATCAAAATGACAATTCCAGGGATTGAACTTGGCTGATCATTGGTGGAATTCATCCAGGTAGCCAAGAACGGAAGCAGGCCAGAGATTGCACCGGCAATATTGGCGCCAATCGCGACACCGGAGTAGCGCATTTCTGGAGGGAAAAGCTCGGACAAGAGCACGCCAGAAACAGAGTAGGTCACGGTGACTGCAGAAATGCCCAAGCAGACAGCGACTGTCAGCGCGATGGCATTTCCGGAATCAATCATGGTCCAAATTGGCCAGGACAGAAGTGCGGTGGCGACGCCACCCCAACCGATGATGCGGCCCGGCCCAAACTTCTCACCGAGGCGGCCGAAGAAGATGTTGATGAAGATCTGGCAGATTGCGCCAAGCAAAGTTGCATTGACAACCATCTGGCGGTCGAGACCCAGGGACTCGGTGGCGTAGCTGAGAACATAGGTACTCATAACGAAGAAGCCGCCGATGCCCAGCAATGCTGCTGCGGTTGCTAGTGCAAGCTGTGGCAAGTAATCGCGGAAGAGGTCCTTGAGTGAACCCTTCTTTTTGTCGCCTTCTTCAACAGCACTGAGTGCTTCGAAGACTGGAGATTCTTCAACCTTCATGCGGATCCACAGTGCAACGCCGAGGAATGGGAAGGCGATCAGGAATGGAATTCGCCAGCCCCACGAGTCGACTGACTCCTCTGGAAGCATGAGGACCAGGGCGAATATGCCGGAGGACAGCAGGGTGCCAACAGGAGAGCCAATCTGAACCAGAGCAGCGTAGCGTCCACGCTTCTCTTCCGGTGCATGTTCAATTGCCATGGTGGTTGCACCGCCCCATTCGCCGCCGACGGCGACACCTTGGAGCAGACGAAGAACCGTAAGCATGACTGGTGCCCAGACTCCAACGGACCCGTAAGTGGGTAGCAAGCCGATGATGCCGGTTGCGACACCGATGACGACAATGGAGATGATCAGCGCTGGACGGCGGCCGTATTTGTCACCAATTTGGCCGAACAGGACAGCGCCCAGCGGGCGTGCCAAGAATCCAACACCGAAGGTAGCGAACGCAGCTAGTGTGGCATTCGCGCCACCGACACCTGCAAAGAAGAGGTGGTTGAACACCAGTGCCGAAGCAGTGCCAAAGAGGAAGAAGTCGTACCACTCAAGTGCGGTTCCGATAAAGGCTGCACGCGCAATACGTCCTACCTCTTTGGGATCAACTTCTACTTCTGCGCCTTGAGCAATTCGTTCTTTGAGCTCAGCTGCTGACGGCTGCCTTTGTCCTGGTGGATGGTTTGTCGATGAAGTCATTGTCAAGGCCCCTTATCTATTCGGAATGGCATTTAGGTACGCGTCATCACTTTATGAAAGCGTCCACCTGATTCCAATAGGTTGATAGAAACCTGGGCATTCCGCGAACTCTCTTGGTGGTACTTTGTGCTAAAGCACAGATTTGCCGGGGTGAGATAGAGCCACAAGCGCGAGAGCGGCTTGCTCAGGAACGGTTATATCTAGCCCAGAACAGCTCTCAAACTGTTTGATTCGGTTTATCACTGTGTTGCGGTGGCAAAATGATAACTGCGCGGTTTGCTTGATGGAACCTGTCTTGAGGTAAGCATCCACCGTAGGGAGAACGGGATCATTTTTGCTTTTTAGTTCATTGGTGTACGCAGTTAATTCTTCAATCCTTCGACGATAGACTGAGATGAGTGCTTTGCGGGCAACTGCCCACATTGCTTCGGTTATCGGTTCTAGGCGCGACGGGAGACCATAGGCGCCAAAAACCGCAGATGAAGAACGGACGACTTGTCGGACTTCGGATAGTCCGAAGACGGTCTCAAAACGGATTCCAGGTAAAAGAGCGGCCTTTTTGATGTTCTCTACGTTCGCTAGATTGTCCGACTTCCAAAACGCCGCAAAGCTGGTCCCGTAGCTTTGGCAGTAAATCTGGCCCGACGCCGAAACTGAATCGAGTGCTGAGTGGGCTTGGTCGGCGGCAGAGGGATGGAACACAATCACTTCGCAAGGGGTTGATTCGCCAAATCCTAGGACTCGAGAGATTTCGCTTAAACCTCGTTCACCCAAAGAATCTGAAGAAAACAGCCGGTCCAGATAACGAGAATTGAACACACGTAAGTCGTGCGCAGTTCGAGCTTCTTCTCGTCTAAATGACGCTCGTGCATGGAATGCATACTCAGTAACTACGTAGTTGAGTTTGTCCACGTGGTCGATCAACACCGCAAAGGAGTCTTCGCCCGCAGTCTTCTTCAGGTAGTTCCAAATAACTTTAAAGTCCAGTTGAATCGCGTCTACGAGCAAGGGCAATTGAATTCCTTGCCGTGCCCGCCGATGGCCGAATCTCTCGGCATGTTCTTTAATCTTTGCCTGTTCTTCAG
Organism: Corynebacteriaceae bacterium 6-324; assembly: GCA_041226025.1. GTDB lineage: Bacteria > Actinomycetota > Actinomycetes > Mycobacteriales > Mycobacteriaceae > Corynebacterium. The sequence goes on along the minus strand of JBCLTK010000001.1, from coordinate 58,113 downwards.
TAGAGGTGGTTGCGCGTAAAAGCAAGGTTAAAACACTAAAAGCTGTCGATCTTAGCTCGGAATCTGGGATCCCAGAGTCCCCATAAAGTCCGATTTCTTTAAATTCGCGGAGAAACTCTTCCACAATCTGCGGAATGTCGTTTAAGGCTTGCGAGATTAACTCTTCCCATTGGTTTTCGTGCATATGCACAACGATAGCTGTAAACCATTGGTGGATTTACAACTTCTTGAGAAAAATCCCAATCCGCATCTCAAAGGGACTACTTTGAGCCCTAGATTACAAACAAAAGCTAAGGTTTTAGAGTCTTGATGCAGTCTTCTTTGAATCATTCGCCCGTCACCGTCATTGACAACGCGCAGTTTCTGACCCAGGATCCGCAGAATCCTCGTGCTCAGGCAGTCGCGATCATTGAGGGGAGAATTGTCGCATTGGATGATGCCGCGCGTCAGTTCAGTAAAGCAAGGAAGATTGACGCTGGTGGTGCGATAATCGCGCCGGGGTTTAATGATGTACACGCGCATACAGTGTGGTTTGGTCAGACACTGTTAGAAATCGACTTGGGCCAGGCCAGCGCACCCGAAAATGTATATGAAACAATCTCGCAAGCGCTAGACTGCGAAGAATTCAATGGCTCGGAGAAAACCGACAAGTGGGTCATCGCCTCGGGTTTCAACCCAAATTATCTTGAAGGTGCCGAATTAGAGCTTCACCGGCTCGATGGTGTTACCGGTGGGCGACCGCTGCTGATTAAGCACAACTCTGGACATGCCTACACCGTAAACACTAAGGCTTTGGAAATCGCAGGAGTCGAACCTCATAGCCCCCAGGCAATTGAAGGCGGGGAGATTGTCACCGATTCCGATGGCAATGCCACCGGGCTGCTTGATGAAAACGCCATGCGTATCATCCAGGATATTCTCCAGCCAGAGGCAACGTCTGACTTGGTACAAGCGCTTGAGCGGGCGACAACTCACTATGTATCTGAGGGACTGACCTCGGTTACAGATGCAGGTGTCGCTGGTGGATGGATTGGTCACTCTCCGCGTGAAATCGCTGCGTACCAGGAAGCGAAATTACTTACTCGCATGCAGCTTATGCCAACCATCGATGTCCTGCATGACTTAGAGGGGCACACTAGCGAGAAGACTGCTTTCGGTATAGATACTGGCTTACGTACTGGGTTTGGTAATGAACGACTGCAGATTGGTCCGACCAAGATTTTTACCGACGGTTCTCTCTTAGGCACAACTGCTGCGATGCACGAGGACTATCAGTGTTGCTCGCATCATGGCTACTTCCAGGGTGACGTGAAAGAGATGAAATCCCAGGCGCTCAAAGCAGCATCACTGGGCTGGTCATTAGCGCTGCACGCGATCGGTGATGCTGCGGTGGAGTTCGCAATAGAAGTCATTACCGAAGCAACTGCTCGTTACGGTCAACCGTCGATGCCACACCGAATTGAACACGGTGGTGTAGTGCATGATTCACAGGTTAAGAAGATTGCTGACACTGGAATCATCTTGGTCCCTCAACCTCGTTTCATTCGGGAGTTCGGTGGTTCGATGGCAGCCAAGATCGGCGCAGAGCGCACAAATTTGTCGTATCCAGCAAAGCGTTTGCTCGACGCCGGGATTGTATTACCAGGAAGTTCTGACCGTCCTGTGGCCAACGGTTCGCCGCTTAAAGTCATGGAAGCCTTCGTGCTCCGTGAAACAGAGACCGGAGAAATCTATGGTGCGGATGAGCGAATCACTGCGGCTGAAGCGCTCTATGCCTACACCGCCGGCTCTGCCTTTGCCACTGGTTGGGCGGGAAAGAAGGGCCAAATCAAACCGGGACAGCTCGCTGACTTGGTGATGCTGGGGGACAACCCGCTGGAAGTTGAACCACATGCAATTAGCAATATCGACGTCCTGGCCACCATGGTTGGCGGCGAATGGGTACACGGACAGTTTTAGCCACAAACAAAGAATTGATTTGCACTACTGAAAGGCACAGCATGACTCAGGATTGGAATGAGCGCTTCCTCAAGGACTTTGTAGATATGAGCGCCAACGGTGCAACACCAGGGGGCGGAGTGGAACGCCAAGCTGCGAGTGAGGGCGATATTCAGAACCGTGAGTGGTTCGCTTCTCTTCTTGGTGGCTTAGGCGCGAAAGTTACCTATGACGACATTGGTAATCAGTATGGCTTGTTCGAATTTGATGCGGAGTTACCTTATGTCGGTCTCGGATCTCACCTAGATTCCCAGCCCCTAGCTGGGCGCTTCGATGGTGCCTACGGAGTTCTTGCTGGCGCACACGCAGCAGCGCGCCTCGTCGAGCGCATTAAGAAATCGGGGGAGCACCCAACACGCAACATCGTGGTCATCAATTGGTTTAATGAGGAGGGTTCCCGCTTTGCGCCGTCGATGATGGGCAGTTCTGTATTCACCGGCAAGTTGAATCTCAACACTGCATTAGAGTCCACGGACCTATCCGGAATTACAGTTAAGGAAGCTATCTCTAAAGCCAACTGGCAACCTGTCCAGGCACCGCCGAAGATCTCAGAATATGCAGAAATTCACGTGGAACAGGGTAAAGACCTCGAACACGCAGGAAATCAGATTGGTCTGGTGACCGCAACGTGGGGCGCGCGTAAATTCCAACTAACGGTCAACGGCGAACAAGGCCACACTGGTTCCACTCTCATGGCTGACCGCAAGGACGCACTATTTGGCGCCTCCCTCGTGATTGCAGAAGTGCGTCGCCTAACCAACAAATACGAGCCCGGGCGGCTACAAGCTTCAGTTTCTCAGCTCACGCTGGAACCGAACTCACCAGTTACCATTGCACGTGAAGTGAAGTTCAACGTTGACCTGCGCTCACCAGACTCTCAAGTATTGGTGTCAGCACAGGAGCAACTTAACTCCATCATCGCAGCGGCTGAGGAAGAGTCTAAGACGTTAATCGAACGTGAACAGACGCACTATTGGGACCTCAACCCATATCCAGAAGCAGGCATTGAACTCAGCCGCGACGTAGTTAAGGAACTCGGGATTTCACACCAAGAAATCTTTACAGTGGCTGGCCATGATTCCACCAACATGAAGGATATGGTCCCAACCGTCATGCTTTTCGTCCCCAGCAAGGATGGAATCTCCCACAACGAAGCTGAGTACACGACACCTGAGGACTGTATTGCCGGTGTTGAAGTATTTACCGAGGTTGCGGCGAAACTCATTCTCTCTTAGTCGAGGTCTGTGTCGGAATCTTGGACAATCGCGAAGAGTAGTTCAGCAAAGACCGTGGGCTCTGAAAGGTCGACTTCGCACAGCTGCTCAATTTGTGCGATGCGGTTGCGGGCAGTGTGGCGGTGGATTTTGAGTGCCTCGGCGGTCTGGTTGAGCTGTCCGCCTTTTCTTAAGTAGACGGACAAGGTGCGGGCTAAGTCCAGGTTGCGTTCGGCGTCGATGGTGCGCAGCACGTTGATGGTTTCGCGGCGTCGGCTAGCCAGTGCGGCGCGTACGACTTCGGAATTGAGCCAGGGCATGGATTGGCTGCGCGGGGAGAGATATTCACCCAGCGGAAGTGGGCGAGCGCGTGCGACGAGTTCCTCTACGTGACCCGAAGACAGTTCGGTGGCGTGGATGCGTTTGCCAATGGCCACGCGCAATCGGCGGAGCGAGCCGGCGAAGAGATCGAGCATTTCTTGTAGCTCGGCATCCCCGCGGAATAGAACCACAAAGCTCAATGGGTCGAGTTGCGCAACATAAAGGAATTGCCCGCGGTCTTCAAGGTTCGCATCCAGGGCGAGCTTGCCGCGTTCAAGGCTGCGGGTGTCATCAGCAAGTGCGACAACCGGGCGTGTAAAGCCTTCCTTGTCACGCGGGAAATCCAAGGTAGTGGGCAGCATCTGCGAAGGTGAGGTCGTATCCGGCAAGCCCAAGCTCAACCGCAGAGCAAAAGAATTGAGCTCATTGCGTGCTTGGCGCAGCTCCACCGGACGGGCAAGCAACATGTCAGCTAGGCCAGCGCAGTGTCTGATCAATGAGCGATCCTCAGCGTTGATCGGATGATCAGAGTCCACCTTCAGCGTGTGTTGCCGCTCGCCATGAGAGGTCATCTCATAAGAACTGAAGTACTTGCGCTTGGCTGGTGGGGCAGTAGAAGCCACCACATCATCGCGTTCATTAATGATGGAGAGCTCAGCATCAATGAAATAGGCAGCCTCATGCAGCAATTCCGTGAGGTTGCCGCGGGTGGCTGTATGCGTGAGCTTTTCCTGCGCGGCCAAAAGTCGGCGCTGCGCAATATCATTGCGGCGGCTTTGTTCCTGGTGGACCGCAGCAACGATGGAGATAAATGAGATCTGACGTGGGACCTCAAATAAACCAATGCCAAGTTCCTGTGCTGCCGCAATAACTGACTCCGGCACAGTTGGAAATATCAGACCCGTACCAATGCCCACCGCCACCGCCCCGGCCTCAGCCAAGTGGGCAAGGTATGCAGCGAGCTCATCCTCGCGGTTGGCAAACGCAATTGCAATGGTGAGAACCACAGAATCTTGCTGAATGAACTCCGCGGCATCTTCCAACTCATTGGTCTGAACGCCAGAAAACGTGGCAGCAGTGGGCGGGCAGATCGGGTTGATTTCCAAGGCGCCTTGGTTGAACAACCACTCAAATTCCAGCATCCAACAATGTCCATTCTGTATATCTGAACCACAATCTTTCGCCATAGTGTACATGGTGCGCAACACAGTGAGTAGCCATACTGAGTACGAACACAAAGAGTGAGCCTTTGAAGGAGGAAGCATGAAGGACTTCGATTACCACCTGCCGCAGGAGCGTCGAGTAGTCACTGATGGAATGGGAACAAAGAGCGCGGAGATTAATGCGCGCCGTGAGGCAGCCATTGCCCGTGCCCTGACCCCAGGTCTGCCGGGATATGTCGTTGCTGCAGATGGTGGTGTCCTGGTTGATGCCGATGACAACTCATACATCGACTTTGCATCCGGCATTGCTGTGACGTCCGTTGGTGCTTCCAATAAGCGGGTTGCAGATGCTGTAGCTAAGGCTGCGGCACAATTTACCCACACCTGTTTCATGGTCTCCCCATATGAGTCCTACGTGGCGGTGTGTGAAAAGTTGAACCAGCTCACCCCAGGTGATCATGAGAAGAAGTCCGTTCTTCTCAACTCTGGTGCTGAGGCAGTAGAAAACGCAGTCAAGATTGCACGTAAGTACACCGGCAAGAATGCCGTGGCAGTGTTTGATTACGGCTACCACGGCCGTACCAACCTGACCATGTCCATGACGGCAAAGAACAAGCCGTACAAGACTGGTTTCGGCAGCTTGGCTTCCGATGTCCACCGCGTGCCAATGTCTTACCCAGCGCGTGATGGCCTGAAGGGCGATCAGGCCGCAGCTCGTGCCATCAAGGTGCTGGACCAGCAGGTTGGACCTGAAAACCTGGCGTGCGTTGTCATCGAGCCAGTTCAGGGTGAGGGCGGTTTCATCGTTCCTGCAGAAGGCTTCTTGCCAGCGATTGCGCAGTGGTGCCGCGATAATGATGTCGTCTTCATCGCTGATGAAATCCAGTCCGGCTTCGGACGCACCGGACAGTGGTTCGCATCTGAGAACGAGCAGGTCATCCCAGACCTGGTGACCACAGCTAAGGGTATCGCTGCTGGTATGCCACTATCTGGTGTGACCGGTCGTGCAGAAATCATGGACAGCCCAATCCCAGGTTCTTTGGGCGGTACCTACGGCGGCAACCCAGTTGCTTGTGCCGCAGCGCTCGCTGCGATCGAAGAGTTCGAGACCCATGACCTGCCAGGTCGTGCGCGTGAAATCGAAGCAATCGTTCGCGAGTACTTCGAGCCACTTCTCGAGTTGGAAACCGTCCTGGATGTCCGCGGTCGCGGCGCCATGATGGCGATTGAGCTCATCAACTCTGAGGTCACCAATGAGATTGCTGCTGCATGTAAGAAGCAGGGCATCCTCATCTTGACCTGTGGTCTGGACGGCAACGTTATCCGTTTGCTGCCAGCGCTGACCATCCCGGAGCACCTGCTGCGTGAAGGTCTGGAAATCCTCACCAAGGAAATCCGCGAGGCTCTCGCCTAAAACCAAATACTTGTACCCCTGACCAGCGTCTTGATTCGCGGGGCTGGCCAGGGGAACACTCATTTCAAACAGGGGATGAAAACTTGAAGAGCAACAACATCAAGATTGATAAATCTATCAATCCATCGAAAGAAACTGAGGGCGAAAGCCGCATTACGCCGTGGCAAGGTGTGGCGCTGATCTTCGGTACCAACATCGGTGCCGGTATTTTGAGCCTTCCTTATGCCGGCCGCAACGGCGGCTTCCTGGCGCTGTTCATCGCGCTGGCAATCGCGGGTATTTTGACCACGCTGTCTATGATGTACGTGGCGGAGGTGTCACTGCGTACCAACAAGCCACTGCAGTTGTCTGGTTTGGCTGAGCAGTACTTGGGCCACTGGGGACGCTGGTTGGTATTCGCAGCTATTGCGGTCAACGGCACCGGCGCGTTGATTGGTTATGCTGCCGGTTCAGGCGAACTGCTGGATAACCTGTTGGGCATACCGCCGACTATCGGTACGCTTTTGTTCTTCGCGCTGGGCACATTCATTATGTACAAAGGCTTGGAAGCAACCGGTGTTGCTGAGGCCGTGATCACCATCGCCATGGCTGCAATCGTGGTCATCTTGGTGATGTGGACCTTCATCGGCCCTGGTATTGAATTTGAGAATCTGTGGATTCTACGCCCTTACTTCATCATCCCGATTATGAACCTGGCCGTGTTTACCTTCATGGCGCAGTACGTGGTACCGGAGCTGGCCCGCGGTATGCGCGATAATCATTCGGACAAGATTGTGCCAACCATTATCGGCGGCATGGTCGCCACCGGTATCACCCTGGCAGCGGTTCCTTTCGCAGCGCTTGGCCTGTTGGGCACCAATGTGTCTGAGGTAGTCACCGTTTCTTGGGGCGAAGAGCTCGGTCCAATCGCGTATTACCTGGCTAACCTCTTTGCGCTCTTTGCCATGATGACGTCCTTCCTCGCCATCGGCTACACCACCATGCGTAATGTCTTGGATATTTTCCACTGGCCACAGCATGGTTGGCAGCGCGGTGTCGCAGTAGCCATGACCGTTGGTCTGCCACTGATTATTACCTTCGCGGGCTTCGGCGGATTCGTCTCCGCATTGAGCTACGCCGGTGGTATCGCAGGTGTGGTCATGTCCATTATCCCGGTGATGCTGTTGCACGCTTCCCGCAAGTACGGCGACCGCAACCCAGAATGGTCGCTGGGTTGGAGCGCGCATCCAATCTTCCAAGCGACCATCATCATCGTCTACGGCCTGGCGTTCCTCTATTCCATTGGCAGCATCTTTGGAATTGTTCCCGCCGGCTGGGCGTAGCCTAGGTTAGCTCCCACATCTTCAAGTGGGTTTCCAACACCACAACGTTGGGACCAGACTCTGCAGCAAGTGCTTGAGAAAGCACTTCTTGCAGGGTCTCTTTTTCTGCCTTGAATGCTGGCACACCGAAGGACTCCGCGAGCTTTACAAAGTCAGGACGGGCAAGCTCGGTAGCAGTGGCCTTGCCGAAGGCCTCGTTCATGTATTCGCGCAGGATGCCGTAGCCCCCATCATCCACAATCAGCCAAGTCACCGGAATATCGTGTTGGACTGCGGCTGCTAGTTCTGAAGTGGAGTACAAGGAAGAGCCATCGCCAGCCAGCGCAAAGGTGCGCTTGCCCAGACCCAGTGCGCCGCCCAGAGCAGCGGGGAAGCCGTAGCCTAATCCGCCGGCGCCTTGGGCCGAGTGGAATTCGCCCTCTTTGGCATCCCACACATTCCATGCCCAATAAGCGGCGATGGTCATATCCCAATAGGTCTGCATGTCATCCGGCACAGCTTCCCGAATTGCATCCATGACCTGTTGCTCATGCTCCAGACCAAGCCCGCTCATGCGCTTAGCAACCTCGGTGTTTACTTCAGCAGCCTTATCCGCGCCAGCATGGGTTGCAGAATCTACCGCCGGAAGCAGCTGCGCCAAGAAGGTGGAGATATCCGCGCGAATGCCCAGTGATGGGTGATTGGAAGATAAGACCTTGGCCTCAGCATCCACCTGGATCATGGTGCCAGTTGGCTTCATAGTGAAGTAATTCGACGTCACCTCACCCAGGGAGCTGCCCAACACCAGTAGGGTTTCAGCATTGTCCATGAGGTCGGTGACATGGCGGTCTTCAATAAAATGTACGGCCAGTGGATGATGCAGGGGTAGGGCAGTGTTGCCACCGACAGTGCACACCACTGGTGCATCAATCTTTTCCGCAAACTGCACTAGCAACTCACCTGCGCCGGAGCGACGCACGCCGCCGCCGGCAACAATGACGGTGGAACTTGCATTAATCAGTTCCGCCGCGCGGTTAACCAGCGCGTGGTGCGCTTCCGGCTGGTTGATCTCCGCGGCGGTGGTCGCGGCAGTAATCGCTGGCAAACCATGCGCGGTGTCCTGATATTCCAGCAGGATATCCTGCGGAACCTCGACCCACACTGGCCCTTGTGGCGCGGTCATTGCCTCACGGTAGGCCTCTTCCAGAACGCTTGGAATGGCTGCAGCCTGCTGTACCGTTGCCTGGTACTTGGTCACATTGCGCACGGATTCGGTCTGCTCATCCAGCTGGTGCAACATGCCCTTACGGCGCGCGCCCAGGCCAGCGGCCGGAATCTGCGACGACACCACAATCATCGGCACACCAGTGGCATAAGCCTCCTGGAGCCCAGCAAGCGAGGTCAGCGCGCCGGGGCCAGTGGACAAAAACAGCGCCGCCGGGTTACCGGTCGCACGAGCATAACCATCAGCTGCAAAGGCCGCATTGTTTTCCACGCGGTTGGAGTAAAAGTTCAAAGAACTGCGCGACAGGGCATCAAAAAGCCCCAACGCATGCTGGCCCGGGATGCCAAAGACATCCTTTATGCCCAGCGCTTGCAGGGTTTCAACAACCAGGTCGCCGCCATTGCGAGTAGTCATATGTTCTCCTTCTTGACTTCGCGCAGGGCCTAGGCGCGTTGCGTGTTCGCGCGTAGGTCAGCCATCAACGTAATCAAGTCATAAGCCACGTGCGATGCCGCAACACCGGTAATTTCCGCATGGTCATAAGACGGAGCAACCTCCACGACATCAGCGCCAACAATGTTGAGCCCGCGCAGGCCACGGATGATTTCCAGCAGCTCACGCGAGGTCAGTCCGCCAGCTTCCGGAGTGCCGGTGCCAGGGGCATGAGCAGGATCAAGGACATCAATGTCCACGGAGATGTACAGCGGGCGCTTGCCCACGCGGTCACGCAGCTTAGCGATGATTTCATCCACGCCCTGACGGAACACGTCCGAGGAGGTAACGATGCCAAATCCAAAGCGGCGGTCATCCTCCAGGTCCTTTTTGCCATACAGCGGACCGCGAGTACCCACGTGGCAGATGCCCTCAGTATCCAAAACGCCATCTTCTACCGCGCGGCGAAATGGCGTGCCGTGGGTGTAATCCGCACCGAAGTAGGTATCCCAGGTGTCCAAGTGGGCATCGAAATGCAGCAGCGCAACCGGCTCTTTTGCGCGCGCCGATGCCGCACGCAGCAGCGGCAACGCAATGGTGTGGTCACCACCGATGGTCATCAGTGATGAACCATCCGCGGTGAGATCCATGGCGTCTTGCTGGATAGCCTCAATGGCCTCATTGATATTGAAAGGATTAACCGCCATGTCACCGGCGTCCACCACCTGGGTCTGCGCGAAAGGTGCAGTATCCGTCGCCGGGTTGTACGGGCGCAGCAAACGGGAAGACTGGCGCACATGGTTGGAACCAAAGCGCGCGCCGGGGCGGTAAGAGACACCGGAGTCAAAAGGAACGCCGACTACCTTGATGCCTGCTTGCCGGTCCTGTGCCTCAATATCGCGCAAGCGCGGCAGTAGGGCATAGGTGGATTCGCCACTGTAGCGCGGAACCAGTGCCGAATTAACTGGGCCGATGTGGCCGCCTTCTTCAACGCGTGGGGTTTCTAGCATGGGATGGGCGTCCTTTCTTAAACGTTGAGGGTTTATGAGACTCCGGATAGCACCCACAGCACTTCAGTGCTGTCACCAGTGGGGTTGTGCCAGGTGTGAGGTTCTGCGCCGGGAAATGTCAGGGTGTCTCCGGCTTCTAAGGTGAATTCCTCCGAGGAGGTATTGACCACGAAGCTGCCTTTGATGACATGCACGGATTCAATGTGACAATCCATGGTGTACGGCTCTTCTTCGCCGTGCCCGTGGGCTTCCACGGACATGTGGATGATTTGAATTTCTCGCTGCGTACGTGGGGTGAGCAGTCTTTCGATGATTCCCGCACCTCCCAAATCAACCCGCGGCGCATTGTCAAACTTCACCACGGATACTTCCGGGCTATCCAAGAGTTGACCTGGATTGATGCCCAGAACTTGGCACAAGGTGACCAAGGATTGAACAGAGGGGCTGGTCAGGTCACGTTCAACACGTGAGATGAAACCTTTGGAAAACCCAGTGCGCTCAGCAACTTGGTCCAGGGTGAAATGCCGACGTTCGCGCAGTGCGCGCAGGCGGCTACCCAGGGCAATGTCGCTTGCGACTGGCTCAATGGGGAGTGACTTCATCCTTTTACCTTAATGAATGTTCTGCTCATGAAAGTTCTTCTCGGAGACTGTTGCCTAATGGGCAACTAATGTTTAGTATAGGGTCACGCGCTGTGATGCGCAATGCAAGTTGGAGAAAAAGAAATCCCCGCTACTAACCGCTAAAGAGGAACCTTCATGGAATGGCTCAACGTTGCAGTTTTGGCTCTATACCTGGTTGGCATGATTGCCTTCGGTGTGTGGGGCGCAAGGAGAATCAAAAATACCGCTGACTTTCTCGTCGCCGGGCGAAACCTCGGCGGCACCCTATACGCCGGCACCATGGTTGCCGTGGTCCTCGGCGGCGCCTCCGCAGTAGGCGGCATTGGACTGGGTTACACCTACGGTATTTCCGGTTTCTGGCTGGTTACCGCCATTGGCGTGGGCGTGCTGGTGCTCAGCCTGGCGTTCGCACCGGCTTTGCAGCGTCTGCGTATCTTCACCGTCTCGCAGATGCTGACATTGCGTTATGGCACTGAGTCCACGCAGGCTTCCTCACTGATTATGTTGGCGTACACCTTGATGCTGGCCGCGACCTCCTCGGGTGCTTATGCCTCTGTCTTCGTGGTGCTCTTTGGCTGGGACCGCTGGCTGTCCATTTTGGTCGGCGGCGCTGTGGTGCTGGTGTATGCCACCGTCGGCGGCATGTGGTCCATCACCTTGGCTGACATGGCGCAATTTATCATCATGACCATCGGTATCTTCGCCCTCATGCTGCCCATCTCCCTCTCACAGGCCGGCGGTTGGTCTGGGCTGCAGGGCCGCTTGGATGCAGAGTTCTTTGACATCGGCGGCATGGGATTGCAGTCCATCATTACCTACTTCGTCATCTACACACTGGGTCTATTGATTGGCCAGGATATCTGGCAGCGTGTGTTTACCGCGAAGACCCCAGGCGTTGCCCGTTTGGGCGGTACCGCGGCTGGTGTTTATTGCATCCTCTTCGGTGTGGCCGGCGCGATCATCGGCATGGCCGCAGCTGTTCTGCTGCCCGGCATTGAGGTCCGTGATGACGTCTTTGCTTCCGTTGCATTGGAAGTTCTGCCAGTCGGTATCGGTGGCATCGCGCTAGCTGCGGGTGTTGCTGCGATGATGTCCACCGCATCCGGTGGTCTGATTGCTGCAGCCACCGTGGTTCAGGCAGACGTTATCCCACTGCTTAAGGGCATGTCCGAAAAGCGTGGTCCACGCAAGCTGAGCCCAATGGAAGTGGTCAAGGTTGCTGATGCCTCAGCAGCACGCGCGGAACAGGCTGAAGAAGACATCAACGTCAACCGCCGCTGGGTGCTGATTTTCGGCGTGATTGTGCTGTTCATCGCCATGGCCGTGCCTGACGTAGTGGCAGCATTGACCATCGCTTATGACATCCTCGTTGGTGGTCTGCTGGTCGCCATCATCGGCGGTTTGGTGTGGAAACGTGGCACCGGTGCCGGTGCAACCTGGGCCATGATTGTTGGTACCTTGGGCACGCTCATCACCATGGGTATCCTAGAAATCCAGGCAGAAAACCGCTTCGACGGCGTCTTTGCCAATGAGCCAATCTATGTTGGTCTGGTGCTGTCCGCGATTGTGTACATCGTGGTTTCCCTGGCCACCAAGCCGACCGACCCAGAGGTACTTGCCGCCTGGATCAAGCGCACAAAGGAAGGCGCGCCTTCCCTGGAACAAGTTGAGGAAGACGCGCGCGGAATTGAAGAAAAGATTGCTAACGAGGCTTAAACCTTAAGCACTTTCTTCAAAGTACTGCCTGATAATCCCGATGCCACGTTCGATATCTGTTTGCGAAGCTGCAAAAGACAATCGGATGTGGCTTTCGGCATCTGGGCCATATTCGGCGCCAGCGCGAACCAGCACGCCACGCTCGGCCAAATCGGCCGCAACCTCAGAAGACGGCACGCCGGTGTCATAAGAGAAGAAGGCATAAAACGCGCCCTCGGGTTCTACGAGATGGACATGTGGGACATCGCCAAGCAAGCGCACCACCAGGTCGCGGCGCTGCGCGTACTCCTCCAACATCGGAGTCACCACAGATTCAGGCAATTTCACCGCAGCCAGTGCCGCGAGCTGCGCCTGCTCAGAAACAGAGCCGTTGAAAGTACGGTGCATCTGCGCAATCGCGGCAATCAACTCCTTGTCGCCGGTGACATAGCCCACGCGGAAACCAGTCATGCAGTACTTCTTAGAAAACGTCTGCACGTAGAGTGTTCGCTCTTTGAGTCCCTCAATTTCTAGCGCGGAGGTGAATTTCTCCTCCGTGTAGGTCAGGGCCGAATAGGCCTCGTCGGAGACAACTAAGGTCTCTGTGCCATCGAGAAGTTTTGCGAGCTTTTCCAGCTCGGCACGCGTGTGCACAATGCCATTGGGGTTTGAAGGATTGGAAAAGACCACCATCTTCGCACCCTTAAGCGCCACAGCCAGCTTTTCAAAGTCGAAGTGCAGGTCGGTGCCCATGGGAACAAACTCCACGGTGCCGCCAGCCAAAACCACCTGGTCCGCGTACAAAGAATAGGCCGGCTGCGGGATAACCACCTTGTCACCCGGCTCAATCAACGCGAAGAACAACGCACCCAAACCAGCCGTCGCGCCATGAGTGACCACGATGTTGTTTTTATCCCACCCCGAAGTCTGGGCGGGGAGTGCAGCCAGGAGGGCATCGCGAAGCTCTGCAATGCCATGCTGATCCGTGTAATTCGTGCGGCCATGCTGGATGGCTGTGAGGCTGCCATCAATCACCGCCTGCGGGGGAGCGAAGTCCGGCTCACCCAACGCCAATGACACGGCGCCCGGGGGCACGACGCCCAAAGGCGGGCGAAGGGATGCTTCACGCTGGTCAAAGATGCGTTGAGCGATGGTGTTCATGCAGTCTCCTTAAATTCCGGACAGATCGCCCGGGGTGGTTTCTTCAATGGAATCGAGGTCACCGAAGTATTCCTCGATGATGGCGTTGAGCTCCCCAGACTCCTTCATGTCGGTGAGCACCTGGTTGACGGCATCGAGGGATTCGGTGTCATCTTTTTGCAGTCCGATGCCGTACCACTCATCAGAGAAGAAGGTTCCGTCAGCCTTGGTCATATCGAGTACCTCAAAATCACCGTCATACTGCCCGGCGTAGCCTGCAAGAATCGGGGCATCCGAGGTCAGCGCATCCACGTTGCCCTGCGAGAGCGCTTCAATACAGCTGGAGTTGGTGTCGTATTCCTGCAACTGCACTGCAGGAATTTCTTCCTTGATGCGCTGCGCTGGCTTGGAACCGGCGGTGGAGCACAAAATCTTGCCGTCCAAATCATCCAAGGACTGGATGGAGGAGTCATCGGTGCGCACCAGCAAAGCCTGGTGGGTGAGCAGCAGTGGACCTGCGAAATCAACTATTTCCATGCGGTCTGGGGTGATGGAATAACCACCCTGAATCAGGTGCGCCTCACCATTGCGCAGCAAAGTCTCGCGCTGTGCGGCCGGGGTTTCGCGGTATTCAATATTTGGCTGATCCCAGCCGTTCTCTTCAGCCAGGGTTTCCACAATCTTGGTGGCGATATCGGTTTCCGCACCGGTGAAGGAACCATCGCCTTCGCGCAGGCCGATACCTGGCTGGTCAAACTTCACACCAAGGGTGACATTGCCAGATTCGATGGCGCCGAGAAGGCCATCGCCTGAGCCACCAGTGGAGGAGCAAGCGGAGAGGGACAAGGTAGCGGCGCCGGCGAATAGAGCAACGGCAGCTTTGGTCTTAGACATGAGGGGAGAGTCTTTCTAGTCAATGTTCTTGGTAGGGAAACCGTTATCCAGCAAGTTCACGCGGTCTTTTTCTGGAACCGGCTCGATTTCGCCAGCGGCCGCAGCCTTGCGGTAGGAGGAAAGCTCTTTACGCAATGGCTTGGCCAGCAGGTAGATGCCCAGCAGGTTAGGGATAGCAACCAGGAAGAAGGTGGCGTCGGAGAAGCGGACAACGGTGTCCAAGGAAACGGAGGCGCCAACAACAATCATGATGATGTAGATGACGCTGTAGATCTGCTTTGCGAGCTTGTTGTCCCTGAAGATGTAGCCGAAGTTGACCTGGCCGTAGTAGCAGTAGGACAGCACGGTGGAGAATGCGAACAAGACAATGCAGGCGGTCAGCACGAAGGTGAAACCGTAGGAGACTGTGGCAAAAGCGTTAGTAGCCAGGGTAATGCCGTCAGCGCCGGTGTTGAGGTGCTCACCAGTAACAATGATGGCAACAGCGGTCAGGGTACACACAATGACGGAGTCCAGGAATGGCTCCCATGCGGCAACCAGACCTTCCTCAGCGGGGCGACGGTTCTTGGTCACGCCGTGGGCGAGAGCCGCGGTACCAACACCAGCCACGTTGGAGAACAGTGCACGCTGAATGCCAATAATGGCCACGCCCAGCACACCGCCGGAGATGCCTTCAGGGGTGAATGCGCCCTGGAAAATCTGAACGAAGGCATTCGGGATTTCAGAGAAGTTAAAGCCCAGAACGATTAAGACAGCAATGGCATAAAGCACGGACATGACTGGGACTAGGCGGCTAGTAGCATTCGCGATGGAGTTGATTCCACCAATGAGCACAACTGCGGCAGGAATTGCCATGGCGATGCCAACAATCCAGCCGTTGCCGAAGAGGAAGCTGTCCTCACCACCGGTGATGTCAGTCAGGTGCATGGCAACCTGGTTGGCCTGGAAAATGTTGCCAGCACCCATAACGGCCAGGGCCATGCCGATGGCGTAGAAGTAGCCCAGTCCGATGCCGAGTTTTGGCTTCCCGATGGATTTTAGACCATACTCCAAAAAGTACATCGGACCAGCGGCGACTGTGCCGTCATCGTTGACGCGACGGAACATCTGGCCCAAGGTGGCTTCAGCGAGCTTAACCGCCATGCCGAGCACACCGGCGGCGGCAATCCAGAAGGATGCGCCGGGGCCACCCATGGTGATGGCGACCGCAACACCAGCGATGTTGCCCAGACCAATGGTGCCGGCGAGCTCTGTGGCAAAGGCTTGGAAACTGGTCACCTGGCCCGGGTCAGATTTCTTTGCCATCATGCCGCGGACAGCGCGGATAGCCTGCTTGGCGTCTTTCAGTGGACGTACACGCAGGTAGACGTTGCAGAAGACACCGCCGGCAACCAGCCAGACCACCACGAGAGGGAGGTCTGCGCCGAGAACCGGGATGGAGAAGAACACCGCCGTTTCAAGGAAATCTACGAAGGGTCCGAAGACCGATTGAATGGCGCCGTCGATGCCGCCACCGGCATCTTGGGCGAGGAAGTGGGTAGTTAATGAAGAACTCAACTCAGGTCCTTTCGGTTGATAAGGCGAGGAGACATCCGCTGCCACAAAAAGATGAAGCTACAGTGAATAGGGTTTTGTGACGTGACCTAAATGGTATGTTATCGATAACCCATAAGTGAAGCGTTTGGCAAAAGTTTCTTCTTTTGGGGCTAAAAGTTCCTAGATTGATGCAGGATCAACCACCTGTGCCTGGCTAGGATTGAAACGGTTAGAAACAATCAGAGTTAAGGGGTGGCTTAAGATGGCACCTGGTGAATGGGCCAAGCGGATTGAGCAAGTCGGGCGCGAGTCCGCGCTGAGTCAATCGACGTTGAAGCAATCGACGCAAAACCTCATTAGGCAACTGCTCTTTTCCGGCATCATGGTGCCTGGTGAGATTTATTCGGCGAACTCCTTGGCTTCGCACCTGGGGATCTCTAACTCGCCCGCGCGTGAAGCGATGATGTCGCTGGCTGCTATCGGCCTACTTGAGCCGGTGCGCAACCGCGGTTTTCG
Source organism: Corynebacteriaceae bacterium 6-324 (assembly GCA_041226025.1). Lineage (GTDB taxonomy): Bacteria > Actinomycetota > Actinomycetes > Mycobacteriales > Mycobacteriaceae > Corynebacterium. Next base: position 41,631 of record JBCLTK010000001.1, on the reverse strand, counting down.
GGTGGTGGAGCTATCTGAGCATGACCGCTATGAGGTTTATGAAATGCGCGTGCTTATTGAGGTTGAAGCCGCGCGCCAGGCTGCCACCCGTGACATTGGAAATGAACAAATCGAAAAGATTGTGCGGCTTGCCCAACGATCTATTGACGCCTTGCCGCCCACTCGGGAAGATCCGGCGCTGCCTTATCTCAATGCTGACCATGACTTTCACATGGCGGTGGTAGATTCCATTGGCAATTCGCGTTGGTCAAAAACCATCTCTAACCTGCGTGATGAGTCTCGTGTCAACGGTGCGTATCGCTATCTGAAAGACAATCAAGGTCTGCAGCATTCAGCGCGGGAGCATGTCGATATCGCGAAAGCGGTCCAAGAGCGCGACCCTGAAAAGGCTGCCGCGCTCATGCTGAAGCACCTGGAATACGCTCGCCCCAAGGATTATCCGCCTGCTTCTTAGGTCCTTTTCGCCCCTTTACCCCTCTCTCACTGGCATTAAAGTGCAGGTGGGTGAGGGTTTTTAATATTCTTTCACCATTCTATTGCGCAGATCAGAATCCTAGGGTTAGAGTTATCGATAACAGATAACCGGCCATGAGTGGTTTAGACCACTTGGTGTGAAAGGAGGAAGATGTGGTTGACGTTAAAGTTCCACTAGTTCCGAACTATGCGCAGAAGCAACCAGAGATTGCCAGCATTGTCATCATCGGCGGAGGAATCATGGGCATGAGTGCCGCTTGGCACCTAGCGTCCCGTGGTGTCACCGGCATTGTTGTGGTGGAACAACACGAAGTGGGCAGAGGATCATCTGCCAAACCAATGGGCGGAGTTCGGGCAAACTTCTCCGACCCCATGAATGTCATTTTGGGCAAGCGTTCCCTGGATTCCTTCCGCACCTGGAAAGAAGACTTTGGCACCAATATTGAATTGGCCAAAGTCGGCTACCTTTTCTTAGCCCGCACCGAAGAAGAAGTGGCCAACCTGGAAGAAGCCACTGCCACTCAAAATGAGCTGGGCGTGAACTCTTCCATGATCACCCCGGAGAAAGTCGCTGAGGTCAATCCTTTCATTGACCCGAAGGCGATTCTTGCTGGTTCGCTTTCTCCCGATGATGGTTATGCCTGCCCGGCAGCAGCCGTCGAAGGCTACATGCGTGCGGCTATCTCCCTCGGCGTCACGGTCATGGACCACACCGAAGTCCTGGACATTTCTACTTCCGAAGGGGTCATCGAATCAGTCACGACGCAACGCGGTGTCATCCGTACCGAGCAGGTGCTCTGCGCTGCTGGTGCCTGGTCCGCCAAGATTGGTGAGATGGCAGGGCACACCCTGCCCGTTGAACCAGTCCGCCGCATGATCGGGCTGACCACGCAGATGCCACAAGCGCACCCCACGGTGCCGTTTACCTTGGATTTGTCCACCACCATGTATATGCACAACTACTACAACGGCATGCTGTTGGGCATTTCCCACCCGCAAGAACCAAGCTTCAACCGCGATTACAGCTTTGAATGGCTCGGTGCATTCAATTCCGCGGCGAAGATATTCGCACCATCACTTCAGAACCCACAGCTGGATTCCGGCTGGGCGGGTTTCTATGAAAACACTCCCGACCGCAACGCGATCATCGGCGCATCTGATCGCGTGACAGGTTTCTACTACTGCACTGGATTCTCTGGACACGGATTCCTCCAAGGCCCCGCTGCCGGCGAATATGTCGCCGACATCATTCAGGGCCGGGAATCTTTCCTTCCCCGTGACGGCTATTCCACCGCACGCTTTGAACAAGACCTCAAATTAGTCATTGAAAAGAACATCATCTAAAAAGGAAAAGGAACAAAGAATTTCAATGGTATTTCAAGAAACGTGGGAGCTTCGCGCCCGCTTTGCTCGCAGTCTGTCAGATATGTACGGAACCGAAGTCCCCGCTTACACCACATTGGTGGAGGTATCAGAGGCCGTTAATACTGACTTCATGGACACCATGGGCGCGGAGGCAGAACGGCTGGGCAGCATTGGACGAGTTACGGCAGAGCGCCACGGCGCCATCCGCGTCGGCTCCCCGGAGGAGATGAGCCAGGTAGCTCAGGTCTTTGCCGGTTTCGGCATGTACCCAGTGGGTTTCTATGACCTGCGTGATGCTTCCAAGTCTTCGGTCCCAGTGGTGTCCACGGCATTCCGTCCGACAGACAGGGATGAGCTGGCGAAGAATCCTTTCCGCGTGTTTACCTCCATGCTGGCGGCGGATGACCCGCGCTTTTTCAGCCCCGAACTGCAAGAACGCCTGCAGAGCTACATTGCTGAGCGCCACATCTTCTCCGATGAACTAGTGGCAATGGCCACCAAGGCCGCTGAAGGCAAGGGGCTAGATGAAGCGGATGCCGATAAGTTCATTGAGCTAGCCACCGCAGCATTCGAGCTTAATGATGAACCAATTGATGAGCAGTGGTACCGCGAGCTCGAGGCAATCTCCGCGGTTGCATCTGATATCGGCGGCGTGCGCTACACCCACATCAATCACCTCACCCCGCGCGTGCTGGACATTGATGATTTGTACAACCGCATGGAAGCCCGCGGCATCACCATGATTAATGAAATCCAAGGCCCACCAGACTGGGAAGGTCCAGACATCTTGCTGCGTCAGACTTCTTTCCGCGCACTCGATGAAGAGCGCATGTTTAAGTTCGCAGACGGCACCGTTGGCCCAGGTGCACTGCGCGTGCGCTTCGGCGAGGTAGAGCAGCGCGGTATTGCTCTGACTCCGCAGGGCCGCGAGCTCTACGACACCATGAATACCCAGGTGGATCAAAAGCTCGCCGCAGATTCCAGCAAAACCCGGGTTGAGCATGCCCGCGAGGTGTGGGCAGAAAACCTTCCCAACACAGAAAAGGGCCTGCGTGAGCAGGGCTTGGGTTACTTCACTTACGAAGTAACCGGCGAGGTAGAGCCAGGGGAGTACGACGCAGAGCAGCTTATCGATTCAGGAGCGCTCACCGCCCAGCCCATCGTCTACGAGGACTTTCTGCCGCGCTCGGCAGCGGGCATCTTCCAGTCGAACCTGAAAGATGAAGGTACTCGTGACAACGAACAGCAAGGAACGGACTATGACCTTGACACACTTTCAAAGATTGTCGGCCGCGACATCGTCGAACCTTACGAGTTGTACAAAGCCCAGGAAGAGGCCTCCTTGTCAGCCGCAGCGCAGCAACTTGGAGTAACCATCCACCCAACCCCAGCCCTTCAAAGCTAAACCCTCAACATTTCAAAACCTTCGAAAGGAACCATTTTCCATGGCTACTCAGACTCATGACCAGCTTCTTCAGACCATCCAGGACGCACTCGCAGCGTGCGGTTACACCGGCAAACTCAGCGGTGGTAACCTGCAGACTCGCACGCCACTGACTGGCGAGGACCTCTTTGCCATTCAGGGCACGACGAAAGAGCAGGCCGCTGAGATGATCACGGCTGCCGATGAAGCCTACAAGTCCTGGCGCGAAGTCCCAGCACCACGCCGCGGCAATGTGGTGAAGCGTTGGGGAGAGCTGCTTACAGAGCACAAGCATGACCTGGGTATTTTGGTCCAGGTTGAGGCCGGCAAGTCTATTTCTGAGGCTGAAGGCGAAGTCCAGGAAATGATTGACATCTGCGATTTCGCGCTTGGCCAGTCCCGCATGCTCTACGGCAAGACCATGCCTTCGGAGCGTCCTGGTCACCGCCTCATGGAGACCTGGCATCCAATTGGTGTGGTCGGCGTGATTTCCGCGTTTAACTTCCCAGTCGCGGTGTACTCCTGGAACACCGCGAACGCGCTGGTTTGTGGTGACACCGTGGTGTGGAAGCCATCGGAGATGTGTGCGCTGTCCGCTCTTGGTGCACATGCGCTGCTCGCCCGTGCGATTGAAGAGTGCGGCGAAGACCAAAACATCAGCCACCTCATCCTCGGCGACCGCAACGTCGGTGAGGTTCTCCTGGATGACCCACGCGTAGCACTGGTTTCTGCCACCGGTTCTACCCGCATGGGCCGCGAAGTGGCTCCTCGCGTGGCATCTCGTTTCGGCCGCTACCTGCTGGAGCTCGGCGGCAACAACGCTGGCATTGTCACCCCTTCTGCTGACCTTGACCTCGCTTTGCGCGGCATCGTCTTTGCTGCCGCCGGCACCGCTGGTCAGCGCTGCACAACCATGCGCCGCCTCATCGTTCACGAGTCCATCGCGGATGAACTGGTGGACAAGGTCGTCGCTGCTTACAAGACTCTCACCATCGGCGACCCACGCGATGAGTCTGTCCTCGTTGGCCCACTCATCAACGAAGGCGCATATGAGGGAATGCAGAAGTCCCTTGAAACCGCGAAGGAACAGGGCGGCGAGGTACTCGTCGGCGGCAACCGCGTGGTTGTGGATGACACTGAGAAGTCTTTCTACGTCGAGCCAGCCGTGGTGCGCATGCCGGAACAGACCGACATCGTTCACAATGAGACCTTTGCTCCCATCCTCTACGTCATCACCTACTCTGACCTGGATGAAGCAATCGCCCTGCACAATGCCGTTCCACAGGGACTGTCCTCCGCCATCTTTACCCAGGACAACTCTGAAGCAGAGATCTTCATCTCCGCGTCCGGCTCCGACTGCGGTATCGCCAACGTCAACATCGGTACCTCCGGTGCTGAAATCGGCGGCGCTTTCGGCGGTGAGAAGGAAACCGGCGGCGGCCGCGAGTCCGGCTCCGACGCGTGGAAGGCCTACATGCGCCGCGCCACCAACACCGTCAACTACTCCGGTGAACTTCCACTCGCGCAGGGTGTTAAGTTCCTCTAAATAAAGAAAGAAGCTGTGCGTAAACCATGACTTCCACCACGCCCCAACGAACAATCAAATTTGATCGCGTTGATCCCAGCGTCTTCAAAAGGATTGCTCGCACGGGCATGCGCGAGGATATGACCACGCGCGCAGCTTATTCTTCGGATGCGTCGATTTTTCGGCGCATCCCCAAGGCCGTCCTTGAACCGAAATCGGTTGAGGACATCCGCGATGGCATCGCGATTGCACAAGAACGCGGGTGGTCTATCATCTCTCGCGGCGGTGGCACTTCTGTCGCGGGCAATGCCATCGGCACAGGCCTGATTATTGATACTTCGCGCTATTTCAACCGCATCCTTGATATCGACGTAGAAAATCGCACGGCCACGGTCGAACCTGGCGTTGTCTGCGACGCGCTGCGCGACGCTGTTGCCAAGCACGGTCTGACTTATGGCCCCGACCCTTCTACGCATTCGCGCTGCACCATCGGCGGCATGGTGGCCAACAATGCCTGCGGTTCGCACTCAGTTGCATATGGCACCGCGGCTGAAAACCTCGTTTCAGTCACCAGCATGCTGGCCAACGGGGAAGAAGTTACCTTTGGATCCAATGGCGTCAGCGACGAGGACATCGATAAGCAAATGCATCAGCTTGTCGATGCCAATGCCAACCTCATCGACACCGAACTTGGCCGCTTCCCGCGCCAAGTCTCCGGCTACGGCCTGCATTATCTGCTGGATAAGCACGGCTTTGACGCCGCCAAGGCCATTGCTGGCACCGAAGGCACCGTTGGCGTCATCACCAAGATGACCGTCAAGCTCGTTGAGGTGCCCAAGGTGAAAGCCCTGGCAGTGCTGGCTTTTGAGACTGTCTACGATGCCGCATCCGCTGCTGCACGTCTGCGTCTTCCTGGCGTTGCCACCATCGAAGGCATGGGCGGTGACCTGCTTGATGCCCTGCGTGGCAAGCGCGGCCAGGAAAAAGCCGGCGGCAACCTACCTGGCAACCGCAAGGGTATTCCGGCTGGCGGCTGGCTCTACTGTGAGGTCGGCGGCGACACCCTCGAAGAAGCCGAAGCACTTGCCGAAACCGTCGCGGCGTCAGTGAGCACCGTCGACTCCGTGGTTGTCTCGGAGCCGAAAGAAATGCGCGAACTCTGGCGCATCCGCGAAGCCTCCGCCGGTGTGGTCACCCGCCTGCCCGACGGTGGGGAAGCGTGGCCCAACTGGGAAGACTCCGCCGTTCCGCCGGAGAACCTCGCCGACTACCTGCGCGACCTCTACGCGTTGATGGATAAATACTCCCTGCGCGGCATCCCCTTCGGCCACTTTGGCGAAGGCTGCGTGCATGTGCGCATCTCCTTCGACTTCGGCAGCGAAAAGGGAATCGAAATCTTCAACAAGTTCATGAATGAGGCCGCCGAACTAGTCTCTTCCTACGACGGCTCACTGTCCGGTGAGCACGGTGATGGCCGCGCCCGCTCCGCGCTGCTGGACCGGATGTACTCCGAAGAGATGCGTGAGCTGTTCCAGCAGTTTAAGAACATCCTCGACCCGGATGGCCTGTTTAACCCCGGAGTGCTGGTGGACCCAGATGAAGTCACCGATGGGCTGCGCATGGCACCTGGTCAGCGCAAGTTTGAGCTGACTCCCGTGCACAAATTCAGCCATGACCGCGGCTCAATGGTCAATGCCGTCAATCGCTGCGTGGGTGTGTCCGCGTGCCGCTCGGAAGAGAATTCCATGTGCCCGTCGTTTCAGATCACCGGCGATGAAGTCCACTCCACCCGTGGCCGCGCGCGGCTTTTGTCTGAGATGTTCCGCGGCGAATCCGTCGCTGATGGCTACAAGTCGGAAGAAGTCCTCGAAGCCCTTGACCTGTGCTTATCGTGCAAGGCTTGCGCGTCTGAATGTCCCGTCAACGTGGACATGGCCACCTACAAGTCGGAGTTTCTGCACAAGCACTACAAGGGCAAGATTCGCCCGATGGCGCATTACATGATGGGCTGGCTACCGCTGCTGGGGCACATCGCCCACAAGGTTCCGCTCCTCCCGCGCATAATCGATATGTCCATGCGCACTCCCGTGCTCAAAACCGTCATCGCGAAAGTCGGTGGCCTGGATACCTCACGCCCGCTTATCCGTTTCGCGCCAACCTCCCTGCGCAAGTGGCATAAGAAGCGCAGCGTTAGCCAGTCGACGAAGACGGTTGTGCTGTGGCCAGACTCTTTCAATGCCTCATTGGATACTTCACCGGCGACTGCTGCGGTCGAGGTCCTTGAGTCGCTTGGCTACCGAGTCGAAATCCCGCAGGAATTCGTTTGCTGTGGCCTGACCTGGCATTCCACCGGTCAACTCGACATGACCCAGCGGGTGCTCAAGCAGACCGCCAAGGTGATGAAGCCATACACGGATCGTGGCTTGACCGTGATCGGCATTGAGCCTTCCTGCACGACCATGCTCACAGGTGAGGCAACAGAGCTTTCCGATGACCGCGCCATCCACCAACTCGCCAACTCCACCGTTTCCTTCGCGGAATTCGTTGCCCCGCTCATCAAAGAGAAGGTCGAGTCCGGTGAGATTCAGCCCGCGAGTATCAGCGCGCTAACCCAGGTTCATTGCCACGAGAAGTCACTCGGCGACCCGCAACATTCCGCCAAGCTTCTCGCTGCCCTCGGCGTCTCCCAATCCGACATCGAAACCGGCTGCTGCGGATTGGCCGGTAACTGGGGCTTTGAAAAGGGCCACGCTGAGATGTCCATGGCCCTTGGCGAGCGCGAGCTTTTCCCCAAAGTCCGCGACGCCGGCGCCCAAGGCAACGCCGTCATCGCCGACGGCTTTTCCTGCCGCACCCACATCGACCAAGGCACAGGAGTCGCCCCTCAACACGTTGCAGAAATTGTGCGCAATGTGTTGAAGGGCGACTGAGTGAGTTTCGACTATTTCACTGGAGGAGTAACTTCAGGGGAAACTTCGTCTTCGCGGTCACCTGCCTTATGTGCCGCGATGCGGTCGAGCAGATTTTTCTCTGCAACCTTGACCTCTTGGTAGTGGCGGGGAGAGATGACGATGGAAGAAATGAGTGACAGTACCGCTGTACCAATGAAGAAGTACATTGGGGTACGAATATCGTCGGTTAGATTGACCAGGTAGGTTGCGATGAACGGTGCAGAGCCACCGAATACTGCTACTGGAATGTTGTATGCCATGGAGATGCCAGTTGCGCGAATCTGAGTAGGAATCAGATCGGTCATGATTGCGTATGGCATTGAAGAATAGAGTCCGAACAGCACTGCGCAGCACATGAACGGTAGGAAAATTGAGCCTGGGGTTGCACCAGGCGCTGACGTGAAGAACCACCATAATGCTGGGATGGTCAGGGCCGACGTGGTGATGAGCAGTGGACGTCGACCGTAGAGATCCGAGAGCAACCCGCCGAGCGGCATGAGACACGCAGCGGTGAAACCAGCAGCGGTGATGAACCAGAATCGGGTCGAAGCGCTGAATCCCAACGTGTTCACAAAGTAAGTGGATGCGTAGGTGAGGATCATGTAGAACATGGACGCCAAGAGCGCAATCGAGCATGCGACCAGAAGCAAGTTCCGGCTCCATGCGAAACAAGCTCGAATAGGAGACTTTTCCTGGAATCCAGACTTAGAGATGACTTCAAACTGTGCTGAATCTTCGAGTCGTGAACGAATGTACGCAGCCATTAGACCCAGCGGTCCAGCCACAAGGAATGGAATACGCCAGCCGTACTCCTGCATCGCTGTCTCACCTAGGATCGCTGCGAGACCATTCGCGACAATCGAGCCAAGGAGAAGACCGGAGACCGCAATCGTCATCAGCAGGGAAGTCGCTAGGCCGCGACGTTTTTCGCCGCCGAATTCAGCGACGTATGAAGTAACCGTACCGATCTCACCACCAGCGGAGAGTCCCTGGAGACAGCGGGCGAGAATCAACAGTGCGGGAGCAAAGATTCCGATGGATGCATAGGTCGGCATGAGACCAATGGCGAAGGTGGATCCTGACATCAAGAACATGACGAGAGCCATCGTGTTCTTTCGGCCAATGCGGTCACCAAGTGGACCGAATACAAGTCCACCGAGTGGACGCATAAAGAAGGAGAGCGCGAAAGTTGCAAATGATGACAACAGTGCGATCGCTGGTGTGGATGCTGCGAAGAATGCGGTACCGACATAGACGGCCACGAAGCCATAAACACCGTAGTCGTACCATTCAATGAGGTGCCCAGCGATAGCGCCAATGAATGCTTTGCGCTTCTGCTTCTTCGTCCTTTCGGGTTGGATTGCTTCCTGAGCCGGTCGAATCGTTTGAGTCATGTTTGACAGCCTTTGCGTATCGGGGTGTGGGGGAAGGGAGGCTCGGCTCGCATTTGCCGATGTGACAACTATGACGTGAGACACAAATGTCTTCAATGGATAAAGTTCTAATCTCTGACAAAATGATTTGTAATTTTCTACAATTAGCTCCATGAATGATATTCATTACTCCACTATTAGTTCGGTCTTGTCGCGACTAAAGCTCGAGCATGAAGAATTAGTGGTTTCTGCGGTTAATCGCATCTACAAAGAAATGCCTGAATATGCTCATGTTGAGCGGTCGGATTTGGTCAATACTGTCGGCGAGATTATCGATCTTGTGTTGGACCAGATCGGGCTAGGGACCGTACCGGACTGGACTTCTAGCCTGCCATTGGAATCGGTGGTCACACGCAGGATTGGGCAGAATATCGGTGTTGACTCGGTGATGCGCGGGCACCGGTTGACGCTTGCCTCAGCGCAGGACAGATTCAAGCAATACTCAGGCGAAATGGGTCTTCCATTTGATGACCGTTTAGAGGTCTTGGAAGTGTTTTGGGCTATGAGCGAGAAGCTGATGACAGCTGTCGCACGTGATTATCGCCAGTACTCTGCGGGGGAGATTATGCACCGTAGGTCGGAGAAGAATGAACTAATCATGCTGTTGCTTTCTTCTGAGCCAGACACAATTGCGATTGTAAATCGTGCCCGCAATCTTTCACTTGACTCGACATCTCAATACCGGGTTATCGTCGGATTTGATGGCGGAATGGAATGGATGGACCTGGTGGAAAGGGCCTGTTCAACGGGAGATTCTCCCGCTGTTGCCGGTGAGTTTGATGGGCTTCTTGCGGCGGTTGTTCCCGCAAGTCCAGTACGTCCGAGCCATCCCAATCTGCTATTCGCCGTAGGTGATCCACGTACTCTGAGTGGGCTACCGGAATCAATGACAGAGGCAATTCAGGTCAGAGACTCGCTGCCAAAGGGATCCTTCGGGTGGCATGATGTGCGCTCTCAGTCCTGGCGTCTTGCCGTTCCAGGCATGCCGTCGATTGAGCGATTGGTTCAAACAAATTTCTTGCAGCCTCTGGCAGACGAACCCGATGGGGGAGCGATGCTTCTCGACTCAGTTTGGTCATTCATTGAAGCAGGATTTAGCTATCGCAAAGCAAGTGAGGCGCTCTTTGTGCACGAAAACACGTTGCGTTATCGCATTTCCAAGTTCGAGGAACTAACGAGTCGTTCCTTAATTGAAGTGGATACCTGTATGGAATTGGCTTGGCTTAACCACCTAGAGCTTTTAGGGAGAGGCCACTAGTCCAACCCTACTTTTGGGAAAATTCCGGTCGTAGAGTACGAAATATTCAATTCTCGTACTCTTGTCGAATTTTCCAGTTAGGGACTACATTCTAGAAAAAGCGGCTTTGAGTTGGCGCAGAGGCGACTGAACGAAGCGATTCCGATTGGCGGAACTCTGAAATGCTTCTCGGTTATGCCCAAACCGATATCGTTTGTGGAAGCCCTGAACTTGGTAGGCGACATAGCCAAAGCGGGAGAGCGACCTCAACCAGTCGCCCTCCCGCTTTTCTGCTAGCCAGAGTTTTAGTCGGTTCTTTCTTCGTGACGCTGCTTGGACGGCCACCAGACCTTTGGGCCGATTTCGAGTACGAGGCCTGGAATGAGTAGGGTACGCACGATGAAGGTGTCTACCAAGACGCCGAAGGCCACGATGAACGCGAGCTGCACCATGAACATCAGGGGGATAACAGCCAGAGCCGCGAAGGTCGCCGCGAGGACAACACCCGCGGAAGTAATCACACCACCAGTCACAGCTAGCGAGTGCAGAACGGCTCTGCGTGTGCCCATCTTGGGTGTATCTTCCTTCGCACGGGTCATAAGGAAGATGGTGTAGTCAACACCCAGCGCTACCAGGAAGATAAAGCCATAGAGCGGCACGGTTGGGTCTGCGCCCGGGAAGTTGAAAAGTCCGTTAAAGACCAGTGCGGAGACACCCATGGCCGCGCCGAAGCTTACGACAGTGGCACCCAAAAGCACTAACGGTAGCAACACGGCGCGTAACAGAACAATCAGAACAAGCAGCACGACGGCGAGAACCAGCGGCACAATTACTCGAAGGTCACGCTCCGCGGTGAGATTCGAGTCCAGTGCGGTAGCGGATTCGCCACCGACAAGAACGTCACCGTCGAGTGCATCGAATTCCTCGCGCAGCTGCGCGATGGTGTCTTGTGCTTCAAGGGAATCAGCCTCCTGGTTGAGCGTAGCTTGCACATAAACATTGCCATCAACCACGTTTGGTTCTAGGTTCATTGGCGGAGTATTTGCCGGTGCACCTGACTCAGACGTCAGGGTTACGGTGGAAATTTCAGAGTGGTTTTCTAAGATGCCAGTGACTTCATCGACAAGTTCTTCCGGCGCAATAATCTGGGCTGGGGAACCAGAGCCGGCATCGAAGTGCTCATTGAGTACTTCCTGGCCTTGCTTTGCCTCCGTATCGGATAACAAGATATCCGAGTTGGACACGCCATTGGCGTTGAGAAGAGGCACCCACGCGGCACCCAAGAACAGCAATACCAGAGTTCCTGCCCAGACCTTACGCGGGGAGCTCTGAACAAAGTTCGCGACCTTGTACCAGAACTTGTGGGAATTTTCCTCAGAGTCTTCCTCGCCCGTGAACTTCGGCTTTACCGGCCAGAAAGATACACGACCGAACAGGTAGAGCAGCGCCGGTAGAAGAGTGAGCGCGGCAACCCACGCGAAGAAAATGCCGGTTGCAGCGATGGGGCCAAGTGAGCGGTTGGAATTCAAATCAGAGACCAATAGGCACAGCAGAGCGATAGCCACCGTGGCAGCCGACGCGGTAATCGCGCCGAACGATGCCTTCCATGCTGACTTCAGCGCATCTGCCACAGATTCCTGTCTTTGAAGCTCTTCTCTTTGACGGGCCACCATGAGCAAGGAATAGTCCGTCGCTGCGCCGATAACCAGAATGGACAAAATGCCCTGGGCCTGGCCGTTAAGAACGATGATGCCCGCCTTGGCCATGTAATAAATCACCACAATCGCGGCACAGAGGGCGCCAACGGCGGTCAAAATAACAATGAATGGCAGCAGCACTGCGCGGTAGACAGCAATCAAAATAACCAGAACTGCCGCCAGCGCAACGAGCAACAAAATGCCATCGATACCAGCAAAAGCATTGGCTAAGTCCGCGCTGAAACCTGCAGGCCCGGTGACATAAAAGCCGTCATCAGCGACTTCATCACTAAGCAGCTGCACGACCTCCGTGGCATCAGCTGATCCTGTATCAATCAGCGCTATGTACTGGACTGCTTCGCCGTCCCCTGAAGGTGTAGGGCCAATGACCTGCATGACCCCTTCAGTGGATTCAAGTCTATCTGTGAGATCAGTATCCCCAACCTCACTGGTTTCGCCCACAATAATCGCCGGAATACCCTGGCTATCAGAAAACTCTGGGGTTAGCTCACTAACCTGGGTGGATTCGGAGCTAGCCGGGAGGAACGTGGTTCTATCATTCGTGCTGACATCGGAGATTTTCCCGAAGGTGGGTCCACCTAATCCAGCGATGATAAACCAAATAATAACGAGGGCTAGGGCACTGGCAATGCGGGCGGCTTTCATTTACCCGACTGTACGGGAGTTGAATCTTATTCCAATACCGATTGAATCGTGTTAACCGCATCTGCGGGTAAGGCCGCTGCATAAAGCTCATCACGGAACTCTTGTTTCATCACGTGGCGGGCTAACTTGGACAACAGCTTTAAGTGCGCCTTGCCGGCTCCTTCCGGCACTGCGATGAGGAAGATGAGGCGTGACGGTTTTTCTCCTTCAGCCCACACCACGCCTGGTTCGCTTAACCGGGCAAATGCGAGCGTCGGCTTAGAAACAGCAGAACTGCGAGCGTGCGGGATGGCCACTTGATGGTCAACGCCGGTGGAGTGTTTTTCCTCTCTTGCAAGTGCTGCGGCAACGACATCATCGGCATTGGTGATTCGTCCTGCCTCGGCAGCGGCGCCTACTAACGCTGCAATTGCATCATCGCGAGATGAAAATTCTGCATCCAAGAACACAATGTCATCAGCAATCAGGGCAGTTTCAGTGCGAGTCTTCGCTGCTACAGGAGAACCAGAGACATCATGGTCAGATTCAGTTTTTGCTGTATTACCCTCGGGTTTGTCCTTCTTCTTGGAAAGACCCACCAGCACTATGATCAGCAGGGCGTTGACCGCAATACCTGCGATCATGGCGATGAAGAATCCGAAGACATTGTCCACCGCGCCGAGGACGGCGACGATGGGGCCGCCGTGCATGACGTTATCGGCAACGCTGAACATGCCGGCCAGTGCACCGGCGACGGCCCCGCCGACAACGTTAGCCGGGATGACCTGCAGTGGACGTGCGGCGGCGAGTGGAATGGCACCTTCCGTGATGCCGAAGAATCCCATGAATAGGGCAGCGATGCCCGAATCATTTTCAGACTTGTTGAACCAGGAGCGACGCAGCAGCGTTGCCACACCCACCGCGATTGGTGGAACCGCGATGGCTGTTGCGACCATACCCATTGGGAGTGGGTTACCAGCAGCGATGAGCCCACCGCCGAAGAGGAACGCAGTCTTGTTGAAGGGCCCGCCCATGTCGAAAGCGACCATCGCGCCAAGCAGCGCGCCCAAAAATAGGGTGGAGGTGCCTTGCATGCCGGAGAGTGCGACCGTGAGGGCATCGAAAAGCGATGCAATCGGGGCACCGATGAGGTAGATAAACAGCAGGCCAACCACCAATGTGGTGATGATTGGAATGATGATAATCGGCCAGATTGGTGCCACGAACTTGTGCACCGGAATCTTCTTAATGGCCAGGGCAATGTAGCCGGACAAAATACCGGTGACGATACCACCAATGAAGCCGGCGTTGGCTTCCGAGCCATAGAGATCGCCGTTGACCGCGATAAGGCCTGTGATCAGGCCGGGTGCCAGGCCGGGCCGGTCCGCGATGCCGACGGCAATATAGCCAGAAAGCACCGGAACCATCAGAGAAAAGGCCAGCTCGCCAATTTGGGAGATGATCATCCATGGAGAATCTTCCGGGATGACCAGGCCTTCGGCAGAGGCGGTGCCGCCAATAGAAAGCGACAGTGCGAGGAGAAGACCACCGGTGACCACGAAGGGGATCATGTGGGAGACACCGTTCATCAGTGCCTTGTACAGCGTGGTTCCGAAGCCAGGATTGGAGGATTCTTCCTCACCACTGGCTTCGGCATTGGCCTCTTGGGTGAACGTGGATGCGTTCAGGGCTTTGTTGATGAGCTCTTTCGGAGTCTTGATGGCTTCATCAACGCCTGTTGCCACCAGCCGCTTGCCGATGAACCTGTCCTTATTAATGACGGTATCAGCACCGATGACAATTGCGTCGGCCTTCTTGATGTCCTCGGGCGTGAAGTGGCCTTCGACGCCGATGGAGCCGTGGGTTTCAATCTTGATGTCATAGCCCAGCTCCGCGGCGGCAGCTTCGAGGTTTTCTGCCGCCATATAGGTGTGGGCGATACCGGTCGGGCAGGCCGTTATCGCAAGGATGAGAGGGGGCTTGCTCTTGTCAGTCATGTCCCCTATTTAAGCACTTAAGAAACCATGTCCCAGATAGTTGCGAAAAGAACCAGCACACCCATCACCATGACGAAGTAGTTGGTCTTGCGGTTGCGGTACTTCTTCAGCGCATCCACCTTGTAAATCGCGAACATTGGCAGCAGGTACGTCATCAGTGCGAAGAAGATACCGCCGACCACGGAAATCATGTCCAGAATCGAAGGGTTGAACACCGCAACAATGGAGGTTGCGATGAAGATGAAGAGGTAAACCCACAGGTCCATCTTGCGGGTGGAAATCTTCTTTGCAGAAGGAAACACCAAGCCCACCAGGTAACGGGTACCTTCAACGGTGCCCAAGGAGTGACCGAAGTAGGAAGAAGCAATCGCACAGATAACCACGACTGGCGCCATGTACGCCATGAATGGAGTACCGGTCACGTTTGCGAAGTAGGAGAGCACAGGCAAGTTTTGCTCATTAGCAGCATCCATGCCATCCGCGCCCATGGCCAGCGCACTGGACCAGACAAAGAACATGGTGAAGACAGTCAGCAAGACAACAGCATTGCGGATGACCTTGGTGGTCTGCTTGCCGTGGTTTTCGCCGTACTCATGTTCCATGTCCAACACGAACTGGGAAATAGCAGCAACGAAAGAGAACGCAAAGACCAGCACCGGCAAGATCAGAATCATCGCGCTGACCATACCGCCGGCGTCCTTTGGTCCGGCTCCCATAAATGATGCGAAGTCCCACTGCGGAATCAGGTACAAAGACACTGCTGCCAGCGCGACAATCAGTGGGTAGACCACGAACTGCGCGACAATCAGCATGATCTTGTCACCGAAAGCCAGCGCCAGAGTCATCAAACCAACCAGTACAGGGGCCAAAACCCAACGGGAGATAGACGGGCCATCGAGCTGGTTCACCACAAAACTGTCAACGGTGTTGACGATACTGACACCGTAAATCAGCACCACGGGGAAGAACGTGAACCAGTAAATAATCGCAATGACAATGCCGGCGTTCTTACCGAAGTAGTCCGTCAGAATCACCAGAACATCCTCGCCCTGCAGACGAGAAGAGCTCATCATCCACGAGAACGCGAGGTGCGCAAAGTAGGTCATTGGGCCAATGAGTACCGTGGCGATGAGCAAAGGCCAGAAGCCGAAACTACCGGCAGAAATAGGCAAAAACAAAATGCCGGCACCGACCGCGGTGCCGAAAAGCGTGACGGTCCAGGACCTATTCACTGAGCCTTTTGTGCCTTTTGTCTCAGGTGCTTCAGTGACCTGCGTTTCAGACATTGAATGAATGCTCCTTGCTGTTGTGCAATTAAGCCAAAGTTATTTCAGTGATGATATGTTTTACCCCACCAACGGATCCACTATATGGCAGCAGTCACGTTATCTAAACTCAAGAACTCCTAACGGTAAATCGATGGCGCAGATCACTTCTTAGGTGTACGATTACCGCTTGTAACGTACTGTTCGTGAATGTCCTTCCGACTGTCAAAGGGATACCGGTGAAACAAACAGACATAGTCATCGTTGGTGCAGCAAGAACGCCATTCGGAAAGCTCTTGGGTGGGCTCTCCTCCTTGGCGGGAACAAGGTTAGGCTCCTATGCAATACGTGGAGCTTTAGACAAAGGCGGTGTCGATGCGTCACTAATTGACGCCGTTATTATGGGGCAGGTGCTGCAGGCAGGGGTTGGCCAGAATCCTGCAAAGCAAGCAGCCCTCGGAGCAGGCATACCAGCCAGCGCACACACCACGACCGTAAATAAGGTGTGCCTCTCTGGTCTTAGCGCAATCATTGACGCTGCGCGACTACTTCGATCAGGCGAAGCTGAAGCTGTCGTTGCTGGTGGCATGGAGTCGATGTCGCAGTCTCCGCATTTGTTGCCAGGTGTACGAGGTGGTCACAAATACGGACCAACCACCATGCTGGATCATATGGATCATGATGGATTGCGGGCTGCCGACTTGGAAATTTCCATGGGAAGCCTGTCTGAGAAGTATGCGGACCGATACCCCGTGACTAGGGAAGAACAAGACCATTGCTCGGCACTGTCACATCAGCGGGCCTTGGACGCAGACTTTTCGGAGGAAATAGTAAAAATCGAGGTAGAGCATCGGAAAGGCAAAGTTGTTGTCGGAGCAGACGAAGGTATTCGAGACCAAGTCACAGCGAAGTCATTAGGAGAATTGCGGCCTGCATTTGAGAAAAATGGGTCGATTACTGCTGGAAATGCTTCACCAATTTCTGATGGAGCAGCGGCAGTCGTTTTGACCACACGTGGTAAAGCACAAGAAAAAGGCTGGGTGCCTTTAGCAACATTGCGCGCTGTCGGACAGGTCGCGGGACCAGATAGTTCATTGCAGGCGCAACCAGCGAATGCTCTCAAAGCAGCTTTGAGGCGCCAGAAATGGGACGTTGAAGAACTAGACATTATTGAAATCAATGAAGCTTTTGCTGCGGTCGTGGTTCACTCCGCCAAAGAACTAGAGATCGATCCTGACTCAGTGAACTTGCAAGGCGGAGCGATCGCAATGGGGCACCCCATTGGAGCTTCTGGTGCTCGCCTTGTCGTCCATGCCGCACATGCCTTGGCTAATGGAGCAGAGAAGGCTGGCGTTGCTTTATGCGGTGGCGGCGGGCAGGGCGAAGCCCTACTTATGGAACGGAATTAAAGGAGGATTGCAATGACAGAATCTGTGCAAACTGCCAAAGAAGGTAGCGCTGGCATTATTACATTGAATCGCCCGAAGGCACTTAACGCGTTGGACTTGGATATGATTCGGGCGATGACTAAGACTCTCAAAGCGTGGGAGAGTGATGACAGCGTTGCTCTGGTCATAGTCCGAGGCGCTGGAGACCGCGCTTTTTGTGCTGGTGGTGATATTGCTGCGCTATATGCAGATGCGGAAGTTGGGCCAGTTTTCTTTAGAGAGGAATACGAGCTAAATCACCTGATTGCTACGTATTCGAAACCCTATGTCCCGCTCATGAAGGGCATTGTGCTGGGTGGGGGCGTGGGCGTATCCTCCCACGGTTCACACCGAATCGCGACGGATACAACTCGTCTGGGAATGCCTGAAGTAGGAATCGGATTTGCTCCCGATGCCGGAGGCTCCTATATTTTGGCGAAATCGCGTGACCGACTTGGTCGTCATTTGGCCTACACATCGGTGCATGTGGGGGCAGCAGAAGCGATTGACTTGGGTTTTGCGGACTTCTACGTCACCGACGACAAGCTGGAAGCACTGACTGAAGCACTTTCATCTTCAGGTGATGTGACAGAGATTGAGAAGTTCACTTCTGAGCCGGGAGAGAGTTTTCCCGGGGACCGTGCTGAAATGGTTGATGTTTACTCAGCTGACAGTGTGGAAGATACGCTCGAGCGATTAAGAATTCTGGTTCGTAATAGTCCAGAGGAGCACTGGGCAGTTAAGGCTGAACAGAAGATCAGCAATCATCCGCCACTGTCCCTGAAAGTAACCGAACTCCTTCTTGATCGAGCATCCGTCAGTAATCTGGAGGACGCCTTAACAACGGAGTACTGGATGTCACTGAACATGCGTACTGACGGTGACTTCTTAGAAGGCGTGAGAGCACAAATTATTGAAAAAGATAGAAATCCGAAATGGAGCCATTCTAGCCTTGAAGAGGTAGACACAAGCGCCGTCGTGGCAATACTAGACCGTCGTGGAAACAACGGACCGAATTTTTAAGGAGCAGAACCATGGAATACAACAACATTATCGTTGAAACTCGTGAGCATGTAGGGCTCATTACCCTCAACCGCCCGAAGGCGCTGAACGCCTTGAACATGGACACACAGGATGAGATCATCGCAGCAGCCCGAGCATTTGATGCAGACGAAACCATCGGTGCGATTGTTCTGACTGGTTCAGAGAAAGCTTTCGCTGCTGGAGCTGACATTAAAGAAATGTCGTCTAAGACTGGCGTTGAGATGTACAAGGCTGACTGGTTCGCAAACTGGGATCAGTTTGTAGCTTTGCGCACGCCGATCATCGCTGCCGTCAACGGATATGCATTGGGTGGCGGTTGCGAGCTGGCTATGATGTGTGACTTTATTATTGCTGGTGAGAAAGCAAAGTTTGGCCAGCCAGAGGTAAACCTCGGAGTCACACCTGGCATGGGAGGTTCCCAGCGCCTTACTCGTGCAGTAGGAAAAGCCAAGGCTATGGAAATGTGCCTGACTGGCCGCATGATGGACGCTGCAGAAGCAGAGCGCAGCGGATTAGTGGCGCAGGTCGTCGCTCCAGATGAGCTTTTAGACAAGGTTCTCGAGACAGCAAGCTTAATCGCGTCAAAGTCACAAATCACCACATCGATGATCAAAGAACAGGTCAATGCAGTTTATGAAACGTCCCTTTCTCAGGGACTACTGTTCGAACGACGTACTTTCCATGCACTGTTTTCATCGCAAGACCAAAAAGAAGGTATGGAAGCGTTCTCAGAAAAGCGGGAAGCGAACTTTAAGAATTCCTAAAGTTATTTAGTACTTCATCGCCGGCCTGGATTCTGAGATCCGCAGCAATGCGGCGCACAGAAGCTTGGTCGGCTTCGTGCATTGGCAAATTGGTAAAATACTCATTCAGCGCTGGGGTGGCAGTGCTTGAAAGCGCAATGCCCTGATCCGTGATGCTGACGAGGGTTGAACGCTTATCCTTCGGATCACGGCTGCGCTCAACAAGACCCGCAGACTCCAATTTCGATACCGTGTGTGTCAATGACGCCGGCGGCAGCTGAAGTCTTGCGCCAATCTTTGACATGGGTAACCCGCCGCGGCGGGAGTAGACCAACATGGTGAGAAGCTCGAAGTGTGCGAAAGTGATTCCGTACGGCTTTAAAACACTCTCTGCACCCTGGAAGAGAATTTCGGTCATACGTGCCGCGGAAGATAAAACAGCAATTCCATCCGCACTTTCAATGGAATGATGCTTCTCCCATTGACGGTGGCCCTCGGCGATGGAATCGAAAGAAGCAGCAGCCGCGGAACGTGGTGACATAGTCTCCTCCTTGGCTGCTGCTTTTCTGACTAAGCTAATACTCTAGCCTTTTAGCGCTGGAAAATCAGAATCTGCGAACTCGGTAGATGCTTTCTTTTCACCACCATCTTCAGCATGAATCTCGTTCTCTCGTTTACGCAGATCTACGCGGCGGATTTTTCCGGAGACAGTCTTGGGAAGCTCGAAGAATTCAAGACGTCGAATGCGCTTATAAGGCGCGAGACCGTCACGGCAGTGTTTGAGAATTGACTCGGCGGTCTGAGCACCAGGCTCAAATCCTCTGGCGAGAACCACATAGGCTTTTGGAACCGCCAGACGAATTGGGTCCGGGGATGGGACAACTGCCACCTCTGCAACGGCTGCGTGCTCAATGACTACTGACTCTAGCTCGAATGGCGATAGACGATAATCTGAAGCCTTGAATACATCGTCAGAGCGGCCGATGTAGGAGATGTATCCGTCTTCATCGCGTTCTGCGATATCGCCGGTGTGGTAGTAGCCTTCGCGGAAGACTTCATCATTCTTTTCAGGGGAAGCCACATATCCGCTGAAGAGACCTACCGGACGAGGATCCAGCTTGATGCAAATCTCACCGGTATCGCCGATTTCTCCGGTTGCTGGATCAATCAGTGCAATGTCGAAACCTGGGAGTGGCTTACCCATGGAACCAGGTTTGACTTGTTCGCTACGGGTGTTGGCGATTTGCACAGAGGTTTCCGTTTGGCCGAAGCCATCACGGATTTCTACACCCCAACCACGCTTAATAGCATTGAACAGTTCAGGGTTGAGGGGTTCGCCAGCGCCCACGATCTTCGATGGAGGCTTCTTCATTAATGAGAGGTCTGCTTGCACTAACATGCGCCACACTGTTGGTGGAGCGCAGAAACTGGTTACTCCCTCTTGGTCCATTTGAGCCATGAGCGCTGCTGCGTCAAAGCGGGAGTAGTTGTAAATAAAGATTGTTGCTCCCGCGATCCAGGGTGCAAAGAAGTTTGACCAAGCGTGCTTTGCCCATCCAGGGGCTGCAACGTTTAAGTGGACATCACCTGGTTCAATACCAATCCAATACATCGTGCTCAGATGGCCAATTGGATAGGACGTATGGGTATGCTCTACGAGTTTGGCCTTTGAAGTGGTGCCTGAAGTGAAGTAAAGCAGGAGGGTCTCGTCTCCGCGAGTTTCTTGTGTTGGCGTGTACTCAACGGCAGCGTTGTAAGAGTCGGAGTAGTACAAGGTGCGGTGCGAGGTTTGTGCTGGTTCACCATCTTGAACCTGAATGACTGTGAAGTCTCCGGATACATCCTGGAACTTCTTAGCGTCGTCATCATTAACAATGACCCATGAAACCTCTGCGCGTTCAGTACGATCCTGAAGATCATCAGTGCCCAACATTGCGGTTGCGGGATTGAGAACAAAACCTGCACGGATACATGCGAGCATGGTCTCCCAGAGCTCAAGCTGGTTATTGAGCATCAGCATGACGTGGTCCCCGCGCTTGACTCCCTGGTCAGTTAGCCAATTCGCTAACTGTTGGGAGCGCTTAGACATTTCGCTATATGTACGACGAGTGCTCGTTCCGTCCTGTTCATTGATGACGATTGCTTCACGGTTTTCGGATTCTGGCTGCGTTGCCAGGTGGTCGAACCAATCGATTGCGAAATTGAATGAATCTAACCGTGGCCACTCAAATTCATTGACTGCTTTTTGATAGTTTTCGCGGTTGTCCACGAGAAAGTCGCGCGCTGCTAGGAATTGTTCGGTAACCGGATTCATGAGACTCCTCAAGCTAGATTAAGGACACAACCCGTAGATTCGGCACAAAATTTGTGTTATTAGCTACGTATCACGTCCGACTGTGATGTGCGTCCTAATAGACTATACTTCGAAGTGGAAGTAAATTCTAGCGATATTCGAGGAAATTATTTTTTGCTTACGCCGTTGAGTATTAGTCGCCCGAGGTAAGGGTAGGCCTCCCGGGTTTCGAGAATGTCGGAAAATGCCCCCCGTTGGATACTGTCCATCGACTGTTGGATGACGTGCGAGGTCATCTCAATGGAATCGATGGAGAACTCTCCGGATTTGACTCCGCGCTCCAATAAGTTGTGGATGATTCGCGTCGCGGCTTGGGTATTGATTGCGTAGATGTCATGTGCGACCGGGTCTTTGGCAAGATCTTGCATAAACTTGGGGCTAGCTGCGGAAAGAGAATCCTTAATATTGTCAAAATAGTCGGTAAAAGCCTTGCTGTATGACGTTATGGAGTCGAGGTCTGGTGTTGTCCGCCTTGTAACTTCCTTGAAATAGCTCACCAGAATGCGTGACAAAATTTCGTCTCGAGTCGCACCTAGGCCGTAGATGGTCGACTTTGAGCAGTGATAGCGCTTGCTTGCATTGTCGATGGTAAACGACTCGAATCCTTCCCCCAGGAAGTCTCGCAGTAGTGAGTTGAAGAGCTCTCGCTGGCGAGGGGTGAGTGGTGCTTTGGAGGACATGTAGTTCCTTAGAGATTGATTGGTAAAGATTGTGAAAGTGGCGACAGCGAAGAAATCTACGTGTACGATACTTAGGTAAATCGTACTGTTTAGGCTAGGGGATGGTCTCTAGCCGCGTAATGTTTGGAGAGTACTTCCATGCCCCCGATTATAAATCTCGAAGATACGACGCAGCGTTCGTTCCATGATATTCCATTTCCGCATGCAGATATCCTTGGCGTTGCTGATCAATTGAACCGTGAAGAGGCAGAACGCCTGCAAAAGCTCCACGAGTTTCTACAGACTGAAATTCGCCCAGCAGTAGGAGAGTACTGGGACCGTGAAGAGTTCCCATTTGAATTGCTCCCGAGGCTGGCAGAATTTGGTCTTGGTGAGATCGCGCTTTCTGGAACCTCACGCCTTTACCGTGGTCTAGCGTATGCAGAGGTTACCCGCGCGGACGTTTCTATTTCTGCGCTCGTTGGTATTCATAATGAATTGGTAGTTGCCCTGATTGATGCCCTGGCAAGCGATGCTCAACGGGACAAGTGGTTGGATGGCCTTCGTTCATTTGAAAAGCTTGGCTGTTTCGCCTTGACTGAGCCAGAACATGGATCCGATATTGCAGGTGGCTTGGCAACTACAGCGCAGCGCACCAGGGACGGATGGGTGATCAATGGCGAAAAACGCTGGATTGGTGGTGGAACCTTTGCGGACTTCGCTATTTGTTTTGCGCGTGATACCGAGGATAATGCAGTGAAAGGATTCATCGTTGAGATGGATCGTGATGGGGTTTCTGCAGAGAAAATCTCCCGAAAGATGGGGCTGCGCATCATGCAGAACGCCAATATCCACTTTAAGGATGTGGTGATCCCGCATGACAATCTAATTCCTGGGGCAGAGTCGTTCGCTAATACAAATGATTTCTTGTGCAGCTCCCGTGCGTGGGTCGCTTGGCAGGGTGCAGGTTTGCAGTTGGGAATTTTTGATAAGGCGCGGGAATATGCAGTCTCTCGTGATCAATTTGGGCGTCCAATTGCGAAGTTCCAACTTATTCAGGAAGCACTATCTAGAATCCTCGGAAATGCCACTGTGTCGTTATCAATGATGACTCAAATCGCGAAGAAGCAAGAAGCTGGTGAATTAGAAATGCCACATGCAGCCCTCGCCAAGGCAACCACAACGCGGTTAGCTCGTGAATCAGCCGCCGCTGGCCGCAATATTGGAGGTGGCAACGGAATTCTTACAGATTATGAGCTGTCCAAGATGATGAATGACGCGGAAATTTTGTACACCTACGAAGGAACCTACGAAATCAATTCCCTCATTGTGGGCCGTGCGATCACGGGCGTCTCGGCGTTCGTTTAGCCATAGGGCTGCAGGCCCCAATAGGGAAATACTGCCCGTGAAGTCGCGATCAGCGCAGGACTCGGCTGGCTGGTTGTGACCAGAGTGGGACTAAAAATTTCCAAAGCACTCCGGTCGATGCCTTCATCACCCATCAAGACCTCAGTTGAGACCTTCGTGGTGGCATCGACCGGCTGCTTGCTGACTGCTGCCAGTACATGCGTCCAAGCTCTAGACACTGAGACGCGCTCATAGCCGCCACCTCCTAGGGCGACCCACTTTCCGCCAGCAAACTGATCCACCCAGGCACTCATGGAATGATAGGCCAGAGCCATTGCATCCATGCTGAGGGTCAAGTCTGTTAGTGGGTCATCGCGGTGCGGATCAGCGCCATGTTGGCTGATGATCAGCTGTGGTACGAACTTCTGAAGTATCGCGGGGACAACCGCGTGGATGCCTTGCAGCCACTCGTTATCGCCAGCGTTCTTCGATACTGCAATATTGATAGCAGTTCCTGCAGCATTTGGGCCACCAATTTCGTGGGCGTACCCAGATCCGGGAAAGAGATATAGCCCTGACTCGTGCACGGAGATAGTCAACACGCGTGGGTCATCCCAGAAGATCTTTTCCACTCCATCACCATGGTGTGCATCAAAATCGATATAAGCGACTCGTTCAATATCTGTGTTCTCAAGCAACCACGTGATGGCTATTGCGGCGTCGTTGTACATGCAGAACCCTGACATTGAATCCGGGAATGCGTGATGTAAGCCCCCTGCAAGATTAACTGCACGGTCGGCAGTGCCTTCCCACACAGTGCGAGTGGCATCGAGAGTTCCACGGCTAATGCGCCCCGCAACGTCGGATAGCCCTGGTGCCACTGGATTATCTGCTGTGCCAATTCCAAATTTAAGGTTTGGGCGGTTAGCGCGCGTAGCTTGGATGTAAGCCTTGCTGTGAACGAGTTCGAGGATTTCATCGGTCGCCACGTTTGGTTGGGAAATCTGAAAGTCATCCAGGATGCCGAGCTGTTGCGAGAGAGCTAGGGCAGCATCGACGCGGTCTGGCCCCATGGGATGCTCAGGTCCGAGGCTGTAGTTGTGGATCTCATCCGTATCAATTAATGCAAGTTTCAAGGTCCACCTACCTCTATGAAAAGGCACGGGCGAGTGGATCGCGCCGGGCGTTTAGCGGGGCAATACGCATCTTTGCACCAACAACTTGGGTGGAGGTTACGCCTGCAATTACCGGCGTTAGCTCCACTTCCACGATGGAACTGATGTCATCTTTGAGACGCGCTAGGCGCATGATTAGGTCTTCCACCGTGGACATCTGAGATGCCTTTGCGCCACGGTATCCAGTGAGTAAGGGGCTTGCGGCTAGTGAATTGAGCATCAAGCTAGCATCGGTTCGCCGAATGGGAGGAACTCGCCAAGCCATGTCTTTGAGTAGATCATTTGTAATCCCGGAGATACCCGCAGAGACTATCGGGCCCACTACGGTGCTTTCTACGCCTCGGATTGTCAAAGACGCTCCTGTTGTGGCATTAGCTTGAACGACTGGTTTTAGAACCGAGATATCGGTGCTCGAATCCTCAATTAACGCAAGCTCAACCGCCATTTCTCGCAAGGTATTCCAAGCTTCTTTCATACTGTGTTCATCGCGTATATGGCGGATAACCGCAGGCCATTCTGATCTTCCTCGCGCCATGGGGCTTAGAGACTTCAGGACCACCTCCCATCCCAGATCTTTACTGGCCTTGATTGCTTCTTCCACGGTGTTGACCGCGAACCAAGGGACAACATTGATGTCATAGGCGGCCAAGATTGCTGCACATTCAGCATCCGTTGCCCGGCGTCCATCTGGAGATTGGCGCAAAATCTCTTCCACAGTGTGCAGCGCTTTGGTGTAATTGCCTTCAACCAGCTCGTCGTTAGGGTGTGGACGGGCGTCGCTTCGCTTGTTTTCATTGCTCAATATGATTTGGAGTGTTTCCAATGCATCGGCATAAGTGTCGAAAATGGGTAAGCTCTCGGGAGAGAAGTCTGGCTGTTGAAAACCCACGAAGGATCCGATGAGTGGAGTATCTTGAGTTGCAGCAGCGAGTTCGTCTAACTCTTTACTTACGCGGTTGAGCATGTGCCCAGAGCCAACTTCGACAACGACAGCCAAGACTGCATCGATTTCAGGGTTTGCAATAGATTGTTTCGCTTGGTCAGCAATGTTTTCAATGGGTGACTTGTACACCGTTACAGGGCGTGGATCTAGTCCGAACCTGGTGGCGGCTTGTTCCATCTGGGTGGTCAGACCCTCGCTATTGGAGATCAGTGCTACCCGGTTTCCTTGCGGTAGCGGTTGAAGGGCGAGCAAGTGGGCGATATCGTACATGGTTTCCCGGCGAGTAACGACCATGGATCCGGTATTACGGATGGTTTCGTCCAACGCCCGAGGGTCCACGTCTTCCAACTCGTATGGGGCATCGTCAGCATAATAGCGCGCAGACTTGAGGGCCCGGGATGGAATGAAAACCACCACGTGCTTTTCCAGTGCGAGGCGCCGTAGCACTCGGAAGAATTTTCGGGGATTGCCAATGGAATCTAAGGAGAGCAGGCAAATTGAGGTGTTGTCGTCCGCACCCCAATATTGAATAACATCATTGCCGGTGATGTCGGCGAAAGATCCGGCGGCGATGAATGAGCTGATTCCAAGTCCACGTTCAATGGCACGAGAAAGCACGAGTGTGCCGACACCGGCCGACTGAGTAAAAATACCCACGCTGCCGGCCGGTGGCATGGGAGCAGGGGTCGCATTCAGTCTTACCGCCGCATCCGTATTGATTATACCCAGCGCTGCAGGGCCTAATGCGCGCATACCGAAATCACGCGCAGTAAGCACCAATTCTCGGCTATCGCTCGCGGACAAGTTCGGGTTATAGCTGCTAGCGACAACAATGATGCCCTTGGCATTGCGTTGTGCGGCCGCAGCCATGATGGCAGCTAAGTTTCCTGGAGCGTGTTCGATTAACAGCAGGTCAATATCCTCGCCAAGTCTTTCCAGGGATTCAACGGCGAAGTCCTCGCTTGAGTTTGTCGTGAGGATGTGTAGTTTTCCCTGGTAATTGCCCTGGACGAGGGAAGGGATAACGGTTCCAACCCCATCAATTGAGCCAACTACTGCGACCGATGTTGGATTCAAAATACGGGCAATAGAGTTGGCCTCTGCTCTCATTTCACGGCGTTCCATAACTTCGCGTGACTTAGTGTTTGGCTCGATAGTGAAGTCGACGGTCAAGAACCCATCTTCAAGTTCTGGTGATGCAGAGTAACCGGCACGAATGAACACTTGGGCCATTTGACGGTTGGTCATAAGCATTTCCGCATAGAAACGTTCCATGCCGCCTTCGCGGCCAATCTCAGCAAGATGCTCCAGCAGGATGTTCCCGCAGCCCCGCGAATGGTGCGAGTCTTGCACCAAGAAGGACACATCACCAACTCGTGCGGGAAGGAAAGAATCCACCAACTCATAGCCTGCGACGGCGATGATGTTGTCACGCTCGAGCATTACTAGAGTGACCTTCTCATAGCCGTCAGTGTTGACCCAGAGGTTGATGTCATCATCGGTGAGGACAGGATGGGCCGCGAAAAACCGCAGGTATTTCGAATGATCGGAGACTCGTGAGTAGAATCGCCGAAGCTCTTCGGTGTCCGTTGTGCGGATGGGGCGCAGTGAAGCTATCCCGCCGTCATTCAGGATGACGTCGGCTTCCCAGTCTTTGCGTGATTGTCCGTGTGTTGGCGTCATTGCGTTCGAGTTCCTCCCACGATATTAAGTGAATGGTGTACACCCACTGCTCAAATCGTACTATGCAGCTCGGCGGGCCAACGAGGGGGTGAATGGTGTTATGGGACACATTTTTGCGTGTCTGGTGTGGTGACTCTCACTAACGTGAGTCCTACATCGATCAGAGGAAGGTCTACCATCATGAACACCATCAAGCACTATGTTGACGGCCAAGCATACGACGGCACGTCAGGAAAGACTCAGCCTGTACTAAACCCATCTCTGGGCAAGCCACAGTCAGAGGTTGCCCTTGCAAATGTGGACGACATCAATCATGTCATCGAAAGCTCGGCTCAAGCACAAAAAGTGTGGGTCAAGCTGAACCCTCAGAAGCGTGTTCGCATCATCATGAAATGGATTTCGCTCATCAATGAGAACATGGACAGCCTTGCCACTACATTGTCTCTTGAGCATGGAAAGACTTTCCCAGACGCAAAGGGAGATATTCAGCGTGGACTTGAGGTTTTGGAGTTCGCTCTTGGTGCTCCACATCAGCTCAAAGGTGAGTACTCCAGTGAAGTCGGGGCTGGCATCGATACCTACTCTATGCGTCAGCCACTTGGCGTTGTCGCAGGCATTACGCCTTTCAATTTCCCAGCGATGATTCCTCTGTGGAAGGCCGGACCGGCACTTGCAGCGGGAAACGCGTTCATTCTCAAGCCCTCAGAGCGCGACCCTTCCGTCCCAGTGAAGTTGGCGGAATTGTTCATGGAGGCTGGAGCTCCGGCTGGTGTCCTCAACGTGGTTCACGGCGGGAAGGAATCCGTGGATGCGTTGCTGGATTCCGATATCGTGCAGGCCATTGGCTTCGTCGGTTCTACTCCAATTGCTCAATACATCTATGAGCGTTGTGCTGCGACAGGTAAGCGTGCACAGTGCTTCGGCGGAGCTAAGAACCACGCAATTGTTCTTCCAGATGCTGATATCGAAGCAACCGCAGATACCTTGGTAGGCGCTGCTTTCGGTTCCGCCGGTGAGCGCTGCATGGCATTGTCAGTGGTTGTGCCAGTGGGCCAAGAAACTGCAGACAAGCTGCGCGATGCACTGGTCGAAAGGATTCCTTCACTTAAGGTCGGCCACAGCCTAGACAAATCTTCAGACTACGGCCCTTTGGTTACCCAGGACGCCAAGGACAGGGTAGAAAACTACATCCAGCAGGGCGTTGATGCCGGAGCTGAATTGCTTGCCGATGGCCGCACCCTCGACATGGCTGATGCTTCCTACGAGGGAGAATCTCTCGCTGGCGGTTTCTTCACCGGCCCAACATTCTTCGACAATGTCACTCCTGAAATGTCGATTTACACCGATGAGATCTTTGGCCCGGTGCTGTCTATGGTGCGAGCTGAGACGCTTGAAGAAGCTGTAAAGCTGCCGAATGAGCATGAGTACGGCAACGGTGTCGCTATCTTTACGTCGAACGGTGGCGCGGCACGCGACTTCGCGACCCAAGTCAACGTCGGCATGATTGGCATCAACGTGCCTATCCCAGTGCCAATTGCCTACCACACCTTCGGTGGCTGGAAGGCCTCGGGCTTTGGTGACCTCAACCAGCACGGACCGGACTCTTTCCGCTTCTACACGAAGACAAAGACGGTGACCAGTCGCTGGCCAGATGACAGCAACGCAGGGCCACAGTTCTCCATGCCGGTTATGGATTAAGGAAGGTACACAGCATGTCAATCTCAACAGTTGCCGTTGTTGGCTTGGGAAACATGGGTGGTCCCATGGCCATCAACCTAGCCAAATCTGGTTTGTCCACGCGTGGCTTCGATGTATCTGACCAAGCTCGGTCGATCGCCGAAGAAGCCGGGGTCCAGACCTTTGACACCGCCGTTGAAGCAGCGCAAGGTGCAGAAGCCGTTATTACCATGCTCCCCAATGGTGACTTGGTGAAAAAGGTTATTGGGGAATTGGTGGAGTCAGACTCCACTGCCAAGCTCTACATAGATTCCTCCACTATTTCGGTTCAAGATGCTCGCGAAGTAGGGGAGCTCATCCAAGAACGAGGGTCCTTGTTCGTTGATGCCCCTGTATCCGGAGGCGTGACGGGTTCTCAAGCTGGCACACTTGCATTTATGGTCGGCGGAACGGAAGAAGCATTTAACCAGGCGAAACCGTTACTGGAGATCATGGGCCGTTCCATTACCCACTGCGGGCAAAGCGGCAACGGTCAAGCTGTTAAAGCTTGCAATAACATGATTCTGGCGGTTCAACAGTTGGTGCTATCTGAAGCCATTGTCTTGGGCGAGCGTCTTGGCCTTGAGCATCAAGCATTCTTTGATGTGGTGTCCAATGCAACAGGCAACTCCTGGTCACTTTCTGTCAATGCCCCAATTCCAGACGTCGTGCCTACATCGCCTGCCAATAATGAGTTTAAGCCCGGTTTCTCATCGGCTCTGATGCTCAAAGACCTAAAGTTGGCGATGGAATCTGCGGAGACGACTGGAACCAATACCGTACTCGGAAAGATTGCTGCAGATACTTATGCTGCATTCGTCGAAGATGGCCACGGGAATCTAGATTTCTCCGCAGTGATTAATGAGCTTCGCCATTAACAATGTGCTGGAGAATCTTCGAATAATGGTTCTCTAGGGACGTTTCGCTGAATGACAAAAAGTCAGTATCAGCGAAACGTCTCATCATTGATAGGCCCAGTAGCAAGGACAAAGCAGATTGTGCACGGATTTCTGGCGACGGGTTTGGATGTGGCGCCTCATTGCGGATGCGATCGACCAAAACTTCTTGCAGGTCTGAGCGGATGCGCTTGCCAATCGCGTTCAAACTCTCAGGATTTCCAGTGGACACCGTAATCATGCGGGCCATGGAGTAAGGCGCATTATGCGGAGCAGTCAGGGTCTCTCTGATTGCTGTTCTGCCCAGCTCTTCGAATGGCCCTGAAAAAAGGGCCTCTGACGAATTACTGAAGTCCACGGTTGCTTCAAACAGTGAGTCCTTGTTTTGAAAGTGCTTCACAATCAGCGCAACTGAAACCTCCGCTTCGTGGGCAATGTCTTTCAAGGAGACCTGCGCAAAAGTTCTTTCACTAAAAAGTCGACGCGAGCACGTCAAGATTCGCTCGCGGGCATCAGCAGTCATAAAGCTCCATAGTAATGCGCTCGCGATAGTAATGACCTCAAAATTTCAGGAGTTCCAATGTTTCTCGCATTAACGGGTGTGGTGATATCCCTAGCCTTCTTAATTATCTTTGCTTATCGTGGGCATTCGGTTGTGGTAGTTGCACCCATCGCAGCACTCATCGCGGTTGTTTTTTCCGGCCAGCCGATTATGGGTTCATACACCCAGATTTTCATGCCCGCTTTGGGCGGATTTATCATCAGCTACTTCCCGTTGTTCCTCTTCGGCGCTATATTCGGCTACCTCATGACTTCGACGGGACTAGCTCGCTATCTTGCAAAGGGAATCACGACGCTCTTCGGACCGAAACGCGCCATGCTTTCGACAGTCATCGCGACGGCATTGCTCACATATGGAGGAGTCTCCGCATGGGTCGTTGCGTTTACTATCGTGCCAATCGCGACCGCTCTCTTCAAAGAAGCTGGGATCCCAAAGCGTCTGATGCCTGCAGCCATTGCGTTAGGCACCATCACTTTTGCGCTGGCCGCTCTTCCTGGTTCCCCGCAGGTGCATAATGCGATTCCAACCAGCTACTTCGGTACCAACGTTTATGCAGCGCCATACTTTGGTCTCGGCGCAGCTGCAGTAATGCTTATTGCTGGCATAGCGTGGCTCGAGTATCGAATGAAGCAGATAAAGAAGACCGGCGAAGAGTTTATGCCGATCGATTCCGACGGCAATTTCATTGAAACTCCTGCCGGACTTGGAGAGGGCACAGATTCGGGTGATGAAAGGCTAAAAGCCTCAACCGCACTCAAGACAGATCCTTCGGTTATGACTCAGGGCTTGCTGGGGATGATTCCCATCCTCGTTGTCATTGTCGTGAACTTTTCGTTTGTCTTCTACTTCGCAGAGCGAATGGATACGGCTTACCTAGCTGAAGAGAAATTTGGTTCGACAGATATTCAGGCACTTACGGGTGTTTGGGGGCCGACAATCTCGTTGGCGCTGGCCATTATTGTCATGGTGTTAATGTTCCCAAGCCGCGTAAAGCAGTCCATTGGAGAGTTTTCGGATGGTGCCAAGAATGCAATTCTGCCTTGCTTCACAACTGCGTCCGAAGTTGGATTTGGCGCAGTAATCGCCTCACTCGCGGTATTCGCCGTAGTGCAGGACAATATGCTGGGGTTTAGCGAAAATGCTTTGGTGGTTTCCACCGTTGCAACTGCTGTCATCTCAGGAATTACGGGTTCCTCATCCGGTGGATTGAGCATCACCATGCAGACAATGGGTGAGCAGCTTGCACAACTTGCCACTGAGCAGGGCATCAGTATGGAACTTATGCACCGTGTAACCGCCATGGCTTCCGTCAGCTTCGACTCAATGCCTCATAACGGAGCGGTCCTTACCATGTTAATTGTGTGTGGCATGACCCACCGCCTGTCCTATAAAGACATTGCTGTAGTGACTATTGCTATCCCGCTTTTGACACTGCTGCTGTTCCTTGGACTCAATGCGATTATCCCCGGCCTCTCTTAATAATCCACCGAATAATGGTGGACAGATAACCCGCGAGTACCAGCAGCGTCATCAGTCGAATGAGCTGCACGCTGACCACCGCGGGGCCGGAGCCGCCCTCATGCGCGAGCGCGAGGACGGTTTCCAAACCGCCAGGGCTGGTTGCCAGGTAGGCATCGAAATATGAGATGTCCAGCCAGGCAGTCAGCAGCAGGGCAGTGGCGGCGCAGGTCGCAATCGTGATGATGATAAACAGCAAGGTCATCGGCAGCTGGCGCGCGAAAATCTTTAGTACCGGCACCGAGAGACCGCCGCCGCAAAACCAGCCAATAATCAAAAAGCCAATCACAGCCACGAAATTCGGCATGACTAGAGCTTCAGGGATGAATTGTCCTGCAGCCACCGTGAGCAGCAGCGGCGCGAAAATATGGGGTGCAGGAAAGTGTAATAGCTTGCCGATGTAAGGTCCCACCAACGCAAACACCACCAACAACACCGCACCCCACCAGGTGCCAGTTTCTTCTGCTACTGCGCCGGCGTGCACGTTGAAAATTGACGTGACCAGCGGCAGCGAAAGAGACACGATGAGCAGGCGCAAATATTGCGACAGCGCGACCAAGCGATAGTCCGCGCCTGTTTCCATCGCAATCACCGGAATGGTGGATGAACCACCCGGAAGCATGCACAAAATGCCCGTCTGTGGAGAAATGCCCTTCACGCTTTTGGCCAGCACGACGCCCGCACCAATTCCGAGTGCCACCGTGATGACCGAAACCACCAAGCCGGGCAGCACAAAGGGCGTAACCTCACCAATGCTCACGCCGACCAGCGGCAAACCCGCCAGCACGCCGATGACACCGCGGCCGGATTTTTCGATGTGCTTATTCAGCACCAATTCTTGCTTGCGTACCAGCGCAGTGCCACCCGCGATGAGGATGCCCGCGAGAATCCACGCGGCAGCAACATTGAAGTAGTTAAAGACCAATCCAAGTACAACCGACGCAGGTACTACAAAAATCCACGTCAGTGTACTTCTCATCGCTCTATCAACACTCCATCAGAATCCGCATAAACCATGGCGCCCGGAACAACCTTCACGCCCGAAAAATCTAGTGTAACCCCGACCTCGCCCGTACGCTCTTTCTTACTACGCTTCGGGTTTGAGCCTATCGCCAGCACACCCAGCTCAATCTCAGCCAGCTCAGCGCGGTCACGAATCGCACCGACGATAACCACGCCTGCCCAACCGCTGTCCTTAAACATCTTCGCCATGTTGCCGCCCATGAGTGCGCACGTGATCTTCCCGCCGCCATCAACTACCAGAACTCGGCCTTCACCGGGCTGCTTCATTAGTTCTTTGAGCAGCTGGTTATCTTCGTCGACCTGCACGGTCTCCGCTGGCCCAGAAAAGTGCTCCACGCGGCCGAGGTTTTCAAAGTTGAATGGCAGGGAATCGAGCTTTTCGCCCAGTTCATCATAGGCATCAGAGGTAAAAGTAGTCATTGCTTCTTATTCCTTTTCTTATGTTCTTGATTTCTTACGCTTTTGATTAGGCAGTTAATGCGGTGGACAAGATGGAGGGGATGACGCCGCCATCGGCAAGCAACTGCGTTTCGTTGCCTGTTTCGATGGCTGCGGTGGCAAGGTAGCTCACCGTCGACCCGTCAACCTTGGTCACGGTGACCGGTACCTGGCAGCGCGGGCTAACCTCATCGGCTTGGATGTGGATGCTGTCGCCGGGCGCTAAGTCCACGAAGTCACGCGGAATCTCCAGTGGCAAGATGCCCAAACCGATGAGGTTTGAGCGGTGGATGCGCTCATAACTGGTGGCCAGTACCGCGCGAACACCCAGCAAGCGTTGGACTTTTGCTGCCCAGTCACGCGAGGAACCCATGCCATAGCGGTCGCCAGCCACCATGACTACCGGCTGATTCTCCTTGGCATACCGCCCGGCGGCATCCCACACGCGCATGTTCTCACCACTGGGACTGTGCGTGGTCATGGCAATTCCGGGAGCATCCGTCAGTTTGTTTTTCACCGCGCGAGAGTAGAACGCGCCCCGGGCCATCACCGCCCAGTTGCCACGCCGCGATGCGAACACGTTGAGGTCATCACGGTCCTCACCGCGTTCTACTAGGAAGTCAGCGACGAAGGAGTCCTTGGGAATCGCGCTGGCAGGGGAGATGTGGTCCGTGGTGATGTCATCGCCCAGCGCCATCAGCGGGAAAGCATCATAGGTGCCAAGCAGTGACTTCTGGTCCAGGTCCGCAAACGGCGGCGGGCGCAAGATGGTGGATTTTTCATCCCATAGAAACAGCGGTCCATCGGGTGCATTAATCTCATGCCACAACTTGTTATTGGAGGCCTCGTAGAAATCTGTGCCGAAGTCGTCGGGTGCCATCGCCTTGGTGAAGGCCTCATCGATATCTTGCGGGCTCGGCCAAATATCGCGCAGGTGTACCGGATTGCCGGCGTTATCTTCGCCGAGGGCTTCCGCAGAGATATCAATATCGGCTCTGCCGGCCAGTGCAAATGCGATGACTGACGGCGGGGACATGAGAAAGCCATAATCCAAGTCCGGATGGACACGGCCGGGGAAGTTGCGGTTGCCCGACAGTACCGCGACCGGCTTTCCTTCTTGTTCATGGATTTCCGGAGTCAGCGGGCCCGAGTTGCCGATGCACGTGGTGCAGCCAAACCCGACGATATCGAAACCAATCGCAGCCAAATCTTCCAGCAGCCCACCACGTTCCAGATAGCTTGCCGCGGCCGGGGAGCCCGGTGCCAGCGAGGTCTTTACCCAGTTCGGTGGCATCAGGCCCTTCGCGCGGGCATTGCGGGCAAGAAGGCCTGCGGTGATTAGCAACCGAGGATCGGTGGTGTTCGTGCAGCTAGTAATTGAGGCAATAGCTAGCGGGAATGCAGAAACATTCGGTTCAACATCCGCGAGAACTCCTGCGAGAGTATTAATCCCGTGCAAGTCCTGCGGGCGGCGGGGACCAGCCGCGGAAGGAAACACCGTGCCCAGGTCCAGTTCCAGGCTTTGGTTGTATTCAGGGTTAGCTTCCGGGTCAAACCACAGGTCCGCTTCCTTGTAATAGGAGCGCACAAAATCAATATGCTCAGCGCTGCGCCCAGTCATTGCCAGGTAGTCCATGCCGGCTTCATCAACAGGAAAATATGCCGTGGTCGCACCAAACTCCGGCGCCATATTCGCCACCACCGCGCGGTCACCAACGCTCAAGGTGGACACCCCAGGGCCGTAAAATTCCACAAACTTGCCGGTCACGCCAAACTTGCGCAGTTCACTGGTCAAAGTCAGCGCCAGGTCCGTCGAGGTTACTCCAGCAGCAAGCTTGCCGATGAGTCTCACGCCAATCACCTCAGGCACCCGCAGCGTGGTGGGCATTCCGAACATCAAAGTCTCTGCTTCCACACCGCCGATGCCCCAGCCCAAAACACCCAGGCCATTAATCATGGGGGTATGCGAGTCCGTGCCCAGCATCATGTCGGGAAAAGCGTAAGTGCCATCGGTTGTTGCCACCGTTGCCAGCTGTTCCAAGTTAATGGTGTGCATGATGCCAGTGCCCGGTGGGTTGATGTGAATGCCCTCCATGGAATTCGATGCCCACTTGAGGAAACGGTAACGCTCCTTATTGCGGCGGATTTCCTCAGCGATGTTCAGCCGAGCCGCGTCGCGCCGGGCAAAATGCTCAACGGCGAGCGAGTGGTCAATGGATACTTCCACCGGAAGGTGCGGGCGAATCACCGTTGGGTCGCCGCCTTCGCGCGCGACAGTATCGCGCATGGCCGCCATGTCCACCAGTGCCGGGGTAGAGGTGGTGTCGTGCATGAGCAGACGACCGGGGCTGAATTCGATTTCCGCATCCAAGTCGCGGTCGATGATGGGCTGGGGGTCACGGCCATGGCGGACGAGATTTTCGGCAAAGAGCCGAAGGGTCATCGGAAAGCGAGCGAAATCATCGCCAAGCGTTGTGCGCGCAGGGAAGGAAGTGGTCATGGGGTACCATCTCTTGTTTCTTATATCTTATAACATGTAGGAATTAAGTAGCACTCTATATATGCTGGAATGAAAGATCAATAGAGAGGCAGTTGACATGGATAATTTCCAGTTGGTCACAAAAAACGACTACGCCTACCACAAGCTCAAAGAGCTGATCGTGACGTGTGAACTCGCACCCGGGGAGACCATTCAACAATCGGCATTGGCTGCCAAAATTGGCGTCTCCACGACCCCGTTGCGGGAAGCAATCCGAAGGCTCAGTGGCGAGGGCCTTATTGACTTGGCGGCGCACAAAAACACCAAGGTTTCAGACGTCTCTGCCGATGAAGCACGCCACCTTCTGGAGGTGCGCCGCGCCCTTGAGCCACTGGCTGTGCAGCTAGCAGCTGAGCGTCGAACCGATGAAGATCTTGCGCAGATTAAGGCGAATCTTGCCAGGTTGGAGCCGGTTTATCGCGATGTGGATGCGCTGCAGGCGCACCGCGTATTTCACCGGTCGGTCTATCTCGCGTCAAAGAATCCCATTCTCATTGATGAGCTTGAGCGCCTGTGGTCGAAGGCGGACCGTTACCGCGTTATCGCGCTGTCGAAGAAAGACATTAGCCCCGCCCGTGAGGCGCAGATTAAGAGCGAGCATCAGGAGATTGTGGATGCCATTGCGGACAAAGATGGGGAGAGTGCGCGCGCGGTCATGCTCTTGCATGTTGGCCGGAGTTTGGGGAGCCAGGCGGTGCATCTGCTCGATTGAGATGATTAAAATGCGCTAAATATGCACAAAATGAGCCAATACACCCGTTGGGCTAAAAGTATTGCGGATCACTATCCACTTCTTATAGTTTGTAAGTCACTCTCATTCATTGGAGTTTAGGAGAACTATAAGTGAGTGCAACATCAAAACGGGTGGCCCAGATCATTGCCATCATCGTCGGCGTTGTGTTGGTCATCTTCGGAGTCAGGGATGCTGCGGCGACTGACACCGGAGCTGATGCGCGCAGCGCCGTCAGTCTTATCGCCCCTGCGGGAGCAGGTGGTGGCTGGGACGGTGCAGCCCGTGAAATTCAACAGACCATGCGCGAAGAAGGAAGCGTTGTTAACCCCACCGTGGTCAACATTCCTGGCGCCGGCGGAACCATCGGCCTATCCCAGCTGATGGAAATGCCTGGAAACAACACAACCCTGATGGTCATGGGCATCACCATGCTCGGCGCCATCAACATCAATGGTTCAGGTGTATCCATCGATGAAGTAACCCCTATTGCACGTATCACTGACGACTACGACGTGCTCGTCGTACCAGCCGATTCCCCTTATGAGACCGTCGATGACGTCATGCAGGAAATGGCTAAAGACCCCCGCAACTTCCCGTGGGGCGGTGGCTCCCTTGGTTCCTTGGACCAGATGATCATCGCTCAGCTTGCCGATGAAGCCGGCATCGACCCCAAAGAAGTCAACTACATGGCACACTCCGGCGGCGCTGAGCTAGCAACCGCATTGCTGTCGGGCACCATCGACGCTTCGGTTTCTGGTTACAACGACTTCTCTGACCAGATCGAAGCAGGGCGTTTGAAGATGCTCGGCATTTCCGCAGAAGAGCCTGTCGATGGCATCGATACCCCAACGATGATCGAGCAAGGCTACGACGTATCCCTGGTCAACTGGCGCGGTGTTGTTGCGCCTCCAGGACTAGAAGACGAAGACGTGGAAGAACTGCGCACCATCATGCGCGAAGTACTTGAGTCCGACACCTGGGCAGACGTTCTTGAACGTAACCAGTGGGCTGACAGCTCTTTGATTGGCGAGGATTTTAAAAAGAACCTCGAAGAAGAGCGCATCATCGTTGACGATATTTGGAAACAGTTGGGCTACTAAGGACCTCCATCATGACTAATTCAGCACCATCGGAGACGTCGTCTGAGACGTCCTCGTCTATCCCTGACCTGCCGTCTTTCAGGGGCTACGGCCCCTTGATCATGGCCGCCATCGTGTTCATCTTCGCCTCCTACGTCACATGGGGAATCTTCACCATGGACGTCCCGGAGTCGGCAGCACTACCGGGGCCAAAATTCTACCCCTCAATTCTTGTTGTACTTTCCTACATCCTGGTTGTCATGCTGGTCATCGACACCATTCGCAAGCCATCGCCTGGCGATGAACCCCGCTACGTCACCCCACTCGGTGAATACGGCGGCGACGCGCGCATCAGCCCAGACACCGCCCGTCGGTGGTCCCTGACTGCATCCATCGTCATCTTCATCGTCTTCATTTTGATTCTTGAGCCAGTTGGCTGGATCATCTCCGCGGCATTCCTGTTCGCCGGCTTCTCCATTGCCATGGGCCACAAGAAGTACCTCAATGCCATCGCAGTTGGAATCGTGTTCTCCTGCGCAGTGCAGGTCGCATTCTCCGCTGGTCTTGGCCTTAACCTGCCAGCCGGAATCCTAGGAGGCATCTTCTAATGATGGAAACACTCAATAACCTTATGATGGGTTTCGGCGATGCATTTTCGCCGATGAACCTCGTCTACGTCCTCATCGGCGCACTGCTCGGCACCGCCGTGGGTGTTCTGCCCGGCATGGGTTCCTCCATGGCAGTGGCACTGCTCCTACCTATTACCTTTACCCTTGACCCAACCGCCGCGTTCATTATGTTCGCCGGCGTTTACTTCGGTGGCCTCTTCGGTGACTCCACCATGGCTATCCTGGTCAACACCCCTGGTGGTTCGACAGCTATTGCAACCGCATTCGAAGGCCACAAAATGGCGCTGAGCGGGCGCGCCCCGCAGGCGCTTGCAACAGCCGCCATCGGCGCGTTCACCGGTGGTCTTATCGCAACGACCCTCGTGGTCTTCTTCGCTCCAAAGCTTGCCGAGTTCGCCATCCTCTTCGGCCCAGCCGAATACTTCGCGCTCGCAGTCTTCGCCTTCCTGGCATCGGCAGCCGTGGTCTCTGACTCCCTGCTGCGCGGCCTGATTTCCCTGGTCGTTGGCCTTCTGGTCGCAACCGTCGGCATTGATGAGATCTCCGGCGCCCAGCGATTCACAGGCGGCGTGCCTGAAATGTTCGACGGCATCGGCATCATCATCGTCACCGTCGGCATCCTGGCCCTCGGCGAAGTCTTCTACGTTATCTACGAGCAGTCCAAACCAGTTCCGAAGGTGCGCGAAGGCAAAATCGAACGCGCCCGCCTGTCTTGGGCTGAGTTCAAAGACGCGCTTCCTGCATGGCTGCGCGGTGCCAGCTTCGGCGTTCCTTTCGGCGTCATCCCAGTCGGTGGTGCAGAGGTTCCAACCTTCATGGCTTACGCAACTGAGCGCAAGCTCGACGAACGACGCAAAGACCCACAGTTCGGCAAAGGCGCCATCCGCGGTGTCGCCGGACCTGAAGCTGCGGGCAACGCAACCGCCGGTACCGCAATGGGCGCACTGCTCGCGATGGGTCTTCCGACTTCCGCAACCGCCGCCATCATGCTGGCAGCATTCCAGCAGTACGGCATCCAGCCTGGTCCACTGCTCTTCGAGCGCAACGCCGACCTTGTTTGGCCACTGCTCGCATCCCTGTTTATCGGCCTGTTCGTCCTTTTGATTCTGAACCTGCCGCTGGCGCCAATGTGGGCAAAGCTCCTGCTGATTCCGCGTTACTACCTCTACCCAGGCATCGCCGTATTCTGTGCCTTGGGCGTGTACGCAACCTCCGCAGCAATCGCTGACCTCTGGCTCGTTCTGGTCATCGGCCTCGTTGGCTTCGTCATGCGACACTTCGATTTCCCACTGGCACCAATCATGATCGGCGTCATCCTGGGACCACTCGCAGAGTCCAGCTTCCGCAACGCGTTGCTGTCCTCCGGTGGTGACTACTCCATCCTGGTTGGCTCCCCAATCGCAATTGGCATGTACACCCTGATGGGCTTGGTCCTGGTCGCAGCATTCGTCCGCCGCTTCCAGAACAAGCGCTCTGACGCAAAGCGCGAAAAGGAAGAAGAGGCACTAGCAGGGGTCTAGTACCCCAAATCCTTTCCTCAACAGCAGATGTACTTCCGCGCCTTAATCGGCAACGAAGTACATCTGCTTATTTACGAATTCATCCATCGCCAGCGGTCCCAGCTCCCGGCCAAAGCCCGAACGCTTCACGCCGCCGAATGGAATCTCCGCGCCCTCACCGGCAGGAGTATTCACGTTGGACATACCGACCTCAAGCTGGCGAGCAATCTTCTCTGCTCGTGCCTTATCTTCGGAGAACACCGCGCCACCCAGGCCAAACTGGGAATCATTGGCTAGTTCCAGTGCTTCCTCGTCACTGCTTACCTTGTAAACCACAGCGATTGGCCCAAAGAACTCTTCATAATAAGAATCCGAACCGCGCTCAATTCCTGTAACAACAGCAGGGGAGAAGTACGCACTGTCCTCGGCCAATTCACCGCCCACATGCACAGTCGCACCTTCCTGCACTGCATTTTTCAACTGCTCGGCCAAGCCTTCTGCCGCAGAACGCGACGATAGTGGCGCATAAGAATTCTCAGTCGAATCAGCCAACTGCATTGGATCCGCAGGCTTCATCTGCTGCGCCAGCGCGACCAATTTAGCAACGAACTCGTCATAAATATCCTCCATGACAATTAAACGTTTGTTGGAATTGCATGCCTGGCCAGTGTTGTACATGCGGGTTTCCCACGCCAACTTCGCAGCTGCCTTCACGTCCTTGGTGTCGAGCACAATATAAGGATCCGAGCCGCCGAGCTCAAGCACAGCCTTCTTCAAATTCTTACCCGCTTGCTCACCAATGATGGCGCCCGCGCGCTCCGATCCAGTCAGCGATACGCCCTGGATACGCGGATCCGCAATCATCTCCGCGATGTGGTCATGTGAGGCAAACACATTGTTGTACACGCCTTGCGGTACGCCAGCGTCATTCAAGATTTGCTGAATTGCAAGCGCCGAACGCGGGCAAATCTCCGCATGCTTGAGAATAATTGTGTTGCCCAGCATGAGGTTTGGCGCGGCGAAGCGCGCTACTTGGTAATACGGGAAATTCCACGGCATAACGCCCAAAAGTGCGCCGATTGGCAGTCGACGGATAACTGCTTTGCCTGCAGAGTTGGTCGGAATCTCTTCATCAGCGGCAAACCTAGGTCCATTGTCGGCATAGTATTTGAAGATTTCTGCTGAGAATTCAGCTTCCTCAATACCTTCAGCTAATGGCTTGCCCATCTCCTCTGCGATGATGGCGCCCAGGTCCTGCTTGCGTGCATCGAAAAGCTCTGCAATCTTGGCGACAATCTCCGCACGCTTCTCGATATCTATTGCGCCCCACGACTTTGCAGCACTATGAGCTTCCGCCAAGACATGCTCAATATCTTCCGCTGTTGCGGTCGGGAAAGTCTCAATAACTTCATCTGTCATCGGGGTTTGCACACGGTAAGTCACTTTTAATTCTCCTTGTTTCGATTCGCTTTGTCCCATTGTGCCAAAGCCGCAACCGCCGCGCCGCCACTTTTAGAAACGTTGCTAATTCGTTACTTTGTTCGACTGGATTTGTGGTGTCCGGTGCTCGTATTATGGTTATAGAAAACCAGTTCTAGACAAATGAGAAAGTC